>CAVTOP010000004.1:0-508507 GCA_963736275.1 uncultured Alphaproteobacteria bacterium
ACTGCGTCCGGTCGCCAGAATGAGAATGGGGGATAGTTCGAGACGAAATAATTGCCCACTGTCGTGGGGTGATGCTCGGCCGCGGGAGCCGGACCCGCGGCAAGAGGTTCGACTTCAGTGTTCATGATTCCGATTTCCCTTTTTGATCGGCGGGCCGAAGGCATAGACCGCCCCATCTTCGGAACCGATAATAATCATCCCGTTCGCGATCGCCGGCGAAGCGGTCAGCGGTTTGCCGACCTCATAGGACCACAGTTCCTTTCCGTTCTCCATGCTCAGAACGTAGAGCCGGCCATCCTCGGAACCAAATGCGATCTTGCCGCCGCAGACAACTGGCGAGCTGTCCACTTTGCCTCCCGTTTGGAATTCCCAGAGCTGTTTGCCCGTCGCGCGCTCGAGACAATGCACACGCTTGTCGCGTCCGCCGATGATGACGTGCTCGTCCGTAACGGCTGGCGAGGAGAAATACGGGAAGCCGCGCTCCTTGTATTGCCAGGCGACCGTCCCGGCTTCGAGATCGACGCAGATGACTTCATTTCCGTAGTGCCCGACGTAGGCAAATTTCTCCTTTAGCGCGACAGAACCGGCGATGTAGGCGCGAGCGTCGATCTTCGCCATTTCCTCACCAGCGGACGCAGAGACCACGTGCAGGAGCCCGTCACAGCCGCCAAAGACGATCTTTTCGCCGGCCACAGCCGGCGCGCCATTCACATAATTGTCTGTCGTGACAGTCCACACGGCGTTGCCGGTGGCGGCATCGACGCAATGCAGCTTCGAGTCGTAGCTGCCCACGAGAACTTGTTCGGTGTTGCTGTCTGGCGGCCGAATCCAGTTCACTCCGCCGAGGATTTTGTCGCCGGTAACGTATGTCCACACCAGCGCGCCGGTCGAAAGGTCGAGTTTGTAGAGGCGAGCGTCGGCCGAGCCAATGTAAACGTGGTCGCCCAAAATTAGCGGCGAGCCCTCGACCGCGCTCAGCCGTCTCAAATGCCCAGATCTTTTCCCCGGTGACCGAATTGAGACAATAGACGTGCTTGTCATCCGATCCGACCACAACGCGTTCGCCGTCAATGGCGGCGGATGATTTTACCGGGCCCCCGGTTTTGAAACTCCAGCGCAGCTCCAGTGAATCCGGCAGGTTGCCGGGAGCTGTTCCAGCCAGATCCTGCCGGCCGCGAAACATCGGCCACGAAGCTTGCAAAGCGAACGCGTCCGTCGCCAGCAACATGAGGATGATTCTTGGGAAGAGCGTCACAACCGTTGGACAATTAAGCACACGATCTCCCTAAACACATGTTGAACGAAGCCGCTTGAATAAAGGGCGGAAAGCTATCCGCTAAAAGCCACGGCGCCAGAAATTCCACCGCGGGCTTGTTCAACGACCAGTTTCATTCCGGGCTCCGCCGGATTGAAGCTTCAGGGTTAGGCTTGGGTTAGGCTCCGGTTCTTTGTCTTTACTCTGTTCGTGTGCGCGCTCGGCCTTGCCTGACGACATCGAGAGGAGTGACGGCAGACGGAGAGAAGCTGGATCAAACTCGACTGCGAAGATGAGGCGACTGTGCAGGCGCATGATGGCCACCCACATCTCACCGAACTCTGAATGCAGAATGTCCGAGCAAGGCTCCTTGCAATACGACAAGAACTCACTCCTTCGCTCTTTATACTCTTGTTCGTCAAGATTGTGGGCCAACTGATTTCTGAGCCTGTTCAGTGCCTCTACTTCATCCAAGACATCGTCCGATAGTTCCGGTCGAGCAATGGCTCTCGCCAGGCAAAGGTGATCGTAGAATGATCGGGAGTTCAACTTCTCTGGTCGTGGAACGTTCTTTTCGACGGCCGCGACAAGTAACTCCTCAATCAGCAGGTGCCCCGTGAGAACGACAACGAGTTCGTTGTCGTGTCGCACAGTAGCGCATCCGTTCAAGAAATCGGACGTGATGTCTTGTTGGGAACTTCATCATGCGCCGAACGTCAAGAATGAGCCACCGCTGACCAGGCACGCGGCTTCGAAGCGTGGCAAAAGTTGTGGTTACGACTCATCTTTCGACTCTGAGCGGGTCAGGGGTTGGTCTCCATGCGCTGGTTCGCTCTTGGTTTGTAGATGAAGATCTGTAACAGGGACAGTCTTCGAAATGAAAGCGGCACCATCTCCATAATCAAGGGTCGATGACCTAAATCCGGCTTGCTGCTCGTGTAGGCGTTGCACATCAGCGAGAAGCTCGTTGGACGAGCACGGCGTATAAATGAAACGCTCGCCGACACGATTATCCTTTGGTTAAAATGCCGGGTTTGGTCGGGGCTCAATCGGCCCTTCGGGAATTCGTCTGTGTATCGAAACATCACCAGCATTCGCTCGTTAAGGGGAATTGTCACCTCGATGGTCTTGTGCGCAAATCCATTCCCGTATGGTGATCTTGGATCGTACGCAGCATCGTACAGAACAACAGGGTTGTCCGATGTGACGAAAAATGATTCGGCCGGTTCCACGGTATGAAGTCTCAAATTCATTCTCTTGAGATATGCCGGAATGGGGCTGTTGGCCGCCAACTCGAGCATCTGTTCAATAAGCTTCCAGTTGGATATCTCAGCGTGGAAGATGTCGTCCCCTTTCTCACGCATAAGTTCCTTGATCGATTCCGGAGGCTTAGGAAGCTTTCGTGCTCGCAATAGCATGCGTCCAGAGGCATTCACCGCTTCGCTCAGTCGATGCTCAATTCCTCTGGGAACCTGCCTTGAAAACCTTAGTTGGAATCGCTTTCGGCTCATGAGTCTTCTCAATTTGATAAAATCTTTCCTTGGCGTCTGCAAAATGCCGAAGGTACAGCTGTGGAAGGAAGTCATGGCGTTTGGCGTCTGCCATGTGTGTCTCTTTGAGCGAACGTGAGCCACACGCTTTTATCGCGTTGGCTCGAGCGTTTGGTTCGCCTTGTTGCTCAGCCTTTGGAAGGAAATCTCAGAGAAATCACCTCTTTGGCTGGCATGCTCTACCGTGATGGATACGACGTGCCCATCGGCATCCACGTCCAAATAGATGTCCTCGGAGAGCTCACGGGTCTCCGCGGGAGTGCCGCTACCCAGTTCGAGCAGCGCGGTGTCCGTATCCTCGAAATATTTGATTTTCATTTGGTTCAATCTGTGAAGTCCCGGTCGAAGAACGCGTTATGCACTGTTTTGGCGTCGGGAAGCAGGATAACCCGAAGCGCACGATTCTCAAACTCCGGAATACGTACCCAGCGGCGAATCCTGCCATCGGTCTGAATCTGTTGCCTCAGGGGCGCAGCGATGGCCTGCTCGATCCAAGCGTCCTGAATCACCCCACGGTCCAGTCGTGATCGCATGTGCCTGAAGTATTGGGTTGTTGGAAACGATTGCAACTGCAGGGATTGTCCTATGGCAAACGTAAAGGCGACTCACTGCTGCCCGATGGCGCGACGCGTGCCGGAAGCGAAGCGACCAAGCCAGGTGCGGCGTGACAGCGCGGCAGCCGTTGAGTCCAGATACTCGCCTTGTTCAGCCAATCTGCCATGATCTCCTTCAGCTCATGATCGACTTGTGTCAGAAGCTTGTCCGCTCGTCGACGCTCACACTCAACCCCAGCGCCCTTCCGCGCCAGCGAGTTCGAAGATGTTCTCGCCAAAGTCAACTGGGCTGAGCTGCTCACAGTGCGGCGGCGTAGATCGCTTCGAAATCGGAGGCGGTGATCGACCGAGGGTTGATTGCGCGGTCCACTGTCCGGCGGCTTCTTCGGCGAGCTCCGGCATCGCGGTAGGGGAGATCTTAGCGCCGACAGTGAAGGCGGACCTTACCGGCGTGGAGAAGGGACTCAACTGCGCGATCAACGCCTCGACAGCCTGCTCCACGCGGTCCCTTCCGAGTTCGACGAGTCCGCGCGAACTTGCGGCCTTCCGCGTCGATCGCCGCCACGTCGCTGTCGGCGTTGAATCGCACGACGTGAGGGAGCATAACACCGACAGCTTGGCCGTGGACAATGTCAAACCACGCCGTCAGCGGGTTTGCCGCGCTGTGCGCGGCGCCGAGTTCGTGCTGTTTTCGATTGCTGTCCCAGCGTAGGCGGCGCCAGTTGCATCGCCGCGCGCGCGCTTCAAGGTCGTCGGGCCGCTGCAAGACGCGATCGAGTTCGCCGCCGTCGGCCGGAAAGCTCGCGCGAGTAAAGCCAGGATAGCTCGTTGCGCTCTTGGTAGCGGCGGTCTCGACGGCGTGCGCGACGGCGTCGATGCCGGTGCATGCGGCGACCTGGGGCGGCTGGGTGACGGTCAGCACGGGGTCGAGGATCGCGACGCGCGGCGCCGGGGTCTCCGCAGGCCATCTTCTGGTGCGTGTCCTCGTCGGCGATCAGGGCGAAGGACTGGCACTCGCTGCCGGTCCCCGCGGTGGTGGGGACGGCGATGAGCGGGGAGCATCGGCCGGGTGGCCTTGCCGTAGCCCCGGTAGTCCTGCATCCGACCACCGTTGGTGAGGATGAAGATTGCAGCCTTTTGCCGTGTCCATGCTGCTGCCGCCACCCAGGCCAATGATGAGCTCGGGCGAACGGCGCGCGCGACTTCAAGGCATTGGTCCACCTCGCGCGTAGTGGGGTTTTCCCTGACCCTATCGAAAATCGTCACGCTCACTCCCGCGGCATCCAGGCCACGGCGGACCTGCTCGACGTGGCCCGCGGCCGACAGGGCCAGGATCGGTAACGAGAAGGGCGTTGGTACCGATGGTCGCGCCAGTTCTCCGAGACGATCGACGGCGCCGGCGCCGAAGACGACACGCGTGTGCGGCTGAAAATCGAACCCGATGGGCATGGTCATACCCGCTGGATCGATCGCCTCTTGTGAGCAACTCGAAGAGATGCCCTCGTGCGGCTCGTTCACGAGACCTCCATGGTCGGGTCGGACCGATGTTCCAGCCGGGCGAGTGCAGGCGATTCCATGAGCTGTTCGATCATGCGCTCGTCGCGCGTAATCGCGGTGACGACCAGGGACTCGGCCGATGGATCGGGCCATCTTTGCGGGAGGCACCTCGAGGATGCTGACGTAGGGGAAGGGGTCCTCGCGAATGGCCAGCGGGTACGCAAGCGATTTGCAGCGCACGATCGTCGGGCGCGGTAAAGCTCGCCGTGGAGGGTGACCAACCCGGACCCCCTCGATACTCGTCGTCACTTCTTCGCGCCGGAGGTGTGCAGGCCCTCGTCGATCGCCGCATTGATGAGCTCGGCGATTTTCGGGTCGCAAATCCCGCAAGCACCGCGCTCTCGTCGTCGATCGGGCGCGGCTCCACCGGTCCGAGTCGGCTGCGCGGCAGGCCGTCGGCGATTTCGTCGGCATGTGCGGGCACGATGATCGCAGAGGCGTTGAGGCAGCTACGGCCGCCATTTTGCGAAATCGCTTCCACCATCAGATCGAGATACTCGGCCAACGCTGCGATCAGGTCGGGGCCGATGAGAATTTTGCTATAACCTGGGCCGTGAATCTCGATCCGCGGATCGCCGGCATAACGATCGGTGGTCGTCTTGTCACCGAAGAGCTGCGCGCGCCCACAAGCCGCGGATCTCGCCGGCTCCCTCGTGGTCGGTCGGGTAAAAGCCAAACGCCTCGGCAGGCACGCCGCCGCGGGAGCGAGTGGATCGCCGCCAGGGCGTAAAGGGCTCTCGCGACCGGGCTTCAACATACCGGCAACTTCAGCGCAATCGCCGGCAGCCAGAGCGAGTTCACCGCCGGCGAATTGCTCGGCATCGATGACGCCGGCGAGTTGCTCGTCGCGAAATAACTTATTGCGATGCCGCTTGGTCGCGCAACCGTTGTCGAGATCCCGAGATCGAGTCCGCGCGTCAGACCGCGGAGGATTGTCTCCATCTCCGACAGGGCGGTGCTGATGCGGTTCATCTTCCGGCACGCCAGCGTGTACGGCGAGCCCGCTTGCGCGGGGAAGAGACTCTCGACGTATTGGCGCGGAGACTGGGTATAGCCCTGGTCACCGAGCGGCAATGTGGCGTTCGCGAAGACTTCGGCGGTCTCTGCGCATCTCGATTAGTTGCGCGCACGTGAACTTCCTCAGGGCCGCGCGCGTGAGGCGTCGAGCCGGGCGAGATCGCGTCGGATGATGCCGGGATTGACATGGCTGACCGCCGCCAGCGGCTCACCGTTCCGATGATCGCGCACGTTGATCTATTTCGAGGCTCTGGTCGAGCGCGACCGAGGCGGAGTGCCGGGAGGTGAGGAAGGTCCATCTGCTATCGTCAGCGAAGCTTCGGCCTCAACAATCCGTCGATGGAACCAATGGGCACCGCTTGCAAACCGGATGCCTGGATCGACGGCGAACCAGTTGCCGTTGCAGAGGCGGTTGTGCCAACCGCCTGTCTCTCCACAGGCCCTTGACACAGGGGCCTCTACAACTGTCGAACGCCAGCCATGGCATCTTCCAACTCCTGCGCAGATCTGCTTGTCCTTTTCTCCTCTGCATCAATCTGCCTGGACATCGGCACATTCAGAAAGACTTGCCTACCATTCGTCGGTTTCTTCAATCGAAGACAGGCTAGTAAACACCTTCCCACGATTGTTTTTTCCGTGGCGCGAAGGGACGCACCTCGGCGACACCGTCCCACCCGTAGGGAGACGCGGGCAGCGTCGCGGGCTTCATCGCGTTCAAGGAATCGGGGCATGAAGAACTCCTTCGTCAACGTGGTCAGCTCGACGCGGCCCCATTGGTGCCGTAATCCACCAGGCGATCGGTCTGTTTCGAATCGACGACGCGCAGCACGGCACGCGGTTGCGGTGCGTAGTAGGTGACTGAGAAATCGTCCTCCGGGCGCAACGGCACGCTGGCGGCGAGACCCATGAGGGTGTTGCCGTAAGTGGGATAAAAACCGATCCGGCTTTCGAGCACTTCCTCAATGAGGAACCGAACGTCTTGCGGCGCCATCGTTGTGCCGCCGCAGAACCGCACCGCGGATTCCAGTTATCCCACAGGTTAACCTTTTCGGAAAGCGCTTCGAGCAGCTTCGGGGTGGTGGAAGCGCCACTCACCCGGCGGTGTTTCAAGACCGTCACCGCCTGATCGACGACGTGCTCCATGTAGGCGCGCGCTTGATCGAATTGCTTGCTGGCGAGCGTTTTTTCACCCAGCGCGGGTCGAGGTCGATGAAGTAGCACGAGCTGCCGCGCACGTTGGCCAGGTGCTCTCGATCGCGAGGCGCAGACGCCGCGGGCCGGTCGGACCCCATCATCGGCCGGTGCCGGCCATGGTTTCGCGGGAAATGCTCGTCGCTGATCTTCTCGCTGAACTCACTGTCGTCGATTTTGTGTCTCCCCAGCCGATACGCTGTTTGGGCATGCCAGTGGTGCCACCGGTCTCGAAGATATTAAATGGACGGCCCTGATATTTCGCGGGAACCCAAACCTCGGGCTGAAGGTCGCGGAGCCAATCGTCTTCAAAGTGTGGAAAGCACGCGATGATGTCGTCGAAGGATCTGATTTCCTGCGGCGGGATTCCAGAGCCGGCCTTTTTCGCCCAAATGAGCCGACGGGGAGCCAGTCTCAGCCGAGAAATGCCAGCAAACGAGTTCACGTGCGTGGAGCAGGTGGAGCTGTTCCTTCGCTTCTTCGGGAGAGGATGGCACCATCATCAATCGGGGAGTTGCTCGTGCTTCGGTTCCGGAAGCCAGAATGAAGCAATAAAGCCGACGAGATAGACTCCAAAGCCGACGGCCGCGGCCGTGTCCACGAGCTCCTCGGTGCGAACGCGGGTCAGGGTGATCGCCAAGGTCGCGGTGACCCATGCGAACAAGGTGCCAATCAGCCGGCCGCCGATGTTGGCAGCGAAGCTTTGCCCGGTCCCCCGCAGATGCACCGGGTAAACACGCGGCAGATAGTTTCCCCAGAAGCTGAACTGTGCCGATGGTCGCCGCCGCCGCCAGGAAGATGCCGACGTAGAGCAGGCGGCAGACTCGTGACGGCGAATCGCCGAAGACAATCGGCATAGGGATAGAGCCGGGAATCTGAAAAGCCCGCAGCAGCCAGCGGCGGCTGAGATGATGATCGTGGCGAGCACGGCCAGAAGACATCGGCCGACGAGGCCGCCGATTTCCTGCACCTTCGTGACATTCGCCGCGACGCTTTGTGTTGTTCGTGCCGCGGTGTCGCGCGTGACTTTTTCCCTTTCGCCGTCGGGTTTATCCTCGTTGCGGCGGCGACCACGGTGTGCACCTGCGCCTTCACCTCAGGGAGTCCGGCACGATCCGCGGGATGTGTTGAATTGCGCCAACGCCGCGCCGTAGCTCATGGCGAACATTAGCGTCGTGACCAGCGTCGTGCGCCGCAACTCGGGCGAAAGAGCTCCGCGAAGACGAGGGCGTTTGAGCGTGCCGGCGTCCGCGTTGCTGCCACGTGGGGGACTCGGGCAGGAAAGGGCGGATGATGATTAACGGGATCGCCGGGATCAGCCCGGACATCATCGTGTATCGCCATGCGGCGTGGGGATCTTTTCGACGCCAGGGCCACTCAGGAACTCAGGGATGCGGATGGGGGAAGGTCGTTGGCCCACGCTACGGCGAGCCCGTTCGCTATCGCTACGAGCAAGCCGCCGAACCGAGGAAAACGCCTGCGTGTAACCGAGCACCCGCTCGCGCTGTGGGGATGGCGGGAAAAGCTCGGCCAGCCGGCGACGGCCGCCACAAATCGACGCAGACCCCCACGAAAACAAAACACCTCAGCACCGGCAGCATCATCGGGGAAGTGGCAAAGCCGGAGGCAAATGCGGCGAACGCGTAGATAGGATGCTCCACGTCAGCACGCGCCGCCTTCCCAGGCGATCGGTGGATCCCGCCCAGCAATCCGAAGATGCCGCCCGCCACCGCCGGATGTAAACGCGCCTGCCGACCCAGCGCGCTGGAATTCCGGCGAGCCGGGTGCGGCGCCGATCAGCTCCTGCAGTGCCGGACCGACGATCAGAGGCAGCATCAGCAGTTCGTAAATGTCGAACGCAAACCCGATGACGGCGATTAGCAACGAGCCATTGTGTGCCGGTGAGGCGAGGGGCGGTCATTGATAAATGATCAGTCGCCCAAAGACCCAGTCCCAGTGACGGAGCAGAATGACAGGGGACGCGTCAACTCATTTCGTTATTTCTCCTTCAGCAAGCGCATACAACCGCGTTGGCGTTTGCACATCGAGAACGCCATTGGCCGCCACCAGCATGGCGTACAGCCGGTTCACCGAAATCAGTTCGGCTGAGCAGCTTCTTTCTTGCCCGCCTCGAAAATGAAGAAACTGCCGTCTTCGGTGCCGATGTAGACCTTCTGATCGGCAGGCATTGTCGAACACGATGTTGAGCCTGGTCCTCGTCGTCGACACCAGTAGGGCTTGCCGGTCTCGGCATCGAGGCAATGAATCTTGCCGGCGTACTCGGCGACGAAAAGCAGGCCGTCTTCCGTGATCGAGACGGTCGAAATCGAGCGGCCAATATCTCCGTAGCTTTCCAGACCTTGCCTGCCTGAGTCACATGGCCGGACTTCGTCGCATCGATGCAATGCAGAATACCCACACCATCGCCGTGCTCTCGGGATCCTGCCCGGTCTGGCAGTATATCGACCCAGTTCCGGAAACATCTCGCCGTGGCAATCGCTGCGACAGGCCGTGCAGGCGTCAGGGTAATTCGCTTTGTTCTACCTGCGGAGGGTTTCATGATAGCGCCGATTTCCTTGAGCGCCTTGATGTCGTCGTCGACTTGTCCAGCGGTGCCGGGATTGAAGCCGTAAACGAACAGTCACCCGCGCCGAAAATGATCTTGCCCTTTCCATTCACCTCTCCCGTATGCGGGCGATGACCAGTTTCCCGTGAAAGAGCCGCGTGCTGATGCCGCTTCGCTCCTCGCCCCGGTAGGTGCCAGTCTCTTAAGGCAAGTAGCGTCGGCGCCTGGGGCGAGGGAATGTTTAGGTGCAACCATCCTCGCCGTTTAGACATAGTCGCGTAGAGCCCGATCCCCCAACGATTAGCACAGAGTTGTTGGTGATATTATAAGGAAAAACGCACTTCCCTCGCATGTGGTCGCGCCGAGATCGCCCTCCGCCGTCGCTCTTCCCCACCTCCAGCGGAGGTTTGTCCACCCCGGCAAAATATGTTGCCTCGTCTTTGAACTCCCCGTCGTTGCCATTTTTTTTCCATCCCGTTTTCACGTTTGGCGAGGACCTCGCAGAGGTTCGGTCCGTGTCTGCGCGCTCGCCCTCGATGTGCGGCGACGAGCAAAGGCCGAGAAACTCCCAGTCGCTCACCTTGCCGGCGCCGAGCTTCGGTACTGGCTGGTTGCCAGAGATATTTGCCTGAAGCCTCCTCGAAGGCCATTGCCACATAATAGTCGCCCCTTAAATTTTCGATAGCGCGGCGACTCGTTGTTTGTGCCGACGAAGAAGCTTCCCGCCAGAGATCGTTGGATTGCCGTAGGCCTGTGGACCCGAGCTTCGCTACCCATTTTACGTTCCTGGTTGTCGCCGTCGCCTCCTCCCGAATCCTCCTTTTTCTGGCCGGGCTCAAACGAATCGGGCAGCCCGCTCTGGCCGAAACTGATGAAGCGCTCCGGCGCTTCGGTGTGGACGGGAAGCTCAACGACATCGGCATCGGCACCTGCTGCCGCCGGCTTCCCGGCGTCTGCCCAAGCTGACGATCCGAACAGCGAGATGATCCATGAAATGGTCAGCCGCCTGGCCGATCGCCTGAACGCGGTGGCTCGGATTTCGATGGATGGATGCGACTGGTCCGCTCGTACGTGGTTTGGGAGCGTGACAAGGCTCTCGCTGCAGCCGATGCGCGCCGGATCATCGGCAATGATGCCGACAAGCAGCGGCGTCGCTTCGACGAGTTCGTAAAGTCGCCCCTCGGGCTGGAAAGCTGGCGTGCTCGCCTACGCGCCATAAGACGGCGCGACGCCGGATGTACGCGGTTACGATCGTCGAAGCGCGATCCGCAAACGCCTACGTCCATCAGCGTCTGCAACAGCAACGATTTGAACCTGAAATCGACGTTATACCGGGTGTCCGTTCCACCCTCGGCCAGCTGGATCGAACGTCCACTTCTCAATCGCTCAAACATCGGATCGTGGCACTGATGTAGTCGGTGCGGACGGTCCAATCGCGCTATTGTCGCGAATTGCTTCCGGGGGAGAAGCCTGTCCCGACGGTTAGATCGGTCCAGATTGCTTGATCTGTCCGGCGACGCACCGGAGTTGCGATCATCCACGGTATGAATTGCGGGTATTTTTCAACATCTTATGGCGACGAGATCGAACATCTGGTCCGGCGTGTATTTCAAATGGGCTCGGTGGGAGTACGTCACCATGGTCCACCAATCATTTGAAATGCGCCTGAACCTTTCCTGCCACGAGTATCGGCATCGCGGGCGACTTAACATCATTGTCTGGCGACGCCAGACTGACATCGTCGGTTGGAAATCCTGCGTGTTAATGGGTGCTTTTGGGCCTCTTCTAACCGGACGTCGAGGCGGCCCGCATCAGAAAAGCGGTTTTAGTTTTGGCCTGCTGCGGTGGAGAATGCGCAATGTTGGCGTGGCAATCGACGCAAGTGACGCCACCTTGCTTGAGCATGGCGTGAGATTTTTGCCCATCCTCACTCTTAGGATTGATCGCGTTGGCATCATGGCAGCCGCGGCACGTGACACTGTTCCATCCGCGCAGCCTGGCTGGGTTTCCTCGGTCGCTTTGCCCGATGAGCAGCCCAGAGCCTTCGGATCCTTGAAATTGTGCGTGAGTTCGGAAATCACGTCGCGTATGCCCGAGGTGGTCTTCACGTAGGGTCTCGAAGACCAGTTCGTTCTTGGGATGTCGACAGTCAGCGCCACGCTGGCCGAGCACCCCTTGTACGCTTCGATGCGCCGAGTGTTTGAAGTACGGATCGTCAGCCTGAATACCATTTAGTGAACAGGACGACGAAATCCGCATTGCCGTTGAGGTGTATCACATGATGAAGATGATTGTGCTTGCAATGATGGCCCCCCGCCGACCGTCGCGCGCCGAAGCAGCAGCGCTGCGAATACCCACCGTTCATGTTCACCTGCACTGCTGAATCTCCGAAATGGAGGCGAAGCAGATTTACGCCAAGGCCGGATCGCTATGGGTCAAACAACGCTTTCTTCAACCGCGGCAACTTCGCCGCGCATCGCACGCGACAAGGCAATACTTGGCGCACCGGCCGCGCGTGGAGTTATTATGGCTCTCTTTGTATTTTTTCCGTGAGAATTCAGCGTCGGTGGCGCTGTATGACACTTGGCGCAGGCACTGACCTGTTTTCTTAGCTATGGCGGGATCGGCCCTCGCGGGCGGTAACGTGGTCGTTGACCATTGCAAAGGCAATCAACAGTGCCGTCGACATTCCGACCGCGGCAACTGAAATTTTGATACTCTTGGGCATAAAGCACCTCCTCACCTGCTGTTGCTGTTCGGAGCGAAAGGCTTGATCAGTACAGCGTTTCGAACCTTCTCCCGCTAGTCGATACTGCGGCAGTCACCAGATATACCGTCCGGCCAAACGTGGCAACCTGCACTCGCGGGTCAGCTTCCGATCAGCGCCGCGTAAGAAAGAAAACCGGCACAGCACCCGGTTCAACAGTCGTCACATCTCGGAAAACGTCAAGCCATCTGTTTCCGTCAGCGACGTCAAGGTTCCGTGCGATCCTGCGGTGTTCGATTGCCTCAATTTCTCCCATCCCCGCGCGCTTGAGGCTCGACACGCACGTACTCGCGGCGATCTTCTTTTTCTTGTAGGCAAAGCCACACGCACCGGCAGCGGCAACATTTATCCGGCTCGGCGCCGACAGGCGGCGCAATAACGGCTTTACGACGCAGACAAACGTGACGAATACGGCGACTGGATTGCCCGGCAATCCGACAAAAGCCGCGCGCTCGCCATCGCTGGCGCGCCCGATGACACCCATCGCGACCGGGCGACCCGGCTTAATGGCAACCCGCCAGAACACCAGATTGCCCAATCGCTCCAACTGCACTACGGACATGATCGGCTTCGCCGGTCGAGACGCCTCCCGGTGGTGATCACAAGGTCGTGGCCGTCGCTCCGCTCAGGCACTGCGCGATCACGTCGGCATCGTCGGCCAATATTCCGAAATCCGTGACGACTGCGCCGAGCCGCTCCAACAATTCGGTCAGCAGAGTACGCGATTTGAAGTCGCGAATCGCCGCGCCACCGCGAGACGCGCCTGGCTGACAACCTCGTTGCCGGTCGAAAAGATTGCGACATTGAGCCGCTCGCCGCACAACAAATTCGATCCAAGCCAAGCGCTGCCGCCGAGGCAGGTGTTGCGGTCTCAACACGGTCCTGCGGGGAGAGCTGACGGACTCCGCGATCGACACATCCTCCGCGGCGATCCGCCGATCTGGAGCCAGCTTCAGCCCCTGGAACGATCACATGATCGCCCTGAGCTGCACGTCCTCTTGCATAAAAACTGTGTCGGCACCTTCAGGCATCGCAGCGCCGGTAAAAATTCGAATGGCTTGGGCGGCTTCCAGCCTCATGCGCGCCTGCGCGCGCGGTGAGGCGTCCGAGAGACGCAACCTGGCGTCGCTATCCCGGTTCAAGTCCGCGTGGCGCACCGCGTAGCCGTCAACGGCTGAATTGTCGAACGGCGGCGAACTCACCGGTGCTTTCAGGTCGGCAGCCGTCACACGGCCGCATGCCCCGTGCAACGGCACAGATTCGATTTCAGCGATCGGCGAAATGCGTTCTCCAATTGAGCCGTTTCATTTCATCAAGCCGCAACAGCGGACCGGAAAACGCAAAACAGTCATCAGTCAGTCGCGCCATCATCGCCCTCTCGTAGCGACGGCATCCGCTACTGGCACCGCGTGCTCGAGTAAACAATCGCCGATTATCTCGACGTCATCGAGGTCGATGACAGGAATTTTTACGTTTGGCAAAGCGACGTCCGAAGCGACCGCGACCACATGCGGGTCGTCGGGATAGATTAGAGGCTTTCCGTTTGCGGCGCGGTGAATTTCAAGCTTTGGAAAGAATCGCGTTTGAAGCCCTCCACCAAAACGAGATCCACCGGAGACATCTTGGCCACCAGCGCGCCCAAGTCCCATTCCGTCTCCTCGCGAAGCTCATGCAGTATGGCCCAGCGCTTGGCGGAGGAGATGACGACCTCGGTGGCGCCAGCTGCGCGGTGAAAGAAAGAGTCCTTGCCGGGCTGGTCGAGATCAAATCCATGATGAGCGTGCTTGAGCGTGGATATCTTCACTCCGCGCGCAATCAGACGTGGAATGAGTTTGGTGATGAGCGTTGTTTTTCCGGAGCCGCTCCATCCTGCGAGACCGATGATGCGCACGGTAGTCTTTGCGGGCGTGTTCATGATTTTTTCCTGACGCCCCTTGCAACGAAACACCCGATCGGACATGCCGGGAGCTTCGACAATATATCGCTCACAATCAAAGCGTCGGCGCGCTCGCGCCTGCACCTTATAAAACCAACCCAAGCGAGAGCAACATCCCAAACAGAAACTGCGTAAAGACGGTCTGAACCAGAATACGGTTGAAACCCCGCCCCCGCGGTTCGCGCATGAAATAATAAATCATCCCGAGAGCCGCGGGCAGCGCGATCAAAGCAGGCCAGACAAAACCGTGCGGCAGTCTGTCACCGATTGGAAGCAACAATGCAAATGGGAAGAGCATCAGCCCGGCATAAATCCAGCTGGTAGCGCCAGGACCGGCGACAATTGCCAGAGTCCGCCGGCCTACACGCGCATCAGCTTCGGCATCGCGATAATTGTTTACGAGCAGCACCGCGCCCGCGAGCAGACCGACCGCCAGGCCAGTTTGGATCGCGACGACACCGAGCGCCCCAGTGTTAAGCCAATAGACCCCGCACACCGCACCCAGCCCAAAGAAGATCACAACGAACAATTCGCCAAGCGGCGTATACGCGATCGGCATCGGCCCACCCGTGTAGGCCCAGCCGGACAAAATCGAAAAAATGCCCAGCAAAAGGATTGGCCACCCTCCGACTGCGACAAGATAGGTACCCATAAACGCCGCCAGCGCAAAACAGACCACTGCGCCGCGTTTGACGGCCCCCCCCTCCAGCAGCCCGGACGCCGTCACGCGCGGCGGCCCCACACGATCGGGGCCATCGCCGCCACGCTCCGAGTCCGCCGCGTCGTTGTGAAGGTTCGTGCCCAGCTGGATAAACATACTGCCGACGAGAGCCGCGAGGATTGCGCCCCAATGCAGTTCCCGTTCAACCGCCCAGGCAAGCGCTGCGCCGACAACGACCGGCGTCATCGAAAGGGTGAGCGTCCGGGGACGCGCCGCCATAATCCAGGGTGACAGCTGCATGGCTATATAGCTTACGGTATCGTCGAGACCACCGTATAGATGCAGAACGCCCGGCTGCGAAGCCGGGCGTTCTCAAATTGCAATTTGCGAATGATTTATTCGGCCGGGCGCATCGCCCCGCCCTTGACCTTATCCGCCTGTAATTCCTCCTTGACCCAAAGACTGTGATGTTCTTTGGCCCAATTGAGGTCGACATTGCCGTCGGCCATCGCCCCGAACGCACCCTCCATCCCGAGGGTGCCGAGATAGATGTGGCCGAGAATAAGCGCGACGAACAATACACCGACTACGGCGTGGAAAATTTCCGCCAACTCCATGTTGCCGACAGTCAGCCCGGAGTAGAACGGGAACATCAGCATGAAGCCGCTTATGATCATCGCCGCGCTGGAAAGGACAATCAGCCAGAACAGAATTTTCTGGCCGGCATTGAATTTATAAGCGGGCGCGTGCGTGCTGTTCGTCTTGTCGAACATACCGCCGCCTTGCTTGAGCCACTCGGCATCCGCGGCGGTCGGCAAGTTGCGCCCGATCCACATCACGAACATCAGCACGACGCCAAGCGTGAAGCCAAAGCTCAGGAAATTGTGAGAGTACTTCGCCCATTCCGACCATGCGCTGAAGGCTTCCGGACCCATCCAGGGCAAAAGCAGGACTCGACCAAATGTGATGTTGAGGCCGGTTATTCCGAGAATGACGAACGTGACAGCCGTCAGCCAGTGCACAAAGCGATCTAGCACGTCGAAGCGCAAAACGTTTATCCCTGAATAACCGGATTTAACGCGCATCGGGCCGCGCCAAAGATAAAACAGGACGAGCACGACCAGCATGCCGATAATGGAAATTCCACCGATCCATTTCAGAGTTACAGTGTGAAACTGGCGCCAGTCGCGACCGGCCGGGTGAACGAGCACGCCCGACTTTTCGTCCGGAATCGTGACGCGGCCCTGAATCATTTTGAGCTGCTGCAACAGCTGCTGCTCTTTCACGGCATCGGCCGTCGGATTGACCATGCTCGGCTGCTGCGCCGAAACGGGAGCCGATATCGCGACAATGAATGCGAGCGCCAGCGCGCCGGCGATCAAGCGCATATGCGCAACAAGCTTCGCCATGCGTTTCCCTCCTGCCTTCAAGTGTTTTTCTAACCGGACTGGCGGTGCGGCGAGAGCCGCACCGCCAGGTTGCTTTACGTTGCGATCGACTCGCGATAGGCGGTCTGCCAGCCCCAGGCACCGGAGCCGTAGCCGCGCTTCGACACCCGTTCCTTGTAGATCTGGGCAATGACGTCGCTATCGCCGGCGAGCAGTGACTTGGTCGAGCACATCTCGGCGCACAACGGCAGCTTGCCTTCGGCCAGGCGGTTGGCGCCGTACTTCTCGAACTCTTCCTTGCTGCCGTCGGCATCGGGGCCGCCGGCGCAGAACGTGCACTTGTCCATCTTGCCGCGCGAGCCGAAGTTACCGACCTTCGGATATTGCGGCGCGCCGAACGGGCACGCGTAGAAGCAGTAGCCGCACCCAATGCAGAGATCTTTCGAGTGCAGCACCACGGCGTCCGCCGTGGTGTAGAAGCAGTTCACGGGGCAAACCGCCGCGCAGGGCGCGTCGGTGCAGTGCATGCAGGCCATGGAGATCGACCGCTCGCCCGGCTTGCCGTCATTGAGCGTGACAACACGCCGGCGGTTGATGCCCCAGGGCACTTCGTGTTCGTTCTTGCAGGCCGTGACGCAGGCGTTGCACTCGATGCAGCGGTCGGCGTCGCAGAGGAATTTCATTCGCGCCATGGTCGTAGCTCCTTACGCTGCTCGAATCTGACAGAGGGTGACTTTCGGCTCCTGCATGCCCGTCGCCGGGTCATAGCCGTAGGACGTGATCGTGTTCGCGCTTTCGCCGAGCACGACCGGATCGGTGCCCGCCGGGTAGTTGCCCCGCAGGTCCTCGCCACCGAACCAGCCACCGAAGTGGAATGGCATCCAGGCGACGCCCTTGCCGACACGTTCGGTGACCAGCGCCTTCATCTTGGCCTTGGAGCTGTTTTCAGTACCGGTGACCCAGACCCAGCCGCCGTCCTTGATGCCGCGCTCGGCGGCATCGGCAGGATTGATCTCGATGAACATGTCCTGCTGCAATTCGGCCAGCCACTTGTTGGATCGTGTTTCTTCGCCGCCGCCCTCGTATTCGACCAGACGGCCGGATGAGAGGATGAGCGGGAATTGCTTGGCGATACCCTTCTCCACCGCTGCCTTCTGCACCGAGAAGCCGATATTCGGCAGCCGGAACTGCTTGGCGTCGGGCAGTGTCGGATATTTCTCCACCAGGTCGACGCGCGGCGTGTAGATCGGCTCGCGGTGCACCGGGATCGGATCCGGCAGACCGAACGCGTTCATGCGCGCCTTGCCGTTCCCGTAGGGGATGCAGCCGTGCTTCAACGCCACGCGCTGCACGCCGCCGGAGAGGTCGGTGGACCACGAGACCGCGTCGGGATTGGCGGGGTTGACCTTGCTGATCACCGCCATCTCGGCTTCGGTCAGGTCCTTGTCCCAGCCGAGCTTCTTCAGCACACCAACCGTGAATTCCGGATACCCGTCCTTGATCTCCGAATCTTTGCCCGCGGAGCCATCAGCAAGCATGCTGACTTTCACCGTGGTGCCATCAGGCCGCTTCTCTTCGCGTTCGATACCGAAGCGGGCGCGGAACACGCCGCCACCGTCCATCGCAGAGAGATTGGTGTTGTAAAGCAGCGGCGTGCCTGGATGCCTGACCTCGGGCGAGCCCCAGCACGGCCAGGGCAGGCCGTAGTAGTCGCCCTTGTTCGGGCCTGTCGTTGCCCGCTGGGTGAGCATGTCGAAGTCGGCCTGGTGCGCCATGTGTGACTTGATGCGCTCCGGCGACTGGCCGCAGTAGCCGGTGGACCAGCTGCCGCGGTTGATTTCGCGGAGAATATCCTCGGCGGCCGGCAGATTGTTCTCGACCTTGATGTTCTTGAACATCTTGTCAGCAAAGCCGAGCTTCTTTGCAACCAAGTACATGACTTCGAGATCGTCTTTTGATTCGAAGATTGGTTTGACGATCTGCTCGCCCCATTGCATCGCGCGGTTGGACGCAACGCGGGACCCTTTGCACTCGAACTGCGTGGCGACAGGCAGGAGATACATGTCCTCCTTGCGCCCGGCCTGCACCGCGAGCGACGCCCAGGTCGTCGGGTGCGGGTCGGCGACCACCAGCAGCTCCAGCGCCTTCAGGGCCCTCATCGATTCGGGGATACGCGTGATCGAGTTGCTGGCGTGGCCCTGCACGAACATGGCCTTCAGATTGTCTTTCTGCGCGACCTGATCCTTCGGCAGAAGCGCTGCGTCGAACCAGCGCGTCAGCGGGATGCCGGCCGTGTTCATCATCTTGGGGTCGTCGAAACGGGACTTGAGCCATTCGAAGTCCGTCTCCCAGACCCGCGACCAGTGCTTCCACGCCCCTTCAGCGAGGCCGTAGTAGAACGGCAATGTCACGATATCGAGCCCAACGTCGGTCGCACCCTGCACGTTGTCATGCCCGCGGAAAATATTCGCGCCTGTGCCGGGCGCGCCGACGTTGCCGGTGAGCAGCAGCAGCATGCAGCTCGCGCGGACGTTGGCGGTGCCGACAGTGTGCTGGGTCTGACCCATGCACCAGATCAGCGTCGAAGGCTTCTCGGTCGCGAACATCTTGGCGACGCGCGCAAGCTGCGCGCCCGGAACGCCTGTGACACGCTCGACCTCTTCCGGATTCCACTTCTCCATTTCCTTGCGCGCGTCCTCAAAGCCATACACGCGCTGGCGGATGAACTCCTTGTTCTCCCAGCCGTTCTTGATGATGTGCCACATGATTCCGTACAGAACCGGAATGTCGGTGCCGGGTCGGATACGCACATACTCTGTGGCATGCGCCGCGGTGCGGGTCAGTCGCGGATCGACCACGATGACGTTCGCCTTGTTCATCTCGGCGCCTTCGATCAGGTGCTGCAGCGACACCGGATGGGCCTCGGCAGGGTTGCCGCCCATGATGATCTGCGTCTTCGCATTGCGGATGTCGGTGTAGCTGTTCGTCATCGCGCCGTAGCCCCAGGTATTGGCCACGCCGGTCACCGTAGTCGAGTGGCAGATGCGCGCCTGGTGGTCTGTGTTGTTGGTGCCCCAGTAAGCGCCGAGCTTGCGGAACCAATAGGAGCCTTCATCGGTCATCTTGGCCGAGCCGAGCCAATAGACCGCATCGGCACCTGACTTCTGACGGATTGCCATCAGCTTGTCGCCGATTTCATTGATGGCGACGTCCCATGACACGCGCTTCCACTGCCCGCCGGTGAGCTTCATCGGATATTTGAGGCGGCGCTCGCCCGTCACAAGTTCACGCACGGCTGCGCCTTTCGCGCAATGCGAGCCGCGGTTGATCGGAGAATCCCAGCTTGGCTCCTGGCCGACCCAGACCCCGTTCGAAACCTCGGCGGTGACGGTGCAGCCGACCGAGCAATGCGTGCAAATATTCTTGCGGATCGTGGCGCCCGCCACATTGGGGCCTGCCGCTTCGGCCTTCTTGACCGTCGCAAGCGGCAATGCGCCGATGGTGGCAAGACCTGTCGCCACCAGCCCGGACCTGCGCAGGAAACTGCGGCGATCGAGACCGCCGGCGGCCTGGTTGCCGACCGTCGCTGCGAGATTGCTGCGACGTGTCTGACGTTCTGTTCTCTTGATCAGCACGGCTGCATCTCCCTCACTTCGGATAACGGTTCGTGCGATAGTAACTCTGCACGTCGGTCGAGTTCGCCTGGTAGCGAGCCTTCTTCTTGTCGGAATCGGACTCGGCGGCCACGGTCTCCGTGGCAAGCGGCGCGGCCGCGGTCACTGCAAGACCTGCGCCGGCGCCCATCGCGCGCAGGAAGTCGCGACGGCCCAACTTTTCCTTGTTCTGTTCTTTCATCGCCGTTCCCTCCTTGAGTTCGTCCATCGTTTTTGTTCCCGTGCCTGACTCTAAGCCGGCAGCTCGAAGGCTTCTGTTTCGATGTCCATGAAGATGCGGCCGAGCGATCCCAGCCGACGATAGAAATCTGCCGCTTGCGCATTCTCCAGGTCGGTGAAGAAACGCGTGATCCACGGCGCCATGTGTTTGTCGAAGATCAGACGGTCGGACTCCGGCGGCGCCGGCAGCCGGCGGCTCGCAAGTCCGGACATGATCTCGCACAGAATGCCGGCATGATCTTCGGGCTCGACCACGCCTTCCGCGCGCGCAACGCCGATCTTCGCAAGATCCTCGCGCAGGCGCGCGAGCGGACGCTCGTGCAGAAAGCCCGTCAAATAAAATGATCCGTACGGCAACAACTCGCCGCGGCCCAACCCGATGAACAGGTCGAAAAATTCCCGCTCGACACGCTCGGCGTTGCTTTGCTCGGCGGCCTCGGCGAGCGCAGCGTGCGCGAGACCGAGCGGCGAGGCATCGGCGCGCAACTGGGAAATTCGCCAAAGCAAATCTGCGTCCGGAGCGCGCGTCAGCAGCGCCGCGAGCAGCGCATATTCCTGTGCACGCGCTGCATCTACTTCATCGATGTCGCCGGCCATCTTTTTTCCGCTGTAGAGATCCGGCCGTAGCACCGCACGGTCCACGCCGGTCGCCACCTCGACGGAGACCACCCGTTCGGCAGGTATCCGTATCCAGTTCGAAACCGAGGGCTGGGAGATGCCGATCTGGCGCGCAAGCTCGCTCACGCCACCTGCGGCGCGGATAGCTTCGGAAAGACCCGGATCCCTCATCCGACTTTCTTCTTTCGAATTATGACAATGAAAGCCTATCGGCCGATCGGCGGAAGGGTCAATAGCCTGAGGCTATAAGCGCCCTTCAATCTTCTGGATCTTACTGTGGCATCGCGCCGCCGTGACGCCGCGAAATTTTTTTCTCCGGCGCGGACTCCAATGGTTCTGTTTGCGCTGCAACATTTTCATTGCGTTGCGATAGATTCTCAGCAGGCAGCAACGTCGCCTGTGGCGGGTCCGCGGCATCGGGCGCGTTATCAGCTGGTAGCGCAGAGGAATCCACCACGCGATCAGCCTCACGCTCAGGTTGAGTGTCCTGGCGTGGAGTTTCACCAAAAAGCTCGGAGACCATGCGCCGGACGTCGAGATTGGGATCGAGGTCCCCGAAGCCAGGAATCCCATCAGGCCCGGCTGCGTCCCAAAAGTTCTCGTTCAGCCCCACAAAGTCCCGGATAACCGGGTCGGACGCCCAGGCGCGACGAAGCGCCGCATGCTTCAGCGTCTCGGGAACGCCGGTCCGCATGAACGCCGTTATGTCGGTTTCCGCACTGATCGCCTCGATTGGTGGCAAGCTCTCCACATCGAATTCCGGAATTGGCGCCGCGCCCGGCGCGGTGGATTCGCCCTGCTGGCTTTCAGGCGCGGGTGCCGGAACCGCGTCGCCTGCTTCATTCTTCTCCTTGCGTTCACCAGCCTCATGCTTGCGACGCGACCAGCGGCTGAGAAAGTTGTCTGGATCGTTCATTTGCGGTCGTCCCGTGTCGATGAGCCACGCCGCGCCAGCGCATCGGGATTTGCACGGTCGCGCTTGCGCTTCACGAATGTACGCTCGACATGGTGCTCCGCGACGAAGGCCGCAACAGCGTCCTGCAACTGCTCCGGCATCGGCATCGATTCGACAATGTTGTTGCCGGCTTCCGTCATTCCCTCGCCTTCGGCGGGGTCCGCTGTAACGATGGCAAGCTCGTAAGGCGGATCGCGCTCGACCGGACGCAAGACGACCCATAATTGCGGCGGATCCATCTGCAGGTTGTCGCGATAGTGCGCGGTTTCGGTCCGGTACAATTCCACAGCTGCAGCACCGGCGTAAAAGGTTGCGCGCTCGCCGTCATCGGTCAGTTTCGTCCAGGGTGGCGTTTCAGGCACGCCGACAAGGATGCTGACGGGGCGCCAGTGAAAATCGACCCATCGGCTTACGCCCTTGCTTCGCTCGACGACGACGCCGACCTCGTAACGCGCCAAGGGTACAATGCTGCTCAACTGACCGCCTCCAGATGCTGCACCGGTAATCCCGTCAGCAGGTTCTGCGGTTTCATACGGATCGTCTTATCGCCTGTCATCGCCAGGATCAGATAGACCGGATCGCCCCTGACTTTCTCGACCATCAACAACGGCTCGGCGAATGTCAGACGGAACAGACCGACCACACGCGCCATGGTCGCGTCGTCGATCTCTTCGCCGTGCCACAGCATATCACCGATCCCGGTCGCGTCGGCATCAAGACCGACATACCAGGTGAGATCGACATCCTGCAGCTCGGGCAGCGCTTCGATGCTGACATTGATACCGAGCAAGTGAGCGATCCAGCGCTGCATCGCCCGTGCCAACGCGTCGAGCCCTTCGCGCCCTGCCGTCAGATCGAGCGCCATATCGAACTGATCGCTCCGCACCCAATAGCCGCCGGCGTTGTCGCTATTGATGACGTCGATTTCGGCTTCGGCCGGAATTCCCAGCATGGAAACCAGCGGCGTGACCGGCGTCGTGTTGACGCCGCCGATCGTTTCCTCGTCCGCCACGATCAACGATCCGTCGTGCAGGGTGACACGCTGCGTGCGGAAAAAAAGTTCGGCAGCCCTTAGCACCCGAACATCCTCGGTTCCATCGAGCGCATTACGCAGGATCACATGGACAAGCTGGTTGATGAAAAGCGGCGGAACGCTGCCAAAACCGCTGCGCACCAATTCCATGAACGCCGCTTCCAAGGTCTTGTGACGCAGCAGGCGATCGCGAAACGCAACCATCAGCTTCCAGTTTTCGCGTGCATCGGAATCGGCGATTGCGTCAATATCAGATGCAGGAACGGGCATGCGGGGGTCGGCAAGCAGCGCAGCGTGCAGCGTGCGCTCTACCGCGCAGGCTTCCGCTGGCGGAATCAATTCCGGACGCGCGAGGTATAGCTTGAGAAATTCGTCGGTGACGTGCAGGCCGTCGTCCGCGCCGCGATCGAGCAAATGGTGGCCGCTGGAGATCCAGAAGTCCTTCATTTGCGCTCCCGATCCGCCATCGCAATCAGGCTGACGTCTTCGGCAGGCTGTTCATCTTCGCCGTCGACCTCGAGGAACGAGAAGGCGCGCGCAGGCTTTGCCCCGGTGCGCGGACGCAATGTGCGAAATGATTCCCGCACGGCGCCTTCGTCAAACGTGCGATGCACCGCGATCAGCGTGTCGGACGGCTGATTGCAGAGAGACTCAGCGAAAGCGATCTCTTCCTCTGCCGCCGCGACCGCATCGCCCCTGGTCGGCGCGCCGAATTCTGCCATCAGCTGTTCGGCCAGTCTGTCGACCAGCGCCAGCCGGTCGTTTTCGGTTGCGTCCACGATCTGCACGAGCGTCGACCATCCGAGCGTCGACACGCCGAGAAATCCGCTGCGGAAGGCCGTGCGCGCCTTGCCTTCTAGCGCCACGGGGTCACGGTTCCAAAACACGAACGCGCCGGATACGGCCCACTCGCCGGGTTCGGCCGCCTGTTCGAACACAAACGTATCGGACGGATCGAGCCGTATGGTGCGCAGGAGCTTCACGTACGCGGGCCTCTCGCCTGCGGATCGAACCAAGCCGGATCCGCGAGCCGCGGCAGAAATTTTTTGCGCGTGACCTCCGCCTTGCCGGTGCGACGGAGCAGCAGATCGCCGTTGTCGTCGATATCGCGACGAATGCCCTGCTCACGCGGCAGCCGCTCGATATAGCTTTTTGCGACGGCCCCGAATCCACTTTCCTGCCAGGCATCGATCGCGACCATGAAATGCCGCGCGAAGCTTTCAACGACATGGCTCGACATCAAGTCGGTGAAGCCTTCCTCCTCCAGCGCGGTGACGAGGGGATTTAATCCAGGCTCGGTGCCGGTCATCGAAACGGTCCTGATCATCCCGGCGAAGACGAGCCACGGCGGCGTGTCGATTTCACGCGTGTCCTCCGGCCAAGCGAGCCGGCCGCCGCCGACAAGCCCGCCGTTAACAAAAATCGAATCCGGCCAATCGATCACGATCGATGTTTCCGGCTGCGCGTGCGCGGCGAGCGCATCGGCGAGCGCCGCCATGCCGGCATAGAATGTCCGGCGCGCCTTCAGCAGCGGCTCGTCGGGCTCGAGCACCAAGGCAAATTCAGCAAGATCGAAGCGTCCGACATAGACCAGCGTGCCGGCGCCCTTTTCCGGAGCAATCGATTTCGCATGGGCAAAAGCGTCGCCGACTTCCCGCAGCCGGATGGCGGTAAACGGCGGTGGCAGTGCCAGTTCCGGCGCGAGGCGCGTTTCCGGACGGGCCGTCTCAAGCGGCATTGTTCCTCACTCTACCATTCACTTTAGAATACCTATAATTATAACGTGGGAAGTCCCGAGGCCAGACCCGCGGCCACCGGGAATAATGTGAAGGCAGCGCCAATCTGCACGCAGCCTTGACTTGGCGGGCAAGCGAAAAGGTTAACGAGCCCGATGGCCGAAGGGTCGCGAAATGTTCTGATCTGCTCGTGCGAAGACACCATGCCGCTCGACGGCGAAAAGGTGCGGCGCGCATGCGGCGATTCCGTGGTGATCGAGGGCCGGCAACTCTGCCGCGCGGAGCTCGAGCGGGTGCGCAAGGCGGTGGCCGGCGGCGGGCCGATCGTGATTGCCTGCACCCAGGAAGCGCCGCTGTTCAACGAAGTCGCGGAAGAAAGCGGCGCAGAACTCTCCGACATTCGTCAATATTCGGGAAACCGGCGGATGGGCCAAAGACGCCGCGGCGGCCGGACCAAAAATGGCGGCCCTGATTGCGGCAAGCACCCCGCGCATGCCGGATATCTCGTTCGTGTCGCTGTCGAGCGACGGCGTGACGCTTCTTTATGGCAAAGACGAACGCGTCATCGAGGCGGCCGAGCTGCTCAAGGAGCACCTCGACGTGACCGTGCTGATCAAGGCCGGCTCGGAACTCTCACCGCGGCGAGTGACCGAATTTCCGGTGGTGAGGGGCGTCATCCGCGCCGTGAAGGGTCATCTCGGCGCATTCGAAGTCACCGTCGATGACTACGCCACGCCGACACCGTCCTCGCGCGGTGCTTTTGCCTTCGGCACGGCAAAAAACGGCGCGGTGTCACGATGCGATATCCTCATCGACCTTTCCGGCGGCCCGTCATTATTTCCTGCTGCCGACCTGCGCGACGGCTATTTGCGCGCGGACCCCGGCGATCCGGCCGCCGTTCTCCGCACCGTTCTCAAAGCACGCGACCTGACCGGCACGTTCGACAAGCCGCGCTACATTGATTTCACGGAAGACCTGTGCGCGCATTCACGTTCGAAGATCGTTGGCTGCCGGCGCTGTCTCGATCTCTGCCCGGCTGGTGCCATTGCGCCCGATGGAGATCACGTCGCCATTGACCCGCATATCTGTGCGGGATGCGGGCAATGCGCCGCCGCCTGCCCGACTGGCGCTGCCGCCTACGCCCTGCCGCCATCGGACGCGCTTTTGGGAAAATTGCGGGTTTTGCTTGCGTCCTATCGCGAGGCAGGCGGCACGCAGCCCATCCTCATGTTCCATGATGCCGAGCATGGCGGCATGTTGATCGACGCGCTTGCCCGACACGGCGACGGACTGCCGGCGAACGTGCTGCCCATCGAGGTCAACGAGGTCACGCAAGTCGGGCTGGAATCCGTCGCGGGAGCAATTGCCTACGGCGCAACCGCGGTGCGAATGCTGGTCCGCACCAAGCCGCGCCATGATATCGCCGGCCTGCACAAGACGATCGCGTTGGCCGAGCCGATCCTGGCCGGCCTGGGCTTCACCGGTGCGCGCGTTGCAACTATCGAGGCCGATGATCCTGATGCGCTGGGCGATAGGCTGCGCGCGATATCTTCCCTCCCTGCGACGGCAAAGCCCGCGTCGTTCGCGGCGACAGGCCGCAAGCGCGAGGTAATGCGGCTTGCACTGCGTGAACTGCACGCCGCCGCACCGGCGCCGGTCGACGTCGTGCCGCTGCCGGCGGGCGCCCCCTTCGGCACCGTCGAGGTCAATATCGAAGGCTGCACATTGTGCCTTTCCTGCGTCTCGGCCTGCCCAACCGGCGCGCTTTCGGACGATCCCGAGCGGCCAACGCTGCGTTTCGCCGAGGACGCCTGCGTGCAGTGCGGATTGTGTAAGGCGACATGTCCGGAAAAAGTGATCAGCCTCAGGCCGCAAATCGATTTCCGCGCCGCCACTGCGATGAGCCGCGTGATCAAGCAGGAAGAGCCCGCCGAGTGCATCCGCTGCGGTAAGCCTTTCGGCGTGAAGAGTTCGGTCGAACGAGTTGTCGCCAAGCTCGAAGGCAAGCACTGGATGTATAAAGACTTCGAAGAAGCGGCTCGACGTCATCCGCATGTGTGACAATTGTCGCGTCGAAGCAATGGCGGAGGAGCAATTCGACCCGTTCGGCGGGCCGCGGCGGGCACCGGTACGCACCACCGAGGATTATTTCCGAGAGCGCGAGGAAAAGGGCGAAGGCTAGCTACTTTTTCGTCGTGACCTTTGCGAGGAAATCCACCAGCGCTTTACGATCTTCGGCTGACCCGATGGTCTGTTCCGGCATCTTGGTGCCGGGCGTGTAATTCGCCGGCCCGATCTCAAACAGCTTGGACACGGTTTCCGGCGTCCACACGATGTCGAGCTTTTTCAGCGCCGGCGAGAAATTGTAGCCGGGCACCGTAGCAATGCGGCGTCCGAATATTCCAGATAGCGTGGGCCCGGCCTTGTTGCCTTCGTCAGGAGATAATGTGTGGCAGGCAACGCAAGCGCGAAAAATCTCCGCACCATGGTCGCCGGCATAGGCCGCCAGAGGATCGTCTTGCGTGCCGACCACCACCACGCCAATCGGTTCGCCGTTCGATGCGTCCCAGCGGCGGATCATCCGGTCGGCACCGCCGGTGAGCAAAGTGCGGCTGTCGGGGAAAAATGCCACCGACCAAACGGGCAGACCGGGTCCGACGAGCGTGTGCGCAAGTTTGCGCGTCTTTCGGTCGATGACAGCGACGGAACCGCGAATGCCAGCTGCAGCAACGAGATTGCCGTCCGGCGAAATGGCAAGGGCGATGACGGGATTGGGCGAGGCATCAACCTCGCCAAGCGTCTCGCCGGCGGGTGACAGCAAGTAGACCTTGCCGTTCGCGCCCGCCGTCGCAATTTCGCCGTCGGGTCCGACGGCGACGGCATTGAGCGGCGTCGGCAACGTATGAATGGCCGACGCTGCCGCCCGCGAGCGGCCAGATGCGCAGCGTCGCGTCATAGCCTGCACTGACCACGCTTTTTCCGTCCGGCGTGAATGCAACGCTGTTGACGTTCTGCCCGTGGCCTTCGAGCACACGGGGAGTTGCACCGTTCAGCGACCATATACGAACGCTGCGATCCCACGACGCCGTTGCGATCAGACTTTCGTCCGGGGAAACCGTGAGACTGGAGATCGGACCGGAATGCCCGTCCAGAACTTTGTCCGGCTGCGGCTGTCCGGCAGACCAGATCGCGACGTGTGCATCCGCACCAGCTGTTACGACGCGCCCGTCCTTGAGATAAGCCACCGCATTCACTGCGCCATCATGGAAGCGAAGGACCTGCTCCGCAGTATTGCGGGATAGCGACCAACGTATCGCAGATGTGTCAAAGCTGCCCGAGATCGCCTGCGTCCCGTCGGGAGAAATAGCCAGCGCCTTCACCGGGCCACCGTGACCGCGCAATTGAGCGTGGGCTGGGCCGAGCGCGAGCAGGCATAGGAGCAAGCCGAGGCAGAGAGGCTTCGTCCAAAAGGTCATAACGATCCAATACAAAGTATTGGCCTGAGTTTAGAACATTCTGAGGCAGTCCGGTGCCGTTTCCGCCTCACTTTCGCGTTGTCGTAAATGAGGCTTGGATAGACGGGACGCATGGCGGTTAACCGATACGATACGATCGTCCGCTACGACGGTTTCCGCCCTGCAGGGAAATCGGCGGCTCACGCTCCTCGATGCGTCTTCTTTCATACAACCTTCGCAACGCATGCATTCGCGAAGAGGCTGTTTCGAGCAAGTGGAGCTACCGGCGCGATGCCGTGGTCGATCTGATCACAAAAGAAAATCCCGACGTGCTCGCCCTGCAGGAAGACAGCAGCGAGCAACTGGACTACGTCCGGAATGCCTTGACGGAATTGCACAGCGTTTACCTCGATCCGGCATTCTACGAAGCCGACAAGGCCTATAACGCAATTCTGGTCCGAAAGACATTGAAGGTCGCTGGTGCAGGAGCATTCTGGATATGCGGCAACGGGCAAACGCAATCGAAAATCGGCGGGTCGATCTGTTTCCGTCACGCGACCTTTGTACGGTTGCAGAAGGCGCATGGGTCACTGCTGGTCGTCAACGTGCACCTCGATCACACAGAGGATGCTGCAGTGAAGCAAGCGGAGATGAAGGCATTCATCGACTTGCTGGGCGGCATCGCTGGAGTGCCGCCTGCGAACACGATTGTGATGGGCGATTTCAACAACGTTCCGAAAACGGAGTCCCATTTCCTGCTCAAGAAATTTGGAATGCGCGATGCCTCGCAGCTGCAAGGCAGCGAAGATGGAACATTCTCGTGCTGGACGAAAGGCTCGCCGTCGGACCGGATCGACTACATCTGGCTGTCGGACGATCTGACGAGCGCACTCGAGACCTATCGAGTCATCCTCGGCGCCTACCCACGGCAAGGCGGCGGACTCTGCTACGCGTCAGATCATGCCGCCGTGCTCGCGCAATTCGATATCTAGAGCAAGATCCATTGAGGTTGACACTCAACGCCGTCATGACCGGACTTGTCCCGGGCATGAGGATTCAATTTGCCACGATCATGCGCTAGCGGCTTTCAATCAGCCGGCTGCATGCCCAGCGCACGAATGCGTTCGCGTGTCGCTTCGTCACGCAAGACATCGATAAAGGCCCGCACCGCCGGACGGCTTCGCCGCGCATCGGCAACCAGGAAATCGTAGTGCTCCGGCGCCACCGGGAGAAATCCCAGGCCATAAAGTTCTCGCAACCGGCTCGATCGCAAGACCCCAATCGGCGCGGCCCTGGGCGATCGCCGCCGCAACGGCGTTGTGCGATTTGGGTTGGTTGGGGTAGCCCGCGGGACGTGCACCGTCGAGCAGGCGCTCCATCAGCACGCGCGTGCCGGATCCCACGTTCCGGTTGACCATCAATGCGGAAGCATCGGCGAGGACAGTCTTCAGCGCTTCCCCGGCGCTGCGGCCTTCGAAGCGTTTATCGCCGGGGCGGAACACGACGCCCTGCATGCGCCGCCACCCCGGAACCAGCGCGAGGCCGGGACCGATGAGATGCTTATTATATTGTCCGGTCGCGGAGTCGATCAGGTGAACCGGCGCGACATCGCACTCACCGCGATTGATGGCTGCAACCCCGCCTTGGCTGCCGACCGCCAGGGTCCGCGCGGTGAAACCACGGTCGGCAAGCGCGCCGACGACGACATCGAGCGCGACATCGTGGCTGCCCATGATGACGAGGTCGAGCGCATGCTTGCCGCTGTCGAGCAGCGTCACCTGCGCTTCGCTGTCGGCGTCCAGCGTCGCTGAAAGCGCATCGATTTCGATAAAGCCGTCGGCCTGCGAGAAACTGGTTACCGCGCCTGACCCCTTGCCGATCGGAAAGGCGAACGTCGCGTCCCCACTTTCAATGATGGAAACCAGCACGAATTCCTTGCGCCCGAGCTCGGAGGCGATGCGGACCGGCACGCGCGCGGCGACGGCTTTCTCAGCCTCCGGGGGCAGCCCGGCCCACGCGCGGATCACAGGCGCGACAAAGGCATGGAACGTGAAAATTGCCGAGGTCGGAAAGCCGGGCAGCACGATGATCGGCTTGCCGCTCACGATACCCAGGCACAACGGCTTGCCGGGCTTGAGCGCAACGCCATGTACGAGAATTCCCGGTTTGCCGAGTTGCGAGACCACGCGGTGCGACAGGTCTCCGGCGCCTTTTGATGTGCCCCCCGAAAGCACCACCATATCGCTTTTATCCAGCGCTTCACGCACGGCTTTTTCGAGCACCGCCGCATCGTCGCGAAACGCACCGAATGCGATTGGTTCGCCGCCCGCTTCGGCGACCGCAGCAGCGACGATGGCACCGTTACTGTCATAGACGCCGGCGGGCTTGAGCGGTTTGCCTGGCTCGACAAGCTCATCGCCGGTCGAAAGCACGGCCACCTTCGGCCGCCTGACCACCGCAATGCGGTCAAGCCCGCAGGCCGCCAGCATGCCGATTTCCCGCGCACCGATTTCCGTGCCACGCCTCAGCAACGTTTCGCCGCGCGCGATGTCCGAGCCGGCGAAGGAAACGAATTGTCCCGGCAGCACGGCCCGACGCACCTCAAGGCGGGGCTTGCCTTCCTCTATCAGCTCGGTCTGCTCGATCATGACCACCGCGTCGGCACCGCGCGGTATGACACCGCCGGTGGCAATCGCCGTGCACGTCCCTGCTGCTACTGTTTCAACGGGCATATGACCGCAGGCAATCACTTCCGGATTGAGCGTCAGCACCTTGGGATTGCCGTCGCTCGCGCCCGAGGTGTCGACCGCACGCACAGCAAAACCGTCGACACTCGAGCGGTCGAACGGCGGAGCATCGACTGCGGCGACTACATCCTTCGCGAGCACACGGCCGCGCGAATCGGCGAGCTTCACATTCTCTGCTGCACATGGCTTGAGCTCGAGATACTTCTCGAAACGCGAACGCGCTTCCTCTGCCGACACGACTTCGAGGAACTGCTCCTGGCGAGCCGCGGCGCGCACGCGGGCTATCAGATCGTTGTCGCCGCTCAGCCGCGGCTTGCGGGTCTCGCTCATGGCGAATGACTCATGGCCACGATCTTACCTGGACGGGCGAACCGGCAGGATATCCTTCGCTTTCGGCCGGCACCAATATCCAGCCGTCGGACCGCGCCAGTGACGAGAGCGGAAGGTATTTGCTCGCCAGCGGCTCCGCTTGCGCCGCATTGCGGCGCACCGGAACGACCTCGGCCAATCCGACGGTCGAAGCAATCTTGCGCGCAAGCGGCAACGCTTCCGCCATTTCTCCGTCGCTGCTCTTTGCCGCCGCCAGCCGGTCGAGAAGACGACGGCCCACCACGAGCCAGACCGACAACGCAGCATCGAGACGTCCCGGCATGAGAAGGACGGGTGTTGCACCCACGAAGCCAACCGCCGCGGTTTCGCCCGGGGTAAGCGCGACGCCGTGCACCGCGAGTCGGCCTTCACGCGCAAGAATTTGCACGGCGTTGTCGTTGCGGCCGCTGCCGGTGCCTCCGATGGCGACGATCGCGTCAGCGCTCTCCGCAGCCATCGCCACGCCGAGACCACGGCCGCTGTCGTCGAGCCGCGCAGATCCGCCGCGCCGCTCGATGTCCGTACAAACCAATCGTGCCGCGGCGGTGATGATGCCGCTGCCGCGCAATGGCAGAACACGAAAGCGCGGTTCCCGCACCGTGATCCTTGCGATGCCGGCGGCCGCGAACGCTGCAACATCCGTGGCTGTCAATCGCTCGCCGGCGCGCCGCAGCGGGATTGCCGGATCGCTGTCGCCACCCGCCGCCAAAACTCCCTCGCCGGGATTGACCGGCATCAGCACCTCGGCAACGCCACCGGCAACTTTCACCGCATCGATCGGCGCGATGCTGTCGGTGCCCGCAGGCATCGCCTGGCCGGCTTCGACGCGCGGCGGCATACGTGCAAGCGGAGCCGGCGCGTAACCGCCCGCGCCGAGCGTCTCGTCGGAACTCACCGCCCATCCGTCCTGCAAGGCCATGGACGAGGCAGGACGCGCCGGCGCCATGGCGTCGGTCGCGAGCGCACGCCCCGCGGCCGCAGAGACATCGATCGTGCGGGGCGTAACCGGTTTCACCTCCGCGTCGATCAGCAGCAGCACATCGGCGAGCGGCGTCAGCCGTGAAATCGTCTGTATTGCTTCGGACGCCGCCATTCGCTGTGCTTGACCTTGTTGCAGTCAGAGACTTCAGTTTAGCTGAACAACGCCGTGCTTGCAGCGCGGCTTTCTGTTGGTGAAATTGGGGGAAGTAAGCGTGTTTACGACCACAAAAGGCAAGGCTCTTCTCACGACCACCACTGGGGCGCTGCCCCGCCCAAGCTGGTACACCGAAAATCTGCACGGCATTCCCCTGTCGCAAGGTTTTTCCCGCCTTGCCTATCGCGAGCAACACTTCGATTGCCTCGCGTGTCACGTGGCCGCCCAGCACCGTGCCGGCATCGACATCTTCGTCGACGGCGACGCACGCCTTGACGACGACGTGGCCGGACGTGCCTGGGTCAGTTACGTCACCGAGCGCATCGCGGGGATCGGAACGCCGCGTGTCGAAGTGCCGCCCGCCAGCTTCATGGCCGACAAAGGGCCCGGCGATCTGATGTGGGAAGTGATCGAAACGCGCATGACGCCCCCTGTCACCGGCAAGATCGGCGAGACGACATTGCAGCTCGATCGCGCCTACAAGGCGATCGCGCCGATGACCGACAGGCCGGTGAAGATCGGCTCCATCTCGGCGCAGATCCTGGCGTTGATGCTGGCCGACGAACACTACAAGAATCGTCTCGACTTGCTGATGGATCTCTCAAGCACCCTTAATAAAGAATATCACGCGCTCGCCGACGCAGGCGCACCGCTTCTTCAGGTCGAAGAGCCGGCCATCCACCAGGTGATCTTCGACCCGAAACAGCCGATCAAGCCGGAGAAATGGGTGGAAGCGTTCAACGTCGAGGTCAAAGGCCTGCGCAACAAGTGTGAAGTGTGGTGCCACACATGCTGGGGCAGCCCGGCGGCGCAGCGGGTGGCGAGCAGGGATCAGTCCTACAAGGATGCGCTGCCTTATCTCGACCAGCTCGACGTCGACGTGCTGACGATCGAAGGCGCGTTCAACCGCGGCATGGACTTCGAGCATGTCGGCAAGATGATCTCTAAAGACAAGAAGATCGCGGTCGGCGTCATCAGTCACCGCACACTGCAGGTCGAACGGCCCGAGGAGGTCGCCGATCTGATCCGCAAGGCACTTAAATATATCGAGCCGGAGCGGCTTATCCTGACGAGCGACTGCGGCTTCGGACGGCAATCGATGAGCCGCATGCACGCGTTCTACAAGATGGTGGCGTTGACGCGTGGGACCAACATCGTGCGCAAGGAGCTGGGGCTTGAGGAAGCCTATATACCTGCGACGGACAAACAGCTTTCGATGGTCCCGCTCCGCGCATGACTGAAACCGTGATGAACTTGCGCGGATTGAAATGCCCGCTCCCGGCGTTGCGGGTGCGCAAGAAATTGTCGGCACTGAAAAGCGGCGATCTGATCGTCGCGGAATGCACCGATCCGCTCACCACCATCGACATCCCGAACCTGCTGCGGCAGACCGGCGACAAGCTGGAGGATAAGTCGGAAACGGACGGCGTGCTGACGTTCCGGATCCGGAAAAGCTAGTTCAATCCAAATTGAAATTCTTGCCGCGCACAAACGCACCGAAGTCCGCGCGTAACGGCACCGCATATTGCCGCGCCTTGTCTTCGGACCAACCGTAAGATTCGCTTCGGCCGAACCGCTCGGTGTCGCGTTGATTGCGATAAGGACGCGCGGCCGCCCGACGGCGATCGTAGGCATCGATTTTCCCGGCGAGACCACTTTCCGTGAAACGTTCTTCGTGGACTGTCACATCAAGCGGCAGTCGCGGCGTGATGCCGCCCTCCTCTGCCGGCCAACCGACGCACATGCCCGCCACCGGTATGACTTTCGCCGGCAGCTCCAGCATTTCACTGATAACCTTCGCGTGATCGCGGATCACGCTGATCGGACAGCAGCCGAGCCCGGCGGCTTCAGCCGCATGCAGAAATGTTGTCATGACAATGGCGGCGTCGACGGTCGCGTTGAAAAAAAGATCCAGATGATCGTTGGGGAACGGCTTTCCTCGGAGTCGCGAGATCTCGGGGAGCCGACGGCCGTTGGCGAGAAACACAAGAAACACGGGAGCGTCACTCAGCCATGGCATCTCCGGGAGCAGGCTGGCGATCGCATCGCGCTTCGCCCTGTCGCGGATCACGAGGATATCACCTTGCTGCAGGTCGCTCTTTGACGGCGCCGAAAGTGCGCATGCGCAGAGAAGACGCAGCAAGTCGGGCGCGACGTCGCGCGCGAGATAGCGGCGATGCACACGGTGCACCGCTATCCGGGCAAGGCCGTCGAGACCAGACAAATCATCGCCGACCCTTAGGTCCTCGCCAAAGCGCTCCCTCAATGCTTCCCGAATGAGAGACGTCAGGTTTGGCATCGAACTATTCCTTGACCGAGTGACCGCGGGCTACGCCATTGTAGCGCAGGAGTGGCGCAGACAATTCATGAAGGTGGCGCGCAGATTCGCAAGCGGCGCGACGCGCCCCATCAAACGCTGGGGAGTACAATGCTAGGACCGCGCTCTACGGACAGCGCACGTATCGCCGGTGCCCGGAACGGGTATGGTAGTAGCAGCGTCCGGGGCGGGTGCATCGGCAATGATCGCGCCGGCGGCCGCACCGACCAATCCACCTGCAACCGCGGCACCTGCCGTTCCGCCAGCGAGGCCTCCGATCAGCGCGCCCGTGCCGCCACCGATCAGCGACCCACCGAGTATGCGGTCTTCGCGCGCCGTCTGGCATCCGGCGAGTGTCAGCGCCATCACAGCAAGCAGGACAATCTTGCGCATCCGATCCCTCCCTCCCGTTTTTAGGCCGTGAAAAACTCCGTCGATGTGCGTCAAATTTGCGGCGGCACACCAATTCAACCTGCATGAGTTGGGGACGTTTTCGGAGGTATCAAAATCTTCACTTCGTACTTACATCCGGTTATTGCCTCTAATTTCCCGAGTAAAGATTTTCGCAAATGGCGGACAGTGACATCGAGACCGTGATTGTTGGCGGTGGCGCGGCCGGGATCGCGGCGGGCCGACGGCTGAAGAATGCCGGTGTAAAATGTCTTATTGTCGAAGCGCGCTCGCGCCTCGGCGGCCGCGCGTGGACTGTCGTCGACCCGTCGGGGCTTCCAATCGACCTCGGCTGCGGCTGGCTTCATTCCGCTGACCGGAATCCGTGGGTGGCCGTCGCCGAAGAACAGCGGAAGACGATCGACAGGACACCGCCACCATGGAGACGGCTATCACTTCCGACCGGATTTCCAGTTGGAGGCCAAAGAGATTTCCTGAAGAGCCAGGAAGAGTTTTTCGCTCGAAGTCAGCGAACGCGCGCAAAGAGATCCTGACATCGCCGCGGGCGAACTGCTCACGCCCGGCGGGCGGTGGAACAATTTGATTAACGCAATCGCCACCTACATCAGCGGCGCCGAACTCGATCGTTTGTCGATACGCGATTTCGACAATTTCGATGACACCGGCGTCAACTGGCGGATCGTCGAAGGCTACGGCGCGGCGATCGCGGCCTGCGGCAATTCGTTGCCGATAAAGTTCAATTGTCCGGTGCGCAAAATCGACCACAGCGGAAAGCGTCTGAAGATCGAAACGACGGACGGCACAATCGAGGCCGACCAGGCGATAGTAACGGTTTCAACGGCAATTCTTGCAGAGTCGGACGGTTTCTTCTCGCCCTCACTTCCCGACAAGATGACGGCCGCGCAGAATCTGCCGCTTGGTCTCGCCGACAAACTTTTTCTCTCGCTTGAGCGCGCCGAAGAATTCGAGAAAGACAGCCGGCTGTTTGGCGCCACCGATCGAACGGCCACGGCGACTTATCATCTGCGGCCATTTGGCCGTCCGCAAATCGAGGTTTATTTTGGGGGGCGATGCGCAGCCGATCTCGAGGCGAGTGGCGAGAACGCTTTTTTTGATTTTGCCGTGTCGCAGCTGGTTGATCTGCTCGGCAGCAAATTTGCGCAAAGAGTAAAACCAATTCGTATCCATTGCTGGCGCGCGGATCCGTTTGCGCGAGGCTCATATTCATATGCAATTCCCGGAATGGCTGATGGCCGGGCAGTGCTCGCAGCGCCGGTTGACGGGCGGCTCTTCTTCGCCGGCGAGGCCTGCTCTCGTGGCGATTTCTCTACCGCGCATGGTGGATGGGAAACCGGCGTCACCGCCGCCGAACAGGTCTTGTACGCACGCAATTCCACGCACGGCCGTATAGCATCCAAATCAAAATAGATTCTATCTATCGCCGGCGGCGCACTGCTCGACATCGCCATCTATTCCAAATACAAACGTTGACGTGATTTTCGGGCGCGCGTGAATGTCAAAATCGCCGATGCGGGTTCGGTTTTGGGGTGTCCGAGGAAGCATCGCCTGCCCCGGTCCATCGACAATTCGTTATGGCGGCAACACGCCGTGCATCGAAGTTCGCTGCGATGATCATGTTCTTGTATTCGACGCCGGCACAGGACTGCGGCCGCTCGGGCTGGAGCTCATCAAGGACAAGAGCATCCGTCACGTCGATATTTTCATTACGCACTGCCATCTCGACCATGTTGTTGGCTTGCCGTTCTTCGCTCCCTTGTTTCGCAAGGGCTATCGCGTGCGTGTCTGGGCCGGCAATTTGTTGCCCGCCAACAGCATCGAGCGCGTGATGCGCATGCTGATGAGCTCGCCGCTATTTCCGATCCAGATCGAAATCTTCAAGGCCGCGATCGAGTTTCACGACTTCCGGTCAGGCGACGTCCTGCGCCCGCATGAAAACGTCGTTTTACGCACTGCGCCGCTCGATCACCCGGATGGCAGCAACGGGTATCGCCTGGAATATGGCGGGCGCACGTTTGCGCTGGTCAGCGACACGGAAGGATTTCCCGGCAAGTGCGATAACGATCTGTTATCGCTGGCCGATCACGCCGACCTGGCGGTCTACGATGCAACCTATACCGAGGATGAAATCGTGTCGCGGATCGGCTGGGGGCACTCGACGTGGCTGCGCGGAATTCGCCTGGCCGAAAAAGCCAACGTCAAGCATCTCTGCCTTTTTCACCACGACCCGTCTCACGACGACGACTTCATGGATACGCTCGCCGCTGAAGCGAACGATGTTCGCGCCGGAACCGTGACCGCACGTGAGGGGCAGATAATTGATCTCTGAATTGACCGACGGCTTCGCGCGGCAAAACTACCGAACGCCGTAGTGCGAGAAATTCTCGGCGACCTTTTTCTCGAGCTTTGCGGCGGCAGCGAGATCCGCGTTTCCACCCGTTGAATCGCCCTTTTTGATCCGTGCAAGTCCGCGCCCGTAAAGCGCGCTGGCGAGAGTCGGCTCGATGCGCAACGCCGAGCTATAGTCGTTGATCGCGGAATCGAACTGACCAAGCTTCAAAAAGATCAGTCCCCGAGAGTCCAGCGTCGCTGCATCGTTGGGCCGTATGGCAAGTGCTTTGTTGCAATCCGCAAGAGCCGGCTGCAGCTCGCCGATAATAGCGCGAGTCCAGCAGCGGCCATTCCAGCCTGCGAGCAACTCTGGCTGAACGCGGATTGCATTGTCGTAGTCACGCACCGCGCTTCCGTAGTCGCGCCGAAGTTGATGGGCCTCGGCCCAATTCGCAAAAGCCCTCGCGTAGTTCGGATTGAGTTTTATCGCCTGATCGAAATCCTTGAGCGCGCGATCGTAGTCTCCCTTTTTCAGGTAGGCGAAGCCACGATTGTTGAACGGCCGCGCAAAATCCGGATTAAGGCCAATCGCCTGATCGTAGTCGTTGATCGCTGCGTCGGTATTCCCCTGCGCGAGATAGGCGTCACCCCGGTTGTTGTGGGCGACCGCGCGGACCGGCGTGGTTTCATTTTCGGCATCGATAAGGGCGGTGCAGCCTCTGATCTGCGGTTCGGGCGAACTGCGGTCGGAGCCGTTGCACAGCTCGATATTCCTCATCTTGCTTACGAGTTTCGAGCTTAGCGGCCCTGCCGCCAACGCGCTTGCCGACAGGCCGAGCAAAAACAACACCGCCGCTCCAGCCAGAACCAACCGGTCAGGACGGAGCGGCGAAATTTGCGTCAGCATCGCGCACACCAAAAAGAGCTTTGCCCTGAGGCGTTGTGTCAGCAGCCTCGACAGATCTGAAGGTTAGGCTTGTTGCTCTCGTCTACAACTGGAGCTGCGCCTGGTGCCGCTCCGCGGTTGGCTTGGCCCCTGCCTTCTTCGATCAGCGTTGAAAATTTGACAGACCCGTCTTCGGCGATTTCGACCCGCGGCGTAGTGCCCCGGATGCCCATGGTCGCAACAGGGGTGTTGACCTTCATGTCGCCGCTTTTTGCGATCTTGCCGGCGACAAAGGTGAATGTCCCTTTGGTGAGACTTCAGCAGCGAGGAATTCGACTTGCTGTTCGGATCATAAATGAACTCATTCATGACCATGCGGGCGTTGGGGGATAGATCGAACGCCGTTCCGTCGGTGAAGGTAATGCCAACGCGACCATCGCTTCCGGTCGAGACGACATCGCCGAGATACACAGAATCGCCGACCTTGGCGCCGCCGGACTGACCGCCGAGGCTTGCCTGGACGACGACGGCACTGACATGCTCGATCGAGACCGAGCCGGCTGCCGTCACGACTTTGCCGATAGGCGTTATCGACGCACCCTGCACGGCAGGTTGCGCTGGAGCATTTTGCGAAAGTGCCTGGCCGGAAAAAAAGACCCCGGCGAACAGAATGGCACCCGTTACCAAGACCGCTGATTTATGCGCGTGCATCGTCGACCCCTTGTGGGCGGGTATCCCCAGGGCAAACTAACAGTGTTGCCGCGGCGCATCAACAACGCGGCGGTTGAAGCCTTTGCCAAGCAACATCTCGGTAAACCTCGCCAATTGCCGGCTATCGTGCACAACCGGGCGTAAGCGCTTCAAAATAAACCATTAATTTGAACCCTCTGCATCGTCTAACCGTTGATTTAAATTGTAATCAAGGCGATAGTTTCAGCCGAACAGGCACAGGCGTTGGCAGCGCAACAAGATCAAAAAAACTGCCGGGGGCCGGCGCAAAACCAAAGAGGGGGCGGGGCGAGTGTCCGGCCATCGTCATTTTATGCCCGACGGTCAGTCGACCGGCTTTGCTGCAAAGCCAGCGGCGGGATCGGCATTGGTTGTCGGGCAGATCGAATCGGTCGTTGGGTCATGCTCCCTGACGCATCCGGGCGGTGACCCTTTTCAGATCAAATCCGGCGACCCGATTTGCCGCGGCGATATCATAGAGACCACGGCCGGCGGCAAGGTCGGCATTCGCTTTATCGACGGCACCGCATTCAATTTGTCCGACAGCGCGCGTATCGTCGTAAAAGAGTTCGGCAGCGACGGTGCCGAGCCGTCCGCTCTGTTCGATATCAGCCGCGGCACGTTTGCTTTTATTGCCGGCGAGATGGCGAAGCATGGCGGGCTACGCGTCCAAACTCCCTTTGCAAGCATCCGTGGCCGCGCTCAGTCCGGCGGCATCGGGATGCTGTCGCTCGCTTCGTTGTTCTTCGCCGCCTTGGAGAATGCTCAAGCGTTAACGGTACCGCTTGGCACCGAAGACGGCATTCTCAACATCAGGGATTCCTACGACATCATCAACGCGCCGTTCGGCATCATTGAGCTGACGGTCGGCAGCCAGACCATCTTCATCGACAATCCTTTTTTCGAATGGATCGTGCGCGGGACGAGCGTATCTCAGTTACCGCTGAGCCCGGCGCAGCTTCTGCAGCACCAGGTCGAATCAAACAATGTGTCGAACATCGCCTCCTTGGGGCAAGGACCCACAGTTGGCGGGCCCAGTGGATCGAGTGGTCTTCCGCCCCCGGAGCCGCCTCCATTTGTGCAGCCGATCAACAATGTTGTGCCACAGGCTCCGGTTGGCGGATCCACCGGTGGCCCTGGTGGTGGCCCTGGTGGTCCCGGCCTCCCCGCCGCTCAAGACATTCCTCCGCCTCCGCCTCCGCCGCCGCCGCCTCCACCGCCGGCAGGCCCGCTTGAGATCAATGAAAAATTTGCCACGACCGGCAGTGGGGAAGTGGACGAAACGTCGCTTCCAGCCAGCGTTCTGTCTTTTAGCGATCCAAGCTTTGTCTGGTCAGGCGGCTCCCTGACAACCGATCAAAAGAATACGCTAAAGGCGGCCGTAATAGCGCCGAGCCCCGGCGACACTAAGTACAAAATTATCGACAGCGCGCTCGACTTCATTGCTGTCGGCGAAACTCTCACGGTCGCGTTTCAAGCAAACTTCACAGACGGCACGGCGCAACCAGTCACTGTTACTGTTTTCGGTACCAACGACATCCCGGTGATCGATGCATCGACCAACCCAGGCGATATCCTTGAGATCGTCGGTGATAGCCACGCGCAGGATATCCCGCAGGTCAACGGCACGATCACGGTTACGGACCCGGATATCAATGACGCGCTGTTCTTTACGGTCCTCGGCAATGCGACGGCCTCGTACAACGGCGGCGCTGTGCCTAACGAGAATTCCGTCAATGTCGCAGCGCTGATCGCCAGCGGCGCAATCACTTTCGACCCGCCCGCTTCCAATGGCCAGCAGCAGACCATCAACTGGCACTACAATCCAAATGCTGCCGACCTCGATTGGCTGCGCCAAGGCGATACGCTCACCTTGACGTTTGCTGTTCGGCTCGAAGACGGGCACGGCGGTTTCGACTTACAAAATCTGGTGATCACGATTACGGGCACAAACGATGTGCCAACCATCGACGCGGCGACAAACCCCGCTTCCATTGCCGAGATCGTCGGCGACAGTTCGGCGCAGGATATCCCGCAGGTCAACGGCACCATCAGCGTTACCGATCAGGACCTCGGTGACACTCTGACGGTGACGGTCACGGGCAATGCGACGGCTTCGTATAGCGGCGGCGCGTTGCCGGGCGAAAATTCGGTCAATGTCGCGGCACTGATTGCCAGCGGCGCCATCAGCTTTGACGCCGCCCAATCCAACGGCGAGCAGGTGATCATCGGCTGGCACTACAACCCGGCTGCGACCGACCTCGACTGGCTGCGCCAGGGCGACACCCTCACGTTGACTTATGTTGCCCAAGTCGACGACGGGCACGGTAATGTGGGCGCCCAGAACCTTGTCATCACGATCACCGGCACCAATGACGTGCCGGTCATCGATGCGGCGACCAACCCCGCTTCCATTGCCGAAATCGCCGGCAACAGTTCGGCGCAGGATATTCCGCAGGTCAACGGCACGATCAGCATCACCGACCAGGATCTCGGCGACACGCTGACGGTGACTGTCACTGGCAATGCGACGGCCTTGTATAACGGTGGTGCGCTGCCGAATGAGGATTCCGTCAATGTCGCGGCGCTGATTGCCAGCGGCGCCATCAGCTTTGATCCGGCGCAGTCCAACGGCGAGCAGGTGATCATCGGCTGGCACTACAACCCGGCTGCGGCCGACCTCGACTGGCTGCGCCAGGGCGACACCCTGACGCTGACTTTCATTGCCCAGGTCGATGACGGCCACGGCAATGTCGGCAACCAGCAACTGGTCATCACCATCACCGGCACCGCGGAATCAGAAAACGACGTACCGGTCATCGATGGCGCGACCAACCCGGCCGATATCTTAGAGGTCGCCGGCGACAGCTCGGCGCAGAATATTCCGCAAGTTAACGGCACCATCAGCATCACCGACCAGGATCTCGGCGACACGCTGACGGTCACGGTCCAGGGCAACGCGACGGCTTCGTATAACGGCGGCGCAGTGCCGGTCGAGAATTCCGTCAATGTCGCGGCACTGATCGCCAGCGGCGCCATCAGCTTTGACGCGGCGCAGTCCAACGGCGAGCAGGTGATCATCGGCTGGCATTATGACCCGGCCGCAGCGGACCTCGACTGGCTGCGCCAGGGCGACACGCTCACCCTCACCTTTGTCGCGCAGGTCGACGACGGTCAGGGCAACGTCGGCGCCCAGAATCTGGTCATCACGATCACCGGCACCAATGACGTGCCGGTCATCGATGGCGCGACCAACCCAGCCGATTGCTTCGAGGTCGCTGGCGACAGTCACGCGCAGAACATTCCGCAGGTCAATGGCACGATCAGCATCACCGACCAGGATCTCGGCGACACGCTGACGGTGACTGTCACTGGCAACGCGACGGCTTCGTACAATGGCGGCGCCGTGCCGGTCGAGAATTCCGTCAATGTCGCAGCGCTGATCGCCAGCGGCGCCATCAGTTTCGATCCGCTCGTCTCCGATGGTGAGCAGCGAACTATTCAATGGCATTACGACCCGGCTGCGGCTGATCTCGACTGGCTGCGCCTAGGCGACACACTCACCCTCACCTTTGTCGCTCAGGTCGACGACGGACAGGGCAACATCGGCGCCCAGAACCTCGTCATCACGATTACGGGCACCGAGGACGTACCGGTTATCGACGGCGCGACAAATCCTGTCGACATCTTTGAAATTGCCGGCAACAGCTCGGCGCAGAATATTCCGCAGGTTAACGGCACCATAAGCATCACCGACCAGGATCTCGGCGACACGCTGACGGTCACGGTCCAGGGCAACGCGACGGCTTCGTATAACGGCGGCGCAGTGCCGGTCGAGAATTCCGTCAATGTCGCGGCGCTGATCGCCAGCGGCGCCATCAGCTTTGACGCGGCGCAGTCCAACGGCGAGCAGGTGATCATCGGCTGGCATTATGACCCAGCCGCAGCGGACCTCGACTGGCTGCGCCAGGGCGACACGCTCACCCTCACCTTTGTCGCGCAGGTCGACGACGGGCAGGGCAATGTCGGCGCCCAGAACCTGGTCATCACGATCAAGGGCACCAATGACGTGCCGGTCATCGATGGCGCGACCAACCCGGCCGATATCTTTGAGGTCGCTGGCGACAGTCACGCGCAGGACATTCCGCAGGTCAACGGCACGATCAGCATCACCGACCAGGATCTCGGTGACACGCTGACGGTGACTGTCACTGGCAACGCGACGGCTTCGTACAACGGCGGTGCCGTGCCGGTCGAGAATTCCGTCAATGTCGCAGCGCTGATTGCCAGTGGCGCCATTACTTTTGACGCCGCGCAGTCCAACGGCGAGCAGGTGATCATCGGCTGGCACTACAACCCGGCTGCAGCCGACCTCGATTGGCTGCGCCAGGGTGACACGCTGACGCTGACTTATGTTGCGCAGGTCAATGACGGGCATGGCAATGTCGGCCCGCAGAACCTGGTCATCACGATCAAGGGCACCAACGACGTGCCGACCATCGATGCGGCGACCAACCCCGCTTCCATTGCCGAAATCGCCGGCGACAGTTCGGTGCAGGATATCCCGCAAGTTAACGGCACCATCAGCATCACCGACCAGGATCTCGGCGACACGCTGACGGTCACGGTCACGGGTAATGCAACAGCGAGCTATAAACCCAGTGGCGGCGCGTTCGGCGCCCTGCCGGTCGAGAATTCCGTCAATGTCGCGGCGCTGATCGCCAGCGGCGCCATCAGCTTTGACGCGGCGCAGTCCAACGGCGAGCAGGTTATAGTCGGCTGGCACTACAATCCGGCCGCAGCCGACCTCGACTGGCTGCGCCAGGGCGACACGCTCACCCTCACCTTTGTCGCGCAGGTCGACGACGGGCAGGGCAATGTCGGCAGTCAGAATCTCGTCATCACCATCACCGGCACCAACGACGTGCCTGCCTTCAGCGGCGTTACACCCCCGAATACGATTTTCGAAAACAGCGGGCAACAGCTCGGCCCAGGACATTCCGCAGCAGAACGGCTCTATCTTTATTACCGACCAGGATCTCGGCGACCCGCTGACCATCACCGTCAACGCGGGTAACGCGACGGCGCTCTATAACGGCGGTGTCGTACCGGCCGCGTTTGTCAGTAAGATTACAGCTTTGGTGGCTAACGGGGCGATCAGCTTCGACCCGGCCAACTCCAATGGCGAGCAACAATCTATCGCCTGGCACTACAACCCCGGGCCTGCTGATCTTGACTGGCTGGCCGAGGGCGACATCCTCACAATAACTTACGTTGCGCATGTCAATGATGGGCATGGTGCCGTCGGCTCGCAGAATTCTGGTGATCACGATCAAGGGCACCAACGACGCCCCTGTCATCCAAACCGCCGGCTCCTACAGCCTTGATCAATTCAACACGCAGGATTACGGCGCCTGGGTCGAACAAGGCAACGACTCCAACGGAGCCGTGAACGGAAGCCCCCTCAACGGCGAATTCCAGGTCGCTCATGATCCGACCACTGCGGCCGGAAACTTCCAGATCAGGCTGACCGACCTGGACGCTGAATCGGCCAATCCCGACACGCTCTCGCGCACCTTCAATCTTGTTAATGCCGGCAACGCCGCGAAGGTCGAGTTCGATTACCGGCGCGACATACCCAGCGGACAGTCAAACGACCAATTTATAGTCTTCGCCTCGATCAATGGCGGGGCTTTCACCCAAATTGGTCAAATCGGCGCGACCGGCAACGGCAGCTTCGTCGATGGTTCGTATCAACATTTCACATTCAACCTTTCGTCGGCGAGCGCAATAAATAATGTGGTGCTGCGCTTTTCCGTCGGCGACGACGTCGACGATGGCGATGTCGTCTATGTCGACAACGTCAAATTGTCCTATGCGACGACAGCCAGCTCGACGCAGACAATAAATTACACCGAGAACAGCACAGTAGGCATTTTGCCGCCGCAGATTACCGACGTCGACAACAATGCGCAGATACACTCGGCAACGATCACGATTGCTAACCACCAGGCGAACGACCTCTTGTCCTTGACCGGGACACTGCCCGTCGCAATCAGTGCATCGAGCTACAATGCAGCAACCGGTGAGCTCACGCTGACGGGCACGACCAGCCTGGCAAATTATCAAGACGCGCTCAGCCACATCCTGTTCAGCAACACGAGCGATAATCCGAGCACAGTTGATCGCTCGCTGACCATCACGGTGAACGACGGATTAGCCAACAGCAACGTCGCCACGACGACGATTCACGTTACGGCGGTCGACGATCTCCGTTCGCGACGGCTGACAACGTCATCACGAATTTCGGGACCGGGACCCGTTCCAAATTCCGAGTTGGGCACTTTTTGCAAACGACCAGGACCTCGATAATCCGCTCAGCTCACCAGCACCTCAGGCAACGTTTCGGGCTGGAACAGTCATACGCTTGGCAGTGGCGTCGTCACCTTCACTGACAGCGGCGGGACCGAACGGCGGCTCGTTCAATTACACGGCTTCGGACTGGCGGTTCGATTATGTCCACCGCAACCGCCCAAGTGAGCCAGGTCGTCGGCAGGACACCAGCGGCGCCTGGACGGGAGCCGGGAGACGACATTCTCATCGCCAAGGCCGGCGGTCACGATGAACGGTAACGGTGGCAACGATGTTCTTGATCGGTAATACCGGCTCCCAGATCATGAACGGTGGCCCAGGCAGCGACACGTTCGTGTTCAAGGCCATCACCGACTCCACGCCGGCTGCGTTTGACACGATTCAGGAGTTTCACGACCCGGGGTTGACCATCTCGACTTCACGACGATCCCGAGCACGACCAACCTGCAGGGCGCGATGACAGACGCGACTGACATCGCGGCAAACAGCATCAGCTGGTTCAAGGACGGTTCGCAGACGATCGTTTACGTCAACACGACCGCTGCCGCGGGCCACGCCGATATGGAAATCCACCTGACCGGCTCGAACATCAACCTGAGCGGCAGCGACATTCTCCATCATACATAGCCGGTATCGGATACCCGGCCGCTATAAGTGATGTTCCGCCGTAAAATCGGCGGCTTCCGAAGCACTATTAACGCTGCTCGTGCGTGCCTCCGGCGACAAAATCCGGCATTCGTGTCATATTTAATAAGTGGGGCTTTGATTTTCGGCTATTCGGTAGCCCTGAAACAATGCCGGGACACGGGTCTCGTCGGGTACCGGTCGATGCAGCGTAGTCAATCGGATCGACACCAGCTTCCGGTTCGCTCTGAGCTCGCAGCGGCACTCGCTGCGTGCCGTGGCGCGTTCTACGGCACGGCCGTCATCAGCGGCATGAGCAACGTGCTGATGCTGACCGGCGCGATGTTCATGCTCGAAATCTACGACCGCGTGCTGCCGAGCCGCAGCATGCCGACGCTGGTCGGGTTGCTGGTTCTTGTGGCGGTGCTGTTCACGGCCCTCGGCGTGCTCGACGCAATCCGCAGCCGAATTCTTGTCCGGATCGGCGGCACACTCGACGAGACGCTGAGTGGCCGCGTCTACGACACGCTCATACGAATGCCATTGCGCATCGGCGGTCAAAATGACGGCACGCAGCCGCTGCGCGATCTCGATGCCGTCCGCTCCTATCTTTCGGGTCTTGGCCCGGTCGCGCTCTTCGACCTGCCCTGGATCCCGCTCTATCTCGCAATCTGCTTTGCATTCCATCCGCTCATCGGCGTTACGGCGCTCGCCGGCGCGATCATCCTGATCGCGCTGACGTTGGTCACCGAGATTCTCATGCGCGCGCCCACCAAGGCGGCGACCCAGGCCGCCATTGTGCGCAACAGTCTTGCGGAGACGAGCAGGCGCAACGCCGAGGCGCTTATCGCCATGGGAATGGCAGGCCGCATTGCCGCACGATGGGGCGAGGCCAACAGGCAGTACATGCACGGCCAGCAGGAGGCGAGCGATCTCGGCGGCGGCCTCGGCGCAATTTCCAAAGTGTTCCGGATGATGCTCCAGTCCGCCGTGCTGGCGGTCGGCGCTTATCTCGTCATAATTCAGGAGGCGAGCGCCGGCGTTATCATCGCCGGATCGATCCTCAGCGCCCGCGCGCTGGCGCCGGTCGATCTCGCCATTGCGAACTGGAAAGGCTTTGCCAACGCGCGGCAGAGTTGGCAGCGGCTGAACAAGCTGCTGACGGCGTCGCCTGTGCAGTCGGTGCCGATGCAGCTGCAGCCACCGGTGCAGCGGCTGACTGTTGAGGGTGTCAGCGCGACGCCGCCCGGCGTGCCGAAAATCGTCGTGCAGGACATCACATTCGAGCTCGAAGCCGGTCAGGGTCTTGGCGTTATCGGACCCAGCGGCTCTGGAAAATCGTCGCTCGCCCGCCTGCTTGTCGGCGTCTGGCAACCGGTGCGCGGACATGTGCGTCTTGACGGCGCCTCGCTTGACCAGTGGCTGCCGAACTCGCTCGGCCGGCATATCGGATACCTGCCGCAGGATGTGGAGCTGCTCGCCGGAACGGTGGCGCAGAACATTGCCCGCTTCGAGCCGCAAGCCGACAACGAAGCCGTGATCGCTGCCGCAAAGGCCGTCGGCGTGCACGACCTTATCGTCCGTCTTCCATCCGGCTATGACACCCAGATCGGCGAGCAAGGCTCTGCCCTCTCCGCCGGTCAGGCCCAGCGCATTGCGCTGGCGCGCGCCGTCTATCGCGATCCGTTCCTGGTGGTGCTTGACGAGCCGAATTCAAATCTCGACTCCGACGGCGAGGAAGCGCTGACGCGGGCCATTCTCGGCGTGCGTGAGCGGAACGGCATCGTCGTCGTGATCGCTCACCGTCCCAGCGCCATTGCGGGCGTCGATCGGCTGATGATGATGAATCAGGGCCGCATCCAGATCATCGGCCCGAAAGACGAGGTCCTGTCCAAGGTGCTGCAACGGCCGCTCCCGGGACCAAGGCCGCTCAAGGTTGTTCCCGACAGCGGGAGTGCAAGCGCATGAAGATCCCGCGATTCATTCATGTCTTCAGCGAGCGTCTTGAAAAATGGGCTACGGAGCTGCTGCCCGCCGCTGCGCCGGGAAGCTCGCGCGACTCCATCCATCGTCATCTCCTGGCCGGTTGCCTGATCGTGTTGTTGCTCGCCGGAGGCGTCGGCGGCTGGGCGGCAACGACCCAAATTGCCGGCGCCCTCATCGCGCAAGGCTCCGTCGTCGTCGATTCAAACGTGAAGAAGGTCCAGCATCCGACCGGCGGCGTGGTCGGCAAGCTCAATGTTCAGGACGGCGACCGTGTCAAGGCTGGCGCCATCCTCGTGCAGCTCGACGATACAATCACCCGCGCAAACCTTGCCATCGTCACCAAAGGCCTCGATGAGCTCGCCGCGCGAAAGGCGCGTCTCGAAGCCGAACGTGATGGAGCCGAAATCGATCACGTTCCCGCGCATGCTGCTCGCGCACGCCGAAGAGGCCCCGGTCGCCATTGCGCTGGCCAACGAGCGCAAGTTGTTCGAGCTGCGTCGCAACGCCCGGCTCGGGCAGAAAGCACAATTGAGACAGCGGATCACGCAACTACAGGACGAAATCAGCGGGTTGAATGCCCAACAGGAGGCCAAGGCCCGCGAGATCGGCCTGATCGGCAAGGAGCTCGACGGCGTCCGCGAACTCTGGAAAAACAACCTCGTGCAGATCACGCGTTTGACCGCGCTCGAGCGCGACGCCGCCCGGCTTGAAGGCGAGCGCGCGCAACTGGTCGCCGCAGTCGCACAAACCAAGGGCAAGATTTCCGAGACCGAGTTGCAGATCATCCAGATCGATCAGGATCTGAGCAGCGAGGTCGCCAAGGACATGCGCGAGGTCGACGCCAAATATGGCGAATTCGTCGAGCGCAAGGTCGCCGCTGAGGACCAGTTGAAGCGTATCGATATTCGCGCGCCGCAAGACGGCGTCGTGCTTGAGTCGAAAGTGCACACCGTAGGCGGAGTCATCCCGGCCGGTGACGCCATCATGCTGATCGTTCCGGAATCCGACAACCTGCAGGTCGAGGCCAAGATCAATCCGCGCGACATCGACCAGATACAGGTCGGTCAGGCGGCAATGTTGCGTTTCTCGGCGTTCAATCTGCGTACAACGCCGGAAATCAATGGCACGATCACGCGCATTGCCGCCGACACCACGACCGACCAGCGCACTGGCCAATCGTACTACAACACCCGTATTGCCATGACGAAAGGCGAGATCGCGCGGCTCGGCGAGGTCAAACTCATCCCCGGCATGCCGGTCGAGGCTTTCGTCCAGACCGGCGAGCGCAGCGTGATGTCGTATCTGATCAAGCCCCTGCAGGACCAGTTCATGCGGGCGTTCCGGGAGAAATGACCGCGGCGTTGCTTCGCCCGGTTGCAGGCGATTTTCAATGAAGTGGCTTGCACGATTGGCGCGGCGATTTGGTTTGGCCCGGGGGCTCGCTCTTCTGCTGCTCATCGGGCTCGCGGCACTGCGGCTGGCCGATCCCATCCTGGTGCAGGAGCTTCGCGTCCGCGTTTTCGATTTCTTTCAGGTGCTGCACCCGCGCGAAGCGACGCAACGGCCGGTCGTCATTGTCGATATCGACGAAAAGAGCCTGAACAGCCTCGGTCAGTGGCCGTGGCCGCGTACCCGTATCGCCGACATCATCACGCGCCTGACGCAAATGGGCGCGCTGGTGGTGGCCTTCGACGTCGTTTTCCCGGAGCCCGACCGGATGTCGCCGGGCATCGCCGCGGACACGTTCCGCGACCTTGACGACGCAACACGGGCGAAGCTGCGCACGCTGCCGAGCAACGATGCGATACTTGCCGATGCCTTTCGAAAATCGCGTGTCGTGCTCGGCGAATCGGGCCTTCCCTTTGCGGTAGCGCAAACCGGCGCCCTGCCGCCGATCGGCATAGCAACCATGGGCGGCGATGCGAGGCCCTTCCTGCTCCATTTTCCCGGTTTGCTGCGTAACGTGCCTGTCCTCGAGCAGGCAGCCAGCGGCCGCGGGCTTTTCACGATCCGCCCCGAACGCGACGGTATCGTCAGGCGCGTGCCGGTCGTGATGCAGGCACAGGGCGCAATCATGCCATCGCTGACACTGGAGATGTTGCGCGTCGTCAGCGGCAGCAACACGGTCCTTATCCGCTCGGACCGCGCCGGAGTGCAGAGCGCGGCCGTGCCGGGCTTCGTGATCCCGACCGATCGCAACGGACAACTCTGGATCCATTTCGCGCCGCACGACAAGGCACGCTATGTGTCTGCCGTCGACATACTCGAAGGGCGCGCGCCGGCCGATAGCGTCGCGCAGCGGCTGGTGCTGATCGGAACATCGGCCGTCGGCCTTCTCGACTCAAAAACGACGCCGGTCGATCCTCTCATGCCGGGGGTCGAAGTCCATGCGCAGGTCCTCGAAAACATTCTGACGAATTCCGTTTTGTCTTCGCCGAACTATGCGATCGGCGTCGAGCTGTGCGCGGCGTTACTTCTCGGCTTTGTCATCATCTGGCTGGCGCCAACCCTGAATCCACTCCTGCTGCTCCTGGTCGGCGCAACGATCGTTGCGATATCCATGGGTGCCTCGTGGTACTTCTACGTACAGAACAGGTTGCTGTTCGATTTCACCTATCCGCTGCTGTCGAGCGTCCTTGTCTATCTCACGCTGGTCTTCAGCAATTACATCAGCGAGGAAGCGCAGCGCCGCCGTATCCGGTCGGCTTTCGGTCAATATCTTTCGCCAGCGCTGGTCGAGCAGCTCGCACAGTCCCCCGACAAGCTCGTGCTTGGCGGCGAAGACCGCGAAATGAGCATCCTTTTCAGCGATGTGCGCGGCTTCACGACCATCTCGGAGCTTTACAAGGACGACCCGCAAGGCCTGACGTCGCTTATGAATAGTTTTCTCACGCCGCTGACCAACGCCATCATCGAGCACAAAGGAACCATCGATAAGTACATGGGCGATGCCGTCATGGCGTTCTGGAATGCGCCGCTGGACGACGCCAACCATGAGATCAACGCCTGCGAGGCAGCGCTCGAAATGCTGCGGCGCGTCGAAATGCTCAACAGTCAACGTGAGCAGCAGGCAAAAGAAAGCGGCCAGCGCTTCATCCCGATCAAGGTGGGTGTTGGCATCAATACCGGCCGTTGCGTCGTGGGAAACATGGGTTCGGATTTGCGGTTCAACTATTCCGTCCTCGGCGATCCCGTAAATCTGGCATCCCGGCTGGAAGGGCAATCGAAGAATTATGGTCTGCCGATCATTCTCGGATCACGCACGGCGACGGCAATCGGCGAGAAGTTCGCGGTGCTGGAGCTCGACTGCATTACCGTCAAAGGCAAAACCGAACCGGAGTCGGTCTATACCGTTCTCGGCCGCTCGGACGTTGCGGACAGCGATCGGTTCGGCCAGTTGCGCCAGAACGTCAACGACATGCTCACGCGCTTTCGCCAGCAGGACTTTTCCGGTGCAACGCAGGCGATTGAACGCTGCCGCAAGTTCGGAGATGGCTTCGGTCTGAGTTACCTTTTCGACATCTATTCCGAACGCATCCGCGTATTCGAGGAAAACCCGCCACCCACCGACTGGAACGGGGTCTTCGTGCTGGAGACAAAATAGCGCTGGCGCCGACGGGCGCGCCGCGCGCTTCTTGCGGTTCCTGTGTCTTTGCGATCATCTATGCCCAACCTGGCAACACGGTTGGTAGCAAATGGCAAAGACTCCCCTAAAATCCGAGCGACGCCTGCGGTCCCAGCTCTGGTTCGACAACCCCGATAACCCGGGCATGACTGCGCTCTACCTCGAGCGCTATCTCAATTATGGCCTGACGTCGGTGGAGTTGCGGTCGGGAAAACCGATCATCGGCATCGCGCAGACCGGTTCGGACCTGTCGCCCTGCAACCGCCACCATCTCGAGCTCGCCAAGCGCGTGCGCGAGGGAATCCGCGCATCTGGCGGCATCGCCTTTGAGTTTCCGTGTCACCCGATCCAGGAGACGGGCAAGCGTCCAACGGCCGCGCTTGACCGCAACCTCGCTTATCTCGGGCTTGTCGAAGTCCTTTACGGCTACCCGCTCGACGGCGTCGTGCTGATGACCGGCTGCGACAAGACAACGCCCGCCTGCCTGATGGCCGCGGCGACCGTGAACACGCCGGCTATCGTTCTCTCCGGCGGACCGATGCTCAACGGCTGGTGGAAGGGCGAGCGCGCCGGCTCCGGCACCGCAATCTGGAAAGCACGCGAGGACATGGCGGCTGGCCGAATCGACGCCGATGAATTCATGCAGATCGCCGCTTCTGCGGCGCCGTCGGTCGGCCACTGCAACACGATGGGTACCGCCTCGACGATGAATGCACTCGCCGAAGCGCTCGGCATGTCGTTGCCCGGCTGCGCCGCGATCCCCGCGCCCTATCGCGAACGCGCGCAGATCGCCTATGAAACCGGCGTGCGCGCAGTCGAGATCGTCGAACAGGATCTGAAGCCGTCGGATATTCTTACGCGCAAGGCGTTCGAGAACGCGATCGTTGCAAATTCGGCAATCGGCGGATCGACGAACGCCCCCATCCACATCAATGCGATCGCGCGGCATGTCGGCGTGAAGCTATCGATCGAGGATTGGGAGAAGATCGGTTACGACGTGCCGCTTCTGGTCAACATGCAGCCGGCCGGTGAATATCTCGGCGAGGAATATTATCGCGCCGGCGGCCTGCCGGCGGTCATGCACGAATTGCTCAAGGCCAAGCGCATCCACGCCGATGCTTCTGACGATCAACGGCAAGACGATGGGCGAGAACGTGAGACAGGCGCAGAGCACCAATGCCGACGTCATCAAGCCTTACCGCTCTCCCATGAAGAAAAGGGCCGGATTCAAGGTGCTGAAAGGCAATCTGTTCGACTCTGCCATCATGAAGACCAGTGTTATCTCGGACGAGTTTCGCAAGCGCTATCTATCCAACCCGAAGGACAAGGATGCCTTCGAAGGCCCTGCCGTCGTGTTCGAGGGGCCGGAGGACTATCACCACCGCATCGACGATCCGTCGTTGAAGATCGACGAGCACACGCTGTTGTTCATCCGGGGCGTCGGCCCGGTCGGCTATCCGGGCGCGGCGGAAGTCGTCAACATGCAGCCGCCAGCGGCCCTGATCAAAAAGGGCATCACCTCCCTGCCCTGCATCGGCGACGGACGGCAGTCAGGCACGTCCGGTTCGCCGTCGATCCTCAATGCGTCGCCAGAGGCAGCCGCGAACGGCGGGCTCGCTCTCCTGAAGACCGGCGACCGCGTTCGCATCGACCTGCGCAAGGGGACTGCCGACATATTGACCTCGAAAGCGGAGCTGGCCCGGCGGCGCAAGGCACTGCAGCGGCGCGGCGGCTTCCGTTATCCGGCAAGCCAGACACCGTGGCAGGAAATCCAGCGCTCCATGGTCGACCAGCTGGCGCAGGGCATGGTGCTGAAGCCGGCCGTGAAATATCAGCGCGTCGCTCAGAACAGCGTTCCGCGCGACAATCATTGAGGGGCATTGTTTCCGTGAGCAACAGACTGAAAGGAAAGCTGGCGCTGGTTACCGCCGCCGGCCAGGGTATCGGTCGTGCGATCGCCGAGGCCTTCATCGCGGAAGGCGCGAAGGTCGATCGCGACCGATGTCGCGATCGACAAGCTCGACGGTCTGAAGGCCGCAAAAACCGCCAGGCTCGACGTGCTGTCGAGCGACGCGGTCGATGCCTTCGCTGCTTCGATCGACAAGGAATTCGGCGCGCTCAATGTGCTCGCCAACGTTGCCGGCTATGTGCACCAGGGCACCGTGCTGGAGTGTTCGGAGAAGGACTGGGACTTCTCCTTCGACCTCAACGTCAAATCCATGCACCGCACCATCAAGGCGTTCTTGCCCGCGATGCTGAAAGGCGGCGGCGGCTCGATCATCAATATGTCGTCGGGCGTGTCTTCCATCAAAGGGCTGCCCAACCGTTACGCGTATGGCGCGACGAAGGCGGCGGTGATCGGGCTGACCAAAGCCGTCGCCGCGGATTTCATAACCAAAGGCGTTCGCTGCAACGCCATCTGCCCCGGCACGATCGTGTCGCCTTCATTCGAGGAACGCGTGCAGGCCGTCGCAAAGCAAACAGGGACTCCGCTTGATCAGGTGCGCAAGAATTTCATCGCGCGCCAGCCGATGGCACGCCTCGGTACGGCCGAGGAAGTCGCCGCGCTTGCTGTTTTCCTGGCGTCGGATGAATCGAGTTACATTACAGGCCAGCCGCACCTGGTCGACGGGGGTTTGGCCCTTTAGGGGCGCCTGTGCCTACCGCCTCGCCCACCACTATTAAGTCGGGCTTGCATTTCGAAGGGCGAAAGAACGATGATTTGGTCCGCGAGATAGTCCTGCTGCCACCCGCAAGGATGGCGCTGAAAACAAAGAAGAATATGCGTAAGGCCGCTCGTTCCGGCCTGGGAGGAGTGAATGGCTTCGGTCGCGATCCGCGACGTCCGCAAGGCCTTCGGTGCGACAAGCGTCATCCATGGCGTCGATATTTCGATTGGCGACGGCGAATTCGTCGTGCTGGTCGGACCGTCGGGCTGCGGCAAGTCGACCTTGCTGCGTATGATCGCCGGGCTCGAGAACATCACCGCCGGCGAGATCCGCATCGGCGAGCGTGTGGTCAACCACGTGCCGCCCGAAGGAACGCGACGTCGCCATGGTCTTCCAGAACTACGCGCTCTATCCGCACATGACGGTCGCCGACAACATGGCGTTCTCTATGAAACTGCGCGGCGCGCCGAAAAACGAGATCGATGAGCGCGTCAACCGGGCCGCTGCGATCCTCGGCCTCTCGCAGTTGCTTGCATCGTTTCCCGCGACAGCTGTCGGGCGGGCAGCGGCAACGCGTCGCGATGGGCCGCGCCATCGTCCGCGACCCGCAGGTCTTTCTTTTCGACGAGCCGCTGTCCAACCTCGATGCCAAGCTGCGCGTGCAGATGCGCACGGAAATCAAGGAGCTGCACCAGCGGTTGAAGACAACGACGAGTCTACGTCACGCATGACCAGATCGAGGCGATGACCATGGCCGACAAGATCGTCGTCATGCACGACGGTCGGGTGGAGCAGATCGGCGCGCCGCTCGATCTCTATGACCGCCCCGACAATCTGTTCGTTGCCGGCTTCATCGGCTCGCCGGCAATGAACATGCTCAAGGGACATATCCGCGCCAATGGCCGCGTCGCCTTCGAGGGACCGGCGGGAGTCAAGTTCGCGCTCGGCACCGCACCCTCGGGCAGCGACGGAAGACCTGCAGTCTTCGGCGTGCGGCCCGAGCATTTCGCTCTCGCCGATGACGGCGCCGAAGCCGAAGTGCAGGTGGTGGAGCCCACCGGCTCGGAGCTACAGGTCGTTGCCAAGCTCGGCGGCAGTGACATCATCGCGGTGTTCCGCGAGCGCCACCAATTCAAGCCGGGCGATAAGATCCGGCTCAAGCCAGACCCGCGCCTCGTCCATCTATTCGACGAACAATCCGGGAAACGAATGACCAGCTAGGAACCAACGGAGGAACGACCATGGACATGCTAACTCGCCGCGCTTTGGTAAAAGGTGGCACGGCGCTCGCCACAGCTGGCGCCTTGACCGGCCCCGCGCTGCTCGACTGGGCGAAAGCCTGGGCGCAGAACGCACCGTGGAAGCCGGAAAAGAACGCCAAGCTCTCGATGCTGCGCTGGAAATATTTCGTGCAGTCGGAAGATGACGCGTTCGTAAAGCTGATCGAAGCCTTCACGCAGGCGACGGGCGTGAAGGTCGATATCGCGCGTGAATCCTACGAGGACGTCCAGCCAAAGGCATCGGTTGCCGCCAATACCGGCACCGGCCCGGATCTCTTCTGGGGCCTGTATTCGCTGCCGCACCTCTTCCCGCAGAAGTGCATGGATGTCACCGACGTGGCCGATTATCTCGGCAAGAAGTACGGCGGCTGGGTCGATAGCGCGGTGAAATACGGGCACAGCGGCAACAAGTGGATCTGCATCCCGATCTGCTACTCAGGCGCGCTCATGAACTATCGAATTGAAGCCTCGAAGAAGGCCGGATTCTCGAAATTCCCCGACAAGTTGGATGCCTTCCTTGAATACACCAAGGCGATGAAGGCGCAGGGAACGCCGGGCGGCTTCGCGCTCGGTCACGCCTCCGGTGACGGCAACAGCTGGGTGCACTGGTGCCTGTGGTCGAATGGCGGCAAGTTGGTCGACAAGAACGACAAGGTCATCATCAATTCGCCGGAAACCGTCAAGGCCTTGGAATACGCCAAGGCGCTGTACGGTAATATGGTCTCCGGCACCGCCGCGTGGAACGACTCGTCCAACAATAAGGCGTTCCTGGCCGGTGAAATCAGCTGGACCAACAACGGCATCTCGATCTACGTCGCGGCACAGAACAACGCCAAGCAGGTCGCCGCCGACATGGACCACGCCTACTTCCCGGTGGGAGTAAGCGGCAAGCCGACCGAACTGCACCTGATGTATCCGGTGCTGGCGATGACCTACACGAAATATCCGCAGGCCTCTAAAGCGCTGATGGCCTTCATGCTGGAAGCGGCCAATTTCAATCCGTGGATTCAGTCGGCGAAAGGCTACCTCACGCACTGCCTCAATGCCTACGACAGCAACCCGGTCTGGACCGCCGATCCGAAGGCAACGCCGTTCCGCGACGTCGCCAAGCGCACCCGCACCGCGGGTGGCCTCGGCTCGGTCGGCGAAAAGGCGGCGACCGCGATCGCCGACTTCATCGTCGTCGACATGTTCGCCAACTACTGCACCGGCCGTGAAGATGTGAAGGGCTCGATTGCGGTTGCCGAACGCCAGCTCAAGCGGATCTATCGCTAACCGCTCATACCGGCGGGCGGCTCAAACCGCCCGCCGATTCCGTTTCCCGCTTTATCGAAGACTACCATCGCGATGACGATCGCTCTCGACCAGAAACGCACGCCGGCCTATCGGGAAATCACCGCGTGGAACCAACTCAAGACCAACCGTAACTGGCTGGCGATCTGGTTCATGCTGCCGGCCGCGGCGTTCCTGATCCTGTTCCTTGCTTATCCGCTCGGGCTCGGCGTCTGGCTATCGTTCACCGACGCCCGCATCGGCCGCTCCGGAATCTTCATCGGGCTCGAAAATTACGAATGGCTTTGGGGTGACTCGACATTCTGGCTCTCGGTCTTCAACACGCTGCTCTATACCAGCGTCGCCAGCGTCATTAAATTCGCAGTCGGGCTTTACCTCGCGCTGCTGCTCAACGAGCGGCTGCCGTTCAAGGCGATTATCCGCGCGCTGGTGCTGGTGCCGTTCATCGTGCCGACGGTGCTGTCTGCGATCGCGTTCTGGTGGCTGTTCGACCCGCAGTTCTCGATCATCTCCTGGTCGCTGCGGAAAATGGGGTTGATCACCGAGAACATCAATTTCCTTGGCGACATCTGGAACGCGCGCTGGTCGGTAATTTTTGCCAATATTTGGCGCGGCGTGCCCTTCGTCGCGATCACGCTGCTCGCCGGGTTACAGACCGTATCGCCTTCACTTTACGAGGCCGCTACCATCGACGGCGCCACCAACTGGCAACGCTTCCGTTACATCACCTACCCGCTGCTGACCCCCATCATCGCGGTAGTGATGACCTTCTCGGTGCTATTCACCTTCACCGACTTCCAGCTGATCTGGGTGATGACGCGCGGCGGCCCTGTCAATGCCACCCATCTGATGGCGACGCTGTCTTATCAGCGCGCGATTCTCGGCGGCCAACTGGGCGAAGGCGCCGCGATTTCGACGGCGATGATCCCGTTCCTGTTGTGCGCCATCCTGGTGTCGTGGTTCGGCCTGCAGCGGCGAAAATGGCAACAGGGCGAAAGCAATGACTGACGTCCTCGCCGGCAAGGTCGCCAGCCCGAAAGCCGTGCTTACCGGCTCGGTGCCGCTTGCCGACGAAACCGAAGGCATGAGCTATCTGCAATCGCTGCCGCGACGGCTGGTGACGCTTTATCTGCCGCTCTCAATTATTCTTTTTGTGCTGCTCTTTCCATTCTATTGGATGGCTTTGACGTCAATCAAGCCGGACAACCAGTTGCTCGATCTCGAGACCTACAACCCGTTCTGGACGTGGGATCCGACGCTCAAGCACATCACCAAGCTGCTTTTCGAAACCGAATATCCGGTCTGGCTTTGGAACACGATGCTGGTCGCGGTGTGCGCGACCGCGTTGTCAATCATCGCCAGCGTGCTTGCCGCCTATGCGATCGTGCGGCTGCGCTACAGAGGCGCGCAGTGGATCGGCGGCGCCATCTTCCTGGCCTATCTGGTGCCGCCGTCAATTCTATTCATCCCGCTCTCGACCGTCGTTTTCCAATACGGCCTGTTCGACACGCCCTTCGCGCTGATCCTGACTTATCCCACCATTCTGATCCCTTTCTCGACCTGGCTGCTGATGGGCTATTTCAAGACCATCCCATTCGAACTCGAGGAATGCGCGCTGATTGATGGCGCCAGCCGCTGGCAGATCCTGATGAAGATCGTGCTGCCGCTGGCGGTGCCGGGGCTGATCTCCGCCTTTATTTTCTGCTTCACCCTGTGCTGGAACGAATTCATCTACGCGCTGACATTTATTTCGTCGACGCAGTACAAGACCGTGCCGGTTGCAATCGTGACCGCACTGGTTGACGGCGACATCTACCGCTGGGGCTCGCTGATGGCGGGGGCGATGATCGGGTCGCTGCCGCTCGTCATCCTCTACGCATTCTTCGTCGAACATTATGTGTCGGCGATGACAGGGGCGGTAAAGGAATAGGGCATTCCGCGCGAATGCGGTAACCGGTGCGGCATGCGACGCGAATTCTGTTGCGCCACCTTTGCTGACGGCAAATAATTATCGCTCTAAATCGACTATTCGCTTTGAATAATTTCGCGGCCCGAGCCCGATGTTTCCGCATCAGAATTGAGCGGCAGGAGGAGCCTCGCGGTAACAATTACGGAGGAACGTCATGAGTATCTTCGGCAGCATAATGAGCGCGATATTCGGCCACGGGTCCGCACAAGCGAGCGCGTCACCAACAGCCCCGACAACACCCGCAAGCGCCCCTCCGCAAACGGTGGATGTAGCGGAAATTGTCGACAAGGCCGCGGCTGCCAAAGGCGAAAAGCTCGCATGGCGAACCTCGATCGTTGACTTGATGAAGGCACTCGACCTCGACAGCAGCCAGTCTGCACGCAAGCAGCTTGCCACCGAATTGAAATACACCGGCAACATGAACAACTCGGCCGCCATGAACGTCTGGCTGCACAAGCAGATCATGCAGAAACTTGCCGCCAATGGCGGGAAATTGCCGAGCGATATCAGGGCCTGACCGGGCCGCCGGCAGCGGAATAATGCTGTCGGCACGCACGATGTCGCGCGGACCGGAAACAACAGTTGAATTAGCGGGTGGGGTGCAAAGGAGCCGACAATGGGACTTCTTGATATTTTGAATGGAATGCAAAACGGTCCGCGCGGCCAGACCACGCCCGCCCCAGCCGGCAGCGGGGGAATGTCGCCGATTGCGATGGCCCTGCTCGGGCTCGTGGCCTACAAGGCCATCAAACACCTGAGCCCGGATCAACCGAATGCGGTGCCCGCCAATCGCGGTACATCGACCGCTGGCAGTCCTGCCGGTGGCGGCCTTGGCGGGTTGCTTCAAGGTCCATTGGGCGGTCTTCTCGCCGGCGGCGGCGCCGGTAGCGTGCTGAGCGGAGGTCTGAACGACCTGCTCAAGCAATTCCAGCAGGGTGGCCAGAGCGACGTCGTTCAGTCCTGGGTCGGCACGGGTCCGAACAAGTCGATTTCGCCTGACATTCTGTCGAAAGTGCTCAGCCCTGATCAGATCCGAACGCTCAGCGCTCACACCGGGATGTCACGCGACGACCTGATCGCAAACTTGAGCCAGCAGTTGCCGGAACTGGTCAATCAGCTCACACCGGACGGCCGCATTCCGACCGAGCGCGAGGCGTCACGCTTGATCTAGGCAACCGCGGTTTAGTGGAAGTCTGCACCGGAGTCTGCCATGGGCATTCTGTGGGTCATTCTCATCGGCTTCGTCGCGGGCCTGATCGCTCGATTTCTCGCTCCCGGCCCGAATAGCCCATCCGGGTTTATTCTCACGGTCGTTCTCGGCATCGCCGGATCATTTCTTGCGACGTTCATCGGTCAGGCGATCGGCTGGTATCGCCCCGATCAGGGGGCCGGATTCATCGGTGCCACTGTCGGGGCCATCCTCGTTCTGTTTATCTGGAATTCGACTCGTCGCACGCGGCGTCATTTCGGATCCCGGCGCGAGCTCGCACAGCTGACGCTACTATTATTGAGGGATGCCGATTCCGCAGGGCATGGCGGAGAGGGAGGGATTCGAACCCCCGATACCCTTGCGAGTATGCCGCATTTCGAGTGCGGTGCTTTCAACCACTCAGCCACCTCTCCGGAGCCCGAAACCGGCCTTTAAATGGCCCGGAACGGACGGCGCTATGTACCCAAGCGCGCCAAGACAGACAAGGGTCGCGGGGCGTATATTGTTTGTCGTCGGCGACCCGTAGCATCGTCAGCATGGCAACAGACAATTCCCCGGCATTCGACCGCATCCGGAAGCAGCTGCCCGGCGTATTCATTACGCTCGGTTTGGTTGCCTGTCTCACGGCAGTATTATTTCTGCTCGTGTGGGAAAGCGGGCTCGCGCATGGTTCCATCGCCTACCTGATCCCGGTCGTGATCGCGGCGACGCGCTGGGGCATTGTGCCGGCGCTGGTCGCAGCCGTGTGCGGCGTATTTGCGTCCGCCTTTTTCTTCTACCCGCCGGCCTACAGCTTTCGCGTCAAGGAACCGCAAGAAGTCATCGACTTGATCTTGTTCATATTCGTCGCAGTGACGGTGAGCCAGCTCGCGACCCGCCTCAAGCGACAACTGGAAATGGCGCGGCAACGGGAAATCGATCTGCGCGACCTTTATGCCTTTTCCCGCCGGCTGGCTGTCGCTTTCGATGTGTCAGATATCCACGCAGCCATCGAGGATCATCTCGCCAGCATCATGCAGCGTAACGTGGTTCTGTTTGCCAGTGCCCGCGAAGCATCGGATAGCAGTGGACGCCGCGCCGGCGTGACAGTGCCGCAGCGGGTTCTTACCGAGGTCGTCGAGGTGGCCTCGGGCCGCCACGACGCCGTCGGCGGCGCGATCGTCACCGCCGAAAGCGGCGAAATCTGGCTCGTTCGAGCAGTGTCGCCGAAGAGCCTCGAATTCGGTGTGATCGCGATCAATCTCGGTCACGAATCGAAAGAGCGCTCGGATGAATTGCGGATCCGGGTCGACGCAGTGCTGGCCGATGCCACCGCGACGCTGGAGCGCCTCGGCGTCGCTCACGCGATCAGCGAGGCGCGCATGAGGTCTCAGACGGATCAGTTGCGCGAAGCCCTGATCGGATCGGTCAGCCACGAGTTGCGCACGCCGCTCGCCTCCATCCTTGGTGCCGCTACCGTGCTGAGTGCCGCGCCTGCGCTGCGGCAGGAAAAGAAGCTGACCGCCCTCGTGCACGACGTGCGCGACGAAGCGGAGCGACTCAACAACGACATCCAGAATCTTCTGGACGCAACGCGCATCAGCAGCGACGGCATCAAGCCGCATGTTGAATGGGCAGACCCGGCAGATATCATCAATTCGGCGGTCGAGCGCTGCCGTCATCGTCTTTCGGACCGGCGCCTGCTGCTCGACGTACCCCCGGATCTGCCGTTGATTCACGTCGACTCGGTGCTGGTCCAGCAAGCTTTGGTTCAGATATTCGACAATGCTGTGAAATATTCCGAACCCGACTCGCAGATCAAAGTTGCAGCGCGGACGCAGGACGGCCGCCTCAATATCGAGGTCACTGACCGGGGCGCCGGACTAACGAGTACCGAAGTGGCGAAAATCTGGGACCGCTTCGCGCGCGGCGAGCGGCATGCCGTAACCACAAGCGGCTCCGGTCTGGGTCTTTGGATCGCGACCGCTTTCATCGGCGCCAATGACGGCAAAGTCAGCGCCACTAGCGAGGGTGCCGGTCTAGGCACTACCATTTCGATCGAACTGCCAGTATCGCAAGCCGCCCTGCCCCAACTGGAAAGTGGTGCCGATGAGTGAGCCCTCCCCCATCGTCCTCGTCGTCGACGACGAGATCCAGATTCGCCGGTTCCTGCGAACGGGTTTTGAGCTCAACGGATTCGTCGTCCATGAGGCCGGCACCGGCGCCGAAGCGATTCGCACGGCAACGCTGCGGCCGATTGATCTTGCCATCGTCGATCTCGGCCTGCCGGACATGGACGGAGCCGACGTCGTCGAACGGATCCGCTCGTGGTCGAGCGTGCCGATTATAGTATTGTCGGTTCGCTCGGCCGAAGCGCAAAAAGTGCATCTGCTCGAAATCGGCGCCGACGACTACGTGGTCAAACCGTTCGGTATGGCGGAGCTGCTCGCGCGCGTGCGGGTGGCGCTCAGGAGACAGATGCGCGCGGTCTCGGGCGAGCCAATCGTCAAGGCGGGCCCACTCACGATCGATCTTGCCGCCCGCGCGGTGCTACTCAATGACAAGCGGCTAACCCTGACGCCGAAGGAGTACCGTCTGCTCCAGGTGCTTGCGCAGCATGCTGGCAATGTCGTCACCCACCAGCATTTGCTCAAGGAAGTCTGGGGCTCGGTTCACGTTCAGGACACTCACTATCTTCGTATCTTCGTTCGCAAGCTGCGCCAGAAGATCGAGCCACATCCGGACACCCCGAAGATTTCTGGTCACCGAGCTGGGGGTCGGATATCGCCTTGTGCAGTCAGGCGGCGAAGGCGATGCGAGCGCATGGTCCGACAACACGCAGGCCAAAAGCGAAACGTAAGGGTACGACCGGCGTCCGGGCGCGCCAGTTAACGTTGTTTTTCGTTCCCCGTCGCGGTGGCCGTATCGAAGCGCGCTTTCTTGACAGGACCCGCTTTTCCCCGCCATAAGCATTTCGCGCGCGGGCCTTTGTCCGCGTGCTTTTTCGAGGGCCAGTAAGCCCTTAAAAACAAACAACAAACCGACTGAAAGAAGCCGGTCCGGAACGGGTCCGAGCACCGGGGTCGAACACGAGGACGAAAGATGTTCGCAGTCATCAAGACCGGCGGCAAACAGTACCGGGTTGCCGCCGAAGATGTGATTAGGATCGACCGGGTGAATGGTCAGCCTGGCGAGATCGTCGAGTTCGGCGAGGTGCTCGTCGTTGGCGGCGATGCGCCCCAGCTCGGCACGCCGACCGTGTCAGGCGCAACCGTTGCCGGCGAGGTGCTTCAACACACGCGTGGCGACAAGGTGATCGCTTTCAAGAAGCGCCGCCGCAAGAATTCGCGCCGCAAGCGCGGCTACCGCCACGAGTTCTCGGTGGTGCGTATCACCGAGATTCTCACCGGCGGGGCGAAGCCTTCCAAAACGGCGACGCCACGGCCCAAGCGCGAGCCGAAGCCAAAGGCGGAAGCCGAAGCCGCTGCTGCGGCGGAGGCCAAGCCGGCAAAGACCAAGGCCAAGAAACCGGCCAAGGCCGCCGCAAAAAAGCCCGCCAAGGCAGCTACAAAGGGCGGAAATAAAAAGAAGTGAGATGATTCCGTCACGGAATCGGTGTACACAGTAAAAGAGTTCGAGTGACCAACAGAGATCAATATGGCGCACAAGAAGGCAGGCGGATCCTCACGTAACGGACGCGACTCGGCGGGCCGACGGCTCGGCTTGAAGTCGACCGGCGGCGAGATCGTGCTCGCCGGCAATATCCTTGCGCGTCAGCGCGGCACCAAATGGCACGCCGGCCGTAATGTCGGCACCGGCAAAGATCACACCCTGTTCGCGCTCATCGATGGAAAGGTTCAGTTCGCAACGAAAGCTAAAGGCCGCACCTACGTGTCCGTTGTACCGATGACGGAGGTTGCGGCCGAGTAAGACGGTGGACAAATTCGAGGTCCGCCGGTCATCCAGTCAAACCGGCGGGGCCTCGTAGGGCTCTGAGAGGGGGAGACGGGTGACCGGTTCCCCCTCTCAACTTTTTTAACCTGGAGCCCGTGCCATGACCTTGCTGGAAGAAATACCGACTGGACGATATCGCGAAGCCAGTATCTCCGTCCTCGAGACCAAGCGCCTTGCCTTGCGCGCAGCGCGCCTCGAGGACGCTAAAGCGGTCGCAGCGCTCGCCAACGATCGCCGCATCGCGGAAAACACCGCGCGCATTCCGCATCCGTACAAATTGGCGGATGCCGAACAATTCATTGCGAGCGTGAACAAAAAGGGCGAGGCGGCGTATCTGATCACGCTGCACGACAAAACGATCATCGGCGCATGTGGACTCATGTTTCGCTACGACGACACGCCGGAGATCGGCTACTGGCTGGGCGTGCCCTACTGGAATAAAGGCTACGCCACCGAAGCGCTTCATGCGTTGATCGACTATGCGTTCACGGATCTCACGCATGACGCCTTGCAGGCCGGCGCGCGTGTCACCAACCCCGCGTCACGCCGGGTGCTGGAGAAATGCGGCTTCCAGTGGACCGGGGTCGGCCTTTACCGGATCAACTCGATCAAGTCGTCAGCGCCGATTGACCGGTTCCGGCTTGAGCGGGGCATCTGGTCGGCGCTCAAGACGTGGGGCCGCGTGAAGCGGGTGTCATAGACGAATGGCGATGCTCCAGGTGCGCCCTCCCTCATTTTGAGGGAGGGCCTTCTGGCGTTCAGCCCTGACTTGCGCAAGACTATCTTGCTGCGAGCTTGGGAGGGACGCCATGCCCTATGACCTCGACCAATTTATCAGCGATTGCCGTTCCGCTCTTTCACGCGATTCCGGCCGTGCCGGACGCGAACAGGTCCGCCAGAATCTCGAACGTCTGCTCGCCAACAAGGATTTCATCGAGGAATACTGTGGCGACGCCGTGCCGCGCGGGCTTAAGGTCCTATACGAGGACCAAAAATTCGGTTTCCAGATTCTCGCGCACATCAACGACAAGGCGCGAGTGTCCCCGCCGCACGACCACGGCGACTCGTGGGCGATCTATGGTCAGGCGACGAAATACACCGACATGATCGAATGGGAGCGCGAGGACGACGGCAAGGACCCCAAGCACGCGACGCTCAAGCCAGCCAGAAAATACCGGCTTACGCCCGGACGGGCGGGGATTTATCAGGACGGCACTATTCACTCGATAGATTATCCGGATCAGGCGCGTTTCGTGCGCGTGACCGGAACCAACCTCGATAAAATCGACCGCATCAGAGTTGACCTCAAGACAGGCGAGGTTGAGAAAATGTACGCGCAGCGAGCGACGTAGCGGCCGATCAATCACATCAGTGTCATGGCCGGGCTTGTCCCGGCCATCCACGCCTTGCTTTGCGAAAGACGTGGATGCCCGGCACAAGGCCGGGCATGACTGCGGAGAGGTCATGTTAAACACTAAATCGCTCCAGCCGCTCACCGCCGCAACCGTCAAAGCCATGCTCGGCGACGGCCAAGAGCTGGCGCTTGTCGACGTACGCGAGGAGCTTACTTTCTCGCAAAATCATCTCTTATGGGCGCGCAATGTACCGCTCAGCCGGCTCGAATTGCGCTTCGCGCGACTGGTGCCGCGCAAGTCAACCCGCATTGTCCTGTGTGACGGCAATGACGGCCTCGCGGAACGCGCCGCGGTCATTCTTGCCGACGCCGGCTATACCGACCTTTGCTATCTCGAGGGCGGCGTGGCGGCCTGGGAGAAGGCCGGCTTTGTGACGTTCTCAGGCGTGCACGTTCCCAGCAAGGCGTTTGGCGAATTCGTCGAGCACGACAGTAAAACGCCTAGCGTCAGTGCGGCCGAGCTTGATGCCATGATGCGCAGCGGCACCGACCTGAAAGTGCTCGACAGCCGGCCGTTCGATGAATATTCGCGCATTTCGATCCCGACCGGCATCAATGTGCCGGGAGCCGAGCTGGTGCTGAGGGTCCGCGATATTGTCCCCTCCCCTGACACGACAATCGTCGTCAACTGCGCCGGCCGTACCCGCAGCATCATCGGTGCGCAGTCTCTGATCAATGCGGGCGTGCCGAACAAAGTCGTTGCGCTCCGCAACGGCACCATGGGCTGGCACCTCGCGGGGCTCACTTGCGCAACCGGAAAATCCGATCGTGCGCCGGATGTGTCGGGCGCGGGTCTCGCCTGGGCCAAGGATTTCGCGGAAAAGGTTGCACGCAGGTTCGGCGTCACGCGCGTCGATCGCGCTACCGTTGAGCGGTGGCGAGAAGACACGGCACGTACGACCTATGTCTTCGACGTGCGCGACTCGTCCGAATACAAGGCAGGTCACTATCCCGGCGCGATCTCGACGCCAGGCGGCCAGCTCGTGCAGGCAACCGACATCTACGCCGGGGTGCTCGGCGCACGTATCGTGCTCAGTGACGACAAAGAAGTACGCGCGCTGATGACTGCGTCTTGGCTCAAGCAAATGGGCTGGTATGAGGTTTTCGTGCTACCGGAAGCGGGTCCTGAAACCGGCGCACCGACCCCCGTCCTCGGTACAATTCCTTCAGACTCAGCAGTCGATCCATCGAAAGTTCTCGAGATCGATGATGTTTCCGTAATCGACCTCTCCACCAGCCCGCACTACCGCCGCGGTCACATCCCCGGCGCATGGTTCGCCATCCGCAGTCGTCTCAACAAGGCGCTGCCGAAAATTCCGCTTCGGCAGGCCGTTATCCTCACGTCCGAAGACGGTGTACTGGCCGCTCTTGCGGTTGCAGAGGCCGGCGCACTCACCGCATCGCCCGTTCACTGGCTCAGAGGCGGCAATGCGGCCTGGGCCGCAGCCGGCCTCCCGCTCTCCACGGCCGAGAAAATGGCCGACGATCCGATCGACGTCTGGCTCAAGCCTTATGAGCGACCGAACGATCATGAAGCCGCCATGAATGCCTATCTGTCCTGGGAAGTCGACCTTTTGGACCGCATCAAACACGACGGCACGACGCATTTCCTGCCCGCACGCTAGGTGCGAAACGCCCCGCGACGCGCTATATCGCGATCATGAAATTTCTCGACGAGGCCAAGGTCTATATCGCGTCCGGCGCGGGCGGGAACGGCTGCGTGTCATTCCGGCGCGAGAAGTTCATTGAGTTCGGCGGGCCAAACGGGGGCGACGGGGGGAAAGGCGGCGACGTTATCGTTGAGGCCGTTACCGGCCTCAATACGCTGATCGACTATCGCTATCAGCAACACTTCAAGGCCCAGCGCGGCGGCAATGGCATGGGCAAGGACCGCGCCGGCGCGAACGGCAAAAACGTCGTTTTGAAAGTGCCGGTGGGCACGCAGGTCTACGAAGAGGATGGCGAGACCTTGCTCGCCGACCTGACCGAAGTCGGTCAACGCGTGACCATCGCCAAAGGCGGAAATGGCGGCTTTGGCAATGCGCATTTCAAATCGTCGACCAATCGGGCGCCCCGCCACGCCAATCCCGGGCAGCCAGGCGATGAACACACCATTCGATTGCGTCTCAAGTTGATCGCCGATGCAGGACTTATCGGCCTGCCCAATGCCGGTAAGTCGACGTTCCTCGCGGCCGTCAGCGCAGCCAAGCCGAAGATCGCCGACTACCCTTTCACGACATTGCATCCGCAGCTCGGTGTCGTCGAAGTCGATGGACGCGAATTTGTCGTCGCTGACCTGCCTGGTTTGATCGAGGGCGCGCATGAAGGAACGGGGCTCGGCGATCGCTTCCTCGGCCACACCGAGCGCTGCCGCGTATTGCTGCATCTGATCGACGGCACGAGTGATGACGCCGGCGAAGCCTACAAGATCGTGCGCGGCGAGCTTGAAGCCTACGGCCAGGGCCTCACCGACAAGCCGGAGATCGTTGCGCTATCCAAGTCAGATGCCATGACGAAAGAGGCAATCAAGGCGCAAGCCGGGAAGCTCAAGAAGGCCTGCAAGAAAACGCCACTGGTATTGTCCGCACAATCCGGGGACGGCGTTCCGGAAGCATTGCGTGCGCTGCTGAAGATAATCGACAAGGCACGTGACGAAGCCGACGGGTCTAAGGCAAAAGAAGAGGTGTAGATTTGAAATTTGGGAGAACGCGCGAATGAAGACCCGTGCCGCGGTTGCCTGGAAAGCCGGCGCACCACTCGACATCGAGACCATCGACACCGAGGGCCCGAAGGCGGGCGAGGTGCTGGTCGAGATCAAGGCAACCGGTATCTGCCACACCGACGCCTACACGCTGTCGGGCGCCGATGCTGAAGGTTTGTTTCCGGCAATTCTCGGTCATGAGGGTGCGGGGATCGTCCGCGAGGTCGGCGCCGGCGTCACGACACTGAAAGCGGGCGATCACGTCATTCCGCTCTACACGCCGGAATGCCGGCAGTGCAAAACGTGCCTGTCGCGCCGGTCAAATCTTTGCACCGCCATCCGTGCAACGCAGGGGAAAGGCGTGATGCCTGACGGCACCAGCCGCTTCCGCTGCGACGGCGATGCCGTGTTTCACTATATGGGCTGCTCGACCTTCGCGAATTTCACGGTGCTGCCGGAGATCGCATTGGCAAAGGTCCGTGAGGACGCGCCCTTCGATAAGATCTGTTACATCGGTTGCGGCGTGACGACGGGCGTCGGCGCCGTCATCAACACCGCGAAAGTATGGCCAGGTGCAAATGTCGCCGTGTTCGGTCTTGGCGGCATCGGCCTCAACGTCATCCAGGGAGCGCGGATGGCCGGCGCTGACAAGATCGTCGGCATCGATACGAATCCCACCAAGCGCGCGATGGCCGAAAAATTCGGCATGACGCATTTCGTCAATCCGGACGAAGTCGGCCGGGACAAGGTCGTGCAAGCCGTCGTCGATCTCACCGGCGGCGGCGCGGATTTCTCGTTCGAATGCATCGGTAACGTGCAAACAATGCGCCAGGCGCTGGAATGCTGCCATCGCGGCTGGGGAGAAAGCATTGTTATCGGCGTGGCCGGAGCCGGTCAGGAAATTTCGACCCGTCCTTTCCAGCTCGTCACCGGACGGGTCTGGCGCGGCACGGCTTTCGGTGGCGTACGCGGCCGCACGGATGTACCAAAAATCGTCGACTGGTACATGGAAGGAAAAATCAACATCGACGATTTGATTACGCACACAATGCCGCTTGAAAAAATCAACGACGCATTTGACCTCATGCACGAGGGCAAGTCGATTCGATCGGTGGTGATTTACTAGAAACCGCGCGCCTACCAGCGGCGGCTTCTGCCGAACATGACTATGTCGTCCGCCTCGTCGTCATCGTCCTCCTCGTAGACCCGCCACCGCGTTTTTCGATCTACGTTACGTGAATCCTCGCTTGAATCCTCGCGCCGGCTCAGGGATCGACGCTGTGGTTCTTCCCTCTGCTCGCGGTTGGCACGCTGTTCGGGCGCCTTGCCACACACGCGTCGCGGACCATCGAACGGCTGGTAAGTACAGTCCGAAGCGCGGAATGATTTATAGGCCCCGCAGGCCTGAACGTCGCAGCGGTTGTTCGACGTTGTCGTCTCGTCTCGCTTATTCTGATTTGGCTGTGCTGCGTAGGCTTGTGCGTTGTGCGCGCTATCCGACGCTGCCGCACTTTTGATCTTGCTTGGATCATCAGCGCGTGTTGCGGCACCTGTTGTTTCAGCGACCGGCTTTTGAACCGTTTCGAGCTTCGCCGCTGTTTTGCCAGTATCGTCAGAGCGCGTTACGGCGCCTGTGGTTTCAGCGAACGGTTTTTGAGCTGTTTCGGCCCCCGCCGCCGTGTTGCCGGCAGCCGCCAGGCCGACAGTGTTTTGGACATTGCTTTGCGCCTGCGCCGGCCGCACCGGCTCAAGTTTTTTCGGATAGACCGGGCTGAGCTCCGCGTTCGGACCTTCGACCATGGGACGCGGCGCTCTCGCGGACGCCTGAACGGTCAAACTGGGTTGCGGAGGCGGCGTGGTGAGCCAATGGATCTCGAGCAGCACCGTGCTGACCGAAACCATGAGAACCGTAAGGTAGACGAGAAATTGCATTGTCAGGCCCATGTGACGCGTGGCGCTCAAACAAAACGCCGGCCTCATCGGACCGTTCCAGGCGTTCCTCACACGGAACCGTCGAAGTTCAATCTGAGGTGTCTATTTCGCACAAAACCGCCGAGGCCCACCGGTCGGCTGATAGGTGCAGTCGGACGAACGAAACGACCGGTAAGCGGCGGTGCAAGCATCGACGTTGCAACGCACTTCCGGTTCGGGCGCAGCCCCCGGCACCGCAGCTTGCACTGCAGCTCCAGCCGTTGCGGGAGCGGCAGGACGTGCAGGCGCAGCGAGTGTCGGCGGAACAATCGGCGCGCCAATCGTCGCACTTGGGACCGAAGGCGCAGCTTGCGCGGCTGGAACTTGCGCAGCGGCAGCCGGCGCGGCAGCGCGCAGGCCCGCCGCAGTATCAACCATCGGAGACATTGGGGCCGGAAGCCGGTCGAGCCCCAGCAGCACGCTGCCAAGAGCAATCACCAGTACGGCACCATAGACCGCAAGCCGCATCGCTTCGCCCTCGGCGTCATAGTACCACGGACGCCATCTGACGGCCTATTCGATTTGCCCTTGATCCAAGCGGGGATCTCGCACGAGGTGTGTTCCCCGCGGCGCAGCAACCAAGCGCGGGCTCACAATTTTTTGTGAGAACGCGCTGCCCTTACCCCGCCTAGGCAGCCCTGCTTCGCTCAGCCATAGTAGACGGTGTCTAAACGCGTCCCGCGGGGCAAACGGAGCGGTGACATGGCGACTTACAACTTGCGCATCAACGGCAATGCGCAAACCGTCGACACGACGAATGCCGATAAACCACTTCTCTATGTGTTGCGTGAACTCGGGCTGACCGCCGCGAAGTTCGGCTGCGGGCTTGGCCAGTGCGGCGCCTGCACCGTCATGATCGACGGCGTCGCGGCCCGATCTTGTCAGACCAAAATCGCCGATGCGCACGGAAAGCCGATCGTCACGCTCGAAGGGCTCGGCACGCCCGAAAAGCCGCATCCGCTGCAGACCGCTTTCATCAATGAGCAGGTACCGCAGTGCGGCTACTGCACTAACGGGATGATCATGAGCGCTGCCGCGCTCTTGCAAAGCAACAAGACGCCAAGCGAGGCGGACGTCCGCGCCGCGCTTGACGGTAACCTGTGCCGTTGTGGCTCGCACGTGCGGGTGCTGAGCGCGGTCATGGCGGCAACCGGACAGAGAGGCTGAGATGAACGTACAGGTCAAAACTCTCAACGTCTCCCGTCGTGCCGTCCTCAAAGGCGGTGCGATCACCGTCGGTTTCGCGCTCGCCGGACTCCCCTCTCGCGTCCACGCGCAGAGCGCCGCCGTGGCGAAACGCATTCTCGATTCCAAGGAAGTCGATGCCTTCCTGGCGGTCAACGGAGATGGCACTGTGACGCTGTTCTGCGGCAAGGTCGATCTGGGCCAAGGGCTGCGCATCGCAATACCGCAAATCGCTGCCGAAGAACTTGGCATCGATGTCGACAAGATCACATTTATTGAAGGCGACACCGCGCTGACGCCCGACCAGGGCCGTACGTCCGGTTCAAACGGAATCCAACGCGGCGGCGTGCAGATCCGACAAGCGGCGGCGACTGCGCGCAAGGCGCTCATCGAGCTTGCGGCGCAACGGCTCAACGCCAAGGCCGAAGATCTCGACATAGCCGGCGGCATGGTGCGGCCGAAATCCGGCGGTGGCGGAATTTCTTTTGCCGACCTGATTGCCGGCAAACAGTTCGATCTCAAGCTCGACCCCAAGGCACCGCTGAAGGATCCTGCGCGCTACACAATCGTCGGCAAACCGCTGCGGCGGCCCGACGTCCCGGGGAAATGCTTCGGCACCCACCTGTACGTGCACGACTTCGCGGTGCCGAACATGCTCCACGCGCGCGTAATCAGGCCTGGGGCCGTCGGCGCTAAACTTGTGTCCGTAGACGAAGCATCGATCAAGGATATCCCTGGCGCGAAGATCGTACGGGTGAAAGACCTGCTTGCGGTCGTCGCGGACGACGAATGGAACGCGGTGCGTGCGTCGCGTGCATTGCGCGCCCAGTGGAGCGAGTGGACCGGCCTGCCGTCGCAGAGCAGCCTCGTCGAGTCCTTGCGAAACGAACCCGGCATTGTCGATGAAACCTTGGTCAACAAGGGCAATCCTGCTGCACAGCGGCCAGACGGCGCAAAAGCCCTCACAGCAACTTACTACTGGCCGATGCAAAGCCACGCATCGATCGGACCATCCTGCGCCATTGCCGACGTGAGCAACGAATCCGCGACCGTGTGGACCGCTTCACAAGGCACGCACGGCAATCAGACCACCTTTGCCAAATTCCTCGGTTTGCCCAAGGACAAGGTGCGCCTGATCTACCTCGAGGGCTCGGGTTGCTACGGCATGAACGGGCACGAGGATGCCGCAGCGGACGCTGCGATCCTGTCGCGCGCCACTGGACGCCCGGTGCGCGTACAATGGACCCGCGAGGACGAGCTCGGATGGGATCCGAAAGGCCCGCCGCAGCTGATCGGCATTTCGGGCGCGGTCTCAGCGGATGGCCGTATTCTCGAGTGGCGCACCGAACTGTGGATTCCGAAGACAACGCGCGGGCTGCCGAGTATTCCGCTGCTGGCGCCCGAGGCGGCCGGCCTCGATCACGTGCCGGGACTGAACACCGGCCTGATCTCGCAGAATGGCGACCCGCCCTACGCCGCGGAGAGCATCCAAGTGATCGCGCATTGGCTCAAGGACGCACCGTTGCGCCCGGCACCAATCCGCTCGCCCGGCAAGCCGGCAAATTGCTTCGCGGTCGAGAGCTTCGTTGACGATCTTGCCGCCGCGGCAGGCATTGACCCGGTCGAATTCCGCTTGCGGGGCCTGAAGGACCCGCGCGCGATCGAAGTCGTCAAGCGAACTGCGGCTTTGATGAAATGGCAGTCGCAGCCTTACCAACTCGCGAGCACGAACGGCGCGGTTGCGCGTGGGCGAGGCATTTCCTTTGTCCACTACAAGCACACCGAAACCTATGTCGGCATGGGCATGGACGTCGCTGTCGAGCGCGCCAGTGGGCGCATCACGGTCGAGCGCGTGGCTTGCGCGCATGATTGCGGGCAGATCATCAACCCGGACGGCGTGCGCGCGCAGATCGAGGGCAGTATCCTGCAGACAATCAGCCGTGTGCTGATGGAAGAAGTGATGTTCGACCGCTCGCGCGTTCTCAGCGTCGACTGGGCGAGCTATCCGATCTTGCGGTTCTCCGGTGTGCCGAAGATCGACATCGAGCTGATCGACCGGCCGACGGAAAAACCGCTGGGTGCGGGCGAGGCCGCTTGCGCGGCTGTTGGCGCGGCGCTCGGCAATGCGGTCCACAACGCCACCGGCGCACGCCTGCGGACCGTTCCGTTCACACCGGAACGGGTGAAACTGGCATTAACCGGGAAAGCATAAGGCCGCCGGATTCGACCGATCCGGCGGCAACTCGATCCTGACGGACTAAATTTGACGTGCTAGACAACCGGCGCGATTAATGACGCTGTCGCCGGGATCATGTCAAACACGCCGCTGCTCAAGGATTTCGGCCGCATCGTGGTGAAGGTCGGCTCGTCGTTGCTGGTGGACTCCTCCGCCGGCGGCCTCAGGCGCGACTGGCTCGCTTCGCTCGCGGCCGATGTCGCCGGCCTGCATCGGCAAAAATGCGATGTGCTTGTCGTGTCATCCGGCGCCATCGCGCTCGGCCGCGCTGTTCTGAAATTACCGCCGGGGGCGCTCAAGCTCGAGGACAGCCAAGCCGCCGCCGCAGTCGGGCAGATTGCACTTGCACGCGCGTGGTCGGAGGCCCTCAGCGCCCATTCGCTAACCGCCGGCCAGGTGCTGGTCACGCTCGGCGACACCGAAGAGCGGCGGCGCTATCTCAATGCGCGCTCGACGATCGCAAAGCTGCTCGAATGGCGAAGCGTGCCGGTGATCAATGAAAACGACACCGTAGCGACGACGGAGATCAGGTACGGCGACAATGACCGCCTCGCCGCCCGCGTCGCCACCATGATGAGCGCCGATCTGCTCGTGCTGCTTTCAGACGTCGACGGGCTTTACGACCGGCCGCCGATAGCAGGGAGCGGCGCCAGGCTGGTGCCCGTCATTGCGCGCATTACGCCCGACATCGAAGCGATGGCCGGCGCATCCGGCTCAGAACTCGCGCGCGGCGGCATGCTGACCAAGATCGAAGCCGGCAAAATCGCCACCACTGCCGGGACGCATATGGTGATCGCGTCCGGCCGCGTGCTGCATCCCCTGCAGACGATCGCAAATGGGGCTGCGTGCACCTGGTTTCTCACGCAGGCAAACCCGGTAACGGCTCGCAAGAAATGGATTGCGGGATCGCTTGAGCCACGTGGCGGGCTGACAATCGATGCGGGTGCCGTGCGCGCGTTGCGAAGCGGAAAAAGCCTGCTGCCGGCAGGCGTGATCAAGGTGGAGGGCGGCTTTGGGCGTGGTGATGCAGTCGTGGTACGGGGCCCGGACGGGCACGAGGTCGGCCGCGGGCTCGTCGCCTATGACGCCGAGGACGCAGAAAAAATCAAAGGGCGCTCATCGGCAGACGTGCTTCTGATCCTTGGCTATACGGGCCGGACCGAAATGATCCACCGGGACGATCTGGTTCTCGGGGGCGAATAGCGACGGTTGCGGAACCAGGCCGTGCCGCAGCGCGTTACCTGCTCAGACACACGTAAAAAGGCGAAGGCGATTGACCGATCGCCCGTCAACCCCAGCCCACCGGTGGCTGGGGTTTTCGTATCCAGGCTAGGTCGCTGGCCGAGTCCCCTTTACGGCCTCGTCCCGGTCCGCCAGTGGCCGGGCCGAACATAGGCCTAGGCCATTGGCCGATATGGCCGGGTCAATGGGCCCGTGAACGCACACGCCGCGGACGGCGCGCGGGCGCGACCGCTTTTTGCTTTGGCGGGTGGGCCGGCAGCGGCAGGAACGTTCCGTCGGGAAATTCCAGATACCGGCTGAACACTTGCACCTGACCTTCCCCGTGACGCTTTCCCTCGATCACGAACTTGGTGCCGACAGGAAACCGGCTGGGAAGACGGCTTGAACTGTACGCCATGATTACCTCCTGGAATGCCGCCACCCTGCCACTGCAATGTGCAGGTAGTTAAACCGTTGCATGGCACCACCGATTGTCCACGTTATCCCCAGGGTGGCACCTGATATGCCCCGGCCAGCTGACCTCGCGGGCTGACACCTGACGTGATAGGAAGTGCCCTAGGACAGGGGTTTTCACGGGCTTTTTGCGAGAATGAGCGCTCCGCTCAAGAGTATCGAGGGATCAAGCGATATTGCGGCCGCCATGGCCGAAATCGGCCGCCGCGCCCGTGCGGCTGCCCGGGCGCTGGCGCTTGCGCCGGCGGACCAGAAAAATCGCGCCCTCGGGTCAATGGCTGCAGCCATACGGGCCCAGGCACCTTTCATTCTTGCAGCCAATGCCGAAGATGTGGCCGAAGCACGTGCCGGTGGACTCACAGGAGCCTTTCTTGATCGCCTGGCTCTCGATCCCGCGCGCGTTGAAGCCATCGCGTCCGGTATCGGCGCCGTGCGGGACCTGAAGGATCCTGTTGGGACCATTGTGGATTCCTGGACCCGGCCGAACGGCATGCGGATTGAGCGGGTGCGCGTGCCCCTCGGCGTCATCGGCATAATTTACGAGAGCCGGCCTAACGTTACGGCGGATGCCGGCGTGCTGTGCCTGAAAGCCGGCAATGCGGCGATCCTGCGTGGCGGATCGGACAGCATGCGTTCGAGCCGGGCGATCCTGGCGGCGCTGACCGACGGTTTGCGCGCGGCCACCTTGCCGGAGGCCGCGATCCAGCTTGTGCCAACGCGTGACCGCACGGCGGTCGGCCTTATGTTGGCCGGCCTCGACGGCAATATCGATGTGATCGTGCCGCGAGGCGGCAAAAGTCTTGTAGCGAGGGTGCAGACGGAAGCGCGCGTGCCGGTATTCGCGCACCTCGAAGGTGTCTGCCACGTCTATGTCGACAAGGCGGCCTCGCTCGATATGGCGAAGAAGATCGTACTCAATGCAAAAATGCGGCGTACCGGCGTCTGCGGTGCGGCCGAAACGCTCTTGGTCGACCGTGCCGGTGCCGGCAGCCAGCTTAAGCCGCTGATTGAAATGCTCATCGCGGCCGGCTGCGAAATCCGCGGCGACAACGCAACGCTTACCGTCGACAAACGGGTCAAGCCGGCAACTGAAGATGATTGGAGCACCGAGTACCTCGACGCCATAATTGCCGTCAAAATCGTCGACAATGTCGAGGCCGCGATCGACCACATCGAACGCTACGGGTCGCATCACACGGACGCGATCATTACCGAGGATCAGGCGACCGCAGAAAAGTTCCTGCGCGAAGTCGATTCGGCCATTGTCCTGCACAACGCGTCGACGCAATTTGCCGATGGCGGAGAATTTGGCTTCGGCGCCGAAATCGGCATCGCGACCGGGCGGTTGCATGCACGCGGCCCTGTCGGCGTGGATCAACTCACGACATTCAAATATCGTATCCACGGAAACGGTCAGACCCGGCCGTGACTGTGAAGCATCGTGACATGTCCGAGCGCTTACTGCCTCCGCATGCGCCCGGCATGAGGATCGGCTTGTTCGGCGGAACGTTCGACCCGCCGCATCAGGCTCATCTCGGCGCCACACTTCTAGCCTTGAAGCGCCTCAAGCTCGACCGCGTTTGGTGGATCGTCACGCCTGGAAATCCCCTGAAGAACACGCGAGGCCTCGCACCGCTGCCTGCCCGGATCGCCGCGGCGCGCGCCCTTACGCATCATCCGCGCATCGACGTTACGGGCCTCGAAGCTGTCATTAAGACGAGATATACTTACGATACGATATCTTGGTTGCGGGCACGCTGCCCCGGTGTCCGATTCGTCTGGGTTATGGGCGCGGACAATTTACGGAGTTTTCATCGCTGGCAGAAGTGGCGCAAAATTGCAGAACTGGTGCCTATCGTCGTCATCGATCGCCTGGGCCCGAGTCTCTACGCTGCCGCCAGCCCGGCCGGAAATGCACTGGCCCGAGTCCGTATCCCCGAATACGCCGCCTCCGCATTGCCGGATCGAAAAGCCCCGGTCTGGGCCTTTTTGCACGGCCTCAAATCGCCTTTGTCTTCAACCGCGTTACGCGCACTGCGTGGCGGCGAGCGGACGTCTCGCGACACGTCTTCACGCTCACGCAAATCGAAACGAGGAGGGAACCGCCGCAAACGTGAAAACAAGCGCGGAAACAGAACCAGCAAGCCCAAATCGGTGGCGAAGTCCGTCCGCCGCCGGGGTAGAAAGAAACGGACGAGGTGACTATCTTCAGGTGGCTCCCGGTTAGAACCGGGACGAGTGCGACGGATCGAAAGGACCAAAAACCCTGAGCACATCTGCACTCTCTCGGGCACAGCGTCGTAAGCCCGAAACCGTCTCCCGGCATCCGACTGCCGAGGAGATGCTCAAAACCGTCCTCGCGCGGTTGGAAGACATGAAGGCCGAGGACAGCGTCGTCATCGATCTCACCGGAAAATCCTCAATAGGCGATTACATGGTCGTGACGAGCGGCCGGTCGCAACGTCACGTCAGCGCCGTGGCCGACCACCTCGTCAAGGACATCGAGGAAGCCGGCGGTCCCCGAGTCCGCGTCGAGGGAATGCGGCAGGGTGACTGGGTTCTCATCGACGCCGGGGACGTCATCGTGCATGTCTTCCGGCCGGAGATCCGCGCCTTCTACAATCTGGAAAAGATGTGGGCGGCGGCCAGCAGGGACGCGCGGCGGCCGGGCTGATAATCTGCTCGGCACGATGCGCATCATCGTTGCCGCTGTCGGGCGTCTGAAGCAGGGCCCGGAAACCGAATTGAGTGGGCGCTATCGCAAGCGTGCCGCGCAAACCGGCCGTCAGCTTGGCGTGCGCGACGTTGAAGTCATTGAAATCAGGGAAAGTCGCGCCGGCGATGCCGGCAAACGCATGCTCGAAGAATCGATTGCGCTCGCCAACGTCATTCCGCAAGACGCAGTCGTAGTAGTGCTCGATTCCCGCGGAGAGAGTCTCGACAGCCATGCGCTTGCTGCCCAACTCAGCAAATGGCGGGAAAATGGCCGGACCGCAACGGTGTTCCTGATCGGGGGAGCCGAGGGCCTGGCCGCAAACCTCGGGGAGAAAGCCAGCCTGCGCCTGTCGTTCGGCAAGGCAACCTGGCCCCACCAACTCGTCCGCGTGATGCTGCTCGAGCAGATATACCGGGCCACCACGATTTTGACCGGGCACCCTTACCATAGGGCCTGATTTGCGGGTGGAACGTTTCGTACCCCGATTTAGTCGCAATCTCAGTCGATAGGTTTCGCCGGAAAATGAACTTGTCGTACAAACCTGCGGGCGTAACGTGACCCCGATGATTTGCCTCGGGGGATTCGGTGGTTTCGATCCGCGCGCCGTGCTCGTCGCGGGGCTGGGGTTTGCGCTACCGATAACTCTTGCCCCCGCGGCGATGGCGCAGCAACGGCCGGCTTCCGCCGTCCAAAATGAAGCCGCAGACTCGCTCAAGAACTCTTCAAGCAGCATGACGAAGAGCTCAAATCCGCCCGCGACGAACAGCACAAGTCCGCCGAGGCGGAAGCCGCACTCAAACGCGAAGTCGAACAGATCGGTGCCGATCGCACGAAACTCAATCAGGAGCTGATCGACACTGCGACGCGGCTGCGTGACGTCGAAGCCAAAGTTGCGTCAACCCAGGAGCGGCTCAAACCGCTCGATGACAATGAACGCAGCATTCGAAAATCGCTCGACGGGCGACGTGCGGTGATCGGCGAAGTCCTGGCCGCGCTGCAACGCATGGGCCGCCAGCCGCCGCCGGCGCTTGTCGCAAGCCCCGAAGACGCACTCCAATCCGTCCGGACGGCCATCGTACTCGGCGCAGTCCTGCCGGAAATGCGCCGGGAGGTAGAATCGCTGGCGAACGATCTGTCGGAATTGCTCGCGGTACGGAAAAAGATCGATGCCGAGCGCGAGCAGCTGAAAGCGGAAGTTGCCTCGCTCGATGGCGAGCGAGCGCGCATGGCAGCCTTGGTGGAAGAGCGTCAAAAGCAATTGGCCGAACGCGAAAAGGCCCTCGAAAGTGAACGGTCGCGCGCCGGCACGCTGGCGCAGCAGGTCGACAATCTCAAAGATTTGATCGCCAAGCTCGAGCAAGGGCTCAACCCGGCAACGCGCGAGCTGCGCGAGGCTGGACGGTCGGGAAGCCGCCCGGCGCTTTCAGCATTTCGTGATCCCGGACGCCTTGCCCCAGCGATTGCTTTCGCGTCGTTGCGGGGGCGCGTGCCAATTCCGGTTAACGGCGTTAAATTGAAGGAATTCGGTGCACCGGATGCCAATGGTGGCGCGGAAAAAGGCATTTCCATCGCCACGCGTGCCGGTGCGCAGGTAACCGCACCGGCCGACAGCTGGGTCGTCTATGCCGGTCCGTTCCGCTCATATGGTCAACTCTTGATCCTTAATGTCGGCGGCGGGTATCATGTCTTGCTTGCCGGGATGGATAGGATATCAGTTGACCTCGGGCAGTTTGTGCTGGCCGGGGAACCGGTTGCAGTCATGGGTAACGGCTCCCATATCGCCGCTATCCTAGCGACAGGTTCCAGCCAACCGGTGCTCTACGTCGAGTTTCGAAAGGACGGGGTTCCCGTCGATCCAGGCCCATGGTGGGCGGCTGGCGAAGGCGAAAAGGTTCGCGGATGATGCGCAAGACCTCACTCATTCTTCTTGGCGCGGCGGCGGGAGCGGCAATGACGCTGCTCGCGGTTCAGCCGCGCATTATGCTCGTGGGCGCAACTGCCAAGGCGGCGGCAGCGGATACCTACCGCCAGCTCAATCTGTTCGGCGACGTGTTCGAGCGCGTGCGCGCCGACTACGTAGAGAAGCCCGACGACGCAAAACTGATCGAAACCGCGATCAATGGGATGCTGGCCGGCCTCGATCCGCACTCGAGCTACATGGACTCCAAGAGCTTCCGCGACATGCAGGTCCAGACCCGCGGCGAGTTTGGTGGTCTCGGCATCGAAGTCACTATGGAAGACGGTCTGATCAAGGTGGTGGCGCCGATCGACGACACACCTGCCGCCAAGGCCGGCGTCATGGCCAACGACATTATTACCAAGCTCGATGACGAGCAGGTGCAGGGTCTTACGCTGAACCAAGCCGTCGAAAAGATGCGCGGGCCGGTGAATACCAAGATCAGGCTCACCATCATGCGTAAGGGGCAGGACAAGCCGGTTGAAGTGTCGATCACGCGCGACGTCATCCGTGTGCGCTCGGTGCGCTCGCAGGTCGAAGGTGACGATGTTGGTTATATTCGTCTCACGCAGTTCAATGAACAGACCACCGAAGGATTGAAGAAGGCGATCGCCGATATCGGCGCCAAAATCTCCGACGACAAGCTCAAGGGCTACGTCCTCGATATGCGCAACAATCCGGGCGGCCTACTCGATCAGGCAATTTCAGTCTCCGACGCTTTCCTGCAAAAGGGCGAGATCGTGTCGACGCGGGGACGTAATGCCGAAGAGACGCAGCGTTTCAACGCACGTGCGGGCGATCTCACGAAGAGCAAGCCGTTGATCGTTCTGATCAACGGCGGCTCGGCCTCTGCATCTGAAATCGTCGCTGGCGCGCTGCAGGACCACAAGCGGGCGACGGTGATCGGCACCCGCTCCTTCGGCAAAGGTTCGGTGCAGACCATCATCCCGCTTGGCTCAGGCAATGGTGCCTTGCGGCTGACGACTGCGCGCTACTTCACACCGTCAGGACGCTCGATCCAGGCAAAGGGAATTTCGCCCGACATCGAAGTGCTGCAGGAGGTGCCGGATGAGCTCAAGGCAAAGACCGACACCAAAGGTGAAGCGTCTCTGCGGGGTCACCTGAAGGGAGATTCGGGCAAGGAGCAAACGGGCTCGCAGTCCTACATCCCGCCCGACGCCAAGAACGACAAGGCGCTCCATATGGCCTACGATCTTCTGCGTGGGACACAGGTGAACTCGGCGTTCCCGCCCAACGCCAAGGCCCCGGTCCCGAATTGATAGGGTTTGATTTTTGAATGCAGCGGGGCGGCCGAAAGGCCGCCCCGCTCGTTTTGCGCAGCCCACAACCACACGCCAACCGTGTGGATTCGTCGCGTGGTAAACTCGCGCGATGATTCGCAAGGATCTGCCGCCGTGGCTCCCGACGACCTGAACGCACCGCTCGGCCTGGGCAAGGGAAAACGGCTTCCGAAACTGCCCGCCAGCCCGCCGCAAATATTGGCAGGGGCGCTTGGCCTGTCAGGCCTCGTGGTGGTGGGTTGGGCGACATTTGTTCATGACCCGCTTGGAGGCCAGCCGGTCGCGGTGGTGGCAACCAAATTATCTTTGCCGGGCCAGACCGAACAGAATGGCAGCGCCAATCGGCCTGCCGCACACGAGGCCGCGGCCAATGCGCCCGATGCTGCAAAGGCTGTTGCTACGCCCCCGCCGGGATCGAAGACAGTTACCATTATCGACGGGTCCAGCGGTGCCCGCCAGCAGGTCGTCATCCCTGACAACAGCACGAATGCCAACAAGCCGTTGCTCGATTCCAAGCTCTTGGAGGCAACACGACACGGCGCGATTCCAAAAATCGGACCGGATGGCGCGCGCCCGTCGGCGCGTTATGCGCAGCCGCGCGATCTTCCGCCGGATAAAAAGGACGCACCACTCGTCGCAATTGTAATCGGCGGTCTTGGAATCAGCGCATCGGGGACGGCAGATGCGTTCACCAAGATGCCCTCGCCGGTGACATTCGCGCTGGCGCCCTACGGCGCTGATCTTGAGAAGCTCGCCGAACGCGGGCGAGCCGGCAAACATGAAATCCTGCTGCAAGTGCCAATGGAACCTTTCGACTATCCGGATAACGATCCGGGGCCGCAAACGCTGCTGACGTCGCTGACGCCGGAACAGAATATAGATCGGCTCCATTGGTTGATGAGCCGATTTCAGGGCTATGTCGGATTGATCAGCTTTATGGGCGCGCGTTTTACCGCTTCCGAACAGGGCCTCTCGCCAATTCTGCGCGATGTCGCCAAGCGCGGATTGATTTACGTGGACGACGGCTCATCTTCGCGCAGCATTGCAAGCCAGATGGCCGGCACGCAGAATTTGCCGTTTGCAAAAGCCGATGTCGTGCTCGATACGGTGCCGACCACCGCGGAAATCGACCACGCGCTTGCGCGGCTCGAGATGAAAGCGCGCGACAGCGGCACCGCTGTCGGCTATGCGACTGCAAAACCGGGCACCATTGCACGTATTGCCGAATGGATAAAAAAAGCGGAGTCGAAAGGCATCATATTGGTGCCGATCACGATGGTGGCGATCAAAGCCAAGTCATCGTAACGTTACTCTGCCGCAGCAAAATCGCGCGCGGGAGATAACGAGAATTCAGATGCCGTCTCAGAAATCACTGCCTTACCGCCCATGCGCCGGGATGATGGTGCTCAATCGTGCCGGCCTGGTTTTTGTCGGACGGCGGACAGACGGACCCGAACACGTCGATACGACGCATGTCTGGCAGATGCCGCAAGGCGGCATCGATGAAGACGAAGACCCGTACGCGGCGGCGCTGCGCGAGCTGTACGAGGAAACCAGCATCCGCTCGGTTCAGAAGCTCGGCGAGATCGCCGAGTGGCTGACTTACGACCTTCCCGGCGAGGTCGTGAAAATCGCATGGAGCGGCAAATATCGCGGCCAGAAGCAGAAATGGTACGCGCTGCGCTTTATCGGCAAGGACAACGAGATCAACATCGATGATCCTGGCGGCGGCCACAAACCGGAGTTCGTCGAATGGAAATGGGTTGCAATGCGCGAACTACCGAACCTCGTGATCCCGTTCAAGCGCCAAACGTATGAGCGTGTGGTGAAAGAATTTCAGCCCTTCGCGCGCGGGGCCTAGTGCATGGCCGTGCCGGTGAGGTGCCGGTCGACATCCTTGTAGTGATCGAGCCGTGTGATCAACTTGTCGAGCTCGGCGCCCGGCTCCGTCTTGGCGATACGGCTCTCCAGTTCACCGATTCGCGTCGCGATGACGGACCGGTCGATATTCTCCGCAGCTTCGGCGAGATCGGCCAACACAGTAAGTCCTGCGGACGAGACTTCGGCAAATCCTCCCAGCACGACGATCTTTTGTGCCCCGCCCGCGGCATGCACGGTCAGAATGCCGGGCCGCAAGGTCGTCACCATCGGCGCATGGTCGGCGAGCACGCCGAAATCACCTTCGGCTCCCGGCACGTCCACCTGCTGGACTTCACCGGAAAACAGCAGTTTTTCCGGCGAAACAAGCTCAAAATGAAAGTTGGCCATAGACTAATTCCCGATCAAGCCGCTTCCGCTGCGAGTTTCTTGCCCTTCTCGACCGCTTCTTCGATCGTGCCAACCATATAGAAGGCGGCCTCGGGCAAGTGATCGTATTTGCCGTCGCACAGGCCTTTGAAGCCTTTGATCGTGTCCTGGAGATCGACGAGTTTTCCGGGCGAGCCCGTAAACACTTCGGCGACGTGGAACGGCTGCGACAGGAAGCGCTCGATCTTGCGTGCGCGGGCGACAGTCAATTTGTCGTCTTCCGACAATTCATCCATGCCCAGAATGGCGATGATGTCCTGCAGCGCCTTGTAGCGCTGGAGAATCTGCTGCACCTGCCGCGCGACGGCATAGTGTTCTTCGCCCACGATCAACGGCGAGAGCATGCGCGACGTGGAATCAAGAGGGTCAACCGCCGGATAAATGCCCTTTGCAGCGATGTCGCGCGAGAGAACGGTCGTCGCATCAAGATGGGCGAATGAGGTTGCCGGCGCCGGGTCGGTGAGGTCGTCGGCTGGCACGTAAATCGCCTGCACTGACGTGATCGAGCCCTTGGTGGTGGTGGTGATGCGTTCCTGCAGCGCACCCATGTCGGTGGCAAGCGTCGGCTGATAGCCCACTGCCGACGGAATGCGTCCGAGCAGCGCCGACACTTCCGAGCCGGCCTGGGTGAAGCGGAAGATGTTGTCGACGAAGAACAGCACGTCCTGGCCCTGATCGCGGAAATACTCGGCAACCGTAAGGCCCGACAGACCGACACGAGCGCGCGCCCCCGGCGGCTCGTTCATCTGGCCATACACCAGGGCACATTTCGATCCTTCGACCGAACCCTTGTGCGGGTCTTTGTTCACCCCCAATTCGATCATCTCATGATAGAGGTCATTTCCCTCGCGCGTGCGCTCGCCGACGCCAGCGAACACTGAGTAGCCGCCGTGCGCCTTGGCGACGTTGTTGATGAGCTCCATGATCAGCACGGTCTTGCCAACGCCGGCGCCGCCGAACAGGCCGATCTTGCCGCCCTTGGCATATGGCGCGAGCAGGTCCACGACCTTGATGCCGGTGACGAGAATCTGCGCTTCCGTGGATTGATCGGTATACGACGGCGCGTCCTGGTGAATTGCGCGCTTGGTCTCGCCTTTGACCGGTCCGGCTTCATCGACGGGATCGCCGATTACGTTGATAATGCGGCCGAGCAGTCCTGGGCCGACGGGCACTGAGATAGGCTCCCCGGTATCCATCACCTCTTGCCCGCGAACCAGACCTTCCGAGGAGTCCATGGCGACGGTACGCACCGTCGATTCACCGAGATGCTGAGCGACTTCGAGCACCAGGCGGTTGCCGCCATTCTTGGTCTCAAGCGCGTTCAGGATCGCCGGCAGGTGATCCTCGAACTGCACGTCGACGACGGCGCCGATGACTTGCGTGATTTTTCCGACTGCGTTGGGTGTAGCCATGTCGTCCTCGTTGCGGAATTAAAGCGCTTCGGCGCCGGAGATGATCTCGATCAGTTCCTTGGTGATCATCGCCTGACGGGTGCGATTGTAGGTAAGCGTCTGTTTGCGGATCATCTCGCCGGCGTTGCGCGTGGCGTTGTCCATTGCACTCATGCGCGCGCCCTGCTCCGAGGCGGCGTTTTCGAGCAGTGCACGGAATAGCTGTATAGCGAGGTTGCGCGGTAAAAGTTCGGCTAGAATCTCTTCCTCTTCCGGCTCGTATTCGTAGGCGGCGGCTACGCCGTTTTCGGAAGTCTTTTCGAACACTGGCGGAATGATCTGCTGCGCGGTCGGGATCTGCGCGATCACCGACTTGAACCGGGAGAAAAAAAGCGTGCTGACGTCGAATGCACCTTGGTCGAAAAGTACAACGATCTTTTTGGCGATCATCTCGGCTTGTTCAAAACCGATTGTACGCACGCCGCGAAGTTCGACCGTCTCTATGATGAGTTTCCCGTAGAGACGGCGCAGCTGGTCGTGGCCTTTTCGTCCGACGCAAAGAATCTTGACCTCCTTGCCATCGTTGATCAGCGCATTCACCTTCTCGCGCGCCAGTCGCACGATCGAGGAGTTGAACGGACCGCACAGGCCACGTTCGGCGGTGCAGACGACCAGCAGATGCACCTTGTTGGCGCCGGTCCCAGCCAGCAATTTCGGCGCCGAATCGCTGCCGGCCACCGCCGAGGCGATCGAGCCCAACACTTTCCCCATACGCTCGGCATAAGGACGCGCCGCTTCCGCCGCCACCTGCGCGCGGCGCAGCTTGGAGGCCGCGACCATTTGCATGGCCTTGGTAATCTTCTGCGTCGCCTTGGTAGCGGCGATGCGAACGCGCATGTCCTTGAGGCTGGCCATGTCGTACGGGTCCCCGGTCGCTCCCTATGCCATCATCAGGCGAACGTCTTGGCGTAGCCGTCGACCACGGCCTTGAGCTTGGCCGCATCGGCATCCGACAGGTCGCCGCTCTTGCGGATGCTGTCGAGCAGATCGGCATGCTTGGTGCGTATCAGCGTCAGCAGCCCGCTTTCGAAAGGCCGCACGCGAGCGACGTCGATCGGATCGAGATAGCCGTTGACGCCGGCGTAAATCACGCAGACCTGCTCTTCCATCTTCAAAGGTGAAAATTGCGGTTGCTTGAGAAGTTCTGTCAGGCGCGCGCCGCGATTGAGCAATCGCTGCGTCGTCGCGTCGAGATCGGACCCGAACTGCGCGAAGGCGGCCATTTCGCGGTACTGCGCGAGCTCACCCTTGATGCGACCGGCGACCTTCTTCATCGCCTTGGTCTGCGCGGCAGACCCCACGCGCGACACCGACAGGCCCACGTTCACGGCCGGGCGAATGCCCTGATAGAAAAGGTCGGTTTCCAGGAAGATCTGCCCGTCGGTAATGGAGATGACGTTGGTCGGAATGTAGGCGGACACGTCGTTGGCCTGCGTCTCGATAACCGGAAGAGCGGTGAGAGAGCCGCCCTTGTTCTCGTCATTCATCTTGGCCGCGCGCTCGAGCAGGCGCGAATGCAGGTAGAACACGTCGCCCGGATAGGCTTCGCGGCCCGGTGGGCGGCGCAGCAGCAGCGACATCTGGCGATAGGCGACGGCCTGCTTGGAAAGGTCATCATAAATAATGACGGCATGCATTCCGTTGTCACGGAAATATTCGCCCATGGTGCAACCGGAAAACGGTGCCAAGTATTGCATCGGCGCCGGATCGGAGGCGGTCGCCGCAATAATGATCGAATAGTCGAGCGCGCCCTGCTCCTCAAGCACCTTCACGAATTGCGCAACGGTCGAGCGCTTCTGGCCAACCGCGACATAGACGCAATAGAGCTTGATCTTCTCGTCCGGCTGCGCATTGAGCGGTTTCTGATTGAGGATCGTGTCAAGCGCAATCGCGGTCTTGCCGGTCTGACGGTCGCCGATGATCAGCTCGCGCTGGCCGCGACCGATAGGAATTAACGAGTCGATCGCTTTCAGTCCGGTCGCCATCGGCTCATGCACCGATTTACGCGGAATAATGCCGGGCGCCTTCACGTCGACGCGAGCGCGCTTGTCTGCCTTGATCGGGCCTTTCCCGTCGATCGGGTTGCCAAGTGCGTCGACGACGCGGCCGAGAAGACCCTTGCCGACGGGTACGTCCACGATCGCGCCGGTGCGCTTGACGGTCTGGCCTTCCTTGATCTCACGGTCGTTGCCGAAGATCACGATGCCGACATTGTCGATTTCGAGGTTGAGCGTCATCCCGCGCACGCCATTTTCGAATTCGACCAGTTCGCCGGCCTGAACATTATCGAGACCGTAGACGCGGGCGATGCCGTCGCCGACGGAGAGCACTTGGCCGACCTCGGATACTTCGGCTTCCTGGCCGAAATTCTTGATCTGCTCTTTCAGGATCGCGGAAATTTCTGCGGCGCGGATATCCATCAGCGGGCCTCTTTCATCGCTAATTTAATCGAATTGAGTTTGGTGCGGAGCGAGCTGTCCACCATGCGGCTTCCGACCTTCACGATCAGCCCGCCGATGATGGCAGGATCGATCTTGACGTCGAGGTCGATGTCCTTGCCGCTCGTCACCGATTTGAGCGCGCTCTTGAGAGCGTCGAGATGCGGGTCGCTGAGTTTCTCGGCGACGGTCACGTGAGCGGTCACCTCGCCTTTGTGGCGCGCGACCAGCGCGCGATAGCCGCGGACCATATCGCGCACCGCGAATAGCCGACGGTTCGTGGTGATCACCCTCAGGAAATTTGCAGCGAGGTCGGTGATGCCAGCCTTGGCGAGGATTGCGGACAGCGCCTTGAGCTGTTCGTCGGCATCGAAGACCGGACTGCGCACCAGACGATTGAGATCGGCGCTGTCGCCAACGAGTGCGTCGAACTGGTCGAGATCCTTCTTGACCGCATCGACCGCCTTGTTCTCGAGCGCAAGCTCAAACAAAGCGGTGGCATAACGGCCGGCCATGCCGGAGATGGTCCGATCTTCAGCTGCCACGGGAACGCTCGTTGCCTCTACTTCGCCCACAGGCCGGACGCCGTCGCGGAAGGCGGCGCAAACCATTGGAATCCAAGCGGGAATTCCGATCCCTGGAGACGTCGCGAAAGTCTGCGGAAACCCCCTGAAATCGTGGGCTAGCTAACACAGCAAACATGACGGTGCAACACGGCGGCCCATTCGCCGCGGCACGGCTCGGCAAATGGCCCTCGTCAATATTGCATCACAGGGTTACCTCGCCAGCGGGCCATGTGCGCTATAGCGTGCGCTATAGCGTGCGCTACGAAGGTCCCGGCCGGAAATTCCCCATCGCAATGTCAAATGCAAACGCGAAAGTAGACAGCGCCGCGACCGCAAGACTGCTGGTCGTGTTGCTTGCATTTGCGTGGGGGCTGAACTGGATCGCCGCTGCATTTGCCCTGCGCGAGGTTTCACCGTGGAGCCTGCGTTTTGCAGGCTCCAGCATCGGCGCCATCGACCTTGTTCACCGCGGCGGCGATCACGGGGTACACCTTGCGAATACCTCGCGGCGAACATGTGCACATCATGATTGCCGGTTTTCTGAATGTCTCCGCGTTTCAGATTCTTTCAGGCTTTGCTCAGCTGAACGGCGCGACGTCGCGCGCAATCATCATCACATATTCGATGCCGATCTGGTCGGCCCTGCTAAGCCGCATGGTGCTAGGTGAAAAATTCACCCCGATGCGCGTGCTGGCACTTTGTCTATGCGTCACCGGGCTGACGGTCCTTGTTTGGCCGCTGTTCGCCGATGGTTTTCCGCCCTTCGTCTTCTATTCGCTTGGATGCGCGCTCAGCTGGACCATTGCGACGGTCTACATAAAGTGGGCAAAGGTGACGATCGAGCCCCTCGCCAACGCAGCATGGCAATTGTTTTTCGGTGTCATTTTCGTCGGCATCGGAGTGGCCATCTATGAAGGCTACCCGCATCTCTGGCCGATCCGCACCGACACCCTTCTTGCGGTGATTTATGTCGGCCTGTTTGGTGTCGGCCTCGCGCACTTCCTGTGGTGGTCGATAGTGCACAAGCTGCCGACCATGACGGCATCGCTTGGCGTCTTGCTGGTTCCGGTCGTTGGCGTCACCTGTTCGGCTTTACTGCTTGGAGAGCATCTGACCGTGCCCGACATCATTGGCTTTGTGATGATTTTCGCGGCGGCAGCCTGTGTGCTCTTGGAGCCGAACACCCGTCACGATGAAATGCCCGAGTAAATTATGGTATGAGGGAGATCAGATATGGCGTGGTTCTATCTTTTTCTCGCCGGCCTTTTTGAGATCGGCTGGGCCATCGGATTGAAATACACCGAAGGCTTCTCGCGCCTGTTTCCATCCTTGCTGACAGTTGCCGCCATGGCGCTCAGTCTCGCGTTGCTGGGCCTCGCCTTGAAAAGCTCTGCCGGTGGGCACGGCGTACGCGGTCTGGACCGGTATCGGTGCGGTCGGTACCGCCGTACTTGGGATCATTCTGTTCAGCGAACCCGCAACGGTTTCGCGCCTCGCCTGTATCGGCCTGATCGTCTGCGGAATTGCCGGGCTGAAATTTGCGTCGTGAGGTCTAGAAAAAGCTCTGCGGGTCGACGTCCACTTCCAGCCGCACATTGCCGCGCGGCTTGGGCGCCTCCACAAGCCAGGCACGCAAGTAGGCCGAAAGGTCGAAGGCGCGCGGCGATTTCACCAGCAGCCGGAATCGATGCCGCCCGCGCACGACGGCAATCGGCGCTTCGGCCGGCCCAAGCACGCGGACATTTTCGTCGCGCGGGACGGCCTTGGCGAGAGTGCGGCCATAGGCTTCGGCGGCGTGCCGCTCATTCGCTGTGATGACGAGCCCGGCAAGCCGCCCAAACGGCGGATAACCCGTTCGTTCGCGCTGCTCGATTTCGTTTTTGTAGAAGGCCTCGCGGTCGCCAGAGATAAGCGCGCGCATCACCGGGTGCTCGGGCTGATGTGTCTGCAGATAACCGAAGCCCCGTCCCTCCGCACGCCCTGCCCGCCCAACCACCTGATGCAACAGCTGGAAAGTCCGCTCCGGGGCACGGGGATCGCCATTGCCCAGGCCGAGATCGGCGTCGACGATGCCGACCAGGTTGAGTTTGGGAAAATGGTGCCCTTTGGCGACAAGTTGCGTGCCGATGACGAGATCGAAGCGCCCTTCGGCAACATCGTCGAGCTCTTGCCGAAGGCGTTCGACCGATTCCACGAGATCGCTCGACAGCACAAGAATACGGGCCTGCGGGAACAGCTCAGCCGCCTCCTGTTCCAGCCGCTCCACTCCGGGCCCAACGGCAGCAAGACTTTCAGTAGCGTGGCAATTTAGACATTCCGCCGGCGGCGGAATCGAATATCCGCAGTGATGGCACACGAGCCTGCGCTTGAAGCGATGGTCGACCAGCCAAGCATCGCAGTTCGGGCACTGAAACCGAAACCCGCACGCCCGGCATAACGTGAGAGGCGAATAGCCGCGCCGGTTGAGAAACAACAGCGCCTGCTCGCCACGAGTCAGCGACACCGCTACGGCTTCGGCAAGCCGCGGTGAAATGAAACGTCCGCGCGGTGGGCCCTCGCGACGCATGTCGATTGCCTCGATCGACGGCAGGTGCGCGCCGCCAAAACGTTCGGGCAAATGAACGTGCCGGTAACGGCCGCGACGCGCATTCACTTCCGATTCGACCGAGGGGGTCGCAGATGCAAGCACGACCGGAATTTTCGCAATCGAGCCACGAACGACAGCCATGTCGCGCGCATGGTAGTGCGCACCGTCTTCCTGCTTGTAGGCCGGGTCGTGCTCTTCGTCGACGACGATAAGTCCGAGATCGGCATAGGGCAGGAACAAGGCCGAGCGGGCGCCGACAATCACCGAGACTTCATTCGCGGCAACTGCTGCCCAGGTCTGGGCGCGCTTGCGTGGTGAAATTTGCGAGTGCCATTCGGCGGGCCGCGCGCCGAAGCGGCTGGAGAAGCGGTCGAGGAACTGAGCGGTCAACGCGATTTCCGGCATCAAAATCAGCGTCTGCCGCCTGCGCCGGATATTTTCGGCAACCGCTTCGAAATAGACCTCGGTTTTTCCCGAACCGGTGACGCCATCCAGCAAGCTCACCGTATAGCCGCCCTGCTCAACCGTTTTGCGCAACATATCGGCAGCGGCAAGCTGTGCGAGCGAGAATTCCGGTTTGGTAAAATCGGGGTCTGGGGGCAGCGCCACCGGATCGGGCGGTATCACCACGGTTTCGAGCGCACCCTCATCAATCAATCCATTGACCACACTTGCGCTGACGCCGGCTTCCTTCGCAGCCGTGCCTTTCGAACGCGTGAGTCCATCGGCAACAAGCCGAAGCACACGCGCGCGTGCGGCGGTCATCCGTTGCGGCGGCGGGCCAGCCAGGCGGACGCCAATCTGCTCACGTCCCGGACCGAGATACTCACCCATACGAAGGGCCATGCGCAGCACGGTGCCGCGCGACGCCAGCGTATAGCCGGAAACCCAGTCGACGAACTGGCGCAGCTCGGCTTTGAGCGGCGGCAGGTCGAGCTTTTCATCTACGTCCTTCAGCCGGTTGTGCAATCGCGGATTCGGCGCGGGATTTTCCGCCCAAACCACGCCCATGCATTCCCGCGCGCCGAGCGATACCGACACCAGATTGCCCGGCGTTAGTTCGAGCCCCGCCGGAACCCGGTAGGAATAGGTCTGGTCAAGCGCCACCGGCACCAGAATATCGACGACGCGCGTGGTCATGGGCTCAGGTCTGGCCAATTCCGCGGCTTTAAGGAAGGGTGAAGAAAGCAGTGCCACTCTTGCCGCAATGATTGCCCCCATGAACGTGTTTCGCATCGCGCCCGACACCAGCGCCGAAATCGCGCGGTGGCTCAGCCATCTCGGCGCCGAGCGCCGTATGTCCGCGAAAACGCTGGATGCCTATCGGCGCGACGTGTCGCAGTTCCTGAGCTTCCTGACCGGCCATTTGGGCTCCGCGCCAACCTTGAAGCAGCTCGCCAAGCTGACCCCAGCCGATATTCGCGCCTTCATGGCCGCGCGGCGCAACGACGGTGCCGGCAATCGCTCGCTGATGCGGACGCTTGCGGGCTGTCGCTCTTTCGCGCGCTTTCTCGAGCGAAACGGCAAAGGGAAAGTCGCCGCACTTGCCGCGGTGCGTACGCCGAAACTGCCGAGAACACTGCCAAAACCGCTGGCTGTTGACGCCGCCAAGCAAATCGCCGACACCGACCTGCGTGAGGGCGAAGAACGCGAGCCATGGATCATCGCACGTGACGCCGCTGTTCTTGCACTGCTGTACGGATGCGGGCTGCGAATTTCGGAGGCTCTTGGCCTGAAGCATAAGGACTTCACCGCCAAGTCCGATAGCCTGATCGTCACCGGCAAGGGCAACAAAGCGCGCATGGTGCCGGTGCTTCCTCAGGTTACGAAGGCAATCGCTGACTATGTCGCGCTTTGTCCGTACGAAAATCCTCCGAACGGTCCACTTTTTGTCGGAGCGCGCGGCAAATCCCTGTCGCCCCGTATTGTGCAGTTGACGATGGAACGGCTCCGCGGCGCACTTGGGCTGGCCGACACCGCCACGCCGCACGCCTTGCGGCATTCCTTCGCGACGCATTTGCTCGCGCGCGGCGGCGACCTGCGATCCATTCAGGAGCTGCTCGGGCACGCTTCGCTGTCGACCACGCAGATCTACACGGGGGTCGACGCCGAGCGTTTACTCGAAGTTTATAACAACGCTCATCCGCGCGCGTAGCGCAGCCTCTTGCACTTGGCCGCACTCTGCTATCATCGTGGCTCGAATCACGGGAGGGGGCGATGAGTGCGCACGAAAATCTGGAGCATGCCGAGCACGCCGAGCATGCATCGCATTCGAACAAGAAGATTGCGCTGCTGATCTCCGTGCTGGCGCTATTTCTTGCGTTCTCCGAAACGCTGGGCAAAAGCGCTCAGACGACAGCGATCGCAGACAACATCAAGGCCTCCGATACCTGGAATTTCTTTCAGGCCAAGACTGTCCGGCAGACAACTTTGCGTGCCGCTGCCGAAGGCTTGGCGGTGCAATTGCCGACTGTCACAAACGAAGAAAGCAGGGCGGCGATCGCCAAACAGATCGAAAACTGGCGTAATACGGTCGCCAGGTACGAATCAGATCCAAAAGAAAAGGATGGCCGCAAGGAACTGCGCGCGATGGCCGAAAAACTTGAGCATGAACGCGACACCTGGCTCGCGAAATATCACCAATATGAATTTGCATCTGCCGCGTTCCAGATCGGCATCGTCCTCGCCTCCGCTGCGGTGATTACGAGCATTGTCACGCTGGCCTGGGTGGCGGGTCTCGCGGGCGTCCTTGGCCTTGGCTTCATGGCCTTGGGTCTACTGGCGCCGCACGCGCTCCATCTGGCCGGGCACTAAAGCGGCATGAGATTACCCTGAATCGATTTGGGATTCCCAAATCGGTTGGTTTCTGATTCAAGATGCTGGCTGGGCTGGAGGCCAGCATCCGATGGGTCGAGCCTATTCGATTGATCTTCGCGAACGGGTGGTGGCAGCGGTTGAGACCGGTGGGCTTTCGTGTCACCGCGCGGCGGCGCAGTTTGGCGTCGGCGTCAGCACGGCGATCCGGTGGGTGGAGCGGCTGCGCAAGACCGGCAGCGTGGCGCCGAGCAAGATCGGCGGCTACAAGCCCCGCGCGATCGCGGGCGAGCACCGCACGTGGCTGCTGGCGCGGATCAAGGAGAAGGACTTCACCCTGCTCGGGCTGGTGGGCGAACTCGCCGAGCGCGGTCTGAAGGTTGACTACCGCTCGGTCTGGACCTTTGTCCACGACGAGAAGCTGAGCTTCAAAAAAAAGCGTGGTGGCTGGCGAACGCGACCGTCCTGACGTCGCACGCCGGCGAGCGCAATGGATCAAGTACCAGGACCGCGTTGATCCTGCCCGCCTGGTCTTCATCGACGAGACCTGGACCAGGACCAACATGGCACCGCTGCGCGGCTGGGCACCGCGGGGCAGCCGCCTGATCGGCAAGGTCCCGGACGGCCGCTGGAAGACCATGACGTTCCTGGCCGCGCTGCGGCACGACCGGATCACCGCGCCGTGGCTGCTCGAAGGCCCGATCGACGGCGAAAGCTTCGCCACCTATGTCGAGAAGGTTCTGCTGCCCACGCTGCGGCCCGGCGACATCGTCATCATGGACAATCTCGGCAGCCACCGGGGCAAGATCATACGCCAGCTCATCCGCTCAGCCGGCGCCAAGCTGTTCCTGCTGCCGAAATACTCGCCCGACCTGAACCCGATCGAACAGGTCTTCGCCAAGCTCAAGCATCTGTTGCGCAAAGCCGCAGCGCGAACGGTCGAAACCGTCTGCGCCGCCATCGGCGAGCTTCTCGGCGCCTTCACCAAGAACGAATGCGCCAACTACTTCAAAAACTCAGGATATGCACCAAACTAAATGCATTACGCTTTAGCTGCGCACGCGCCCGCCGTCGACATTCAACGTCTGGCCTGTGATGAAAGCCGCGTCGTCGCTGGTTAAAAACGACACTGCGCCAACCAGATCGTCCGGCACTTCCACGCGCTTGATCGCCTGCATCTGCGCGACGGCGGTGAACTCATCATCCATGCTCTTGAAGCCCGGCCGCGGCGCACGCACCAGCGTGCCCGGCGAGCGCGTCAGGCCCGGTGCGATCGCATTCACGGTGATCCCGTCCGGCGCGAGATCGGTGGCGAGCGCACGCGTGAAGCCGACAATACCGCCTTTGCTCGCAACGTAATGCGTAAACCCGGTCACCACCGAGCCGAGCGTGCTTGAGGCCATATTGACGACGCGCCCCCATTTGCGCGCACGCATGCCCGGCACGAATGCAGCCGTCACCAGGAACGTGCCGTCGAGATTGATCGAGAGCACGGAGCGCCAGTCTGCGAAGGTCATTTCGGAAAAATTCTTCTGCGGAAAGATGCCGGCGCAATTCACCACGATATCGACATTGCTGAACTTCTTGCCGACCTCCTTGGCCATGGCCGCGACGGACGCTTCCGAAGCGACATCGCATTTGACGGCAATGGCCTGACGCCCAACAGCCTCGACCATCTTCACGGTGGCGCGGCTGTCGCCGAGATCGGCAATGGCGATGTGCACGCCGTCTTCGGCCAGCCGCTTCGCAAAGGCCTGTCCGATGCCGCCCGCCGCGCCGGTGATGACCGCAACTTTATCCTTATGGCCTTTAGCCATTTAGCACCCCCGATTTTCCTTGCAGTCGCCGAAGCTACATATGAATTGTGCGTTTCGCCACCGCCATCGCCGCTTCCTTGACGGCCTCCGACAATGTCGGATGCGCGTGGCAGGTGCGCGCAATATCCTCGGCCGATGCACCGAATTCCATTGCGATGGCAGCCTCGGCGATCATGTTGCCGGCATCGGCGCAGATAAGCTGCACGCCGAGCACACGGTCGGTCTTGGCGTCAGCCAGGATTTTCACGAAGCCGTCGGTGGTCAGGTTCACCTTGGCGCGCCCGTTGGCGGTGAACGGAAACTTCCCGGCGTTGTAGGCGACGCCGGCAGCCTTCAATTCCTCTTCGCCTTTTCCGACGGTCGCGATTTCCGGAAAAGTGTAGACGACGTTCGGAATGGCGTCGTAGTTCACGTGGCCGGCCTGCCCGACCAGAATTTCCGCGACTGCAACTCCTTCGTCCTCGGCCTTGTGCGCCAGCATCGGGCCCGCAATGACATCTCCGATCGCCCAGATGCCCGGAACGCTGGTCGCATAGTAGTGATCGACGACCACACGTCCGCGCTCGTCAAGCTTCACTCCGACGTCGTCGAGGCCTAGGCCCTCGGTGTACGGAACGCGCCCGATCGCAACCAGAACGACGTCGGCCTCGATCGTTTCCGCCGCTCCACCCTTCGCGGACTCGACCGTCGCCCTTAGCCGTTTTCCCGACGCGTCGACCGCCGTCACTTTTGAAGACAGCTTGAACGCCATTCCCTGCTTTTCGAGCAAGCGTTGCGCCTGGCGGCGGACTTCGCCGTCCATGCCGGGCAGAACACCATCAAGGAATTCCACCACGGTCACTTGCGCGCCAAGGCGTCGCCAGACGGAGCCCAGCTCGAGCCCGATCACGCCGGCTCCGACCACAAGCAGATGCTTCGGAACCTCCGGCAGCGATAACGCGCCGGTCGATGAGACAATACGCTTTTCGTCGATCTCGATGCCTTTGAGGTGCGCAACATCGGATCCGGTGGCAATGACGATGGATTTGGTTTCCAGCGTCTGTGTCTTGTTGTCAGCGCCTTTGACCTCGACCTTGCCGGGGGCGGTGATGCGCCCTGCGCCGTTGAAAGTATCGACCTTGTTCTTTTTCAGGAGGAAGTCGACGCCCTTCACGTTGCCGTCGACGCCCTGATCCTTGAAGGCCATCATGGCCTTGAGATCGAGCTTCGGCGGTGAAACCCCGATCCCCATTTTGCCGAAGGTGTGGCCGGCTTCCTCAAATAGTTCTGAGGCGTGCAGAAGTGCCTTCGAGGGGATGCAGCCGATATTGAGGCAAGTCCCGCCAAACGTTGCACTTTTCTCGACAACCGCCGTTTTCAATCCAAGCTGCGCCGCGCGGATCGCGCAGACATAACCGCCGGGGCCGGTACCGATGACAATGAGATCGTAGGCCATAACCTTACAAATCCAGCACGACCCGCGCCGGGTCTTCCAACCCTTCCTTCACTCGCACCAGGAAGGTGACGGCCTCACGGCCGTCGACGATGCGATGATCGTAGGATAACGCAAGATACATCATCGGCCGCGCCTCGATCTTCCCTGCAATGACGACGGGACGTTCCTGGATCTTGTGCATGCCGAGAATGCCGGACTGCGGCGCGTTGAGGATCGGCGTCGACATCAGCGAACCATACACACCGCCATTGGTGATGGTGAACGTGCCGCCCTGCATCTCCTCGATTTTGAGGCTCCCGTCGCGTGCGCGGTGGCCGAGGTCAGCAATGGTTTTCTCGATCTCTGCGAGAGACATTGTTTGGGCATCACGCACCACCGGCACCACCAGACCTTTGTCGGTGCCGACCGCAATACCGACGTGATAGTAGTTTTTGTAGACGATATCGGTGCCGTCGATCTCGGCATTGACGGCGGGGATTTCCTTGAGCGCCTGGATGCAGGCACGCACGAAGAAGCCCATGAAGCCAAGCTTCACGCCGTGCTTCTTCTCGAACAGATCCTTGTACTGATCGCGCAGGTGCATCACGGCACTCATGTCGACCTCATTGAAGGTCGTGAGCATGGCGGCCGTGTTCTGTGCGTCCTTCAGGCGGCGTGCAATCGTTTGGCGCAACCGCGTCATATGCACGCGCTCTTCACGGGCAGCATCGTCGGCCGGTGACGGCGCGCGCATCTGCACCGGCGCAGAGACCGGCGTCGGCTGCGCGGCAGCGCGCTCGATCGCGGTTAGCATGTCGCCTTTGCCAACCTGCCCGTGCAGGCCTGTGCCGGTGACTTTCGACGGGTCGACGCCGCTTTCCGCCGCCAGCTTGCGCACCGAGGGCGGCACTGCCATCTCGCGGGGTTGAGGCTGTTCGGGGCCAGCGCCAATTGGCTTTGTTTTGCTGGTTTTCTCGTCCGGAGCGCCCGTCGGGCTGGCGGCGGGCTTTGTGACGGTCGGCGCGGCGGCCGGTCTTGGTTGCGCGCCCGCTCCTTCCTTGATTTGCCCGAGCAATGCTCCGACGGCGACCGTATCGCCGTTCTTCACAGCAACTTCCGACAACACGCCCGCTGCCGGAGCGGGCACCTCAAGCGTCACCTTGTCCGTCTCAAGCTCGACCAGCGGCTCATCGACCGCCACCGCATCGCCCGGCTGCTTGAACCATTTTCCGACCGTCGCTTCGGTCACGGATTCGCCGAGGGTGGGCACGCGGATGTCAGCCATGTCTTGCCTTACCTCTCATTCGCCATGCCGGCCATGGCAGCCAATCAATTATCCCAATGCATCATCGAGGAACTGTTTGAGCTGCGCCAGATGCTTCGACATCTGCCCGACGGCGGTCGACGCTGACGCCGGACGCCCGGCGTAGCGCATGGTGCGATGCTTGGCGCCAATCTGGTTGAGAATCCATTGCAGGAAAACGTCGACGAAGAACCAGGCGCCCATGTTGCGCGGCTCTTCCTGGCACCAGACCATTTCCGCCTGTTTGAAGCGGGAAAGCTCCGCAACCAGCGCCTTGGTCGGGAATGGATAAAGCTGCTCGAGCCGCAGAATATAAATGTCGTTGATGCCGCGTTTGTCGCGTTCCTCGTAGAGATCGTAATAGACCTTGCCCGAGCACATGACGACGCGCCGGATCTTGTCGTCGGCAACGAGCTTGATCTTCTCGTTCGGCAGCAATTGCGCGTCGTCCCAAAGAAGCCGGTGGAACGAGGTGCCGTTTGTCATTTCGTCGAGGCGCGACACCGCGCGTTTGTGGCGCAGCAACGATTTCGGCGTCATCAGGATCAGCGGTTTGCGGATTTCACGTTTGAGCTGCCGGCGCAGGATGTGGAAGTAGTTGGCCGGCGTGGTGCAGTTCGCAACCTGCATGTTATCTTCCGCGCACATCTGCAGGAAGCGCTCGAGCCGCGCCGATGAGTGCTCCGGCCCCTGCCCCTCGTAGCCATGCGGCAACAGGCAAACGAGGCCTGACATGCGCAGCCATTTACGCTCGCCCGACGAAATGAACTGGTCGAATACCACTTGCGCGCCGTTGGCAAAGTCGCCGAACTGCGCTTCCCACATCGTCAAGGCATTCGGCTCTGCGGTGGAATAGCCGTATTCGAAGCCGAGCACGGCTTCTTCCGAGAGGCTCGAATTGAGCACCTCGAAGCGCGCCTGCGGATCACCGAGATGGTTGAACGACGTGTGGCGCTCTTCGGTGTTCTGATCGAACAGCACCGAGTGGCGCTGCGAAAAGGTGCCACGTTCGCTGTCCTGGCCGGACAGCCGCACGGGATGGCCTTCCTTGAGCAGCGAGCACAAGGCGAGCGCTTCGCCTGTCGCCCAGTCGATTCCTTCGCCGCTTTCAATCGCCTTGGCGCGATGCTCGAGGAAGCGCTGGATCGTCCTGTGGACGGCGAACTCTTCCGGAACGGTGGTGATCTTCTTGCCGATCTCGCGCAGCAGGCCGGCATCGACGCCGGTATTGCCACGCCGCGGATCGTCGGCATCGCGCGCTGCTTTCATTCCGGACCAGCGTCCGTCGAGCCAATCGGCTTTGTTCGGCTTGTAGCCGCCGCCCGCCTCTAATTCGGCGTCGAGCCGCGTGCGCCAATCGGCCTTCATCTTCTCGACTTCGCCTTTGGTGACGACACCCTCACCGACGAGCTTTTCGCCGTAGATCTCGAGCGTCGTCGGGTGCGCGCGGATCTTCTTGTACATCAGCGGCTGAGTGAACGAGGGCTCGTCGCCTTCGTTGTGGCCGAAGCGCCGGTAGCAGAACATGTCGATGACGACGGGCTTCTGGAATTTCTGCCGGTACTCGATCGCGACTTTCGCGGCAAACACCACCGCTTCCGGGTCGTCGCCGTTCACGTGGAAAATCAGCGCCTCGATCATCTTGGCGACGTCGGACGGATAAGGCGATGAGCGCGAGTAGCGCGGGTAGGTCGTGAACCCGATCTGGTTGTTGACGATGAAATGCAGCGAGCCGCCGGTGCGGTAACCTTTCAGGCCGGACAGGCCGAAGCATTCCGCCACGACACCCTGACCCGCGAACGCGGCGTCGCCGTGGATCAGCAGCGGCATCACCATCGTACGCTCATCAGGGGTCGCGCCATGCTGATCCTGCTTGGCGCGCACTTTTCCGAGCGTCACCGGATCGACAATTTCCAGATGCGACGGATTTGCCGTGAGCGACAGATGCACCTTGTTGTTGTCGAACTCGCGGTCCGACGAGGCGCCAAGGTGATATTTCACGTCTCCGGAGCCTTCGATCTCGTCCGGCGTCGCCGAGCCGCCCTTGAATTCGTGGAACAACGCGCGGTGCGGCTTGCCCATCACCTGCGTGAGCACATTGAGCCGGCCGCGGTGCGACATGCCAATGCAGATTTCCTTCACGCCGAGATTGCCGCCGCGCTTGATGATCTGCTCCAGCGCCGGAATCAGCGCCTCGGCGCCATCGAGGCCGAAGCGCTTGGTGCCGGTGTATTTGACGTCGAGAAATTTCTCGAAGCCTTCCGCTTCCACCAGCTTGTTGAGGATCGCGCGCTTGCCTTCGCGGGTGAAGGTGATCTCCTTGTCGCGGCCTTCGATGCGTTCCTGGATCCAGCTTTTCTGGGCGGCATTCGAGATGTGCATGAACTCGACACCGAGCGTCTGGCAGTAGGTCCGGCGAAGGATGCCGACGATTTCGCGCATCGAGGCGAACTCGAGGCCGAGCACCTTGTCGAGATAGATCTTCCGGTCCATGTCGGCTTCGGTGAAGCCGTGGGAGCGCGGGTCCAGTTCTTCCTCGTTCTTTTCAGGCTCGAGTCCGAGCGGATCGAGCTTGGCGTGGAAGTGGCCGCGGATGCGGTAGGCACGGATCAGCATCAGTGCGTGAATCGAAATCGCGCGTCGCCTGTAAGACGTCGGCGGGTGTGAGCTCGACACCCTTCGCTTGCGCCGTCGCCGAGATCTTCTCGCCGATCTTCTTTTCGGTTTCGGCCCATTGGCCGTCGAGCGCCGCGACGAGATCGCCATTGGCGCGCACCGGCCAGTTCGGCTTTTTCCAAGAGGCTCCGCGCGCGCTTTTGACAACGTCAGCTTTCTCGTCCTTCAAACTCTGGAAAAAGGCCCGCCACTCGGCATCGACCGCCGCCGGATCGGCCTCGTACTTCGCATAGAGGTCTTCGATGTAGGCGGCATTGCCGCCGTACAGGAAAGACGTGTTGGCAAAGATGGCGTTGGCGTCCTGGCGGGACATGGTCTGATCCTTGCGCGGCCTGAAAATGCGCGCTTCGCCGCGCCCAAAGCCGGGCGCAGCGTCGATGTGGTTGTTGTAACTCTATTTATGACGTCTGTAAGTCTGCGAAAGACCTAACACTAAATCAGGATTTCAGAACTTCCACCAGCGTCTTGCCAATCCGGGCTGGGGACGGTGATACCTTGATTCCCGCCGAATTCCATTGCTGCAATTTTGGACTCGGCATCGCCCTTTCCGCCCGAGATGATCGCACCGGCATGCCCCATACGGCGGCCGGGAGGCGCGGTGCGACCGGCAATGAAGCCAACCATCGGTTTCGTGCGACCGCGCTTGGCCTCATCCGTCAGGAACTGCGCGGCATCTTCCTCGGCCGCGCCGCCGATTTCGCCGATCATGACGATCGACTCGGTTTTCGGGTCGGCAAGAAACATCTCCAGCACCGCAATGAATTCAGTTCCCTTCACGGGGTCCCCGCCAATGCCGACTGCCGTCGTCTGGCCAAGACCCTCGCGGCTGGTCTGGAAAACCGCCTCATAGGTGAGGGTGCCGGAGCGCGAGACGATGCCGACCTTGCCTGGCTTGAAAATATTGCCCGGCATGATGCCGATCTTGCACTCGCCCGCCGTCATCACGCCGGGGCAGTTCGGGCCGATGAGACGCGACTTCGAGCCGGTGAGCGAACGCTTCACCTTGACCATGTCCATTACGGGGATGCCCTCGGTGATGCAGACGATCAGCGGAATTTCAGCCTGGACCGCTTCGCAGATGGCATCGCCGGCGCCGGCCGGTGGCACATAGATCACGCTCGCGTCGCAGCCGGTTTTTTCCTTGGCCTCGGCAACGGTGTCGAAGACCGGCAGATCGAGATGGGTCGAGCCGCCTTTGCCCGGCGATGTGCCGCCGACCATCCTGGTGCCGTAGGCGACGGCCGCCTGCGAATGGAAGGTGCCGTTCTTGCCGGTGAAACCCTGGCAGATGACCTTGGTGCTCTTGTCGATGAGGATGGACATTACGCGGCGCCCTTCACGGCTTTGACGATCTTTTGCGCGGCGTCGTCGAGGTCGTCGCCCGACGTCACGTTGAGTCCGGATTCCTTGATGATCTTCTTGCCGAGATCGACATTGGTGCCCTCGAGCCGCACGACCAGCGGCACCTTCAGGCCGACCTCCTTCACCGCGGCGACGACGCCTTCGGCGATCACATCGCACTTCATGATGCCGCCGAAGATGTTGACCAGGATGCCTTTCACGTTTGGATCGGAGGTGATGATCTTGAACGCCGCCGTCACTTTCTCCTTGGTTGCGCTGCCGCCGACATCGAGAAAATTGGCGGGCGCCATGCCGTAGAGCTTGATGATGTCCATGGTCGCCATCGCAAGTCCGGCACCGTTGACCATGCAGCCGATCGAGCCGTCGAGCGCGATGTAGTTGAGATCGTATTTCGATGCTTCGATCTCCTTCTCGTCTTCCTCGGTCAGGTCGCGCAGCGCGACGATGTCGGCGTGGCGATAGAGCGCGTTGCCGTCGAAACCGACCTTGGCGTCGAGACAAATGATCTTGTTGTCCTTGGTCACCACCAGCGGATTGATCTCGAGCAGGCTCATATCCTTGCTCGTGAAGGCGGCGTACAGCTTCGGCAGGATCGCCTCGATCTGCTTGGCGAGATCGCCACTGAGTTTCAGTGTCTGCGCCACGCGACGACCGTGGTGCGGCATGATGCCGGTTGCCGGATCGACCGAAAAGGTAAGGATCTTTTCGGGCGTCTTGTGTGCGACTTCCTCAATGTCCATGCCGCCTTCGGTCGAGACCACGAAGGCGACGCGTGAGGTCTCACGGTCGATCAGTGCCGAGAGGTAGAACTCGCGGTCGATGGCCGAGCCTTCCTCGATGTACAGCCGGTTGACCTTCTTGCCGTGCGGGCCGGTCTGATGCGTGACCAGCGTCGAGCCGAGAATGCGCGCGGATTCCTTCTTCACATCGTCGATTGATTTCACGACCTTGACGCCGCCCGCCTTGCCCCGCCCCCCGGCGTGAATCTGCGCCTTCACGACCCAGACAGGACCACCCAGTTCCTTGGCGCCATTGACGGCCTCGTCAACATTGAAAGCCGGAACACCGCGCGGCACCGGGACACCGAATTCGCGCAATACAGCTTTCGCCTGATATTCGTGGATATTCATGCCACCCGTCGCTTTTTAATTGCCGAGATTAGGCGCAATCTTCTTGCAGGCCTCGACCAGGCCCTGCACAGCTGCCGCCGATTTTTCGAACATCGCGCGCTCGCTGCCGTTGAACTCGATCTCGACGATGCGCTCGACGCCCTTGGCGCCGATCACGACCGGCACACCGACATAGAGGTCCTTGATGCCGTATTCGCCATTGAGCCAGGCGGCGCAGGGCAGCACGCGCTTCTTGTCGAGGAGATAGCTCTCCGCCATCGCAATCGCCGACGCTGCCGGCGCGTAAAAGGCCGAACCGGTCTTGAGCAGGTTGACGATTTCGGCGCCGCCGTTGGCGGTCCGTTTCACGATGTCATCGACGCGCGCTTGCGTGGTCCAACCCATCTTCACCAGGTCGGGCACCGGGATTCCGGCGACCGCCGAATAGCGGATCAGCGGCACCATCGTGTCGCCGTGCCCGCCGAGCACAAAAGCGGTCACGTCTTCGACCGAGACGTGGAATTCGTCGGCGAGGAAATACCGGAAGCGCGCGGAATCCAGCACGCCTGCCATCCCCACGACCCGCTGCTGCGGCAGGCCGCAGCTTTTCTGCAAGGCCCAGACCATCGCGTCGAGCGGGTTCGTGATGCAGATGACGAACGCGTCCGGTGCGTATTTCTTGATGCCGGAGCCGACCTGCCCCATCACCTTGAGATTGATGTCGAGAAGATCGTCGCGGCTCATGCCCGGCTTGCGCGGTACGCCTGCGGTCACGATACAAACGTTGGCGCCCTCGATGGCGTCATAACTGTTGGTGCCAACGAACTTGGCGTCAAAATCGTTGACCGGCGAGGACTCCGCGATATCGAGCGCCTTGCCCTGCGGAATCCCTTCCATGACGTCGAACATCACGACGTCGCCGAGTTGCTTGAGGCCAATGAGATGCGCCAGCGTGCCGCCGATCTGGCCAGCACCGATCAACGCGATTTTGTTACGCGCCATGGTGGGAAAACTCTCGACTTGCTGCTGCCGCGGATCGCGGCCGCGTGGTGGTTAACCGGTTAGGTTTGGCCCGACAAGGCACCGAAACCCGGGTGTTGCGTCCTTGTATACATTATACCAGCAAACGGCAGGCTCCGAGTCCAGAGCCAAATCAGCGTCAGGTCTCGATGATTTCCTTAGTGTCGAACGCGGGACCTTGTCTCGCGCCGTGCGGGAGGCCGAGGTAAGCCTGTGATCGCATTTCGATCAGGCGCGAAGCGGTGCGCTTGAACTCATTGGCCTCGTAGCCCTCGGTCGCGGTGTATAGCTCGTCGGGTTGCGCCCCCGCCGAGGCCAGCAGCTTCACCGCATTGTCGTAGAGCGTGTCGATCAGAATGATAAAGCGTTTGGCCTCGTTCCTCTGCGCGTAGTCCATCACCGGAATGTGGTCGAGGATCACGGTATGAAACTCGTGCGCAATCTTGAGATAATCGCTTGCCGCCAGCGGCTGCGCACATAAATCCTCGAACGAAAATCGTGCGACTCCCATTGCGGCTTTCGGTATCCGCACTGAATGCCCCTTAACGATAAGTTCCTGCGGCGCGCCGGCGTGACCGCCAGCAAGCCGCCGCCAGGCCTCGTCAAGCGCAGCGTCGGCTTTCGCATCGTCAGGTACATGCCAGGTCGGAACGCCGGTAAGTTTTTCCAGCCGGAAATCGACGCGTGCCTCGAGCCGGACGACCTCGCAGTGGCGGTCGAGCAGCGCAATGAAAGGTAGAAACAGAGCACGGTTGAGCCCGTCCTTGTAGAGTTCGTTCGGCGCAAGATTCGACGTTGCGACCACGACAACGCCGAGCTCGAACAACCGCGTGAACAGCCGTCCGAGAATCATGGCGTCGGCGATGTCGGTGACGTGGAATTCATCGAAGCACAAAAGCCAGGTTTCTTCCGCGATCGCGGCCGCCGCGCGCTGGATCGGATCGTGCTCGCTGGCCTCGCCGTTCTTGATCTCCTGCCGGTAGACATGAACGCGCTCGTGCACGTCGGCCATGAATTCGTGGAAATGCACGCGGCGTTTGCGGACGACTGCACTGGTCTCAAAAAAGAGATCCATCAGCATCGTCTTGCCGCGGCCAACCTCTCCGTAGACGTAGAGGCCCTCTAGCGGCGCGCCAGCCTGTTCACGTTTTCCGAAAAGCCAGCCGAGCGACGATGATTTGCGCGCCAGTCGGTGCTGATCGATGCGCTGCTCGAGCGCTGTCAGTCGCCGGCCCAGCATCGCCTGGCCGGGATCGGCCTCGATCTTTCCGGCCGCGACAAGCGCCGCGTAGCGGGTGCTGAAGGTTTCGGACATTGCGACCAGGGCAAACGGAAGGCTTGCTCGCGAGACCTAAGGTGAACGACGCCTGCTGTAAATCAGTGCCGGCACCATCCCGGTTATATTGCGCACAATTGCTGCGGTAATCCCTTGGCAGGTATGCATTTTTCGCGGATGAGGGTTTCCGGGCACGATCATAAGTCGAATTATTGCTGCAATGCACCATATTCATTGGAGCGTGCGATTCGGGATCTACCGAACGGCAACCCCGGAAACACGTCCGCAACCAGGGCCGCCAATTTTGTTGAGGAGAGCCAATATGGATGAACCTTTGCCCGACGGCGGCGTAATCCGCAAACTATGGATCGGCGAGACCGACGCCTATCGCGACCACTTGCTTTGTCTCGATCGCGAAAGCCGCAATCGGCGCTTTTCGGGCGCCGTTTCGGACGAATTCATCGCGCAGCACGCGGCGTCGACGGGCAGCTTCGGCGTAGTGCTGCACGGCTTCTTTGTTGACGGCGTGCTGCGGGGCGTCGCAGAACTCCGGTCCATTGGCTCCGTGTTTGCACGCGAGGGTGAAGCCGCCTTCAGCGTCGAGTTGCCGTGGCAGAGTCATGGCGTCGGGACGGTATTGCTCGAGCGCACGCTTTTGAGCGCACGCAATCGTGGCATCAAGCTGTTGCGCATGCACTGTCTTGCCGACAACCGGCGAATGCAGCAGTTGGCTAGCAAGTTCGAAGCCGATCTCACGTTCGATTTCGGCAGCGTTGTCGGGGAAGTCGACCCCCCGCGTTTTACCGTGCTGTCGCTGACGCGCGAGATGATCGCCGATACGCACAGCGTCACGGCCGCCTTTCTCGACGTGCAGTCCAGGCTATTCAATCCGGCATGATTAGCTGCTGAGCGGGTAACCCGCCTCGACCACATAGGGTCCGCCGCCGACGGATGCCCGTGACGAGAACAACACAAATCGCGAGACCCGGAACGGCGACGTGCGGAAATAGCCACGGGCCGAAAGATATTCGGCGACCTGCTGGCTGGACAATTCACGCAAGCGCGCTAGCGTCACGTGTGGCGTGAATTTACGGCCCTCCGGCTCCAGCCCGATGCGCTGCATCAGGCGCTCATGCTCTGACTGAACATCGAGCAAGGCCTGCGCCGGGGCGACACCGGCGACGACCGCACGCGGTTTGCGGCCGCCAAACGAGATCAATCCCTCCATGTGCAGCTCGAACGGGCCGCGTTTGACGCGCCCAAGCATCGAAGCCACCTCATGTGCAACGTCGTCATCGACGTCGCCGATGAACCGCAACGTCAGGTGATAGTTTCCCGGGTCGATCCAGCGGGCGCCGGGCAACCCGCCGCGCAAGGTTGCCAACGCCTGTCCGACATCAGGGGGAATCTCGACACCTGTGAAGAGACGCGGCATGACCGGATTTCCAATCACGAGGCACGCGCGGTGCGTGCCCGGGCAACCAGTTCCTCAACCTGCGGCAGAATACGCGCCACGATCGCGTCGACGCCGGCTGCATTTGGATGCAGCCCGTCCGCCTGATTCAGTTTGGGATCTGAAGCCACTCCCTCAAGGAAGAACGGATAAAAGACGACCGTGTGAGTCGACGCAAGCGCACGATAGATGGAATCGAAATCGCGCGTGTAATCGGATCCGAGATTGCGCGGCGCCTGCATCCCGGCCAGCAGAACAACAATACGTCGATCGGCGAGCTTGCGCAGGATCGCATCGAGCGCCGCCTTCGTGACCTTCGGATCAAGGCCGCGCAAAGCGTCGTTCGCCCCAAGCTCGAGGATCACGGCATCGGTGCCATCCGGGACAGACCAGTCCAGGCGGCTTAATCCTCCTGAAGCGGTGTCGCCTGACACGCCGGCATTCGCAATTGTAGCTGCAACGCCCTTCGCATTGAGTGCCCGCGCAAGCTTTGCCGGGAATGCGTCCTCGGCTGGCAGGCCAAAACCAGCCGTCAGCGAATCCCCTAGAACGACGACACGAACCGGTCTGTCCGCCGCACTCGCGGCACCAACGGGCACGAACATGCAAAACAACGCGAGCAGCAGCCAACGTGCAAGGCGCTGGACCTGGATGGGGTTCCTCCCATATGAGCGAGGCTGCGGAAAATGAGGTCTCATGACGAATAACTTCCAGGCGGGCCCGGCCATTGCGCTTGCCGGTGTTAATCTCTCGCTCGGGCAGGGTGCAGCCCGTGTTCATATCCTCAAAGATATCGACCTGCATATAGGAAGCGGCGAGGCAATTGGCCTCGTTGGACCATCCGGCTCCGGCAAATCGACCTTGCTGATGGTAATGGCTGGCCTCGAACGGTCCGATTCAGGAACCGTGACGGTCGCCGGCGAGAACCTGAGCACGCTCGATGAAGATGCACTCGCCCAATTTCGCGGCCGCCATGTGGGGATTGTCTTCCAGTCGTTTCACCTGATCCCGACAATGACAGCGCTTGAAAATGTTGCCGTGCCTTTGGAATTGGCCGGGATGTCCGACGCGCACACCCAGGCACGCGACGAACTCGTCGCTGTGGGATTGGGTGACCGGCTCGATCACTATCCAGCGCAATTGTCGGGCGGTGAGCAGCAGCGCGTAGCGGTCGCACGTGCGCTTGCGCCGAATCCCGCGATCATCGTCGCCGATGAACCGACCGGAAACCTGGACGAGGATACCGGCAAGCAGATCATCGAACTTTTGTTTGCCGGGCATGCCAGACGCAAATCGACGCTGGTGCTGGTCACACACGATCCGGCGCTTGCCGCCCGGTGTGCCCGCGTCGTTCGGCTGCGGTCGGGACGCCTCGACGGAGTGAGTGTGTCGTGATCACAGCCAAACGGTCCGAACCCAATGGACGATGGTTGCCGCTGCGCTTCGCGTTGCGCGAACTGCGTGCGGGAATTCGCGGCTTCTATGTCTTCGTCGCCTGCATCGCGCTGGGCAGTATGGCAATTGCCGGCGTCGGATCGCTGGCGGCAAGTCTTGCCGACGGCCTGGCGCGCGAAGGTCAGGTGATTCTTGGAGGCGACCTCGCCTTTACGCTGATCCAGCGTGAAGCAACCCAGCCAGAAATGGCATTTCTCAGTGCTCGCGGCAGAACGTCGACCGTTGCGACTCTGCGAGCGATGGCTCGTACGCCGGGTGGCGAGGCAACGTTGGTCGAATTGAAAGCGGTCGACGCCGCCTATCCGTTGTTCGGAGAAGCAACACTCGATCCGCCCGGACCGGTGTTGGGTGCGCTGGCCGAGCGTAACGGAGTTTTCGGGGGCGTAGCCGACCAGACGCTGATGGCGCGACTTGAGATCAAACCAGGGGCGCGGCTCACCATTGGCGGCACAACGATTGAAATTCGCGCCGCGCTTGCCAATGAGCCCGACAAGCTCGCGGGCGGCATCGGCTTCGGGCCCCGTCTGCTGGTGACCGAAGACGCCCTGCGCGCGACCGGTTTATTGCAGCCGGGCAGCCTTGTGCGGTGGCACTATCGACTGAGACTTCCTGCCAACAATGCTTCCGACGACAGTGCAAAGGCTGTGGCCGCGCAGGCGCGCACGCAATTGCCGGAAGCCGGTTGGGACATCCGCAGCCGGAGCAACGCGTCGCCGCGTCTCGAACGCAACGTCGAGCGGTTTACTCAATTTCTCACCATCGTCGGCCTGACCGCACTGCTGGTCGGCGGTGTCGGCGTCGGCAACGCCGTAAAAAGCCATCTCGATCGGCGCCGCGACACCATCGCCACTATGAAGGCGTTGGGCGCCAGCGGACGCCGCATCTTCGTGATCTATCTGACGCAGGTTGTATTGCTTGCGATCGCCGGCGGCATCGTGGGAGCTGTCGTCGGGGCGTCCCTGCCGTTCCTGATCTGGTGGGCATTCGGCGCAATCATCCCCTTGCCGATCGTTCCCGCGCTGCATCCCGGCGAGCTCATGCTGGCAATCGTCTACGGCGTTCTCACAGCACTCGCGTTCGCCCTGTGGCCGCTCGGACGCGCGCACGATGTGCCGGTCGGCGCACTTTTCCGGGATATGGTGGCCCCACAACTGCGCTGGCCGCGCAAACGCTATGTCGCGCTTACGGCTCTCGCCGCTGTCACTCTCGCCGCGCTCGCCGTGCTGCTGGCGTATGACCGGCGGGTCGCCGTCATCTACGTCGGCACGGCCGCGGCGGTGTTCGTGCTGCTGCGCGTGGTTGCGGCGTTCCTGATGATGGCGGCGAGACGTCTGCCGCGCCCGCGTTCCGCCGGGCTGCGAATGGCGATCGCCAACATCCACCGTCCGGGCGCGCTGACCCCCACCATTGTGCTCTCACTCGGGCTGGGTATTACGCTGCTGGTGACCGTTATCGAGATCGACGGCAACCTTCGTCGGCAATTCTCGAATGAACTGCCTGCGAAGGCGCCCTCGTTCTATTTCCTCGATATCCCGGCCGACCAGACCGAGCGCTTCGAAAATTTCATTCGCGCTCATGCGCCCTCGGCAAAGCTTGACGACGTGCCAATGTTGCGCGGCCGGATACTTTCGGCCGGCGGTACACCAGCAGAGAACATCAAACCGCGAGACGACGCCGCCTGGGTGCTGCAGGGCGACCGCGGCATCACCTATGCCAGCGAAGTCCCGACCGGCTCGCGACTGGTCGAAGGGCAGTGGTGGGGGAAAGATTACAACGGACCGCCGCTGGTCTCATTCGAGAAACGCATTGCCGACGGGCTCGGTCTCAAACTCGGAGATCCGGTGACCGTGAATGTGCTCGGCCGCAACATCACCGCCACCATCGCCAACATGCGTCTGGTGGACTGGGAAAGTCTCGGGATCAATTTCGTAATGGTGTTCTCACCAAACGCTTTTGCCGGGGCGCCGCATTCGAACCTTGCGACTTTGACGTATCCAGGAGGCGGAACGCCGTCACAGGAAGCAGCCACGATCCGGGCCGTGGCTGAGTCATTTCCGATGGTTACCGCCGTGCGTGTGAAAGAGGCGCTGGAAGCAATCGGCGGTATTGTGACCAATCTGGTACTGGCCATTCGCGGCGCCAGTGCCGTTACGCTTGTCGCTGCCGTGCTGGTGCTCGGCGGGGCGCTGGCGGCCGGCCATCGCCATCGGGTTTACGATGCGGTGATCCTTAAAACGCTTGGTGCCACGCGACGTCATCTGATTTCGGCCTACGCGATCGAATACCTGCTGATCGGGTTGGCCACGGCACTCTTCGGAGTCATCGCCGGCTCTCTCTCCGCCTGGCTGATCGTCGTGCAGCTCATGCACCTGCCGTTTACCTGGCTACCCTGGCCGGCACTGGCGGCCACGGGCATTGCGGTCATGGTTACCGTCGTTCTGGGGCTTGCCGGCACCTATGTGGCGCTAGGCCAGAAGCCGGCGCCCGTGCTGAGGAATCTCTAGTTTTTGCGACATTCCGCCGCGTATCGCGCGGCCGTCCGGCATTTGGGCTATATTCGGGGCCTGGAAATTAATGGTGCAGGGTCATTGTCAGGCCATATCTGGCGCCAAGCCTAGCCAGCCACTAGATTCGGAACACGAGCGCGATAGCGCTAGGCTGTCGCGCGTGACGTGTAACCGGCCAAAGCCGGGATATGAGAGAGGAAACTTCGATGTCGGACTACGACCGTAACGTAGCTGCCCGCGGCTTCGGCGCCGCGCGTGCTGAGGCGATCGATGTAGGCCTGCGCGCTTACATGATCCGCGTCTACAATTACATGGCCGCCGGCGTCGCTCTGACCGGCGTCGTCGCCTGGCTTACCTTCAATGCCGCCGTGGTCACCGATGCGGCAGGGCGGATCACCGGCCTGACGTCATTCGGGCAGACGATCTTCAGCGGCCCGCTGACGATCGTGCTGTTTCTCGGAACGCTTGGACTTGTGTTCTTCCTGAGCTTCCGGATCAACAGCCTGCAGCCAAGTACGGCGCTCATGCTGTTCATGCTTTACGCCGGTCTGCTCGGGCTCATGCTGTCTTCGGTGTTCCTCGCCTATACCGGCGCGTCGATCACCCGCACGTTCTTCATCTCCGCGGCGTCGTTTGGTGCGTTGAGTCTCTACGGCTATACGACACAGCGCGATCTCTCGCCCATCGGGTCGTTCCTGACCATGGGATTGTTTGGACTTATTCTGGCGATGCTCGTGAACATGTTTCTCAAGAGCAGCGGACTTGAGTTCGCGATCTCGGCGATCGGCGTGCTGATCTTCGCAGGTTTGACCGCCTACGACACGCAGCGGATCAAGGAGATGTACAGCGTCAATGACGACGGCACGATTGCCGGCCGCAAGGCTGTCATGGGTGCGTTGAAGCTCTATCTCGACTTCATCAACATATTCCTGTTCCTGCTGCGCTTTATGGGCGATCGCCGCTAGGCGCCGACAACAGGACTGCAATGCGCGCCCGGGCTCATGCCCGGGCGTTTGCTTTTTGATAGCCTTCGCGCGCATGACCATCACCGTTCGACCCGCCACGCGCGCCGACGTCCCGGCAATTACGCGTATCTACGCCCATTCCGTCGAGCATGGTACGGCCTCATTCGAGCTTAACGCACCCGACGAAGCCGAGATGACCCGTCGTTTCAATGAGCTCACAGCGCGCGGCTTTCCTTATTTGGTGGCGGTCGTCGACGGAGCCGTCGTCGGCTACGCCTATGCCGGGCCCTACCGCTCACGGCCGGCCTACCGTTTCACCGTGGAAAACTCGGTCTACGTCGCGCCCGACACTCACCGTCGCGGCGTCGGCAAGGCACTGCTGCAGGCCCTCATCGAGGCCTGCACCGAAAAAGGATTTCGTTTGATGGTCGCGGTGATTGGAGATTCGAACCAGGCAGCTTCGATCGGCTTGCACGAGGCCGCGGGCTTCGAACATGCCGGCATATTCAAAAATATCGGCTACAAGTTCGACCGCTGGCTCGACAGTGTTCTGATGCAGCTCGCCCTGGGGCCGGGGGCAAGCAAGCCCCCTTGACGGCTCAGTTGGCCACAAGCGCCAGCCGGTCGATCGATCGCAACACGCGATCGAGTTCGTGGCCACGCCGCACGATCAGGCCGGTCGCAGAAATCACGCTATAGGCACCTTGTCGGCGCGACAGTTTCGGGTTTTTTTCGATGCGATAGAGCGGCACTTCCGAGGCACGGCGGAACACCGAGAAAACCGCGCGGTCTTTGAGGAAGTCGATGGCGTAATCTCGCCACTCACCGGCTGCAACCTTGCGCCCATACAGATCGAGAATGCGATTGAGCTCGCGGCGGCTAAACGTGACCTGACTTACGGGGGCGGGTGCCGTGCGTACCGGGGCACCGCCCCCGGGGGACTGGCTAGGGTCGATTTCGCCGGAACCGAACGTCATACGGCGCCTCCCTTGTAGTGGCAGACAATGATCGCGCCGGCTGCGCTGGACGGCAAGCCTTTCCTCATGACCCGGGCGGCCAGAAAACGTGCGAAATCGCCCGCTGAACGATCACGAAGTCGTTAAATCCTCCCACAATAACGCCCAATTTCGGTCAATCGCCGGTCACGCTGCATTGGGATAAGGCAGATGTTGCCTCAAGGCCCGGTCCGGTACGAGCACCGGATTCCTCAGCCCCCCAGCCCCCCGGGGTTCGATCGGCCGGGCCAGTTGAGTTCCGCGTACGGTTCAATCCCCTAATGCCTTCGGGCCGGCTCATCGCCGGCCCGATCTTTTTTCCGAATGTGTGAACCGGATTCAGTTCGACGGGGATGTGCAACAGCTTGTCGACGCCGCGCCGAGCATCGGACCAGGCTTTGAGGCCACACCGCTTTGCACGATGACATCGAGTTCGATCGATGTCCTTGAGCGAATACTTGTCCTTCGGAATATCACTCAGCGCGACACTGTAGGTCGTCGCCTTGCCATTCCAATCGCCGAGCTTAATCCAGCGCCGGACGACGTTGTGATAGGTCAGCGTGCGGTCGTGGTTCTCCCCGCGTCCGATCTGCACGGCGACCTTGCCCGAGACCGGGCAAAGCCAGACTTCGCCGCTGTGTTTCTCGCCTTGGGCGTCGGGCACTTTCACCGTCACCTTGCCATCGGCAACAGACATGGTCACGGGCAATGACAGCGTTGTGGGATTGCGGCGCGTTTGTGCAATCGCCTTTTCGATCGCCGACTTGTCGCTGCCAAGCACATGGACGACGCCGTTGACGACCACTTGTGGCGTATACACTTCGCGATCCCCGCGCGCTTCGGCATAGGCGCGCTGGCGGTCGGTATGACCGTGCAGAGCGAGCGTGTCTTTCCAACCGAGATAATCCCAGTAATCGACGGCCAAGCTCATCGTGATCAGCGACGGATCACGCGACAGTTCGCCGAGCAGCTTGTCGGCGGCGGGGCACGAGGAGCAGCCCTGGCTGGTGAAAAGCTCGACAACGGCGCGCGGCTCCGCGGAAGCCGGCGCGGCCATGGAGCCGAAAACGAAGGCGACTGCAAAGGTGATGTGGCGATAGTTCATATCAATCCCGCTATCCCCTGCCTCGCACGCGCCTTATAAATCGCCCCCTAGATCACCCGCCACTCACTTCGCGGTGAGTGACCCTATCCTGCGACCGTTAACAAAATACCGGTCAGATACCGGCTAGTCCGCCAATTGCCGCAGCACGTACTGCAAAATCCCGCCGCTCTTGAAATAATCGAGCTCGTCGAGCGTGTCGATGCGGCAAACCAGCGGCACTCGCTTCGAAGTCCCATTCCCTGAGACGATTTCGGCTATCAGCCGCTGGTGCGGCTTGAGCTCGCCATGCAGGCCGCGGATCGTGACCTGCTCGTCGCCCCTGAGGCCCAACGACTGCCAAGACGTCCCCTCTTCGAAGACCAGGGGCATGACGCCCATGCCCACCAGGTTGGACCGGTGAATGCGCTCGAACGATTGCGCAATCACCGCCCGAATGCCGAGCAGGACCGAGCCTTTGGCGGCCCAGTCGCGTGAAGAGCCGCTGCCATACTCTTTGCCAGCGAAGACCACTAGCGGCACCCTATCGGCCTTGTATTTCATGGCCGCGTCGTAGATCGCCATCCGTTGCTTCGACGGATAGTGAACTGTGACGCCGCCTTCGACGCCGGGAACCATCTGGTTCTTGATGCGAATATTGGCAAAGGTGCCGCGCATCATCACTTCGTGATTGCCTCGGCGCGTGCCGTACTGGTTGAAGTCGGCCGGTTTGACCTTGTGATCGATGAGATATTTACCGGCCGGCAAATCGACCTTGATCGAGCCAGCAGGCGATATGTGGTCGGTCGTGATCGAATCGAGCAGCAGTGCGAGAACGCGCGCGTCAACGATATCTTCGAGGGGTTTCGGGTGCCGCCCCATGCCGACGAAATATGGCGGGTTCTGCACGTAGGTCGATTTCTTGTCCCAGTCGTAGGTCATGCCGCCCTTGACGCTGATCTTGCGCCAGTTGGCGTCGCCCTTGAATACGTCGGCGTATTTCTTGGAGAACATCTGGCGCGTGATGTTCTTGGCAACGAAGTCGCCGATCTCCTTGTTCGAAGGCCAGATATCCTTGAGGAAAACCTTCTTGCCCTTCTGGTCGACGCCAAGTGGGTCACGTGCGACGTCGACATTCATCGATCCGGCGATTGCATAAGAAACAACGAGCGGTGGTGATGCGAGATAGTTGGCGCGCACGTCCGCATTGACGCGGCCCTCGAAATTCCGGTTGCCCGATAGCACTGCCGCGGCAACGAGATCGTTGTCGTTGATCGCCTTGGAATTCTCCGGCGGCAGCGGCCCGGAATTGCCGATGCACGTGGTGCAGCCGAAACCGACAAGGTTGAAGCCAAGCTTGTCGAGGTCCTTCTGCAGCCCGGACTTTTCAAGATACTCGCCGACAACTTGCGAGCCGGGCGCAAGCGAGGTCTTCACCCATGGCTTGACGGCCAGGCCCTTCGCGGCGGCCTTGCGCGCCAGCAATCCGGCACCGATCATCACATTCGGGTTGGAGGTGTTGGTGCACGACGTGATCGCCGCGATCACCACGTCGCCGTGGCCGAGATCGTAGTTCTTGCCGGACACCTTCACGCGCTTTTTTGCCTCGGCGCTCTTGTTGAACTCCTTGTCCATCGAGACGGCGAAACCCGATTTCACCTCCTTGAGCGCAACGCGGTCCTGTGGACGCTTTGGTCCTGCCAGCGATGGCTCAACCGAGCTGAGCTCGAGCTTGAGCACGTCGGTGAACATAGGATCGGGTGTGGTTTTCACGCGGTACATGCCCTGCGCTTTAGCGTAGGCGGCGACCAGCGCAACAAGCTCCGGAGGACGCCCCGTGTCCTTTAGATAACGGATCGTGTCGTCGTCGATCGGCGAGAAGCCGCAGGTCGCCCCATATTCCGGCGACATGTTGCCGAGCGTCGCGCGGTCGGCGATGGTCAGGTTTGACAGGCCGGGGCCGAAGAATTCGACAAATTTTCCGACCACGCCGCGCTTGCGCAGCATTTCCGTGACCGTGAGCACCAGATCCGTTGCCGTCACGCCTTCTTTCAGTTTGCCGACCAGCTTGAAGCCGATGACTTCAGGCAGAACCATCGAGAGCGGCTGACCAAGCATCGCCGCCTCGGCCTCGATGCCGCCGACGCCCCAGCCGAGCACCGAGAGGCCGTTCACCATTGTCGTGTGCGAAGTCAGTGCCGACCAGCGTGTCGGGATAGGCAACCTCCATGGTTGCCTGCTTGCCGTCGACTTTCACCTTGTCCTTGCGGTTCCACACGACCCGCGACAAATATTCCAGATTGACCTGGTGGCAGATTCCGGTGCCAGGGGGCACCACGCTGAAATTGTCGAAGGAGCGCTGCGCCCACTTCAGGAATTTGTAGCGCTCCTGATTCTGCCGATATTCTTCCTCGACGTTCTTCTTGAATGCCTGATTGTTGCCGAAGAACGTCACTGCGACCGAATGGTCGATAACGAGGTCAACCGGCACCTGCGGATTGATCTTCTTGGGATCGCCGCCGAGCGGCCTCATCGCGTCGCGCATCGCTGCAAGATCGACCACCGCCGGCACGCCGGTGAAGTCCTGCATCAGGACGCGCGCAGGCCGAAATGCGATTTCGAGCTCGGACGTCTTGGCCTTGAGCCATTCGGCGACGGTCTTGATGTCATCTTTGGTGACAGATCGCCCATCCTCATTGCGCAGCAGATTCTCCAGCAGGACCTTCATCGAGAATGGAAGACGAGCGATGCCCTTGAGCCCATTCCGCTCGGCAGTGGGAAGACTGAAATACGCGTAACTCTTGCTGCCAACCTGCAGGGTCTTGCAGCACCTAAAGCTGTCGAGCGAAGTCATGTCGGCTGTTTCCATTCCCGGCGGGCGACCGGCGCTGGTTCGGACTAAGTTGTTGGCAAGGCGATGTTTTTCTCGGCTGGCGAGACTTGCGTCCGAATTCGAATAACGTAACGTCGCAAGTTCGGGCTTATAAGGTCTTTTCTCGCCCGACGCTATATTCGCCGAGATTAACGCCGAAGATGCGAAAACTATTGAGGTTTTCCGGGTATTGGCCCACCGCGCTACCAAGCTTGCAGCCGTGATGGAACTTCAAGCCGAAGGCCTCACCTGCAGCCGGGGCGGCCGCGAGGTGTTCCGGAACGTCAGCTTTAAGGTGCCCGCGGGTGAAGCGCTGATCGTTACCGGGCGCAATGGCGCCGGCAAATCATCCCTCCTTCGAATGATAGCCGGACTTGTCCGCATTGCCGCAGGACGCCTCTCGCTCAACGGTGGGGCGGCTGACACGCCGATTGCCGAGCAGGCTCACTATCTCGGTCATCAGGATGCAATGAAACCGTCGCTGTCGGTGGCTGAAAATTTGCAATTCTGGACGAGGTTTCTCGGATCACGCAGCGACTTTGGCCCAGCACTGGAGCTGCTTGATCTCGCGCCCCTCGCCGATTTGCCCGCCGTCTATCTCTCCGCCGGACAGCGCCGTAGAACTCTCCATCGCGCGTGTTGTTGCCGTCTCGCGTCCGGTCTGGTTGCTCGACGAACCGACCTCCGCGCTCGATGCGCCGTCGCAGGCCCGGCTCTCGGAAATCATGCGCAACCACCTCGCAGGCGGTGGAATTATTATCGCTGCCGCGCACGGAGCCATCGGCCTCGAGCGCGCACGCGAGCTCACGCTCGGTGCGGCATGAATTCGCTCGCCGCAATCCTGGTGCGCGATATGCGCCTCGCGGTTCGCGTCGGTGGCGGCGCCTTGATGGGCGCGTTGTTCTTTTTGATCGTGATCACGATGACGCCGTTCGCCGTCGGGCCTGACCTCACACTGCTTGCGCGGATCGGGCCGGCAATTCTGTGGCTTGGCGCATTGCTCGCGAGTTTGCTTGCGCTCGATCGTTTGTTCGCGACCGATCACGACGATGGATCGCTTGATCTTCTTATGATGGGCGAAGTACCGCTTGAGCTGACGGTGGCGGCAAAGGCGATTGCTCACTGGCTCACGACCGGATTGCCGCTTGTGGTGGTTGCGCCTCTGCTCGGTCTCATGCTCAACGTCGACATGCATGCGCTGGGCTGGCTCACGTTGACGCTGGTCGCGGGCACGCCGGGCCTGACATTCATCGGGCTAGTCGGCGCCGCGCTGTCCGTAGCATTGCGACGGGGCGGATTGCTGCTCGCCGTGCTGGTGCTGCCGCTCACTGTGCCGGTGCTGATCTTCGGCGTGGCAGCGGCCAATGCCGCAATCGATGGCACCGCGCCGTTCGGCCCCGCTTTCACCATTCTTTGTGCGCTAAGCTTGGCGAGCCTTGTGCTTGGCCCGATTGCCGCAGCCGCGGCCCTGCGTCATGGGCTCGAATAAGATGCTAAGAGATTGCCGATGCCTGTGATCGATCTCGCCAATCCGACTCGGTTCTTGCGCATCGTCGAGCGTGTGCTGCCATGGCTGATTGCGGCGACGGTCGTCCTGTTCGCGGTCGGTCTTTATCGCGCGATGAATGCGCCGGACGATTATCAGCAGGGCGCGACTGTAAAGATCATGTTCCTGCACGTGCCGGCAGCATGGCTCGGCATGTTTAGCTGGGCGGTGATGAGCATTGCGGCACTCGGTACATTGGTATGGCGGCATCCGCTGGCTGATGTCGCCGGCAAGGCTGCCGCGCCGATTGGTGCCGCCTTCACGTTCATCTGTCTCGTCACCGGCTCGCTCTGGGGGCGCCCGACATGGGGCACCTATTGGGTGTGGGATGCGCGGCTGACGTCGATGCTGGTGCTGTTGTTGCTCTATCTCGGCGTGCTTGCGCTTTACTGGACTGCCGAAGAGCCGGGCCGCGGCGCCCGCGCCGCGGCGATCCTGTCGCTGGTCGGGGCCGTCAATCTTCCGATCATCAAGTTCTCGGTGGACTGGTGGAACACACTGCACCAGCCCGCTTCCATCTTCCGTACCGGTGGATCGACCATCGATCCGTCGCTGCTGACACCGCTGCTGATCATGGCGCTGGCATTCACGTCGCTCTTTTTCACGTTGCATCTTGCGGTCATGCGCAACGAGATTCTGAGACGACGGGTGCGCAGTATGCGGCTGATGCAGGCCCAGGAGGTGCACGCATGAACCTCGGGCCACATGCTGACTTTATTGTCGCCGCCTATGCGGTGACCTTGTTCGTAGTGGCGGCGCTGATCGCATGGGTTCTGCTCGACTACTCGACGCAACGCCGCATTCTGGACCACCTGGAGGAGCGTGGAGTAACCCGGCGCTCCCGGCGCAAAGGCTAGGCCAATGACCACAGCCTCGAGCGAAGGCTCCGCCAAAAGGCGTCGCAACGTCCTCGTGTTTCTGCCCCTGATAGCATTTGCCGCACTGGCAGCGCTGTTTTTCTACCGTCTTGGCTCCGGCGATCCATCCCGCCTTCCGTCGGCACTGATCGGACGCCCTATTCCGGCCACCGACCTGCCGCCGCTGCCGGGCCTCGAACGCGACGGCAAGTCCGTGCCCGGCCTGAACAACGAGACATTCAAAGGCGCCGTGACGCTGGTGAATGTGTGGGCGTCGTGGTGCGTTCCCTGTCACGACGAGGTGCCGTACCTGGAGCAGCTTTCGAAGGATAGCCGTATCCAGCTCGTCGGCATCAACTACAAGGACGCGCCCGACAATGCGCGGCGGTTTCTCAACCGCTACGGCAATCCTTTTGTGGCAACCGGCCGCGACGAGGCCGGGCGCGCTTCGATCGATTGGGGCGTGTATGGGGTGCCCGAGACTTTTCTGGTCGGCCGCGACGGCCGCATCACGTACAAACTCATAGGGCCGATCACGGCAGCTAACCTGGCGGGCGCGTTGAAGCCGGAAATCGAAAAAGCGCTTCGCTAGCCCTTGTCGCTGCCTTCAACACTGTACTTGGTGAGCAACGGGTACTGCAGCGCAGCGAATAGAAAAGTCAGCGGCACTACGCCGAACAGTTTGAAGCTCACCCAGAAATCGGTGGTCTGTGTTCGCCAGACGATCTCGTTCAGGATCGCAAGCACGAAGAAAAACAAAGCCCACCGCCACGTCAGCTTGCGCCAGCCTTCTTCCCGAAGATGAAAGACGGAATCGAACACGATCCCGAGCAACGGTTTGCCGAACAGGAGCCCGCCCACCAGCGTGCCGCCGAACAGAACGTAGATGATCGTCGGTTTGAGCTTGATGAACAGCTCATCGTGCAGCACGAGCGTCAATCCGCCGAAGATAAGTACAATGACGGCCGTGACCACCGGCATGACCGCGATATGCCGAGTCATAACGTAGGAAGCCGCAAGCGCCGCCAACACCGCCACCATGAAGGCTCCGGTGGCGGCGAAGATGCCGAACTTCGAATTCGCGGCAAAGAAAAGAACCAGCGGCCCGATGTCGAGCAGCAGCTTAAGGACAGGGTTGAGCTGGTTCTTTTGCGCGGCCATGAGCGTTCTTAATCTCCCAGTCCTACCACGGCACGCGCAAAATCCCGCGCGGTGAATGGCGCAAGATCATCCACGCTCTCCCCGACCCCGACGAAATGCACAGGTAGTCCAAATTTTTCGGCAATCGCCACCAGAATGCCGCCGCGTGCCGTCCCATCCAGCTTGGTCATTACAAGGCCGGTAACCCCTGCGATCTTGCCAAAGATTTCAACCTGGCTGAGCGCGTTCTGACCGACCGTCGCATCGAGCACAAGCAGTACCGCGTGCGGCGCTGTCGGCTCGACCTTACGCATGACACGTACCATTTTTTCCAACTCGTCCATCAGCTCGGCGCGGTTCTGGAGGCGGCCGGCGGTATCGACGAGTACGACTTCCACGCCTTCGCTCTTCGCGGCAGTGATCGCATCAAAGGCAAGGCTTGCAGCGTCACTGCCGGGGTCGCGCGTAACCACCTGTGCCCCTGTGCGCTCGCCCCAAATTTTAAGCTGATCGATCGCTGCGGCGCGGAAGGTATCGCCCGCAACCAACATCACTGTCTTGCCCTCTGCGCGAAGGCGCGCGGCAAGCTTGCCGATCGTCGTTGTCTTGCCAGAGCCGTTGACGCCGACGACAAGTATGACGAAGGGCCGAGCGGTAAATTCCAACGGCTTGGCGACTGGCGCCAGCGCCTTCTCGATCTCACCGGCAAGAACCGCCTTCACCTCATCGGGCGAGATACCTTGCGGATAGCGTCCTTCGCGCAATGCATCGACAATGCGGGTGGCAAGGTCCTGGCCAAGATCGGCGCGAACCAGTTCATCCTCCAGCGCGTCGAGGGTTTCGGGATCAAGCGGCCGGTTGGTCACCAGCGCCGTTATTGAAGAGCCAAGCGACGAAGACGTACGCCTGAGCCCGCCGCTCAGGCGCTTCCACCAGCGTTCATCTTGTGTGCTGTCGTTCATGTGGCGCTCGTGATAGCCGTTTCGGCAAATCTTGGTAAGTGACCATGACACCGGAAGAGATGCTCAGCCGCCTGCTCTACCGCGATGGGCTGATGCTGGTGGTCGACAAGCCGGCGGGCCTGCCCGTGCATCGCGGGCCGAAAGGCGGCGATGCCTTCGAGGACTATTTCGACGCGTTGCGATTCGGATTGCCGCGCGCGCCGGCACTGGCACACCGCCTTGACCGGGACACAACCGGGTGCCTGGTGCTCGGACGCCACAGAAAAGCCCTGGCACTGCTGGGCAAGTTGTTCAAGCAGGGCAAGGTCAGCAAATGCTATTGGGCCGTGGTTGAAAGCGGGCCGGAAGCCACGGAGGGACGCATCGATATTCCGCTTTCCAAGCGTGACGAGTCGCGAGGCTGGTGGATGAAGGCCGACAAGAGCGGATTGCCGTCGACCAGCACATGGAAAGTGTTGGGCCGCACTTCGGATTTCACCTGGCTTGCTTTGGAACCTGTCACCGGACGCACGCACCAACTGCGCGTGCATTGCGCGGAGATGGGGTGGCCGATCGTCGGCGATAATATCTATGGCAAAGCGCCACGCACCGGCGGGCCTGCCCTTCACCTCCATTCGCGCGAAGTGATCGTGCCGATCTCAAAGAACAAGCCTGCGGTCACAGTGACGGCGCCGGTGCCGGCGCATATGCGTGACATGTTAAGCACCTGCGGGTGGACCGGCGAAGCTCAATAAAGCTGCGCTTTGATGCGCTCCGGCGCCTCGTGGTCATAAGTTTCGCCGCCAAGCTTGCCCTTGCTGAGCTCGGCAATGATGGTGCCGGTCGAGGGTAGGCTCTTGCGGTCGATCTTGGTCGCCTCCTCCCAGAGCTGCGAACGCACGATCGCCTTGGAGCAATGGAAATAAATGCTCTCGACATGAACGATGAGCACACAGCGCGGCAGCTTGGCGTTGACGGCAAAGCTTTGCATCAATTCGGGGTCGATCGAGATCGAGGCGCGGCCGTTCACGCGCAACGTTTCGCCGACGCCCGGAATCAAGAACAGAAGCGCAATGCGCGGATCGCGGATAATGTTGCGGAAGCCGTCGATGCGGTTGTTGCCGGGGCGATCGGGAATCGCCAACGTTTTGTCGTCGAGAATCCGCACGAAGCCGGGCGCGTCACCTTTGGGCGAGCAATCAAGTCCTTCGGGACCTGCCGTCGCAACAGCGACAAACGGCGCCGCCCCGATCAACTTGCGGTAGCCCTCATTGATATGGTCGATTTCCTTGACGACCGAAGCCCCCATTCTCTCTCCATAAAGAGACTGGAGTTGGTCCATCGTCGTGATCAGATGATCGCGGTACGCCATCGCAAATCCCCTTTTTAGTGACGCATAATCTTATCCGAAAACCGGTTCCCACTTTTCGGGATCATGCGCTAAGCGGCCCAAAGCTGCCGGCCGTCATGTGCCTTGATCGCAAGATCGAGAATAACACCCGGCTCCACGGGCGCGGCAAACCGCACCGGTACGAATTGCTCGGTGCGCCCGAGTGCGCGTGACTCGACGAGAACGCGGCGGCGAGCGCCGACCTCACGGTCGAGGTACCCTTTGAGCGCCATCTCGCCCTTCTCGCGCAACCGCCGCGCGCGTTCCTTAGCGACAACGCGATCGATCTGCGGCATGCGGGCTGCGGGCGTGCCCGGCCGGGGCGAAAATGGAAAGACATGGAGCTGCGTAAGTCCGCATTCATCGACCAGATCGAGCGAGCGGGCAAACATGGCTTCGTTCTCGGTCGGGAAACCCGCAATGATATCGGCGCCGAAAACGACATCAGGCCGCAATCGGCGTGCCTGCTCGCAGAAGGAAATAGCATCGCGGCGCGCGTGCCGCCGCTTCATGCGTTTGAGAATAAGATCGTCGCCGGATTGCAGCGACAGATGCAAATGCGGCATCAACCGCGGCTCGTTGGCAAGCGCGTCAAGCAGATCGGAATCGGCTTCGACGGAATCGATCGACGACAGCCGCAGACGGTCCAGGTTCGGCACGCTCTTGAGAATGCGCTTGATCAGCGTGCCCAGCCGCGGTGCACCGGGCAGGTCCGCTCCATAACTCGTGATATCGACGCCCGTAAGCACGATCTCGCGATAGCCGTTATCGGTAAGGCGCCGCACCTGCGCTACGACATCATCGATAACCAGTGAACGAGAATTTCCGCGTCCATACGGGATAATACAGAACGTGCAGCGGTGATCGCACCCGTTCTGCACCTGCACGAATGCTCGCGATCTGCCTTCGATGCTGTCGATCGTGTGAGGACGCATGGTCTTCACCGCCATAATGTCGGACACGGCGATCTTGTCGGGTGAACTCCAGGTTCGGGCGTCGAACTTTTCCTCGTTACCGACGACGCGGTCGACTTCCGCCATGGCGGCGAAATTGCCGGCCTCGGTCTGAGCAGCACAGCCGGTCACGACAATGCGCTGGTGCGGGCGCTCGCGCTTGAGGCGGCGGATTGTCTGCCTCGCCTGCCGTACTGCTTCAGCAGTCACGGCACAGGTATTAACGATGACCGCATCGTCAACGCCGGCTGCAGCCGCCCCGCGCCGGATCGCTTCCGACTCGTAAGTGTTCAGACGGCAGCCAAATGTGACGACATCGACACTCACGACACGCTCGCTTTGGTGAAGAGCGCCGGATCGAAGCGACCCTCGAACTCAAATTGCACGGGGCCCGTCATCAGCACGTGATCGTCTTTTTCGCGCCAATCGATCGTCAGGTCGCCGCCGGGCAGCGTGACCCGCACTTTCCGCCCCGTACGTTTGAACCGGGCCGCGGCAACCGCGGCGGCGCAAGCGGCGGAGCCGCAGGCCTTGGTGAGGCCGGCACCACGTTCCCACGTGCGGATAATGATGTGATCGCGCGCAACGATCTGCGCCAGCGTTATGTTGGCGCGCTCAGGAAAGATCGGATGATTTTCGAGCAATGGCCCGAGACGTGCGAGATCGTGCGCATTGACGTCGTCGACCCAGAAGATTGCATGTGGATTACCCATGCTCACCACCGACGGTGAATGTAGTACCGGTTTGTCGATTGGGCCAATCTGCAACTCGATGGCGCGCGTGTCGCGGAATTCTTCGGTCAGCGGAATCTCGTTCCATTTGAAGCGCGGCGGCCCCATGTCCACGGTGAACATGCCGTCAGCGCCCTTCCAGCAATCAAGAATGCCTGCAGTAGTTTCGAAAGTGAGCGCGTCCTTTCCACTTTCCTTGGCCACAAGATCGGCGACGCAGCGCATGCCGTTTCCGCAGGCACCCGCTTCCGAGCCGTCATTATTATAGATACGAATGAAGGCGTCGGTGCCAGGCGTGCGCGGCGGATAGAGCGCCATCAGCTGATCGTAGGGCGCCGCGCCAGGCCGCGCTGCCGCGCGCGCTTCGTCCGCCTCTATTTTGCCGCCGCGTGCGCGCAGATCGACAACGACGATCTCGTTGCCGATGCCGTTCATCTTCACGAAGGACTGATTGGCGAGTGCGCCCATAATCCTGCTTTGCCCGGGTTTCGCCTGGTTTATATGGCGAATAAACGCGGATTGGCCAGAGGCCATGCTAGAATGCACACTAATGCTGGCGAATTGCCGGACCGCCGTGAGCGTCGGAGAGCCGTGATGTCGCCCTTTCAGCTAATTTTGATGCTTGCCGTCCTGGCATTGCCATTCACCGTCGACGTAACGGCGGCGCAGAACGCTGCGCCCAAGCCTGACGCCAGCGATCCGATGCCGGTTCCGATTGGACCGGCTTCACCGTCGCCGCTGCAACCAGGCGATGCCTTTGGAGAACAGGTTACATTGCCTGAACGGACAATGGTCTACCTCAAGGGCCACAGCAAATGGGACACCGCCTTCGACACGCTGGTTGATGCATTCAAGTCGCTGCACGAATATCTCGACAAGCAGAACATCAAGCCAACGGGTCCAGCCTTCACGGTCTACACGCAGACTGACGACACCGGGTTTTCCTATCAGGCCGCGCTGCCGGTCGCAGAGTCGCCGAAGGATCCTCCGAAGGGCGACATCGCCGTGGGTCCGGCGCCGTCAGGCAAGGCTTACAAATTTGTCCACCGCGGCTCTTATGACGCCATGGATACGACCTACGAGGCGATCACGAATTATCTCGACGACAAGCAACTGGAAGCGAAAGATCTCTTCATCGAGGAATACACCACCGATCCGGTGAAGAGCGATCCCGACAAGCTGGTGGTCAATGTATTCGTTCCGGTGAAGTGATGATGATACGATATGCCATACTCATTTTGTTCGCGTGCGCGCTTGCCCTTGGCCAGGCGCACGCGGCGGAAAAACTTGTGACGGTGACCGGCGAGGCGACGGTCGCGGTTGCGCCAGATACCGCAATGATCCGCATTGGCGTAACCAGTCAGGATAAGACCGCGCGCGAGGCTGGCGAAGTGAACGCGAAGCAGATGACCACCGTGCTCGCCGCGATCAGGGAAGCCGGCATAGCGGACCGCGACATCCAGACCTCACGGCTGTCGTTGCAGCCGCAATATGATCCGAACAAGGGGGGCACCGCGAGGCTTACCGGCTTCCAGGCCACCAACCAGGTGACGGTCCGAATTCGCGATATCGACAAACTGCCGACCGTCCTCGACCGTGCAATCGGCGCCGGCGCCAACGAAATGTCGGGCATTGAATTCGTGGTCTCGGAACAATCCAAGCTGCTCGACCAGGCCCGCGACGATGCAGTCGCCGATGCGCGCCGGAAGGCCGAGCTCTACGCCAGGGCGGCAGGCACCAAGCTTGGCCGCGTGGTCTCAATCACAGAGGAAGGCTCCTCGCCATCCCCGCGGCCAATGCAGGCCATGCGGGCCAGCGCGGTTCCTGTCGCCCCCGGCGAGCAAACGCTGAGGGCCGTTGTGACCGTTAGCTATGAATTGACGCCGTAAACCCGCTTTGCCTTGACTTGGCCACACCGCGAACCTAGGTTCCGGCTGCTCTCGATAGAGACGTAAATTCCATTCCGCCGCCCGGTCCATTGAGAGGCCGGAGGCCACCGCCCGACAGCGCAATGCGCCCTCGGGCGCAAAGGTGCTTGTAGACTGATGTTCGACTCGTTGTCGGAAAAGCTCGGCGGCATCCTCGACCGCCTGACCCGCCGCGGCGCGCTCAGCGAAGCTGATGTCGACGCCGCACTGCGTGAGGTGCGCCGTGCACTGCTTGAGGCCGACGTCGCACTCGATGTAACACGCGCGTTCGTTGATGGCGTCAAAAAAGAGGCCATCGGCGTCGAAGTGATGAAGTCGGTGACGCCCGGCCAGATGGTCGTGAAGATCGTGCATGACCAGCTCGTCGCGACGCTCGGCGCCGGCAGCCAGGATACGAACATCGGCATCGATCTCAACGCCGCGCCGCCAGTCGCCATCATGATGGTCGGCCTGCAGGGCTCCGGCAAGACCACTACGACGGCCAAGCTGGCAAGGCGGCTCACCGAGCGGCAACGCCGCAAGGTGCTGATGGCTTCGCTCGACGTGCGCCGTCCGGCGGCAATGGAGCAACTTGCCGTGCTTGGCCGCGATGCACAGATCGACACCTTGCCGATTGTCGAGGGTCAGGCGCCGCCGCAGATCGCACGCCGCGCCATCGAAGCGGCCAGGCTTGGTGGATATGACGTCGTGATGCTCGACACTGCAGGCCGTACCACGCTTGACGATGTCATGATGAGCGAGGCAGCAGAGGTTAAACGCACGGTCAATCCGCATGAGGTGCTGCTCGTCGCCGACGCACTCACCGGCCAGGACGCAGTCAACCTGGCGCGCTCCTTCGACGAGCGCGTCGGCCTTTCCGGCATTGTGCTGACCCGCGTCGACGGTGACGGCCGCGGCGGTGCCGCGCTCTCCATGCGCGCGGTCACGGGTAAGCCGATCAAATTGATCGGCACCGGCGAAAAGCTGGATGCGCTCGAAGAATTCGATCCGGCCCGTATCGCCGGCCGAATTCTCGGCATGGGCGACATCGTTGCGCTGGTGGAGAAGGCTGCCACCAACATCGACGCCGAAAAGGCGATGCGTGCGGCGGAGAAGTTGCGCAAAGGCGCCTTCGATCTCGCCGATCTCCGCGAGCAGCTCACGCAGATGCAGGCCATGGGTGGACTTAGCGGCCTGATGGGCATGCTGCCGGGCGTCGCCAAGATGAAGAACCAGCTCGCTGCCGCCAATCTCGATGACAATGTCGTCAAACGTCAGATCGCGATCATCGATTCGATGACACCGAAGGAGCGCCGCAATCCAGATTTGCTTAAGGCCAGCCGCAAAAAGCGTATTGCAGCGGGCTCCGGCACGACGCCGGAAGCGATCAACAAATTGCTGAAGATGCATCGCGGCATGTCGGACATGATGAAGATGATGGGCGGCGCCAAGCGCGGGCCGCTCGCCGGCATCGCGCAAGCCATGGGTTTCGGCTCGGGCATGCCATCACCGGAGCAGGTGGCGGAAATGGCGAAGAACATGCCCGGCGGTCAGCTGCCACCGAATATGCCGGGGTTGCCACCAACCATGCCGAAGCTGCCTCCGAATATGCCCGGACTACCCGGCTTGCCGGGTCTGGGCGGAAAGTTTCCCGGATTGCCGGGCGGTCTGCCGCCCGGACTCGGAAAGAAGAAGTGATCATCGATCAAAAGAGTGAGAAAGGACCAAAGGATGTCTCTCGTTATTCGTCTCGCCCGCGCCGGCACCAAGAAACGACCGGTCTATCACGTCGTCGTCGCTGACAATCGTGCCCCGCGCGACGGTCGCTTCATCGAGCGGCTTGGCTATTTCAATCCGCTGCTGCCGAAGGAAAAGACCGAGCGGCTCAAGCTTGATCTCGAAAAAGTCCAGGCCTGGATGAAGAAGGGCGCGCAGCCGTCCGATCGCGTGATGCGCTTCCTCGACGCCGCCGGCATCATGAAGCGGCCGAAGCGTAACAATCCGGAAAAAGCGATCCCGCGCAAGGAACGCAAGGCGAAGGAAGAAGAAGCGGCAAAAGCCCCCGCAGCCGAAGGTGCCAAGCCTGCGGAAAAGGCTGCGGAGAAGCCGGCAAAAGCAGATAAGCCGGCCGAGGCCGCGCCGGCTCCGGTGGCGAGCTAAAGCTCGCCGCCTCACGCCGTGCCCGCGCGAATTTGCGTCGCCCGCATCGGTGCCGCGCACGGCGTGCGTGGCGAGGTGAAGCTCTGGTCGTTCACGGAGGATCCTACGGCTGTCGCGACTTATGGTCCGCTCGAAACAGAAGACGGCACACAACGCTTCGAGATCGAGGCCATGCGTCCGGCCAAGGACCACTTCGTCGCGCGCATTGCCGGGGTGAGTGACCGCGATGCGGCCGAACGATTGTGTAATCTCGAGCTTTACATTCCGCGCACGCGGCTGCCCGAGATTGACGAGCAGGATACTTATTATCACGCCGACCTTATCGGACTAGATGTCGTTACGCCGGAGGGTGTTCAGATCGGAACGGTGCACGCTCTGCATAATTTCGGCGCCGGCGACATTATCGAGATCATGCCGGTGGGCGGTGGCGAACCCGTGATGCTGCCGTTCAATGATGCGACGGTTCCAAAGGTCGACCTTGAGACAAAGCAGATCGTACTTGTGCAGCCGGTTGAGATCGAGACGCGGGACGAATGAGCATGTGGCGAGCAAGTGTATTGACCATCTTTCCCGAGATGTTCCCTGGACCGCTGGCGCAGAGTCTTGCGGGGAAGGCATTGACGTCCAACATCTGGTCGCTCGACACAGTCGATATTCGCGCGCATGCAACCGACAAGCATCGTACCGTTGACGACACGCCGGCTGGTGGCGGGCCCGGCATGGTGATGAAGGCCGATATACTCGCGCACGCACTCGACGGCCTTCCGCACGACACGCGCCCCCGCCTGCTGATGAGCCCTCGCGGCGTGCCGCTCAGGCAAAGCCGGGCCGCCAAGCTCGCGCACGGGCTGGGAGTGGTTGTCGTGTGCGCGCGCTTTGAAGGTGTCGACGAGCGGCTGATCAAGGCGCGCAGGCTCGAGGAAGTATCGCTGGGCGACTTCGTTTTGTCCGGCGGCGAGATTGCCGCGCTCGCATTGCTCGATGCCTGCGTACGCCTGCTGCCCGGGGTCATGGGCAAGGACGCATCCGCCGCCGAGGAAAGTTTCGCAGACGGACTGCTCGAATACCCTCAGTACACGCGGCCGCCCGTTTTTGAAGGCGAGCCAATCCCCGAAGTGCTCACCTCCGGAGATCACGCCAAAGTCAAAGCCTGGCGGCAGGCGGAGGCCGAGCGGCTCACCGCCGAGCGCCGACCGGACCTCTGGTCGGCGTACCAGGTCCGCAAAGCGCCGAAAAACCGCACGAATCCAAAGGGTGACAAGCCGAAAGCTTTGTAATACAAGCTCGCCAACCCATTCAGACCAGACAAAGACCGCGCGCCGGTTGCTGGCGCTGCCGACGGAGAATTCGCAATGGACATCATTCAGCAGCTCGACAAAGAGCAGGTCGAGAAACTCTCGGCCGGCAAGACCATTCCCGATTTCCAGCCGGGCGATACGGTGTTGGTTAACGTCAAGGTCGTCGAAGGCGACAAGGCACGCGTGCAAGCTTACGAAGGCGTCTGCATCGGCCGCTCTGGGCGCGGCATCAACGAGAATTTCACCGTGCGCAAGATTTCGTACGGCGAGGGCGTCGAACGCGTGTTCCCGCTCTATTCGCCGATGATCGACTCAATCCAGGTGGTGCGCCGCGGCAAGGTCCGCCGTGCTAAGCTCTATTACCTGCGCGGGCTGCGCGGCAAGAAGGCGCGCATCTCCGAGGCGCAGGGCGCTGGCGGAGCGGAAGGCGCCGAGGCTGCAGCACGCGACTAATATTTCGGCTATTCGGGGTGAAAGGGCCGCAGTGGCGGCCCTTTTTTCTTTGCCCGCCTGTTCGTTGTCGGGGGCACAATGATTGGCTATATAACCATCATGGTTTCCAAAGCTCAGCGGATTGTCCTGGTCGACCACGCGCGATTGCCGTGGCGGTTCTTCGGCCGGCTGACGGCAGCAGTGCAGGCTGGCCTTTGATCGCGCCGGCGCTGCCGGACGCCGCGAGCCGCCATCCATCTCACGCTGAGCAAAGTTGACGCCATGAAACCACAAACGCTGTACGACAAAATCTGGGACGACCATCTCGTTGACGAGCAGCCGGATGGAACGTGCCTCATCTATGTCGATCGCCATCTCGTGCATGAGGTGACGTCTCCACAGGCGTTCGAAGGCTTGCGTAACGCCGGCCGCAAGGTTCACGCGCCCGACAAGACTTTGGCCGTGGTTGATCACAACGTTCCGACCACCGACCGCAGCAAGCCCAATCCCGATCCGGAAAGCGCTGACCAGATCGCTGCACTGGCGAAGAACGCGAAGGATTTCGGGATCGAATATTTCAACGAGTTCGACAAACGCCAGGGTATCGTCCACATCATCGGACCCGAGCAAGGCTTTACGCTACCAGGTACTACAATCGTGTGCGGCGACAGCCACACTGCGACGCATGGCGCTTTCGGCGCGCTTGCCTACGGCATCGGCACGTCCGAGGTCGAACATGTGCTCGCGACGCAGACGTTGATCCAGAAGAAATCGAAGAACATGCGCGCGGTGGTCGACGGTAAACTACCATCCGGCGTCACCGCCAAGGACATCATTCTTGCGATCATCGGCGAGATCGGTACTGCCGGCGGCACCGGCTACGCGTTGGAGTATGCCGGCGAAGCAATCCGAGCGACCTCCATCGAAGGCCGCATGACGATCTGCAACATGTCGGTGGAAGGCGGCGCCAAGGCCGGATTCATCGCGCCGGACGAAGTCGCCTACACCTATCTCAAGGACAAGCCAAAAACGCCGAAGGGCAAGGCATGGGACGAGGCCATGCGCTATTGGGAAACCTTGCGTCCGACGATGGCGCGCATTTCGACCGCGAGATCCGTCTCGATGCTGCGAAACTGCCGCCCCTGGTGACCTGGGGGACCAGCCCCGAGCAGGTGACGTCGATCGCCGGCAAGGTGCCGGTGCCCTCGGAAATTGCCGACGAAAAGAAGCGCATCGCGGCCGAGCGCTCGCTCGAATACATGGGCCTCAGGGGCGGCGAGAAGATCACCGATCTCAGGCTTGACCGCGTCTTCATCGGCTCATGCACCAATGGGCGCATCGAGGACCTGCGCGCCGTGGCGCGCGTGGTCGAAGGCAAAACGGTTAATGCCAACGTCAACGCGATGATCGTTCCCGGCTCCGGCCTCGTGAAAGGGCAGGCGGAAGCGGAAGGCCTCGACAAGATCTTCAAAGCGGCAGGCTTCGAGTGGCGCGAGCCGGGCTGCTCGATGTGCCTCGCGATGAACCCGGACAAGTTGCAGCCGGGCGAACGCTGCGCATCAACGTCGAATTGCAATTTTGAAGGGCGTCAGGGCTACAAAGGCCGCACGCATCTCGTGTCACCGGCAATGGCCGCAGCGGCGGCGATCGCTGGCCACTTCGTCGACGTGCGCGAATGGAAGTAACAGCACTGAATTTCAAGTGAGTAAGAAAAGCCCGCCTTGTGCAGGCTGTGTGAAAACTGAAGATAGGGAGTCAGAACAGCAAGATCGATTCAATTCAGGCCCAGACAGCGGAATTTTCGTTCGCCTGTCTAGGCCGTTTGATTCGAATGTTGCCGCACTGACCCGCCGTCTCCGACTTTTCACACAGCCTGCTTGTGGCGGGCTTTCGTTTATCAGCAGCGCCACGCACGGCGATATGCCCAGTGTCCGTTACGCCAAACGCGTAGACGCACCCAGTTGCACGGCGGTCCCGGGGAGTAAGGTGTCGCGTAGTAATACGGCCCCGGATAGTAAGCGTAGGGATAACTCCAACCCCAACCGACCCCAGTAGCAGGACCCCAATCCCAGCCGCCGCGCCAGCGCGCCTCGGCGCTGCCGGGTACGAACGCAAAAAAACTGAAAATCAAAACTGCGCTTGCAAAAAATCGCGTGACCCTGCACATCGCTGCACCTCTGGTGCGCCCCGCCAAGCCTACTCTAAATCACCGGGGCGCCGGGCCCTGTTCCCACCAGCAGCGCATCTGCGGCACGATCACAGGACCGCTGACGCGGTACTCCTGCGCAAGCCACGCGTGGCACTGCCGCTTGGCGTTCGACCCAGGGTAGACGCGGCGCGGATAGATTGTAACGCGGGGGCGCTTTTTCTGCGCCGCGAGTTCAGCCGAACAGTTTGCCGAGCTCTCGTTATTGCAAACGGACAGTTCGGCCGACGCCGGTGTCTGCGCGCCAGCGCTGAACGCAAACATCAAGCCGATCAAGATCAACCGCACAGCAATGTTTAGCATCAACCGCTTGCGCCTCGTGTCAGGGTCACCAACCGTTGCGCATTCGGAGGCCAGCCGTCAACCGCTTGGACCGCAGGCAAACCTCCCCTACAACATTGCCATGACAAGCCGGTTCCACGATTGGCGCAGTAAGGCGGCACCGTCCTTATCTGATGTCGAGAGCCTGGCGTCGGAAGCATACGCGCGCCTGCCGGAGCACTTCCGCAATCTGTGCCAGAATCTCGTCATTCGCGTTGAGGACTTTCCGACCGACGAGGTTCTCGAAAGCATGCGCGCCGAGAGCGAATTCGACCTGCTCGGCCTGTTTCAGGGCGTCGGACTTCCGTTTCAATCGGACGCAGCCCCGGAAATCATGCCCAACATGATCTGGCTCTATCGCCGGCCTATCCTCGACTATTGGGCCGAACACGAGGACACCCTTGGTGAGATCGTAACTCACGTTCTCGTCCACGAAATCGGGCACCATTTCGGGTTGTCGGACGAGGACATTGAGGCAATCGAAGCAAGCGTCGAATGACCTGAGATCCAGAATTGTGATGGCGATCATTCAAAATTGGAATTGGTAGAGCATGCCCGGCCGCGCGAGCATTACTCGGCAAGGAGATTCGTCATGATCGTAACCGTCTTTCGTTCCCGCTTGCGCCCGGACGCGCGCGAGGAATACGTCGCCCTTGTCGACCGCATGGTCGAATTGACCAAGACGATGCCCGGCTACATTTCGCACAAAGGTTTTTTTGCCGAAGACGGCGAGCGGGTTACCATCGTCGAGTTCGAGCACGAAGAAGGGATGCGTGCGTGGCGCATGAATTCCGAGCATCGGGCCGCGCAGAAAAAGGCCCGGGAGATCTACTATTCCGAATACAGCGTGCAGGTCTGCAACGTGGTGCGCGAGTCCAAATTCAAGCTTGATGAACGCGTGCCGGCCTAGCGCAATCGTGCTTTACGCTTGTCCTTTTTCGCCGTCTCGGACGCCGGACTGTGATTGCGCTCGCACACGCCGCCGCGAATTCCGGCCGCGATCAGGCACTCCCGGACCGAGTAGTAGTAACAATTCGTGTACTGCGGGCCGCCGAAATCGCGATAGCACCAGGGGCCGTCATTTGCCGCTTCTGACGCACTTGTAAATCCAAGAATAAGAAGCGCCGTGACCGCCAAAATACGCATATCTGACCCCCTCTTCGTGATCCGCTATTGACCAAAACACCGGACGTCTTAAGAAAAAGAACTGTTCTAAGGTGTATAAGGCGAAGTCGGAGAAACCATGGAAAAGTTCACCACGCTTGAAGGCGTCGCCGCGCCGCTGCGCATCATCAACGTCGATACTGACATGGTGATCCCTAAGCAATATCTGAAGACCATCAAGCGCACCGGTCTCGGCAAGGGCCTGTTCTCCGAGCGCCGCTACAAGGACGATGGCAGCGAAAATCCGGATTTTGTCCTGAACAAGTCGGCTTATCGCAAGGCCAAGATTCTGGTTGCCGGCGACAACTTCGGCTGCGGCTCTTCGCGCGAGCACGCGCCGTGGGCGCTGATGGATTTCGGTATCCGCTGCGTGATCTCGACCTCGTTCGGCGATATCTTCTACAACAACTGCTTCAAAAACGGCGTGCTGCCGATCCGGGTGTCACCTGAAGATCTTGAAAAACTTTTCGATGACGCCGAGCGGGGCGCAAACGCGACCCTGACAGTCGACCTCGAGAAGCAGGAAATCCGCGGTCCCGATGGCGGCGTAGTTCATTTCGACATCGACCCGCACCGCAAACATTGCCTGCTCAACGGCCTCGACGATATCGGCCTCACCCAGCAGAAGCAGAGCAAGATCGAAAGCTACGAGAAGAAAGCCGGCGCGGCACGCCCCTGGGCGTGACTAACGCTGCAAGGTGGTGCCGGCTGGCGCCACCTCAAGGCCAATGACACCGCTTCTTGCGACCGCGTCCTGTAAAAATCCGGATGTGCGAATGTCATTGATGAAGGCGTTAATATCCATAAGGACCCGCGGCTTTCCCTTCGCCACTATGATCGCTTGAGTTACGCCGAACAGGCTGTCTGGCAGGAGACGATAGCCCGGCATCTCCTTCAGCAAATTGGTGAGGCGCTGACGGTTGGCCCCATACGCGTCGATCTCGCCTGCAAGCAGCTTACGTTTTGCATCGGCTGGCGTGTTGTCTGTCTCAACAAGGGTTGCGTGTTTCAAATTGCGTCCAAGATAGAGCGTGACCGAATCCCCCTTGCCTCCGGCAATGCGCAGTCCTCGTGCGTCGATATCGGCGACGGCGCGGATGCGGGAATTTTCCGGAACGACGAATGACTGCTGCACCAGCATGTAGATTTGCGAGAACTCGACCATCCCGACCCGTTCCGGGGCATATGCCACAAATCCGATGTCGGCCTCGCCTTTGGCAACGGTCTCAATCACCGTCGCGGGATTCGGTAACGGCATGAGTGCAACCGGTACGTTGTGGCGCCGTGCGAGCTCGCGCGCGAGATCGGCGGAGGCACCGCGAATTTCACCGGTAGTGGGATCGCGCACAGCCTGTGCCGGATTGCTGGAGAGATACGCTGCCCGCAACGTTCCGGTCGGCGCGACATCGTCGGCGAAGGCGAGCGAATGGAATAGCAACAATGCAATGGGGGTCAGAAAATAGTGACGCCGCATGTTGCATTCCCTCATTCCGCAATCCTAACACATCACGGCATGTTTGTGGCAGATCGCAGTGGGGTAAAACGCGTGCGCCGACCCGCGTAGCGACGCGCTAATGCATATTGAGGATTGAGTGGGAGACCGGCGTTGGCGGCGTAGCATTGGCGGTACGCGAGCGCGCCCGCCGATGGGACTGTGCCGATAGCACGTGTCTGGCTTTCGAGCGTTTCGCAATTTGCAGCGCGGGCCTGTTTGATTGCGCCGCGCAGAAACTGTTGACGGCATCCACCACTGCCGCACTGATCAGCTGCTGCCGCTCCGGCGAGGCCATTTCCAATTCCTCGTCGCGGTTCGCGATCGAGCCGGCTTCGAGAAGTACGGCGGGCATTTGCGTCCTCTTCAGCACGAACAACGTGTCGTAACGGTAGACGCCGGAATTTGCGTCCAGAAGCACACGCTTCCACCGACCCATAAAGCTCTCGGTATAGTGCGGCGTGTATTCCAAGCCGCGCGCCTTCAACTGCTGGCCGAGCATGCTCCCGAACAAGAGGCTGTCTTTCGGATCGCTATTGTCGTCAGAGACGAAAATCGAATGGCCTTTGAACCGGTCACTGAATGCCTGCCGCTTGCCATTGTACTCCCATCTTTCGATAAACCGGTCAGGCACCGAGTCGTGGTGGACGGAGAGCAGAAGGTTCGCGGACAAGTCGTTGGCGCGTGCCACACGGGCGTACAGGCTTCGATTTGCCCGCCCGTCGGTCACCATGAAGACCGTCTTGGCAAAACCCGCATCGAGAAGAGCCTGATTGATCACCTTGGCTAGACGCAGATTGAAATCAAATTCGTCAGCACCGCGCGCGCTCTTGGCGCCAGGCGACTTCGCGGTATGGCCGACGTCAAGTACGACGCGAAAGTCCGGACGGACGCAGCTCGCCATGTCCGATTTCGCCGGGCTAACGATCGGCTCGGCGCTGGCAATGCCGAGCGCCAGCGCGGACAAGAGGGCCGCGAGCGATACTGCGATCGTACGCCAATAGCGAATTATGACTTCCCCCGTTAGGTCATCCCACGACAACGCGAAGGTTGCCGTCAAGCTTAATCCTCGGCGTCCTTGCCTATTTCGCCGATGTGATGCTGCGCGTACAGCTCCACGCCCAGCTTGGCGACGAGATCGATTTGTGTTTCGAGGAAGTCGATGTGATGTTCCTCATCTGCCATCAGCTTCTCGAAAAGGTCGCGCGTGACGTAGTCGCGAACGCCATGGCAATGCGTCGCAGCCTCCTGGTAAAGCGCACGAGCTGCCAACTCGGTAGCCAGATCGCAATCCAGCACTTCCTTCACGTTCTGTCCGATGTGCAAAGGCTCAAGCACCTGCATATTCGGAAACCCGTCGAGAAAAATGATGCGCTCAACCAGCTTGTCGGCATGTTCCATTTCCTCGATCGATTCCTTACGCCATTGCTTTGCCAGGTCCTTGTAGCCCCAGTTGTCGAGCAGGCGGTAGTGCAGCCAATATTGATTGACCGACGTCAGCTCATGCCGAAGCGCCTTATTGAGAAACTCAACGACCTTCGCGTCACCCTTCATAACCGACTCCTGTCATGGCGTCCGTATTGAACGCCAGCTGCCGTGCCGAGATATTAGCAAAAAAACATGGCGCGCGCTGCCAATGTCACCAGCGCATTTGAGCGCGACGGGGCTTATTTTGCTTGGATTTAAGTGGGGTCCGCGGCGTGCATTGCGCAGGCGCAGCCAACCGGGCAGCCGACCTTTGCGCCATTGAGCGTTTCGTCGATGATCTTGCGGATCGTGCGGGCGCAACGACCACATTGGGCGCTGCAGCCGAGGCAGCCATAGACATGGCTCGTGGATCGACGCGCGGCAGTATTCGCGGCGGTTCGCACCTCGTGGTCGCTCAGCACGTTGCAGGAACAGACGATCATCGATCACCCTTGTCGGGTATTCGCTAACCGGTGTGCCGCGCTGAGTCAAAATAAAAGTGCTTTTTAAAAACGTTCTAAACTATTGGCTTTTAAACGTTTTTACCAATTCTGCCAACGACAAGAGTGGTCAATTCGTCCCCATTTTCGTGCACAAGAATTGCGGACGTACATCCGATCACCGACTGGGTGAGCGCGAAATCGCCTCCGCAATTGCGACCGTGCGCCGCGCCATGTCGGCGTGCAGCCGCTCGATCATACGGCCGTCGATCGAGACCACGCCCTTGCCCTTGTTCTCGGGCTGGTCGAACGCTGCAATCATCTTGCGCGCATGCTCGACATCAACCGGCGACGGCGAAAAAGCCTTATTGCAAGGCTCGATCTGGCTCGGGTGTATTAACGTCTTGCCGTCGAAGCCGAGCTCCACACCTTGCGCGCATTCTTTTGCAAAGCCATCAGCATTGCCAATGTCATTATAGACACCGTCGAGGATATCGATCCCGTGGATACGTGCAGCGGCGACGCACATCGAGAGCCACGCCAGCATCGGCACCCTGCCCTGCACAAGGCGCGCACGCGTGTCCTTGGCAAGATCATTCGTCCCCATCACGAAGCCGGCGAGACGGGTCTCGGAGTCACGCGCAGCCGCTGCGATCGAAAGAATATTGAAAATTGCAAGCGGCGTTTCGATCATCGCCCAAACCCGGGTCTTGTGATCGGTTCCCATGTCGAGCATCCGGCGGCCGATCAGTTCCAGCGTGTCGGAACTCGATATTTTTGGCACCAGAATGACGTCGGGTGCTGCGTGCGCGGCGGCCGAAAGGTCGTCGGCATGCCACGGTGTATCGACGCCGTTGATCCGGAGAAAGACTTCGCGGGCGCCGAAACCCCCCGCCTTGACGGCGTCGACGACTTGCTGGCGCGCGCTCTCCTTGGCGTCGGGCGCGACCGAATCCTCAAGGTCGAGGATCACACCATCGACTGGCAGCGTTTTGGCCTTATCCAATGCTCGTGCATTCGATCCCGGCATGTACAAAACGCTGCGTCGCGGACGGATCGTCATTGTGGTCTCCGGTTCAGCAGCGCCCAAAGCCTAGCCTCGGCAACACGGATGCGCCACTCCTGCAACGGCTTGCCAGAGCCGGCGACGGCGTGATTGTGTGAGACGGAAAAACGCAGCATTGGTGAGCCAGGTGTCGCTTCCCAGCCAATTGATCGATGGTTACCGCGCATTTCTTACCGAGGGCTTGCGCGCCGAGCAGGATCGCTATCGCGAGCTTGCACACAGTGGACAATCACCCGAGGTCATGGTGATCGGCTGCTGCGACTCCCGTTGCTCGCCTGAGGTCATTTTCAACTCCCGCCCGGGCGAACTTTTTGTTGTCCGCAATATCGCAAACCTGGTTCCTCCTTATGCCCCGGACGCGCAGGCGCACGGGGTGTCCGCCGCGCTGGAGTTCGGTGTCATGGCGCTCAAGGTCAAGCACATCGTCGTGTTGGGCCACGCGCAGTGCGGCGGCATCAAGGCATTCGCTGAAGATGCCGAACCGCTGACGCCCGGCGATTTCATCGGCAACTGGATGAAATTGATGGCGCCCGCGGCAGAAAAGGTCGGCCCACGCGGCGGCCGTCCCATGGCCGAATATCTCGCCGCGCTGGAGCAGGCCAACGTCGCCCTCAGCCTCGACAACCTGATGACCTTTCCGCGCCTGCGGGCCAAGGTCGAGCGTGGCGACATCAGATTGCACGGCGCCTATTTTGGAGTGGCCACGGGCCAGCTCTCGGTGCGAGATCCGGCGACCGGAAAGTTCACGCAGGTGGCCGCGGACGAGTACGCGCAGCTTTTCGCTCGTCCGCATTTTTGATCGGTGCCACGGCTTACGTTGCCTTAACCCTGATCCTGCGATTTCGCCTTGGAAATCCGCTGCGCGCGGCCCAATTCGGTTACCGAGAATGCGCGGTTTCAGCCTAACGCGATGGTAATGACCTACGGCTACAGGTAGCCGGATTTTCTCATACCGGGACGTTCAAAGCCGTGCTTGAAGAGCGGTCGATTATCGCTGAGATCGAAGGGACCTTCGCATCGGGATCGACCGACAAACAGGCGGATATTCTTCGCCGTGTCACCGACCTTTTTCTTGCCGGCGCCGACAATTACTCCGACGAGCACGTCGACCTGTTCGACGGCGTGATCTCGCGCATTGCCGAAAAGATTGAAACCAAGGCACGTGCCGAGCTTGCGCATCGTCTGGCACCCTCGCCAAATGCGCCGCCGATGACCGTTCGCAAGCTTGCGCGCGATGAATCAATTGAGGTGGCGGGACCAATCTTGAGTTTGTCCAACAGATTGTCCGACGAGGACCTGCTGGCGATCGCGAGCGGCAAGAGCCAGGATCGACTGCTCGCCATTTCGAAGCGTTCCTCGCTCAGCGAGAAGGTCAGCGACTTGCTGGTCACGCACGGCAATCGTGACGTCGTTCTTTCTGTGACGCGTAACGAAGGCGCCCGCATTTCGGATGCCGGCTACACGAAGCTTGTCGATCAGTCGATTAACGACGAAGTGCTCGCGATTTGCGTTTCCATGCGTAAAGACATCCCGCAGGAGCACTTCGATGCATTGATCGCAAAGGCTTCCGAGGTCGTCTTCGAAAAGCTGGCAGCGAGCAATCCGCACGCAATCTACGAAGTGCACAAGGTGCTGACCGACATCACCGGGCAAGACCCAGCCGGGCAGCCAAAGGCGAAGCGGGACTACCGCAAGGCAGCGGCGCAGTTCGACGCCGTCAAACGTTCGGGAGCTCCGGTTGACCATGTGGTCTGCGAATATGCAAAGAACGGAAAATTCGAAGAAACGATCGCAGCGCTGTCAGCGCTGTCGGGAGCTCCGATCAAGCTTGTCGAGAGCGTCATGAATGACGCACGCCCGGACAGCGATTTCGCCCTTATTTTGGCCAAGGCCGCCGGACTCTCGTGGCCGACCGTCAAACACATATGCATTCTGCGCCGCAAGGTCTTTCGTTTTTCCCCGCAGGCAATCGAAAACGCGCGTCACAGCTTCGACCGCCTTCAAACAACGACTGCACAACGCCTCGTCCGCTTCTACAACGAGCGTCACGCAGCGCTAGCGGATTTCCAGGCCCTGGCGCAGCAAATTCGCGCACAGGAAAGCCCCGCGCGCGCATCGTAGAGACCCAATTCCAATAGCTGAAATGCTTACGCTGCGCGCCGCTTCGCCTGAATCAGTTTGCGATTGATCAGGCATTCTGCAATCTGCACCGCGTTGAGCGCAGCGCCCTTGCGCAAATTGTCGGACACGACCCACATCTGCAGACCGTTCTCGATGGTGCCGTCCTCACGAATACGGCTGATGTAGGTCGCATCTTCGCCCACGCATTCGTGAGGCGTCACGTAACCGCCGTCCTCGTGCTTGTCGATGACGAGGCAGCCCGGTGCGTTGCGCAAAATCTCGCGCGCTTCGTCCGCGGTGATCGGATTTTCGAACTCGATGTTGACGGCTTCCGCGTGGCCGACGAAAACCGGTACGCGTACGCACGTCGCACTGAGCTTGATCTTGGGATCGAGAATCTTTTTTGTCTCGACCACCATCTTCCACTCTTCCTTCGTGTAGCCGTCGTCCATGAACACGTCGATGTGCGGGATGACGTTGAACGCGATCCGCTTTGGGAATTTCTTGGCTTCCACTTCGCCGAGCGTGAACACCGCCTTACTCTGCGAGAACAGCTCGTCCATCGCATCCTTGCCGGCGCCTGAAACCGATTGATATGTCGCAACCACGACGCGCTTGATCTTTGCCTTGTCGTGCAGCGGCTTGAGCGCCACCACGAGTTGGGCGGTCGAGCAATTCGGATTGGCGATGATATTCTTCTTGGTGAAGCCGGCGATCGCATCGGCATTGACTTCCGGCACGATCAACGGAACGTCTGGGTCCATCCGCCAGGCCGACGAGTTGTCGATCACCACCGCGCCCTGCGCGGCAATCTTCGGCGACCATTCCTTGGACACCGCGCCGCCGGCCGACATAAGGCAGATGTCGACGTCTGAAAAATCGAAATGGTCGATCGCCTTCACCTTCAGCGTCTTGTCGCCGAAGGAGCATTCCACGCCCTGGCTGCGCCGCGACGCGACGGCGACCACTTCATCGGCGGGAAAATTGCGCTCTGCCAGAATGTCGAGCATTTCGTGCCCGACATTGCCGGTGGCGCCTACCACGGCGACCTTGTAACCCATTGTTAACGCTCCGGAATAAATTACCACCGAGCCTCTGGTAAGGGGCAACCGGTTGGAAGCGCTTCTAGGCGAGAACTGTACTCAACACAACGGCATCCAGCCAAAGACGACCGCATGCACCCTGCCTTGCACTCATGGCGAGACGAACTGCCGTCCAGCTTCGTGCGCCTGCTCGCATATCTGTGTGCGATTGCGCTGTTGTCCATAGCAGCCGCCCATCTTTATCAATCGCCCAAATCGATCGCCGCCATCACTCCGGTGCATGAGCCAACATGGATCGAGATCGAGCGGCCGTTTCCCGCCTTTGCCTTGTCAATCCCCGAGGCAGCCGATGTCACCGCGACCTACGCCATCCGCCGCCATGCCGACGGCAGGGGACGCAAAGACATTCTCGAGTTTGGCGATGCCGACGGCCCCGCACCCTATCTGCATGTCGAGATCTATCGACCCGGCACAGAAATTCGCACCTTCGGCGATCCGCGTGCCGAGATCACTGATGGCGCCGGGGTGCTCCGGCCAGCCGAACTCAGGCGCGCAGAGCAGGACCTGCCCAGCAAATTCGGCCCGCTGACGGTTTTCTTCTTTACCGCCTCGAAAGGTACACCACGTCAATGCCTGGCCTATGTGCGTGCGTTCGAAGATCCACGCCTGCAATTGTCCGGTTGGTTCTGCCAGGGCGGTCACGAATTCATCCAGCAAAGCACTCTGGCTTGCGCGCTCGACCGGTTGACCTTGCTGGCCGCCGGCAGCGAGCCGAAAGTTGGCGCCTTGTTCGCACAGGCGGAGCGCAACCGGAGCTACTGCGGTCAACGCGATCCAATTCTCGCTGCAACGCCAAAATATCATCTGCTTTGGAAAGCCTTGGCCACCCGTCCGCAGCCGCGTCGCATCGGACACTGACAATTCATCGATTGAGAAATGGATTTTGCCAGCCGCGCTCCTGCGCACGCGGAGGATAGGCTGTCTCCAGATAATCCAGCACGAGATCCCGTTCCTTGGCGTCGAGCTTCGGCATGTTGTGCCTCTCATTCATCAATGTGATCGTTTCGTCCCATTGACGCCGGCTCATACCCTGCTGCGCCACCAGTTTGAAGTTGTGGCACGCTGTGCAGGTGTAGAAGGTTTCGTCGCGACCGGGCCCTGCAGCAAATTCTTCGGGGTTTTCCTCCCGCGGAGTGAATGCCTTTGGTTGTGCGGAGATAGCATGAATTGCGACACCCAAAAGCATGACCGCGATGATCACTGAAACGACGCCACGCATATGTCGACTGCTGCCTGCCGGTCCAGGTTTAAAGGCGCCGGACACGGTGATACCCGACCGGCGCTTTGGAAATCCTTCCGCTCCGATAGAGCGGTCGCTCACTATCCGATCAGCACCGCGATTCGATGCATCGGGTTGCCGCCGTAACCGCTCGGGTTCCAGTTCGGCGCAACATGTGGCTGCATGAGACCGCGAGAATCCATCGCGCGTGCCCAGATCTCGTAGTAGCCATCGCGCGGCAGCTTCAACGAAGCGGTCCAGCGTTGCCAATCGTACCTGTTCTTCGCCTTCTCCATTCTGGCCGGCTGCCAGGTCACCCCATAGTCGACCGAGACGTCGACACGACGCACCGCAAAGTCGCCTGCCCAGGCAGCGCCGCGTAATTTCAGGTCACGTGCGCCGGCCGCCAGCTTGGCACCATTGGCCGGATTGGTGATGATGGAGCGCACTGGCATGGACTCGAGAATCTTGAAGTTCTTCGGATCCGCCTTCGAGCCCGGCACCATCGGGTTGATGGTGAGACGGTAGGACGTGCCGGTCATGCCTGGTCCGTCATGCTCCTTGTCGCGTATGACGATGCGCGTCAGCCATTTTTGCGACGCCGAGCCGGGCCAGCCGGGATAAAGCAGACGCACAGGTCCGCCGTGGATGTTCGGCAATGGTTGGCCATTCATCGCCCACACGATCATGGATTCAGGATCCATCGCCTTCGCGATTCGCACTCCGCGTGACAACGTCGGCTTGCTGGCATCGCCGGACAAATGCAAATCGGAAGCATAGTGTGCGGTGTAGATGCCCGACGGCTTGACGCCCGCTGCTTTCAGCACGTCACCGAGCCGCACACCTGTCCACTCAGCACAGCCTGCACCGCCATTCGTCCACTGATTTCCACTGGCTGGCGGAGAGAAGAACGATCGTCCGTTGCCGCCGCATTCGAGCACCATGCGCCGCGTCTGCGGCTTGAATTTCGACTTGAGCTCGCCGAGCGTAAGCTCGAGCTTGTTGTTGACCTCGCCTTCGACCGTGAACTTCCACTTGTCCGGCTCTTTCGCTTCGTCGGGAATTTGTCCGTTGTTGCGGACGTAGAATTTCTCGATCGGTGTCGTGTCATCATCGAGAAGGTTCTCGGGCGTTTCCGCCACCAGCGGACGTTCACCGATTACAAGAAGCTTGTCGTTCTTGCCTGGATAATTGAGATAGATCGGCGCTTTTTTGGCAGGGGGCGCGGCCGGTGCCGTGCCCTGTGCCATGGCCGCCGGGATCAGAGCGTCGGGCATATTGGCCGCGAACGGAATCGCGCCGCCAACGGTGGCGCTCATCGCAGCAAGCCCGGCCCCGTTGAGAAACCCTCGCCGGTTTGGCCCAGATCTCCGCCCAAATACGAGCGCATCCGCCCGTTCGGCGTCCTCGCGATACAATTCTTCGATGGAGCGTTCTTTTCGCCCTGTCATGTCGTCCCTCATCAATTGGCCCGTTGGCAGGACCGTTGTTCTTTTTTTAGGCTAATAAGTGGAATATCCTTCCACGATTCAAACAACGTGCCAACTGCGGAGACCTTGAACTTCTGGATAGCGCGGTGGACAGCGCCGCTGTGACAGGCTGATTTGAGGCGAGGATCCTAAGAGTTTACAGCCACATACAGGGCGCCAGGCCTGTTGTGTGAAACAGAACTCCGGTAGACTGCGTTACAACATTGAGCCGAAGGTCGAGGACCAAATGAAATTGAAAGTCGCTGCTGGAGCGCTGGTTTTTGCCGGGATCCTGTCCCTGCTGGCCGCACCCGCGGATGCCCAGACAAGCCAGACCAAGAAGCGCACCGTCGCCTACAACCGCGACCGGACGGTCGTGGTGACCCGCGACGAAGATGGCCGTACCCGGACCCGCATCATCATTCAGAAACGGTCTTACCTCGACCCAGGCACGGAAACATTTCCAGGCGAGCGCGTCGGCAATACTGGGTACATCTCAAATCCAAATCAGCGCGCTGGAAGCGTGATCGACAATACGTCGGCCGGTTTTTACAACACCCAATCTGCGCTTCCCGGGCCGTGGACATTGCCGTTCAAGAGCAATCCCTGGATCGGATATTAGAACGAAAAACGCGGCCATCGGCCGCGTTTTTCCCTTGACACTCGTCAGCCAGCCTATGCGGCGAGATGCTCCAGTTCGGCGAGGATCGCCGAACCCATCTCCGACGTCGAAACGACTTTGGTGCCATCCGACTTGATGTCGGCGGTGCGCAGACCCTTGGCAAGCGTGGCCGAAATTGCCTGGTCGATCCAGTCGGCCTGCTTGCCGAGATTGAACGAATAGCGCAGAGCCATACCAAACGACGCGATCATGGCAATCGGATTGGCGATGCCTTTGCCCGCAATATCCGGCGCCGAGCCGTGCACCGGTTCATAGAGCGCTTTTCGCTTTTTTGTTTTGGCGTCAGCTTCGCCCAGCGAAGCAGATGGCAGCATGCCGAGCGAGCCGGTGAGCGTCGCCGCAATATCCGACAAGACGTCACCGAACAGATTGTCGGTGACGATGACATCGAACTGCTTGGGCCACCGAACCAGTTGCATGCCGCCGGCGTCAGCCAGCATGTGCTCAAGCTGAACGTCCTTGAATTCGCGCGCGTGCACCTGCGTCATGACTTCGTTCCACAGCACGCCCGTTTTCATGACGTTGCGCTTTTCCATCGAGGTGACCTTGTTGCGCCGCTTGCGTGCAAGCTCGAAAGCCACCCGGCCAATCCGCTCGATTTCGTAAGTGTCGTAGACTTGCGTATCAACCCCGCGTTTTTGGCCGTTACCGAGATCGGTGATGGTCTTTGGCTCACCGAAATAGACGCCGCCGGTCAGCTCGCGCAAAATGATGATGTCGAGACCTTCCACGACCTCGCGCTTGAGCGAAGATGAATCCGCAAGTGCCGGATAGACGATCGCCGGGCGCACATTGGCATAAAGATCGAGATCCTTGCGCAGCCGTAGCAAGCCGGCCTCGGGCCGCACGTCATACGGCACCTTGTCCCACTTCGGCCCGCCCACCGCGCCAAATATGACGGCATCCGCGGCTTTCGCCTTTTCCATCGTGGCGTCGGTGATGGCCACCTTGTGCGCGTCGTAACAGCCGCCGCCGACCAGAGCTTCTTCGGTTGCAAACTTGTCGGGCCCTTTTTTATCGAAGAAGTCGATGACGCGTTTCGCTTCGGCCATGACTTCTGGGCCGATACCGTCGCCGGGAAGAAGAAGCAGCCTGTGGGTAGCCATTTACGCCTCGCCGTTACTGATACGCGCGGATTGCTAAAGGGCCGCGCGGCGATTGGCAAGGCGAACGCGCTTCAAAGACCGCTGAACCAGTTGTAACCCTTGTCTTCCCAGTACCCTCCTTTGTCGGTATTGGTGACCTCCATTGCCACCACATATTTGGGATTTTTGAAACCCAGTTTTGTGGGAATCCGGATTTTCATCGGGAAGCCAAAGGATCGCGGCAGGATCTTATTGTCGAACTTGAAAGTCATCTGCGTCTGCGGATGCAGGGCGGTCGGCATATCGATCGTGTTGGTGTAACCCTCGGCGCACTTAAACCAGACATATTTCGCGCGCGTATCAGCGCCGATCCGCTGCAAAAAGTCCGACAACCGCGTCCCCTGCCATGAGCCGATCGCGCTCCAGCCTTCGACGCAGATATGCCGTGTGATCTGCGACACCTCCGGCAGCGAATGCAATTCCTCGAGCGTCCAGGACTTCTTGTTGTCGACGAGGCCGTCCACTTCCAGCCTGTAGCTGTTGCCGTCCACCACGGGCGCCTCGTCCTCGTCGTAGTAGCCGTTGAACGGGAAAGGCCGGGTAATCGCACTTTCGGGATATGTCGGCGCAAGCTTGGTGCGGCTGAACAATGCCGCCTGCGCTCCATCGTTGACCTCGGAGATCTTGCGCAACACGCTCTCGGCGGTGTCGCCATCGATGATGTCGCAGCCTGTGAGGAACGTGAGCGCGCCGAGGCTCGCCGCGCCACGCAGGAAACCGCGGCGGCTGGCTTCAGGCATCAACCTGGCGGCATCCTTGATCAGCAACTTCGGATCGACACCGGGAATGATTTTTCGCTGGCGCATGGGGTGCTCCTATCGTCCCGTTATCACCGCGCGCAGGCTCTTCGGCACAATCAGCGCCAGCACCACATGCACGACGAGAAATCCAACGATGGCCGTCATGGCAAAGAAATGCACGTAGCGGGCGGCCTCGTATCCGCCGAACAGTGCCGTCAGTTCCTGGAACTGCACCGGCTTCCAGATAGACAAGCCCGACAGCACAATGACGACACCGGCAAGTAAGACGCCGGCGTAGAGAAGTTTCTGTACGGCATTGTAGTGCGACAGGTCATCGTGCGCGAGTTTGAACGTCACCGCCGCCTTTATATCCGCAATCACCTCAGCCGGTCGAATAGGCAGCAACTTGCGACGGAAGCGGCCGGTAACAATGCCGAGTGTGACATAGACGACGCCGTTGATGACCAGCACCCACATGGCAGCGAAGTGCCATAGTAACGCGCCGGCGAGCCAGTTTCCGAGCGTGATCTGGCGCGAGAAGGTCAAAGAGTCGAACAGCGGCGAGGCATTGTAGATCTCCCAGCCTGAGCCGATCATCACCAGGATCGCCAGGGCATTGATCCAGTGACAGATCCGCACCCAGCGCGGATGGATGGTCGCGGCGGCAGGTACTGTCGATATCGATTGAGCGCTCATCGTCGTCCTCTCGCTTTCGACGAATATACGGCGCAGCCGGGCCCGCAGATGCGCAGGCCCGGCATCTATCGTCACTTTTTCATGCCGTCTTTGGACATGGTGTCCTTTGACATGGTGTCCTTCTTCATCGAGTCCTTGGACATGCCATCTTTGGTCATAGAGTCCTTGCTCATCAACTCTTTCGACCTGCTGTCCTTGGACATGGTGTCCTTTTTCATGTTGTCAGCAAAGGCCGCAGGCGCAAGCAGGGCGACAGCAAGGCCGATCGCCATCGCAGCCAACACGAAGGTGCTTTTTTTCATCAGACATCCTCCAGAGAGATTTACGTTGCACTTTCTCCGCTATCATATGCGCTAAACACATCCTCATCAGTTTCCCGTTGTCGCAAGCTGGCGTTCGCCTCACGCTTTTGTGAGAATGGCGACGCATTAGCGAACCCGATCAGGAGTCGATTTGTGAGCGCGTCACCGCACGCCAAGGCCAGCCAGGGCCACTTTTTCGAGGATTTCGAAATAGGCCAGACGATCCGGCACGCCACACCACGCACCATCACGGTCGGGGACGTGGCGCTCTACAACGGATTGTTTGGCGGGCGCTTCGCGGTCCAATCCTCTGATGCCTTCGCACAAACGGTCGGCTATCCCCGCTCGCCCCTCGACGATTTGCTGGTCTTCCATATCGTGTTTGGAAAGACGGTTGCGGATATTTCGCTCAACGCTGTGGCCAATCTTGGCTATGCGGACTGCCGGTTTCTCAAATCCGTCTTTCCCGGCGCCACGCTGACCGCCACTTCCGACATCATCGGGCTGCGGGAAAATTCCAACAAGAAAACAGGCATTGTTTATGTGCGCTCGCGCGGTTTCGACGAGACAGGCGACGCCGTGCTCGACTTCGTGCGCTGGGTGATGGTGCGCAAACGTAATGAGACAGCCGCAACGCCGACGGAGAGGGTCCCCGATCTGCCGAAGAACGTCGACCCCACACAACTCGGCGCGGCGTGCCCAAAAATCCATGCGGCGGCTTACGACACGACACTTGCAGGCAGCCCGCATCGCTTCAGCGATTATAAGACCGGCGACAGGATCGATCACATTGATGGGATCACGGTTGAAGAGGCTGAGCACCAGATTGCAACTCGGCTCTATCAAAACACCGCCCGCATCCACTTCAATCAGTTCGCCGAGAGCAAGGGCCGTTTTGGGCGCCGGCTCATCTATGGCGGTCACGCAATTTCACTTTCTCGCGCACTGTCATTCAACGGCCTCGCAAACGCGTTCCATATCGCCGCGATCAATGGCGGGCGGCACGTCGCGCCGCTGTTTGCCGGCGACACGGTTTTCGCGTGGTCGGAGGTCCTGACTGCAGCTGAAATTCCAAACCGGAAGGATGTAGGTGCCTTGCGCCTGCGCACCGTCGCAACGAAGGACCGGCCGTGTCCCGATTTTCCGCTCAAAGGCGGCGAAGAGTACGACCCGGCCGTCATCCTCGATCTCGACTACTGGGTGCTGATGCCGCGCTAACTTTCCGCGTCAGAGATCGATCTGATTTGCCGCGACAGCAGCTTCGTTCCAATCCAACCCCAGACCCGGGGCGTCGGAAACATGGAACAGGCCGTCTTCGATCTTGTACGGTTGCTGCAAGATCGGATCGGCCCAATCCTGCCACTCGAGCCAATGTGCTGTTTCGGTCACGCGCATGACGTGCGCGGCCACTTCGGGGTATAAATGCGTGGACATCGGAATTCCTGCGGCTCCGGCAATCGCGGCCGCCCGCAGCCAGCCTGTCACCCCGCCAATACGCATGAAATCCGGCATGACATAGTCGCAAGCATTGCGCTGGAGTGCGGTGTGAAGATCGCGGGGACCGTAGAAATTCTCGCCGATCTGGATCGGCGTTTTTAGTTCGCTTGTAAGTCGCACATAGCCGTCAAGATTGTCGTACACGATCGGTTCTTCGATCCAGGCCAAGCCAAAACCGTCGATGGCGTGACACCGCTGCAAGGCCTCTCCGAAATGCAGACCCTGGTTGAAGTCAACCATAAGATGGACCTTTTCACCGACTGCATTGCGTACGGCGTCGAGCGCGGCCTCGTCGTCACGGATTTTCTCGCGACCAAGACGAAGCTTGAGCCCACGAAATCCTCCTTCGTCACACAACTCGATCGCTTCCGCCGCCACCGCTTTCGGCTCTCTTAGCCATAGACCATTGCTGTTGTAGGCCTTGACCGGACCGACCGAGCCGCCGAGGAGAACACAAAGCGGCACGCCCACCGCCTTTGCCAACGCGTCCCACGCAGCCATGTCGAGACCCGACACGGCGATCATCGACAGACCCTGGTAGCCGACAAAATGAAGCGACTTCCGGGCAAGATCATATAGCTCTGTCGGCGCGACCGGACGGCCTTTAATCAGCTCTCCGAGGTCATGCAGCGCGGGGATCAGGTACCGCATCGTCTTGACGGTATAGGGCTCGAGATAACTACGGCCGACGATGCCTTCGTCAGTGTAAAGGTCGATCAGTATCAAGGGCCAGTCGGTAATCGTGGCGATACGCGCCACCACTGGCCGTTTCAGCTTGAGCACGACGGGCCGCGCCCGGATGCCTTTAATTTTCAGTGCGCTGATACGCATTGCATTCCAACCTTCCCCCAAACGCTGAATGTGTTGGTCGCCGTCGGCGACTTTTTCAAATCGGACGTACGTTGTAAATTCACTGACCGGTATATTTTTGGTGGCGAGGGGGAAGTCTTATGCGCATCAAAACCGCTCAAATGCGACAGCGCATTATCGACGGCGCTTATGAATTGTTTTGGCGGGCGGGCTTTGCGCGCACAAGCCTCGACACGATCGCGGAGCGCGCGGGAGTGACCAAACGCACACTCTATTCCTATTTCCGCAGCAAAGATGATCTGCTGGCAACGGTACTGCTGCGCTATGGTGAGTTGGCTGCCCAGCGGCTCAAGCGGATCGGCGAACGAATGCCAACCGATGGCGATGCAATGGTCGGTTCGTTCTTCGAGCAATTGGCCGGCTGGGCGACGACGGCGCCGCGCTGGTCAGGCTCCGGCTTCACCAGGCTGGTGGTGGAGCTTGCCGATCTTCCGGGTCACCCCGCGCGAGCCCTCGCGCGACGGCACAAGACGGCAACGGAGGCCTGGCTTGCCCAGCGGCTCGCGAAGGCACGCATTCGGCAGCCGCGGAAGGGCGCGCGCGAACTAATGCTGCTGATGGAGGGCGCGATGGTTCTCATGCTTGTTCATGGTGACAGGCGCTATATCGACGCCGCGGCACAAGCAGCCATGAAGTTGCTTCAGAAAAGTCAGGTGCCTGCGCGAAGATGATCGACCAATTGCCGCGCGTAAGGCGGCAACACGTCGACGTCACGCACGCAAATCGTCAGCTCGCGCAGCGCCCAAGGATCCGTGAGCCGCACGGCGCTGATCGCCATGGTGCGCTCTGTACGATGCACGGTCGTTTCCGGAACGATACCGACGCCGACGTTACATTCGACCAGGCGGCAGATGGCATCGAAGCTGCGCAGCTGCACGCGCAGCCGCAGCGGCCGCCCGATGCGATTCGCCTTGTCCGCGAGAAAGCGCTGGATTGCGCTGGCGCGGTCGAGGCCGACCATGTCGTAGTCGAGCACCTCAGCAAAACCGATACGTGAACGGTTGGCGAGTGGATGATTTTTCGCCACCACGAGCACGAAACGGTCGCTACGAAATGGAAACGTATTGAGTCCGCCATAGTCGACGGTGCCGGCAACAATGCCGATGTCGGCATGACCTTCGGCGATGAGGCCGACGATCTCGTCGCTCAGCCGCTCTTCGAGATCCACGCTGATATCCGGATAGGCCATCAGGAATAAACTCAGCGTTTCAGGAAGAAATTCGGTGAGGGCGTTCGTATTGGAGAGCACGCGAACCTGGCCGGCAAGGCCGCGGGCATAGGGCGAGAGGTCCTCCTGCAGGCGCTCGGTTTGCGCCAGGATTCCGCGCGCGTGCTGCAGCAGAGTTCGTCCTGCGGGGGTCGGTTTGACGCCAGCCCGTCCCCGCACCAGCAGAGGGGTGCCAAAGGCCAGCTCCATCTTGCGGATACGGGTGGAGGCGGCGGCTAACGCGAGGTTCGAGCGTGCCGCGCCATGCGTGATGCTGCCGGCTTCGACGATATGCCGGAACAGATTGAGGTCCGTGAAATCGAAGCGCATTGGGCTACCTTCTTATTTTACGAAGGCAGGCTACATAGAAAGCATATTGCAAAAAGGCTATTTTCAGGTCCAAGCTTCGTGGATTATGAAGTAGCGACTTGGGGGTCCAGGTCAAGAGGAATGTTTGCACACCCCCACTTGCGACCGCCGGTCCTCCTTTCATGCAATGCACCGGTCGCTGGTTTTCGGAGGCTCATAATGGCCGAGTTTGACGCGGGAACGGCGGCAGGGTCTGAGCGTTCACGGCCGCTGTCTCCGCATCTGCAGATCTACAAGCCGATGCTGACGATGGTGATGTCCATCGTCCACCGGATCACCGGGGCCGCGCTCTATTTCGGAATGCTGCTGCTCGCCTGGTGGCTGATCGCTGCAGCAAGCGGGCCGAACGCCTATGCCGGCTTTGAATGGTTCATGGGGAGCGTGATCGGCCAGCTCCTGCTTTTCGGTTACACTTGGGCCTTGATCCACCACATGCTTGGCGGCATCCGCCACTTGATCTGGGATACCGGGCACGGCTTTGAGCCGGCTGAGCGCGAAGTGCTCACGTTGGCCACCTTGATCGGCTCGATAGCACTCACGCTCATACTCTGGGTCGTCGGCTATCTCGCGATGGGAGGCCCGCGATGAGAGAGGCCCCGCACATGCGAACTCCCATGCGCCGTGTGCGCGGACTGGGCGCGGCCCATTCCGGCACGGGGCAGTTCTGGCACCAGCGCGTTACCTCGGTTGCCGGCATCCCGCTGACCATCGGATTGCTTCTCATCGTCACCGCATTGCTCGGACGCAACCATGCCGCGGTCGTGCAGATTCTCGCTTCGCCGATCGTCTCGATTATTGTTCTGCTGTTCATCATCAACACCGCCTATCACATGTGGATCGGCATGCAGGAAATCATTCTCGACTACGTTCATGACGAGAAGTGGAAGATGCTGAGCCTGATGGCAAATACGTTCTTCGTCTTCGCGGTCAGTTTGGCATCCGTCTATGCCGTTTTGAAACTGTCGTTCGGAGTCTGAAATGGCGACGAATGGAAAATCGAACGGCGCTCCCGCGGTCAACGGCCGCGCTTATCCGATTGAAGATCACAGCTACGACGTTGTGGTGGTCGGCGCCGGTGGCTCTGGACTGCGCGCTGTGGTCGGCTGCAGCGAGGCCGGCTTGCGAACGGCCTGCATCACCAAGGTCTTCCCGACCCGATCTCACACCGTGGCCGCACAAGGCGGCATCGCCGCCGCGCTCGGCAACATGGGCGAGGATGATTGGCGCTGGCATATGTACGACACCGTCAAGGGCGCCGACTGGCTCGGCGACCAGGACGCCATTGAATATCTCTGCCGCAATGCGCCTGCCGCCGTCTATGAATTGGAGCACTGGGGCCTGCCGTTCTCGCGCCGCGAGGAAGACGGCAAGATTTATCAGCGTCCCTTCGGCGGCATGACCACGCATTACGGCAAAGGCACCGCGCAGCGCACCTGCGCCGCCGCCGACCGCACCGGTCACGCCATGCTGCACACGATGTACGGGCAGGCGCTGCGCCATTCGGCCGAGTTCTACGTCGAATATTTTGCCATCGACCTGATCATGGATGAGGGCCGTTGCCGCGGCGTTATTGCGCTGAACATGGATGACGGCTCAATACACCGTTTCGCTGCCAATATGACAATCCTTGCCACCGGCGGTTATGGGCGGACGTACTTCTCATGCACGTCGGCACATATCTGCACCGGCGACGGCAACGCCATGGTACTGCGCGCCGGCTTGCCGCTGCAGGATATGGAATTCGTGCAATTCCATCCGACAGGCATTTATCCGGCGGGCTGCCTGATCACCGAAGGCTCGCGTGGCGAAGGCGGCTATCTGGTCAATTCCGAGGGCGAACGCTTCATGGAGCGCTACGCGCCGTCGGCAAAGGATCTCGCGTCACGCGACGTTGTCTCGCGCGCCATGACGGTCGAAATCCGCGAGGGCCGCGGCGTCGGCAAGGAAAAGGATCATCTTTTCCTGCACCTCGACCACCTTGATCCTGCGGTGCTGCACGAACGGCTACCAGGCATCAGCGAGACCGCGCGCATTTTTGCCAATGTCGACGTAACGCGCGAGCCGATCCCCGTCCTGCCGACCGTGCACTACAACATGGGCGGCATCGCCACGAATTATCACGGCGAGGCGTTGACCACGAAAAACGGCGCAGATGACGCAGTGATTCCGGGGCTGATGGCGCTCGGCGAAGCTGCCTGCGTATCGGTACATGGCGCCAACCGGCTCGGCTCGAATTCCCTGATCGACCTGGTCGTATTCGGCCGTGCGGCCGCGTTGCGCTGCGCCGAAGTCCTGACGCCGGGCGAGGAACAGCCGCAATTGCCCAAGGATTCGGCCGATCTTGCGTTGGCGCGCCTCGACAAGTTCCGCAATGCATCCGGCAGCACGCCAACGGCAAAGCTGCGGCTCAATATGCAGCGCGTGATGCAGGAAGATTGTGCCGTCTTCCGCACGGGCGAAGTGCTCGACCAGGGCCATACGCGCATCCATGAAATCCACGACGGCATGACCGACGTTCACGTCAGCGACCGTTCGCTGATCTGGAATTCCGATCTGATCGAGACCTTGGAGCTCGACAATCTGATCGCGCAGGCCGTCGTCACGATGGATTCCGCCAGGAACCGTACCGAGAGTCGCGGCGCACACGCGCGCGAGGATTATCCGGAGCGCGATGACAGGAACTGGATGAAGCACACGCTGGCGTGGATGGATGCGAAGGGCGACGTAAAAATCGATTACCGCCCGGTGCACGCCTACACGCTCACGAATGACGTCGCCTATATCGAGCCCAAAGCGCGCGTCTACTGACGGAACGTTGCCATGGTCGAATTTACGCTACCCCGAAATTCCAAGATCACAGAAGGCCGGAAATGGCCGCGCTCGGCTCACGCCACTCACGTTTCCGAATTCCGCATCTACCGGTGGAATCCGGACGACGGCCAAAATCCAAGCGTCGATACCTATTACGTCGATCGCGATGATTGCGGGCCGATGGTTCTCGATGCGCTCATCTGGATCAAGAACAACATCGACCCCACTCTCACGTTCCGGCGATCATGCCGCGAGGGCGTATGTGGCTCTTGCGCCATGAATATCGACGGCACCAACACGCTTGCGTGCACCAAGGCGATCGACGATGCGCGCGCGCCGGTGAAAATCTATCCGTTGCCGCATCAGCCGGTGGTGAAGGACCTGGTGCCCGATCTGAAGAACTTCTACGCGCAATACGCCTCAATCGAGCCATGGCTGCAGACGTCAACGCCCACGCCCGAAAAGGAGTGGCGGCAATCGCACCAGGATCGCGCCAAGCTCGACGGCATGTACGAATGCATTCTGTGTGCCTGCTGCTCGACGTCTTGCCCGAGCTACTGGTGGAATTCGGACCGCTATCTCGGTCCGGCCGCGCTGCTGCAGGCAAACCGCTGGGTCCAGGATAGCCGGGATGAGGCGACCGGCGGGCGTCTCGACAATCTTGAGGATCCGTTCCGGCTTTATCGCTGCCATACGATCCTGAATTGCTCGAAGGCCTGCCCAAAAGGGCTCAACCCTGCAAAGGAAATCGCCACGCTGAAGAAAGCGCTGGTTGATCGGCAACTCTAGCGTATCCATTGGCGCCGCGACCCGGCGTGTCGCTTGTCGCGTTGCGCGACAAGACGCACGATTTTCGTTTTGAACGACATTTGCGGTCCTGTCGTTCGATCAAAGGAATGACAAAGCAGCCGACGTCGTGACCGCTTTCTTTCGGCCTCATACGAACGCCGCTTGAGCGACCCGCGTGGGTCATGCAGGGTCCGCCCCAAGATGCGGGGTTAGTACGTGCGTCGTACCGTGTTGCTCGTGTTACAGGCGTTCCTGGTGTGCACCGCCTGCGCTCCAGTCTCCAAGCTACCGCCGTTGCCGGCCGACGAAATCAAAGCCGAGCAGCGCAAGCAACAGGTCACCCAGCTTCGCAGCTACCTCGAACAGCTCAGCCGTCTCGATAACATCGCCTTCCAGCTTCGCGTTGCCAACCGCGATGACTGCAAAGACCGGGCGTGGGCGCAGATCGGGCTCATCGCGGGGACCGTGCCGAGCTTGCCGCGCAAGTTCCGCTCATTTTCACACGAGGCGCTGCCTGTAAGCTGGACGCATGCCACGGTACTCTCGATTGCGGACAATTCACCGGCTGCGGTCACAGGCATCAAAACCGGCGACCAGCTTCTGACATTCAACAATGAAGCGGTCCCGCGCCGCGGCACCGCCGAATGGATCGGCGGATATGTGCGGAGCAATGGTGAACGACCCATCCAGGTCCTGATTCGGCGTGATGGCACCGACGAGATGCGCACGGTAGTGCCGATAATTGCCTGCGCTATTCCCATCGAGCTTCAGGTCAATTCCAGCATTAGTGCATTCACGACGGACGATCGCATCGTGATTTCTTCCAGCATATTGCGGGCCGCACGCACGGATGCACAGCTCGCCCTCGTTGTGGGGCACGAGCTGGCGCACGCCAATCTCGGCCATCTGACCAGGCGACGGATGAATACCGCCATCGGGTGGATCAGCGGCGCTGCAGTGGACGCCGGTATCATGCTTGGCGGAATGTCCTCGCATGGCGCCTTTTCCAAGGTATTGACCCAGGCGGGTGCGCGGGCCTTCAGCGTCGCATTCGAGCGCGAAGCCGACTATGTCGGCGCCTATTATGCTGCGCGCGCCGGCTACGACCTTGCCGGCTCGGAAGAAATCTGGCGCACATTCTCGCTGGAAGATCCTGACAGCATCCATGTCACAACGGATCACCCAATTACCCCTGTGCGATTTGTCCAGATGCAGAAGGTCCTCGATGAGATCGAAAACAAGAAGCGCCACAATCTGCCACTGTTTCCGGAGCCACGCTTCATTCGAACCGACGTTGGTGGGCCCGAGGCCGCAAGCGAAATCCACCCCTGAGCGGCAAGAGCGCCGGCACTACACGCACTTCTTGGCCTGGCAGAGCTTTTCCAGTTCGGGGAAAGGCTTGTAAGCGGCATTGCCGCATTGCTCTTTGGTCGCATCGATCAGCTGAGTGAGGTGCCCGGCGTAAAAGTAGCCGATACGATCCTTGCTTCCGGTGTATTGCCTGTTGACATCGCGCGAGTCCGAACGCACGCAGACCACGTACCGCTCTTCCTTACCGGCCTGCCGCAGCACTGGTTCGCTGACGAACGCACCCCGGATATTGGTCGGATCATCCAGGACTGAAGTCATCGTCAGCATGATTTCATTCTTGTAGTTCGCCGGGAACACATTGGGATTTTCCTCGGGCTGTTTCTGCTGCTGCTGCTGGAACACCCAATGAGGCCCATCGCAAGGACCGAAAGCAGGCAGGCGTTCGCCGCAATTTTCACCATCGGCCTCTCCGCCGCCTAGTCGAGCTTGAGCTTGCGCCGTCGCTGGCCGAGCGTGCGAAGCCGCAAGGCGTTGAGCTTGATGAACCCTTCGGCATCGCGGTGATCGTAGGCGACAGCGCCCTCCTCGAACGTCACCAGATCCTGGTCGTAAAGCGAATACCTGCTCTCGCGCCCTATGACGGCGACGTTGCCCTTGTAGAGCTTGAGCCTGACGCTGCCGGTCACCAACTCCTGGCTCTTGTCGATTGCCGCCTGCAGCATCTCCCGCTCTGGCGTGAACCAGAACCCGTAATAGACGAGCTCTGCGTATTTCGGCATCAGCTCGTCTTTGAGGTGCGCGGCGCCACGATCGAGCGTGATCGATTCAATGCCGCGATGCGCGACCAGAAGTATCGTGCCGCCCGGTGTCTCGTACATGCCGCGCGATTTCATGCCGACGAAACGATTCTCGACGAGATCAAGCCGGCCAATGCCATTCGCCCTGCCGAGATCATTGAGCTGCTTCAGCAGGACCGCAGGTGTGAGCTTTTTGCCGTCGATCGCAACCGGATTGCCCGTATCGAATTCGATCGTGATCGTGGTGGATTTATCGGGAGCCCTTTCAGGATCGACCGTGCGTGAGAATACGTAGTCTGGCACTTCCTGCGCCGGGTCTTCCAGGACCTTTCCTTCCGATGATGTGTGCAGCAAATTGGCGTCGACCGAGAACGGCGCTTCGCCACGCTTGTCCTTGGCGATCGGAATCTGGTGCTTTTCCGCGAACTCGATCAATTTGGTGCGCGAGGTGAGATCCCACTCGCGCCAGGGGGCGATCACCGTCACGTCGGGCTTGAGCGCATAGTAGGCCAACTCGAATCGCACCTGATCGTTGCCCTTGCCGGTGGCCCCGTGCGCAACAGCGTCAGCCCCGACCTTCTCGGCGATCTCGATCTGCTTCTTCGCAATCAGTGGCCGCGCGATAGATGTGCCAAGCAGATATTGTCCCTCGTACAGCGCGTTTGCCCGAAACATGGGAAACACATAGTCGCGCACGAATTCTTCGCGCAGGTCCTCGACGAAGATGTTTTCCTTCTTGATGCCGAGCAGCAGTGCCTTCTCGCGTGCAGGTGCGAGCTCCTCGCCCTGGCCCAGATCGGCGGTGAACGTCACGACCTCGCAGCCGTAGGTGGTTTGCAGCCACTTCAGGATGATCGAAGTATCGAGCCCGCCGGAATAAGCGAGCACGACTTTCTTAACAGTCTTCTTGGTCTTGCCGTCGGGCATGGGACAACTGCTGCGGTGGAAAATCGCGGCGGACTATAGGGCCAAAGACCAGCCTCGCAAAGCGCGTCCTCGTTAACGACTTTTACTTTGCCTTTCGGTTTCCGTCGAACAGGCTGACAATCAAATCGTAGCCAGGCACGGCCACGCGCTCGAGCGCCCGCTCGACGTCATCGTCCGAAAATCGGGTCCGGCGCCAGCGATAGATAACCGCGTAAGTCACCCAGACGATCAAAAAGGTAAATATGCCGGCGAAAATAACATCCGACGGAAAATGCGCGCCGGCCATCACGCGGATTGTCCCCATCCCCGCGCCGAGCGCGAGCGCTGCTGCATAGGCAAGCGCGCGCCAATACGGCGGCGCCAGCGCGGCCGGCGCAATCGCCCAGACTGCACCGGCGACATCGCCGGAGACGAACGAGCAATTCGAAGGGCAGTTCCCACGTGGATCCCACCAAGCTACGAAACGCTGGTCACCCCCAAACTGCGTCACATCGATCGGTCGGGGTCGACCCCAATGATCCTTGAGCAGGACATTCACCAGCAATCCCGGCGCAAGCGCCATGGTCGCGATCAGGAATACGGCGGCGCGCCCTGACATCAGCATCTTCCTGCGCGGCAGAATGAGTTTGACAATGAGCGCACCCACCGCCGGCGCCACCAGAATGGCCCCGATCCAAAGTCCGATGTCGCGCGCCCGCATCAGCGGCGGATAGAGGCGCAGCGCAAACATGTTCTGATTGGGATCCTCGAACGCATGGAAATATTGCGCGACGTCCAAATCGACGTCGGGATAGAGCCCAAATATCAGGCCCGCGACAGCGGCAATGGCGAGCGCGATCAGCAACCCGGTGCGGTTCATGCGGGCTCGTCTAGCCGACACGCCCGAAAATAGAAAGCCGATTGGGTGACGTCAGCGCTGCGCGCGCAAAGCCGGATCAAGCTGAAGGCACGCGCCGCTCGCGCCAGCGGCCTGCATTGCGACCGGCAATCAGCCAATAAGCCAAGCCGCCAAGAATCCCGGCGGCAGCGGCCAGTTGCAAGGCATTCGCCACCGGCGGCACATCGGTAGTGTTTTCCAGCTGGACCGAAATATCGGACCCATAATAGGAAGCAAGCGCAACCAGCGCGCCGCCGACGCCGTAATAGATGAAGCTGCGCATGCGCAAGACTTCCAAGATTGCGATCACGAGCGCGGCCGGCAATAACGCAAAGACGACAACAAGGCTCGTTGCAAAAAAGGCCACGAAAAAAAAGATTACACGTTCAATCGGATCGGAATCCATTGCCGCCCACTCCGGCAGAACGATCCCGATCGCAAGCGTGATGCCGGCAACAATGATGGCAACGAGAAGTCCAAAAACAATGACTATGATTCGGCCCAAGAGCGCCATGTTGCTGTATTGCCCCCAATAAACCGCGCTGTCACTCCACCATCGCCATGGCGCGTAGCGCCATGCGTTCGCGTGCTGAAAGTTTTTCCGTCTCGCTCTTGAGCTGGCCGCAGGCGGCCAAGATATCGCGCCCCCGCGGCGTGCGCACCGGCGAAGCATATCCCGCGTCGAACACAATCTGCGAAAATCTTTCGATCTGCTCCCAGTCCGAACACTCGTACTTGGTGGCTGGCCACGGGTTGAACGGAATGAGATTGATCTTGGCATGGATGCCCTTAAGCAGCCGTATGAGCGCTTTCGCATCATCCGTGGAATCATTCACGCCCTTGAGCATTACGTATTCAAATGTGATGCGCTTGGCGTTGGAAACGCCGGGATAGTTACGGCACGCTTCCAATAGATCCGAGATCGGATACTTCCGGTTAAGGGGCACCAGTTCACTGCGCAGGTCGTCGCGCACGGCGTGCAGCGACACCGCCAGCATGCACCCGATTTCGGCCCCGGTGCGGTGGATATTGGGTATGACGCCGGACGTGGACAGCGTAATTCGGCGTTTCGAAATGCCGATGCCCTCGCCATCGGCGACAATGAGCAAGGCATCGCGTACTGCGTCGAAATTATAGAGCGGCTCGCCCATCCCCATCATCACGATATTCGTGATGCATCGGTCACCGCTCGGCACAACACCATCGGCCGGCCTCATGCCACCCGGCCAGTCTCCGAGACGATCGCGCGCGGCCAACACCTGACCGACGATCTCGCCCGCCATAAGATTGCGCACGAGCCGCTGCGTCCCGGTGTGGCAGAACGTACAATTGAGCGTGCAACCAACCTGACTCGATACGCACAGCGTGCCCCGCTCGGTATCGGGTATGTAAACGCATTCGACTTCGTGCGGGCGCTCCCCCTGCACTTCGCCCGGCAAACGAAGCAACCACTTACGGGTGCCATCGACCGACACCTGCTCGGCGACGATTTCAGGCCGCGCAAGTGTAAAATGGTCGGCCAGAGTCACGCGCAGTTCCTTCGATACGCTCGTCATATCGTCGAACGAGGTGAAGCCGCGGAAGTAGATCCAATGCCAGAGCTGCTGCACGCGCATCTTGCGTTGCGCATCCGGCACCCCCACGCTGCCGAGCGCGGCGGCGAGCTCGATGCGTGTCATGCCGACGAGTGACGGCTTCTCAGGCGCCACATAGCGCTCGAGTGGCGTCTTCTCGATGGCCTCGACGCTTTGCAATGTCAGGGTCATGGCAGCAGGTTTCACTGCCGGCTTTTTCCGGCAAATCAAATGGCAAATCGCAGTCTATCTAAGCTGGATCGCCGGGTCTTGCCACTCCGTCGCGGCCTGGCAAAGCCCTACCAACGGGTCATTTGCACTCTTCCGCCACCCGGTCGAGGGCCTGCGCAATGCCCTTGAGGGAGTAAGTATCCGTGGTCTTGGTGCCGCGGCCCGACTCGCTCTTGACCACCAAGTCGGCTCCCTTGCGCATGGCGTCCACCATTTGCGCCTCTTCCGCTGCATTCTTCACCCAGGCGCCGTCGTTCTGCGTGTACATGGCATAGGTTGCCGAGCCGATCGCCGCGGTGGCGTCGTGGCCGGGTTTTTGTGGATAGCCGACGATCACCGATACCTCGTTCTTTACCTTCTCCGCCGGCCGCGTCGATACGAAAGCATATGGCGCATCACGGTTGCGGCCGGCCGGTTCTGTGGCGGCTGAACTTGGTTTCGAAAGTGCGAAGCAAATTTTCTTGCCACCGGGCGATGCCCTATACGCGCCCCAGTCCCCGAACTGGCCGAGCAATACGGCCTGATCAGTTGGGTTTGCAGCGGCTTTCTTTTGTTGCGCAGAGACTGATGTAGCGCATAGGCAAACCGACATCAGGACAATGAGCGTGCGAAGCAATGCGGTCGTGTTCATCGGGTCCTACCGGCGACGTATTGACGGTCGTTGAGCCGCCCCCAGAATCGCTGGATACTAGCCCATTACGGGCGAAAATCGGCAATGTGAAGGCGGCAATCCGCCGCCTATAGGCATGGTAGAAGCCGTGGCACCGATCCGTACACAAGCGCCAGGAAGGCCATGAAAGCACTGCTCTGCACGCACCACGGAACACCCGATGATCTCGAGCTTGCCGACGTTCCCGATCCCGTCGCCGCATCCGGCGAAGCTGTCGTGCGAATCAACGCCGCGGCATTGAATTTCTTCGACACGCTGATCATCGCCAACAAGTACCAGACCAAGCCGCCGCTGCCGTTCTCACCGGCTGCGGAATTTGCCGGCACGGTGGAGAGCGTCGGACCTGGGGTCACGACCGTGAAGGTCGGCGATCGCGTCATCGGCTGCCTTACGCACGGCGCGGCGCGCGAAAAAATTTCTGCTCCCGCCGGCAAGCTCATCAAGATACCGGATGCGCTTGATTTCGACCGTGCTGCCGGCCTTTGCGTCACCTATGGGACAACGCTTCATGCGCTGAAAGATCGCGCGAAATTGCGTGGCGGCGAAACCCTGGCCGTGCTTGGTGCCTCCGGCGGTGCGGGTCTCGCGGCAGTCGAACTCGGCAAGTTGATGGGCGCGCGCGTCATCGCCTGCGCATCCTCGGACGGAAAGCTGGCGTTCGCGAAAAGGCATGGCGCCGATGATGGAATCAACTACGGCAAGGATGATCTCAAAGAGGCGCTTCGCCACGCCACCGGCGGTCGTGGCGCCGACGTCATCTACGATCCGGTCGGCGGGCCTTATACCGAGCCAGCGTTGCGTTCGATCGCGTGGCAGGGCCGACTTCTCGTGGTTGGCTTTGCCGCCGGCGATATCCCGAAACTACCACTCAACCTCGTGCTGCTCAAAGGCTGCGACGTGGTCGGCGTATTCTGGGGCTCGTGGATGGACCGCGATCCGCAAGGTCATCGCGCCAACACCGAGCAGTTGCTGGCGTGGTGCACGGACGGGAAATTGTCATCTCATGTCCATGCGGTGTATCCGCTGGCGGACGGGCCGGCCGCGCTCAAGGCCCTCGCGGCGAGGCAAGTGATGGGAAAAGTGATCTTGCGGCCGTGATTTACTGCGAAGGGCGTTACTTCACGTCCGCGAGGCTTTTTCGCGCCGCGTCGCGATGCTCCGGACGAATGTGATCCGACACCAGCTTGATCGCGGCTGCCAGCATGGCCGCATCGTCAGTGAAGCCCAGAACTGGCACGATATCGGGCATAGCGTCGAACGGAAGCACAAAATATGCGAGCGCGCCGAACAGGGCGGCCTTCACAGACCCCGGCGTTTCACGATCGAAAGCGCAGTAGTAGGCGGCAAGCAGATCCTCCGCAAAAGGGATCGACGCGGCAACGCTTCGCACCTTGGGCCAAAACTGACCGTGGAAGGTACTTTCATCATCTTCGCGCTGCCCGAAGGCAGACCGTGTGGAATATGAGAATGCCATGTCGGTTTATGTGGTTGTCAAAATGGCGGTCCGCAAGGCTGGCGACTATGACCCGGCAATCTTGTCCATGGCCTCGGCAAGCTTCACATCGCGTTCGGTCAGGCCACCCGCATCGTGCGTAGAGAGTGTCACCTCCACGGTCTTATAGACGTTGAACCACTCCGGATGGTGGTCCATTTTCTCCGCGACCAGCGCCGCGCGCGTCATGAAGCCGAAGGCCTGGTTGAAGTCCTTGAACACGAATTTCTTCGTGATGGCATCGCGGCCCGCTAGCTCCGACCAGCCCTTGAGCCCGGCCAGCGCTGATTTACGGGCATCTCCAGTAAGTTTGCTGCTCATGATCGAGCCTCGCTTTTCTCTTCTCTGACGCTCTTACTCGCCGGCTGTCATCCGAGGTTCGTCAGATAAGCCTTCGTTCTCCGGCGACTCCAATCTTGGCGCCTGTGCGGGAAGTGCCGGCATTGCATCGATAGCCGGTAAGGCGAAACCTACGCCATGCACCGAGTAAAGTTGCGGCGCTGCACGATTGATGTGAAGGTGAAAAATGTCAGGCCGGTTGTAGTGCCCTGCAAAATCGTGGCGAAGCTTCATTTGAATGCCAAGATCGAGGTTGCATTCCGCATAGAGGATCCCTTCTTCCTCCCCCATCGGGCCAGCAATGATGCGGCTCAACGGATCAACGATCAGTGAGCCGCCGCAACAATTCGGATCGCGAAGGAATTTCTCGCCTGCCGGACCGGCACCCAGCATTTCGATCATGCGCTCATCCACCGTCCCGCAGGCCGAAATCACGAACGCCTTGCTCATTTGCGCGAAAGCCTGGGAGTCGATAGCAACACGATTGCGCAACGGATCGCCGCTGGTCGGAAAATGGTTCGGCCAGCTCATGACATGAATGCGCGTCCCTTCAGCAATCAACGCGAAAATGGCGAGCGGATTGGAATTTTCGCCACATATCAAGGCACTCATGGGACCGAACTCACTGGCAAAGGCACCGAATGTATCGCCATAGCCTCCCGTGTGCACGAGACGCTCGCCGACCGTCGGCATGATCTTCTGATGCTTGCGGATCAGTGTGCCATCCGGACCAATGTAGACCTGCGTGTTGAACATCGTGCCCGTCGTGTGCGGCAGCTTTTCACAAACTCCGACGACGACGTAGGCGTTGGCCGCGCGCGCGGCCGCACACAGTGCCTCAGTTTCCGCACCTGGAATTTCGACAGCGTTTTTGAACAGCTCGACCGCGAGACGGTTCGCGACAGCGCCCGTCGCCGCGTGATGGTGATACCAGACGGGATGCGCCGGGATGAACCCTTCCGGAAATCCAATCACGCGCGCGCCGTTCCTTCCCGCCTCTCGGATCAAGCGGCACGCCTTTTCGGTCGAACCCTCACGGTCGAGAAAGACCGAAGCAGCCTGCACAGCGGCCACTTTCACCCTCGCGTAGCTGTCGCCCATTTTCGAACCAACTCCCTACCGGTCACTGCGGCCTCGCAATGCCCTATTATCGATACTACCTCATAGGCGTAGATACCGGCCATATGAGGCTTTCATGTCGTGGTCCCTGAATATCGGCAGAGTGGCCGGCACCGTCGTCCGCGTCCACCTCACCTTCCTGCTGTTTCTCGCCTGGATCTTTGCAGCCAGCTACGCATCGGGTGGAGCCGCTACCGCATTGGACAGCCTCACGTTCATGGTTCTCCTGTTCCTCTGTGTGCTGCTGCACGAGTTCGGGCACATCTTTACCGCCCGCGCTTTCGACGTGCCGACGCCGTACGTAACGTTGCTGCCGATCGGCGGGGTGGCGCAGCTCGAACGCATTCCGGAAGAACCGTGGGAAGAGTTCCTCATCGCGATTGCGGGACCGCTGGTCAATGTCGTCATCGCGGGCGTGCTGGTCTATCTGTTCGGCGCAGAGCTGCACACTCGTGCAGCAGCTGCGGTAGATAATGTGGGAATTCCGCTCGTCGATCGCCTTGCGTCGGTGAACCTCTTTCTGGCGCTGTTCAACATGATCCCCGCCTTCCCGATGGACGGCGGCCGCGTGCTGCGCGCCTTACTGGCGAGCCGTTTCGGCTTCGTGCGCGCCACCGAGATCGCCGCATCCATTGGACAATTCGTCGCTTTCGCGCTCGGTTTCATCGGGCTGATGTTCAATCCGATCCTGATCTTCATCGCTATTTTCGTCTATCTCGCGGCATCCTCCGAGGCGCACATGGTGGCATTGCGTGCGGCTTCGCGTGGTGTGCCGGTCACCTACGCCATGATGACGCAGTTTGCGACACTGTCGCCGCACGCGCACGTCGACGAGGCGGTGCAGACATTGCTGCAAACAAGCCAAAGCGAATTTCCCGTGGTCGACGACGTCGGCAAACCGATCGGCGTCCTCGGCCGCGCCGATTTGATCCGCGCCATCAAGACGCGCGGCGCGGATGCGCGCGTGTCCGATGCAATGACTGCGGAACTGCCGACCATCAGCCACCGAGTCACGCTTGAACAGGCATTCAAACTGCTGCAGCAGAAATCGGCACAGGCCGTCGGCATTACGGACGGCACCGGTAAGCTGGCAGGACTCGTTACCAGCGAAACCATTGCCGAAATGGTGATGTTGCAGGAGGCGTTGCCCGGAGGCATCCGACTCGGGCCCTGGAGTCGCCCAGCGGGAGTTTAACCTCGTTTTCGGCCATGCGCTGGAAGCGGTTGCATCCGAGCCGCTCGTGACTATATTGCGCCGCAAACGCGCCGCGTCGCGGGCTCCCACCGGGCCCGCGCTTTGATTTCTGGAACTTGAAATGGATCTTCGAAACGTCGCCATCATCGCGCACGTCGACCACGGCAAGACGACGCTGGTCGACCGGCTGTTGCAGCAATCGGGAGCATTCCGCGAGAACCAACGCGTGGTTGAGCGTGCGATGGATTCCAACGATCTCGAGCGCGAACGCGGTATCACGATCTTGGCCAAGGCGGCCTCGGTGGTGTGGAAGGACACGCGCATCAATATCGTGGACACCCCCGGCCACGCCGATTTCGGCGGCGAGGTTGAGCGCATCTTGAACATGGTCGACGGCGCGCTGGTGTTGGTCGACGCGGCCGAAGGCCCACTGCCGCAGACCAAGTTCGTTGTCTCCAAAGCGCTGAAGATGGGTCTCAAGCCCATCGTCGTCGTCAATAAGGTCGATCGCGCCGATGCCCGGCCCACACAGGTCCTCAACGAAATCTTCGACCTGTTCGCCGCGCTCGACGCCACCGACGAACAACTCGATTTCCCGATCCTCTACGGTTCGGCCAAGCAGGGCTGGATGGCGACGAGCCTGGACGGGTCACACGATGACGGCATGAAGCCGCTGTTCGACCTGGTGCTGCGCCACGTCAAACCGCCGGTCGTGGAAAGTGGTCTGTTCCGCCTGCTTGGCACCATCCTCGAAGCCAATCCTTACCTCGGCCGTATTGTCACTGGTCGCATCACGTCGGGCTCGGTCAAACCCAATCAGCAGGTAAAAGTGCTCGATCACGACGGCAAGCTGATCGAGAGCGGCCGCATCACCAAGGTGCTCGCGTTCCGCGGACTCGAGCGCACCGCGGTGGAAGAGGCGTCAGCGGGAGACATCGTCGCAATCGCGGGCTTGCCGAATGCGACCGTCGCGATGACGATCTGCGACCTCTTGGTTGAAACGCCCCTTCCCGCCCAGCCGATCGATCCGCCGACACTGGCGATGATTTTCCGCGTCAACGATTCTCCGCTCGCTGGCACCGAAGGCGACAAGGTCACCGGCCGCATGATCCGCGACCGTCTGCTGCGCGAAGCCGAGGGCAATGTGGCTTTGCGCGTGCACGAATCCGACGAGAAAGATTCTATGGAAGTCGCTGGGCGCGGCGAATTGCAGCTGGGCATTCTCATCGAAACGATGCGGCGCGAAGGCTTCGAGCTCTCGGTGTCGCGTCCCAAGGTCTTGCTAAAGGAAGACCCCACTACCGGCGAAATGCTCGAACCGATTGAGGAAGTTGTCATCGATCTCGATGAAGAGCACTCCGGCATCGTTGTGCAGAAGATGGCAGAGCGCAAAGCTGACATGATGGAAATGAAGCCGTCGGGTGGTGGGCGTCTGCGCCTTGTGTTTCACGCACCGACACGCGGCCTCATCGGCTATCAGGGCGAATTGCTCACCGACACGCGCGGCACGGCGATCATGAACCGGCTGTTCCACGCCTACGCGCCGCACAAGGGGCTGATCCAGGGTCGACGCAACGGCGTCCTGATTTCAAACGATAGGGGCGAGGCTGTTGCCTACGCGCTGTGGAATCTCGAGGATCGCGGGCCGATGATGATCGAGCCAGGCTGGAAAGTTTATAGCGGCATGATCGTGGGCGAGCACACGCGCGGCAACGATCTCATCGTCAATGTCCTCAAGGGCAAGAAACTCACCAACATCCGCACCACGTCCAAGGACGAAGCCGTACGCCTGACGCCGCCGATCCGTATGACGCTCGAGAAGGCGCTCGCCTATATCGAGGACAATGAACTGGTCGAAGTGACGCCGAAATCGATCCGGTTGCGCAAGAGGCTGCTCGATGAGAACGACCGCAAGAAGGAAGAGCGGAAGAAGGAAGCCGAGACAGTCTGACGCGTGGCGCACACGCCGGAGGGGAGGTCGAATCAGTAGGCCTCCCCACGCGCGACAAACGGCGCGGTGCCATGACGCTGAAATGGAACCGGATGATTCGGCGCCGCTGGTTTGATGCCTCAAACATCATTTTTCCTCCACACACCGGCGTTTTGGCAGCTGTGACCAGTAATCCACACCGTTAACCCATCATTAACGATAGGGCTTGAAGGCCGGAAATTTCGTTGCTTCTATCGCGGCATGAGCACGACCCTCATAGAGATTCGCCGCGCGAAGTCTGCGGACGCGGTCGACGTCGCCGAGACGCACGACGAGGCGTGGCGCACTGCCTATCAGGGAATCATCCCGGGCAACGAGCTCGACAAGCTGATCAACCGGCGTGGACCTGACTGGTGGGACTCCGCGATTCGCAAAGGCAGCCGCATCACCATTCTGCAGTTCGGTGACCGCGTCGCGGGCTACGCCAATTACGGTCGTAACCGTGCACGCAGCCTGTTCTACGACGGCGAAATCTACGAGCTCTATCTGCGACCGGAGTTCCAGGGGCTCGGGTTTGGCCGCCGCTTGTTCTCCGCCACGCGCAAGGACCTCAATCAGAGTGGGTTGAAGAGCCTCGTGGTGTGGGCATTGTCCGACAACGAGCCGGCGATGGAATTCTATCGCGCGCTTGGCGGCCGGGCGGTCGCGCGCTCCTCGGAGCGCTTCGGTGCCAAGACGCTCGATAAAGTCGCCTACGCCTGGCAGGCGTAATCACACCTTCGGTTCCGGCAGACCCTTCTGCGCGCAGGCTGCGCGCAAGGTGTTCAACAGTAGACACCCGATCGTCATCGGTCCAACACCGCCCGGAACCGGCGTGACCGCACCAGCGACTTGCATCGCTTCCGCATAAGCGACATCGCCTACGATCCTCGATTTTCCACCTTCGCCCGGAACCCGATTGATCCCGACATCGATTACCGTGGCGCCGTGCTTGATCCAGTCGCCGCGAACCATTTCGGCACGGCCGATCGCAGCAACAAGCAGATCGGCGCCGCGGCACACGGCCGGCAAATCATTTGTCTTCGAATGCGCGACCGTCACCGTCGCGTTCTCAGCGAGCAGCAACTGCGCGACCGGCTTGCCGACGATGTTGGATCGCCCTATCACCACAGCCGCAAGGCCGGCGATCGATTCATGCACTGACTTTGCCAGCAGCACGCAGCCCATCGGCGTGCAGGGAACCAAAGCCGGCAGGCCACTGGCGAGCCGGCCGGCGTTGAGCGGATGAAAGCCATCGACGTCTTTGGAAGGGTCGATAGCCGCGATGACCTTCTGCGCGTCTATCTGCTTCGGCAACGGCAGTTGGACGAGGATGCCGCTCACCTCCTCATTCGCGTTGAGTTCTGAGATGAGTGCGATCAGCTCCGGTTCGCTCGTGTTCGCCGGCAATTTGTGATCGAAGGCCTTCATGCCGGCCTCGGCCACGGCCTTGGACTTGGTGCGGACATAGACCTCGCTCGCTGGGTTGTCGCCAACGAGGACGACTGCGATCCCCGGCACGATGCCGCGATCGCGGCGCAGCCGGTGCACGGCATCTGTTATTCGACCGCGCAGATCCGCGGCGATCGTCTTCCCGTCGATAATGCGCGCGCTCATGATCCACTGCCCTGCCGGACAAGCCTTAGCGCGGTGCGGCAATTTTCTCCAGCGCCGCAACAAGCGTTGGGCCATCGCCCGAAATGACCAGCCACTTGATGCGAGACGTGGCGACCGTCACCCAGCTCACATCGCGCGGTGGGATGCCCACGGCCTTGGCGAGCAGCCTGACCAGCGCCGCGTTGGCCTCGCCTTCACGCGGTGCCACCTGCACCCTGACTTTGAGGACGGCGCGGCCATCCGACAGGATCTCGATGCCGTCGATTGCATCGCGGCCGCCTTTCGGCGTCAGGCGCACGGCGAGACCCACACCTCCGGCAGTCAGAGACCATGGTGACCATCACAGATCAGAAGACATTCGGATAGATGTATCGGATGATCACATTCTCGATGAACAGGATGATCAGGATCAGAATCACCGGGGATACGTCGATCCCGCCAAGATTGGGCAGCAATGCACGTATCGGCCGCAAAAACGGTTCGGTAATGCGGTAAAGGAATTCACCGATCATCGCTACGACCTGGTTGCGGGCGTTCACCACATTGAAGGCAATCAGCCAGGACAGCACGGCGGCCGCGATCAGCAGCCAGATGTAGATTTGCAGAACCAGAAGAATAATATCGAGAAACGCGCGCATGATCGTCCGCCTGTTCGCACCCCGATGCAAAGTAGCGGCTGGATTGCAGCCGAACAAGTCGAAGTCCAATACCGACGCGATACCGGCGCATCCTTGACAGGCCATACCCCTGGCCCTAAATGGCGGCCACTCGCCGCATATCCGAGCAACGTCGTCATCGTTGCTATTTGGCGGGGCCGTAGCTCAGTTGGGAGAGCGCCTCGTTCGCAATGAGGAGGTCAGGGGTTCAAATCCCCTCGGCTCCACCATCCAAGGCAGTGTCGGCTTAAGGCCAATTGCACCAGATCTTTTGTTACGCGGCCGGCGCAGCTATCGCCGGTTTGTCGACATGCCCGCTGCTGCGAATAGCATCGTCACGCCGCTTGCGGGCAAGGGCAGCCTCTCCACCGGTGGTTTCATGATAAAGCGAAAGACGCTCGAACTCGTCCTGCTGCGGCGGCGTAATTGCGATGTCGGTATAGGTCCAGCGGTCGGGTGCGGCCAGCGCCTCGTTTAGCACGGTTCTGAGCTGCCGATAGACGCGAAGATAACCCCGGATCTTCTTCAGCATCTCCCAGCCGTAGCGAGGATAAAATATCAGCGGGTTTTCTATTTTCTCTCCGAAACGGCGATCGCGGCGAAATTTGAGACGGAAGGCACCGCCTTCGAGCGGGTGCACTCCTTCAAATAAGATCATCAGGTAGAACCACAGTATGGTTGAAAGGGTTGTGCCGGGCCGCCCCAGCTTGCAGGCCGCGGAGCGGCGCAGGATCGTGCGCACGTGCTCGGGTGTATAGAACGCGGACCAGGCCGCGCGATAGGCGTCCTCCCATTCTGCATCGCTCATGTTGGAATGATGCGAGACGCGGTGATTGAGATCATACTTGTTCATGTCTGGATCCATCCAGATGCCGTTCTGCAAAAGCACCTTGTGGTCTTCGGATCCGGGTAACGGAGTGAGAAAGAAAAACTCCAGAATATCGAGCGGCAACTCCCGCTTGATGATCTCGATGTCGCGGGCGATCGATTCCTTCGTGTCGGCAGGAAAACCGAGAATATAGCCGGCGTAGGTAATTGCGCCGTGGTCGCGCCACTTCTGCAGCATCTCGCGGTACTCAGTGATCTTGTTTTGCCGCTTCTTCGCCGCAATGAGATTGTCGGGGTTGATATTCTCAAGCCCGATGAAAACGCGGCGCACACCAGCCTGCGACGCTTTTTCGATGAAATTCGGAATTTTGTGGCAAAGCGTATCGACCTGAATTGTAAAGCCAAGGCCGGGAAACTCGGTCTTGCGCAAATGGATGAGACGATCGAACAGCAGTTCCCAGTCGCGATTACGCGCGAAATTATCATCGGTTATGAAGAAGCGTTTAATGCCTTGCGCGTGATTTTCGCGGACAATCGTTTCGAGATCGTCGGGCGTGCGAAACCGGCTCTTGCGGCCTTGCACGTTGATGATGGTACAGAACGAACACTGATACGGGCAACCTCGTCCGAGATCGATGCTGGAGAGAGATCCCGAGGTCCTCCGCACATGCTTCCGCGGCAGGAACGGCGGGGGCTCGCCGGTCAGCGCAGGCAACTTGTCCATGTAATTGTAAAGGGGCTTGAGCTTTCCGTTCCACGCATCCTGCAAAACCTCATCAAGCCGCCGCTCTTCGCATTCGCCGGCAAAAAACGAGATTCCCATTGCCTGGGCATCATTGATGTCGGATGGCAGTTTGGGCAGCATTGCGATGCAGCCCGACACATGGAAGCCCCCGATGCAAACCGGCAGGCCTGCGGCGAGAAATGGCCGGGCAAGGTCGACCGAACGCGGGAACTGGTTCGATTGCACGCCGACCAAGCCGACCAGGGCACGGCCGCCTTGTTTGCGGATCATGCGAACGATGCGACCAGGCCGTACCCGCCGGTTTGTTTCATCGAAGGTGTGCAGTCGGATTTCAACATTCGGCCCCAACACCTCACGCCGGCGCGCATCTTCAGCAAGTGCGTTCAGGCAGGCCAACGTATTGGAGGGGATGGCAGAGCGGATCCATTGGATAGGGTAGCCGTCGTCGTCGTAGTGGGACGGCTTGATCATCACAAAATGCAACACGTTCGCTTGCGCGTCGCCCCGGGAAGCCCACATCTCGCTACCACCCACGCTGCTGCCGCAACGTACCACACAAGAGCGGCCATCAATCGCGCTTTTTTAGAATCCAGCCAGCAGCATTTGAAGCAGTACTAGGGGCGCAAATTCAAGGAAAAACGAAGGTACCGTGAAGACGGACTAAGCTGTCGGATCTTCTCCGGCGTCCGCCCGAAAGCTGACCGTCGCTGCCTTCATAGGGATCATGATTTCGCAGCGCAGGCCTTGCGGTTGGAAGATGAGCCGCGTTTCGCCAGCGAGCTCGGCCGCGATGCTTCCTTCAATCAACTTTGTTCCAAAGCCATGCTGCTCGGGTTCGACGACATTTGGTCCGCCTTGCTCGATCCACTCGATCTGCAGGGACGATCGGCCGTTTTCTGCGCGGACCGGGCGCCAATGGACTTCGACACGCCCCCTGGACACCGACAACGCGCCATACTTTGCGGCATTCGTCGTGAGCTCATGCACCGCCATCGCCAGTGTCAACACCGCGCGAGGGCGCAAAATGACATCCTCGCCACGAAGGACAACACGATCGGGTGTAGTGCCGGCGTAAGGTGCAAGACTGCCGGTCAAGAGCTCACGTAGATCGGCGCTTTCCCAATGGTGAATGGTGAGCTGATCGTGAGCCTTTGACAGCGCGATCAGCCTGCCTTCGAAGCGCTCACGGAAAGCAGCCGGCGTAGCCACACCGCGCGCGGTCTGGGTTGCCAGCGATTGCACTGTTGCGAGGGTGTTCTTAACGCGATGATTCAGCTCGTCCATCAGCAATCGCTGCCGCTGCTCCGCCGCCTTGCGCTCGGTGATGTCCTGAACAACGCGGACGACATAGAGCAGCCTTTCGTTCGCATCGCGGACGGGCGACGAGCGCACCGACATCCAGATCACCCGCCCATCACGCCGAATGAATCTCTTTTCGATCGAATAAAAATCGAGTTCGCCTGCAACCTGTTTTCGGAACGCCTGGCGGTCCGGGTCGGCATCGTCAGGATGCGTATGGGTGAACAACATGTTTGCAAGCAGGTGCTCGCGGCTAAACCCGGTGATTGCACAGATTGCCTCATTGACGCGAAGAAACCGGCCATCGGGAGCAATTTCGGATATTCCGATTGCGGCATGCTCGTAGGTCGCGGCAAATCGTTGCTCCTGCTCGAGCGCGTGCAATCTTGACCGCTCAAGCGCGTTATCCATTCGTTTGCGCTCGGTGATATCGAGAAAACAGTTCACCACGCCGACGACGTTGCCTTTTGCATCGCGCAGCGGGTCAATGTTTACGGACACAATGAGACTCGAGCCGTCGGGGCGCTCGACGATGCGCTCCACGTCACGAACCGACTTGCCGGTTGTCAGCACCTCGGAGACCATGGACCGCCCGACCGGCGATCCATCGAGATGAAAAAAAAGAGAGCCTTGGCTGAATTCTTCGTGCGTCTGCCCGGGCTGTGGTGCGCGGCCCCAAACGGCCACTGCGTGACGATTGTATTGAAGAATTGTACCCCGCGCATCGCAGATGAATGTCGCGATTGGCAGAAGATCGAGAATGCCATCGGACACGCGCAAGATGGCGCTCAGCGCCGATTGGATCGGCCGCTCGGTGACAGGGGCGGAGTTTCCTGAATCCACCATCCGCACGCCTCCGCGTGGACATTCCGCAGCCCAACCCCGCAGCAACGATCAGCGCGACCCGCGATTTGTCAATGGCATCCGAAAATACCGGTTAGGACGCCGTTTTTTTATCAGCCCGGTTGGCCGACACGAGCCCCATCCAATGATCGATGAAGGCTCTGAGCCAACTGCGAGAGGCGTGATCGTGAACCGCACGGTCGGCAATGTGTTCGTGACGCTGCTTTGCACCCGGCAATTCCATGCGATGCGCACCCCGAACGAGCCATCGGTACATCATGGCGTGAGTCACTTCGGGATGGAATTGCAGAGCATAGCCGGTGCCCAGCCGGAAGGCCTGGACCGAAAAAGCGTCGCCTTCGGCCAAGAGCTCACTGCCGGATGGTAACTCGAAACCTTCACGATGCCATTGATAAACATGGTCCGGCCACTCATGACAGATAGTCCGTCCCGCGTCGGTCGGACGGATCGGATAATAGCCGACTTCGGCATGACCCTGCGGATGCGGGTAGACGCGCGCACCGAGATGTAGGGCCATCATCTGCGCGCCGAGACAAATCCCGAGATAAGGTTTCTTGTCGCGCAACGGCACGCCGATCCAGTCGATCTCCCGATGCACGAACTCCTCGTTGTCGTTCGCACTTTGCGGACCGCCGAAAATCACGGCACCGGCGTGGTCTTCCATTGTTTCCGGCAACGGATCGCCGAAACGCGGACGCCTGATGTCGAGCGGATAGCCAAGCTTCGCCAGAGTTTGGCCGACGCGGCCGGGCGAAGAATGTTCTTGATGCAGAATGAGAAGAACGGGTTGCTTCGACATGGCGATTCGGCGCGGGCTCGCGCGGCAGCCATTTACTAGCCGCTATCAGGGCAATTGCAAATATGGCCAAACGGGAAGCGGCTATGTCCCTTGCGCTGCCCTGCGTTGGCGCTGCCGGGAATCGACGATCTTGAGCAGCAGGCCGCGCGGAAAAATCCGGACCAGTACGGGGACCAGATTGTTAATGAACCCAGGCACAATGGTGCGATGTCCTTCCATAAGGCCGCGATATCCGGCTTCCGCGACATATTCCGCCGACTTTGTGAGCCAGCCCGGGGCCATGCTGCGATTGCTGACGCCGGCACGCGCCGCAAATTCGGTCGGCACTGGGCCCGGGCACAACGCGGCTACCTTGATTCCGCGCGGGGCAAGCTCGCTATGCAGCGCCTCGGTGAACGACAGCACATAGGCTTTGGTGGCGTAGTACACTGCCATGCCCGGCCCCGGCAGGAAGCCGGCCATCGATCCGACATTGAGCAGGCCGCCCCTGTGGCGTGCAAGGCTGTCGACAAAGACAAGTGACAGTTCGGTCAGTACACGCACGTTCAGATCGATCATCTGCAGCTGTTCGTCGCGGTCGCGCGCCGTTGCGAGTCCGACCAGGCCAAAGCCGGCATTGTTGACGACGAATTGAGGCTCGACCCCTTGTGACGCTAGCGCGTCGCGGATCTGTTGCGCGGCGTTGGGCCTCGACAGATCGCACGCAATTACGATTGGCCGCCGCGCGCCGGTCGCCGTAATCTCTTCGGCAAGTTCCTGCAACCTGTCTTCGCGCCGGGCTACCAGCACCAGTTCGTGGCCGTGCCGGGAAAACACGCGAGCGAGCGCCACACCGATCCCGGCCGACGCTCCAGTAATCAGGGCAACAGGGCGCGAGTTGGTCATATCGTCATTATGCCCGCGCGTCCGCGTATCGCATCAAGACAAAGCTCCGCCGGGCGGCCGCACTACTCGAGGTATTTACTCGGCGGGAAGTCGCGCGAGAACACCGGCTGCTGGATGAATTGTTTTGGCTCGTATGTCCAGAACTGGCTCACCTGCGGATAGGTCTTGATGATGGTGTTGGTGAGTTTTCCGTTCACCTGGGCCACCTTGCGAATGTGAATGTCCAGCACGGGCGTGCCGTATTCGTCGAGCCGCACCGGTCCGATCGGGCCATGCGTTAGGCGGACATCGTGCATTGCTTTGAGGAAGGCCACTGCGTCATCGGTCTTCCCGCCCGTCGTCTTCAACGCCTCCTCGATGATGAGGAGCGCCGTGTAGGGGCCGGCAGTGTAAAAGCCGGGATCATGCTTGTACGCATCGTTGATACCGACGACAAACTTCTTGTTGTCTGAGGTCTCGAGACCGGCCGCATACCAGCCGCCTGTGAACACGCCAACTCCCTCTTCACCCATCACCCTGAGGATGCCCTCATCGGTGCTCGTGGTGTTGCCGAGCACCGCGACCTTTCCCTTCAAGCCGAATTCGCTGTACTGCTTGAGGAAACGCAGCGGATTGCTGCCGGCAAAGCCCATATAAATGGCATCCACGTCGCTCTTGATCGCGGCCAGGTACGGTGCGTATTCCGGCGAGTTGAGCGGCGGCCACAACTTCTGCACGATCTTGCCGCCGGCGCCCTCGAAACCGAGCTGAAAGCCGCCGGCGCCTTCATGACCGTATGTGAAATCCTCGGCCACGATGGCAATTTTCTTATAGCCGAGCGTCTTGGCTGCGTAGTCGCCCAGCGGATATGTGACCTGAGGTGCTGTTCCGAAAGCATGCAACACCCATGGGTTCACGGCATGACTTTTCAGGTCAACGGTGGCAGCCGACGTCGTGGTGATTAGCGGCACCTTGGTGTCGCGAACATAATTGTCCATCGCTATGGCTTCATTGGTCGCCAGCGGGCCGATCGACACCGTCACCTTGTGACGTTCGACCAGTTCTTGCAGCTTGGTCTTGGCAAGGGCCGGATTGCCACCGGTATCTTGTGTGATCAGTTCGACCTTGCGGCCGCCGATCATGCCGTTGCGCTCCTTGAGGAACAGCGCAGCGCCCTCTTCCTGTTGCTTGCCGCCGGCCGCGAGCGGCCCGGTGAGAACCGTGAGGAAACCGATCTTGAGCGGCTCCGGGGTTTGCGCGAAGACCTGCGGCGGGAGCATGCTGATCGCCGCGCCCGCTTTCAGCAGCGTTCGGCGTGACATTCCGATTTTGCGGTTTGGTGCGGACATTATTGGTCCCTCCCCGTTTGTCTGACGTTTCCCGTTGTCGCGGGAAATTTAATGAATGATGACGCGTCGTCGGCAGGCTTGCTGGCAAGTCCTACCTCCGATCAACCCCAATTGTCGAAGAATATTCGCACATCCAGAGATTTCCGCCACTACCCCTCAGGCAAAAGTGGCGTGGGCTTTGGCAGCCCTACTCGATGGATTTGCCCTGGCGATAGCTCTCTTCCAAAAGACGGATGTTGTTCTGGACATACTTGTTGTTTGGATCTTTGCGCCGGGCGGCCGCAAGCGTCGCGCGCGCGCGCTTGTAGTCGCCACGCAGCATGTACGAGTAGCCCTGGTTGTTGAGAATCTCGACCGTGGGCCCGAGTATGCCGACGGCCTGGGCGTACGCGCGGTCGGCGAGATCGAAGCGGCGCAGACGATCATAGGATGCCGCGAGTCCCAGCCAGGCTTCTGCATCACGCGGATGCTTTTCGACCGCCAGGCGGAAGTGCTTTTCAGCAAGGCCGAAATTGTTGGCGCGATATTGCTTCTTGCCAAGACTCAATTCGTCATACGGATCGCTGCCGAGGAGACCAGGCGTGGTGGCCTTCGCCGCACCTCGGCGCGATGAAACCGAGCCCGTCGATTCCTCGACAGGCGTCACAGGCGCTGACCCGTCCGCGGTCATTTGCGGTTCGGATGCCTCGTCGGGCTGAGCCGATGCAGAGGCGTCAGTGCCGGGGGTCTTTGGCCCAAACAGGTTCGAAATGCTGGAGGAGGTGGTGCATCCCGCCAACCACAAGCCGGCAGCGGCGATGATCAGGAAGCGGGCAATTCCAATAAGCATGTCAAAGCCTTGCGGAAACGCCCGGTAACGGGACGCCGTCAGGCTAGGGGAGGATGGTTAAGAATTCTTCACTTTGTCGGAACTTCGGCATTTCGCAGCAGATGCCGGGCTCGCAGGCTGACGATGGCCGCTAGAAATAGCCGCCCATGTGAAGGCGCACGATCACCGGCAAAAGGATGACCACGAACAGCACTGGGAAGATGCAGACCATCATCGGCACCGCTAGCTTGGCCGGCAGTGCATAAGCCTTTTCTTCCGCGGTAGAGAGCCGTTTGTGGCGCATATCATCGCTGTAGACGCGCATCGCATCGGTGATGCTGGAGCCGAGATCAATCGATTGGTTGATCAAGGTTGCGAAGGCCCGCGATTCCTCAAGCGCGAGACGGTCAGCAAAATGTTCGAGCGCTTCCTTGAGCGGCCGGCCGGCGCGGATTTCGAGATTGGTCAGATGAATATTGGCGGTGAGCGATGGATAACTCGGTCCCAACTCTCGTGAGACACGCTCGAGCGAGGCCTCCATCGAAAGTCCCGAGTCGGCACATACGACCAGCAGATCCATGAAATCCGGAAAACCTGAACGATGTTCAAGCTTGCGCGCCGAGATGCGCTTGTCGATGTAGACGCTCGGACCGACGTAACCGGCAACGCCGCCGGCCATCACCATCAGCCAGAAAAACGTTCCGCCTGTCGATCTCACAAGCGGCAAAAGCAGGAAGACTGCAAACGCGAGGCCGATCGCCAGAGCCGTGCGGGCAATGAAAAAGAAAGGGACACCGCGCGGATCGTAAATACCGGCCTGCACAAGCCGTCGGCGCAGCACTTTCATGTTCTCGTCGTTTGCCGACCCGTAATGCTTCGTTGTGTATTCGATCAGCCTGCCAACTGTTTTCTGGCTGGAATGCTGCAGCGAGCGGGCATGATTGGCCTTGCGCTCTTCGTCAGTCAGGATGCGCGAAGTGCGCCGCTTGACTGAACCGCGAACGCGAATTGCCGCCATCACCGAGAAAGCCAGGGTGCCGGCGGCGAGGAAGACCAGCAACCCCATCAGCATGGTGTTGCTGTCCTGCAGCATGTTGCCGAATATAGTGACCACTGTGTCCATGGTCAGATCCTGAAATTGACCATGCGGTACATGATGAAATTGCCGACGCTCATCCAGCACCCCGCGAGCGTGAGCGCGATTTTCGTCAGGTTCTGATCCCAAACGCTTGCATAGAAGCTGGGAACGAGGAACTGAATGACGGCGAACATTCCGATCGGCAGCGATGAAAGGATCAGCGCGGAGGCGCGGCCCTCAGCGGCCAATGCACGAATCTTGCGGCGCATCTTGAAACGTTCGCGGATAACTGAGGAAAGATTTTCGAGAATTTCGCCCAGGTTGCCGCCTGTCGACCGCTGAATTGCGACCGCGGTAACGAACAGAGGCAAATCATCGGTGCCCACGCGGAAGTATAAATTCCGCATCGCGGTTTCGAGATCGGACCCATAGGTCATTTCGTCCGAGATGATGCCGAACTCCGAGCCGATCGGGTCTGGCATTTCTTTTCCGACCATCGCGATTGCGATGGGCACCGGATGGCCGGCGCGCAACGATCGGACGATGATGTCGATCGTATCAGGAAACTGCGCACCAAACTTTTTCTGGCGGCGGCCGCGCAGGAACCTCAGCACCAACGGCGGCAGAACCACGCCGCCGACAAGAGTGGCAATCCCTGCGTAGAATACGGTGCCGTGAAAGAAGAGAACGGCCATGAACATCGCGACCATGCCGAGCAGGATGAGGAGCACCAGGCGGCCGAGACCGATGGAAAGTCCCGACTGCAGCAGCAACTGATTGAGATTGACAATCGGCAACCGGTAGTCGCCGCCGCTGGTCAAACCTCGCTCGCGCCGCAACTGCACCAGCACGCTTTCGCGGTCGGCGCTGTTCGACATTACCTTGAGACGGCGATTGATGTTCTTGCGGTAGGACGCATTACTGTAGACAAGGAGGTAGACGCCCTCGGCAAACATCGCGGCCGAGAGACCGATGAAGATGTAGAACAGATAGATCGAATTGAAGTTGGACATGACCGGTCAGAGCTGCTTCGAGGGATCGAAATAGCTGCCGGGGATCGTGATTCCCAAATTCGTAAGGTGAGACAGGAAGCGCGGGCGCACGCCTGTCGCCTGATAGTGCCCCTGCACCGTGCCGTCTGCGGCTATGCCGGTGCGAACGTATTTGAAGATTTCCTGCATCTGAATGATGTCGCCCTCGAGACCGGTGACTTCCGCGATCGAGGTAACCTTGCGCCTGCCGTCCGACTGGCGTTGCAACTGGACGATAAGCTGGATGGCATTGGCGATCTGGCTGCGGATCGAGGCGACGGTCATCGGCAGCCCGGCCATGCCGATCATCTGCTCGAGACGCGAGATCGCGTCGCGCGGCGTATTCGCGTGGATCGTTGCCATCGAGCCTTCGTGGCCCGTGTTCATCGCCTGCAACATGTCGAAGGCTTCTTCACCGCGGCACTCGCCGAGGATGATGCGATCAGGGCGCATACGCAGCGCATTCTTCACGAGTTCGCGCTGACGAATTTCGCCTTTGCCTTCGATGTTCGGCGGACGGGTTTCCATGCGGCCGACATGCGGCTGTTGCAGCTGCAATTCCGCAGCATCTTCGATCGTGAGCAGACGCTCTTTTTCGGAGATGAATGCGGACAGCGCATTGAGCATCGTGGTCTTACCGGAGCCGGTTCCTCCGGAAATGATCGTGGTAACGCGCGACTTCACTGCGGCTGCAAGCAATTCTGCCATCGGCGGGCGCAAAGCGCCGACTTCGACCAGCTTGGTGAGGTTGAAGGGCTTCTTGGAGAATTTACGGATTGAGACCAGCGGTCCGTCGACGCCGATCGGCCGCACGGCGACGTTGACGCGCGAACCATCCTGCAGGCGCGCGTCGCAGAGCGGATGCGATTCATCGACGCGGCGTCCGACCGCGGACACGATCTTGTTGATGATGCGCAACAGGTGGTGCTCGTCCTTGAACCGCACCGACAGCGGCTCAAGCACGCCGGCGCGTTCCACGTAGACGCACTCATGGCCGTTGATCAGAATATCGTTGATGGTAGGGTCCTTGAGCAACGGCTCGAGCGGGCCCAGACCCGTCATTTCGTCGAGGATTTCAGAAACAAAATCGCTCAATTCCTGTGTGTTGAGAGGTAGCCGCTCGACCAGCACATATTGCGAGACGAGCTGCTGGACGTGCCGGCGGATTTCTTCTTCGGAGACCTTGTCCAGGGCCGAAAGGTTAATCTCCTCGATCAGACGCCGATGCAGACGCACCTTGGCGTCGAGGAGCTTATCGCTAAGAAGCGGACTTTCCGACTGCTGAGCGGCGGCACCTTGCTCGCTGCCTGAATCCGGAAATACCGTCCAGGACACGCCTTCGAGCTCCGACGAAGGTGGCTCTTCCGGCACTGGCGCGTCCGGCGTTGCGGCACGACGAGCGGTGAAACGGCCTACCATCTTATCCCACCCTCGGAAGCTTGAGTTTCTTCAGGAACGGTACCGGGTGGCCGTCGCCGGCCGATTTCGACGCCGTCGTATCAAGCACGAGTTTCTTGAGCTCGATGGTGATCTTGTTGCCGGGTTTGACTTCATCGAGCGGAACGCCTCGATCGATCGCCTCGCGGACGAGCGCATAGTCGTTGGGAATTGCGCTCAGGAAGGCCCCGCCGAGCGTCTGCGCAAGGTCGCCGCGGCGCAGACCCGAATCGAACATCTTCTGGCTGAAGCGATTGACGATTACCCGCGGATTAGGCCCCTCGCCCAGTCGTTCCGTGATCGCAGCCACCAATTGCTTGGCGTGGCGCAGTCCCGGGACGGTGGTTTCGCTGACGATGAACAGCTTGTTCGAGCCGAGCAGAACGCTGTCGGTCCACGAGAACCAGGTACGCGGCATGTCGAAGACGACATATTCGAAATTGGTGGACACGAGATCGAGGAGCCGCGTCACGACGTCGGGATCGAATGAACGCATTTCGGCCGGCCGGTTCGGCGCGGCGATAACGGCGAGACCGGACGCATGATACGAGAGCATCACTTCCAGCAGCTGCCGGTCGAGGCGATCCGGGCGCGGCTCGATTTCCGCAAGATTGAGGCGGGGCTCGAGATCAAGATAGTCAGCGACCGCGCCATGTTGAAAGTCGAGGTCGACAAGGCATGTCGAGGGCTTAACGCGTGGGCCGCCGCTGTTGAGCAGGATCATCGCCGTCTGCACGGCAAGCGTCGTCACCCCGGCACCACCGACTGCAGGCAGAAATGTGTAGATCTTGGCATCGGTCGGTTCGGCGCCGCCGCCGGAGCCCTTGGACACGCGTGCACAGGCGCGGACCAGATCGATCGGCTCGACGGGTTTGACCAAAAAGTCAGCAACGCGCATCTGCAGCAGGACGCGCGCAACATTTTCGTCGAAACTCTGGGTGACCGCGATGACTGGCGGCCAGTTTCCGATCCGCGCCATCAACCGCGCAAGAGCGGCCATTTCGTCCGCTCGGCCGGCATCGAGGTCGACCACCACGACGGTCGCATCGGACACCGCGAGAGTGTCGCCCTGCTCCGAGAGGTGGCCGGAAGTTACCGAAAGCTCGATCGCCGACGATGCAGAAAACGTCGAACGCACCAAATTGTCGAACTCCGCGTCGGCGGTAAGAACCGCCACGCGGGTCCGATTCGTGTTGACGTTGCGTCCAATCCGCATGGTGAGACCGAAGACCTGCTTACTTCACGGCAGCCGCCGGCGCGGTCACGGCAGGCCCAACGGGGCCTGGGGCCGATGCCGCGGGTGCGGAATCCTGATACGCACCGGACGTGCCGATCCCGCGTGGCGGGATGACCCGGTTGCTACGGTAGCGTTCGAACGCACTTTCAATCCTCGCTCCGTTGAATGCGATATTGCGGTTGGCACTCTCGCGCGGCCACGGATCCACCATGTGCGTCACAACGTTTGTCGCAACGGCATTGCCTCCTGACTTGGCAATCGTGTCGCGGCGATCAAGGTATTCCGAGCAGCCGCCGAGAATGGCGAGCACTGTGGCAAGCGCGAGTGTGCGCATCGCTTTACTGAACGGCCGCATTGGATTCCTCCTTCGGCAGATCGAGCATATGACCGGTGAACGGCTTGTCTGCGGCGACGGCGATACGAGCCGTCGCAGGCGTCAGCGCCTTTGCCTGTTCCCGCGTGACTTCAGTCTTTCCGAGCAGGAAGAAGTCGACGTCATTCGGCGGCAATGTGTCGTCGGTCGGTGCCTTGATCTCGTCGCCGGGCCGCGCCGGACGCACGATGTGCGGCGTGACAATGATGACAAGATCGGTCTCGTTCTTCTGGTACGACTTGCTGGAGAACAAGGCGCCGAGCACCGGGACGCTGCCAATCCACGGCAGCTGCTCGATCGCGTTCTTTCCGTCGCTTTGCAGCAGCCCGCCAATCACGAAGCTCTGACCGTCGCGCAACTCCACCGTCGTCGAAGCGCGGCGCACGATCAGCGCCGGCACCGAGATGCCGTTACTGACCGACACCGTATGAGTAGTGTCGATCTGGCTGACTTCCGGCTCGATGCGCATGTTGACCAGACCCCCGCCGAGCACGGTCGGTGTAAAGGCAAGGCCGACGCCATATTTCTTGTAGTCAACGGTGACGTTGCCGAACGAACCGGACACTGGAATCGGGTATTCGCCGCCGGCCAGGAAGCTCGCGGTATCGCCCGAGAGCGCCACCAGGTTGGGCTCAGCCAGACTGCGCGCGATGCCCTTTTGTTCGAGAGCGTTGATCATCACGTCGGTAGTGGCGCCGCCCGAGACAATACGGCCGACGAGAAATCCGAACGGCGACGAGTTCGAAAGGACACCTGCGGCTGCTTCGCCGGCGATTGAAGCCGCCGTCAGGGGCAGATTGTTCGGCGCAACCCGGTTGCCGATGTTGGTAATGGTGCTTTCGCCGAAGCGATTCCACTGGACGCCCAATTCCCGGCCAGCGGTGCGGGAAATCTCGATAAATCGCACTTCAAGTAGCACCTGTTGCGGCGACATGACCGACACTGAATTGATGACGCCAGGCCCGAACTGACGCGCGATGGTCACCGCTTTATCAAGCGTCGCCGCATCGGGAGCTTCGCCCGACAACATGATTCGTCCATTGACCGTCGAAGCCTGAATTTTCGAGCCGGGGAAGCGCCGACGCAGTTCGTTGGTCAGCCGCGTAATGTCATAGGACACTTCAATGTCGAAAATGCCGACCAGCTTCTTGCCCTCGGCATAAACCGACACGCGAGTGGTGCCGATCTTCTTGCCGAGAATCGACAATGCCCGGTCGGTCAGCGGATTGACGTCCGCAACGTCCGGATCTCCAACGATGACGTCGACAAAGCTGGTGTCGGTCCGCACGTCTTCCGATTTACCGATCGGCACGGTTATCATGACAGTACGATTGTTGCCGCTGATCTGGATCGATTTGCCCTGCGCATATGCATCGCCGACCATCCCGAGGATCGACGCCGCGAGTGCAATGGCCAAAGCGATCACGAGATCACGCAACCAGTTGCCACCTTTTGTGGCCCTGTCCGCAGTCCGCCAGCTGAAGCCGGCACTCATCTCATTATGCTTGTTCACGACACACTCCCCACCCCTTGATTGATCCGAAGCCCGGACTTACCAGGCCACACTCCTCCGCTCCGTCTCAGCCGAAACCCCATGACGTCCTTCGGCCGGGACGGTGTATTCCTGCTTCGCAGCCGCGCGTGTGACGACCACCGTTGTCGTTGTCCCCTTGCTAGCCACCGGCTCGTTCGTCGACAGATCCTCGAGCGTGACCTTGCGGGTCCGCACCTCGGCGGTTTCGCCGGCCTTGCGCAGCAACAGGGAAAGGCTGCCGACCGACGATGCGAGCCACAGTTTCTGCGCATCGACCGTATCGACTTCCAGCGTCACCGATTTTGCGACGGCGGCCTTCTGCGCGCGCTCATCGGCGGTTTGATCAACGGCGAGCACGCGCGTGTTCTGCAAAACAACCTGGGTCGTGGCCGACCCCTTCTCGATCTGGCGTGTAAGCACAATGTCGACGTGATCTCCCGGCAGCACGAAACCGCCGACGCCTTCGACGTCGTTGACGCGGATGGTCACCGCCTTCATGCCCGGTTTGACAAGCGCAGAGAGCGTCGCACGTTGACCAGGACCGGTGATCTTGAGCGAGAGTACCGGCTCGTTCGCTTCGATTGCGGCGAGCACGACACGGCGTCCACCCGCCATGATGTCGTGCACCTTGGCAAACGCGCCGTTCGGCAGCGCGTCAGACGGCCACGGTACTTCCTGAAGCATCGCTGCGGTGAGTTCGGTGCCAAATCGCAACGGCTGCTTCGCGACCACAACGGTTTGCGACGCAATCGTCTTCGCCGGCTCGACCTTCGCGCGCAGGCTGGCCTGGTTGTTGAGCCAGACCTGAGCGATGAACACAGCGAGCAAGCCGAAAACAACGGCAAACCCAATCATGACGATGGTACTGGCACGCACGGCGGTAAGCCCCGTTTGACGCGACCGAACTCTTCCCCGGTCTATTCGGCGGAACACTAGGGGCGAGGCAGTATTGAAATACTAAAATCGTTGTCGCAATTGTGCCTATGCTAAAGGGCGCATGAACTCGTAGCGTTTAAATGTGGTATCCGAAATTCGATCAACTTTAGAGTAACCTTGCACGACATTAACAATACTGGTTCGTAACCTAACGCCGTGAGTAAGAATCAATTCAGCCTGATATGCCACCGCACCCAAAAAGTGCCCGTCAATCAGGGATACAGCCCTACATAGCCGCGTCCCAACATCCTTCTGAAGGATCATCGAGACTAAGACACGGTTACCGAAATACAGTCCTGCGCCGTTGCCCGTACAGCCGCGTTGCGGCAACATGCGCGGCCATCGCAACCGACCAGCACTGCGGTGCGGCCGTGATTTTTTCCGGGAGATTTACTGACGATGTCGAAACCTCGCATTAGCTATGTCAATCCTTCGACGATCAACGACCCTGCTATGATTGCTGAATTCGAACGCTGCGCACGTGAGGGAACGCCACGCCCGGAAAGTCAGGCCATTCGTGCGCACGTACCGGCGACATTCTGGTCGTTCGCCAACACCTGGCGTGACGTGTTCAAGAACGGCGTGGCCGATCACAAGATAAAGGAGCTGTGCCGCATCTATGTTTCGCGCTCCGTGCTGTGCGAATTCTGCGGCAATCAACGTTCGATCAAGGCAGCAAAATCCGGCCTTAAGGAAGATGACTACTCCGACCTGATCAACTTTGAGACCTCAACGCGCTACGATGAACGCCAGAAGGCTGCGTTGGCCTATGCCGAAGCGATCACCTGGGACCTTCCGGCCAACGATGAGTTGTGGAACCGCCTGCATAGGCACTTCACCGAGCCGGAGCTGGTTGAGATAGGATATTTCGTCGCGATCACGATGGGCCAGCAACGCTGGCTCCGCACACTGAACATAGAGCATCATCAGATCCTGGCAGGAACGGATGCGTCGATGGCGCCCGGCTTTGAGAGTTTCGATGCATTGAAAAGATCGAAGCAGGCTGAAGACTACTGGGCGAAGGTCAATTCAAAACCCGCAGGACAGGCAGCAGAGTGACGAGTCAAGCAACCGCCGCTTCCGTTATCCGCAAGGCGTTTGCGTCGCAGTCCGCCAAGGACGAGCCACGCATCCGCGTCCGTGGACTTGGCAAGCACTATGCCGCGCTCGAGGTTTTCCGCGGTATCGACTTCGACGTCGGCGAGCGAGAGATCGTTGCGATCGTCGGCCCATCCGGTTGTGGCAAAACCACGCTACTTCGCTGCATCGACGGTTTGTTGCCGCACGATACCGGCGAGATCTGGGTCGGGCAGGAGCGTGTCACCGAGCCGATCGCCGGTGTCGCCATGGTCTTCCAGCATTTCGGACTTTTCCCCTGGAAGACGGTGTTCGAGAACGTCGCTTACGGCTTGCGCATGGCCGGCGCGCCGAAGGCAGAGATCGAACGCAAGGTGCCGGAGTTCATCAAGCTGGTCGGACTTGGCGGCTTCGAAATTGCATTCCCGTACCAGATGTCCGGCGGCATGCAGCAGCGCTGCGGCCTTGCCCGTGCGCTCGCGGTCGAGCCCAACGTGCTGCTGATGGACGAGCCGTTCGCAGCCGTTGACGCGCAGACCCGGGAAATTCTGCAGTTCGAATTGTTGCGCATCTGGGAACAACGCCCAACCGCGATGATCTTCGTCACGCACTCCATCGAAGAGGCGGTGCTGCTCGGTCATCGTGTGATTGTCCTCAAGGGCCGTCCCTCAAGCATCCATGAGACGATCACCATCGACCTGCCCAATCCGCGCACGCGCGAAACGCTGCGTGAGCCGCGTTTTGGGGAGCTGCGCGAAAGGGTGTGGAACACCTTGATGCGCGAAGCGCGTGAAGCCGAATTCCAACTCGAACGCTGACAAGAAAATGGTGCTTGAAGGGAGGATTCCATGATCCGCAGGTCAACCGCATTGATGGTCGTCGCCATACTTTTGGGTGCAACGTTGACGAGCGCCGGACCCGCCGCCGCGCAAGGCAAGAAGCTCGTGATTGCTTTGCCGGGAATTCCGCCGATCTTTTCGGTGACGATCGCTTATGTTGCCGAAAAGCAGGGCTTTTTCAAAAAGCACGGCGCCAACGTGGAAATCCGCCCGTTTGATAACGGTACCGCGGCGGCGCGCGCAGTCGTCGCCGGCGATGTCGACATGGCCTGGTCGCCGACCCCGCCTGTCATCAATCAGATTTCGAATGCGGACGTGCCGCTGGTTGCGCTTTACGGCATGCCGAATCCAGACTGGGTCATTGCCGCCGGCGAAACGGGCAAGACGTGCAAGGACATGGCCGGCCAGGATGTCGGCGTCGACTCGATCAATGGCGCGCGCTCGGTCGCCTTGCGCTCGATGCTTACTTCCGGTTGTCCCGGCGTAAAGATCGAGGACGTCAAGCAGGTGGCGCTCGGCTCGCAATCGGGCGCGGCGTTGATTGCTGGCCGCCTGCATTATGCGGTCCTGCACCTCGACGATCTTGCCGAGATCCAGCATCAGGGCAAGCCGCTCAATATCCTCCTGGCGATGAAGAACACCAATCCGACCAGCCACTATCTCATGTTGGTCGCGCGCAAGGACAACCTGAAAGCCAATCGCGATGCCTTTGTGCGGGCAGTGGCCGGCATGATCGAGTCGGCGCATTTCATGCAAGATCCTAAAAATGCCGACGCCGTCGCCCAAGTCGCCACCAATACTGGCCACAGTAAAGAAGTGAACAAGGCTGCGCTGAAGGCGTTTCTCGACATCGCGTTCTGGGCTCAGAAGGATGACGGCTTGCCGCGTAACAAGCTTGAAGCCACCGCCAGCCTTATGAAGAAGATCGGCGCCATCAAGCCGGACAAACAACCGGTGACGTTCGAGAATCTCGTCGATGCGAGCGTCTGGAAGGACGCCAACGCGATGGTGAAATAGGCGACTTGACCTTGGTGTCCTGGCGCAAAGTGTAAGGTCCCTCGTGGACACGAAGGGTCTTGTCCCGGTGCACACGATGACCGTTCTCGGGGGCCTCGGATCGCCTGCTGATGCGGGCGCCGACGGAGAGATAAGTGACAGACGTGCACCAAGCCATCCGCCGCTACGTCCCGTTCTGGATCAGTCTCCTCGTCGGGATCGCGCTCTGGGAGGCCGCTGGCCGCAGCACCAGTGCGGCCTTCATGGTGCCGTTCAGCGAGACCATTCGCAGGCTATGGCAACTGATCGCCGCCGGCGACTTCATCAAACAGTTGGCCGATTCAGCGACCTTGTTTTTTTCCGGCTTTGTTATTGCTCTGCTGGTCGGCATGCCGCTCGGCATGCTGCTGGCGCGAGTGCGCGCGCTGCGCATCGGCATCGAGCCCTACATCATGATCATCTATGCGACGCCGCTGGTTGCGTTGATCCCGTTCATCCTGTCGATGATGGGCTTCGGCTTTGCGCCCAAGGTGCTCGTGGTCTTTCTGTTCGCAGTGTTTCCCGTGCTCTACAACACCGTCGAGGGCGCGCGTAGTATCAGGCCGGAATTAATCGAGGTCGCAAAGTCTTTCCGTTCCAGCGAGTGGGCGCTGTGGCGCGAGGTGATGCTTCCTTACACGCTGCCTTACACCATGACCGGCGTCCGTCAGGCGATCGGCCGCGCGTTGGTCGGCATGGTTGCTGCTGAATTCTTCCTGAGCTCGACCGGGCTCGGTCAGCTGATCATGGGCGCGTCGCAGAATTTCGACACGGCGGGCGTGTTCGCTTCGATTTTTGTCATTGGCCTGGTCGGCGTCGGATTGATGCGGCTGGGACTGGTGATCGAGCGCCACTTCGCGCGCTGGAGAAACTAGGCCGTGGCTGAATCCACAGTCAACGTCTCCATTCCGCTCGTCAGCGTCCCGAAAGGGCAGCCGCTGATAGAGCGGCTGCGCACGACGTTCCTCCCGCGGGTTCTCACCGGCATAGCACTTGTGCTGGTGTGGGAATTTGTTGTGCGCACGCTGGCGCCGGCCTATGTCGCGAAACCGAGCACGGTGGTGACGGCAATTCCGCGTGTCATCACAGATCCGGCATTTCTGAAGGCAACCGGCGCGACCCTGACGGCGGTGGCGGAAGGCCTCGCAATCGCACTTGTGTTCGGGACGATCATCGGGCTCCTCATCGGCCGCAGCACTGCCTTTGACCGCGCGATCCGCCACTACGTGAATGGCTTCTACGCGATGCCGATGATCATCGTGCTGCCGCTGTTTTCATTGTGGTTCGGCTATTCCAGCGCAACCCGCATCGCCACCATCATCTTTGCCGCGATCTTCTCGATCATCGTCAATGTTGCGGATGGTGCCCGCTCCGTGCCGCGCGAATATATTGAGGTCGCGCGCTCGTTTCGCTCAAACCGGCTCAGCATGCTGATCGGGATTGTGCTGCCGTCCTCGATGCCTTATCTGCTCGCCGGCTTCCGCCTGGCCGCCGGGCGCGCCTTGATCGGCGCGGTGGTGGCCGAGTTCTTCATCTCGATCGGCGGGCTTGGCTACTACATCCTCTACAATTCACGCTCCTATCATCACAACGAGGCCTTCGTCGGCGTGCTGCTGCTCGCCGCCTTCGGCGTCAGCTTCGAATTGCTCGTGAACTGGAGCACGCGTCGCTTCATGCCGTGGTACCGTCGCGACGAGAAGGCCAGCTAACCCTCAAGAACAAGGACTGTAAGGCGTATGTCGTCCGATCCCCGCCTCAAGGCTGCCGTTGCCCATTGGGGCCCCCGTTTTGTCGCAAACGGCGTCGTACTCACCGACTTCGAAGAGGTCACCGGTTCAATCGCATCCTATGACGAGTGGTGCGGCGCCTGGTCGAAGCGCGCCGCACACCATGAGCAGCTCGGCCGCGAAGCGCTCGCAAAGAAACGCCCGCTGACCGCCGGCGAATGCCTGCAGCGGGCCGGCGTCTACTACCACTTTGCGTCATTCCTGTTCGTGCATGACCAGGCGCAAATGAAGACCGCTCACAAGAAGCAGATCGAATGCCGGCAGGCCGCACTTCCCTATCTCCGGCCAGCCGGCGAACGTGTCGAAATTCCCTATCAGGGCAAGACGCTCGTCGGCATCCTGCGCAAACCGGCAGGCGTTGAGAAACCCCCTGTACTTGTGATGGCCGTTGGGCTCGATTCCACCAAGGAGGAAGGCGACGCTTACGAATCACCGTTTCTCGCGCGGGGGGTTGCGACATTGATTTTCGAAGGCCCCGGACAGGGCGAGGCCCAATACGACTTTGCTATCCGCGGTGACTACGAGGTGCCGGTGAAGGCCGCGCTCGACTTCGTCGAGAAGCGGGGCGATCTTGATGCCAGGCGCATCGGCATGTGGGGCGTGAGCCTCGGCGGTTACTACGCGCCGCGTGCGGCAGCCTTCGACAAGCGCATCAAAGCCTGCATCGCGTTGGGTGGCCCATTCAACTGGGGCGCCGCCTGGGACGGCCTGCCGGAACTCACGCGTGAAGCGTTTCGCGTGCGCAGCCACTGCAAGACCCAGGACGAAGCACGCAAGAACGCCGCAACGCTTTCACTGGAGGGTGTCGCGCAAAACATTACCTGCCCGCTTTTCATCGTGAACGGTCGACTCGACCGCATCGTGCCGGCGAAAGATGCCGAGCGTCTTGCGCACGAAGCAAAGGGACCGGTGGAGCTGATGATGATCGAGGATGGCAACCACATTGCGACGAACCGCGCCTACCGCTGGCGGTCGCAAAGTGCGGACTGGATGGCGGAACAGCTCAAATAGTCTGAAAGCCGCGCGGCAATGCGTGCATCCGCTCGACCCCTGTTGCGGTGATCAGAACCATCTCGCCGGTCTGTACGCCGGCGGTGCCGTCGCGCGTCACCACGTTGGGCTGGATCACGACCGTCTGCCCGGCACGGAACGGATCGCCCGGCACTGGACCCGCCGGACGGCTTTTCGTGCCGAGAATGGGGGGCAAATAGCCCCCTCCGTAACCGTGCAGGAGATCGTCAATGATCGTGAAGCCGGCACCTTCGATGACGCCGGATGCTTCGATGACCTGTACCGGCGTCGCACCGGCCCTGAGCACCGACGCAATCGCATCAAAGGCGGCATCTGCCGTTGCATGCAGGTCGCGATAGAGTTTGTTCGGCTCGCCGAGCGCGAAACTCCGCAGCACCTGTCCCGGATGATCCCAGAACGCCGCAGTTATCTCCGCCACCACGACGTCACCCGACTGCACGCGCCGCATGCGCGGAAACTGGCGCGGCACGCCCAGATCAGGCGCTTGCATCGAGGTGACGCCGAAGTAGTGAATGACGTGAACAGCGCCGTACCGAATGTAGGCGCGCTCGACCACATCGCCGAGCTCCCTTTCGTTCAAGCCGGGCTTTACTCCATCGCGCAGCGCGGCCATGCCGAGATCGCTGAAGTGTGCGCCGATGCGCAGCCAGTCGAGCTCCTCAGCTGATTTCACCTGCCGCAGGCGGATGTAGTCCCGGCCGAGGCTCTTGAGCTTTCCAAACTTTGCCGACAGCGCGGCGTGTTGGTCGGCCGTCATCGGCCCGAGCGTGGCGACCCGGTCCGCGCGCCCACCGCGCCGTTCGAGCGTCTTTATCGCCGCAGCAATTGACGACTCGCCGCCCCAGGCCACATCGGCCTTGTCGGCAAGAATGCTGGCCTGCGGCGCGTGATTGACATGTTGCACGAACAGCGCGTCCCGCTCGCGCGGCGTAAGCACGCCGACGGCCTCGGCGGTCACCGGCCATTGCGTGAGCCACTGCACGGCCGAGCCGAAACGATTGGCGCCGCAAAACACCAGATGGTCGCATTCGGCTTGCATCAGCAGCGCTTCGATCGCCGCGCGCCGCCGTGTCATCTCCTGCTCGGAGAAACGCGGGTATTCGGCTTCAACGATGCGCGCGAGATGCGGAGGAAGCGTCACGTCGCCTTCTTCGGCAGCGCCACGATCATATCAAGTTCGACGCGTGCGCCCGGCGATGACAGCTGGTTGATGCAGACCGTCGTGCTGGCCGGCCGCCAGTCGCCGAAATACTTGCCCATGGTGCGATGCATGGCATCGGCGTCGCGAAAATCCGTCAGATATTTCGTAATCTTCACGACGTCACGCCAGCTGGCACCGACATGATCGAGGATGGACTTGATCGCAGCCATCGCACGCTCGGTCTGCTCCTCGATCGCGTGCGGCTGCACGTGCTCTTCGTCGACATGGGGGTGCTTGTGATAGAGCGGCGACGACGTGGCGCCTGAAACGAACATCAGGTCGCACGCGCCGACGATGTGGATGGCCGGCGCATATGGCATCGTATGCGCCTCTTCGGGCTTTGGATGCACCGGATCGAGCCGGAACGTCTTTTCTGGCTTTGTCATAACGGTCATGTGAGCACTCCTTCCGATTTCTTCGATTCTTCAATCCACGCGCCAGTTGCCAAGCGCGGCGTCGACCGCATCCTGTACTTTGGTTACGATGATACCCAACATCGCCAGTACAATCAGTATGGCAAATACCTGCTCGGTCTCCAGGATTTGCCCGGCGAGATAAAGCCTCGCCCCGAGCCCAGCCTTTCCAACGACCATTTCGGCCGCGACTACCAGTATGATCGAAACGCCAAGCCCGAGCCGCACGCCAGCGAAGATCGACGGGATCGCGCTCGGTAGCAGCACGCGCCGCATGATCTGCTGCGGCTTGGCGCCGAGGTCGCGCGCTGCGAGGACAAGACCCGGATCACACTGGCTGACGCCGAGAACGGTATTGATCACAATGGGAAAGATGGCGCCGAGAAAACTGATCGTGAGCATGAAGGGCCCGCCTGTCCCGAGCCAAATAATCAGGAGCGGAATGAGTGTAATTTTCGGAAGCGGATAAAGCGCGGCAATGAACATATCCGCCACTGCACGTGCCCGAAATGACGTCGCGATCCAGAGCCCGAGCAGCGTTCCGCTTACCAGGGCAATGGCGAAGCCTGCAAAAATGCGCCACAACGTGACGCCAAGATCGTAGGCAAGGCCCCCACTTCCGAACAACGCGACCAATGCAACGACGATCTGCGAGGGCCGGGGCAAATACAGCGCCGAGACATTGAACAGATGTGCGATCAGTTCCCAGAGGACCAGCACCAGAACGATCGAACCCCAGCCAAGCACGCGCGGGTCATCGAGCAATGCGTAGGCCTTCGGCCGCGTGGGCGTGTCACCTTTTGCAAGCGGCGACACGCTCATTGGGCTTCTCCCTGCCCACCAACCATCGCGCGCATGACTTCATCACGCAGCAATTCGTAGATCCGGTCAAACAACGCTGAAAAGCCGGGATCACGCGTGGTTGCCATGCTGCGGGGCCGGGGCAGATCGACCTCGATGCGGGCCGCGATACGGCCCGGCCGTGCCGTCATCACCAAGATCGTATCGGCGAGCAGGATCGCCTCCTCGATCGAGTGTGTGACGAGAATCGCGGTGGTGTCGCTGGTTTCCACCAGCCGCGCCAGTTGTTCCTGCAGGACCAGCCTGGTCTGCGCGTCGAGCGCACCGAACGGCTCATCAAGCAGCAGGACCTCCGGCTCCATCACAAGCGCGCGGGCGAGCCCGACCCGCTGGCGCATGCCACCCGACAGCTGGCGCGGATATCGGCTTTCAAATCCGGTGAGATCGACCGCGGCAATTGCGCGACGCGCCCGCGCGTCACGCTCGCTCTTTACAACACCGGCCAAATCGAGGCCGAAGGCGACATTATCGATGACCGTAAGCCACGGGAACAGATTGAAGGCCTGCCATACCGTGGACATCGCCGGCCGCGCCGTCGCTTCGCCGTTCGCGCGTTCGAGAAAGCGCAACGTCCCACGCGTCGGCTCAAGAAATCCGCGTGCGATCTGCAACAGCGTGCTCTTGCCGCAACCGCTAGGGCCGATCAGTGCAGTCACCTTGCCGGGCTCGAAGCCACAGCTCACCGCTTCGAGTGCAGTCGTGGGTGTGGAGGAAGCTGGCGCGAACGTCAGCCCCACATCATCGAACTCGATCGCAACCGCCGGCATAGCAATCGGGAGCGATCAGGTGAATGGATTACTCTTGCTCAGCCGCGCGTCGGCCTCCGATGCCGGCGACAAGTCGAACAACTGCTCCTTTGTCACCGTCGCGTTCACCAGCTTGATCTTGTTCCAGAACTTGCCCTGCTCAACGCAGGATTCGACGTTGGGCATTCCCTTTTCGTCGAACCATGTCCAACGCGGCGCCGCGCGCTCGATCAATGGTGCAGGCACCTTGGTAGCGTCCGATATGATCTTGATCACGTCGGCATCCTTCGCCGCCGCTGCCTTGTTGAACAAACGGGCGGCATGGGTATGCACCATCGCAAAGCGAACGGCCGCAGATCTGTTGTCGGCGAGGAATTTCGAGGACATGACCCAGCAGGCCAATTGGGCGTTGGGCTCAATATCGGAACCGGCTCCGATGATTTTGCCGACATTGTTCCTCTCGGCGAGAAACGCGAGCGGAACTGGAATGTTCGCGGCGTCCGCTTGCCCCGCACCCATCAGCTTGATCATGTCGGGATAAGGCATGCCGCTCGACCAATCGAGATCCTTCGTCGGGTCAAGGCCCGCTTTTTCAGCGGCGCGTCCGAACAGATACTGGTCGATGCTGCCAGGCGCCTGGATGGCAATCTTCTTGCCTTTGAGCAGCTTGGCTTTGTCGGTCGAGGTATAGCCGGCCTCGTGCATCGCATTGCTGGCGACGATCGTCATCGAGCCCGAGCCAGGTTTCTCGATGCCCCGATCAAGGATGAGCTTGTACGGCGCGCCTTTCGACACCGCGTTGAACAGGCCCGCATTGAGAGTGGAAGCCGTGAGGTCGAGTTCACCGGCAACAAGTGCTGGCATCGCCAGGGCGCCGTCCGCAAAATATTTTAGTTCGACGTCGAGATTGACCTTTTCGAAAAAGTTCTTTGCTTCGGCGATAAAGATCGGGCCGGAGGAGATCAGCCGCACCAAACCGACACGAATCTTCGTTCGTGGTTCCTGTGCGCGCAGGCGACGTGGAAACGCGCCGACCAAACCAACAGCTGCGCTGCCACCAAGAAGCCGGCGACGGTCAATGGACATCGGCATGGCTGATCCTCCCGCTCTATTTGTTTGAAGTCGTTTGAATCAGCGTAGCAATGCCCTTGGAGAGCCGCAACGGCGCATACATGCGGCACACGGCCGCCACATCCGCTTGATCAAGCGGGCCGAACGGCTAACGTGCAACCGACAGGAGAATATCGAATGCCCTCAACGATCCTCGATTCCGCTGTATTCCGCGACATCTTCACGACAGAAGCAATGCGGAATGTCTTTTCGGATGAAAGCCGTGTGCAGAAATATCTCGATTTCGAAGCCGCGCTTGCGCTCGCGCAGGCGAGACTTCGGCATCATTCCGAAGGAAGCCGCCGCTGAAATCGTCCGCCACTGCTCGGCCGACAAGATCGACATGGCAAAGCTCAAGGAAGCCACCGAGAAGATCGGCTATCCCGTCCTGCCCGTCGTCCAGCAACTCGTGAAACTCTGCAAGGATGGCCTCGGGGAATGGTCGCATTGGGGGGCCACGACCCAGGACGTCACCGACACTGCCACGATCATGCAGATTCGCGAGGCGCTCGCGATCATCGAGAAGGACATCGAGGGAATTTGCGATGGTCTTGCCGCGCTTGCGAAAAAATACCGCGACACGCCCATGGCGGGGCGAAGCAACCTGCAGCAGGCCGTGCCGATCACCTTCGGATACAAGATTGCGACGATGCTGGCTGCATTCGAGCGCCACAAGCAGCGCCTGAAGGAAATGAAGCCGCGCGTGTTTGTCGGCGAATTCGGCGGCGCAGCCGGAACGCTGTCCTCCCTCGGCAAGGATGGCCTGAAAGTGCAAGACGAGCTGATGAAGGAGCTCAAGCTCGGCCAGCCGGAAATTTCCTGGCACACGGTGCGTGACCGTATTGCGGAGGTCGGATGTTTCCTTGGGCTCGTCACCGGAAGCTGTGGCAAGATCGCATTCGATGTAAAGCTTCTGATGCAGACCGAGGTCGAGGAAGTCTACGAGCCGTTCCATGCCGGTCGCGGATCGTCGTCGACGATGCCGCAGAAACGCAATCCGATTTCATCGGTTTACATCACCGCGCAGACGGCGATGGTACGCCAACTCGTCCCCGCCCTGCTCGAGGCGCAGGTTCAGGACCACGAGCGCGCGACAGGACCGTGGGAAATCGAATGGATCGCCCTGCCGGAAATTTTCATGCTGTCGGCGGGCGCGCTGGCGCAGACGCGTTTCCTTGTCGAGGGCTTGCAGGTCAACGAGAAGAAGATGCGCGAAAATCTCGACATCACCAAGGGATTGATCATGTCGGAAGCGGTGATGATGGGCCTGGGCGCGGAACTCGGACGCAACAAGGCGCACGATCTTGTCTACGACATCTGCCGCGACGTTGTTAAAACCGGGCGGCCCTTGATCGATCTGCTCGCGGAGAACAAGGAAATCACCAAACACGCCGACCGCAAAAAGCTGGAAAAATTGGTCGATCCGGCGAACTATCTCGGGGTTGCCGGAGAGATGGTCGATCGCGTGTTGAAGATGCGGAAGTAAACTATTCGGATTTCGGCATTGTCTTCCAGATCGCCAGCGCAACCAGAAGCGTCATCGCACCGATCAGCAAAAGCAGAACGGGAACGGTCGCTCCGAATTTCTGCATAACCGCCACGAGAATTGTCACGGCGGTCATAAACGCTGCATTGAGCACATTGACCGCAGCGATAGTACGCGCGCGGTAGTTCACATCACTCCACGCCTGTACCGCGGAAAAAGCCGGCACGATGAATAGGCCGCCCGCAATTGCGAGGCCGCATAGATCCACGGCCACACGAACTCCAAGCGCCGATGCAAAGACCACAGCTGGCCCTTGCGGCGACGCAATCGGCGCTGCGCCAAGTGTCGCAGCGCCGAGATCAATTGCGAAGACGCCCAGCAGCACTGCGCCAATAAGGGTGGTTCCGAGCACGATCCGGCCGCGCGCGATTGCGGCCGCAAGCCCCGAGCCGGCGCCGACCGCAACCGTGAATATCGCAAGGTACACGGTGACCGTATCTTCGTTTCCTCCGATGAGAGTCTTTATCAGCGGCGGCAACAGCGACAGAATCACAATGCCGACCAGCCAGAACCAGCTCGTCACCATCGCACCCCACCAAAGCCGGGGATCGGCGCGCAAATGACGGATCATTGCGGCCGTCGACGTGGCAATATTGGGCGAGATCCTCAAATTCGGCGCGCCCTCGCCGGACGCCGGGATCAGCCGTGCCGCCAGCCAGCACGCGATCGCAAACCCTATGACCAATGCCGCAAAAAACGCATGGCTGCCTTCGCCGCGCGAAGCGAGGCCGCCCGCGATGGTCCCTAAGAGGATGGCAACAAACGTCGCGCCTTCCACCAGCGCATTGCCAATCGGCAATTGCTCGCGCCGTAAATGGTCCGGAAGGATGCCGTATTTAATGGGCCCAAACAGGGCCGCAAGGATGCCGAAGCCGAGCAGTGCACCATACAACAAAGGAAGTGAAGCCTGCACATATCCCCACGCGGCCAGCGCGGCGACAAATATTTCGATGAATTTCAGGCGCTGCGCGACCAACGCCTTATCGTAGCGGTCCGCCAATTGGCCGCCGAGCGCCGACAGGAAAAAAAACGGCGCGATGAATATCGCGCTCGCGAGCGTGATCAGGGCTTCGGCGTCGCTCGCGTTCAGATGGAACAGGACGACAAAGATCAAAGCGGTCTTTAGAAAATTGTCGTTGAAAGCGGCGAAAAATTGGCACCAGAACAGAGGCGCGAAGCGCCTTGACAGCATTATAGGCGGCGGCATGCCGGCATTATTGCAAAGTTCCAGAGCAGTTGCTCAGCCAAAAAAATAGGCGGCCCTGCGGCCGCCTGAGCCTTTTTCACAGGCCTGTGTTTAAGGACGCACGTTCTCCTCGTAGGAACCTACAACCATCGCCCCCAAGGCGAGACCGAGGGAGATGCTGATGACGACGCAAAACAGCGTGAGCCACATGACGTACCTCCTAAAGCCCGGTTGCAAGCGCAGTAAGTCTGGCGAAAGCAACGCGCCAATCCGATTTGCGTTCCCATTTTTTTGAAGGCCCCGTATACCGCCAAAATCGCCCGATTTGGCTACCTTTACGAGCCAAAACGGATCGAAGAGCTCAAGTCGGCCAATAGAAGACGCAAATCGAGCTCGCGGAATTCGAGATAAATTCGACGCAACCAGCGCTGCAACTCGATATGCGCGTCAAGCGGTACATCCGTCGCATTGCCCATATTCGAATCTGCGAATGAAAACGGCGGGCTGTCAATCAGCTTGCGCAGGCCCGGAGCCAGCGCCGGCAACTTGACGGTTAGCACGCCACCGCCAGACATCGGATACTTGTCGCGATGTTGCGCCGATCCGAGCATTTCGTTGTGCAGCGGCACCAGCATCGCGCGCGCAAATCGGTCGCGCAGGCCGCGGTACGCCGTGACCGATGTCTGGTCCGGCGTCACCATGAACAGGATCGCGACCGCAATCGACCGGTGTCGGGCTTCCTCGACGAAGTCGATCTGATGTGCCAGCGTAAAAAAAGATTCGTACGATTCATGTCCAAGATCAATGATCTTGGTCGTATCATCGCCGATCACCAACCGATCGAACAGAGCCATCTGTCCGTTCACATCGCGAACGGAAGCCGCGACCGTCTGCTCGGGCAAAAATTGTGTGAGCGTCCGTTCGCCTGAATTGAGGTCGAACGATGCAACCTTGCGGTTCTCACTTTGGTGAAAGTCGGTCAGAAGCCGCGCGACCAATGTTTTTCCGACGCGCGGGCGCGGCGATGCGACAATGGTGATGGAGTTGCGAAATGACATCACCTGACCGGGCGCCGCGCGCTGACCTGGCGCGACTTTGATCGATGTTAGCCGGCGACTTGACGGACGTTGCTTTCCATCTTCGGCGAGACAAGATCGACCAGCTTCACCTTGTCGAATTCACCCCAGACGTTGCCGAGCCAATGGCGTACGTAGCCTCGAAGAACGAATGAATAGTTTGCCGCTTCGCCTTTCGGTCCCTTGTTGCCGACAAACGAAACGAACGGCACGCTCGCCACTTCCACCTGCTCGTAGGCCATTTCGTTGAGCTTCGGGATCATGATCTCTTCGGCACCCTTGATCTTCTTGAAATACGAATTGTAGGTCGCCGGATCCCATTCGAAGAACGTCGTGTTGTTCACAAAATTCTTGACCAGGAAGTAGTTGGCGTCGCCGACGACGCGTGCCGTCTCGGCGATTTCCTCCAGTGAGGCAATCGACGGTCCAAGGATGTGAAACACTGCGAAGGTAATCTGTCCTTTCTTCGCCGATTCCAGAAACCCTATTTCAGTGAGCGCCTGGAGCGTCGATGACAACAGGCCGGCGCGCACATCGATGACTGTCACCTTGGCGTCGGCGCTGCCCAGCGTGTCGAAGATCTTCATCTGATCGGAGACCGAGGTCACATCGACCACCTCGGTCAGGTCGGGATGAAACCGTTTGAGCGTGCCGCGCGGCGCTTCCGTATCGAAGGCGCGGGTTGGCGTCTGATGCGCGCCAAAATAGTCGATCAAGGTGCGGGCGACGGTTGTCTTACCAACGCCACCTTTATCGGCGCCAACGAGAATAACGGCTGGTCTGGCCATGGGGCTACTCTACAGGCGAAGTGACTGATCCCTCTGCGCAATATCTTACGTTATCGGTGCAGGAGAATGACAGGTCTAATTCCGCACGCCTGTAGACCCCCCGGCCCCAACCACGTCGTGCGATCATAAATTATCGCACTATTTCAAGCAATTGTGCACGCGCACGAAGTTCGCCCAATTTACCTTGCCGATCGAAATCCAGGAGGGCCGTCATGCACAAAATGGTGCCGGCGGAGGGATTTGAACCCCCGACCACCCGCTTACGAAGCGGATGCTCTACCGCTGAGCTACGCCGGCTGAAAATCGCGCCACTGATATCGGTGCAGCCCCCAATTGGCAAGCAATACGGCCTTTCTCGGTCTTCCGGTAACTAGCGGAACAGCCTGCGCAGGCGCTTCCAGGCATCGCTCTCGCTTGACGCCGACATTTCCGGCACCGGGTCACCATCCGTGCCAGGGCCCGGCCCGGGGTCGTCCGGCGCGTGCACAAGCGGAATCACAGGCTCGACTGGTTTTCGTCTGGCCGGTGCCTTGGCGGCTTTGCGGGGAGGTATCTCCGATGCGGTGGTGAGCTTCGTTTCCGGCGCCTGCAGTATGATTGCCTCGACGGCAGGAGGTGTGGCTTCGACGACCGGCCTGGCGTCACCGATCTCCGCCAGTGGAACTTTCCATTCGAATCCGTCGAGCTTTCCATTCGGCGACACCGGTAACCAATGCTCCGCAACCGCGCCATCAGCCGTCCACGCCGGATCACCGGAAGCGCGCATGGCGCGCGCCATCCATTCGCGAACACGTCCGTGATCGCCCTGGTCTGCCTCCTCAATTTCCGCCATCAACGTGGCGACGCGGCGCGTCGGCGCGGAGACATAGGGCGAGAGGGCTGCGCGTGCCGTTGCAAATTCGCGCGCATCGAGCGCCGCATGCGCCACCGCCAGCGCCCCTTCAAGCTGTCCGGGAACCTTCTCGGCGAGTTTTTGCATGCGCGTCAGCCGCTCGCGCGCGCTGTCGCCGAGCCGGACGTTCGCATAGCTTTCGGCGATATCGGGGTGTGGATTGATCGCCCAGGCTGCTTCCAGAATTTTTCTTGCTCTGCGAGCGTCGCCTGCTTCCGAGAGCCGCCGTCCGGCAAGCGCCGCTGCCGGAACCAGATCGGGCGCGAGCTTGACGGATTCGAGCACAAGAGTGCGCGAGGTGTCGCGATCAATGTCCTCGAGTGCCTGCGCGCGCGCAACCAGTAGGACCGCGCGCTTGCGGCGGTAATCTGGTTTCTCCAGCGCGCTTTTCATGTGATCGAGCGCGTCGAGCGCGCCGGACCAGTCCATGGCGGCGCATCGGTACTCCAATAGGGCCAAGCCCGCCCACACCACGCCGGGTTGCGTCTTTGCCGCTTCCTCAGCCGCGAGCCGCGCCGCATTCAGATCGTTGCGGCGCTGCGCCTCGATGTAGAGACCGCGAAGCCCGAGGAGCTTTGTGTCGTCGCGCGCGCTCATGTCGCGGAAGGCGCGCTCGGCCGTGACGCTATCGCCGGCCATCTGCGCAGATTGCGCGGTCAGCAGCAGCGCAAGCGGATCGCCCGGCGAAAGCCGCGCTGCATCGTCGGCCGATCTGCGCGCCAGACGCAAGTCGCCGGCGCCGACCGCGATCAGGCCGCGGCTGACCGCAAGATAGCCTTTGATAGCGCGCCGATGACGCAAGAACAACGACACCTGCTCGGGCGAATGTAGAATCGTACGCACGATCGACCAGACCACGAATATAATAAGCACGAGAGCTGCGACGGCGAACGCGGCGACGATCACCGACGTTTCAACGCGATAACCCATCCAGGTGATTGCGATCTCGCCCGGACGGTCAGCAACCCAGGCGAAACCCCAGGCGACGATCAAAACCGAAATGAGAAACAGGACAATCCGGATCATCCTAGCCTCATCGCTTGGCGAGCGCGTGCATTGTATCGGCGGCGAATTGGCGAGCAGCTGTTAGTGCCGCCTGCCGTGACTGCGCCTTGGCGATCCAGTCGCGCGCGAGCGCACGCGTTGTCGCATCGAGCTTGCCTAGATCGGTTAGAGCGCCGTCGATATCGGCATGCGTCGTCTCGACTTCAATCCGCGCCAGCACGGTGGAGGTATCGTCGCCCGCGGGTGCGGCCACCGGTCTGATACGCACGAGCTTGCTGGCGTTGGCTTGCAACCGATCCAGAAAGTCGCCGCTCAGCGCCTGTGCACCTGCCGCTTTGGCCAGAGCCGGAATCGACACGCGTAGTTCCTGCGCCAAAGTTGCCGCGCCGGGTACGCCGCTCGCCGCGAACGGAACAAGCGGCGCCAAATGCTTTTCATCCGCACCGAGAGATCGTGCTTCCTCAAGTTCCGCGGCGAATGGCACACCGCGGATGACTGCATCCCGCAGCGCGGCAGCCGTCAGTGCAAGCCGAGCCGCCTTGTCGCCGGTTGTGCTTCTCACCGCTTGCTCAAGCGTGGCCAGACGCTTTTGCAAAATCTCGACGTCGGCCGGAGACAGGCTGGCCGACGTATTCCTGGTGAGACCCTGCACGCTGTCGCGCAATTCCGTGACGGCCTTGTCAGCCGCATCGGCACGTGCGGCAACCTCGTCGCTGCGCTTGTTAAGCGCCGTCAACGCAATGCCGAGCGATTTCACGGCATTGTCGGCGGCTGACAGCCGTTCCGAAACGCCCGGATCGCTCGGCGGAGTTTTTGCAGTAGCGGTTTCGATTCTTGCCAGACGTTCATTGAGTGCCGCAACCGAATCCGACCCCGTATCAACAGGACCGGCGTGACGGGTCGGCACAAGCCCCACGAGCCAGACTCCGAAGAAAGCAAGTGCGACGATCGCCGCGCCGCCAAGACCCGCTACAAACGTCTGACGTGCTGCGACCCAATTCCATTGCTTTGCGCCGTTGCTCGCCGGGCTTTCAGCCGCAGACTCCGGCGCCTCCGAAGAATGTTCGTCGCGAGGCGGCTCGGCCGCACGAGCCTCATATTCGGGGGATGACGCCGAAACATCGGTCGCCGTCAGGTCAATGGTCGGAGCCGGCCTTTTGCGGCGGCGGGCGCCTTCGGCAGGGTCCGGAGTTGTGCGCTTCTCGGACATGCGCGCTTCCTTCAGCGAATCGTCTCAACCCCGTCAGATAGGAAATAACGCAATTGGCCTTAGCACGCCAACAATCAAGCCGGCTGAGCCCGCAAAAGCGCGATCAAAGCGGCTTCTTCGGGGCGGGCAGCGACAGCAATGCGGCGCGCGCCGGCAAGCGGCTCTGCAACCTGCGCAGACAGACAAAGATGTCGCACATCCTCCGCCGGGCCGGCGACGCCGGACCCCCTGGCACCTTCAACGAAGAGTTCGGCACTGCGGCGGGAAAAGTGCAGCACAGCGTCGACATCGCCGGCTTCGAGCGCCGCAGCCAAGACCGGCGGAAAGACCTCGGCAACAGTGCGATAGACGACCTTCATCTCGGCATCGATGCCGTGCGCCGCCAGCTGTGCGATAAAATCGCCGGCGCGATCCTCGCCCGCGAGATACAGCAGAGACGCTTTCGTGCCGCCGGCACGCGCGGCGATCATTCGTGCGAGATCTTTGATATCTCCGTTCGCGGAACTCACCTCTGCAAATCCGGCCAGCCGCGCTGTCTCTGCACTTCGCTCGCCGACTGCAAACACAGGCAAGGTCTTCATCCTGCCAGCCGTGGCGCCAATCGCCTGCAGCGCGTTCGCGCTCGTGACAGCGATTGCGCTCCAAGTTCCGGCGAGATCGACGGCAACCGGCTCGACCCGCATCAGCGGCGCCACCAACACCTCATGACCGAGTGCTTCCAGCGCGGCTGCGGTGCGCTCACCATCGGCTTGCGGGCGTGTGACAACGACGCGCATGGCTCAATCGAAAAATCCTGGTCCGGCACGGTGCTTGAGCTCGCGCCCAGCCTCCGCGCCGATGGTGGCAGCGTCCTTGCGCTTGCCGGTGCCGGCGATGTCGTGGGCGCCGCTCCCGTCGGGACGCACAATCAATCCCCGGAACTGCACGGCGTCGCTGGATACGGTCGCATGGCCAGCGATCGGAGTCTTGCAAGAACCGTCGAGCGCATCAAGGAACGCACGCTCGCATGTAATAGCTACCGACGTGTCGCCGTGATCAACACGGGCGAGAATATCGCGCACAACTTTGTTGTCGTCGCGCGTTTCGATGCCGATCGCGCCTTGGCCCACCGCTGGCAGGAATTCGTCCGCACTCATAACGGCGGTGGCATGATCGGCAAGACCGAGACGCTTCAACCCGGCGAGTGCAAGCACCGTAGCATCCACTTCTCCGGCATCGAGCTTGCGCAATCGTGTTTCGACATTGCCGCGCAGCGGCACAACCCGCAGGTCGGGACGCACACGTTTGGCGATCGACTGCCGGCGCAGCGATGCAGTACCAAGGCTTGCACCGCGCGGCAGGTCGAAAAGCGAGTGCGCCTTGCGGCTGATGAAGACATCGCGCGGGTCTTCGCGCTCGATGCACGCCGCAAGGACGAGCCCGTCGGGCAATACGGTCGGCATGTCTTTCGCCGAGTGCACGGCGAGATCCACCCGTCCAGCGAGAAGCGCCTCCTCGATCTCCTTGGTGAACAGTCCTTTGCCACCCTCTTCCGCCAGCGGCCGATCCTGGATGGTGTCACCGGTGGTCCGGATGACGACAAGCTCGATCGCGTCTTCGATGAGCCCCGTAGCGGCCGCGAGGCGCGAGCGCACCATGCGTGCCTGTACCAGCGCAAGCGGGCTGCCGCGCGTGCCAATGCGCAAGGACGCTCTGGATTGCGCCATGTAACCTCGCAGTGCTAGGCCGAAACCGGGGATCGGCCCTGTCGTCAGGACTAGCTATTATTTAAGCTGTCGTCACCCGCCTGCCTGGAAGCGGCGGATTCAGATGAGGAATCATGATCGTCCTCGGAATTGAAACAACCTGCGACGAGACCGCCGCGGCGGTTGTCGAGCGTTTCGAGGATGGGCGAGGCAAGATTTTATCCAACGTGATTCTCTCGCAGGTGCGCGAGCACGCCGCGTTCGGCGGCGTGGTGCCGGAAATCGCCGCGCGCGCCCACGTGGAGACGCTGGACGGCATCATCGCCAGAGCCATGGCGCAGGCTAACTGCAGCTACGATGCCGTCAGCGGAATCGCGGCCGCGGGCGGTCCGGGACTGATCGGTGGAGTTATTGTCGGACTGACGACCGCGAAGGCAATCGCGCTTGTGAAAAACAAGCCGCTGATCGCCGTCAATCACCTCGAGGCACATGCTCTGACCGCGCGGCTGACCGACAATACGCCGTTTCCATATTGTCTTTTCCTCGCATCCGGCGGTCACACCCAGATCCTCGCCGTGCGCGGGGTCGGGGACTATGTGCGTCTCGGAACCACACAGGACGACGCCATCGGCGAAGCCTTCGACAAAACCGCGAAATTGCTCGGTCTTGGCTATCCGGGCGGACCAGAAGTCGAAAGAGAGGCCACGCGCGGCAGTCCAACACGCTTCGAACTGCCGCGGCCGATGCACGGCCGCAAGGAGCCCGATTTCTCGCTGTCCGGCCTGAAGACCGCATTGCGGCTGGAGGCCGAGAAGATTGCCCCGCTCAGCGAGCAGGACGTTGCCGACCTTTGCGCCGGTTTTCAGCAGGCCATTGTCGATGTCGTGTTCGATCGCCTGCGTGCGGGCCTGCGGGTATTTCGCGCGCGCTTTGGCACCCCCACCGCGCTGGTTGCCGCCGGCGGCGTCGCAGCCAACCAGTCGATCCGCCGCGCGCTTAACCGCCTCGCGTTCGAGGTCGGAACGACTTTGGTCGCGCCGCCGCTCGATCTCTGCACCGATAACGGAGCGATGATTGCCTGGGCCGGCTGCGAACGGCTGGCGCTTGGCCTCACCGACTCATTAGATGTCGCGCCGCGGGCACGCTGGCCGCTTGATGAAATTGCCGCCGCCGAGGGCGCACGGCGGCGGACAGCGGCGTACAAATGAGAGCGTGGTCGGGTCGCTAGCATGAACTTCCAACGCATCGCAGTGCTCGGCGGAGGCGCCTGGGGAACAGCGCTGGCCCTCACATGCGCGCGCGCGGGGCGCGACGTAACGCTGTGGGAATTCGATGCCAAAAATGCCGAACATCTGTCAGCCAAGCGTGAGAGCCAATTCCTGCCCGGCGTGAAGCTGGATGAGCGCATCAAAGTGACACGCGATATCGGCGAGGCCGCGCGCGCCGAAGCGATACTGCTGGTCGTACCCGCGCAGGCGATGCGCTCGGTTGTGAGCGCGCTTGCAAAATCACTCTCCGGCGGGGTGCCTCTTGTGGCCTGCGCCAAAGGCATCGAGCACGGCACGCACAAGTTCATGACCGAGATCATTGCCGAGTGTGCACCGAAGGCCATGCCGGCGATTCTATCGGGCCCCAGTTTCGCTGCCGACGTTGCGCGCGGATTGCCGACGGCTGTCACGATTGCAGCGGCTGACACCACCGTGGCGGTTGCGCTCGCTCATGCGATCAATGCAGGCGCCTTCCGTCCTTATCATTCCACCGACGTGCGCGGCGTCGAGCTAGGCGGCGCAACGAAGAACGTGCTTGCGATTGCCGCCGGCATCGTCACGGGTCGCGGGCTGGGCGCCAGTGCTTCGGCAGCGCTGACAACGCGCGGTTTTGCCGAGCTCGTGCGGTTCGGCAAGGCCTACGGCGCCAAGACGGAAACATTGATGGGTCTTTCCGGCCTGGGCGATCTGATTCTTACGTGCTCGACGCCGCAGTCGCGCAACTTCTCCTGCGGTGTCGCGTTAGGGAAAGGCGAAAAGACGGACACGGCCGCGCATGGCAAACTTGCCGAAGGCGTATTCACCGCGCCGGCATTGATGGAAATGGCGCGTGCAAAAAATGTCGACATGCCAATCTCAGGCGCAGTCGCCGCGGTGCTGGCGGGAAAATCGAATGTCGACGAGGCAATCGAGTCGCTGCTGACAAGACCTCTCAAATCGGAATCCTGACATGGCGTATTGGCTGTTGAAGACCGAACCCGACGAATATTCCTGGAATGACCAGGTCAAGCGCGGAGCCAAGGGTGAGGCGTGGACCGGGGTGCGCAATTTCACCGCGCGCCGCCATCTTGGTGAAATGAAAAAAGGCGACAAGTTCTTCTTCTACCATACCGGCGACGAGAAGCAGGTTGTCGGCATCGGTGAAGTGATCCGGGAATCATTTCCCGATCCGACCGCTGCAAAGGGCGAGCCGTGGGTAGCGGTCACCACCGTGGCGGACAGGCCGCTGCCGAAGCCGGTGACGCTCGCAACGATCAAGGCCGAGCCGAAACTCAAAGGCATGGCGCTGGTGAAATACGGACGTCTGTCGGTGCAGCCGGTGACCGAAGGCGAATGGAAGCTGGTCTGCAAGATGGCTGGGCTGAAGGCCTGACTCGCCGCTGCCGGGCTTGTATCGGCTGTCGACCTCTTTTCATAATGCCCTCAGCAAGGCGCACATGCCGGGCATGACGAATGGAGGCGCTTATGAGCTTTACCCACGCCAATATGGTTTCAATTCTCGTTGCCGCCGTTGCCGCATGGATTTTCGGCGGGATCTACTACACCGGCCTCGGCAAGTGGTGGATGGCTGCGCAGGGAAAGACGCTCGAGCAGTGCAAGGCGGAACAAGCCAGTAAATCCGCCCTCGCAATGGCGGCGCCCTTTGTCCTGGTGTTCCTCGCCGAAATCATCATGGCATGGGTGCTCTACGGCATCCTCGTGCATCTCAACATGTTCACGGTGCGCGCCGGCCTGATATCCGGAGCATTCTGCTGGCTCGGCTTCGTCGTCACGACGATCGCCGCCAACAACGCATTTTCCAACCGCAAGGCGATGTTGACGGTCATCGACAGCGTGGCCTGGCTCGGCGCCTTGCTGATCATCGGGGCGATCCTGGGCGGCTTTGGCCGCTGACAGGCAGAAAATCAGGTCGGAATCCGCGACCAAAGTGGCAATTTGTTCGCCTTGTCGCGGCGAAAGGCGCCGTCGCATAATGGCGTCAACAGGAAAACGGAGCGAAGCCTGCGGCGTCAAAAGCGGGCGGGAGGAAGTGCCAATGTCCGAAAAAATCTATGACGTGCCGGCCGAATGGCGGAAGCGCGCTTTCGTCGACGACGCCAAGTATAACGAAATGTACGACCGTTCGATCAAGGATCCGAACGGCTTCTGGACCGAACAGGCCAAACGCGTCGACTGGATCACGCCGTTCAGCAAGGTCAAGAACACCTCCTACGCGCCGGGCAACGTCTCGATCAAATGGTTCGAGGATGGCACGCTCAACGCCTGCCACAACTGCGTCGACCGTCACCTGGCCAAACGCGGCGACCAGACGGCTATTCTCTGGGAAGGTGACGATCCGAAGGACGACAAGAAGCTCACCTACAAGCAGCTGCATGCCGAGGTCAGCCGCTTTGCCAACGTCTTGAAGGCACGCGGCGTCAAGAAAGGCGACCGCGTCACCATCTACATGCCGATGATCCCGGAGGCGGCGGTCTCCATCCTCGCCTGCGCTCGCATCGGCGCGATCCATTCTGTCATCTTTGGCGGCTTCTCGCCGAACTCGATCGCCGGCCGCATCGAGGATTGCAAGTCGAGCGTGGTCGTCACGGCTGACGAGGGCCTGCGCGGCGGCCGCAAGATTCCGCTCAAGGCCAATGTCGACGAGGCCTGCAAGAAGGCCGGCGGTGTTACCTCCGTCATTGTGGTCAAGCGCACCAACGCGGCCGTCAACATGGAGAAGGGCCGCGACGTCTACTACGACGACATCGCCAAGACCGTGCCGGCCGATTGCCCGTGCGAGGAGATGAAGGCGGAGGATCCGCTGTTCATCCTTTACACCTCCGGTTCCACCGGCAAGCCGAAGGGCGTGCTGCACACCACCGGCGGCTATCTGGTTTACACCTCGATCACGCACCAGTACGTGTTCGACTATCACGACGGCGACATCTACTGGTGCACCGCCGACGTCGGCTGGGTCACCGGTCACAGCTACATCATCTACGGGCCGCTCTCCAATGGCGCCATCTCGCTGATGTTCGAAGGCGTGCCCAACTATCCCACCACGTCGCGCTTCTGGGAAGTGTGCGACAAGCACAAGGTCAACATCATCTACACGGCGCCGACCGCCATCCGCGCGCTGATGCAGGGCGGCAACGACCCGGTCAAGAAAACGTCGCGCAAGTCGCTTCGACTGCTCGGCACTGTTGGCGAGCCGATCAATCCGGAAGCGTGGGAGTGGTACTACCACGTGGTCGGCGACGATCGCTGCCCGATCGTCGACACCTGGTGGCAGACCGAGACCGGCGGCATACTGATCACGCCGCTTCCGGGTGCGACCAAGCTCAAGCCAGGCTCCGCGACGCGTCCTTTCTTCGGCATCGTTCCGCAGATCGTCGACGCCGAGGGCAAGGAGATCAAAGGCGCCGGCAGCGGCAACCTCTGCATCGTCGAATCGTGGCCGGGCCAGATGCGCACGGTCTATGGCGACCACCAGCGCTTCATCGACACGTACTTCAAGACCTATGCGGGCAAGTATTTCACCGGCGACGGATGCCGCCGCGACGATGACGGCTACTACTGGATCACCGGCCGCGTCGATGACGTCATCAATGTCGCCGGTCACCGTCTCGGCACTGCCGAAGTCGAAAGCGCGCTAGTCGCCCACCCGAAAGTGTCGGAGGCCGCCGTCGTTGGCTATCCGCACGACATCAAGGGTCAGGGCATCTATGCCTATGTGACGCTGATGGCCGGCGAAAAGCCGAGCGAAGATCTGCGCAAGGAGCTTGTCGGTTGGGTGCGCAAGGAGATCGGGCCGATCGCATCGCCTGACTTGATCCAGTTCGCGACCGGGTCTGCCGAAGACACGCTCGGGCAAGATCATGCGGCGAATCCTCCGCAAGATCGCCGAAGACGAGTACGGCAATCTCGGCGACACCTCGACGCTGGCGGATCCGGCGGTCGTGGACGATCTGGTCAACAACCGGCAGAACAAGAAGGCGGCAAAGGCCGGCGCCTAATCCCGGCATCCGCATGAGTGGCATGTTGAGGCGTTTGGCGGTCTGCCTGGCGACCGCGCTGATACTGACATCACCCGCCATTCCGCGTGCCGACGCGCGCGAGATGGTCGCATTCTCCGGTTTTGCGCCGGGGACCATTGTCGTCAAGACCAGCCAGCGCCGGCTTTACTACGTCATCGACGATCATCGCGCACTGCGCTTTCCGGTCGGCGTCGGCCGCGCCGGTATGGCCTGGACGGGCAGCGCGAGAATCGAAGGCAAATACATGCGCCCGGCCTGGTCGCCGCCGGACATGATTCGCGCTGAAAACCCGAACCTGCCGGAGGTCATTCCCGGCGGCGCTGCCAACAATCCGATGGGTGCGGCCGCTCTCACCATGCGCGGCGGCGAGTACGCGATCCACGGCACCAACCGGCCCGGCTCGATCGGCGGCTTCGTTTCGCATGGCTGCATCCGTATGTACAACGCCGATATTCGGGAGCTTTACGGCTTGGTCCGCGTCGGCACGCCGGTGGTCGTCGAGCAATAGATTTCGGCCAAACCTGTGCGTTGCTGAACTTTTTGGCCAAAGTTCGCGACCTCGACACAATTTATCTGCAACTATCGGGGTATGGCGCGCCCGCGCACCTCGCCCCAGCCGGAAGTCCCCGGCCTCGCCGCCCGAAGAATCGCCGCCGACATTCTCGACGGCGTATTAAGGCGCCGCGTCGCACTCGACGAGCTGCTGTCCGGCAAAAACGCCCATCCCGGCCTGACAGCGCTGGCCGACCGAGACCGCGCGCTGACGCGCCGGTTGGCCGCGACGGTTTTGCGGCGTCTCGGCACGCTTCGCCATCTGGTCGGTGGATTCCTCGAAAAGGGATTCCCCACGGACGCACCGCGCGCCGAAACCATTCTCCTGCTCGGGGCTGCTCAAATTCTCTGGCTCGAAGTCCCCGATCACGCCGCCGTCGACCTGTCGGTGCGCCTGGCCCAGGCCGATCGCCGCGCGTCCCGGTACGCCGGTCTCGTAAACGCCGTCTTGCGCCGCGTTGCACAAATAGGTGCAACCGCACAATCCGGCGACGTTTCACGTGACACGCCGGACTGGCTGCTCAAGCGCTGGAGCAAGACCTATGGCCGCGACACGGCGCGCGCCATCGCGACAGCGATCGGACACGAGCCGGCTCTTGATCTTACGGTCAAGGATAACGCCGACTCCTGGGCAGAACGCCTGCGCGGCCGTGTGCTGCCGACGGGAACGGTGCGAACTTCAGCGCACGGCGCGATTTCCTTGCTACCGGGTTTTTCAGAGGGCGCGTGGTGGGTGCAGGACGCCGCCGCCGCGCTGCCGGTCAATCTGTTCGGCGATCTGCGTGGCGTGCGGGTCGCCGACCTCTGCGCGGCACCGGGCGGAAAGACAGCGCAGCTCGCTTTTGCAGGCGCGGACGTAATCGCGGTCGACCGTTCTCCCGCACGGCTCAACCGGCTGCGCGAGAACTTCGCGCGCCTCAGCCTCAAAGTCGATACCGTCGCCGCCGACGCGCTCGAGTGGCAGGCGGAACCGTTCGATGCGATCCTGCTCGATGCGCCGTGTTCTTCGACCGGTACCATCCGCCGCCATCCCGACGTACCCTGGCTGAAGACTGAAGCCGATCTTTCTGCGCTCACAGCGTTGCAACATCGGCTGCTCGACCGCGCCGTCGATATGCTCAAGCCCGGCGGCGTGCTCGTCTATTGCGTCTGCTCGCTGGAACCGGAGGAAGGCGAGGATCAAATCTCCGCCCTGCTAACGCGCGATCCGCGCGTGACCCGAAAACCTGTTACCCCGCAGGATGTCTTCGACCGCCGCGAATTCGTTACCGACGATGGTGATTTGCGCACGTTACCGATGCACTTGCCTGATTCGGATCCGCGCTGGGGTGGACTTGACGGCTTTTATGCTGCCCGCCTCACCCGCAAATCGGCGTAAATCCGCAGGCGGATTGAGATATTGGCGCTTTCCCGACCCTTCGCTATCGTGTCAGCCGCGCTTTCGGATCGCTACGCGCACCAGGGGACGAGCGGATTGATGATGCGGGTTTCGGTCGCGGAGCGAGCCAGGCTCTCCGTGCTCATCGGGCGCCGCGCCTTCCGTAGCCTGCTCGGCAGCATCAATGCGCATCCACTGCTGCGCTGGCGCTTCGCCTCGACCAAGACTGACAGGCTTGTGATCGCGCCGCAGGATCTGCGCACCGCGGATGCCACGCGTGCAAGCGAAATCTACGCCGGACGCTTTGCCTTCGCCGGGAAGGTCGTCATTTGCGACCGCCGATCGCCTTTCGAAATGACGCCGCCGTCCGATGAATGGGCGGTGACGCTGCTCGGATTCGTCTGGCTGCGCCACCTGCGCGCCGCCGACTCGGCGATCACGCGCGCAAACGCGCGTTCGCTGATCGACGATTGGATCAACGTACAGGGCGGATGGCATGCAACAGGCTGGCGCACCGACGTTCTCTCGCGCCGCGTCATCTGCTGGCTCAGCCAGGCGCCTTTTATTTTGCAGGATGCGGACGCTCGTTTTTATCGACGCTTTATCCGCAGCCTGTCGCGCCAGGTGCGCTATCTGCGCCGTACTCTCAATGACACGCGTGACGGCCTGCCGCGCCTGCAGGCCGTGATCGCCTTGACGTATGCGACGCTTTGCATGCAAGGGCAGTCTGGATATCTGCGCTCCAACGTGCGCCGGCTGATCGACGAACTGCGAACACAAATTCTGCCGGACGGCGGCCACATCAGCCGAAATCCCGGCACGCTGATTGAATTGCTGACCGACCTATTGCCGCTGCGTCAGTTGTTTTCAGCGCGTCAATTGCAGCCGCCGCAGGCACTCAACAATGCCATCGACCGGATTATGCCGATGCTGCGCTTCTTTCGCCACGGCGACGGAAACTTTGCGCAGTTCAATGGCATGGGGCCGACGCCGGTCGACCTGCTCGCCACCGTCCTGGCTTATGACGATGCGCGGGGCACACCGGTCTCGAATGCCCCGCATTCAGGCTATCAGCGCATCGAAGCCGGACAGACCGCACTCCTGATGGACACGGGCAAAGCGCCGCCGATCGCGGTAAGCCAGGAGGCGCATGCCAGCTGTTTATCGTTCGAAATGTCGTGGAAGCAACATCGGCTGATCATCAATTGTGGGTTGCCGGCGGTCAACAAGGAGAATTGGCGCCAAGTCGCCCGCGCGACACCGGCGCATTCCACCGTGACGCTCAACGAGCAATCGTCGTTCCATTTTCTCGAGTCTGCCGCAGTCCGCCGCCTGCTTGGCGGCACGCCGATTGTGGGCGGGCCGCACGATGTGCGTGTCGAGCGTGATTCAAATGGTACGGTGCTGCGTGCCTCCCACGACGGCTATGCAAGCGAGTGCGACGTCGTCCACCACCGCGCCATTCGGCTCAGCGCGGATGGCCGCGTGCTAGACGGGGAGGACAGTTTCATGACGGCAGACGGGCGGGCGGTTTCTTCAGGCCCGGGCGCCGAATTTGCTGTCCGGTTTCACCTGCACCCGGCGATCAAGGCAAGCCGTCTCGCCGACGGGCGCGGCGTCATCCTGCTTCTGCAGGATCGCGAAGTGTGGACATTCGCAACCTTGGCCGACTCCGTTGAAATCGAGGAAAGCGTGTTCCTGGCCGGCACGGACGGCCCGCGCCGAACGGTGCAAATCGTCATTTATGGCCGCATCGGCGAACAGGACAATGTGCGCTGGAGCTTCCGTCACACGCCGCCCGCCACCCCGGGCGCGCGCCCCGACCGCGCTCACGAGCCGGAATTGCCGCTGTAGGATCGATGCTTGTGGATGCAGTGCCGGCATGCGCCACGGCCGAATACACTTCGGACCGCTTGATGTGCTAGCTCGTGCCTTATGGCCAGCCACCCGCGCCGCGTGACCCGTGCCCTGCTGTCGGTCTCCGACAAGACCGGGCTGGTTGCGTTCGCGACCACGCTTGCGGGCTTCGGCGTGGAGCTGATTTCGACAGGTGGCACCGCCAAGGCTCTCAAGGATGCCGGGCTTGCGGTAATTGATGTCGCCGAGCTGACCGGCTCTCCCGAAATGATGGATGGCCGCGTCAAGACCTTGCATCCGAAAGTGCATGGCGGCCTGCTCGCGATCCGCGGCAACAAGGAGCATGCCGCGGCGATGGAGCAGCATCAGATCAAGCCGATCGACCTGCTGGTGGTCAACCTCTATCCGTTCGAGGCAACAATAGAAAAAGGCTCGTCGTCCGACGATTGCATCGAGAATATCGACATTGGCGGACCGGCGATGATCCGCGCGGCCGCCAAAAACCATGCCGACGTTGCCGTAGTGGTCGATCCGATCGACTATGAAAAAGTGCTTGGCGAAATGGCCACGCACAACGGCATGGTGTCGTTCGAATTGCGGCAGAGGCTCGCGGCAAAAGCCTACGCACGCACCGCCGCCTATGACGCGGCGATTTCAAACTGGTTCGCGGAGACGCTGCACGACGACGCGCCCGATTATCGGGCCTTCGGCGGCAAATTGGCCGAAGCATTGCGCTACGGTGAGAATCCGCATCAAACTGCGGCGTTCTATCGTTCGCCGGGCCGACGCTTTGGCGTCGCCACGGCCCGTCAGTTGCAGGGCAAGCAACTCTCCTACAACAACATCAACGACACTGACGCCGCCTACGAATGCGTTGCCGAGTTCGATCCGGGGCGCACGGCCGCCTGTGTGATCGTCAAGCACGCCAATCCATGCGGCGTAGCGGAAGGACGCGACCTGCTCGATGCGTACCGCAAGGCGCTGACCTGCGATTCCACGTCGGCATTCGGCGGCATCGTTGCACTTAACCGGAAGCTTGACGCCGAAGCTGCGAAGGCAATCACAGAGACTTTCACCGAAGTCATCATTGCACCGGAAGCGACGGAAGAAGCCATCAAAATCGTCGCGGCAAAAAAGAATTTGCGGTTACTGATCGCGGGCGGCCTGCCTGACCCCCGCGCCAGCGGGCTGACGGTAAAATCCGTGGCCGGCGGCCTGCTTGTGCAGTCACGCGACAATGCGGTTGTCGACGAAATGCAGTTCCATATTGTGACCAAACGTCAGCCAAGTGACGCCGAGCTTACCGATCTGCGTTTTGCCTTCCGCGTCGCCAAGCATGTGAAATCGAACGCGATCGTGTACGCGAAGAATCGCGCCACCGTCGGAATCGGCGCCGGACAGATGAGCCGCGTCGATGCCGCACGCATCGCGGCGCGCAAGGCGGAGGATGCCGCGAAACAACAAAAACTCCCGGCGCCGCTCACGAAAGGTTCGGTCGTCGCCTCCGATGCGTTCTTTCCGTTTCCGGACGGCTTGCTGATCGCGATCGAGGCCGGCGCAACCGCGGTGATCCAACCCGGCGGCTCGGTGAACGATGCGAAAGTGATCGAGGCTGCTGACGCGCACAACATCGCGATGGCGTTCACAGGCGCACGGCATTTCAGGCACTAACGCCGGTAAAGCGCGGCTACTGCCGCGCCAGATCGCCCAGCAGGCTTGCCGCCACCGACAGCTTGGACAGCGTGAGGCCTGACCCGGCGATCTGGTGGATCGCCGAGCGAATGCGCTCGACTTCGGCCTGGCGCGGCCGCACCCATTCTTCCACCGCGTCGGCCCCGGCGTGTCCGTTGGCAACCATGGCCGCGGTGAGCCGACGCTCCGCATCGCCAATGGAATCGAGCGCGCGATCGAGCGCGAGGCGATCGAAATAATCCGACACAACGATATTGGGCACGGCGCTTGCGACGCTGTCGAGCTGGAAGAAAGCTTCCGTCGCAAAATACGTAGCGGTGACTTCGCTGACCGGCTTGCCGGCACGGTCAGCGACCAGTGCGATGTCGGGCGCCGCCTTCAGCACGGGTAGATTGGCAACACGACGCGCCAGTGTCTCTGGCACCCCCGCCTTGCTCAGATCGGCGATACGCGCATCGCGCACAGCCGTTGCAGCTTTGGACAGGGCCTTATCAAGGGCCGATTTCGACCTGCGCGATGCCATCCCGATAGTGCCCGATGATTTTCTCGAGTCCTTGCGACAGGTTCACGTTGCGCAAGAACCAGACCAGCCGGTCGAGCAACAGGTTTTGCACGGCCGCATAAAGGTCGAGCTGGACCTTGCCGGAAATCTTGTTGTCGAGCGCGTCGATCTCACCATTGAGCTCGATCAGGTCGTAGCTATTGCGGACCGCAGCAAAAGCGGCGGCGATCGATGATGACGCGGCCCCCGTCTGGTCTGCGATTCGCACGATCAGCGTGGCTCCGCCACGATTAATCATCGAATTCGTGAGCTGCGTGGCAATGATCTCGCGCCTCAGCCGGTGCGCATGCAGCGCATCGTCATAGCGATCCGACATTTCCTTCGGAAAATAACGGTTGAGTTCACGCCCGAGGTAGGGATCGTCGGGCACCGTGCTGTCGAGCAACTCGCCGTAAAGCGACAGTTTGGCATAGGCGAGCAGCACGGCAAGCTCCGGCCGCGTGAGCCCGGCGTTCTGCTTGCGCCGCTCGCCCAGCGTCATGTCATCGGGCAGGAACTCCACGGTTCGGTCGAGCTCGCTGCGTTGTTCCAGCGTCTGCATCAGGCGTTGCTGGAAACCGAGGTCCTCGAGACCGCGGCGCTGCGCCAGGGAAAGTGCGAGTGTCTGCTGGTAGTTGTTGCGTAATACCAGGCGCGCAACCTCGTCGGTCATTTCTGCAAGGAACGTGTTGCGCTTCTCCATCGTCAACGCGCCGGAGCGCACCGGAGCGCTGAGCGCGATCTTGATGTTGACCTCGACGTCCGAGGTATTTACGCCGGCGGAATTATCGATCGCGTCGGTATTGAGCCTGATCCCGCGTTGCGCCGCCTCGATGCGGCCGCGCTGCGTCATGCCGAGATTGGCGCCCTCTCCGATCACTTTGCAGTTGAGCTCGGCACCGGGGACGCGGATTGCGTCGTTGGCCCGATCGCCGGCCGCCTCGTCGCTTTCATTCGTCGCACGGATATAAGTGCCGATACCGCCGAAAAACAGGAGATCGGCCTGTGCCCGAAGGATAGCCTTCATCAACTCCTGCGGCGTCACAGATTCGCCGACGCCAAAGACCTTGCGTGCCTCGGCACTCAACCGGATTTCCTTCGACGCGCGCGGATAGACTCCACCGCCTTTGGAAATCAGCGCCTTGTCGTAGTCCTGCCAGCTCGACCGCGGCAGTGCGAACAGCCGCTTGCGCTCGGCAAAGCTCCTTTTTGGGTCGGGATCCGGATCGATGAAAATGTCGCGGTGGTCGAACGCTGCCAGCAGCCTGATCGTGTCTTCGCGCAGCATGCCGTTGCCGAATACGTCGCCCGACATGTCGCCAACCCCGACAACATTGAACGGCGTCTTGCCGACGTCGACGTCCATCTCGCGGAAATGACGCTTTACGGCCTCCCAGGCGCCGCGCGCGGTGATGCCCATGGCCTTGTGGTCGTAGCCAGCCGAGCCGCCGGACGCGAATGCGTCACCAAGCCAGTAGTCGTGCTCGATCGAAATCCCGTTGGCGATGTCGGAAAACGTCGCGGTGCCCTTGTCGGCGGCGACCACGAGATACGGGTCATCGCCTTCGTGGCGAACCACATTTGCGGGCGGAATGATCTTTCCGTCGGACCCGAAATTGTCGGTGATATCGAGCAGCGACGAAATGAAAAGCTTGTAGGTCGCAACGCCTTCCGCTTGCACCGCCTCGCGCGCGGCACCCTTCGGCATGAGTTTCGGCACGAAGCCGCCTTTGGCGCCGACCGGAACGATGACTGCGTTCTTGACCTGCTGTGCTTTCACCAACCCGAGAATTTCAGTGCGGAAATCCTGCGGCCGGTCCGACCAGCGGATGCCGCCGCGCGCCACCTTGCCGAACCGCATGTGAACGCCTTCGACCCGTGGCGAATAGACAAAGATTTCGTAGAGCGGGCGCGGCAACGGTAAGTCGGTGATCTTGCGGCTTTCGAATTTGACCGAGATCAGCGGTTTCGGCTGCCCGTCCTTGTCGGTCTGGTAGAAATTCGTGCGGATCGCGGACTGCACCGCGTTGATGAACTGACGCAGAATGCGGTCTTCGTCGAGGCTCTCGACTTTCTGTAGTTCCTCGTCGAGACGAGCAATAATCGCACTCTGCTTGTCGCTGCGACCTGATTCCACCCGCGGATCGAAACGGGCGTGAAACAATTCAATGATGCCGGCGGCGAGGCCGGAATGTTTGACAAGGGTCGCCCACATGTAGTCCTGCGAGTAGGGCACACGAATTTGACGCAGGAAGCGTGACAGTGCGCGAATAAGGGCTACGTCGCGCCAGGCAATTCTGCCTTGCAGCGTGAGCGCATTATAGCCGTCGTTCTCGGCCGCACCGCGCATCACCATCAAAAAAGCTGTTTCGAGCTGGGCACCGCCAGCGTCAAGATCGATCATGCCGCCGTCGAAGCGCGTGAGCAGCATGTCGTGGAACCAGACGCCGGGGCGGCCCTGAGGCTCGATGTGATAGGTGCGCTCGTCGACGACGCGGAACCCCATGTTTTCCAGGACCGGAACTCGTTCCGACAACGGCAACGGTCGCGCAAAGCTCCACACTTTCAGCCCGACGCTGCGCTGATCTTCCTCCAGCCTGTGGTGAAAATCGACGCCAAGCGGACGCTCTTCCGACAGACTTTCGACGACACGAATGTCGCCGGCGGCAACCGCGGGTGCGTAGGCTTCGTGAAAGCCCTCCGAGAAAGCGTCCCGGTAACGACCAAACAGCTCGCGCACTTTGTCCGCCGGATCGACCAACGCCAGCGCGTCATTGAGTCCGTCGCTCCAGGTGCGGATGATCGATTGGACCTCCTGCTCAAGGGTGGCGCGCTCCACCACAGGCGTCGCGCCGCCGGAACGGCCGATGATGAAGTGGACGCGCACAAGCGAACCTTCCTCCCGGAAAAACGGATAGAAGGCCGACACACGGCCGATGAAAACTCTCGCCAGATAGGCGCCGATCTTCGCGCGGACGTGGCTGTCGTAGCGTTCGCGTGGCACGTACACCAGGACCGACACAAAGCGGTCAAAGCGATCGCGGCGGGCAAGCACGCGCACGCGTGGTCGTTCATCAAGCTGAAGGATGGCGAGCCCGAAATTGTAAAGCGTGTCTTCGTCGACCTGGAACAATTCGTCGCGCGGATAGTGCTCCAACACGTTGGCCAGCGCCTTGCCGGAATGGCTGGCCGGATCGTATCCGGCGCGCGCTTCCACCGCAGCGATTTTGCGGCGTAGATAAGGGATGCTGTGCGCCGTTCGCGTATAGGCGGTCGACGTGAACAGCCCAATGATGCGGTGCTCGCCTATGAGATTGCCCGAAGAATTGAAACGTTTGACACCGACGTAGTCGAGATAGACGCGCCGGTGCACGCGCGCATGCACGTTGGCCTTGGAGATAATCAGCAGGCGCGGTTCCTTCAGGAAGGCCATGATTTCGGGCGTAGATTCGAGCAGCTCGTCGCCGCGTCTGAGCACGCGAAGTTCGCGTGAGCGCATGACGCCGAGTGCACTTTCGAAATCCGGATTCAGCGCCTGGCCGTCAACCTTGTAGTCGCGCACACCGAGGAGCGTGAAATTGTCGGCCAACAGCCACTGCAGAAACTGGATGGCTTCTGCAATTTCGTCGACCGGCAGCGGCGGCGGAGTGGTCTTGAGTTCGGCGACAATCGCGGTGACGCGGTCACGCATCGGACGCCAGTCCTGCACCGCAAGGCGCACCTCCCCAAGCACGACTTCCAGCGCATGCACGAGCTCCCCGCAAGCGTCATCCGCAATAGGCGACAAATGAATATGGATGAAACTTTCGCGTGCGCCGGCAGCGTCCGGTGCATCGATTCCCGCGAGCTTGCTGCCCGAGCGACGAACGCCGAACATCGGGTGTGCGACGAGATGGACATCGAGTCTGCGCTCGGTGATTTCGCCCATCACCGAATTGACCAGAAACGGCATGTCGTCATTGACGATCTCGACGACCGTCACCAAGTTGCGGTCGGCTGAGTGCTCGAGCTTTATCGTCTCGCAGCGGATTTTCGGCGTGCCCGGCTTGCGTTCGGCCATGAAGTCGTAGGCGCGCGCGGCGAGCGTCGCGAGATCGTCCGGTCCGTAGCGCGCCACGTCTTCGGGCACTGCGCGGCCGTAAAGCTGTTCGATGAAGCTTGCCGGAACCTCACCACGGCGCCGGGCGAGCGCCGCACCGGCCTTCTCAATGATTGGGCGGACTGTGCTTTGCTCGCGGTCGGCAGGAACGGCCATGGAACCTCGTGCGCTTAGCATTGGCGCAGGATCTTGTCGGAAAGCCGGTCGCCAAGTTTCGGCATCGTGCGCGATGAGGGAATTGGTCGAGGCGGATTGAAGTTTTCACATTCCTTGCGGCCGCGTCGAGAGCAACCAACGATTTCCTGACAGCGCGGTGACAAACGTGCGAAAGCGGGCCTATTCAATGCCATTAACCGACTGAAACGAAAGGCGAAAGGGTGCCCTGCGGATGATATCGCGCATGCGCATAACATTGTAGGCTTGAGCGGGGTCAGGATCGAACTGCGGGGACGTGGAAATGCCCAAAACCAACAAATCGGCAAAAGCCGGAGGAAAAGCGATGCTCGCGAAGGCGAGCAAAGACATGCCGGTGCTGCGCGCCATCAAGGGCGGCAAAGCCGCGCCATCCAAGCCAAGCCCGGCAAAGCCGGCGGTAAAGCCCACTGCTGTGGCAGTTGCCGACGATGTGCCAGTGATTGCGCTTAATCTCGCGCCTGCAAAGCTGTCGCCCGCCATGGCTGCCTATTTCAAGAAATGCCAGGACAAGCTCGGTTTCGTGCCGAATGTCCTGCTCGCTTACGCCTTCGACATGGCGAAGCTGGAAACCTTCGCCGCCATGTACAACGACCTGATGCTCGGGGACTCCGGCCTCTCAAAGCTCGAGCGCGAGATGATTGCGGTGGCCGTGTCTTCGCAGAATCGCTGCTACTACTGCCTCACCTCCCACGGTGCGGCGGTCAGACAGTATTCCGGCAATCCGCTGTTGGGCGAGCATCTTGTCATGAACTATCGTGTGGCACGGCTGAACAAGCGCCAGCGTGCAATGCTCGATTTTTCCGCCAAGCTTACGGCCTCGCCCTGGAGCGTCGAGGAAGCGGACCGCGAGCGGCTGCGGCGCGTCGGATTTACCGACCGCGATATTTGGGACATCTCAGCGGTCGCCGGCTTCTTCAATATGTCGAACCGCGTCGCATCGGCGACCGACATGCGGCCGAACAAGGTCTATCACGGGCAAGCGCGGTAAAGCCTCTCGATTGTGGTGCGCGGGCTTGTCCCGCGCACCATGATTCTATAGGCACCGTGCCATGTTTCGCGCCGTTCCGACCGTTTCGTTTCTGCTTGCGCTGGTCCTCGGCACAGCGGCCCTGGCCCAGGTCGCGCCCGTCTCGCGCCCGCCCGATATTCCACCGGCACAGTCGATCCATGCCCGAAACGGTATCGTGGTCGCGCAGGAGAGCCGCGCTTCCCGCATCGGCATCGAAATCCTCGACCGCGGCGGCAATGCTGTCGATGCGGCGGTCGCGGTTGGCTTTGCACTTGCGGTCACCTATCCGCGCGCCGGCAATATTGGCGGCGGCGGCTTCATGGTGATCCACCTTGCGAAGGCCGCTCAGAACGCCACCATCGACTATCGTGAAACGGCGCCGGCTGCGGCGACCGCAACGATGTTTCTCGACGCTAATGGCGAACCCGATCCGAAAAAGTCGCGCGACAGCGCGCTGTCGGTCGGCGTACCGGGGACCGTCGCCGGTCTCGCCCTCGCCCACGAAAAATACGGTTCCGGCAAACTGTCGCTTGCCGACCTGATCGAACCGGCGATCGCGCTTGCGCGCAACGGCGTCGACGTCGTTGACGATATCGCCGACACGCTCCCGCTGGCACAACAGCGCATTGCGCGCTGGCATTCGAGCGCTCCGGTCTTTCTTAACAGTGACGGCAGCGTTCTGGCGCCCGGGCAGGATCTGCTGCAGCCCGATCTCGCGGTGACGCTCCGCGCCATTGCGCAAGACGGTCCGAAAGGATTTTACGAAGGCCCGGTTGCGGAAAAACTTGCAGCCGCCATTCGTAAGGCGGGCGGCATCATGACCGTCGACGACCTGAAGAGCTACCGCGCCATTGAGCGCGCGCCGCTGCGCGGAACTTATCGCGGGTACGATATCGTATCGATGCCGCCGCCTTCGTCCGGTGGCGTCCATCTCATCGAGATGCTCAATATTCTCGAAGGCTATGATCTCGCCAAGCTCAGCCGCGACGAGTCGCTCCATGACATGATCGAGGCGATGAAGCGCGCCTACGCCGATCGCGCCGTCTTCATGGGCGATCCGGACGCGGTCAAAATGCCGGTGGCCGGCTTGACGGCGAAAAAATATGCAGCGTCACTTCGTGCGCAAATCGGTGAGCGTGCGACGCCATCTGCCGAGATCCGCGCCGGCAAGCCTGCCGACTTTGAAGGACGCAACACAACGCATTTCTCCGTCATCGACCGCGACGGCAATGCGGTATCAAATACTTACACCCTGAATTTTTCATACGGGCTTGGCCTCGTCGCCGAGGACACCGGCGTTCTGCTTAACAATGAGCTTGACGATTTCACGTCCAAGCCAGGCACGGCCAACGCCTACGGCCTGGTCGGTTACGACGCCAACCTCCCCGGACCGCGCAAGCGGCCGCTTTCGTCGATGACGCCGACGATCGTGCTCAAGGACGGCAAGCCGTTTTTGATCACCGGGTCGCCGGGCGGCAGCCGCATCATTACTGCCGTGCTGCAGATCATCGTGAACGCAATCGACTTTCATATGCCGATTGACCAGGCCGTCAGCGCTCCCCGTCTTCACCACCAGTGGCAGCCCGACGAGGTCTACGTCGAGCCAGGATTTGCACCGGAGGTGCTCGAAGCCCTGGCAAGGCGCGGCCACCATATCGTGCCGACACCGTCCTACAGCTCGACGAATTCCATTGAAGTCACGCCGGATGGCTATATCGGTGCTGCCGACCGGCGCACGCGCGGTTCGCTCGCTGCGGGGTATTGAAGCGGCGTAGATTGCATTTTTTTTTGCGGCAATTTCTTTCGAGATGACTCGCTCTTTTTTTACTGTGTGAACTGTTTCACGCACGCGTGACGCTTTGCCTGTCATACTTTCATTCTCGCAGCGGAATTCTTTTTCTCGGGATGCCGCGATGTCAGACGTCGGAAAGTTCCTGAAGAGCGCTTTTGCAGCACTTGCGCCCGATGAAGCGCTCCGCAGTCCCGCATCCACATTATTGGGTGTCTCGCAACCTGCCCAAATTGCCCTCTCCACCATTGGCATCAGCACGGTATTCGACCTCGCCGCATCGCTGAGCTTTGCGACTGCGTCGAAGCTGGTGACCATCCAGACCGATCCAACGGCGGCTGAAGCGCGCCTAAATGCAGTTGCAGCCGATACCGTAGCGGCTCCGGTCGGGGTGCCAGCAACGGAACTGGCTGACCAGCCGATTTCCATCCTGCGCGGAATTGGGACCGCGAATGCAGGCGCGATCAGCAGTGCCCTTGATGTGACGACCGTTCGTGACCTGGCCCTTTGGCCGCCTTACGCCGCAGCCAAAGCGATACTGAATCTGGCCTATTTCCCCGAGCAGAGCGCCGATTTTGATATCGAAGCCCCCGCCGATCTTTTGCCGAAGTCGGGAGTTTATCCGACCGAACGGGTGTTTTTCGGGAAGCTGGTCATTGATACGGTTACCGCTCCTGGAGATGGTGCACAGCCGCTCGAACAGGCGCAACCGATCGATCTCGTGAGCGCGTTGGGCACGCCAGCGGGATTTGGACATTTCGCAACAGGCGCACTCCTGACCTTCAGCCAATCCTGGTTCTCGCAAGGTCTTGCGCTCGGTCAGTTGCTGCACAGCGCAACACTCGCGCCCGGTGAGAGCACCCGAATTGCCGTTGTCGATTGGTCACGCCGAACGCGCGCAGCGGCAAGTGAGGAAATTTCTGAATCCGAGCTGTTGTCGAACGCAATGACGCACAGTCGCGCCATCAGCGAGGTCACCAGCGCCACCGCGACCGAGTTCCAAAGCGGCTCGTCCACCGTTACGACGGATTCGACAACCAAGCAGGGCGGAGGAGGATTTGGTCTCGATCTCGGGCCCCTCGCAATCGGCGGGTCCGGCGGCATCTCCAGCTCAAACACGACTGTGACAAGCGCATCGTCTTCGTTTGGCGCACGCGATCTCGCAGCCAATTACGCCCAGGACATCAATGATCGCAGCCAGCAAAATGCATCATCGGTACGAAATCGGCGAGCATCAATTGTGCGCGAGGTATCACAGGAAGAGCACGAGCAAATCTCGACACGCGTGATCACGAACTACAATCACATGCACGCGCTGTCGATCCAATATTTCGAGGTCGTACAGGCGTTTCGTGCGACGACAATGCTCGAACGTGCTGAGCGTTGCTTATTCGTGCCGGTCAAGCTCGTGGATTTCAGCGACCCGGCACTGGTCGACCGCTGGCGATTGACGCTCGCAGATGCGGCGCTCACCGAGCGTGCCCGCCGCCAACTCACAGTCGAATACGGCGTCGTCGAAATCATTCCGCAAACCCCACGCGTGACACCGGGCAGCATTATCACCAGCGGAATTCGCAGCGTTCTTTCCGCCGCGCCGATGACAACCATGATGGCAAGTGCCGCAGCAGCGCAGCCTGCGGACGCTCAACCAGCGCCGGGGTCGGCCACTGCGGCAGATAGCGGTGCCCCAGCCGCTGGCGCCGCAGCAGCACCGGTCGCGGTCGCCACGGATTATACGCGCGCCCCGATCAACGCGCCGGCCACGCTGTTGGCGCTCAAAGGCTGGAATGCGGATCAACTCAACCGGATCGGATGGACAACCGGCCGCGTTCTCATGCAACGGGGCTCGGATTCAGTCTTCATCTCGGACGATGTCCTGGTGATCGGATTTTCGCTGCGCGAGGGCACCGCCGCACGTTTTGTCACGCGAACCCACGATGGGCACGAGATCGCACCTGCTTCGGCGACTGGCAGCGATGTGGCCTTCGCGACGCCCGTTCCGATTACCGAACTGGACTCGATCGCGGTGCAATTCGCCGGGCCCGCCAATCTCCAGACGTCGCTCGTGCTGCAGCTCAACCTGCTCGGCACCGTGATGCCGCTCGACGTACCGATTGTGCTGCGGCCTCAAAGCGTCCCGCGAGAAGTGGTCAAATTTGGAAGCGTGCGCGGTGCCCGCGAGCTCATTGACCACCTTCAGGCCAATCGCCTGCACTACACCCAGGCCATCATGCGATCCATGGATGCCGCAACCGTGGCGGCGCTGCTGGCGCGTTTTACCTACCGCGGTTTGTCGCTCGGGATGCTGGTCGATACGCAGCCTTTCGCCGTAACGGCCAATTTCCTGGTCTTCAAGCTCAACGTCACGAGCGGTGGAGAGCCAGAGAATTCGCCTTGGGCTGAGGAGCAAAAGGAATGGCAAAGCTGGCTCGCACGTCGCGGGCTGGAGCGTCCGATCCCCAAGAGCGAGATCATTCCGCTTCCCTCGGGTGGCGTGTTCGCCGAAGCGGTGCTTGGCCGATTTAATTCAGCAGAGAAGTTGGATTTGTCACGGTTCTGGAATTGGCAGGATTCGCCCATCCCCATCACCGCGCCGGACATTGCCGCCGTGCAGGCCGGCTCGCGCGCGCAACCCGAAGACCTCACTCCGGGCCAACTGTCGCAGCCGGTATTGAACATCCAGGCGCCGACGGCCCTACCCGAACCGACCGGCGTTGGCGCCATCATCGCCGCGATCCAGCAAGGAAACATGTTCCGCGACATGAGCGGATTGGCGCAGTCGGCAGCGCTGGCGCAGGCTGCACTGCAGGCCACTGCTCGCGGCGCAACCGCGGTGGGCGATCAGGCCGGTCAGAACATGAAGACCGTCGTCGATGCCCAGACCGAGCGCATGCGCATTGCCGCGCAGCTGGTCGCCGCAAGTATGGGTTTGCCGGCCGGCGGTGGCAGTGGCTCGGCACCGAAAGGACGGAACACCGTCAGCGAACGCGGCGGTGAGCTGAACATGGCGAGCGCCATCGACGATGCTGGTGGCCAGGCTCAAACCAGCGGCGTATTGGGTCCAGGCGAGCCCTCGGACGAGAGCGACACTTCGGAACTCGGCGGGACGACTGACGGCTCCGACACGACAACACCGACCAGTGGCGTGACGGAGTTGCAGCGAACCTTCCGTTCCCAGCGCGAAGGTCCGACCGGCGAGCTCGCGGCCCCGATCGTGCGCGACTTGCTGGCCGACTTCACGACCGACGATGGCTCAGGCGCCGGCGGTGTGCAGGCGCAAGCATTCAAGCCGCGGCCCAGACCATCTGGCGGCACTGGCGGCAGACGGCCCGGAACGCGGCCGAGCATCTCGGGATCGACGAGTGCCAAGATCCGCGTCCGGCTGTACCTCCCTTCCCCGCCTGGCGTTTCGAAGGGTTGGATCAGCTACTTGGTCGCGGACACAGACGGAAATGTGTATCGGGAGGCGCAAGGCTGGGAGCGGATCCCCGACGGATCCGATTTCGTAGAAACTGCGCCGTTCTCGTTCCCGATCAAAAAAGAGATTTTCATAATGGTTCTGTTGATGCCCATTTACTCAACGGAGCTTGAAGGCGCTGACCTGAACAATTCCAATTACGAAGTGCTGGGCGGGGATTACCGAGCGCCTCTGCGATACAAGAAAGGACAATCAACTTACTCTTTCGAAGTGGACGCGAATATCAAATCGGTCAGCATCACAAAACACAAAGGCGTCACCTTTGATAAGATCCTCGAGGAGTTAGGGGTCTCGAGATTCCTAGTTTACGGCCTCTCCGCTGAGAATGTGCATGGCCCCAACAACGAAACAATCGCCTTCACCTACACCTTCAAATATTTTGAAACTCATCTGGACATAGTTCCGAGGGGATAATGCCGATCACTCCGCTTGGCTTCGATGCTTTGAAAACGCTGCTCAAGGGCAACGGCCGGGTGACAGTGGCAAACCGCGGTGCCGAAGATTCAGGCCTCACGATATTGGCGGCTGTCATCGTACGCCATAAAAGCTCCGGCGCGCCATCGCGGCAGGCGATCCTGGGCCTCGATCTGCGACCAGACGAAGCACAAGCAACGGAACCGGCAGAATCGACCGAGCAGCTGTTCGACGGCATCGAGGTCCTGCTGCGGGTGTCGACACCAGGCCGCCTGGGAATTCGCGACGTCTACATTGCAACACAGCCTGACGCTGAACCTGCGCGTCAGTGGGAGGTCGGGCTGCGTACCGATGAAGATGCGGCTGAGGAGGGAGAATTCACCATTCCCGAAAGTCCAGGTCTGGTCGCGTATCTACGCGCGATCGCCTAGCGTCAAACGTCCCGTCCAGCCTGGCGATCGCTCCCCATTGGCGGCGCTTGTTGCGACGGCCACACCGCTTGAAACATGGCGAACATAAACGCCGTGGTCAGGCCAAACAGAAGCACTCCGGCGAGCGACTGTAGGACGCCCATCATTTGCCAGTGAGCCGGCAAGGAGACGTTTCCGGTTCCGAATCCGGTCATCGCGCCGAGTGAGTAAAGCATTGCGGACTTGCTGTCCGGAAGCACACCCAGTGCAAGATACGCGAGCGCCCAGGTGACCGCCTCCAGTCCATGCAGAACTACGATCAGCAACACGGAGGCGCTCATGACCTCGGCAAACCGGATCATAAAACGGCGTCGAACCTTTTTTTTCCGGAAGAGGACGATGAACGCGTCGTAGATGAATGCAAGGCCGAACACGTGAATGATGACGTTCAACAAGATCAGCGGCAGGCTCCAGGCCCAGTCCGTCCCCCATGGGGCCGCATCCAGAACATCCATATCGTCGCCGCCCCGCGAAGCCCGTTCTCAAGCTTACATCGCCGCCCGCTGTAGCGCGGCGGCGGCCTCACCTTACCCCTCATATCGGGTTTGCGCCGGCGACGAAGCACATCACGTTCGCCGAATTTCCAGGCCGATCCCGACGAAGTCACACATCGCGTCGTGGATCCGTTACCCTGGTGTACCCCAATCATTTTTTTGAAAGGGATATAGAACTAAGCATTGGAGCGGGCGAAGGGATTCGAACCCTCGACCCCGACCTTGGCAAGGTCGTGCTCTACCCCTGAGCTACACCCGCATCCGTTAGATATTTGGCCGAACTGCGATATCGGCCGCCAAGGCCGTTCCTATAGCCAGAAGCCCGACCCAATTGCAACCGCCGCCTTTCCGACCCAAGTCGCCGGATTCAGCCATCAATACTGGCGGGCGTGCCGCCGGTGACGGGCCCGAGGCTTTGCTGCCGGGTCATAGGCGACCCATCGCGGGTTCTGATTGCAGAAGCCGCGATTACCCGCCAGCACATTGGGGCGGCAGGCCTCTAACGAGGCGTAGTGGCAATCTTCATATACAGCGCCGTTGCCCATCGACATCATCGCACACCATGGGCCTTCATAAGCCTGCACAGGGCGCGCCTCGAGCAGCACCGCAACGAGAGCAACGCCCGCGATCAACAAAATCCGCATCGTCTTTTACCTTCCAGGTTCTTCGATGATACTAACCCGCCGCTGACTGGATTTATTGCCCTATGTCGAAGACACCCGATCAACTCTTCGCCACTCTCGACAGCCTTGGCATCAGACACTCGACCGTAAAGCATCCTCCCTTGTTCACGGTCGACCAGTCACGCAGCCTGCGTGGGCAGATCCCGGGCGGTCACACCAAGAACCTGTTTTTGCGTGACAAGAAATACGACATTTACCTCGTGGTCGCGCTGGAAGATGCCGACATCGACCTCAAGGGGCTGCACCGGCGTCTTGGCGCAAGCGGCCGATTTTCGTTCGGCTCTGCCGATCTCCTGCGAGAAATCTTGGGCGTGGAGCCGGGCGCGGTCACCCCTTTCGGGGCGATCAACGATACCGACGGCCGCGTCACGGTCGTTCTTGATACCGCCATGATGGAGCACGGGACACTCAACTATCACCCGCTGGTCAACACCATGACCACGTCGATAAGCCGCGATGATCTGGTGAAATTCCTCGAATCCACCGGGCATATCCCCCGAATGGAGCAGGTTTCCGGTCACGCCTCGAACATGCCTTGATGATTGCGTTAGCTTCCCCGATAACCATCTAAAGCGGAGATCAACCACCGGGCTCGGGCCGGCGGAAAAAGGCGTTCGACAATGCTGCAGAATGGCGGGGCAACAACGATGACGGCCGACGTGGTCAAGGAGACCACCACGCAAGGCTTCATGAAGGACGTCATCGAGGAATCAAAGCATCAACCGGTCCTCGTGGATTTCTGGGCGCCATGGTGTGGCCCTTGCAAACAACTCACACCGATACTCGAAAAGGCTGTCAAAGCCGCCAAAGGCAAGGTGAAACTTGCGAAGATGAATATCGACGAGCATCCGGCGGTCCCTGGCCAGATGGGCATTCAGTCGATTCCTGCGGTCATCGCATTCTCTAACGGTCAGCCGGTCGACGGCTTCATGGGTGCATTGCCCGAGAGTCAGGTCGTGGCATTCCTCGAACGCCTCACCAAGGGCGCCGTCGGTGCGGAGGAAAAGGATCTGCTGAAGACCGCTGACGCAGCATTGGCCGAAGGCAATGCCGCCGGCGCTGCCGAAATCTATGCTCAATTACTCACCGAGGATGGCGGCAATGTGCAGGCCCTTGCCGGTCTCACGCGCTGCTATGTGGAAACCGGCGCGCTTGAACAGGCGAAACAGACCCTTGCGCTCGTTCCGGAAGCAAAACGGAATGAAGCGGCTGTCGCGGCCGCGCGCGCCGCGCTTGAAATAGCCGAGCAGGCAAAATCGCTCGGGCCGATGGCGGAGCTGGAAGAAAAGGTTGCGGCCGATCCGCTCAACCATCAGGCAAGGTTTGATCTGGCTGTAGCGCTCAACGCGAAAGGCAAACGTGAGGATGCGGTCAAGCATCTTATTGAAATCGTGAAGCGCGACCGCAAATGGAATGACGACGGCGCACGCAAGCAGCTCGTCCAGTTCTTTGAAGCCTGGGGTGCGACCGATCCGGCAACGATCGAAGGCCGCAAGCGGCTGTCTTCGATTTTGTTTTCGTAACTCGTGATCGTCTCGCCCCGGCGACGGCATCGGGCGGTGGAGTGATGCGAAGATGCCGATGAACGCGCAATATCGCGGTCCGATTGAAATGCCGGGAGTAATCCCGGTATTTCCGCTGCCGGGAGCACTATTGCTGCCGCGCGGGCAGATGCCCCTCAACATCTTCGAGCCACGCTACCTCGCCATGGTCGACGATACCTTGCGCGACGGCCACCGGTTGATCGGCATGATCCAGCCCGACGTCGCGCACGCCAGCTCGGCCGACAAGCCCTCGTTGTACAAAATCGGCTGCGTCGGCCGCATTACACAACTCGCCGAAAGCGGCGACGGCCGCTATCTGATCGAGCTCACCGGAGTCGCGCGATTCCGCGTCGAGGAAGAACTCAAGGTCGCTACGCTATACCGACAGTGCCGTGTCACTTATGCACCGTTCGCTGATGATTTCATCGCGCGCAAGGGTGAGAATGCGGTTGACCGCCCCGCCCTTCTCGCAGCACTCACGGGTTTTCTTAAAGCCAACGACCTCAAAGCCGACTGGGAAGGTATCGAACGAGCGCCCAATGAGGCGCTGGTGAACGCATTGTCGATGATGTCGCCCTACGGCACCGCAGAAAAGCAGGCGTTGCTGGAAGCGCCTGACCTGAAGGCGCGAGCCGAGATCCTGATCGCTATCACAGAGATCGAACTCGCCAAGAAAAATACCGAAGGCGAGCCGCAGCTGCAGTAGAATTCCGACCCTCCCAATGGGGGCAGAGGCCTGCCGTCCTGATAGGAATGGCCGCGACAAGGCCGGCCATGACAGACTAATATGGCGGATAATCGCTGGAGCCCGCATGTCCACCGTTCCTCCGACCGAACGACCGCCAGGCAGCGTCGACCCGAAATTGCTGGAGATCCTGGTTTGCCCGGTCACCAAAGGGCCGCTCGAATACAATGCCGAAAAGCAGGAGCTGGTCTCGCGTAAGGCCAAGCTCGCCTACCCGATCCGCGACGGCATCCCGATCATGCTGCCGGAAGAAGCGCGGCGACTGGAATAGCCAAAACCAGCGACTTGCTTATAGACCATCGCCGGGCCTGTCCCGGCGATTCCACGACAGGACACAAAGTTCTTGGGGAGAGAATCGAATGATCAAGATCTGGGGCCGCAACACATCATCGAACGTGCAAAAGGCGATGTGGGCGGTCGGCGAGCTCAAGCTCGAGCATCAGCGCATTGATATCGGTGGCGCGTTCGGCAAGAACAAGGAGGCTCCCTATCTCGCCATGAATCCGAACGGCCTCGTGCCCACTCTCGAAGAGGAAGATGGCTTCCTCTTGTGGGAATCGAATTCGGTCGTGCGCTACCTCGCTGGCAAGCACGACAATAGCGGCGTGCTTGAGCCGAAAGATCCGAAACAACGCGCGCTGGCGAGCCAATGGATGGACTGGCAGTTGTCGGTCGTGGGGCCCGCGATTTTCCAGGCGTTCTGGGGTCTCATCCGCACGCCGGCCGAAAAGCGCGACATGGAAGCAATCAAGACATCGCAGGACAAGACAACTGCCGCGATGAAGATCCTCGACGCTCAATTGGGCAAAACCCAATACGTTGCCGGGCCGGCATTTTCTTACGGCGATATCCCGGTCGGCATCATGTGTTATCGCTTCGTGCAGCTGGTGCCGCAGCGTCCGCCGATGCCGAATCTCGACCGCTGGTACAGCGCTGTATCGTCGCGTCAGGCGTTCAAAGACCAGGTCGGCAGTGTGCCGCTATCGTGAGTGCGGCCCGCAAACCAGGTCGTTGTCTCGGCCTTGTTGGCGGCCTCGGTCCGGGCGCAACCATTCACTATTACCGGGAGCTGGTCGCCGCCCATCAGCGGCAAGGACGTTCGCTGCAGGTGCTGATCGCCCATGCGGATATTGAGCGCGTCTATGCCGCGGTAAATGACAAGGATTTCGCCGGTCTCGCACGCTATTTCGCCGGCATGATCGCGGACATGGCGGCGGGCGGCGCAGAATTCACCGCCATCGTTGCTGCGACCCCTCACATTTGCGCACGTGAACTCGCAGCGCTATCTCGGCTGCCCTTGATCAATATGCTCACCGAAGTACGTCAAGCGGTGGATGCGCAAGGCCTGAGGCGCGTTGGTTTGCTCGGCACCCGCTTCACCATCGAAACCCGGATGTTTGGTTGCCTCGATGGCATCGAGACGATCATGCCCGACGCATGTCAAATCGAAAGAATCCACGAACTCTACAAGGAGTTCGTGGATGGCCGTGGATCGGACTCAAAAGCTGACGACTTGCGCAAGATCGCGCAGGAGTTCGTGTCACGCGACGCTGCGCAATCGGTGCTGATCGCGGGCACCGATCTGTCGAATGTGTTCACTGACAGCAATGCCGATTTTCCGATGATCGACTGTGCTCGCGTCCATATCGACGCGATCGTGCGGCGATTGCTCGATTAGAGCGTCTCACCCCTCAGCAGCTTCGGCACGTCGCCGGTAAATCCGGCCGCTTCGCGGATGAACATTCGCTTGAGCATCGGCATCCGCTCGACCAATCCAAGACCGACGTCGCGGACAAGACGCAGCGCGTCCGAGTGGTTGGAGAACAGCCGATTCAAGCCGTCGGTCGCAACCCCCATGGTCATGGTGTCGAAGCGCCGCCAGCGTTGATATCGCTCGAGCACATCCGGCCCGCCGGAATCGAGGCCGAGGCGCGCCGCATCGGCGATGGCTTCAGCGAGGGCCGCAACGTCCCGCAGACCCATATTGAGTCCCTGCCCGGCGATGGGATGGATGATATGAGCGGCGTCTCCGACCAGTGCCAGCCGTTCGCCGATGAATGTGCGCGCAGTGAACAGGCCAAGCGGAAATGCACGCCGTGGTCCGGCAACTTTGATGTCGCCGAGTTGCAGGCCGAAGCGTTTCTCTAGCTCGGTGTGAAATTCGTCGTCCGGCAGCGCTATGATGCGCGTGGCTTCGCGGGAGGTCTCGGTCCACACGATCGAACAGCGCTTGCCGGTGAGCGGCAGGATCGCGAAAGGACCCGCGGGCAAAAAATGCTCCTCCGCACGGCCATTGTGCTCGCGCTCATGCGCGACCGTCGTGACGATTGCGGACTGATCGTAGTTCCATCCGTGCGTGGCGATACCGGCCTGCTCGCGGATCAGTGAGTGCGCACCGTCGGCGCCGACCAAAAGGCGCGCCGCGATGGGTGCACCGTCGGCAAACTGCACTTGGGTCGAATTTGCCTCGGCAGCAAAGCCCGCAACCGACGTCGCCCGCAACTCTACGCCGAGCGATTTTGCCTTGTCTGCAAGCGCGTCAACAAGATGACGATTCTCGATCATATGTGCAAAAGGTTCGCCCTCTTCCACCTCGCCACTGAAAGTCAGGAACGTCGGGCGCACTGTGTTATCGAGCTTTGAGTCCGTGACGACCATGTCGAGGATCGGTTGCGCATTCTCCGCCACCGCGTCCCACACCCCGATCGCTTCGAACAGACGGCGGGCTGCCGCAGCGATCGCGGAGGCACGCGGGTCCTTTGATCGGGCATGCTCAAGAGCTGGATCGGCAACCGTCACGGTGAATGGATCACCGAGTCCCTGCCGCAGCGCGATTGCGAGTGCCAGGCCGGCAAAACCAGCCCCACCGACGACAACCTCGGCCCGATGACCTTGGCCTCGCTTATCCATCGCGCATTCCTTGTAAATCCGGTCGCAGCATAGCAGGTTGAGGGCACCCTTGGACCATTTCGGGCCTTCTCATGTCTTCCGCCGTGCAGGACTTGCTGAATATTCTCGACCTCGAACCGCTCGAAGTGAACCTGTTCCGCGGGCGCTCGCCGCAAGTCGGCTGGCAACGGGTCTTTGGCGGCCAGGTGATCGGGCAGGCTCTGGTTGCGGCGGTGCGCACTGTCGATGCCAGCCGGCCGCCGCATTCGATGCACGCCTACTTCCTGTTGCCGGGCGATCCAAAGGTTCCGATCATCTATGACGTCGACCGCATCCGGGACGGCAAAAGCTTTACGACGCGTCGCGTTACCGCTCGTCAGCATGGACATCCGATTTTTTCGATGCTGGTTTCATTTCATACCGATGAACCCGGCCTCAATCACCAGGCGAAGATGCCGGACGTGCCGCCTCCGGAAAAGCTTCCGAGCGACACCGACATGCGTGAAAAGCTTCTGCCGACGATGCCGGACCCGGTCCGCCGATACTACGAGCGCGACAGGCCGATCGAATTGCGCCCGGTCGAATTTGAACGCTATCTCGGCAAAAAGATTCCTGGCGGACAGTTCAACATTTGGATCCGCACCACCGGCAAGCTGCCGGATCTTCCTGCCATCCATCAGTGCGTGCTGGCTTATGCGTCGGACATGATGCTGCTCGATACCGCACTCGCAGCGCATGGTCGCACGCTGTTTGAAAACGAGTTCATGGCCGCCAGCCTCGATCACGCGCTATGGCTGCACCGTCCGTTCCGTGCCGACGACTGGCTTCTCTACGCGCAGGATTCGCCGAACCTTCACGGCTCACGCGGCTATGCGCGCGGCCTTATATTCAAGCGCGACGGAACGCTGGTCGCCTCTGTGGCGCAAGAAGGACTGGTACGCCAGCGGCGGGAGACCTGAAGCGGAAAATGAGGCGATTGATCACGATCTGCGTAACTTTGATCGCGTTGTCAGCGTCGACGTTCGCCGCATCGGACAAGCAGCCGGCGCCGTCCGGTTCGATGCAAGACGCTCCACCGCAATACACCCAGTTCACTGCCGCCGAACTCGAGCGCGGATTCCTTGCGCTCGCCTTCGGCTCCGACTTGCGCATCGGCGCCCGTCCGCTTGGTATCCGCCGTTTCGATCATCCGATCCGCGCTCGCATTTTTGGCGGTGGCACTGTTGACCGCACGATAGCGATGTCGCGTATCATTGGCGAATATGCGCGTGAAGTGCCTGACCTTCAGTTGAGAGAGACCCCGACCGCCGACGCAGATGTGGAATTGCGGCTGATCGACGAGAAGGACTTTCAATCAGCGTTGCAGCTAGCATTCGGCGCCAAAGTCGCGAAAACTTTCGTTGCTCGCACCGATCCGCAGTGTATGACCAGCGTAAAATCGACCGCCGATGGAGCAATCGTACGCTCGGTATCATTCATTATCGTGGACAAGGGCGACGATGTCTTCTTTGACTGCGCCTATCATGAATTGCTGCATGCGTTCGGGTTATCGAATCACGACCAGCGCAATCCCTGGACAACACTCAATCAGAAACGCATGGTCGGCTATCTCACGGTCTATGACCGGTCGCTGCTGACATTGCTCTATGACGAGCACATCAAGCCCGGGATGACGTCGCGGCAGGTTCGCACTCTGTTGCCTGGGCTGATCGCCGAGCGCGGTCTGGCAGCACCCCCACCGATGAGGCAGTAGTACTGCCCTAGTTCGCCTGCAACGTGGGCGTCTGCCTGTGGGTACAGCAACTTACCCGCTTAATCTTTAGACCACCTGTCGTTAGCTTAGGCAGCAAGCCCGAGCCGGTCCTTACTGGAGCGGGCTTTCACGCACATGATCCCGCCAGAAGCGAAGACCATGGGCAGACCAAGAACTGCGCCAGCAGCGGGCGCGCCGGGGGAAGCAAGCCATGAAGCTCGTCATCGCCGTCATAAAACCCTTCAAACTCGACGAAGTGCGCGACGCCCTTACCCGCATCGGCATTCACGGCATGACCGTGTCCGAGGTGAAAGGCTACGGGCGGCAAAAGGGGCACACTGAAATCTACCGCGGCGCCGAATATGCGGTGAACTTTCTTCCTAAGTTGCGCCTCGAGGTCGCGGTCGCCAGCGAGCAGCTCGATCAGGTGATGGAACAGCTCCAGGCGGCGGCGCGCACCGGGCAGATCGGCGACGGCAAGATTTTCGTCACTCCGATCGAGCAGGCGGTACGAATTCGCACCGGCGAAACCGACGTCGACGCACTCTGAAAATCAAAGATGACATTGGGGAGATGATTATGAAACAGGCGTTCCTGCGCCTCGCTCCGGCCGCGATCATCATCGCCGCCACGTCGCCGGCTTTTGCGCAAGGCTCAAAGATCGATGCCGCCGACACCGCCTGGATGATCGGAGCGACCGGCCTCGTGCTCATGATGACGATCCCGGGCCTTGCCCTGTTCTATGCCGGCATGGTGCGCAAGAAAAATGTGCTTGCCACGATGGCGCAAAGTCTTGCAGCGACCTTCCTGATTTCGATCCTGTGGGCGGTCATCGGCTACACCCTGGCCTTCACCGGCGAGGGTGCATTCATCGGCACGCTCGATCGTATTTTTCTTAACGGTGTCACGCTCGATGCAGTGTCGCCGCTCGCAAAGACGATTCCCGAAAGTCTGTTCATGATCTATCAGATGACCTTCGCCATCATCACCGTGGCGCTGGTCGCAGGCTCCGTTGCCGACCGTCTGCGTTTCTCGGCGTTCCTGTTGTTCTGCGTGTTCTGGCTGCTGCTCGTCTATGTGCCGATCGCACACTGGGTCTGGGGCGGCGGATTCCTCGGCACCTATGGCTTGATCGACTTCGCCGGCGGCACTGTCGTTCATCTCAATGCAGGCGTCGCCGGCCTGGTTGCCGCTTACGTCCTCGGCGCGCGTCGTGGCTATGGCAGCGACAATCTTGCTCCGTACGATCTGACTTTGGCCGTCATCGGCACCGGCCTGCTGTGGGTCGGCTGGTTCGGATTCAATGGCGGCTCCGCGCTCGGCGCCAATTCACGCGCCGCGATGGCGATCGTATCCACGCATCTTGCCGCGAGCGCCGGTGCGTTCACGTGGATGGCGCTGGAATGGTGGACGCGCGGCAAGCCGTCGGTGCTCGGAATGGTCTCCGGTGCAGTCGCCGGTCTCGGCACGATCACGCCCGCATCCGGTTTCGTTCTGCCTATGCAGGGCGTGCTGATCGGAATCATTGCCGGTGCCGTCTGCTTCTGGGCTTGCACCTGGCTCAAGCGCAAGATCGGGTACGACGACTCGCTCGACGTGTTCGGCGTGCACGGCATCGGCGGCTTCACCGGCACACTGCTCGCCGGCGTATTCGCGGTCGGCGCGCTCTCTGCAACTCCGGAGACACCTGGCGGAATTCCCGGTCTGCTTGAAGGCAATCCGCACCAGGTGGTCGCCCAGCTCTACGGCATCGTTGTTACATTGGTGTGGTCGGGCGCGGTGACCTTCGTGATCTTGAAAGTAATCAGTGCACTCGTTCCCTTGCGCGTGAAACAAGAGGACGAGGTCATGGGCCTCGACGTCAGCCAGCACGGCGAGGCGATCCAATAGCCGGCTGCTTCCGCGTCGGCTCCCGGAGCCGGCGCGGAATTGCTCGATTTTTTCTTGTCTAAATTTTAAGCAGGCTCTCTCCGCCGTGGCGCGACTTTAAGCGGGCGCGCGGTGCACGACCGCCCCCGATACAGGGGCCTGCAAAATTATCGCACAGAATCAACAGCATATTGCCCAGTCGCGCATCTGGCACGGCGTTTGATTCTATCCCTGTGGCGCTGCCTGCGAAGCAAGCTTCGCAGGCGGAAGCCCAGTGAACCCGCCCGCACTGCGTAACGAAACAAACGGGCTCAAGCGGGGATCGAATCCATGAAAATCGTCATGGCCATTATCAAACCCTTCAAGCTCGACGAGGTCCGTGACGCTCTGACCTCCATCGGAGTGCAGGGGCTGACCGTCAGCGAGGTCAAGGGGTACGGGCGTCAGAAGGGGCACACGGAAATCTATCGTGGGGCCGAATATGCGGTGAGCTTCCTGCCCAAGATCAAGATCGAAGTGGCAGTGGACACCAAGCAGGTGGACAAGGTCATCAGCGCCATCACAGGTGCCGCGAAGACCGGACAGATCGGCGACGGAAAAATCTTCGTCTTCAATCTGGAAAACGCCGTGCGCATCCGCACCGGCGAGACCGACGCTGCGGCTCTCTAGCAACCCGCACCGCAAACAATACGGACAGGAGTAAGACCATGACGTTGATGAAATCCTCCCGTGCGGGACTCTTCGCTCTCGCTTTCGGGATTTTGCTTGGCCTCTTCTTGAGTGTGTCGTCATATGACATCTCATACGCTCAGACGCAGGCACCAGCGGCCGCGCCAGCCGCACCGGCAGCGCCACCGCCGGCCTGCGCCAACGATCCCGATCCGAAGAAGGCCGTGCTCGAGAAATGCACGCCGAATTCGGGCGACACCGCATGGATGCTCACATCGGTCGCGCTCGTGCTGATGATGACGATACCGGGTCTCGGTCTCTTCTACGGCGGCATGGTGCGCAAGAAGAACGTAGGCGACACCATAATGACGAGTTTCGCCGTGACGTGTCTTGTCACCATCCTCTATGCGGTCATCACCTACAGTCTTGCCTTCACACCCGGCTCGGCATTCATCGGCGGGACGTCGCGCGCGTTCCTGCAGGGAATCCTGAGTGACATCTCCAACGGTACTGGCACGCCAAACGGCCTGGCGGTAACGATTCCAGAGACTGTTTATCTCTGCTTCCAGATGACTTTCGCCATCATCACTCCGGCGCTGATTGCCGGGGCTTTCGCTGAACGAATGAAGTTCTCAGCGATGCTGTGGTTTGTCGGTCTATGGGCGATCCTGGTCTACGCACCGATCGCGCATTGGGTCTGGGGCTCCGACGGCTTCATGTCCAACGGCAACAGCGATGCAGTGTTTAAGGTCCTCGACTTCGCCGGCGGAACCGTCGTGCATATCAATGCCGGCGTCGCCGGCCTGATGTGCGCGATCTGTCTCGGCAAGCGCAAGGACATGGGCCCACCGCACAACATGGTGCTTACTTTCATCGGCGCCTCGATGCTCTGGGTCGGCTGGTTCGGCTTCAATGCCGGCTCCGCGGTCACCGCGGGCATGCAAGCGGGCATGGCGATGACCGTGACGCAAATCGCAACCGCGGTCGCCGGCTTCACCTGGATGCTCGTCGAATGGATCTGCCGCGGCAAGCCGACAGTCATCGGCATCTGCTCTGGCGCTGTCGCCGGTCTTGTCGCTATCACTCCGGCTTCGGGCTTCGTCGGTCCTGCCGGCTCGATGGCGATTGGTGTGGCGGCCGGCGTGCTCTGCTACTGGGGCGTGACCGGGCTGAAGCGCATCCTTGGTGCCGACGACGCGCTCGACTGCTTCGGCGTGCACGGTGTCGGCGGAATCGTCGGTGCGCTGCTCACCGGCGTGTTCGCGATCTCCGAGTACGGTGGTACAGCCGGGCTTATCGAGGGCAACGCTGCCCAGATGATCAACCAGGTCCAGGGCGTCGCTATCGTGATCGTCTACGACGCGATCGTCTGCCTGATCCTGCTCAAGGTCATCGATGCCGTCATCGGCCTCCGCGTCTCCGAAGAAGTGGAGCGCGAGGGCCTCGATCTCGCTTTGCACGGCGAGGTCGTCCAGTAGCGCGTGATCCCGAAAAGTGGGTACCGGTTTTCGGAAAAGATCACGCGCCAAATGCAGTAACACCTAGCGGTCGGGGCGGAACCCGGCACCGTCCCTTCCGTCGAGGCCCCGGTTCGAAAGGACCGGGGTCTCCCTTTTTGGGCCTCTTTTTCGGGCTCTTTTTTCGAGCCTTTAGGCCAAAAACAGCCGAAATTTCCGATGGTTAATCGGGTCTTAACCTCGCTCTCTTTATTGTGTGAAAGCCCTCGTACGGCGGGCCGGGGCCCCGCTTTGTAACCGCATGTCCATGATGAGCGCCAAGAGCGAGCCTGTTTCATTCACCGCTCCGGCGGCCGAGTCCCGCTCTCCCTTCGTGCGGCTGACCGACCTGATCGCCGGTATCGAGCCGGGAAAGCCAGTTATCAATCTATCGGTCGGGGAGCCGCAGCATCCGGTGCCGTCCTTTGTCGGCCCGGCGCTCGCCGCGCATACGGCCGACTTCGGCCGCTATCCGGCCAACAAAGGCATCGAGCCATTCCGCCGCGCGGTCGCCAGCTGGCTTGATCGCCGCTACAAGCTCGCGCGTGCGGTTGATCCGGAAAACGAAGTGCTTGTGCTCAACGGCACGCGTGAAGGGCTGTTCCTGGGAGCGATTGCCGCCAAGCGCTGGGTGACTCGCCGCACCGGCAAACCTGCCATTCTTATTCCTAATCCGTTTTACGCCGCCTATTCCGCCGGCGCGCTCGCTGCAGATTGCGAACCGGTCTATTTGCCGGCGACGCGCGCAACCGGCTTCCTGCCCGACCTCAGCGCTCTCGACGACACGCTGCTCGCGCGCACCGTTGCCTGCTACATCGCGTCGCCCTCAAACCCGCAGGGTGCGGTCGCTGATCGTAAGTATCTCGACAGGCTGGTGAAGCTTGCACGCCGCTTCGGCTTCCTCGTTTTTGCAGATGAGTGCTATTGCGAGATCTACAACAAGAATGCGCCACCCGGCATCCTCGAGGCGGCAGCCCCCGATTTCGTAAACGTCGTGGTGTATCACTCGCTCTCCAAGCGCTCGAACCTGCCCGGCATACGCGTCGGATTTGCGGCGGGCGACCGGCGCTTTCTCGGCCCCTATCTTGAGCTGCGCAACGTCGCGGCGCCGCAGGTGCCGACACCCGCGCAATACGTTGCGATCGCCGCCTATCAAGATGAGGCGCACGTGAAAGAAAACCGAAGACTTTACGCGGAGAAATTCGATCTCGCCGACCAGATCATCGGCAACCGCTACGGCTATGAGCGCCCGGCTGGAGGTTTTTTCCTTTGGCTCGACGTGTCCGCACAGGGCGGCAGCGAGATCGCGACAAAAAGATTGTGGGCCGAAGCCGGCGTGCGGGTCGTCCCGGGACGTTATCTCGCGCGCGAACAGAATGACGGCAGCAATCCCGGCGCAGACTATATCCGCGTCGCTATGGTGCAGGACAAGACGGCTACGGCGGATGCACTGCATCGCCTCGTCGCCGTGCTCGGATAAGGATGTAAACGCATGCGGGCAGCAGATCGCAGCCTCGACATCATTGCCTTCGTCTCGGAGCATTTCCGCGAGATCATCCGGCGCCGGCTGAGCGAGCTCGCAGGGCTCGCCCTGATCACGCTCGCATTGCTTGGCACGCTGGCGCTCGCCACTTGGTCGGTGCAGGACCCCTCGCTCAGTCACGCGACACAAAAGCCAATCCACAATCTGCTCGGCTATCCGGGAGCAATTTTCTCCGACTTGGCCATGCAACTGCTCGGCCTGGCGGCGATACTGCTTCTGGTGCCGGAGGCGCTGCTCGGGTGGCGGCTGCTTTCGCATAAAACGTTCGGGGAGAAGTGGCGCAGCCTGTTCTGGATCCTCGCCACCTTCCTCGGGGCGGCCTTTGCCTCGACGCTGCCACATATCGGATCCTGGCCGCTTCCGACCGGGCTCGGCGGGGTCGCCGGCGACGCGGTGTTGCGACTGCCGGCGTTGATTTTCGGCGCCCCGCTCGGCGGCATTACCCGGTTCATCCTCAGCATTGTATTCGGTCTCGCAACGGCGACGGCACTCCTGGTCGCCGCCGGCGGTCGCGCGCCGGTCAAGAAATCCGTCACCCGCGATCTCGATGAAGACGAAGGGGAAGAACTTGAGGACGAGGAAGCCGGCGAAGACCGCGGCTCGGCGTGGCTCGGTATGATCGTGCATGCGTTGCTGAGCTGGAAGGCCCGCATCGGCCGGATGGTTCGTGGCGAGGCGCGCGCACGCACGCCGCTGCCGGTCGTGCGCGGCCCGCGGCTCGAGCCGCGTTTTGACGGCGATGGAGTTGGCGCCGCCGCATACGACGATGACTACGAGGATGAAGACGCTGAACCGGCACCACGACGACGTGCTGCGCCACGCACGCCCGTGCGACGTTCGGGTAGCGGCTACATGCTGCCCTCGCTTAATCTCCTGGCCGCGCAGCGCGCCAGCGAGCGCACGACTTTGTCCCGCGAAATCATCGACGGAAACGCGGTAGCGCTTGAAAGCGTGCTGCAGGATTTTGGAGTACGCGGCGAAATCATAAACGCGCGGCCCGGTCCGGTGGTTACGCTCTATGAACTTGAACCTGCGCCGGGCATCAAGTCGTCGCGCGTGATCGGCCTTGCCGATGACATTGCTCGCTCGATGAGCGCAGTATCGGCGCGCGTCGCAGTGGTATCGGGACGTAACGCAATCGGCATTGAGCTGCCAAACCCGACACGCGAAAAGGTTTACCTGCGCGAACTGCTCACCGGTGGCGACTACAACGAAAACACCGCCAAATTGCCGCTCTGCCTCGGCAAGACCATTGGCGGCGAATCCGTCGTCGTCGACTTGTCGCGTATGCCGCACTTGCTGATTGCCGGCACGACCGGTTCGGGCAAGTCGGTCGCCATCAACACCATGATCCTGTCGCTGGTGTATCGGCTGCGGCCCGATCAGTGCCGCCTGATCATGGTCGACCCCAAGATGCTCGAGCTCTCCGTCTATGACGGCATCCCGCATCTTCTAACGCCCGTCGTCACCGATCCAAAGAAGGCGGTCGTCGCACTGAAATGGGCGGTGCGCGAGATGGAGGGCCGCTACAAGAAAATGTCGAAGCTGGGCGTGCGTAACATCGAAGGTTACAACGCGCGCGTCGCCGAGGCCAAGGCGAAAGGCGAGACGCTTACGCGCACGGTACATACTGGCTACGACAAAGAAACCGGTGAGGCGATTTACGAGAAAGAGCAGCTCGAACTCGAGCCGCTGCCTTTCCTCGTGGTCATCGTCGACGAAATGGCCGACCTGATGATGGTCGCCGGCAAGGATATCGAAGGCGCCATTCAGCGGTTGGCACAGATGGCGCGCGCGGCCGGCGTCCATGTGATCCTCGCCACGCAGCGTCCGTCAGTCGACGTCATCACCGGCACCATCAAAGCGAATTTTCCGACCCGCATCTCGTTTCAGGTGACGTCGAAGATCGACAGCCGCACAATCCTTGGCGAGCAGGGTGCGGAACAACTGCTCGGCCAAGGCGACATGCTTTACATGGCCGGCGGTGGTCGCATCAGCCGCGTCCACGGGCCTTTCGTCTCAGATGAGGAAGTCGAGAAAGTTGTGCGGCACCTGAAGTCGCAAGGCACGCCCGAATATCTTGAAGAAGTGACCGCCGGCGGCGAGGAGGACGAAGACGGAAACCCGATCTTCGATTCGACGGGCATGGGACTCGCCGAGGGTGGCGATATCTATCAACAGGCGGTCGCGATCGTGAAGCGGGACCGCAAGGCGTCAACCTCCTACATTCAGCGGCGTCTTCAGATCGGGTACAACCGCGCCGCCACGATTATGGAACGCATGGAGGAAGAAGGCATCGTGGGGCAGCCCAACCATGCCGGCAAACGCGAGATTCTGATTCCGGAAAATCCTGCTGACGACCGCTATTGAGAATCGCCCGGTTCGTCATTAAGCCGGTTTACCGTTGGCCCACAGGGCCGTGAAATCGCCACAGCCGGCCCCTATAGGCTTATCGAGATACCGTGGGGGCACGAGGCGGAGACCGTAATGGCGGCACACGACAAGGCGCGAACCGGTGCAAAACTGGGCTATGCCGCGCTTTTGGCCTGCCTCACGGTTCCAGCACTCGCTCAGACCATTCCGCTTCCCACCCCGCGTCCGCCTGTTCTGCAGACTCAGGCCGGCGCGCCTCCGTCCTCTGCTCCGGCCGCCAAGTCTGCGGTTCCGAACCAGGCGCTCGGTGCGCGGGCGCAAGCACCGCAGCCCACACCATCGCACAACCCGATCTCCAACCCCTTTGCTGCGCTCCTCGGAAAGGCAGGTGGCGCCGGCAAGCTCACCCCCGAGCAACGGGCGATCGTTGAGCGTGTCAATAGCTACCTGTCCGGCGTCCAAACGTTGACGGGAAATTTTGTACAGGTCGGGCCGGACGGCAGCCGCACGCAGGGGGACTTCTACATCTATAAGCCGGGTCGGGTCCGCTTCGAATACGATGATCCGAGCCCAATCGAATTGATCGCTGACGGCTCATCGGTCGTCGTGCGCGACCGTCGTTTGGCAACACAGGATGTCTATCCGCTGTCGCAGACCCCCCTGCGTTTCCTTCTGGCGGAGCGTGTCGATCTGACCAAAGACACTAACCTGGTATCCGTCTATGCCGACGACGTCTTTGTCACCGTCGTTCTTGAGGAAAAAAACGGGATCGTCGGCACGAGCCGCCTGATGATCATGTTCAGCGCGAAGGACATGCAGCTCAAGCAATGGACCGTGACCGACCCTCAAGGCTACGACACCACGGTCGCAGTCTATAACCTTGACACCAGCAAACGGCCCGACCCGGCGCTATTCAAGATCGACTACACGCGATACCACAATTGACGTCGATCGCTGACTCGACCAACAACTCTCATTGGCACACGAAATTTAGGCGTGGATGGCCGGAACAAGTCCGGCCATGACATTGGAAAGTGTGCGTCTGGCGTCATAGATTGCACGCTATGTCCCTCAAGATCACCACCTGGAATATCAATTCAGTACGACTCCGAATTGATCTGGTCGCGGGCTTTTTGAGAAGCGCACAGCCTGACGTCCTATGCCTGCAAGAGACGAAATGTCCCGACGATGCTTTTCCGCTCAAGCGTTTCAAGCGGCTTGGTTACGAGCACGCGGCTCTCAGCGGGCAGAAGGGCTATCACGGCGTGGCAGTCCTCTCGCGCGTTCCTTTTGAAAAGGTCTACGTCCAGAGTTTCTGCGGTAAGGCCGACTGCCGGCATGTCTCGGTGGTTCTGGGCGAGCGCGCGAAGCTGAACGACCCAATCACCTTGCACAACTTTTACGTTCCGGCCGGCGGCGACGAGCCCGATCCAGCGGTCAATCCGAAATTCCGGCACAAGCTGGATTTCCTCGATGAAATGCGCGGCCATGCCGAGCTGCGTCCGGAGAAGTCGCAACGCGCAATCCTCGTCGGTGACCTCAATGTTGCTCCGCTCGAGCACGACGTCTGGAGTCGACAAGCAGATGATCAAGGTCGTGTCGCACACGCCCGTCGAGTGCGAAAAGCTCGTTGCCGCACAAAAGTCGGGCGGCTGGATCGATAGCATGCGCGTGCTGACACCCGAGCCTGAAAAGCTCTACACTTGGTGGAGCTATCGCGCGATGGACAATTGGCGGGCATCCGATCGTGGGCGACGGCTGGATCACGTCTGGACGTCGGATGCACTCGCCGACCGCGTTTCGGCCATCAAGATTGGCAAAAACTATCGCGGCGCAAAGAGACCGTCGGATCACGTGCCGGTAACGGCCACGATCGAGCTCTGAATTTTTTCTCTCAAATTGAGTTAGGTTTTGTCACGCGCCTCGAGCGCACGTTTCACGCCGGCGAGTTCGCTTGACCAGGATTGCAGCCGCTCGATCATGCTTTCGCGCATTTTTTCCGCCGCGCCCGGATAACCTTCCAGTATCTTGCGGAAGAGATTGCGGGAGATGCGAATGACAACCGTCGGCTCTTTTGCGATCGCCGTAGCCTGGCAAACGGTATTGGTCAGAAGTGCCAATTCGCCGATCAGCGTGCCAGGACCCACGGAAACTTCTTTGCCTTCGGAAAGCGTGCCGGGCTCCAGCAGAAGCGAGCCTTCCTGGACGACATAGCCGCCATCCGCGAGCTCACCGGCGTAGAACAGCACAGCGCCGCTTTGCAGGTGCCGGGTCTCCGCGCCAATTGCAAGAATCCGCAAGGCCTGCTTGCCGAGCGCAGCCAAGGGCGGCACCTGCTCGAAGAAAGCAATGTCGTCTTCGAGCCCCATACGACTCTCTTGTTGGCCTTAGATCACGGCACCAGCTTATAGCCGCCAGCCTCTGTCACAAGGATAGCGGGCGCTGCGGCATCTTTCTCGACTTTTTGGCGGAGACGGTAGATGTGCGTTTCAAGCGTATGGGTCGTAACGCCGGAATTATAGCCCCATACTTCCTGCAGCAGGGTTTCGCGCGAAACCGGTTTCTGCCCGGCGCGATAGAGGTAGCGCAAAATTGCCGTCTCCTTTTCAGTCAGGCGCACCTTGCTGCCCTTCGGGCTGAGCAGCAGCTTCGAGCTTGGCCGAAACGTGTAAGGACCGATCGCAAAGACAGCATCCTCGCTCGCCTCGTGCTGTCGAAGTTGCGCGCGGATGCGCGCCAGCAGCACGGCAAAACGGAACGGTTTCGTGATGTAGTCATTGGCGCCTGATTCAAGGCCGAGGATGGTGTCGGAATCCGTGTCGTGACCCGTCAGCATAATGATCGGAGCCTTGAAACCGTTCTTGCGAAGGATCCGAACCGCCTCCCGGCCGTCGACGTCCGGCAGGCCTACGTCCATGATCACCAGGTCGACTTGGCCGTTCTTGGCCGCGTGCACGCCTTTAGTGCCGCTCTCGGCTGAGATCGCATCGAATTCCTCGTGCAAGGCCAATTGCTCGACCAGTGCGTCGCGCAGCTCGGCGTCGTCGTCGACAATCAAGATCGTCCGTTTATTGGCCATTGCGCCACCGGATCCCTCTAAAAGACGTGCGGGCATCCATCAGTATTGTCGCGAAATAGAGCATTCGGGGATAAAAGAGCAAGCGTGAAGTGGTATTTGGGGCTGGTCTAGCAAAAGCCCAGATGGCGCCGACATTGCAGAAACGATCTTTGTCCCGGATCACAGTACGTCGCAAGCCGGGTGACTCGCGGCGCGGCTGGCTGACCGCGGGAACAATCGCGTTGCCAGTGGCACTAGGCAGAGGCGGCATCAAGGCAAATAAACGTGAAGGCGACGGCGGTACGCCGCGTGGCGCGTTCCGGCTCTTGCGCTTGTGGTGGCGCGCAGATAGGCACCCGCGTCCTGTCACATCGCTGCCTGCGCAACGGATAAGCTCCACCGACGGCTGGTGCGAAGATCCGCACGATCGCCGCTATAACCGGCCAATCAAGGTAGCGCCACACGCCCAAGGCGATCGGCTGGCGCGTAAAGACAGGCTCTACGATTTTATCGTTGAAATCGATCACAACACGCGCCCGCGCATCGCAAAACGTGGCAGCGCTGTTTTCATTCATGCGGCGCGCGAAGGATTCGCACCGACCGCGGGCTGCGTTGCGCTCGAGCTGAAGATGCTGCGCCGCTTATTGCCGCGCCTCGGCCCGAGAACAAAAATCGTAGTGGAGTAAAAACTCAGGTAGCCGATTTTGGGCGTGTCCCGAAAATTGCGGTACCCACCCGCACATGCGTGGCACCAAGCGCGATGGCGGTGGCAAAATCAGCGCTCATGCCCATGGACAGCAGGTCGAGGCGATTGCGGCGCGCAATTTTTGCGGTGAGCGCAAAATGCGGTCCTGGCGGTTCATCCAGCGGGGGAATGCACATTAAGCCGGAGATCTTCAGCCCGTATTGGTCGCGGCATGCCGCCAGAAACGCATCCATATCCTCTGGCAAGACGCCGGATTTTTGCGTCTCAGCGCCCGTGTTGATTTCAGCAAACAAGGTCGGCTGACGTTTCTGCTGGCCGATTTCCTTCGCCAAGGCTTCGCACAAACTTGTGCGATCAACCGAGTGGATGGCGTCGAACAGGCTGACAGCTTCCCTTGCCTTGTTCGATTGCAGAGGCCCGATCAAGTGCAGTTCAAGGCCGCCGTGTTTTTCCAGCAGTTGCGGCCATTTCGCTTTAGCTTCCTGCACACGGTTTTCGCCGAACACACGCTGGCCTTCCGTAATCGCCGGTTCGATCGAGTCCGCAGTGAATGTCTTGGAGACCGCAATCAACGTTACTTCCGCAGGATCACGGTTGGCATCGCGACAGGCGCGCGCAATTTCTGTCCTGACGTGCTTCAGGCCGGTCGCAGCGACAGCGGTCATGCGCTGCCTATATCGCACCAAGCCAGGCGCCGCCACCTCAAACGAAGGGACGGGGCATGTGCTGATTGACGCCAGTGCCGGCGATACTCTCCAGCGCCGTGCGATCAAGAATCTCGAATACGCGGTCTTTCCAGCGGACGGCTTTGGTCAAAAACAGGCGCTTGAGGGTCTTGTTCGTGTGCACAAGCGACATCCCCAGGGTGTCGGCGACTTGCTGTTGCGTGAATGGAAATTGGATGCTCGCGTCTTTGACCAGGCCCGCTTCCTCGGCGCGCGAGAAGAGGTGCAAGAGCAGGAACGCGGTCCGCTCAAGCGCGGTGCGTCGGCCGAGACTGACGAGATGCTCGTCGATGAGCTGCTCTTCGCGCGCGGCGAGCCAAGTGACGTCGAACGCCAAAGATGGCAGGCGACTGTAAAGATCCCAGAGTTTTGACCGCGGAAAAACGCACAAGACCAAAGGCGTGAGTGCTTCAACGGAATGCTGCATTTCGCGCATGAGAGTGCCTTGCAGGCCGACCATGTCGGCAGGCAGCGCGTAGTTCAAGATCTGACGGCGACCATCATCGAGGACCTTGTAACGAAAGGCCCATCCTTTGAGGACAGTGTACAGATGTTCGCTGCGAGTACCTTCGCGGAGAAAACTTATGCCGGGCTCGACACGCAATTCATCGACCTTGAACGTTTTGACGAACTCGAGCTCTTCCCTCGAGAATTCGCGCAACCCCGGACGTTTGCGGAACGGGCATAATTCGCAAGGCGTGAATTGAGCGGTAGGCCTTCCGTTTCCAAGAATCATGAAAACCCACAAACAAACCTACAATATGCGCCCGCGCGCAACGTTAATGAAACGGCGTTTCAGCTGTCCAACCCTGAATTTTTAGGATCTATGTCTTTTTTAAATGCCGCCCAATTAAATTCGTAGGACAAGGGAAAGTTCCATTGGGAGACGACCCTTGCCTAAGTCGGATAGCTTGCTGAGCGGCAAGCGTTGCTTTGTGCTGGACGACGAATTCCTGATAGCCCTCGACATTCAGCAAATCCTGGAACGTGCCGGCGCATCGCACGTGGCAAGCGTTGCCTCTGCAGCCGAAGCCATCGAGGTGCTCGGCCGTGAGCCGAAATTTGACCTTGCGGTACTCGATGTGAAGCTAGGCGGCCCGGAGCGGAATAGCCTCGATGTTGCAGTGTTGCTCCAGACGCAAGGCGTACCATTTGTATTTTTGACCGGTATGCGCGTCGACGACGTACACGCGAAAAAATTTCCAAACGCGCCGGTCATCGAAAAGCCTTACGATGCGACAGCGTTGCTGCGTGCCGTGCAGCAAGCACTTGCACAGGACTAGGCTCGCGCCACGTAATGGCTGCACGACGCTACCCGCCGGGGGCCGCGATCGGTTCTTCATGGTTTTTATAGCGGATAATGGGGCAACGGTTGACCCGTTGGCCTCTTTCGTGTCTGTTCCGCGCGCCATAAAAAGACGCGCAAATGACCGCCGATTCGAGCAAAAACGAGCGCTACAACGCCCGCGAGGCCGAAGCCCGCTGGCAAAAAGTCTGGGCCGAGCGCGACATCTTCGCCACCAAGAACGATGACCCGAGACCGAAATACTACGTGCTGGAGATGTTTCCCTACCCCTCGGGACGCATCCATATGGGGCACGTCCGCAACTATGCGATGGGCGACGTAGTCGCGCGCTTCAAGCGGGCCATGGGCAACGCAGTGCTGCATCCGATGGGCTGGGACGCCTTCGGCATGCCGGCTGAGAACGCCGCCATCGACCGCAAGGTGCATCCGAAGTCCTGGACCTACGACAATATCGCGGCGATGAAGAAACAGCTTCAGTCGATGGGGCTGTCTCTGGATTGGGCGCGCGAGATCGCCACCTGCGACCCGGCCTACTACAGACATCAGCAGAGGATGTTCCTCGACTTCCTGAAGGCGGGCCTGGTCGAGCGCAAGCAGTCAAAGGTGAACTGGGACCCGGTCGATCAGACGGTGCTGGCAAACGAACAAGTCATCGACGGCCGCGGCTGGCGCTCCGGCGCATTGGTCGAGCAGCACGAACTGACGCAATGGTTCTTCAAGATCAGCGACTACTCGGAAGACCTGCTCAAGGCGCTCGACACACTCGACCGCTGGCCGGACAAAGTGCGGCTGATGCAGAAGAACTGGATCGGGCGCTCGGAAGGATTGCTGGTTCGCTTCATGTTGGACACTGCGACCACGCCGAACAAGGAAAACGAGCTGGAGATCTTCACCACGCGTCACGACACATTGTTCGGCGCCAAATTCATGGCAATTTCGCCCGATCATCCGCTCGCCCAGGCCGCAGCGAAGAAGAGCGCGAAGCTTGCTGCCTTCATCGAAGAGTGCAAGAAGATCGGCACCTCGCAGGCCGCGATCGACACCGCCGAGAAGCTCGGCTTCGATACGGGCATGAAGGCGTTGCATCCCTTCGATGCAACCTGGAAGCTCCCGGTCTACGTCGCAAATTTCGTGCTGATGGACTACGGGACCGGCGCGCTGTTTGGCTGTCCGGCGCACGATGCGCGTGACCTCGAGTTTGCCAACAAATACGGCTTGGGCAATACACCGGTGGTCTGTCCGCCAGGCCAGAGTCCCAAGACCTTCGTCATTACCGACGTGCCTTACGATGGCGCCGGTACGATGATTAATTCGCGCTTCCTCGACGGCATGAGCAACGAGGGAGCGAAAGAAGAAGTCGCCAAGCGACTGGAAAAGGAAACGCGGGGAAATCGTCCGATCGCGCAACGGCAGGTGAATTACCGCCTGCGTGACTGGGGCATCTCCCGCCAGCGCTACTGGGGTTGCCCGATCCCCATCGTCCACTGCGAGAAATGCGGCGTCGTGCCGGTGCCGGAAAGGGATCTTCCGGTCACCTTGCCGGAGGACGTCACCTTCGACAAGCCAGGCAACCCGCTCGATCACCACCCGACCTGGAAAAACGTGAAGTGCCCGAAGTGCGCCGGGCCAGCGCGGCGCGAGACCGACACAATGGACACGTTTGTCGATTCATCCTGGTATTTCGCGCGCTTTACCGATCCATGGATCAAGACCGCGCCCACCGAGCGCAAGGCGGTCGATGAGTGGTTGCCGGTCGATCAGTACATCGGCGGCATCGAACACGCCATTTTGCACCTGCTTTACTCGCGTTTCTTCACGCGCGCGATGCGTAAATGCGGCCTGGTCGGGATGGACGAGCCTTTCGCCGGATTGTTCACACAAGGCATGGTCGTCCACGAAACCTATCGCGCCAAGAACGGCGAATGGATCGAGCCAGCGAACATCAAGATCGAAGGCGTCGGAGATGCGCGGCGGGCAACGGTCGCGGCAACCGGTGAACCAGTTGAAATCGGCTCCATCGAAAAGATGTCAAAGTCGAAGAAAAACACGGTGGATCCCGACGATATTATCGCCGCGTATGGGGCGGACACCGCTCGGTGGTTCATGCTGTCGGATTCGCCACCGGACCGTGACGTGATCTGGACTGAAGAAGGGGTCCAGGGTGCCTGGCGATTCATGCAACGCCTATGGCGGTTGGTCGGCGAGATCGCCAAGCTTCAGGCTCCGAGCGCACCGCCGCATCAATTTGATGAAGCGGCGATAACAATCCGCAAGGCCGCCCATCGCGCGCTCGCCCACGTTTCCGAAGACATCGACAAATTGCGCTTTAATCGTTGCGTCGCCCATATCTACGAATTTGCCAATGCCCTCGGCGACGCGATCGGAAACATCGAAAAAGCGCCAGATGACGGACTTAGCTGGGCACTGCGTGAAGCCGGCGACATCCTGGTTCAGTTGTTTCACCCGATGATGCCGCACCTTGCCGAGGAATGCTGGGCAACGCTCGGCCACAAGACGTTGGTCGCGAGAGAGGATTGGCCGAAGGTCGAACCTCAATTGCTGATCGAGGACACCATCACGCTCCCGATCCAGATAAACGGCAAAAAACGGGCCGAAATGACCATCAATCGCAAGGCGACAAATGGAGAGATAGAGGCTGCCGTTCTCGCGCTCGATACGGTAAAAAAGGCGCTGGGGGGCCAAAGCCCGAAAAAGGTCATTGTCGTCCCGCAAAGGATCGTCAATGTCGTGGTCTGATACCAGGCGTTTCGCCGGGATATTAGTCGCCCTGGCCCTCGCCGGGCTGACAGCCGGATGTTTTCAGCCGCTTTATGCCGAGCGGCCCACCCCGGCTGGCGTCACCGGCGTCGCTCATCGGCTGAGCAGCGTCGACGTCGCTTCAATCGACGCGCCGAGCGGCAGCCGTCTTGCCCGTGTCAGCGTGGGCGTGCGCAACGAATTGATCTACGACCTCACCGGCGGCGCAGGCGGTGCTTCGCCACTCTATCGATTGAATGTGCGCCTGAGCGCAACACAGCTCCAGATCATCATCGACATCAATACAGCGCGACCCGACGTCAACAATTACGGCATCGACGCCGTCTATACCCTCACTGATATTGCGACCGGAAAGCCGGTTGCCAAGGGTCAGACTTTCGCCCGCGTGTCCTACAATATTCCCGGCCAGGAGCAACGGTTCGCCGGCGAGCGCGGGCTGCGCGATGCAGAGGATCGCGCCGCCAAGGAAATTGCCGAAAACATCCGAAACCGGCTGGCCTCGCATTTCGCAGCGGGCACGTAAGCGTGACCTTTTGGCGCCGGACGGCCAGGCGATGACGAGCAAATGACTGCCATCAAAGCCGCCGACGTCGACCGCTTCATCGCCAGACCGGACAGCAATCAACCGATCGTGCTTGTGTTCGGGCCTGATGCGGGCCTGGTGCGCGAACGGGTGGACGCCCTGGTACGGGCGTCAGTCGATGATCTTGCCGATCCTTTCACATTCGTACGTATCGATGGCGACGAGCTTGCCGCCAATCCCTCACGCCTGGTGGAGGAGGCCCACACGGTTCCGTTGTTCGGAAGCCGTCGAGCGGTTTTGGTAAAGGCCGGATCACGGAATATCGCGCCGGCGGTCGACACCGTCATCGCGGCGCCGTCGACCGAGTGCCGCATAATAATTGAGGCGGGCAATCTCGGAAAAAGCGCGCCATTGCGTGCGCTTTGCGAAAAAGCAAAAACGGCCGCGGCCCTCCCCTGCTACGCGGACAATGCCCGTGCCTTGTCTCAGCTCATCGACGAGGAAGTTCGCGCTGCCGGCCTGGCGATCGAAGGCGACGCTCGCGCGGCTTTGGTCGGGCTCTTGGGCAGCGACCGGCTTTCATCGCGTAACGAAATCCGCAAGCTGACGCTCTATGCGCGTGGCAAGAAAAACATCGAGCTCGCCGACGTTACCGCGGCGGTCGCCGATGCTTCGGAAATTGCGCTCGATGGCATCGTCGATGCTGCTTTTGCCGGTCGCATCGGAGATGTCGATAGTGAATTCTCCAAAGCACGCGCTGGCGGTTCTTCGCCGGCTGCGATCATTTCGGCCGCGATTCGGCAGGTTGCGAGCCTGCACAAAATGACGTTGGCCATCGAGGGCGGCGATACCATCGAGTTTGCTATGAAGCGCGCTGCACCGCCCGTGCATTTCACGCGCGAGCCTAAAGTGGGCGAAGCGTTGCGCGCATGGACCCCGTCGCGGTTGCTGCGTGCCATGGACCAGCTGGCCGCAGCTTCCCTCGACATGCGGCGCAATGCGCCTTTGGCGGATGCGATCGCGCAGCGAACGCTGCTCTCACTTGCGACGAATGCCCGTAAAAGGGCCTAAATTCAGCGGCGCGACGCCTAAATCGCATTACCTGCGAGCCACCAATGTGAATTGTTGTCTTTAGAACTGATCAAGGCTTTTTCATTAAATTTTCACCGACGACCGCGCGGCCGATTTAACAAGTGGCATTCGAAAATGCAGACTTTCGAGGCCCGGCGACTTATCGCTCGTGCAAACGAGACACGCGCGCAGTTCTGGCACGTCACAATCGTCACGTCGTTTTTTTTGCTCGTATTCGGCGCAAGCCTGTTTCTCGGCACCGTAATGGTGCTTGGCACATTCGGCAGTGATTCTTCAAATGAATTGACGGCCAATGGACGTACCGGTCGCGTTGCGCGCACTTTGCGCGACGGCACGCTGTGCCACTACATGATCTTCGACAACAAGACCGCACAAACGGTCGAAGACCGCATCGGTCGCTGCGATGAAAACAAGCCCAAGCCAAAGCAGGAAAGGCCGGCGACGTTCAGCTGGGGGAAGTAAACGCTACCGCCTGATCGAGCGCTACAAATTGAGCTGATAGCTGTGCGGCACCCAGCGATAGCCGCCCTGCCCCTTTTCCACAAAGCCAATCCCGGGAAAGGGCATATGAAAGCTTGCGACGAACAACTTGTCGGCCGCCAGCATGTCGAGCATCCGTTTGCGGGTGGCGACAGCCTTTTCCTTGTCGTCATCCATTTCGAAATGCCACTCCGGCCGCTGCACCGCCATTACGTATTGCGTGCACGTGTCGGCGGTGACCATAATTCGCTTGCCGTTGCTTTCGATGTGGAAGGCAAGCAATCCGGGAGAATGGCCGGCAGCGTCGACGGCCGTAATGCCGGGGACAACCTCGTCACCCGGCTTGATGAAGGTCGACCGGTCGGCCAAAGGCCCACATATCTTTACAAAGAGCTCCCGGTTGAATTTCCGAGCTTCCCGGACGTGTTCGCCGCGCTTCCAGAAATCGAATTCCGCAGCGCCGAAGACATAACGGGCGTTCGGAAATACCGGTTTGCCACCCTCGGTCAGCCCACCAATGTGATCGGGATGGCCGTGGGTAAGGACAACCACGTCGATGTCCTGTGGCTTGTAGCCGGCGGCAGCCAGCCGCTCCGCGGTCTGTCCTGGTGGCAACCGCTTGCTGAGCTGCTCATATTCGCGCGGCAATGCGCCATTGCCGGTGTCGAACAGGACAAGCTGCTTACCGGTATTCACGATGGTCGGAATGTTTGGATGCTCAAACCGCTGGGTGTCGATATTGTTCGCGCGCGCCAGAGCGTGCACGTCATCTGCCGATGCGTTGGCGCCGTAGTTCGGATGCAGCCCATCACGGATAGCCTTGGCATCCAAAACTGTGGCGACTTCGAAGCCGCCAAGCTTGAAACGATAGATCGTCGGCTGCAATTCGCCCTGTAGTGAAGCGGCCACTTGAATCTCCCCGTATTGTCACGCTCACCGCATGCTTACCAGCAGTGCTGAACATTTTCGATCATTTTGTTCGATTGCGTTTACTTTCGATGCACTACTTCAATCGAACAGGCGAGTGCCTCCCTGAGCATCGTGGTGCAGTTGGAGGTACAGAGCCGCGTCATTTCAGTGTGCACCGATGGCGGCTTAGGGGCATTTTTGCATTCGAAAAGCACGACGGTAAAACTTTTTTCCTGCCCGGATATGTCGGCATTTGCATAAAACTCGATAAGTAATTTCGCGAAGAATTTTACACGCGTTTTATAAGCCATCGGTACAGCATTACGTCGAAAGTTATTCAACTGCCGACGGTGTTGATGGGCCCGCCAGCGTTGTTTCTCCCCCTCAATGCAATCCGGAATTTGCTTTCCGCACGGCACGGAGAGGCGCTGATCGCACCTTTGCTTGCCGTCGCATTCTTGTTCGCGATGGTGTGGGACGATCTCGAGACCAGTTTCTCAGCAGCGATAGCTTCGATGCAGACGGACCCCAATGTCGGAGCCGTCGTATTGTCTTTCACACATGCCGGGGCCTCAGCGACCGGCGATTCTGAACTGGTTTTTCTGGTCGATTTCGACACAGACGTCCAAACATGCGAACTGGGCAGCGCGGTGGTGTCTCGCCTTGACCGGGCAGTTGGCGACGACGATACCAGAGGCGATTTCGTTTCGTTGCGCACAAATTCCAGTGAGCCTCAGTCAGCGGGCGCAATATTTGCGAATATCGAGAACAGCGGTGCAAGCCCAGTTTCCATGATTCGTAAGAATGTGCTGCCTAAGTTTGCGACAGCATATCGATCGATCCTCAAATTGGCAGCCGTGGTGGGCTTGCCGCACCTCCAGGCAAAGGCTGCCATTTCCCGGGCAACAATTGTCGGCACGATTTCAACCTACAATCCATATCGTGATGGCAAAGAAGAAGGCGGACTGCGGACGGCTTCAGGAGAGTTGTACGATCCTTCGGCATGGACCGCCGCGATCCAGACCGGGTTGCGCAATCAGTTTGGTGGCGTGCGCTATGGCAGACTCTACCAGCCGGCCTTTGCCCTCGTTGCAAGCGGCGAAAAGCGGTTGATTGTTAAGATCAATGACGTTGGGCCGCTTAAAACCGGTCGCGTGCTTGATCTCAACGAGCGCAGCATGCGCTATTTCGATCCATTCCTCGCGCAGGGTCTCATTCAGGACGTCAGGATTACCGTCTTGCCAGGCGAAGATTGGACACCAGGACCGGTCGGCGAGGTATATGCCATCGATTTTGCTGCTGCGAGACGGCAGCAGCCGATTGCGTCCGCCAATGAGGAGGCCGAACTGGCCAATATGCGCGCCCGGTTCGATCGTGGGACCGAACCCGACATGGAGGCGGATGCGCGCGTTGAGGTCCGATTGACCGGCGGATAGCCCTAGCCGCCAAGCTTCCGCAGGACCGCGTCGAGCTGCTCCAAATTGCGATACTTGATGCGTAACGTCCCGCTCTCGCCGCGATGATCGACGCTGACATCGAGCCCCAACGCATCGGAGAGGCGCTGCTCGAGGTTACGCGTGTCTGGGTCTTTTGGAACACTGACGACAAAGCTCTTGACCTCGCGACGCATATCACGGAGCTGACCTGCCACGTCCTTACGCATGTCGGCTTCGAGATCACGCACGCTCCAGCCATTGTCGATAATCTCGTGCGCTATCAGCTCAGCGTTAGGTTGCCCGATCAGGAGCCGGGCATGCCCTGCAGAAATTTTGCCGGTGCGGACCATCTGCTTCACGGGCTCAGATAACTTCAGCAGCCGGATCGTGTTCGCAATGTGCGGCCGACTCTTGCCGACGATCTGCGCGACATCTTCCTGCGTGCGATTGAAGTCATCCATAAGCGCAAGATAGCCGGTCGCTTCTTCAATCGGATTGAGATCTGCGCGTTGCACGTTTTCGATGATGGCGTACTCAAGAGACTGCGCATCATTTGCTTCGACCACCGCAATAGGCACGTCGTGAAGCTCCGCGCGTTGCGCCGCGCGCCACCGCCGTTCGCCAGCAATGATCTCGAAGGTGTCACCCTTGAGCACGCGTACGACAATCGGCTGGATAATGCCGCGCTCACGAATCGATGTGGCGAGCTCGTCGAGTTCAACATCGGTGAACAGCCGTCTTGGATTGCGCGGATTTGGCTGAAGATTTTCGATCGGCGCACGACGGGGTTTGCGCCCGCTGTCGGCGGCGGGGGTTTCGTCGCCCACATCGCCGATCAACGCCGCAAGACCGCGCCCCAATCGCGAGTGATCCGCCATCGCCGACGCTCCTGAATTTCGTGCCACGCTATTCCTTTCCGAGTGTGTTGACCATTCCAGTGCGCCCGCGAGCGCGGCGCTACCCTGCCTTCAAAGCCTTCTCTCGCTGGATAATTTCGGTAGCAAGACGCAGATAGGCTTCACTGCCGACGCATTTAAGGTCATAGACAAGCACTGGCTTGCCGTAAGACGGCGCTTCCGAGATGCGTACGTTGCGTGGGATTATAGTCTCATAGACCTTGTTTCCCATGAACTGGCGCACGTCGGCGACAACCTGGTTGGAGAGGTTGTTGCGCGAGTCGTACATCGTCAACACGATGCCGTGGATCGACAGCGTTGGATTGAGAGTCGTCTTGACCTGCTCAACCGTCTTGAGAAGTTGCGACAGGCCTTCCAACGCGAAGAACTCACACTGCAGCGGCACGAGAATAGAATCCGCGGCCGCCATCGCGTTGACTGTCAGCAAATTGAGTGATGGCGGACAGTCGACGAGCACGTAGGTGAAGTCGTAAGTGCGTGCACCGGCGTTAAGCTGGCGAAGCGCATTGCGGAGACGAAACGCACGATCACGTTGCTGACCGATTTCGAGCTCAAGACCGGACAGGTCGAGTGTCGAGGGTGCGATGTAGAGCTGTGGCACTGCGGTCTGCAGCACTGCGTCGCGCATCGGCGCCGCGCCGGTGAGCACGTCGTAGGTTGATGTCCGGCGTGATTTGCGTTCGATGCCGAGTCCAGTCGAAGCGTTGCCCTGCGGATCGAGATCTACAATCAGGACGTGCTCGCCGATGGCGGCGAGTGCGGTGCCCAGATTGATTGCGGTGGTGGTCTTGCCCACTCCACCCTTCTGGTTGGCAATCCCCAGCACGCGGGGCCTGGCGGCGTCGGGTCTTGCGGCTGGCTTGCCGAATGGCACGACTGGCGGGTCGGCGGGGCGATTCGAAGCTGGAATCTCGGTCATAGCAGCGTCCGTTGATGGGGCCGAAGGCCTCGCAGACCTCCCGAATCCGTCCGCATCCTGGTCCGACGCTCTACCGAGCCTTGAGACCGCGAATTAGGACGATCGAACTTTCGGGACTGGTCTTACTGGGCACCTTTGAGGCCTCGAGTCTCCAATATTTAGCGGCTTCGGTCAATTCAGCATCTACATCTTGACCCTTAGGAAAGAGGCCGACCGCCCCGCGCGAGATAAAAGGAAACGCTTGATCACAGAGTGTTTTCAACGGGGAAAGCGCGCGTGCTGTGACAGCATCGAAGGGTTCTGCACAGCTTTCCCCAAATTTCTCGGCGCGGGTCGCGTGGACGATCGCCGGAACTCCGGTAACCCTCACCGCCTCACGCAGGAATGCAGCCTTTTTCCCATTGCTTTCAATCAGATGGACACCTGCCCCAGCACCATCCGCCAGCGCACAGGCAACCACCATCCCCGGAAAACCGCCACCTGAACCGAGGTCGACCCAGGTCCGCGCGTCCGGGGCCAGCGGCAGGAGCTGCAGCGAATCGGCAATATGGCGCGTCCATATTTCGCGAAGTGTCGATGGCGCAATCAGGTTGAGTTTGCGTTGCCAGAGGACCAGGACTTCAACAAAGCGATCGAGACGTTTTTCCGTTTCACGTGAAACAGGAAACAAACCGAGCGCACGCGTCTTGTCCGCCGAGAAATCCTGAATCCCCTGCCCGCGCCTGGTCACGCTGATTTGGCGGACACTTTTTTGCTGCGCCGGACATGCGCTGCAAGCAATGTAAGCGCCGCGGGCGTAACGCCGTCGATACGGCTCGCATGCCCGATCGTGCGCGGGCGATGCGCTTGCAGCTTTTGCTTCATCTCATTCGAAAGACCAGGCAACGTTGCGTAATCGAAATCATCCGGAAGCTCGAAGCTTTCATCACGCCGATACGCTGCGATGTCCGCGGCCTGGCGCGAGAGATAGACGTCGTACTTCGCATCGATTTCGATCTGCTCTGCGATCTTGGGTGCGAACTCACCGAAGCGTGCCCAAATTTTTGCGAGATCTGTGACCGTCACGCTCGGGTACGACAACAGTTCGAACGCTGTGCGTCGTTGTCCGTCTTTGTTCAAAGACAGACCGTGACGCCCGGCTTCCTTTGGCGTCAGCGAAACTGATTTTGCAAATGCGCGGGCATCGTTCAGTGTCGAATTTTTTTCACGGTGCATGCGTGCGCGTTCAGCGCCGATACAACCGATCGCGATTCCCTTGTCTGTTAAGCGCTGATCGGCATTGTCGGCGCGCAACTGCAATCGATACTCCGCGCGCGACGTGAACATGCGATATGGTTCGCTCACGCCGCGGGTCACGAGATCATCGATCATCACGCCGAGATACGCTTGCGCGCGATCGATGACGATTTCATCGCCCTCACCCGTCAAAGCGGCTGCATTGAGACCTGCAAGAAGGCCTTGTGCCGCAGCCTCTTCGTAACCTGTGGTGCCGTTGATCTGACCCGCGAGAAATAATCCGCGTAGTCTTTTGACCTGAAGTGTCGGTGCGAGTTCGCGCGGATCGACGTAATCATATTCGATTGCATAGCCAGGCCGAATGATGCGCGCGTTCGTCAGCCCCGGAATTGTCGCGACGAGCGCGTGCTGGATATCTTCGGGAAGCGACGTCGAAATTCCGTTTGGATAAACGGTGTGGTCATCGAGACCTTCCGGCTCGAGAAAAATCTGATGCCCATCGCGCTCGCCAAACTTCACAATCTTGTCTTCGATCGACGGGCAATAGCGCGGACCGCGGCTTGCGATCTGTCCCGAATACATCGGCGAGCGATGAACATTGTCGCGGATGATCTTGTGCGTGGATTCTGTCGTGCGCGTGATGCCGCACTCGATCTGCAGGTTTTCAATTTGCGTGGTCAGAACTGAAAATGGCTCAGGTGGATTATCGCCTGGCTGCATTTCAAGTGCAGACCAATCGATTGTCCGCCCATCGAGGCGCGGCGGTGTTCCGGTCTTCAAGCGGCCAAGCGCGAGTCCCAGATTTTTCAGAGTGCGCGAAAGACCCAAAGCGGGCGCCTCGTCGACTCGACCAGCAGGAATTTGTTTTTCTCCTATATGAATAAGGCCGCCCAGAAAGGTACCAGTCGTGAGAACCACCGCGCCTGCGGAAACTTCACGGCCATTGGCGAGCCAAACCCCAGAGACACGCCCTGATTTAATTGCAAGGTCGTCGGCTTCGCCCTCGATTATTTCGACGTTCGGAATTGCCCGAATCGCAGCCTGCATCGCCTGCGCATAGAGCTTACGATCCGCCTGGGCGCGCGGACCGCGCACAGCTGGGCCTTTGCGGCGATTGAGGACACGGAATTGGATGCCGCCAAGGTCGGCGGTTCGGCCCATAAGGCCGTCCAAGGCGTCGATTTCCCTCACCAAATGGCCTTTTCCAAGCCCTCCAATGGCTGGATTGCAGGACATCGCGCCAATTGTACCGAACCGGTGGGTAATGAGGGCTGTCTTTGCACCCATGCGGGCCGCCGCGGCCGCGGCTTCACAGCCGGCGTGGCCGCCGCCAATCACCACGACGTCGAATCGATCCGCCATTAAAAACCTCTGATAGCGCGTTTTAGCGGAGCGGCGGAGAAGGGTCAAAATCACAAGACTCAAAAATGTTTCACGTGAAACACTGGAAGACCTGACCCATCAGGACACAGTCTATTTTGGTAAGGTACCAAGTTTACAGAGGTCATCCACAAGGGCTGTGAACAAGCATGCCTGCCCAGCATCCTGTAATTGCAGTAGTGCTAAGAATTCCCCAAACTTATCCACAGCAATCACTTGCCGATGCAAAAGTCCCTGAAAATAACGTCGAGGACGTCGTCAACGTCGACACGGCCAGTGAGGCGGCCGAGCGCACGGGCAGCGAGCCGCAATTCTTCGGCGAGAAGATCCTCGCGGCCCGACATGTCGGGCGCCAGGGCTCGGCGCAGCGCAGCCACCGTTTCCTGCAACGCATGTCGATGACGCTCGCGCGTTACCAATGCGGGCTCGGCCCCCGTCAGAAACCGCTCGGCATGGCGCGCCAGCGCCGCCAATAACACCTCGAAGCCTTCACCGGTCGCCGCCGAAACATCGAATTCAGATTCATTAAATGTGAATTCAACTTCACTCTTTTCCCTTAACGCTCTGTTAATTACGCTTGTTAAAGGCTTGTTAACCCGAAGGCTTGGTTCACCTTTTCCTTTGCTTTGTAAACGCTGTTCATTTCTTCGTATAAGCCTCTGGTACAAGTCGATTTTATTGCGGACGAGCCACATCGGTGCGCGCCTGCTTTCGTTGGACGAAGACCTACCCCTCGGCGCGAAGCGAGTGACATGGCTTGCCCCGCCCGGAGAGCCGGCAGCAATTCCAAGGCTGACACGTTGAGAGCCCACATTATTTCCGACGTCATCTTTCGAATGTGAGGCGTGTCCCGCTTCGCCAGGCCGCGCAGCGTCCCCCGCATCGACAACCCACAGAATCAAGTCAGCCCCCGCCGCGCGCGCACGCGCGCGCCGCACACCTTCACGTTCGATGGGATCTTCGGTTTCTCGAATGCCCGCAGTGTCGAGCAACGTGACCGGCAGGCCATGGAGATCAAGATGCACCTCGATCACGTCCCTGGTCGTTCCGGCATACGGCGACACGATCGCCACGTCGCGCTTCGCAATCCGGTTGAGAAGCGTCGATTTGCCGGCGTTTGGCGGACCGGCAATGGCCACGACAAGCCCTTCGCGCAACCGCTCCCCGCTATCACCCTCTGCGAGCACTGACGCAATATCGCTTTCAAGCGATCCAGCAATTTGCAGCGCCGGTGTCACCAAATCCTGCGGCACGTCCGCCTCGTCAGAAAAATCGATGCGCGCTTCAACAAGCGCAAGCGCCTGGATCAGTTGCGCCCGCCATTTTTCCGACCGGTCCCCCAGCGCCCCCGTCATCTGCCGGAAAGCCTGACGGCGTTGTCCTTCTGTCTCCGCCATCACCAGATCCGCAAGACCTTCCACCGCCGTCAGATCGAGCTTGCCGTTTTCAAAAGCGCGGCGAGTGAATTCGCCCGCCTCTGCCGGCCGCAAACCGTCAACTTTCGACAGCGCCGCCATGACCGCCGCGACGACGGCGCGGCCGCCATGCAGCTGAAGCTCAGCAACATCTTCACCGGTTTCACTGTGCGGTCCCGGGAACCAGAGCACCAACGCCTGATCGATGATCTCGCCGTCAAGCCCACGGACACGCGCAAGTGCGGCCTTGCGCTGTTCGGGGATTCTGCCCATCAGCGTTTTGAGCGCATCGCCAGCGCGCGGCCCCGAAATACGCACGACGGCGATTGCCGCCGGCGGACGTCCGGAGGAAAGTGCGTAGATGGTTTCACGCGCTGTGTTCGACATTGCAGCGCACGGAAGCGCTGAGACGGGGCAGGGGTCAAGTCCCGATCACACTGGGACCGGCCCCCAAGTCGTCGAAATGGCCAGCCCGACCTAGTCATCGTTCGCCAACAATCCCGGCGCTATATTTTCGCCCGCGATATGATCCTTGCAAATTCAAGATCTATCGGAGAGGCGACATGACAAACCGTTTCCGCCTTATCGCGGTCTTGCCGGCGCTTTTGGTTGCGTGCTTGAGCCAACCTTTGGCCGCGGCGGACAATGATCTCGTTCGTGCGTACCGAGTAATTGCGTCAAAGCGTTTTATTGATCTCACGCATAGCTTCGACCCGCGGTCCCCCGTGTGGTCCGGCTTCGGCCAGGCGAAGATGACGCCGGCGGCCGATCCGAGCACGAAGCGCCCTTACACCATCAAGGAAGACGGCTTCCGCACGACGCTCTATGAGTTCGTCGGTCAGTACGGCACCCACGTCGATCCGCCGGCGCATTTCGACGAAAAGGGGATCACCATGGATGCGATCCCCCTCAAGCAGATGATCCTGCCGCTCGTTGTGTTGGATGCAACTCCGTATCTGGAGAAGGATCCGAACCACGCCTATTCGGTCGCGGACTTGCGTGCCTGGGAGAAACAGCATGGGCGCGTCCCGCGTGGGAGTTTCGTCGCGCTGCGAACCGACATGTACAAGGACTGGGACGCCAATCCCGAGCGATTCAAGCGGGCTCCGTTTCCTGCCTGGTCATTCGAGACAATAAGGTTTCTCTATGAAGAGCGCGCCGTGGTGGCGACGGGGCACGAATCTCTCGACACCGATACAACCGACAAAATGGAATCGGAGACCTATATCCTTCAACATGGCCACTATCAGATCGAAGTCATGGCCAATCTCGACAAGCTGCCGCCAAAAGGCGCGTTGATCGTCGTGACCTGGCCAAAGGTCCGCAACGGACTCGGGTTTCCAGCGCGCGCTTTTGCAATATTGCCGTAAAGCGGTAGTCGCTCCCGGCGGGAACAATTCAACCAAGCGCGCTGTCCTGGCGCGGTTGGCGCGCCACGGGATGGCGCGAATTTCCCGCAAGCGTCAAATCGGCTAGGCTCGGGCGATGTCACCTCCTCACAGCGCCGCTCATGTGAATCGCCTTGCTCAGGCGACGTCACCTTATCTTCTTCAGCACAAGCACAATCCGGTCGAGTGGTGGACCTGGGGTCCGGAGGCACTGGCCGAGGCCCGGCGCATGAACAAGCCGATCCTGCTGTCGGTTGGCTATGCCGCTTGCCATTGGTGCCATGTGATGGCGCACGAGTTTTTTGAGGACGACGCCACCGCGCGCGTCATGAATGAACTGTTCGTCAACATCAAGGTCGACCGTGAAGAGCGTCCCGACATCGATCAGATCTACATGAACGCTTTGCATCTGCTGGGAGAGCAGGGCGGCTGGCCGCTGACAATGTTCCTGACTTCAAAGGCAGAGCCGGTCTGGGGCGGCACATATTTTCCTAAAGAATCGCGCTTCGGCCGGCCCGCCTTCGTCGACGTACTGCGCCAGGTAGCCCGGCTGTTCCGGGAGGAGCCCGACCGGATTGAGCAGAACCGCGCCGCGCTGCTGTCCAGACTGGCCGAGAAGGCGAGGCCGGCAGGCAAGGTGACGATTGGATTGAAGGAGCTCGATGCGGCCGCCATGCAGGTCGGCAACATGTTCGACCAGGTCAACGGCGGTTTGCGCGGCGCTCCCAAGTTTCCACAACCCGCAATTCTCGAAATGCTTTGGCGCGCCGGCCTGCGTACAAATGATGCACGGTTTTTCGAGACCGTCGAGCACACCCTCGGTCGCATGAGCGAGGGTGGGATCTACGATCATCTGGCCGGTGGTTTCTCGCGTTACTCGGTGGACGAGCGTTGGCTGGTCCCGCATTTCGAGAAGATGCTCTACGACAACGCCCAGCTGCTCGAGCTGCTGGCGCTTGCCTGGCAGCGCAGCGGAAATCCTTTATTCGCCCAGCGTGCGCGGGAAACGGTCGGATGGCTTGGGCGTGAAATGACCACAGGCGAGGGCGCATTTTCAGCCTCGCTCGATGCCGACTCGGAAGGCGAAGAAGGAAAGTTCTACGTCTGGTCCTACGAGGACGTGATCAAATATCTCGGCGCTACGGATGGTGAATATTTCGCCGGACACTACGACGTGAAGCCGGGCGGCAACTTTGAAGGCCACAGCATCCTTAACCGCCTTGCTGACCCCGACCGAACCACTGAAGACGAAAACCGCCTCGCGCCACTGCGCGCGAAACTGCTCGCCGCACGCGACACGCGTATCCGTCCCGGCCTTGACGATAAAGTGCTGGCCGACTGGAACGGGCTGATGATTGCGGCTCTGGTTAACTCCGCGGTCATTCTCGACGAGCCGGATTGGCTTGCGATGGCCAGACGTGCGTTCGATTTCATTGCACGGACAATGACAAAAGGCGATCGCCTCGGCCACTCCTGGCGCGATGGGCATTTGCTGTTTCCTGGCCTTGCATCCGATTTCGCAGCGATGATCCGCGCAGCGCTGTCACTCTATGAAGCGACTGGCGAACGCAGTTATCTCGAGCGGGCTGTCGTTTGGCAGAAGTCTTTCGACGAGCATTACGCCGACGCCGAGACCGGCGCCTACTATCTTTCTTCCGACGATGCAGAGGACCTGCTGCTGCGCCCACATTCGACGCAGGACGACGCCACGCCGAATCCAAATTCGGTGGCGGCACAAAACCTCGTCAGGCTGGCCGTGCTTTCTGGTGACGACAAATGGCGAATGCAGACGGATCGCCTGATCGAAACAATTCTTTCAGGGGCGGAACGCAACCTGTTCGGCCATTTCGCGCTGCTCAATGCCCTCGACCTGCGGCTGCGTGCCGCCGAGATCGTGGTGAGCGGTCCTGACGCCGCGCATCTCGCAAAAGCAGCGCTGAAATTGCCATATCTCGACCGCATCGTTCTTCGTGTGTCGAACGCAGGCGACCTGCCGTCGTCGCACGCCGCACAGGAAAAATTGAAGGCCGCACCAGGAAGCGCGGCCTTCGTCTGTGTCGGTGAGCGCTGCTCGCTTCCGGTAACCGATGCCGCCCATATTGGCACGGCCGTTTCGGCCATGCGGCAATAACGGCTCGTTACGTATTCATCGATTCGAAGAACTCTGAGTTGCTCTTCGTATTGCGCAGCTTGTCGAGCAGGAAGTCAATGGCGTCCATCGTGCCCATCGGGTTCAGAATCCTGCGCAAAACGTACATTTTCTTGAGGATTGCAGGATCAGTGAGAAGCTCTTCCTTGCGCGTACCGGACCGTGTGATGTCCATTGCAGGGAATGTGCGCTTGTCGGCGACCTTGCGATCGAGGATCAGTTCCGAGTTGCCGGTGCCTTTGAATTCTTCGAAAATCACTTCGTCCATGCGGCTGCCGGTATCGATCAGGGCCGTCGCGATGATGGTGAGCGAACCGCCTTCCTCGATGTTACGTGCCGCGCCGAAGAAGCGCTTCGGCCGCTGAAGCGCGTTGGCGTCAACGCCACCGGTCAGCACCTTGCCCGAGGAGGGCACCACGGTGTTGTAGGCACGGCCGAGACGTGTGATCGAATTGAGCAGAATTACGACGTCACGTTGATGCTCGACCAGGCGCTTCGCCTTTTCGATCACCATTTCCGCGACCTGCACGTGACGCGACGCCGGTTCGTCGAACGTCGAGGAAATCACTTCACCCTTCACCGAGCGCTGCATATCGGTGACTTCTTCCGGCCGCTCATCGATGAGCAGCACGATCAGATACGTCTCGGGGTGATTAGTGGTGATTGAATGCGCAATGTTTTGCAGCAGCACGGTCTTGCCGGTGCGCGGAGGCGAGACGATGAGCGCACGCTGGCCCTTGCCGATCGGAGCTACGATATCGATGACCCGGGCGGAGAGATCCTTTTTGGTTGGATCCTCGTATTCCATCTTGAGCCGTTCATCGGGATAGAGCGGGGTCAGGTTGTCGAAATTGACCTTGTGCCGCGCTTTCTCGGGGTCCTCGAAATTGATCGTGTTGACCTTGAGCAGCGCGAAATAACGCTCTCCTTCTTTCGGAGAGCGAATGTGGCCTTCGACTGTATCACCGGTGCGCAGACCGAAACGACGGATCTGGCTTGGCGAAACGTAGATATCGTCTGGCCCGGACAGGTAATTCGATTCCGGCGAGCGCAAGAATCCGAAGCCGTCGGAGAGCACCTCGACAACGCCCTCGCCGATGATGTCGACTTCCTGCGTTGCAAGCTGCTTCAGGATCGCGAACATCAGCTCCTGCTTGCGCATGGTGCTGGCGTTCTCAACCTGATGTTCTTCGGCAAACGCGACGAGATCGGCAGGGGTCTTGGACTTGAGGTCCTGGAGTTTCATTTCCCGCATTGGGGGTTTACGTCCTTGGGAGCGTTACCGGCGAGTTTTGAAAATAAAAAACTTGCGCCGTTTGACTTTGGAGAGAGATCGCAGGTCTGGGGTGACGAGGTGGTAGTAGGGAAAGGCCCGGAACCCGATGCTGCGACCGGCCCAAACACTTAGGGAGCCGGAACGCGACTGCATCCGCCTGCGTTCGGTGGGATGCCACCAAGATAAGTTGAGCCACCGTTCGACGCAAGAGGGCAGGCGCGTGTGAGCAGCTATGGGGATGACCTAGAACGGTTTAACCGTCGTAAGGATGACGATGACGATCAGCAAAATCGTCGGTATCTCATTGACAATACGAAAGAATTTTTGACTATGTGAATTCCGGTCGTACCGGAATTCATTTACCCAGTGTGCAAATAGGCCGTGCACGAGGGTCATGGCGATCACAACGACAAATTTGGCCTGAAACCACCCGACGCCAAACCATTGCCCCAGCAACACCAAAGCGATGCCCGCGATCCAGGTTACGGCCATGGCCGGCATCATGATGAAGTTAAGAAGACGGTGCTCCATCGTCTTGAAAGTTTCCGATTGCTCGGACCCGACGCGAGCAGCCGAGTGATAGACGAACAGCCGCGGCAGGTAGAGCATCCCTGCCATCCACGCAATCACGGCAATGATATGCAGCGCTTTCACCCAGAGGTACATCTCGGCTACCTGCGTATGCGCTTAAGCATGCGTTCGACGTGCGCAATCGGGGTGTCGGGCAATATCCCATGCCCGAGATTAAAAATCAGCGGGCCATCGCCGAGATGACGCATCACGTCATCGACTTCACGATCAAGAGCTGCGCCCCCGGCCAAAAGAGCAAGTGGATCGACATTGCCTTGCACCGGGACACGTGATTGCAGTGCATCACGCGCAATGGATCGCTCAAACGTCCAATCGATGCCGATGGCGCTCACTCCCGTCATCTCAACGTAAGGGAGAGCCATCGCGCCGGCTCCGCGTGGAAATCCAATGATCTTGGCGCGCGGAACGTGTCGGCGTACGCCCTCAACGATTTTTTGCGTAGGGGCGATACACCAGCGATCGAACTGTTCAGGACCAAGCACGCCAGCCCAGGTATCGAAAATCTGCACACAATCCGCACCGGCCTGAAGCTGCCTCACCAGGTACTCGATTGATACATCGACGAGGCGATCGATCAGTCGCAAAAAACTCTCGGGATCGCGATGGGCGAACAGTCGCGCTGGGGCCTGATCAGGTGTTGCCTGTCCCGCCACGATATACGTCGCAACCGTCCAAGGAGCTCCACAAAATCCTATCAGCGCTGTCTTATCATCAAGCAAAGTTTTCACTTGGCGTACCGTTTCATAGATCGGCGCCAGAACATTTTGATCAGCTACCTCCCGCATTCGGGAAAGCGCATCCGCATCACTCAAGGGGTCTAGTTTTGGCCCTTCACCAACCAGAAATTCAACCTTCCGGCCAAGCGCCAACGCTACAACGAGAATATCGGAAAACAGGATGGCGGCATCGAAACCAAATCGTCGGATGGGTTGCATCGTCACTTCTGCAGCCCGTATCGGGTTGAAGCAAAGATCGAGAAACCCTCCCGCCTTTTCACGACTTGTGCGGTACTCGGGAAGATACCGTCCCGCCTGCCGCATCAGCCATATCGGCGGAGTTGCTTCGTGCTTGCCTTCCAGCACGCGCAGGAGCTTTTTCCCCACGGCACTCCCGATCCCGTCTTTATCCATCAAGAATCTTCTTAGAATCTGTTGTGTTTGTTAGAGCGTTGATTGGACTCATGCCTGTCGATCAACAGTCTGTCCACCGACTGTCGAAAGCCGGTTCAGAAAGGGGCTTAATTCAAGGTCAATTTAGTCCACAGCGATGGCACTGAATTCAGGGGCATTGGCGGAGATATCCCCTTCTTTCCCCACGTGTCTGTCCACATCTCAGCAGTCTGGTCCAAACCGTTCCGCGTAGCCGTCCCGTTTTCTGTGGTGTGGAAGAAAATTGAACTCCCGATCACCCTGGCTTGCTTGTTGGGGCCGGCCGTGGCCTTCTCCCGTCGTATCCACAGGCTTTCCGGCCAATATACAGATGCCTGAGACCGGCTATTTCCACTTACATCTGGTATCGGACGCCACCGGCGAAACCTTGATTACGGTCGCTCGCGCGGCTGCCGCGCAATACGCAAATGTTTCACCGGTCGAGCATTTGTATCCGATGGTGCGTTCAAAAAAGCAGCTCGATCACGCGCTTGCCGAGATTACGGAATCTCCCGGTCTGGTTTTGTATACTCTGCTTGAGGAAGATCTTATTGAATCCCTGGAGAAAAAATGCCGCGAGCTTGGCTTGCCTTGCATGTCGATCCTCGGGCCGGTCCTGCGCCTGTTTCAATCTTACCTCGGGGCTGAAACAATCCATCGGGCTGGCGCCCAACACGTGCTTAATGCGGAATACTTCCAGCGCATCGACGCTTTGAATTTCACGATGGTGCACGACGACGGCCAGCACACGGAGGGGCTCGAGGAAGCGGACGTTGTGCTCGTAGGCGTCTCGCGGACGTCCAAGACACCCACCTCGATTTACCTCGCCAATCGCGGCGTAAAAACCGGAAACGTGCCTCTGGTGCCGGGCGTACCATTGGCGCCAGCGGTCGAGAAACTTACCCGGCCCCTTGTTGTCGGTCTTTACGCGAGTCCGGAGCGCATCGTACAGATCCGCGAGAACCGTCTGCTCGGTTTGAAGGCTCATCGCGACGATGACCAGTATATCGACAAGGCAGCGGTGGCCGAGGAAGTCTCATTTTCCCGTCGCCTTTGCACGAAGCTCAATTGGCCGACTATCGACGTCACACGGCGGTCGATTGAGGAGACGGCGGCCGCTGTTATGCGCCTGCTGACCGAGCGCCGCCGCCATCCGGCAGGATGATCCATGGCGCTCTGGCTTGCTTCCCAACCATTGGTCCTTGCTTCGCGCAGCGATGTACGTGGCAAGATCCTGGCGGCCGCCGGTCTCCGGTTTGAAATTAGGCCGTCGGTAATCGACGAACGCGCAATTGAAGCTCGAGCCGGTATTGATGATGCGGCGGGTGTCGCGCGTCACCTGGCCCATGCCAAGGCAAGTGCCGTCGCAGCCAGTCTTCCCGGACGAGTGGTGCTCGGGGCCGATCAGACTCTGGCGCGCGGTGCCAAGCGCTTTACCAAGCCGGCCGACCGCAACGTTGCCTCTGAACAGTTGCGAGAGCTGCGCGGCCGCACCCACGAACTACACTCGGCGCTCGCCTTGATTCGGGACGGTGCCATGCTGTTTTCCTGCGTCGATACCGCAAAATTGACTATGCGGAATTTCAGCGATGGTTACCTCAAGGATTATCTCGATTTAGCTGGCGAATCCGCGCTCAAGAGCGTCGGCGGATATCAACTCGAGGGTATTGGCATCCATTTGTTTGAGCGGGTGGAAGGCGATTATTTCACTATCCTTGGCTTGCCGTTAATGCCGCTGCTGGCGTATCTGCGTCAGAACAAATTTATCGACAGCTGATCAATGTTTGTGCTCGGTCTCACCGGCTCGCTTGGGATGGGTAAATCCACCACGGCGGGATTTTTCGCCGAGTTTGGCATTCCGGTTCACGATGCCGATGCGGCGGTACATGGCCTCTACAAAACCGAGGCGGTGCCGCTCGTTGAAGCGGCATTTCCCGGCACGACTGCTGCTGGCGAGGTCGATCGCGAAAAACTTGCCCACCGCGTGCTCAACGATTCTGCCGCAATCAAGAAACTCGAAGGTATCGTGCATCCACTGGTGCGTGCCGCGGAAGAACGGTTTCTTGCCAACGCAGAAAGCAATAATGCGCAGGTCGCAGTATTAGATATTCCCCTGCTGTTCGAGACAGGCGGCGACCGGCGATGTGACGCCGTCGTGGTTGTATCGGCGCCAGAAGAGGTCCAGCGCACCCGTATTTTTGAGCGTCCCGGCATGACAGCTCAGAAGTTCGCAGCGATTGCAGCCAACCAGATGCCGGATATGGAAAAGCGGAAACGCGCCGATTTCGTCGTGGATACATCGAAAGGTTTCGACGCGGCTCGCTCGCAGGTACGTGAAATTCTCGCTCGAATCGCTACAATGCCAAGACGACGTCAGTGATTCTGTGGCACAAAATGCGTGAAATCGTCCTCGATACCGAAACGACAGGCCTCGACCCGGCGCAGGGTCATCGGCTCGTTGAACTGGGCTGCATCGAGCTGCTCAACGGGATCCCGACAGGGTCGACGTACCATGCCTACATTAATCCCGAGCGCGACATGCCCGCCGAGGCATTTGCGGTCCACGGGCTATCCGGCGAATTTTTGAAAGGACACAAGCGGTTCGTCGACGTCGTCGACGATTTCCTTGCCTTTATCGGCGATGCCCCACTTGTGATTCACAATGCTGGATTCGATCATGCCTTTCTGTGTGCCGAACTCAAGCGGGTCGAGCGCGAATTGATCGCGCGCGAACGACTCATCGACACGCTGCTGTTGGCACGCCGCAAACATCCGGCAGGACCCAATCGGCTTGATGACTTGTGCGCCAGGTACGGCATCGATAGTTCGCGCCGGACCAAGCATGGCGCACTGCTCGATGCGGAGATACTCGCCGAGGTTTACGTCGAACTGATTGGTGCACGGCAGGCACAGCTTGGTCTTGCCGAGTCCCGCGAGCGCGGGCCGAGCGGCAATGACGATGCAATTGTCGTACGTAAGCGTGCTGAGCAGTTGGCGCCTCGTTTGACAGAGGCTGAGCTCGCGGCTCACCGCGACTTCGTGGCTGGCCTCGGCGAAAACGCGTTGTGGAGCTACTACCAGCCGGCGGGTATTTGACTCAACTGCCAACGGCAGGTGCTGGCTGCACCTGAGCCATCTTTTGCCGATAGAGACTGACGAAATCCACGGGATCGAGCAGGAGTGGCGGGAACCCTCCGTTTCGGACCGCGTTTGCAATGATCTCGCGCGCAAATGGGAACAGCAAACGCGGGCATTCGATCATAACGAGCGGATTGAGACTCTCTTGCGGCACATTGCGCACCCGAAAAATGCCGGCGAATTCCAATTCGAATCGAAACAGCGTGGTTGATGCTGTTTCGGCTTTGCCGTCCAATTTGATCACAACCTCGATGTCGGTTTCGGACAGGGGGGTTACACCGACGTTGATCTGAATTCCGATTTGTGGCTGCTGTTGACCGGCGTTGAGTGATTGCGGGGCGTTTGGGTTCTCGAACGAGAAATCCTTGATGTACTGGGCAACCACAGTGAGCTGAGGCTGATCCTGGCCAGCTTCCGGAGCCGAACCGCTTTGTCCCGGCCCGCCATTTGTCGTCGTCATAAATTCTCCATCACAATACGCCGCAGCGCGGCGGTTGGCTAACATAGGGTCGGTGAGGGAACAAGGACGCACGCCAATCAGCGCCCGCGCTCATCTTTGTGACGATCAGGCAAAGAGGGCTTAGGCACCTGATGCCATTGCTCGGGCGGAAGATCGACCACACCGTCTTCTTGTCCTGGCGGTTTTCCGACAAAGGCGCGGCGCAGCGATCCGATCAATAGCGACAGGCCAACGATGTCGGTGATAAACCCCGGAATCAGCAGTAAAATCCCCGCGAGCAGCGTAACGCCACCCCAGGCGTCTGTCTGCAGGGCTGCAAGAGAACCGTGGTCCAGTGCGACACGAATGCGGGCCACATGGCCGCTGCCGGCATGGCGCAAAATTAACGCGCCGCAGAGCGATCCGGCTAAAATCAAGCTTAACGCCCACCAGAAGCCAATTGTCGCAGCAACTGCAACGAACGCGGCAAGTTCCAGAATGGGCAGAGCGAGGACCGCCAATATTACCCATTTTGCCACATTCATCGGTGTTTCTCTGACAGTGCGATGTTGGCCTAGGCGTCCTGATCGTCTAAGGTCCGGTTGAGAACCTGAATTGCGCCGAAGCACCGGCGCGAGGCCCGGCCCAAAGGATTGATGCGGCCAACAGCGGATGCAAAAGCGGCGGTGCCGATTGACGGTGCCAGATCGTACGCAAATCCGGCCGGCGAGTGGCCACGGTAGCCGAAAGCATGCGAGACGTGTTCGATATCTATACCATCATTTTTCTGGCGCTCGCGGTGTTCATTTTTTTGCGCCTGCGAAGTGTATTGGGTCAACGGACGGGCAGGGAGCGACCGCCGTACGATCCATATTCAGCGCGTGAGCCCGTACGACCGGCATCGGAAAAAGTTGTTGCGCTTCCCAATCGGACAACGGAGACGGTCGCACCGAAGCCCGCGGATCCTGTCGAGAATCCGTCGGATCGATGGAAGGGTGTCGCTGAGACTGGCTCAGTCATTGCCGGGGGACTCGACGCTATTGCCGCGGCCGATTCAAATTTCGACGGCAAGCATTTTTTGACCGGCGCGCGTGCGGCCTATGAAATGATCGTCAACGCTTATGCTGAAGGCGATCGACGGACGTTGAAAAATCTTCTTGCGCGCGAGGTCTATGACGGCTTTGAGGGCGCAATCGCAGAACGGGAAAAACGCGGCGAGACGGTGGAGAGTTGGTTCGTATCGATAGATAATGCCGATATCACAGCTGCTGAACTACGTGGTCGTAATGCGCAGGTGACGGTACGCTTCCAGTCGAAGCTTGTTTCGGTCACACGCGACAAGGACGGCAAGGTCATCGACGGGAATGCCGAGAAAGTGACCGACATTACCGACGTCTGGACCTTCGCACGCGATCTCAGCTCACGCGATCCGAACTGGAAATTGATTGCCACCGAAGCCGGACAATGAGCGCATGCCGGAGCCGCTTTTCCGCACACTCATTCGATTTTGCTTTGGTCTCTCGATAACCGCCGCCACCATAGCCCCTGCGTCGGCCACCAGCGTTCATTTGCGCAATGCGCGGACCGAGCCCGTAAGCTTTGCCCAACTTGAGGGTTGGAAGGACGACGACCAAAAAGCGGCCTTCGACACCTTTCTCAAGAGCTGCAGTGCTATTCTCAATGGCACGCGCGCGATGCGCGCCGCACGGCCGTTTTATGGTGCCTTGTTCAAGGTGTGCGGGCGTGCACTAGCGGCCGGTGAGATCGATCGCGACCGTGCGCGGCTCTTTTTCGAAGACAACTTCAAGCCGATGCGGGTCATCCCCGCCGGCCAGACCCAGGGCTTTTTCACCGGATACTATGAAACGGAAGTGAACGGCTCGCGCTTTCCCAGCGACGAATACTCCGTGCCGGTGTACGCGGCGCCGGCCGAAACCGTGAGAAAGCGTCAAAGCAAAGTTTTCGCCGATCTTGACCGCTCCGAGATCGAGGATGGTGCTCTGGCAGGGAAGGACTTGGAAATCTGCTACGTCAAAAGTCCCATCGATGCCTTTTTTGCCCAGATTCAGGGCTCCACACGCGTGAAACTCGATAGCGGAAAATTGCTGCGGCTTAATTATGTCGCGAGTAACGGGATGCCTTACACACCCGTCGGAAAATTCCTGATCGACCGCGGGATCGTTTCAAAAGAAGAAATGTCGATGGACAAGATTCGCGAATTCATGGAGGCGAATCCCGAAGAAGGGAAGGCGCTGCGGCAGAAAAACCGTTCTTTCGTTTTCTTCCGGGAAACACCGTTGGGCGCACACGACGAATGCATCGGCGCACAAGGTATCCCTCTTACGCCGGGCCGCTCGCTGGCGGTCGACAAAAAGATTCATATCTATGGAACGCCGATCTGGATCGATGCCGAGTTTCCGATCGCGAGTGAAAAGCCGGAAACCAAATTCCGTCATTTGCTGGTGGCGCAGGATACCGGCTCCGCGATTGTTGGGCCGGCCCGCGCTGACATCTATTTCGGGTATGGCGAAGAGGTCGGTCACATCGCCGGACGTATCAAACAAAACGGGCAGTTCGTGATGCTCGTGCCGCAAAGTGTCGCTGTAGGCAGCGGTGCGGTGGCCGCGGCGATGAATATCCCGCTTCCAGCGCCACGGCCGAAAATGGTCGTCACAGCAGCGGCTCGCTCGAGTACGACCGGGAGCGTTCCGGTACACCCTGCCAAACGGCGCCATTAGCTCGATGAAGCCTGGCGACGGCAAACGGCGTCGCGTCCTCACTGCCGAAGAGAGGGTGTTGTGGACCGCCGTTACGAAATCGATTGCGCCGCTGTGGGATTCGGGTATCGCAGAAGCCGAGACGGCGGAACATATCGCTCCGCAGACCGAAACATCGCCTGCAAAAGTACGGCCAGCTGGATTGGCAGCCGGCAAGCGGCCGCCGCCCCTTGCACCGCTCGGGCGCCGCATGCGCACGCGCGTCGCGCGCGGCAAGGAAGCGATCGACGGCCGCCTCGATTTGCACGGTCTGATCCAAAGCGAAGCACACGCAGCGCTTTTGCGATTCCTGCATACGGCGAGGGCGCGCGACGCGCGGCTTGTCCTTGTTATTACCGGAAAAGGGGGTCGAGGCGAGGGTGACCGAGGAGTGCTTAAGCGTCAGGTGCCGCACTGGCTGAACCTGCCGGAATTCCGCGCGCTCGTGATCGGATTCGAGGAAGCTCATGTCGCCCACGGGGGCGAAGGTGCGCTCTACGTGCGGGTGCGCAGAACCAGGCCGTCTTGAAATGCAGCGCTTCGTGGATCAGAGAATAAATCGACTCAGATCGGCATTTTTAGCCAAATCGCCAACGTGCTTCTGCACGTAATCAGCGTCGATCTTAACGTGTTCGCCGGACCGGTCTGGCGCCGCAAAAGAGACTTCGTCGAGCACCCTCTCCATCACAGTCTGCAGCCGCCGGGCGCCGATGTTCTCGATGCTGGCATTCACCGCGACCGTGATGTCCGCGATGGCATCTATGGCGTCCTCACTAAATTCAAGTGTTACGCCCTCGGTGCTCATGAGCGCGACATACTGCTTGATCAATGAGGCTTCCGGTTCGGTGAGGATTCGACGCAAATCATCACGCGTAAGCGCTTTGAGCTCGACACGGATCGGCAGCCGCCCTTGCAGTTCAGGCAACAAGTCCGATGGTTTTGAGATGTGAAATGCGCCGGACGCGATGAAGAGTATGTGGTCGGTCTTCACCGACCCATGCTTGGTATTGACGGTGGTGCCTTCGATCAGTGGCAGTAAATCGCGTTGCACGCCTTCACGTGATACGTCGGCGCCGCGCAATCCCTCCCGACCGGCAATCTTGTCGATCTCGTCGAGAAATACGATGCCGTTCTGTTCGACGGATTTTATGGCTTCCTGCACCAGCTGATCGGTGTCGAGAAGCTTGTCGGATTCCTCATTGACCAGGATATCGTGTGACTCTTGAACAGTTACGCGGCGCGTTTTTGTGCGGCCGCCGCCAAGCTTGCCGAAGATATCGCCAATATTGATTGCGCCCATCTGTGCGCCCGGCATGCCCGGTATCTCGAACATCGGCATGCCACTACTGCCGGCTTGCACCTCGACCTCTATTTCCTTGTCGTTCAACTCACCTGCTCGCAGTTTCTTGCGGAAGCTTTCGCGCGTGGCGGGGCTTGCACCGGGGCCAACCAATGCGTTGAGGACGCGCTCTTCCGCGGACTGCTCGGCACGCGCCTGAACGTCCTTCCGCTTACGCTCGCGCACAAGCGTGATTCCGATCTCAACCAGATCGCGCACGATCTGTTCAACGTCGCGGCCGACATATCCGACTTCGGTAAATTTGGTCGCCTCGACTTTCAGAAACGGCGCGCCGGCAAGCCGTGCGAGCCGACGGGAGATCTCAGTCTTGCCGACGCCGGTCGGACCGATCATCAGGATGTTCTTTGGCAGCACTTCCTCGCGCAACCTTTCGTCAAGCTGAAGCCGTCGCCACCGGTTGCGCAGCGCGATAGCAACCGCGCGCTTTGCGTCGCCTTGGCCCACAATATAGCGGTCGAGTTCGGAAACGATTTCGCGAGGAGAAAAGTCGGTCATGATCCTATCTGCGCCTTACTCATTCAGCTCAGCTGCCGGCCTGCCATTCGCGGATTGCATCAATCGGGTGAATCAACATCAGGATGTTCAAGGTGAGATTATCGCGAATCCAGTAACCAACTGCCAATTCCATTGTGACCGCAAGGCCAACCACTATTGATATAGGAAGCGTGCTCGCAAGCACAAACCCGGCGATCATTGCAACTGTGTCGGAAAGAGAATTGACGATGCTGTCACCGTAATACTGAAGCGAAATTGTACCCGCGCGATACCGTTCAATAATGAATGGCGTGTTCTCGAGAATTTCCCAAGCAACCTCGCATGCCACGGCGAGTGTGAAGCGTGTGATCAATGGATGACGGGACAAAATCAGCCACGTCAGAAAGTACAAACCAAACCCGTGGATGACGTGAGAGAACGAATACCAGTCGAAAATATGCTGTGAGTTTTCGGAACTTTGAACGACGCCATGCCATAGCTTGATGGTGCCGCAATTACAGATCGGCACGCGGCCCATAGCAAAAAGCACGGCCGCCTGCACGATAAGAAATCCAGCTGTGATGAGAAGGGCCGTTCGCAGTGGAAGTCGCGCGCCGTCGCTCACGACTTTAAGGTCTCGACGGTAACGTTGCGGTTTGTGAAGACGCAAATTTCCGCCGCGATGTCGAGCGACTTTCGCACAATTTGTTCGGCGTCGAGTGACCCATCGAGAAGCGCGCGCGCCGAAGCGAGCGCATAGTTGCCGCCGGAGCCGATTCCCATGACGCCATTTTCAGGCTCTAAAACGTCGCCGGTACCGGTGAGAATCAATGAGACATTGGCATCGGCGACAATCATCATAGCTTCGAGACGCCGCAGATAACGGTCGGTTCGCCAGTCCTTGGCCAGCTCGACTGCCGCGCGGGTGAGTTGGCCTGGGTATTGCTCAAGTTTGCCTTCCAGCCGCTCGAACAAGGTAAATGCGTCCGCGGTGGCACCGGCAAAGCCGCCGATTACATCACCTTTGCCAAGGCGTCGGACCTTTTTGGCGTTGGATTTGACGATGGTCTGGCCGATCGAGACCTGGCCGTCTCCGCCGATAACGACCGTGCCGCCCTTACGAACGGTCAGGATGGTCGTGCCGTGCCAAGAGGGAAGCTCGTTTGGTGACATGCGTTAACACCCCGCGATCCGCGTCATCTAGTCATGGCGCATTGTATTTGCCAACCATCCGCAACGCTGTGGCGAATCCCGCAAACCCCTGATAAAAAGCGCGCGAATATAAGGACATTTGCATGCGCAAGGGCGCCGTCAAGCGTAAGACCAAGGAAACCGACGTTGAGGTTGAAATCGATCTCGACGGAGCTGGCCGCGCATCGATCGCGACCGGCATAGGCTTTCTTGACCATATGCTCGACTTGCTTGCGCGGCATTCACGTATCGACATCACGGTCAAGGCCAAAGGCGACTTGCACATTGACCATCACCATACCACCGAAGATGTTGGCATCGCGCTTGGTCAAGCCGTCAAGCAGGCGCTCGGCGATATGAAAGGCATCACACGATACGCCGACGTGCACGTGCCGATGGACGAGGCGCTAACGCGGGTGGCGATTGACATTTCCGGTCGGCCGTTCCTGGTCTTCAAGGCCGAGTTCGTGCGCGACAAGGTCGGTACGTTTGACACCGAGCTTGTGCAGGAGTGGTTTCAGGCCTTCGCGATGAACGCCGGAATTACGCTGCATGCAGAAGTGCTGTATGGCACGAACGACCATCATATCGCCGAGTCCTGCTTTAAGGGCCTGGCGCGAGCGTTGCGCGCGGCCGTTGCCATTGATTCGCGCGCCAAAGATGAGGTGCCGTCCACGAAAGGTTCGCTCGGCGGGTGATCGAATTGTTGCCGTCATCCTCAGCGAAATTCAAAGGATGACGTTAGTAAAGTAAAGCGATGGCCACTTTTACCGTACACGCGCCACCGTCCCTTACGAGCGACGCATCGAGCTCGCCCGAACGTTTTCTATTCGTGCGTGATGGATTCCATTTCTGGGCGTTTTTGCTGGCGCCGCTATGGCTACTGTTGCACCGGCTTTGGCTGGCTCTTCTCATTTATGTCGTCGGCTATGGTGTGCTCGGCTTTGGGCTCGCTCTCTCTCGCGTGCCCTTGAATATCCAAATGATCGTGGCGCTGCTTATTGCGTTGCTGATGGGATTCGAGGCGTCCAGCATCTGGAGGTGGACTCTAAACCGCCGCAGCTGGGTGACCCTTGGTTTCGTGGTCGCCGAGGACTTTGAAACGGCGGAGCGCCGCTTCTTTGCGGAGTGGCAAAAACCCACAGCTAATGCGCCTTCAGCGCCTGCGATCGAACCGAGATATTCAACGCCCGTGCGGCGAGGCCCGCCGTCACCATCGGATGTCATCGGCCTGTTTCCGGAACCAGGAGGTCAGCGGTGAGCGTTGCAATTGTCGATTACGGCTCCGGCAATCTGCATTCAGCGGCCAAGGCATTTGAACGTGCAGCGCGCGAAAGCGGGCAAGGCCAGCCGATCGTCGTCACCGGGGATCCCGACACCGTCGCGCGAGCCGATCGCATTGTGCTGCCTGGCGTCGGTGCATTCGCAGATTGCCGCCGGGGGCTCGATGAGATTCCCGGAATGATCGATGCACTTGAGCAGACTGTGCGCAAGAAGGGCAAGCCGTTCTTCGGCATCTGCGTCGGTATGCAATTGATGGCCGAACGGGGACGCGAATATCGGGTTACGCCCGGTCTCGGTTGGATATTGGGCGAGGTCGACCGCATAACGCCATCCAATCCCGATCTGAAGATTCCGCACATGGGATGGAATACGCTCAACATGCTGACCGATCATCCGGTGGTTGCTGGGATTCCGATCGGATCGAAAGGCTTGCACGCGTATTTCGTGCACTCCTACGAGCTGAAAACAGCAAGGAATACCGATCTTGTCGCACAGGCCGATTATGGTGGGCCTGTTACGGCCATTGTCGGGTGTGAGAACATGATCGGTACGCAATTCCACCCGGAGAAAAGCCAGCGGCTTGGCCTCGCTTTGATTGCGAATTTTTTGAAGTGGAAGCCGTGATTCTCATTCCTGCGATCGACCTCAAGGAAGGATCGGCTGTTCGTCTTGAGCAGGGCGATATGGCTCGCGCAACCGTTTTTCATCGCGATCCTGCTGCACAAGCGCGCGCGTTCGAGCAACAGGGATTCGAATATCTTCATATTGTCGACCTCGACGGTGCGTTTGCCGGCAAGCCCATGAATGGTACAGCCGTTGACCGGATCCTGGAGACGGTCAGTATCCCCGTCCAACTGGGCGGTGGAATCCGCGATACCGCGACCGTCGAAGCGTGGCTGGAGAAAGGCGTCACCCGCGTCATTATCGGAACTGCCGCTGTGCGCGATCCGCCTTTCGTCAAGCAGGCCGCGCGCGACTATCCCGGGCAAATCGCGGTCGGACTCGACGCACGCGGTGGAAAAGTGGCGGTGGAGGGTTGGGCGGAGACTTCTGAATTGTCGGTGCTCGACATCGCGCGTCGTTTCGAAGATGCCGGAGTTTCAGCGATCGTCTACACCGATATCACACGCGATGGCATGTTGCAGGGACTAAACCTCGATGCCACGATTGCGCTGTCGGATGCGATTTCAATTCCCGTGATTGCGTCAGGCGGTCTCGCGTCGATAGAGGACATCCGGGCGCTGCTTACCCCGCGCTCGAAAAAACTGGCTGGTGCGATCGCCGGCCGCGCACTCTACGATGGTCGACTCGACGCTGCGGAGGCACTCAGGCTCATTCGCGCAGCGAGGACGGCAATCTGATGTTCAAGGTTCGCATCATTCCGTGCCTCGACGTGAAAGACGGCCGGGTCGTCAAGGGTGTGAATTTCGTCAATTTGCGCGACGCGGGCGATCCGGTCGAGGCGGCGATTGCGTACGACGCCGCCGGCGCCGATGAACTCTGTTTTCTGGATATCACGGCGAGTTCACGAAAATCGTGACACGATCTACGACGTGGTTACGCGCACGGCCGAGGCCTGCTTCATGCCATTGACCGTCGGAGGTGGCGTGCGCACGGTCGACGATATCCGCAGGCTGCTCACGTGCGGCGCGGACAAAGTGTCGATCAATACCGCAGCGGTGGCGCGCCGCCCTTTCGTAAAGGAGGCAGCTGAGAAATTTGGCGACCAATGCATCGTGGTCGCCATTGATGCGAAGAAGGTTTCGAAGGCCGGTGAAAAAGTTCGCTGGGAAATTTTCACGCATGGCGGACGCAATCCGACCGGCCTCGACGCTATTGATTATGCCAAGGAGGTTGCGGCGTTGGGCGCAGGCGAGATTCTGCTGACGTCGATGGATCGTGACGGCACGAAGGCCGGTTACGACATTGCGCTCACGTGCGCAGTGGCCGATGCCGTCAAGGTTCCGGTCATCGCCTCGGGTGGGGTTGGCACCTTGGATCACTTGGTCGAAGGCATCCGGGATGGCCACGCGACCGCGGTACTGGCCGCTTCGATCTTTCATTTCGGCGAACACACGGTGCGCGAAGCCAAGACTTATATGGCCAAAGCCGGCCTGCCGATTCGCATGGATCCGTAGCGCGCCGCCCTCTCCCCGCAGGCGGGGAGAGGTGATAAAGGACCGCCCAAAGGACTGCACATGAGCAAGTTCACGCTGGCCGACCTTGAAAAGCGGGTTCATGAGCGCGCCAAGGCAAGCGCCGCCGAATCTTATACGCGCGCCCTGATCGAAAAGGGCGTAGCCCATTGCGCCAAAAAGCTTGGCGAGGAGGCCATCGAAACCGGCCTGGCCGCCGTGCAGGAGGATAACAACAGGCTTACTGCCGAAGCGGCCGACCTTCTTTACCATCTGTTGGTGCTGCTGGAAGCACGCGGCGTGACATTGGCCGATGTCGAGGGGGCGCTTGAGAAGCGGACGGCGCAGAGCGGGCACGAGGAAAAATCCGCGCGCTCACGCTGATCGGATGTTGTGATGGAACAGCGCATCGAACAAAACCTCTCGCCCTATCGTACGTTCTCGCGCGCGGAATGGGCGGCACTGCGCGAAGACACGCCGATGACGCTGACCCCGGATGAGGTCACGCGTCTGCGTTCGCTGCACGACCGGCTCGACATGAAAGAAGTCGAGGAAATCTATTTGCCCCTCTCACGTCTCTTATCGATGTACGTGGCGGCGCCGCAAAGATTGTTTGTCGCTCAGCAACGATTTCTTGGCACAGAAGATACAAAGATGCCGTATGTCATCGGCGTCGCGGGTTCGGTCGCCGTCGGCAAATCAACGACGGCTCGCGTGCTGCAAGCACTGCTGGCGCGCTGGCCTAACGTGCCGAAGGTCGATCTCATCACGACGGATGGATTTCTTTTTCCGAACACCATCCTGGAACGCGAAGGCCTTATGGAAAAGAAAGGCTTTCCCGAAAGCTACGATCTTCCGGCGCTGCTGCGGTTCCTGTCCGACGTGAAGGCTGGGCGCCGCCCGGCACGCGCGCCCATCTATTCGCACCTCGTCTATGACGTGATCCCGAACCAGTGGGTCGAAGTCGATCGGCCCGACATTCTCATCGTCGAAGGTCTCAACGTTCTGCAGACCGGCCGGCTGCCGAAGGACGGCAAAGCCATTCCGTTCGTTTCGGACTTTTTCGATTTTTCCGTTTATCTCGACGCTGATGAAGCTGTGTTGAAATCCTGGTACGTCGACCGGTTTTTGACGTTGCGTGGCACCGCGTTTCGCGATCCGAAATCCTATTTCCACCGCTATTCAAATCTGTCGGACAAGGAAGCGACCGAAATGGCGTCATCGATTTGGTCGCGCATCAACCTCGTCAACCTGCACGAAAATATCCTGCCGACGCGGCAACGCGCGGATCTTATTTTGAAGAAGAGCGAGAGCCATCTCGTCGAAGAGGTCTCGCTGAGGAAACTTTGATCAGGCCGCGCGGCGGCTAAGATCAAAATGCTCCAGATAGCGTTGCTTGATCGCCGATACCGGCAGAACGATCAGCACATCCGTGGTGCCGAATTCGTAGTCAATCACCGCACCGTCGCCGATATAGGCGCCAAGCCGCAAGTATCCTTTGATCAATGGAGGGAGCGCGCGCAACGCCGCTTTCGGATCGATCACCTCTTTCGACATTCGGTTCATCTCGACGTAGCGTTCGGGCAAGGCCCTCGCACGCCATGGCTCCGGTGCGCCGGCATGGTGATGAAGGAACGACAGCGGAAGCGCCAGCTGCTTCGGATCGGTGCCATCGAGGCTCGCGCATCCGAACATTACATCGCAGTGGTTCTGCAGGATGTAGGCGTGAATACCGTGCCAGAGAAGTTCGACCGTGCGTTTGTTGCGGTAGTGCGAAAGCACGCAGGAGCGGCCGAGCTCGAGGAATTGTAGACGGTTGTGACGCGCGACAAGAGTCGTGATGTCAAACTCGCCGGCGGTATAGAACCCGCCATACTCTTCAGCAAATGGTTGGCGCAGCAGCCGGTAGGTGCCGACCACGGCTGGCCGGTTCAGTGGACTACCGTCGCGCGCTGCATGATCAACCACGAGCAGGTGGTCACATATTGCGTCGTAACCATCGATGTCGCGCCGCGCAAGAAGTCGACCAGCGCTGGGAAGTGCGGAACCCTCCTGATAGAAAACCTGATAGCGAAGCTTTTGCGCCTGACGAACCTCCGCAGCGCTCTGCGCGAGCCGCACTTCCAGCGTGCCGATCTGGCCCAAAGTCCGTGAAAGCCGGTACGTACGTGTTGCCCATACGCGCAGGCCTCCATAGGCCTGCAACGACGAAATGAATCCCGGCATACCGGCGCCTGCCGGACTTGGTCGCAGCCGGCCGAACAGGCTACGCGGCGGCTGCAGAGAGGGGCGGATTGCCATATGCAATCTGGATCCTGTCTTTAACTCCGCTCGGGCGACATAGCTGAATCCGGGCAACCGAATCATATTCCTAACTGGTGATACCCGTACACCAAAGGCCGGACACGGAATTATGACAATGTGGGGAAACCGACGTCACGCCGCAAGCGGGCTGGCACCGGAAGCGGCATCGAGGACTTCGCGCAGCCGTTCACGATCGAGGGGCTTGAGCAGCAGCCCGTCGAGGCCAGCATTTAGGATGGATTGGCGATCCTCCGTTTGGGCGTTGGCCGTCAACGCGATCATCCGTGTGGGTGCGTCGCCTGCTTGCACCTCAGCTGCGCGGATCCGGCGGGCGGCTTCAAAGCCATCGATACCCGGCATCTGCAAGTCCATTAGCACAAGATCATACCGGCTTCCTGCCGCGCGCGCTGCCAGCCAGAGACTTCCACGGCTGCCTCACCGTTTACGGCGATGGTCGGACGATGGCCTAGCCGTGTGAGGAGCGCGCGGGCCAGCAAAGCGTTGATTTCGTTGTCCTCAGCGACAAGGATCGAGAGACCTTTGGCTACGGGAGACGCGGCGGCTGTTTCGGCGGCGACTTCGCCTGCCGAATGCTCGAACGTGTCGGCGGCTGCAAGACGCGACGCCAGCGATGCGGCGCGCACCGGCTTGACGAGGTAACCCGTAAAGCCAGCTGCTTTCAGTGCCTGCAACTCATGTCGCTCGCTCGGTCGGATCATTACGATGCGCTTGGATATATGCAGCCTGGTGAGATCGCAGTTCTCCGTCATGGTGCGCGCGAGCGGATAGTCGACCAGAAGTGCATCCCACGGCCGCTCCGGCAGCAACGCTGCGGCAATCTTCTCATCGATCACAGCGCAGGTGCTGGCGCCCCATCGGCCAAGCCGGCGCGCCAGTAACGATGCCTCGATTTCCGCTGGCGCGACGATCATGATCGCCAGGCGATCGAGGTCGGGGGCGACGACAGACAGTTCCTGCGTGTCCGCCGCCAATAGCCGTACGATAATACTGAAGATCGAACCGACGCCGATTTGGCTCGTAACATCGATACGCCCATCCATGCGCTCGATGATGCGCTTGGAGATCGCAAGCCCCAGGCCGGTGCCGCCGTATTTTCGCGTCGACGAACCGTCGGCCTGCTCGAAATCATGGAAAATACGCGGCAAGTCTTCTTCGCTTATTCCGATACCGGTGTCGCGAACCTCAATGCGAATCTCGTTTTCGCAATCTCCTGGCTCAACGACGACTCCGATGCCGCCGTTTTCGGTAAACTTCACTGCGTTGCCGAGCAGGTTAAGCAGAACCTGACGCAGACGGGCAGCATCGCCGATTACATTTGCCGAAACTCGTTCGTCGACATAGGAAACAATTTCGATTCCTTTTGCTTGCGCACGCGGGGCCATGAGCTCGACTGATTCCTCGATCATGGGCGCGAGTGCAAACGGGCGCGATTCAATATCAAGTCTGCCGGCTTCAATTTTTGAGAAGTCGAGAATCTCCTCGATCAATGTTAGCAACGTCTCACCCGAAGTTTTCGCGGCTTTCGTATAGGTCAGCTGCTCCGGCGTGAGCGGCGTGTCGAGCAGCAAGTCGGCCATGCCGAGCATGCCGTTAAGCGGCGTGCGAATCTCGTGACTGACAGTGGCGAGGAAGCGCGATTTGGTCCGGCTAGCGGCTTCGGCTTGATCGCGCGCAAGTGTGAGCGCCTGCTCTGCCTCGACGCGACTTGTAACGTCTCGCCCGACGCCCTGAACTTCCGTTCCACTATCACTGCGTACCGCAACCTCGCGCCAGGATATCCAGCGTACACCGTGAATAGATTCAATTTTTTCGTCGTGCATCCGGGTCCCGTCGGACTGGACGGTGACGACACCGCACTCACGGATAGGCAGCTCAATTGTGCTACCGATCAGAACCTCTCGCGGCTTACCCGCAAGCGTGCAGAAGGCATCATTTGCATAAGTAATCCGGCCCGCGCTGTCGCGCCGGACGATGATGTCGCCTTGCGCCTCCAGCAGACTGCGCGCGCGCTCCTCTGCTTCGCGCACTTCCCAGAGACGGTCCGACAGATCTTCGATTTGCGCTTCCAGCATGTGCTGGCTGGACTTGGCCGCGCGATACCGTGTGTACGCAAATGCGGCCAGGATGCCGGCAAGCACGGCACCGGCGGCAAAAACGTAGCTGGCGATATAAAAACCCGTGCCCTGCATGGTTCGGCGCCGCGGGGTTCGCGATTGGATGTGTCGGTTTCCCGCGGCCGCACGCCATTTGGCGCCGGGAACGTTGCAAATTTATTCTCAATTAACCGCATGCTTGCCGTTCGCGTGAACGTGGTAAAGGCATTATTAATGGCGTGCGCTTGGGCACGAAGGACAGCATGAATTACGCGGCACGGCGCGCATCGTCCACAAGCGCGCGATAGGACAGTGCCTCGGCTAGATGTACGCGGCCGACTGATTCGGCTGCGTCTAGATCGGCGAGCGTGCGTGCGACGCGCAGCACCCGATGATAGCCGCGCGCAGACAATCGCATCGAATCCGCCGCGTCGCGCAAAAGCGACAACCCGGCGGAATCAGCGCGCGAAACCTTTTCCAGCACCGGTCCGCTTGCCTGCGCATTCGTCCGCACGCTATCCAGACTCATCGTTGCATAGCGCGCGGCCTGGATATCCCGTGCTCGCGCCACGCGCGCGGCGACTTCGCGGCTGCCTTCGGCCGGCGCCGGCAAGATCAAATCTGCGGCCGTGACGCCAGGCACTTCGATATGCAAGTCGATGCGGTCCAGCAGGGGGCCGGACAGGCGGCCCTGATATTCGGCGGCACAGCGCTCGTTTGCTCCTCGCTTGCAGAAAAAACCGGGGTCGCTCGCACGTCCGCATCGGCAGGGATTCATTGCCGCCACCAACATAAAGCGTGCCGGATACGTGATGCGATGATTGGCACGCGAGATCGCAACCTCTCCGGATTCAAGCGGTTGACGCAACGAGTCGAGCACCTGACCGGAAAATTCCGGCAACTCGTCCAGAAAAAGAACGCCATTATGCGAAAGCGAGATTTCGCCCGGCCGGGCGCGCAAGCCGCCACCAACGAGCGCCGGCATCGATGCGGAATGATGCGGCGAGCGGAATGGCCGCCGGTTCGTCAGTGCTCCGTCTTCGATGCCGCCGGCAATTGAAGCGATCATTGAGACTTCAAGCAATTCGGCAGGCGACAGGGGAGGCAATATCGTTGGCAGCCGCGCCGCCAGCATCGATTTTCCGGCGCCTGGCGGACCAACCATGAGCAGGTTATGACCGCCGGCGGCGGCGACCTCGAGCGCACGCTTCGCGCTTTCCTGCCCCTTGATATCCGAAAGGTCGATTGATGCATTTTCGCGTTCGTGAATTTTCGGCCGTGGACGAGCGAGGACCTGCGTGCCCTTGAAATGGTTGGCGAGCTGGATCAGCGATTGCGCGGCAATGATCTCGATCTCGGGGCTTGCCCAGGCCGCCTCGGATCCGCAAGCGCTCGGACAAATCAGGCCCTGGCCGCGGCTGTTTGCGCCGATTGCTGCCGGCAGCACGCCCGCGACGGGTGCGATCGAGCCATCCAGTGCAAGCTCGCCCAGCACCGTGAATCCGCTCAGCGCGTCATGCGGAATGGCGCCGATCGCCCCCATCAGCCCGAGCGCGATGGGCAAGTCGTAGTGGCTGCCTTCCTTCGGCAGATCGGCGGGCGCGAGATTGACGGTGATGCGGCGCGCCGGCAACGCAAGACCAGATGCGATCAATGCAGCGCGTACGCGCTCCTTGGCTTCCGACACCGCCTTGTCCGGAAGCCCGACGATACTGAAGGCCGGTAGGCCGGGTGCGACCTGCACCTGCACGTCGACGGCCCGTGCCTCGATGCCTTCAAATGCAACGGTCGCCACTCGCCGGATCATGCAACCTCATCTGTCAAAATACTCGCAAAAGTAGTACCCAAAGCAGACTGCGGAGACAAGAATTCCGGAACGGTCACAACACGATTGATCTCAGCCGTTTAGACGATGATCATGCGTCAAAGAATATTGGGAGGATCGGTGCCGATGATAGTCCGAAGCTTGATTGCCCTGATTTTGGCGACACTCGGAACTGCGGCATTTGCAGAAGTTTTAAGGCCGTGGAAACACGTGGTGATCGAACCGAAGGGTGATGCCGGCTTTATGCTCATGATTGGCGAGCGAGACTTTGCGTCGAGGCACGGCCTCAAGCTTGAGATCATTCCGATGAAGAACGGCGCGCTCGCGCACAAGGCACTGTTGGCTGGTGAGGTCGACAGCATCGAGTTCGAGCCCTGGTGCCGCAATTCTTGCAGGCGCACGCGGTGCCGATATCAAGATTATCGGATGCGACTGGCCGGGCGTCCCGCACGGACTGATGGTGAAATCAACGATCACCAAAGTCGAAGATCTTAAGGGAAAGACCATTGCAGTGGCCGCTCCGGGATCGCTGCCAAACCTCCTCATCAACGCCATTCTCGAGCAGCACAAGATTTCACCTTCCGATGTGCGTTTTGCGAATCTCGGCGGTGATCTTGATCGATATAAAGCGGTTACAGCGGGCGTTGCCGATGCCGGGGTCGTCGCCGCTGAATTCATGGCTGTCGCGCCGAAAAATGTGAAAATGCTGGTATATGGTCACGATGTTCTGTCGAACTATGTGCGGCTGTGCTTGAGCATGACCGGCAAGACAATTGCGGCAAGGCGCGCCGATGCAATCGGCTTTGTTGCCGCACAGATGGAGGCGCTAAAATTTGCCGTCGGTCATCGTGACGAGACGATCAGACTGACGCAATCCGCCATCCACGCCAAACCGGATGATCCTCGTCCTGCATATGCTTTTGATGACACGATCAATCGTCATGCCGTCGACCCGTCGGTGATCCTGCCGATCGACAAGTTGAACTGGATGCAAAGCGAGCTGGTGAAGGCCGGAAATCTCAAGGCGCCATTCGACCTTACGACGATGACGGCGCCTGATATTCGTGCTGAGGCGGCCAAGCGCGCGGTCAGGTAGTCAGACTTTCACCGAGGCCATGATGCCGGCCGGGAAAATATCCTCCGGCTTTGCGAGGCAATGCGCGATGCCCTGCTCGTACGCGTAGCGCAGGAACAATTCCAGAGTGGAACGGTTCGGCTCTATTCCATAGGGAAATGGGTCGCCGGCGAACATCTGCTGCACGCGGGCGGTATAGGCCGTCAGCCACGGCACCGGGTAACGTGAGACCGCCGGATCGAGAATGCGCTCGAGACTGCGCTGTTTGGATTCTTCGAACGCATTGTACAAATTGCGAGCGACCCACGGCCGTCCCTCGAGAACCGCCTTGCGCATCGCGATAACATGCATGATCGGATAGACACGCGTGTCTTCGTAATAGCGCCGCTCGATCAATTCGTAATCGGGAAACAGGCGTACAACGTCAGGATGTTTTTCCCGGAAGGAGTTCGGTGGCCGCGCGATGATGGCGCAGTCGAGTTCGCCGGAGGCGATCATGCCGCTGAGAGTTCTTCTCCGGCAAGCTGGTGAGCCGTACGCCCTTCGGAAGCGACAATTCAACCTTCTCGATGCGGCCGGCTTCGTTCGTGCCGGCCTGGACCCAATCGATATCGGACAGCGCGACGCCGGCCTCGTGCATCAACCAGCCGCGCATATAGACGGCGGCAGTGTGCGCCCATTCCGGGACGCCGACGCGCTTGCCTCGCAGATCCTTCGCCGTTGCGATCCCGGCCTTGCGGTTCAGGTAGAACGAGGCGAAACGGAACAGGCGCGAGGCATAGACCGGCAAACCGATGATGTCGGAATCATTGCGTGTTACCTGTGCCGAGAATTTCGCGAATGAAAGCTCAGACACGTCCCACTCGCGATTGAAGGTGAAGCGCGAAAAAATCTCGTGATGCCCTAGCGTGAGCCAATTGACCTCGATGCCTTCGGCGCGCACCAGCCCAAAACGAAAATCGCGAAAATGATCGTAGTCGGTCGTTGCGATGGTCAGCGCAACGCTCATGACCTGGCACGCCGCTTCGCCTCAATTTTGTCCCAGATCAACGCGGCCACATCGGGTCCGCCGAGAGTTTTTATGGCACGAATTCCGGTCGGCGAGGTTACATTGATCTCGGTCAGGAAACCGTCGATCACGTCGATGCCGACGAAGAGCAGCCCGCGCTCGCGCAGAGCCGGGCCGATACGCTTGCAGATCTCGGCCTCGTGTTTCGTCAGTTCGGTGGCTGCCGGCACGCCGCCGCGAACCATGTTGGAGCGCAGATCATCGGCGGCCGGAATCCGATTGACAGCCCCAGCATATTCTCCATCCACCAGAATGATGCGCTTGTCGCCGTTCTTGATGTTGGGAAGAAACTTCTGCACGACCCACTGCTCGCGAAAAGTCGCCGTGAACAGGTCGAATAACGAGCCGAAATTGAGATCCTCGCCCGCGACCCGGAACACGGCTTCTCCGCCTTTGCCGTAGAGCGGCTTCATGACAATATCGCCGTGCTCGGCGCGGAACGTTTTGATCTCGGCGAGGTCGCGTGAGACCAGTGTCGGGGGCATCAGATCGGGAAATTCAGTGACGAAGATCTTCTCTGGTGCGTTGCGCACGCTCGCAGGGTTGTTGACCACGAGCGTCCTGGGGTGAATGCGCTCGAGCAGATGGGTCGTCGTCACATAGGCCAGGTCGAAGGGGGGATCCTGGCGCAGCAGCACGACGTCGAATTCCGTGAGTTCGGTGCGCTGCGGCTCACTTAAGGTGAAATAGTCGCCTGCCGTGTCGCGGACGCTGAGCGATTCGACCAGGGCGAAAACCCGTCCGTTGAGCAAAGCGAGCCGGTCAGGCGTGTAATAAGCCAGCTCGTGGCCGCGTTTTTGCGCTTCCAGCAGCAAGGCGAAGGTTGAGTCGCCTTTGGTGTTGATCCATTGGATCGGATCCATTTGAACGGCGATTTTCAGGCTCATGACTACCTTTAGGCGAACAAAGCGTTAACAAATTATCCGCAGTATAGCCGCTTCGGGACGTTTCTTGCATGGCCGGGGGCTGACTGGTGAATCTGCCCAAGCTTTCGATTGCAGCGCGACTCTATACGATCTTTGCGCTAGTGGCCGCCACTACGGTGGCGTTGTCGATGGTCGCGGTGTCGAACGCCCACCGCCATGCCGCGCTGACGGAAGAATTCGAGTCCGCCAATGCAGGCAGCTGGAACGTCGAGCGCATCAACGGGCTGATTTACGCCAGCACGATGGAGACGCGCGGAATCTATATGTCTCCGGACCGTGCGGAGGCCGCCAAATACGCTGAACTCGCTGGTCAAGGTCACAGATCAAATCAGCTCCGTCATCGGCGATTGGCAGCGCAGCGTCCGCAATAACGACGCCTTGGCGTTCAGTAATTTCGCCGTCCGTATTACCGGTTATCAGGATGCGCTGTACAAACTGGCGCCGTTCGCCAAGCAATCCGGCCCGCAGGCCGCGCGCGAATGGGCCGAAAAGAACCTACCGACGCAGGTTCGGGTCGAGCTGAGCAAGGATCTCGAGAAGCTCAGCCAGCACTATTCCGACCGTGCCAGTCAGATCTACACCCGGATTGACGAGGGTATCGATCGTACTGCGATGCTGCTCAGCGTGCTTGCATGCTTTGCCGTCATTCTGGCAATTGCCGGCGCATTGACCATTGCGCGCAGTGTAATAAGGCCGATAGCCGAAATAACGAGCGTCACACAGGCCGTTGCAGCGGGCGATGGTTCGATTGCGATACCGTTCAGCGACCGCTCCGATGAAATCGGCGCGTTGGCGAAGTCAATCGGCGTCTTTCAGAACGCCATGCGCAGCAACGAAGAGCTCAATCGCACGGTGCGCAGCGATGCCGATTTCCGCACGCGCCGGCAAGAGAAAATGTCGAACGAGATTTCTCACTTCTCCGCAGAGGTCGAAGCGACCTTGGCCGAGCTCGGCCGGATTTCCAATGAGATGCTTGCGGCATCGACGCAGCTCGCGGCGGCTGCGGACAACGCCTCGAGCAAGACCGCCCGCGCCGAAGAGGCCTCGTCGGAAGCCAGCAGCAATGTGCGGGACATTGCCTCGGCGGCTGACGAGCTGTCTGCCTCGGTGAACGAGATCGACCGGCAGGTTGCACAGTCCAATGCAATCGCAACCAAGGCCGTGAACGAGGTTGAATCGACGAACCTCGCAGTCAAGGAGCTCGATGAAGCGGCAGCGCGTATCGGCGACGTCGTCAAACTCATTACGGATATTGCCGAGCAGACGAACCTGCTCGCACTCAATGCCACAATCGAGGCGGCGCGCGCCGGCGAGGCGGGTCGCGGCTTTGCCGTGGTTGCCGGTGAGGTGAAAGCGCTTTCCGGGCAAACAAGCCGTGCCACGGAGGAAATCGGTGCCCAGATCGCGGGAATGCAACGCGCGACACAGCGTTCGATTGCCGCAATTATCGGCATCGAACAGACAATCCGCGAGATCGGCAATATCAGCAGTGCGATCGCAGCCGCGGTGACCGAGCAGGGCGCGGCCACGCAGGAAATCGCGCGTGGTGTCGAAATTGCCGCACGACGCACCGTCGAGACCGCAAACGAAGTAAACCTGATGGGAACGGCCACTCAGGATACACGCTCGAGCGCGGCAGCGGTCAAGGCAGTGGCCGACGATCTTGGTGGTGCTGCCGGCCGCATCCGCGCCCAAGTGGATCAGTTCTTCGAGCGGCTGAGCGCGTAGTCACGCGTCGAATGCGGCCGGGATGTGGCGCGGAATTTTGCCCGGCGCCACCAGAATTGCATCGAACCGGATATCGCGGATCGATTCGTCAGGATTGTTCGCGAGCCAAATTTCCGCCGCGGCAGCAATTCTCCGGCGTTGGCGCACATTGACAGACTCTGCGGCCTCATCGAGGCTCGCCCGTGCTTTCACCTCGGCGAAAACAAGCAGTTGCCGCCGCCTTGCGACAATGTCGATCTCGCCGAGCGGGCTTCGCCACCGCCGTGCCAAAATGCGAAACCCCTTGGCAATCAAGAATGCAGCCGCGCGGCTTTCGGCCGAAATACCGACACGAAAAGCTGCCAGCCGCTCGGGTCGCGGCTCTCGCCTTATAGGACGCGGCGGCCGTTCACTCTGCGTCATCCTCGCCATCTTTGGTGAGAGCAAGCGCGCGTTGGTAAATCTCGCGTCGAGGGCGCCCGGTCGCAACCGCGACCTCGCCGACCGCGTCCTTGACCGACACGCGAGACAATGCGTGCTTGAGTAAAGCATCGACCTCGTCCGCGTCAGGTGTTTCGGTAGGTGGTGCGACCAGGATAACAAACTCGCCGCGTGTTTCCGCGCCGTCCGCGTACAGTCGGGCCAGCACGTCGAGATTCTCGCATTTCACTTCTTCATGCAATTTTGTGAGCTCGCGGCAGATTGCTGCAGCACGTGGCCCGAGCGCCGCCGCCAAGTCGGCTAGCGTCGAAGCGATGCGCGATCCACCCTCGAACAACACCAGCGTGGCCTGAACATTGGCGAGCGTGGCTATCCGTTTTTGACGTGCCGCTTGCTTGGGCGGCAGGAAACCTTCGAAGAAAAAGCGGTCGGTCGGCAGCCCGCCGACCGCCAATGCGGCAAGCACGGCCGATGGGCCAGGCAAGGTACTAACCTGATGACCGGCGTCGCGGGCGGCACGCACAAGCTTGAAGCCCGGATCCGAGATCAGTGGCGTGCCAGCGTCCGAGACGAGCGCGACCGACTGGCCGTCAGCAAGGCGCGAAAGCAGTTTAGGCCGCGCTTCGGCAGCGTTGTGCTCGTGATATGCGGTCAACGGCGTTGTGATGCCAAAGCGGCCCGTGAGCTTGCGCGTCACGCGCGTATCTTCACAGGCGATGATGTCGACACCGGCAAGAGTTTCGAGCGCTCGCAAGGTGATATCACCCAAATTTCCGATCGGTGTGGCGACAAGGTATAGGCCTGGCGGAACCTTGGCGGCCTCCATCGGAGTGCCGAAAGGTGCATAGCGACGCGGTCTCGTTTTGCCTTCGCTTGCCATGATTGCCACTCTAGACGCGGCCCTCTGGTGCGTCACCGGGAACAAATCCATTCACCATTTCATGGCCTTAACTTTTCTGGCGATACCGGTTACGACTGGATAAGGAATTGTCGCGTGGGGAGCGGCCATGTCGGGAATGGCGCATGAGGGGGCGATCGCGTGCGCGTGGCGTCAAATGCGCATGGGCCTGTGTGGTGTCGCGACAGGCATATTGCTTTCCGCCTGCGCCACCCAGTTGGGGGGTGACGGGACCACGCCCCCTGCTGGCGAACCCGTTGCCAGCACTCCAGCAGCCGACGGCCAGGTTCGCATCGGTCTCGTTTTGCCGCTGACGGCGCAGGGCAATGCCGGCTTGGCTGCGCAATCGATGAAGAACGCCGCCGAAATGTCGCTTGCCGATTTCAAGGCGAACAACGTCCAGCTTCTTGTCAAAGATGACGGCGGCTCTCCGCAAGGTGCCCGGAACGCCGCCGAGCAGGCGATTGCGGAAGGGGCGGAGATCATCGTCGGCCCGCTCTTCGCCCAGTCGGTGAGCGCGGTCGGGCAGGTCGCCCGGTCGCGCAACATACCGGTGATCGCCTTCTCTACGGATGCGAGCGTTGCTGCGCGCGGGGTCTATCTCCTGAGCTTCCTGCCGGAGACCGACGTCCGGCGGATCGTCGCGTATGCGGCTTCGCGCGGCAAGCGGTCATTCGCCGCGCTGATGCCTGACAATGCGTACGGCACTGTGGTGGAGGCGGCGTTTCAGCAAGAAGTGGCCCGTCATGGCGGACGGGTTGTCGTGCTCGAGAAGTATCCGCACGATGCAAATCGGACCGCCGAAGCCGTTCGCCGCGTCGCGCAAGCGGCCAACCAGATCGACAGCATCTTCATTCCAGACAGTCCCGACTCGGTCCCGCAGGTCGCGCAAGCGCTCGCCGCCAACGGCGTCGACCTCAAGCGTGTGCAACTGCTCGGCACCGGGCTTTGGGGCGACGACACGAGGATCCCGTCGGAAAAGTTGCTCGACGGCGGCTGGTATCCGTCACCCGAGCAAACGGGGTTCCGCAATTTCTCAGGCCGATACCGCGCACGTTACGGACAGGATCCGGTGCGCACGGCAACGCTCGCGTATGACGCGGTCGCGCTGGTGGCAGCTCTCGTCAAGACGCAAGGTATGCAACGCTTCAGCGAGCAGGTCCTCACGAATCCGTCGGGGTTCGCAGGCATTGATGGCGTTTTCCGCTTCCGCCCGGAGGGAACGAACGAGCGCGGTCTCGCGGTTCTGCGCGTAACTCCCTCCGGCAGTCAGGTGGTCAGCCCCGCGCCGAAATCGTTCGCGCCAGGGACATAAGCTTCAGGCTGCGAGATCCGCGACCACCGCATCGAGCAGCGGAAAACCGCTCTGGGTCACGCGAAGGCGCCCATCTGCGGTCGTTTCGACGGCACCTTCCTCACGCAAGATCGAAATTCGTTTCGGGTCGAGGGTTCGCCCGGAGATGGCATTGTAACGGTCAAGGTCGATGCCTTCGGCAAGGCGCAGTCCCATCAACAGATACTCGTCAGCGGTTTCACCCGCCGTGAGTTTTTCCGAAACGGTCACGCCGCTGCCATTGGTTTCCACGCGCATGAGCCAGGCCTCGGGACGCTTTTCAGTCTCGGTCGCAACGCGGCGTCCTGCGATTGTCAGCCGACCGTGCGCGCCTGGACCGACGCCCGCATAATCATGCCCGCGCCAGTACACCAGATTATGCCGACACTCCGCGCCGGGCCGCGCATGATTTGAGATTTCGTAGGCAGGCAGGTCCGCGTCAGCGCAGATTGCTTGCGTAAGATCGTAAAGATCGCGCGCGAGATCCTCATCGGGAACAGGCAATTTTCCGGCTTTGTGCAAACCGAAGAACGGCGTGTCCGGCTCGATCGTCAATTGGTAGAGCGACAGATGCTCGGCGGCCTCCGCGATCGCCCGCTTGAGCTCGGTAGCCCAAGCATCAAGGCTTTGCTGCGGGCGCGCGTAGATGAGATCGAAGGAATAGCGGTCAAAAATCGAACGGGCGATTGCAACAGCATCAAGGGCCTCTTGCGCGCTATGCAGACGGCCGAGCTCCTTGAGCGCAGCGTCGTCGAGGGATTGTACGCCGAGGGAAACGCGATTGACGCCCGCTGTTCGGAAACCGCGAAAACGCTCTGCTTCCACGCTGGTCGGATTGGCTTCAAGCGTTACCTCGACATCCGATGCGACACTCCAGTGCTCGGCAATGCAATCAAGAATTCTCTGCACCGATGATGGCTGCATCAGTGAGGGCGTGCCGCCGCCGAAAAAAATCGTCGAGACCGTTCGGTCCGGCGCGCACACCGCGGTTGCGGCGATCTCGGTCTCATAAGCGCGGAGGAACCGCACCTCATCTACGCCGCCGTGCCGCACATGGCTGTTGAAGTCGCAGTAAGGACACTTGGACAGGCAAAAGGGCCAATGCACATAGACGCCGAAGGGAGTTGTTAACGACATGTTAAGCATCATAGTCCGTGCGGGCTGTCGCGGCCAGCTTGCGATAATTCTCGCCGCCAACAGTTGATTAAAATTGTAATGATCGGGAACCGTTCAATCCCTCGAAAGGCACGCTTCCGCCAGTTTCATGAAAGCGCGCGCCCGATGCGAGAGGCCTCGCCCTTGTGGCGGTAAGCCGTGCTTTTCCTCCGGGCTCATCTGACCGAAAGTGATGTCGAACCCATTCGGGCGAAACAGCGGATCATAGCCGAAGCCCTTGTCGCCGCGGGGTGGCCACACTGCAACGCCATCGACACGACCTTCGAAATCCTCGACATGCCCGTCGGGCCACGCAAGGCAGAGAGCGGCAATAAAATGTGCGTGCCGCTGTTCGGGAGTCTTCGCACCGCGCTCGATCAATAAAGTCTGGATGCGATTCATGGCCGCGCGAAAATCCTTGTCCGGTCCGGCCCAGCGCGCGGAATGGATACCGGGCTCGCCGTCGAGTGCATCAACGACCAGTCCGGAGTCGTCCGCAAATGCCGGCTTTCCGCCAGCGCGGGCTGCAGCAACCGCCTTGATGCGCGCGTTCTCGGCGAATGTTGTTCCGGTTTCTTCCGGCTCGGGCAGTCCAAGCTCGCCGGCGGACTGTGTGGAGATTCCATAGGGCGCGAGCAGTTCGCGCATTTCCCTAAGCTTGCCGGGATTATGGGTGGCAATGATCACCAGATCGGTCAGGTGTCTGGCCATTTTTATGTTCCGCCGTCCGCGCCACTACACGTCGCGCTTACGCAACGGCCAACTTCTGCAGTGACACCAATTTTGCAATGCCCTTTCGCGCAAGCGCGAGAAGCGCGGCGAATTGATCTTCGCTGAACGGAATCTTCTCCGCAGTGGCTTGAATTTCCACGATGTTGCCGGATCCGGTCATAACGAAATTAGCGTCGGTGTCGGCTTCCGAGTCCTCGGCATAGTCGAGGTCCAGCACCGCGGTGCCTTTGCAGACGCCGCACGAGACGGCGGCGATATGGTCGCGTAGAACTTCGGATTTGATCATGTCGCGCGATTTCATCCAGTTGAGACAATCCGCAAGCGCGACCCATGCGCCAGTGATCGATGCCGTGCGCGTACCGCCATCAGCCTGAATAACGTCGCAATCGATTGTGATTTGGCGCTCGCCCAGGGCCTGCAAATCGACCACCGAACGAAGCGAGCGCCCAATGAGCCGTTGAATCTCGACGGTGCGGCCGCCCTGCTTTCCGGCGCTTGCCTCCCGCCGCGTTCTTTCCGAGGTGGCGCGCGGGAGCATGCCATATTCGGCGGTCACCCAACCGCGGCCCTGGCCCTTGAGCCAGGGCGGCAGGCGTTCCTCCAGGCTGGCCGTTACCAAAACATGGGTATCGCCGAACTTAACAAAACATGAGCCCTCAGCGTATTTCACCACCCCGCGTTCAAGCGAAACAGCACGCAACTCATCGATCTGTCGGCGGCTTGGCCGCATCGGGCTTGCTCCCTTGGTATTGATCGCTCACCATAACCATACGCCCCGCTTGAACAAGACCACTTCCATGGTCAATTGTTGGCTGATTTTCGAGGAGTGAGGCCTTGGCGTCCCACGACATCCCGATCGGCGCGACACAAGTGAGTCTGGCGGCGCTTAATGAGCGCTCGCGCGAAATTTTTCGTCAGATTGTTGAGAGTTATTTGGCGACCGGGGAGCCTGTCGGATCGAGAAACTTGTCGCGATTGCTACCGATTACACTATCACCCGCATCAGTCCGCAATGTGATGTCGGACCTGGAGCAGCTAGGCCTGATTTTTGCTCCGCATACATCTGCAGGCCGATTACCGACAGAAATCGGCCTGCGATTTTTTGTCGACGCGTTGATGCAGGTTGGCGACCTCAGCGAGCACGATCGCCGCTCGATCGAAGCCCAGGTGGCGGGCGCGCACACGGCAAAGTCCATGGAGGCAGTGCTCACCGAAGCCTCGCAGATGCTATCGGGCCTGACCCGTTCGGCCGGCGTCGTATTGACGGCAAAAGCAAACATCCGGCTCAAGCACATCGAATTCGTGCGACTGGAGCCGGAGCGCGCGTTGGCCGTTCTTGTTGCAGAGGACGGGCAGGTCGAAAATCGTGTCCTTAATGTCCCACCGGGTTTGCCCACGTCTTCGCTTACCGAAGCGGCGAACTTTCTCAATGCACGCATCCGAGGCAAGACACTGGCCGACCTTCAGGCTGAAATCGAGAAGGCAGTTGCCGAAGGGCAGGCCGAACTCGATCAACTGACGCAGAAGGTCATTGCTGCCGGTCTTGCAAGTTGGTCGGGCGGTGAAAACGATGATCGGCAGCTGATTGTTCGCGGCCACGCCAACCTTCTCGAAGATTTGCGTGCGCTTGAAGACCTCGAGCGCGTGCGGTCGCTATTCGACGCCCTCGAAACCAAGCGAGGTGTGATAGACTTGTTGGGGCGGGCCGAGCGCGCCGACGGCGTCCGTATCTTTATCGGTTCCGAGAACAAGCTCTTCTCATTATCCGGATCTTCGACCATTGTCGCGCCATACCGCGATGGCAAGGGTCGGATCGTCGGCGTCATCGGTGTCATTGGGCCAACCCGGCTCAACTACGCCCGTGTCATCCCCATGGTCGACTACACCGCGCGAGTCGTAAGTCGTTTACTTGCCCCATAAACGCTTGATTTTTGACGCCACAGCCCTGATATGCCGGGCATCCGGATCTTGCCGAGGATGGATAGAAAACAATGACGGACCCAACCGCCCGCCAGGCTGAAAGCGCGGCCGCCGAAGCGGAGAACCCGACGGCGCCCGAACAGGCCGACCTGCTTGCCGAGGCCAAGCGCGAGGCCGCGGAATTCAAGGACAAGCTGTTGCGCACGCTTGCCGAAATGGAAAACTTGCGCAAGCGCACCGAGCGTGAGGTTTTCGACGCGCGGCTCTACGGCGTTGCAGGATTTGCACGCGACGTGCTCGCGGTCGCCGACAACATGCATCGGGCACTGGACGCGATCGGACCGGAGCTACGCGAAAGCGCCGATGCAAAGGTGAGAGCGCTGATCGAAGGGGTCGAACTCACGGAACGAGAGCTTCTCAAAACCCTGGAAAAAAATGGCGTGAAAAAGTTCTCGCCACAAGGCGAAAAGTTCGATCCGAACGTACATCAGGCGATGTATGAAGTTCCGACGTCCGATCTGCCCCCGGGCCAGGTGGCCGAAGTCATCCAGGCCGGCTACATGATCGGTGAACGCGTGCTCCGTCCAGCGATGGTTGCCGTCAGCAAGGCTGTTCAAAAAACTCCGGCGTCTGCCAACGACAATTCGTAGCCGGAACGCTGCGTCAGCGCGTGTCGATTCCGTCCCGAACTGCCCTGAAGCGGCCGAACATCTGATCCCATTCACTGCTGGGCCCGGCGCCTACAATGCGCAGATAGCCACCTGAGCCAAACCGTACCCATTGCACCACCGAAAGTGGTTGCCCGGCCGGATCCTTGCCCTCGGCCCTGATTTCATGGCCAGCCGCGTTATTAATCCGCATCGGCTCAGCTGATCTTATCGAAAGTTCACGGACCGGTGTCGTGGCGACCAAATCGCGCGCAAATCTGCCGCGGTCGGTTGAGTCAGCAGGTCCGCCGCGACCGACCGAAACGATCATGACAGGACGGCTCACCGTTTTTTCGTCCGCTTTGTCGGCGAGGACGACTGTCCCGGTCGGCATGACCTGCACCACTTCGAACCCCGCCAGATCGCCGAACCGGAATGGCAACATGCTGAGTTGCTCCTTGATCGGCGCAGGGCGGAACGTGACGCTTGCGAGCGCCTTGCGCACGACGGCATCGGAATAAATCGAAAGAGCGCTTTCCGGCACTTCCACGTTGATCAGCGCAGTGAGATCGCGAACCGTGGTGCCGACGGCCTGCGCCAAGAATGACCACCGGTGCAGCGTGGTGCCATCTTTCTGCATGACCCCGCTGATCAGAAAGCCAATGCCGCTGTCGAACGGAAAGCTTTCCCGCTTTGCTTGCTGGAGATCTTGCGGAAGCTTGGTGAACGCCGCGGTCTCAAGCTCTAAGTAGGCGCTGGCCGGCAGATCAAGGATCGAGATCGATACCTTGCGCTCGGTGTCCTCAAATCCCGGGATTCGCGTGCTGGGCTTCAGATCGCCTGGCACTTCGAGACCGACACGGGAGCCCGGGGGATAGACCGGTTCTGAATCCGCAATGGCCGCAAAGGTCAGCGACCCGACCCCTGCCGCAAACAAACACGCAATTAATCGACGAACCATGATTACAAATGCTTTCCTAACGTGAGCAGCCTGGCCCTCCCTAGCCGGCCAAATGCGGTGCAGCAATGGCCTGATAACCATTGTCGAGGTCCGGAAGGGCCGGGCCTCGCGATTTCGTGACCGAGTGACTTGCGGCCTCCGGGTGCCCTCCTATATGAGCCATTAAGCCGCAAAATGTGGCGAATCGCGTATCCAGGGGGCTGGACAGGGGGTCTGCGGATGAGCCGCTGACATTCCTACTCGGGCGCCAAGTGGCCCGGCCGGCCTGCCGCAAATTGAGGGGAAGAACCATGGGCAAGGTCATCGGCATCGACCTCGGCACCACCAATTCGTGCGTTGCCGTCATGGAAGGCAAGACGCCGAAAGTTATCGAGAACGCCGAAGGCATGCGCACAACGCCTTCGATTGTCGCATTCACGGATGATGGCGAACGCCTCGTCGGCCAGCCGGCGAAGCGCCAGGCGGTCACTAATCCCGAAAAGACCATCTTCGCAGTCAAGCGCCTCATCGGACGGCGCTACGACGACCCGATGGTCGAAAAGGACAAGAAGCTTGTCCCTTACAAGATCAGCAAAGCTTCGAACGGCGACGCATGGGTCGAAGCCGACGGCAAGACCTTTTCGCCGTCACAGATCTCGGCCTTCATTCTGCAGAAGATGAAAGAGACGGCCGAAGCCTATCTCGGGCAGAAGGTCGAGCAGGCCGTCATTACAGTTCCGGCTTATTTCAACGACGCGCAGCGTCAGGCGACCAAGGATGCCGGCAAGATCGCCGGTCTCGAAGTGTTGCGCATCATTAATGAGCCTACCGCTGCCGCGCTCGCCTATGGCCTCGACAAGCAGAAGACTGGCACTATTGCCGTGTACGACCTTGGCGGCGGTACCTTCGACGTTTCGATTCTCGAAATCGGCGATGGCGTATTCGAAGTGAAGTCCACGAACGGCGACACGTTCCTGGGCGGTGAAGACTTCGACATGCGGCTCGTCAACTATCTCGCCGACGAATTTCAGAAAGAGCAGGGCATCGATCTGCGCCGCGACAAGCTCGCGCTGCAGCGGCTCAAGGAATTCAGCGGAAAAAGCGAAGATCGAGCTGTCGTCGACGACGCAGACTGAAATCAATCTGCCTTTTATCACGGCCGACGCGTCCGGTCCCAAGCACCTGACAATGAAGCTGACCCGCGCCAAGTTCGAGGCGCTGGTTGACGATCTGGTCCAGAAGACGATGCAACCGTGCAAGCAGGCGCTTAAGGATGCCGGTATTTCGGCGGCGCAGATCAACGAGGTCGTTCTGGTAGGCGGCATGACCCGCATGCCGAAGGTGCAGGAAGTCGTGAAGCAGTTGTTCGGCAAGGAGCCGCACAAGGGTGTGAACCCCGACGAGGTCGTTGCAGTCGGCGCGGCAATCCAAGCCGGCGTACTGCAAGGCGACGTGAAGGACGTACTCCTGCTTGACGTAACTCCGCTTTCGCTCGGCATCGAAACGCTGGGCGGCGTGTTCACGCGCATCATCGATCGCAACACGACGATCCCGACCAAGAAGAGCCAGGTTTTCTCGACCGCCGAGGACAATCAGAACGCGGTGACGATCCGCGTGTTCCAGGGCGAGCGTGAGATGGCCGCTGACAACAAGATGCTCGGCCAGTTCGACCTGGTCGGCATTCCACCGGCGCCGCGCGGCGTGCCGCAGATCGAAGTCACCTTCGACATCGACGCCAATGGCATTGTCAATGTGCAGGCCAAGGACAAGGCAACCGGCAAGGAGCAGCAGATCCGCATCCAGGCTTCGGGCGGTCTGTCCGAGGCAGACATCGAAAAGATGGTCAAAGATGCAGAGTCGCACGCCGAAGAGGACAAGAAACGCAAAGCTGCGGTCGAGGCGAAGAACCACGCCGAGGCACTTGTGCATTCGACGGAGAAGGCGGTTTCCGAGCATGGCTCGAAAATCGGCGATGCGGATCGTACAGCGATCGAGAATGCCATCGCTGATCTGAAGGAAGCGCTTAAGGGCGACGATTCTGCGGCGATCCAGGCCAAGACCAATGCGCTGGCGCAGGCGTCTATGAAGCTTGGCGAGGCCATGTACAAGCAGCAACAGGAAGCGCAAAACGCCTCCGATGCCGGCGGCGATGGCACAGCTTCGGGCGAAAAGAAAGAAGACGTGGTCGACGCGGAATTCACCGAGGTCGACGACGACAAGAAGAAATCCGCCTGATCATCGGCTTCGAGCCCATGCGCAGGCCGGCCGCGAATGATGTCACCCCCGGGCACGTGTCCGGGGGTGCATGTTTGCGGGGACGTCGGGGCGCCGAATCACATACGGCTGGTCCGGCGCGCGTAATTTAGGGCGGCAGCGGGATGTCCAAGCGAGACTACTACGAAGTTCTCGGCGTTACCCGCACCTCAACTGAGGTGGAGCTTAAGGCGGCGTTCCGCAAGCTCGCCATGCAGCATCACCCGGATCGCAATCCAGGCGACAAGGATTGCGAGCACCGCTTCAAGGAAATCAACGAGGCGTATGACGTCCTCAAGGATGGCGACAAGCGCGCCGCGTATGACCGGTTCGGTCACGCTGCATTCGAGCAGGGTGGCATGAGCGGCGCGCACGGATTTGGCGCCGATTTCGGTTCGACCTTTGCTGACATCTTCGAAGGGATTTTCGGCATGGGCTCGGCGCGCGGCCGCGGCTCTGGCCGCGAGCGCGGATCCGACCTGCGCTACAATATGGAAATAACGCTCGATGAGGCGTTCAACGGCAAGACGGCGCAGATTCGTATCCCCACCTCGGTGACCTGCGAGGCCTGCTCCGGCAGCGGCGCGAAGGCCGGCACCAAGCCAAAAGCGTGCGGTAGTTGCGGCGGCGCAGGCAAAATTCGCCATGCGCAGGGCTTCTTCACGCTCGAACGAACTTGCCCCACTTGTCACGGGCGCGGGCAGGTCATCGATGATCCCTGCAAAGTCTGCGGCGGTGGCGGTCGTGTGACACGCGAGCGTACGTTGTCGGTGAACATTCCGGCGGGTGTCGAAGACGGTACCCGCATCCGGCTTGCCGGCGAGGGCGAGGCGGGCTTGCGCGGCGGCCCGCCCGGCGACCTTTATATTTTTCTCGAAGTCGCTTCGCACGAATTCTTCCAGCGCGACGGCGCCGACTTGTATTGCCGCGTGCCGATCTCGATGGCGAGCGCCGCGCTTGGCGGCGAATTTGAGGTGCCGGTGATCAATGGCAGCAAGGTGAGGGTCAAGGTCCCCGCCGGCACGCAGACCGGCCACCGTTTCCGCCTTGCAGGCAAGGGAATGCCGGTGCTGCGGGTGAAACAAACCGGAGACATGTATGTTCAGGTAGCGGTGGAAACGCCGCAAAGCCTCACCAAACGCCAGCGCGATTTGCTGGCGGAATTCGAAAAACTGTCTTCGGAGGTAACCCAGCCGGAATCGGCCGGTTTCTTCAGCCGAGTCAAAGAGTTTTTGGATGGTTTGGGAAGCCGTGGCAGCCAATCAGGGTAACCCATCTTGACCCCCCGCCTTGCGCCCTATACCCGTAAATGTTGCGGCGAGACCTGCCGCACGTACGCGTGACCCCGCAGCAATGCCCTTACATTCAGTCGCCCACGTCGAAAAAAAGAGTCTGCGTCTCGATGACGAGATGCAGTTCATCCGCTCCTGGATTGAAAAGCCACTCTCGACCGGCGCAGTGATGCCGTCGAGCCGCGTGCTCGCGCGCGCGATGGCGCGTTACGTCGATCCGCGCTCGCAGGGTCCTGTGATCGAATTGGGTCCAGGCACCGGTCCCGTGACCGAGGCGCTCGTCCGCCGCGGCGTTGATCCAGGCCGGCTGATTCTTGTCGAATTCAATCCCGATTTTTGCCGGCTGCTGCGCACGCGTTATCCGGCGGCCACGGTCGTGCAGGGCGATGCCTATCGTCTGCGGAGGTTGCTGGAAAGCTATGTTGATGAGCCGGCCGCCGCGGTCGTGTCTGGGCTTCCTCTCGTGACCAAACCGTTGCGCACCCGGGTGCGCTTGATTTCCGACGCGATGACCTTGCTTGCAGCAGGTGCACCGTTCGTGCAGTTCACATACGCGATGTTGCCACCAATTCCGAAGGAATTGTCCGGTGTGCGCGCGGAGTCGTCCGAGCTTATCTGGATGAATCTGCCGCCTGCCCGCGTGTGGGTCTATCGCGGCCGCTGATGGTGTGGTGTCATCGCCCGCGAAAGCGGAGCCGCTGATGCCGATCCCCAAAATTCTTGTCTTTCCCGGGTCGATACGCACGGGCTCGCACAATGTCCGGCTGGCGGCACTGGCGGTAAAAGAGCTCACGCTTCTCGATGTCGAAGTCACCCGCATTTCGCTTGCCGACTATCCGCTGCCGATTTACGACGCGGACGTCGATGTGCGCGCGGGGCAGCCCGCCAACGCGCTCAAGCTCAAGCAAATGATCATGGCGCATCACGGTGTATTCATCGCCAGCCCCGAGTATAGCGCGTCCGTCACCCCGCTTCTGAAAAACGCCATCGATTGGGTATCGCGCGTGCGCGAGCGGGGTGATCCGACCTACGCCGCATTCAAGGGGCGTGTGTTCGCGATCTCATCCGCATCGCCGGCACGCGCGGGTGGGCTACGCTCGTTGATGGCGCTGCGGCAAATTCTTGAGCTTGGCTGCGGCGCTCTGGTCATTCCCGAGCAAGTCACTATTCAACGTGCCGACACGGCGTTTGACGAAATGGACAACATCACCGACGCCGGACTTGCCAACCAGCTTCGTGCACAACTGGAACGGCTGGTCGAGATGGCCCGAATGATGGTGCGAGGAGCCTGACCGTGTCATTGGATGCTCGTGAACGCTTGATCGTTGCACTCGATTTGCCGTCGGTTGCGGCGGCTGAAGCAATGATCAAGCATCTCGGCGAGTCGGTCCGGTTCTACAAGATCGGATACCAACTTGCTTTCGCCGGCGGCCTACCCTTTGCCGCCCGGCTGATCGCATCCGGCAAGCAGGTGTTCCTCGACCTCAAGCTGCACGACATCGGCAACACGGTGGCGAAAGGCGTCGAGAGCGTTGCGCAATTGGGCGCGACATTTCTCACCGTGCATGCCTATCCGCAGACCATGAAGGCAGCGGTCGAAGGCAAGCAGGGCTCGAAAACTCGTATCCTCGCGGTGACTGTGCTGACGTCGTATGACGACGCCGATCTTGCCGCCGCCGGCTACGAGATGAACGTCAAGGAACTTGTTGGGGCGCGTGCAGCGCAAGCGCGTGACGCCGGAGTCGACGGGCTGGTCTGCTCGGCGGAAGAGGCGGCTTCGCTGCGTGATATTGTGGGCTCCGGTATGGCGCTGGTGACACCGGGCATCCGGCCGGCCGGAAGCGCCACCGGCGACCAGAAAAGGATCATGACTCCGGCACGCGCGATCACGGCAGGCGCCGACTATCTGGTGGTCGGCCGGCCTGTTCTTGAGGCGCGCGACCCCCAAGCCGCGGCCGACGCAATCGTCGCCGAGATCGAACAAGCGGCCAAATAATAGGGATCGCAGGTATGGCGAAAGGTTACTGGATCGGGCGTGTCGATGTGAAAAGCGAGGAGGGCTACAAGCCTTACGCCATAGGTAATCAGGCTATCTTCAAAAAATACGGGGCACGTTACGTTGTGCGTGCCGGCAAGTTCGAATGCGTTGAAGGCGATGCGCGCTCGCGAAATGTGGTTATCGAGTTTCCCGACTATGCGACCGCACTCGCCTGTTACAATTCGCCGGAATATCAGGCGAACATGAAGCTGCGCCAGCCGCACTCCACCGCCGATATCGTGGTTATCGAGGGTTACGACGGCCCGCAGCCTTAATGCATGTGAGCCTGATCTTTTCCGAACACTAACTTCCACTTTTCGGGGTCATGCTCCAGTCGCCTTTTGCCGGCCCCCGCGCTATACCGGCGCCACGTTCCGGGAGCTGACCCATGGCCGAGATGCGGCTCGTGGTCGCCGGCGCCGGCGGGCGGATGGGCCGTACGCTGGTCAAGGCGATCGCCGACAGCAAGGAGTTTGCGCTTGCGGGCGCCCTCGAGGACGCGCGTTCGCCGCTGATCGGCTGGGATGCGGGCGTGCTGGCGGGCCTGCCGGAGAATGGCGTGAAGTTGAGCGGTGACGCCGGTCCGTTGCTTGCCAAGGCCGATGGCATCGTCGATTTCACCGCACCAAGCGCCACGCTCGAATTTGTCGCGCTTGTTGCCAAGGTGGGCAAAGTGCACATCATCGGAACGACCGGACTCAGCGCGGCTGATGAGACCAAAATCAAGGACGCTGCCAAGAGCGCGGTGATCGTGAAGTCAGGCAACATGAGTCTCGGCGTCAATCTGCTGGCGGCGCTCACAAAGCGTGTGGCAAAGACGCTCGATAATTCGTTCGACATCGAAATCCTGGAGATGCATCACAACCAAAAAGTTGATGCGCCGTCGGGCACGGCGCTGATGCTTGGTCGCGCCGCGGCCGACGGGCGCGGCATCGCGCTCGACAAGCAGTCGGTCAAAAGTCGCGACGGCCACACTGGCGCGCGCAAAGGCGGTGACATCGGGTTTGCCGCCCTGCGTGGCGGAACCGTCGTCGGCGAGCACAGCGTGATCTTTGCCGGCGCGGCCGAACGCGTGGAACTCACGCACAAGGCTGAAGATCGCATGATCTTCGCGCGCGGCGCCCTGCACGCCGCGCGCTGGGCCCGTGCGCAAAAGCCGGGACTTTATTCAATGATGGACGTTCTAGGTTTGAAAGACTTCTGAGGAATTGCATGACTGACCGTCTTCTCGTGCTCGTGCGGCACGGCCAAAGCGACTGGAACCTGAAAAATCTGTTCACCGGCTGGCGCGACGTCGACCTCACCGACAAAGGCGTCGCTGAAGCGCGCGAGGCCGGCCGCAAGCTCAAGGTGCAGGGCATAAAGTTCGACGTGGCGTTCACCTCCGCGCTCAAGCGCGCGCAGCGAACGCTCGATCTGATGTTGACCGAACTGGGCCAGTCGGCGATCCCGATTTTCAAAGATCAGGCTTTGAACGAGCGCGACTACGGCGATCTCGTTGGACTCAACAAGGATGACGCGCGCAAGAAGTGGGGCGAGGAGCAGGTGCACATCTGGCGTCGTTCCTACGACGTGGCGCCACCCGGCGGCGAAAGTCTGAAGGACACGCTCGCGCGCGCTTTGCCATATTACATGACTGACATTCTGCCGCGCGTGCTGCGCGGCGAGCGCGTGCTGGTCGCCGCGCACGGCAACTCATTGCGTGCACTTGTTATGGTGCTCGACAAGCACACGCCTGAGAGCGTCACCAAGCTTAACCTCGATACCGGCGTGCCGATGGTGTATCGGCTCAACGCGGATTCGACGGTGGCCTCGAAACTCGATCTTGCAGCCTGACTAGGCCGCTGCGGCCATCCCGGCTTCCCAGCCGAGCATCGCGCGCTTGCGCGTGAGGCCCCAGTGATAGCCGGTGAGTTCGCCGCTCTTGCCGATGACGCGGTGGCACGGCACGACGAAGCAGATCGGGTTCTTGCCAACGGCGGCACCGACAGCGCGGGCTGCGTTCGGTGATCCGGTCCTGGCCGCAAGATCGGAATAAGTGGTGAGCTTGCCCATCGGGATGTCGAGCAACCGTTCCCACACGCGCACCTCGAAGTCGGTGCCGATCAACACCACGCGCAGCGGCTGATCCTTGCGCCAGAGCGCGGCGTCGAAAATGCGCCGCGCGGTTGGTGCTGAGACCGCGAAGTTTTCAACGTATTTGGCCTTCGGCCAGCGCGATTTCATGTCCCGGAGCGCTGTCCGTTCCTTGCCGGCGTCGGCGAGAGCAAGACCCGCGAGTCCGCGTGGCGTGATCATTACCAGCGCCATGCCGAACGGGCAGGGGTGAAATCCGTAAGTGATGGTGAGGCCTTCGCCCCCGGCCTTCCATTCGCCGGGCGACATTGCCTCATGCGTAACGAACAGATCGTGCAGCCTGCCAGGCCCTGACAGGCCGACTTCATAGGCGGTGTCGAGCACGCTTGCCGATGAGCGCAGAAGCTCCCGCGCATGGTTGAGGGTAAGCGCCTGCAGAAATGCCTTCGGCGTCAACCCGCACCAGCGGCGGAACAGATGATGCAGGTCGGTTGCGGATACGCCGGCGGCGTTCGCGATGACGTCGATCTCGGGCTGCGCGCGCCAGTTTCCGCGAATATGTGCGATGGCGCGACGCACGATGTCGTAGTCCGCGGCCGCCGTGGAAAGCGGTGCAAATTCGGTGAAACGGTCGGTCACGGTGTTTCTTGCCAGGTTCATGTTCATAACCGCTATCTAGGACTATTCAGGCGGTCCAACCACCCGATTTCTGGCTATTCGAACACGGTCCTCGTTGGTCCGCGGCGAGCTTCGATGAGCGCTTTTCCGAGCTCGTTAGCAAAACCGGCCTTTTCGCCCGGTCCGAGGAATGTCGCTATGGCAAGCTTCTTGCCGCGCGACACGAGGAAGAGCCTGTCGATACCGAACTCCTCCAGCTCGACCTTGTCGAGCCGGACCCAAAGCGGGTTGAGAACCCACTCGTGCGCGCGGCCAAGATGAGTCACCTTGCGCACCTTGAGTGCGGAGGGTGTGACGGTCAGCTGCTCGTAGGCTTTCGCGTGCCAGTAGTTGAGTCGGAAGGCCCAATACAGCAGCAGCACGTCGAGCCCGAAAAAGCCCAAGACCGGCCAGGCACCGATCACGAGAAACAGCACTCCGGTTACGAAGCTGACGCCGCCGAACAGCAGCATTAAAACCAGGAAACCCGCGCGCCCCAACGAGCGATGCGGTGTCAGCGTCGCCGAAAAGATGGTGGGTTCGAGATCGTCGGCGTTGTCGAGGGTCATCGCGCTCACTATACCAAATTGATGGCGAGAAAACCTGCCCGCAAGGGTCCGGCGAAGCGAAAGACAAAATCGCGGGCGGGCAAACGCGCGAAGGTAAAGCCGGCGCCCAAGCGTGCGGCTGCCGACATCAAGGCCGCGCAAGGCGCGCTGCCGCAGTGGACAACGGCGCAGATCGCCGAGGCGTTCCGCCGCTTCAAGGCCGCAAATCCGGAGCCGAAGGGTGAGTTGCAGCACATCAATTCGTTCACGCTGCTCATCGCAGTGGTTCTGTCGGCGCAGGCAACCGATGCCGGCGTCAACAAGGCGACCCCCGCGCTTTTTGCGCTCGCAGACACGCCGGAGAAAATGGCCGCGCTCGGCGAAGCGCGAGTGCGCGATCTCATCAAGACCATCGGTCTCTTTCGCAACAAAGCCAGGAATGTGGTCGCGCTGTCGCAGAAACTGATCGCCGAACATGGCAGCCAGGTTCCACGCTCGCGCGAATCGCTGGAGGCATTGCCCGGTGTCGGCCGCAAGACCGCCAACGTCGTTCTCAATATTGCCTTCGGCGAGCCGACGATTGCCGTCGATACGCACATCTTTCGCGTCGGAAACCGCACCGGGCTGGCCACCGGCAAGACGCCCCTCGAAGTTGAAATGAAATTGGAGCAGGTGGTGCCGGCGGAATACAAACCGCATGCGCACCATTGGCTTATTCTGCACGGGCGTTACACTTGCGTCGCCCGCAAGCCGCTGTGCGAGAAATGCATCATCGCTGATTTGTGCCGGTGGCCGGGCAAGACGGTCGTATGAAGTGCCAAGAGTACGGAGGGTAGGGGAGAGTGCGTATGGAAGGCTCCCGGATTGCAGGAACAAAGGAAGCGCGTCCCGATACAGGCGAAATTCTTCGTCGTGGCGGATTTCCTGCAAAGTCTGCCGGAGCATGGATCAAGGCGCTTCCGCGCGTGACAGGCTCGCTCAAGCGGGATACGGCGGCGGCAGAAATATTCTGGCGCGCAGGCGACGTTCTGTTGGCGACATTGCCCAAGAAACCGCGGCGAACGCGAGAGCAGCAGTCGGCAGCGGAAGCCATTCTTTCCGCATGCCGGCGTCTCCGCGAAGATTTCCTGAAAAAACACGCCGACGCGATTTATCGCAGACTTACAAAGAACTTGTCCGCTTTCCATCGCGTTGACGAGCTCACATATGATGTCGCCAAATTGGTTCCGGGGCTGACGCCGACACGGAAGCAGATCAACGCCGACAGCATGCTGATGCAAAGCGAGAAAGACGGCATCGAGATCGATCAAGGCATATTCCTGGCTCACACACTCGCGCTGCCTGAAGCAGGAATGCATCTGTGCGAAGCGATGCTGCGTCCCAAGCAAGAGTCAAAGGCGCGTGTCGATGAGTTCATCCGAACCGGCGTGATCGACTTTGGACCAGCCCGTGTCGAGCGGCAGGGCAAGGCCGCTGTGGTAACAATACAAAATCCGCGCTTTCTCAATGCCGAAGATGACGACACGCTCGACGATACCGAGACAGCTACCGATATCGCGATCCTCGACCCATTGAGCGAGATCTGCGTGCTGCGTGGCGGTATCGTCGATCATCCCAAGTACAATGGCCGCAAGATTTTTTCGAGCGGGATCAACCTCACGCATATCTACCGCGGCAAGATTCCCTATCTCTGGTACATCCGTCGCGACATGGGCGTGGTGAACAAGATGTTCCGCGGAGTTGCGACGGGTGCGGCAAGCCCCGACGAAATTTACGGCGGAACCCGCGAAAAACCTTGGGTTGCCACAGTCGACGGCTGGGCGATTGGCGGTGGCTGCCAGTATCTTCTGGCGATGGATTATGTGATCGCTGGCGCCGATGCTTACATGACGCTTCCCGCGCGCAAGGAAGGTATTATTCCGGGTGCGGCCAATCTGCGTATGCCGCGTTTTACGGGCGATCGCATCACGCGCCAGGCTATCCTGATGGGCCGCCGGCTCGATTGCGATACGCCCGAAGGGCGAATGATTTGCGACCTGATCGTGCGATCAGACGAAATGGAAGGGGCGATTGCGCGGGTCGTCGACGATTTTACCGGATCAGGCGTGGTCAGCGCTGCCGGCAACCGGCGCGCCATTCGGGTCGGCGAAGAGCCGCTTGATTTGTTTCGCCGCTACATGGCGGTTTACTGCCGTGAGCAGGCCTATTGCCATTTCAGCCCGGCGCTGATCGCCAATCTGGAAAAGCACTGGAACGCCGCGCAGCGAAGAATCTGAGGCCGCGCTGTCAGGTGTTGGGGATTTGAATGCCGCGTCTACAACTTAAAGGCATCAATCTGATGCCGACGCGTGAAAGTTTCGATCCGATCGAAACGGCATCTCGCGACGAGATCGCTTCGCTTCAGCTGGAGCGCCTGAAATGGACGCTCAGCCACGCTTACAGCAACGTCGCGCATTACAAGAAGGCATTCGACAAAGCCGGCATGCATCCTGGCGATCTCAAAGTGCTCGATGATCTGCCAAGATTTCCATTTACCGCCAAAGATGACTTGCGTGCGCACTATCCATTCGGAATGTTTGCAATACCGCGCGAGCAAGTTCTTCGCGTTCATGCATCATCCGGAACGACCGGCAAGCCCACCGTGGTTGGTTACAGCCGGCGTGATCTCGATACCTGGGCCGGCTTGATGGCGCGCAGCATGCGCGCGTCAGGCTGCAAGCCGGGTATGCTGGTTCAGAATTCGTACGGCTACGGGCTTTTCACTGGTGGCATTGGTTTTCACTACGGCGCCGAGCGACTCGGCATGACCGTCGTGCCCGTGTCGGGCGGGATGACGGAGCGGCAGGTGCGCCTGATCACCGATTTCCGTCCCGACGTCATTTTCGTTACACCAAGCTATATACTTGCAATCCTTGACGAATTTCACGCCCAAGGCATTGATCCGCGCCAGTGCTCGCTCAAGATTGCGATGTGCGGGGCCGAGCCGTGGACCAACGCGATGCGGACCGAGATCGAAGCCGCATTCGATCTCCACGCCATCGACAATTACGGATTGTCCGAAATCATCGGTCCAGGTGTTTCCTGCGAATGCATCGAAAGCAAAGACGGTCCGCATATCTGGGAAGATCATTTTTATCCGGAAGTCATTGATCCGGTCACCGGCAAGGTTTTGCCCGACGGCGAGGTCGGTGAACTCGTGTTCACCACGCTGACCAAGGAGGCGATGCCGGTGGTACGCTATCGCACGCGCGACCTGTCGCGTTTGCTGCCCGGCACCGCGCGCTCAATGCGCCGGATGGAGAAGGTCGCAGGTCGCTCGGACGACATGATGATCGTGCGCGGCGTTAATGTGTTTCCAAGCCAGATCGAGGAGATCATCCTCAAAGACGAGCGCCTCGCGCCTCACTTCGTCATCGAGCTGCGGCGCGCCGAACGTCTCGACGAGATTACGGTCGTTGTCGAATCGCGTATCGATGCGGAAGATGTCTATATCGAGTGCGACCGCGATCTCGCGCATCACATCAAGGCGACGACCGGCGTGACCGCGGAGGTCCGCACCGTCAAACCGGGCACGGTCGAACGGTCCCTCGGCAAGGCCATACGCGTCGTCGATTTGCGTCCGAAAGGATGACCGTCAGCGCGGTGCTTCGACGAGCTCGATCCGCGCGCCGGCCAGCCTTTTATGCACGTGGACCATGAAGGCCATCGCAAAAATGGGTGTGGCCAGATTGACGATCGGGATCGATACGAAAGCAGCAACCACCATGCCAGCCAGGAATACGTAAGTCGCATTGGCTTTGCGCATGGATTTCGCTTCGTGCGGCGAGCGGAATCGCATGGCGGCAAGCTCAAAATATTCGCGTCCGAGGAGGTAGGCGTTTGCGAGAAACAAAATGATGATGCCCAGCCCGGCAAGCAGTATAAATGGCAACGCGCAGAGATAGACAATGACCGCAAGCGCGGCAATCTTGGTGCCTTCGATGAGTGCACGGAAAAACGGTAAGGCACGGCCAGGCGGATGCGCCGGATAGTATTCCCGTTCGACAGCTTCGGCGACCTCATCAACAAAAAAGCTTCCAACGAAAGCAGTGACTGCCGGCATCAAGAACAACGCGCCCGTGATGACGCCTAGGGCCGCAATGACAGACAGCACCCAGGTGAGCGCGGCCCAGGCCGCATGCGGCGCTATTCCGGACGTTTGCTCGGCCCAGTTCGCGCCGGCATCCGCCCAGGCGGACAGCAGCCGCTGCATGAGGATGCCGATGAACACAATGACAATAAGCGCCAGGCCCACGGCCTTAAGCAGGACGCGCCGCATGGCGGGGGCAAACATCTGCGAAAGCGCTTTGGTGAAGGCGTCGATCATAGCGGCACAGGTAGTTGTGGCCGCGACATTCGGCAAGACCGCCGGCTACGAGACCGGCGAAAGTGTGTCGTCTTGCGTGGGCACGAGAGGGACGATTTCGGCTGCCGGCTGATCTGCCCATGCGATGGTCTTGTAGTCAAAGCCGTGCACAAGGGTCGGTTTCACGACCTCGAAATAAGGAGAAATGTCGAAGTCGCGCGGCGCATAAAGGGATGAGTGGCGGATTTCCAGGATTTCCTGACGCGCCGCTTCGCTTTCGATCCGTGTGATCTTCGGCAAAATCGGGTAGCGCACGGTGTCAAACGCCTGCGCGATCAGCGCCGAGCAGATGATGCGGGTAGGATGTCCGGACCCGAGCGCCATCATGCGACGGCGCCAGCGTTGCGGCACCGGCATCGGAAACAGGTAACGCATCAGATCGATGATATTCTTGAGATCGTAGTCGAATCCAATGCGTTCTGCCGCGTAGGCGCAGACCCGGGCACGATCATCTTCGTTAAGCTGGGTTGGCCGGCAGATGCGGGTATGGAAGCGGGCATATTTTGAAAGCGGTGCCGCCACCACACCCTGACCGATATTAGCCTCGACCAGGACCAGCGGCTCACCGTCGGCAGTGACGCGGTCTCCGATCGGCCCAACATAGAGTGCGGCGTGCGACCAGGTCGACTGCGTCAGATACTTGATGACGCCGGAAATATGATTGTTGCCTTCAACCAGCAGCACATCACCGGGCTGCAGGGTTGCCCGCAACGCGCCGGGATCCGACGGTGTGAACGGCTCGTAACCTTGTACCGGCTTTTCCAGATAGCGCGCCAGAAAGCGCCCCACCCCATCGACCACCCAGCTCATGACCGGCCCTCGGCGCCAGTTCTTGGCGCTCAAGACGTTTCCCCTTCGCGAGAAGGATCCCGCGCACGTCTCCTAAAAATCTAGTGAGGACTCATTGCAATTTAGTTCACCGGCCTATTTGGCGCGGCAGGCTGTCGGTGTTACCGATTGTTAGCCATAAAGTTTGCCGCACAATGCCGGTTGGACCTGGCTTGCAACTCTTTGGATACCATGCCGACTTCTTCCAAGGCGCTCATCGCATGGTCGAGCGGTAAAGACAGCGCGTTGGCACTGCATGAGACCCGCGTTGTGGGCTGCTTCGAAATTGTCGGCGCCTTGACCACGGTAACGGATACGTTTCGCCGCGTAAGCATGCACGGGGTGCGTGAAGAACTGCTGCGCGCCCAGCTCGATGCCGCCGGTCTGCGCCCGGTCATCATTCATATCCCGTATCCATGCCCGAATGAAATCTATGAGCGCAAAATGGCCGAGGTCATGGCAGCCGCGCGCGCATCCGGAATAACACACATCATTTTTGGCGACCTGTTCCTGGAAGATGTACGAGCCTACCGCGAACGCCAACTTTCCGGCACCGGTATCGTGCCGGTGTTTCCGCTATGGGGCCGGCCGACGCGTATGCTCGCCTATGACATGATCGCCGCCGGCATCGAAGCCCATGTTTGCACGGTCGACTTGAAAAAATTGCCGGCATCATTCGCTGGCCGCCGATTCGACCGTGCGCTCCTTGAGGCGCTCCCCGCGAGCATCGACCCGTGCGGTGAGAATGGTGAATTTCACTCGTTCGTCTCGGCTGGTCCAATGCTATCGCAAAGAGTCGCGGTCAAAACCGGCGAGACCGTCGAGCGCGATGGATTTGCCTATACGGATCTGCTGCCGGCCTAACCGCGCAATACGCCGCCGGTTCTCTTTGTCACCTCGGCAACGATCTTTCCGGCGAGTGCCTCGATCTCGGCGTCGGTCATTGTTTTATCGCGCGGCTGAATGGTGACCGCTATCGCTATCGATTTCTTGCCGGGATCGATGCCTTTGCCTTCATACAGATCGAAGACAACGACGTTGCTTACAAGCTTCCTGTCCACGTTCTGCGCCGCCCGCACGATGTCGGCGGCCTTCACTGTATTGTCGACGACGAACGCAAAATCGCGCTCGACCGGCTGGAACGGCGACAAGTCGAGCAACGGCTTCGCGCGCGTTGGACGCACTTTCGGCTCGGGAACTTTCTCGAGAATCACTTCGAAGGCGACCAAAGGACCCTCGGCCTTCAGCGCGGCAATCACCCGCGGATGCAGTTCGCCGAAGTGTCCAAGGATATTCTGCGGGCCAATCTGGATAGTGCCGCTGCGTCCGGGGTGAAACCAGGCCGGACCACCAGGTACGACTTGCAAAGCCTGCACCGGAGCACCGGCGGCAGCCAGCACGGCAAAGGCGTCGGCTTTTGCATCAAAAACATCGACGGGTCCGGCCTTGTCCGACCAGTGGCGCCCGCTGCCCGATGGCTTGGCAAGGCCGCGGCGCAACCCGCTGGCGGCGGTGAGCTGATCAGCAGGCGTGTCGCCTTTGAAGATCTGGCCAACTTCGAACATTGCGGTGTCGAGGGATCCGCGGTCGGCATTACGTTGCGCCGCCATGATCAATCCGGGAATGAGGCTCGGCCGCATGTCGGACAACTCGGCGGCGATCGGATTGGCAAGCGCAAGCTCCGGTGCGCCGCCCCCAAAAAGCTCGGCTTCGCGCTTCGATACGAACGACCAGGTGACTGCTTCGAGCAATCCGCGCGCGGCAAGCGCGCGCTTCGCTTTGCGCGTGCGATTCTGGATTGCGGTGAGGACGGGCTTGCGCGCCTGCTCTCGCGCGAAACGAGTCGATGGCACGCGGTCCACGCCGAAAATACGCACGAGCTCCTCGACGATATCGGCACGGCCATGAACATCGGGCCGCCACGACGGTACAGCAACTTTCACGCGCTCGCTCTGGCCGGCGGTGAAAAAGCCGAGTTTTTCCAGGACACGCCGCAAGTCCGCCAGCGGCAATTTCAGCCCGGCAAGCCGCGGCAGTTCGCTCAAGGGGAAATCGATGACCTTTTCCTTCGGCGTCGGATCGCCGGCGACGATGGTCTCCGACGCTTCGCCGCCGCAGAGTTCGAGGACCATCTGGGTGGCGAGCTCGAGGCCCGGCACCATAAACGCGGGATCGACACCACGCTCGAAACGATAGCGTGCGTCAGAATTGATACCGAGTTTTCGGCCGCTCTGTGCGATATTGAACTCGTCCCAGAGCGCCGATTCGACAAGAACGTTCGTGGTCTTGTCCGAGCAGCCGGTCGCCTCGCCACCCATGATGCCGGAGAGCGATTCGACACCTTTTTCGTCGGCGATCACACAAATCGCTTCATCGAGCGTGTAGGTCTTTCCGTCGAGCGCCAGCAGCGTCTCTCCATTTCTTGCGCGTCGCACCGTCAGATTGCCGTGAACCTTGTCGGCATCGAACACGTGCAACGGCCGGCCACGGTCGACGGTGATAAAATTGGTGATGTCGACAAGCGCGTTGATCGGCCGTAGCCCGATTGCGGTCAGTCGCTTCTGCAGCCAGTCGGGTGAAGCCCCGTTCTTGACGCCGCGCACGAGGCGCAATCCGAAGGCCGGGCACAGCGATGGCGTCTTGCCGAAGTCGAGTGTGACTTTGACCGGGCAGGGGAAAGAGCCCTTCACCGGTTTTGGAATCCTGTCTTTATATGTGCCGATTGAGGTTGCGCCGAGGTCGCGCGCAATACCTGAAACGCCGGTGCAGTCGGGGCGGTTGGGCGTAAGATTGATTTCGATCACCGGGTCGCTCGTGCCCGCCCATTCAACATAGGATTTGCCAACCGGCGCATCTGCCGGCAAATCGATAATTCCTTCATGATCGTCCGAAATCATCAGCTCGGCGGCCGAGCACAGCATGCCCCGGCTTTCGACGCCGCGGATCGTGCCAACCGTCAACGTGATGTTTTTTCCCGGGATAAAGGTTCCTGGCGCCGAGAAGACACCTTTCATGCCCGCGCGTGCGTTAGGCGCCCCGCAGACGACCTGGATCGGTTTGCCGTCACCGATATCGACCACGCAGACCTTGAGACGGTCCGCGTTGGGATGTTTCTCCGCCGAGATGACGGACGCAATCACGAATGGCTTGAGCAGGTCTGCCTTGTCCTCGACGTTCTCGACCTCAAGGCCGATCATCGTAAGCTTGTCGACGATCTCGGCCAGCGACGCGTCGGTTTCGAGGTGGTCCTTCAGCCAGGGCAACGTGAACTTCATGCCGCTTTCTCCGGCGTCCAGAAATAGAGAAGCGGCAGCAACGCGAAGACCACCATGGTGAACAGGATCGCGGCACGAATGCAAAGACTGTAAAGCTCGGCGCGGATGATCAGCTCGCGATGAATGCGATCCTGGACATGATCGGCAGCCTCGAATTCATGGACGTGGAATACCGACAGACATCGCAGACAGCCCAGTGCAATCAGCAGATAGATCGCCATTTCCATGATGACGATCCCGACTTCAAAGTCGCTGTCGGCGACAAGCGGCGCGATCAGGCCGAGCCCGGCGATCATCATCGACGTGTGCGTCAAAAGACCCGTGGCCTTGGCGTCGATCGAGGCGAACGTGTGCGAGGCCTCGGCCGACATCTCCTTGTCGCGCTTGCGCAACGTCGATTCGTAACTCGCGATCTTGTGCGAGTCCCAGCCACGCGTGACCAGTGCAAAGACAGCACGGTCGAGCGGTGAGAGAGGCCGCGGCGCGGTCATGAACTCAGACCCCCGGCCAGCGTGGGAAAATCGAGCGGGCGGAAACCATAGTGCGAAAGCCAACGCACATCGGCCTCGAAGAAGGCGCGCAGATCGTTCATGCCGTACTTGAGCATCGCGATGCGGTCGATCCCCATGCCCCAGGCAAAACCTTGATATTCGTCGGGATCGAGCCCGCAATTGCGCAGCACGTTCGGGTGCACCATTCCGCAACCGAGAATTTCAAGCCAGTCTTCGCCTTCGCCGAAGCGGATTTCGCCCTTGTCGCGCTTGCACTGGATGTCAACCTCGAGCGATGGCTCCGTAAATGGGAAGAATGACGGGCGGAAGCGCATCTTCACGCTGTCGACCTCGAAGAAAGCCTTGCAGAATTCCTCAAGGATCCACTTCAGATGGCCGAGGTGAGACCCCTTATCGATCACGAGGCCTTCGACTTGGTGGAACATTGGCGTGTGGGTCTGGTCGGAGTCGCTGCGATAGGTGCGACCGGGGCAAATGACGCGGATTGGCGGCTTTTTGCTGAGCATCGTACGCACTTGAACCGGCGAGGTATGCGTGCGCAGCAGCAGGCGCGAGCCGTCCGGCTTTGGTGCGAAATAGAACGTGTCGTGCATTTCGCGGGCCGGATGGCCTTCAGGAAAATTAAGTTTGGTGAAGTTGTAGTCGTCAGTTTCGATGTCGGGCCCTTCGGCGACCGCGAAACCCATGTCGGCGAAGATGGCCGTCAGCTCATCGGTCACCTGACTAATGGGGTGGACGCGGCCGATCTCTGCCGGCGTTTCACGCACGGGCAGTGTGACGTCGACGGTCTCGGTATTGAGTCGCGCATCGAGTGCCGCCGCGTTGAGCGTTTCTTTGTGTTTTGCGATTGATTCCGTCACGCGGTCCTTCAGGCCGTTGATAGCTGGACCTTGCGTCTTGCGCTCATCGGGCGACATCGAGCCGAGCGTCTTGAGCAGTGCCGAGATGGAGCCGTTCTTTCCGAGCGCGGCGATGCGAACGGTTTCTAGCGCCGCCTCGTCCTTCGCTGCGGCGACGCTCGCCAGAATTTCTGTTTCAAGTTTTGCGATGTCGGACATAGCTTCACCACCCTGTCATGCGCGGGTCCCGACCCGCGCATCGCGTTTGGGTTGGCACCTAACGCAAACCTTACGCCGGCAACGCGGCCTTGGCCTTTTCCACGATCGCCTGGAAAGCAACTGGCTCACGAATCGCAAGATCGGACAAAACCTTCCGGTCTACCGTTACGCCAGCTTTCGCCAGGCCCGCGATGAAACGGCTGTAGTTCAACCCAAAGGGTCGCACTGCCGCATTCAAGCGCTGGATCCACAAGGCACGGAATGTGCGCTTGCGTCGCTTGCGGTCACGAAAGGCGTATTGGTTCGCCTTTTCCACCGCCTGCTTGGCGATGCGGATCGTGTTTTTGCGACGGCCGTAGTAGCCCTTGGCGGCCTTCAGGACCTTCTTGTGCTTGGCGTGTGAGGTGACACCACGTTTGACGCGGGCCATAGGAATTCTCCTTGCAATACGTGCAGGTTACGGACGAGGAACGACCGCGTACGCGCGGTCGGCGAAAACCGGTCAGCCGTTCGGCAGCCAGTACTTCTTGACGTTGTCGCCGTCGGTCTTGAACAGCACATTTGTGCCGCGATGCTCGCGGATCGTCTTGGTGGTCCGCTTGATCATGCCGTGGCGCTTGCCGGTCTGCTGGTATTTCACCTTGCCGGTCGCGGTAATCTTGAAGCGCTTTTTGGCGCCCGATTTGGTCTTCAGCTTGGGCATTTGGCTCTCCTCATCGGCTCACTGCGGGCGTGCCCGCTGGCCGGAATATGCTCTTTCAGGCAAATGAGCCCGGGAGCGGGTGCTCGGGATTGAGCGTTAATCGCCGCCACGGCAGCCCTTACTGGCCGGGCGGTGAATGCGCGGCGTTATGGCAGAGGCTGCTGCGGCATGCAACCGCCCGCCGCCGGAAAGCTAAATGGCGCCAAAACCAACGCGCCACCCGCAATTTGCGAGTGGCGCGTTTGACATACCTGTAAAGCGTTCGGCCACACTACCGCGGTGCTAGCATCATGACCATTTGCCGGCCTTCGAACCGTGGTTCCGATTCGATCTTGGCGAACGAGCCGGTGTCTGCTTTCACGCGTTCGAGCAATTTGTAGCCGAGCTCCTGGTGCGCCATTTCGCGCCCTCGGAATCGCAAGGTGATCTTGACCTTGTCGCCTTCTTCGAAGAAGCGCTTCATAGAGCGCATTTTAACATCGTAGTCGTGGTCGTCGATCATTGGCCGGAGTTTGATCTCCTTGACCTCGACGACTTTCTGTTTTTTGCGGGCTTCCGCCGCTTTCTTCTGCGCCTGAAATTTGTATTTGCCGTAATCCAGGATTTTGCAGACGGGAGGCGCCGAGTTGGGGGCGATTTCGACCAGGTCGAGCCCCGCAGCCTGCGCCATATCGAGCGCGGCTTGGATCGGTGTGGGACCGTGGTTGTGGCCACTGGCATCTATTAGCTGGATCTCGCGGACGCGGATCTCCTCGTTTATGCGCGGGCCGTCCTTCTGAACGGGCAGCGCGGACTTCATCGGACGACGAATGGCTACTTTCTCCTTATGCTGTTTCAACTGTCCGCCGGCATCGGAGCGCCTTCGGAATAGCCGTAGATTGGTAGAAACGGCCCAGAAGTCAACGCAGTTCCGCGGGTATGGGCGTCTAACAGTTTGAAACCGAAGGCCAAACTGTTCAAATTGCTCTTATTTTGTCGTGATTTAGTTTTATGCGGAGACATCCGGCCGCATGCTCAGCCCGGCAACGTCTCGATAGAGGCGCAGCGTCTGTTCGGTCACAATCGCCGTATTGAAATGTCCTATAACCCACTCGCGACCGCGTCGGCCGATAGTTGCCCGGTTGGGCTCGGGCATCGAGAACAGCCGAAGCAGGGCTGCGGCGAGCGCCGCATCGTCTCCGGCCTGGAAACGAAATCCTGCAATCCGGCTTTCGGGCACCGCGGGCGCCGTGAGCACGACATCGGCTCCAGCGCCAAGGTCAGACACGATGACTGGCCGTGCCATCGCCTGGCCTTCCAGGATCGCGCGCTGCACGCCTTCCGGCTGTATGGCCGCCGAAACGATAACAGACGCCGCAGCAAACGCAGCAGGCATGTCAGCAACCGGAGCAGCCATACGGATCACATCCATTGTCCCGGTGGATAGGACGAGATCCCAAAGCTCGCCTGTGTAGCGCGTGCGGCCGCGATCTTCGCCGACGAATACGCACAGAAAATCCTTCAACCCCATTTCCTTGAGTCGCTGCACCGCTTTGACGACAACATGATGACCTTTGCGCCGCAGGATGCGCCCCGTGATTAGAATGACTTTCGTATCACGCTTGACGCCCCATGCGCTTCGCATTGCGTCGATGCGCTCGCGTGTAACTTTATCCGGATCGAAACGGTCGAGATCAATGCTGCACGAAACTACGGCGATCTTGTTCCACGATGTGGAGTAGCGATCGTTGATCAACTGCGCGATCTGCTCGCTTGACGCGATGACGCGATCGCCGCGCGCCATGACGCTGTTATAGAGGTGTTTGAAAATATTCTGTTCCCGGAAACCTTTGTAGCAACTGGTCACAAGCGGAATTCCGCACAGCCGCGCCGCGATAAATGAACTCCATGCGCCTGCGCGGCCAAAGGCGTGAATCACACGGCACCGACGATCCCACACCAACCTTGTCAACTTGATTGCGTTGCGCAGCATCAGGAGCGGATTATTGCTCGAGACATCGAGCGGGATAAATTCGCCGCCGGCCGACGTTATGTCGGTGACCAGGCGGCCGGCGCGCGACACGACGATGGCGTGAAAACCAGCCCTTGAAAGAATGCGCACGAGTTCGACCGCGCCGGCGTCGGCAGCACCGACGTCGAGAGTAGGCACCACGACGAGCACCGTGATCGGGTTGAGAGCGGTCTGAGCTGTGCGCTCAACAACGTGCGACTGCACGTTCGGTTCGGGGATTGGTGCGGACAAACTCGACATGACATCCGTTGATGTTCAGCGGTAATGTATAGACTTCACCATCAACCTGGGCAACGGCTGCGCATTGCCACGACGGTGGTCGTCCTGCGAAAAGATATCCATGAATGAACCGCGCCTCACATCCATCACGGTCGGGTCCGGCAGGGACGGTCGACCCATCGCCGTACGCGAGCGCAAAGGTGCAAATCCCGGGCTTTTCTGGCTGGGCGGCTTTAAATCCGACATGAAAGGCACAAAAGCCGAGGCGCTCGATCATTGGGCGGAAAAAGAAGGCCGCGCTTGTTTACGGTTTGATTATTCCGGCCACGGCGAGTCGGGCGGCTCTTTCACCGAGGGAACGATTGGGCGGTGGCTCGACGAAAGCCTGGCGGTCTACTTGCGCTTCGCACGCGGGCCGCAGCTGGTCATCGGGTCGTCAATGGGAGGGTGGTTGGCATTGTTGCTGAGCAGGGCTTTGGGAGCGAACAAAGACGCGGCGCCAATTGCGGGCATGCTGCTGATTGCCCCCGCAGTCGACTTCACCGAAGAATTGATGTGGAAGCAGTTTTCCGACGCGACCAAACGCGAAATCGAGAAAAAGGGACAATGGCTACGGCCCTCGCAGTACGGTGACGAACCTTATCCGATCACGCGCGGGCTTATTGAAGACGGCAGAAATCACTTGTTGCTCGACGGACTGATAGAAACCGGCTGTTCGGTGCATATTCTGCAAGGCGTGCAGGATCCGGATGTCCCATGGCGGCATGCGGTTGAATTAGTGTCCCGGTTTTCCCGCGACGACGTTGTGCTGACCTTGATCAAGGACGGCGACCATCGACTATCGCGCCCCGAGGACATTGATCGACTTGTTGCAGCCGTTAAAGAATTCTAGGCAAGCGCCGTGGCCCACTCTTCCAGAACCGCGGAATCGGATTCGGCGTGCTTTTCTCGAAGCGCTGCAAAACGCTGACGCGGCAATAGTTTTGATAACGCCCAGACTGCAGCACCTCGCACCAGCGGTGATGGATCGTGAAGCAATCGTTCAGCTTCGGCGCTGAGTGTTACGTCGGCTGAGTTGCCAATTGCGATTAAGACGTTTCGAACAAACCGGTTACGTCCGGTTCGTTTGATCGACGTCTTGGAAAACAACGTTCGGAATTGCACATCATCAAGGCGAACGAGATCGGCGAGGCGCGGTGCGCGCAGCGTGTTGCGCGCCGCAAGCTTGGCCTCGCGTCCCCGGCTCGCAAACTTGTTCCACGGGCAGACTGCGAGGCAATCGTCACAGCCGAAGATGCGGTTACCCATCGCGGGACGCAATTCGCGGGGAATCGGCCCTTTGTGCTCGATGGTTAGGTAGGAAATGCACCGTCGCGCGTCGAGCTTGTATGGCGCAGGAAAAGCCGCGGTTGGACAAATATCGAGACAGGCCCGGCAACTGCCGCAGCTGTCAGGGTCCGCGGGGTCAGCCGGCAGATCGAGCGTCGTGAAGATCGAACCGAGAAATAGCCAGGAGCCGAACTGGCGCGAAACAAGGTTAGTGTGCTTGCCCTGCCAACCGAGTCCAGCATGGGCCGCAAGTGGCTTCTCCATAACGGCCGCGGTGTCGACGAATACCTTGACGTCCCCGCCGGCGTTGGCGGTAAGCCAGCGCGCGAGGTGCTTGAGTTTGGATTTGATAAGCTCGTGATAGTCGTCGCCCTTGGCATAGACCGAGATCGCCGCGCGATCACCGGCTTTTAAGATCGCCAGCGGATCATCATCGGGCCCGTAGTTCAGTCCCAGCATGATGATTGATCGAACGTCGGGCCACATGGTGAGCGGCGAAGCTCGCCGCTGCGCGCTCGTTGCCAGCCAGGTCATGTCACCATGTGCGCCGCCGGTGATATAGTTTTCGAGGCGCGATTTGAGTTCTGGTGCGGCATCCGGCTTTACGATGCCGAACGCGTCGAAGCCGTGCACACCCGCCTGTTCGGCAAGGGCAGACTTGATCGCGGTCGGATCGTTCAGAAGTCGAGATCGGCGTAACTTTTCGACGGCGGCAGGCCCGCGAGCATGTCGGCGAGGATTGCGCGAAACGACGGGCGCGACTTTACGCGCGCGTACCAGTTCTTTGTCGCTTCGTCTTCGTTCCACGGCACTTCGCCCAAATAGTCTGCAGCCGAAAGATGCGCCGCCGCTGATAGGTCGGCCAAGCTCAGCCGGTCGCCTGCGAGCCAGTCGCGTGTGCGCACGAGCCACCCGATATAGGCCAGATGATAGCGTATATTTTGGCGTGCAGCGCGCAGGGCGTCGGTGTCCGGTGGGCCGCCACCCTGTTCCTGCGTCATGTGCCGCTTGAATGCACGTTCGTACACAAGCGGGCCGCTGACCTCAGCGTAAAACTTGTCGTTGAACCAGTTCGCCAGCCGCCGTACTTCGACCCGCCGTCCTACCAGCTCGGGCAGCAGGCGGTCTGATCCGTCCTGTGGATGGGTTTCCTCGACATATTCCGAGATGATCGTCGCGCCCGGAATTGGCGGCTGGCCTTCGGTCACGAGCACCGGCAGCTCTCCGGCCGGGTTGAGCAGCAGAAATTCCTCCCTGCGCTCCCAAAACCGCTCTTCTACGAGGCGGATGGCAATACCGTACTCAGCAAAGATCAGCCGCACGTAACGCGAACGTGGGCAGAGCGGGTGATGAAACAGCGTCAACATAGGCGGTCGGTCTGGAACAGGCCGGTGGGAATCAACGCCGCACTATAGAAAAGCAGAGCGTCAGCGCAAATCGCTACCAAAATTTTCACCTTTTTTCGTTGCCAGTCACCCCGCTTTGGGCCAAAAGCGCTGGCCGTTTCGTTGCTTGCAGAAGACATCCGTAAATTTCCGGAGCAATTCATGCATCTCGACCTTATCAAAGCGGCCGTGCTCGGTATCGTCGAGGGCTTGACCGAATACCTCCCGGTGTCGTCTACCGGCCATCTGCTCTTGATTGAGCACTTGTTCGGCTGGGGCGATGATGCGTTCGGCAAATCGTTCGCAATCCTGATCCAGCTTGGCGCCATTCTCGCACTGCTTTCGATTTATTTCGGCCGGCTGTGGGCGTTGGCTAAGGCGATGTTCACGCAATGGGAGGCAGCACGCTTCGTCATCGGCGTACTCCTTGCCTTTTTGCCAGCGGCTGTTGTCGGGGCGCTCGCCTATCGCGTCATCAAGACATATTTGTTTGACGTGCGAATTGTGTGCATTTCGCTCGTCATCGGCGGCTTTGTTCTGCTTTGGGTCGACCGTACGAACCTGAAGGCGCGCTATCATGATGCGACGGCTTTCACCTTGCCGATGTATCTCGGCATCGGGATTATCCAGTGCATCTCGATGATACCGGGCGTGTCGCGTGCAGGAGCAACAATTGTAGGCGCCATGCTGTTCGGCGCCGACCGCCGTTCAGCTGCGGAATTTTCATTCTGGCTTGCAATGCCGACCATGGTTGGCGCGTTTGCGTACGAGGTCTTCAAAAGCCGTGGCGATCTCGCCGCGAGCGGAAACGTCACGGTGGTTGCCGTCGGCTTCATCTTCTCGTTCATCTTCGGATGGATCGTCGTCAAGACGTTCCTGGGCTACGTGCAGCGGCACAGCTTCGCACTGTTTGCGTGGTGGCGCATTCTCGTAGGCGGCACCGGGCTGTTTGCGCTCTATATTCTGTAGAACAACCGTCAGGCGACACGGCTGCGGAACTGGCCGGTCTTACGAAACCGCCACAGATAAGAGGGGACGATCGCTTCGATTGTCTCAGGCTCGATGCCGAGACCCTGCAGCGTGCGCACCTCGGTCTTAGCGGCGTCGGACACGACGTTGTCAACGCGGAGCAATTCGACCTGGTCCGGAGTCAGCGGCGGTTTTGGAGCATACTGCAGAACCGCGGCCTGCATCTTCGCAAGGAAGAAGGGTAGAGGCACCAGCAGGCGTTTGCGCTCGATTGTCCGGAGCACGAATTGCATGAGCTCCTTGAATGTCCGTACGTCGGGTCCGCCAAGTTCATAAATCGCGCCCGGACGCGTACCACCGTCAACCGCATCGGCGACAGCCCGCGCGACGTCACCGACAAACACCGGCTGAAAACGAGTCAGACCGCCACCGATAAGCGGCAGCGCAGGTGAAAGCCGCGCGAGCGCAGCAAAACGATTGAAAAAATCGTCCTCCGGCCCGAACAAAATTGATGGCCGCATGATAGATGCCGACGGTTGCGCCGCCAGCACCAGCCTTTCGGCATCTGCCTTGGTGCGCGCATAGACGCTCGACGAATTGGAATCAGCGCCGATGGCCGATACGTGGACTAGCCGGGCCCCGTGCGCACTCGCCGCCAACGCGACTTGCTCTGCGCCGTAAGTGTGCACTGCCTGGAAGCGCTGGCGGCCACGCTCGAACAAAATTCCCACGAGATTGACGAGTACGTGCGCATCGCGCGCCGCTGCCTCGACCGAGGCAGCGTGACGCAGATTGGCCTGCACCGCATGGATCTGCCCCACGCGACCCAGCGGCTGCAAATGCCCGGCGAGTTCAGGCCGGCGAACCGCCACCCGTATGCGGTAGTGGCGCTTAGCCAGAGCGCGAACCACATGACGGCCGAGAAATCCTGATCCGCCATAAACAGTGACGAGGGTATCGTATGGGCTGCGCGCGCTCATGCCGCTCTCGATTTTCGTGCGGAGATGCCTGGAAACCGGCCAATAACCGCCCGAGGGCTGTACAGAGCAGGAAAACCCGTTCATTGACAAGCCGGAAGTGGCTCCGTATCTGGTCGCAACGAGCCCAGGTGGCGGAATTGGTAGACGCACTAGTTTCAGGTACTAGCGGTGAAAGCCGTGGAGGTTCGAGTCCTCTCCTGGGCACCAAGGTTCCGAGCCGAAGATCCCAATGACCATCCGTCTGCATCGTGGCGACCTTCCCAACCTCTCCGGTTACAAGGGGTCGGTGGCCATCGACACCGAAGCAATGGGTCTTGATCCCAATCGGGACCGATTGTGCGTCGTCCAGTTGTCACCAGGTGATGGATCCGCGGATGTGATTCAGATTGGTGCCGGTCAGCGCAAGGCGCCGAATATCGAGAAACTTCTGGCCGACAAATCAATTCTCAAAATCTTTCACTTTGCGCGTTTCGACATGGGCATTCTCGCAAAGACTTTCGGAGTGATGGCCGAGCCAGTCTATTGCACGAAGATCGCCTCACGACTCGCCCGCACCTACACCGACAAACATGGCCTCAAGGACCTGGCACGCGAAGTCCTCGGAATCGATGTGTCCAAGCAGCAGCAGCTCTCCGATTGGGGTGCCGAAGAACTTAGTGATGCGCAAGTGGCCTATGCCGCAACCGACGTCCTGCATTTGCATGCCTTGAAGGAAAAGCTCGACGTTATGCTTGCGCGCGAGAGTCGTACCGATCTAGCGGCGGCCTGTTTCCGCTTCCTGCCCGACCGCGCGCGCCTCGATCTCGCCGGCTGGGCGGCGGAGGATATTTTTTCTCATTCGTCATAAGTTATTGTATTCTAGCGCTAATTGGTTAACGGCGCGCGGCTGGTTGCCGCGTCGGAGCCATATTCCGACGGCATCTTGTTTTGGGGAGCAGATGATGGTTTCCGGGAATTCTTTTGGGTGCAGACGGATGCCGGACTTGGCATGAACCGTGTGATCACAGATCAGTCAGACCCTGACGCGAAGCGCGCTTATTGGACGATGAGCCGCGGCAATGCCGAGCGTGCTTTTCTCGCTGCGCGCCGTCATAGCCGATTGGTGCGCGTCCTGCGGGTCGCAATGCCCGCTGTCGTGTCGGTCGCTGTGATTGTTGTCATATTGATAACGTACCTCAATCCGCTCCGCATGCTCGCCAAATTGCCGATCAACATCGACAATCTCGTTGTGTCCGGGACAAAGGTAACAATGGAGCAGCCGCGCCTGTCAGGATTTACGCGCGATGCGCGTGCCTACGAGCTGACAGCCGATACTGCGGCGCAAGATATGACAAAACCCGACATCGTCGAATTGCGCAACATCCGCGCCAAAGTCGAAATGCAAGACAAGAGCACGATGGAGCTTAATGCAGCCACCGGACTCTATGATGCGAAGGCGGAAACACTCAGGCTCGATCGCGACATCGTTCTTAATTCTTCGACTGGATATCAGGGGCGTCTGAGCGAGGCGCTGGTCGACATACGAAAAGGGAACGTCGTCTCGGAGCATCCGGTCGAGGTAAGAATGCTTCAGGGCACGCTCAATGCCAACCGGCTGGATATTGTCGATTCCGGGGAAGTCATCCGATTCCACGGCGGTGTCGTCATGGACATGACATTGAATCAGCCGGAGCAATCGAAAGCGGGCGAGCAACGATGATGCAGAAGCCCGGATTCATTATTGCGCTCGCGATCGGGCTTTTTTCGAGCGGCTTAATTGCGCTCGCGCAGACAACGTCGCAAGGGCCGCCCAATGCCTTGCAGGGCTTCTCGCAAAATCGCGATCAGCCCGTCCACATCGAGGCGGCGACGCTGGAAGTTCGCGACAAGCAGAAAGAAGCGACCTTCAGCGGCGATGTACGGGTGAAGCAGGGCGATACCGGTCTGCGCTGCAAGTCGCTGGTGGTGTTCTACGAGCAAAGCGGTGAGCCAACAGGCGCAAGTAAGACCCTTCAGGCTGCGAGTCCGGGGCCAAGCGGCGAGCAGCGCATCAAGCGCCTTGAGGCGCGTGGTGGCGTCGTGGTTACACAGAAAGATCAGACCGCGACCGGCGAGCTTGGCATTTTCGATATGAAAGCCAACACCGTGACGCTTACCGGCAATCCCGTGATTATGACTCAAGGGCAGAACGTTTTGCGGGGCGGAAAACTGGTGGTCGATTTGACGAGCGGTGTGTCGCGGGTCGAAGCCGGAAAGAGTGGACAAGGCGTCCAAATGTTGGTTCAGCCAAGTGCATCCACGCCCGATTCAAAAGGCGGGAGCGTTGACGGGCAGGCACCGCGCCCCATTCCCGTGCGACCCTTCAATTGAATTCTTGCATGAATGCGGTCATTCAGGCGCAGCGACGGGAATCAGGTAAGGTCGCAGGCTCGCCGCCTGCAGAAATGCGTCTAGATTCATCCCGGCGCGAGGTAGCCTAGTGAATTTTCTCTCACTGTTTAGGCGCAAATTCTCGCCTGCCCGCCGGACGATGACTCCGGTCGAAGCGCGGGCGCGCCAGGCTGCGATTGCCCATGCGCAGGCGGATGTCGCGCATCAGACATATCGAAGTCCGCCACAGACTCGCCCGCGCCACGACGGCGATAGCCGGCCGGCTGTACGCCATGCCTATCTTGCTGCGCACGGAGTCGAAAAAAGCTTTGGCGGCCGGGTGGTCGTCAAGGGTGTCACTTTATACGTCAGGCGCGGCGAAGCGGTGGGCCTGTTGGGACCGAACGGTGCCGGTAAAACGACCGTGTTCTACATGATCACCGGCCTGATCAACGCTGATCGCGGCCGGATTGAACTCGATGGCTTCGATGTCACCGCGCTGCCAATGTATCAGCGTGCCCGGCTTGGTATCGGCTATCTGCCGCAGGAAGCCTCGATCTTTCGCGGTCTCAACGTGGAAGACAATATTCGCTCTGTCCTCGAAGTCGTCGAGCCGGATCGCCGGCGGCGCGAGGCGGATCTCGATGCACTGCTTGAGGAATTCAACATCGCGCGTTTGCGTAAGACTCCGACAATTGCCCTGTCGGGTGGCGAACGACGGCGTGTCGAAATTGCGCGGGCACTGGCGACTCGGCCGAGCTATATGCTCCTTGACGAGCCTTTTGCCGGTATTGATCCGATTGCCGTTGGCGACATTCAGGCGCTGGTGCGCCATCTGACAAATCGCGGGATCGGCGTGCTGATCACCGACCACAATGTGCGGGAAACGCTGGGACTTACTGATCGGGCCTATATCATCTATTCCGGAGAGGTGCTGATGGAGGGTCGCGCCGACGACATCGTGAACAATCCTGACGTACGGCGGCTTTATCTCGGCGAGGAATTTCGGCTCTAGCCAGCGGCGGGCAAAAGTTAATGCGCACAAGAAGTGTGCAAGGTCTGCCTGCTAAATCACATACCGCGACTCGCAGCTAGCTGGTATAAACAAGCAAGAATCGGACCAGTTTTCTGCCGGGACATCTGAATGGCTTTGTCGCAAAGGTTGGAAATTCGCCAGTCGCAAGGGCTGGTGATGACGCCGCAGCTGATGCAGGCCATCAAGCTGTTGCAATTGTCCAGTCTCGACCTCACTGCCTATGTGGAAGGCGAGCTCGAGCGCAATCCGTTGCTCGAACGCGCCGGCGAAGACGAGGCTGGCCCGGCCGGCGAGACGCAGGCCTCAGCACCAGAGCCCGATGACAATGCCGGCGGGGCTGACTGGATCGACGCCGAACTCGAGACAAGCCGACGTTCTATCGAGCAGGGCCTCGGCACAGAACTCGAAAATGTGTTTCCCGACGATAGCGGAGACAAGAACGCAGCCGCTGGCAATTCGCGTCCGGGAGCTTATTCCGAATGGTCGGGCGTAGGGTCGGCCGTTGGCGAAGACTACAATCTCGAAGCGTTCGTGTCCGCCGAAACGACACTTGTCGACCATCTTGCGGAGCAGATGGTGCTGGCCATCTCAAATCCCGCCGGCCGCATGATCGGCCAGTACCTGATCGATATGGTTGATGAAGCGGGTTACCTCGTAGGCGATCTCGATACCGTCGCAGAAAAACTCGGGGCGCAGCACAGCGACGTCGATCTCGTGCTTGCGGTTTTACAGACTTTCGATCCGCCTGGGGTCTGCGCGCGAAGTCTAACCGAATGCCTGGCGATCCAGCTTAAGGATCGGAACCGCTATGACCCGGCCATGCAGGCCTTGGTGGAACATCTGGATCTTGTCGCCAAGCGTGATCTCGCCGGCCTGCGTCGGCTGTGCGGCGTCACTGAAGAGGATCTCGCCGACATGATCGCTGAGATTCGCATGCTCAATCCAAAGCCAGGTTTGATGTTCGGCTCAACTATGGTGCAGCCGATTGTCCCCGATGTGTTCGTGCGCCCAGCGCCCGATGGCGGCTGGCAGGTCGAGCTCAATTCGGACACGCTTCCGAAAGTGCTTATCAACCAGCAGTACTACGCGCAGGTGTCGGGCACCACGCGTAATGAAAAAGAAAAAGCCTATCTCGCGGATTGCCTGCAAACAGCGACCTGGTTGGTGCGTGCACTCGATCAGCGAGCAAAGACGATTCTGAAGGTGTCGAGCGAAATCGTGCGTCAGCAGGACGGATTTTTCGCAAAAGGTGTTCAATATTTGCGACCACTCAATCTCAAGGCGATTGCTGATGCCATTAGCATGCACGAATCGACAGTTTCGCGGGTGACCGCAAACAAATATATGGCGACCAGCCGTGGAATCTTTGAATTGAAATATTTCTTTACCTCTGCCATTGCCGCAGCCGACGGTGGCGAAGCCCATTCCGCTGAAGCTGTCCGGCATCGTATTCGTCAGCTGATCGACGATGAAAGTACCGAGAACGTGTTGTCGGACGATACGATCGTGGAAAAACTACGCGGTGCCGGGATCGACATCGCGCGCCGCACGGTTGCGAAGTACCGCGAAGCATTGCGCATTCCATCTTCGGTCCAGCGCCGCCGCGAAAAGCAGGCCACCGGCACCTGAAAACATGCCCCTCCAAGGCATTGACGCGTGGAACACTTCTACGCTGAAATCTCTTATGTCTGCCTAAAGGCAGCGTCACGAGTCCCCATGGAGGCAACAATGCCTTTGCGTGTCTCGGGTCGAAACATCAGTATCGGTGCGGCATTACAGCGAAAAATCACCGATCGCGTCGAAGAAGCAACGTCGAAATATTTTCGTGGCGGTTATTCGGGGCATGCAACGGTGGGCAGAGATGGATTCGGGTTTCGTACCGAATGCATCCTGCATCTCGATTCAGGCGCATTGCTGGAAGCCGAAGGAATGGCGCCGAATGCCTACGACAGCGCCGAGCAGGCAGCGATCCGTATTGAAAAGCGGTTGCGACGCTACAAACGCCGCCGCAAGGATCATCAAGCGCGTCGTGGCGGCTAGAATTTACAAAAATGGCATTATATTGCTGGAGTAATGCCATTGACGGCGGGCCGGACGGCACTTATGGTCCGCCGCCTTCAACACCCCCTTTGCAACTCGGCGCTGTCATTCTCGATCATTGGCCACGTCTATGACGCTTACCGATTTCGTCGCGCCAAATGCCGTTGTTGCAGCGCTAAAGGTTAATAGCAAGAAGCAGGCGATTCAAGAACTCGCCACGCGTGCAGCCGAGCTGACGGGACAGAGCGAGAAGGAAATTCTGGAAATTCTGCTTCAGCGCGAAAAGCTCGGCTCTACCGGTGTCGGTAGTGGCGTGGCGATTCCGCATGGCAAGCTGCCGAAACTAGGCCGAACTCTTTGGTCTCTTTGCACGGCTGCAGCGGCCGATCGATTTTGAGGCGCTGGACAACCAGCCGGTTGACCTCATCTTTCTGCTGCTCGCGCCGGAGGCGGCAGGCGCCGATCACCTGAAGGCATTGGCACGCATTGCACGCCAACTGCGCGATCCCGAAATTGCACGTCGGTTGCGCGAATCAACCGACGCTGACGCGCTGCACGCGGTGCTTGCAACGCCGCCAGCGAGTACGGCGGCCTGATCAGGCATCAGCAATCAGTAGTCAGTAATCAAAAGAGCGCGGAACGACATCGTCCGGCGCTCTTTTCGCTATCTGATTACTGATGTCTGACGACTGATCCCTGATCAGTGCACGCTGACGGGCTCGAGTTCCTGGCTCCAGGCGTTTGCAACGGCGGCTTCACGCGTGTCCGTCAGCATGATCGGCGTGCCGTCGGCCGCATGTAACGCGAATAGCTTGATGCCCGGCGCGATTTTTGGCGCCTGCGGAAACAGATTGGCGACGTCCTCGGAACGGATCGTCTTCACGTAAGCGAGACGGCCATCGCCGAGCTGCGCCAGTGCCTCCTGTGTAATAGCCGGGTGGGCTGTATTTGGTTCAATCTGTTTGTCGTTGGTCATGGCCCTCGACTCCTTTCTGATTCAACGCCTGACGCGGTCGAGTCCTTCTTCACGAGTCCGTCATTCCTGCTCATTGATCGAGATCGTTTTCACGATCCGTTCCGGCTGCGGCCGGATGAGGTCGATAGATAACAGGCCATTTCTCAAGTCGGCGCCCATAACCTCCATGCCATCGCAGAGCACGAACGTACGCTGGAACTGGCGTGCGGCGATGCCGCGGTGGAGATATTGGCGGGTCTTGTCGTCCTGCTGCCGCCCACGAATCACCAATTGGCTTTCCTCGATGCTGACATCGAGCTGATCGCGGGTGAACCCAGCCACGGCGAGCGTGATGCGAAGCCGCTCCGGATTTTGCGCGTCGCGCGGCAGCCGCTCGATGTTGTAAGGCGGATAACCGTCGGCTCCCTTGGCAACGCGGTCGAGCACACGCTCGATCTCGTCGAATCCCAAGAGGAACGGGCTGGAGAGAGACGGAACTCGCGACATTGATCTCAAAGCCCTCGCTTGAAGCGACTTTGACGGGGCCCCTTTCAAGGCACCCCAACCTTAGGGCGATTGCCCTTCGGTCGTTCCTAATATGGGCGGGCTGGGTTAAAGGTTCAAGAACAGGGCAGAATCTGGCCCGGGCAGCACGTATTGTCGGGTTTTTCAAACGGGTTTCATGGCTAGCGACCCCAAATTTGCGCCGCTGATCGTCCGCGCCCTGCGCGGGACGCCGGTGGAAGTCCCGCTCAACTTCGTGCTCGGCACCAGCGCGGTCGCGATACGTAAGGCTCCCCTCCTGCTCGTGGATCTGGAAACGGAGGAAGGGGTCATTGGACGCACTTATCTTTTTTGTTATCTGCCGGCGGCTGCACCGGCGATCCTCAGTCTGCTCGGGGAAGTCGAGCGGATCGTTAAAGGGGAGGCCATTGCACCGGCCGAACTTTGGAAGAAACTTGCACGCCGCTTCACACTGATCGGCGTGCAGGGCATCGTCCGCATGGCGATGTCGGCTTTCGACGCGGCTTCGTGGGACGCGCTCGCCATAGCTGCCGGAAAGCCCCTTGCAAGTTTCATCGGGGCGACCCCGCGCAATATCCCCGCTTACAATAGTTGTGGGCTTGGATTGAAAGACGACCTCGGTGCGCTCGCGGATGAAGCCGAGAAATTGCTCGCCGGGGGCTTTCACGCGGTCAAACTCCGGCTGGGTTATCCGACGGTGCAAGGAGATATCGCGGCTGTTCACGCGGTGCGCAAGCGCATCGGCGACGATGTTGCGTTGATGGTCGACTATAATCAGGCGCTGGCACTCGAGGATGCGCTTGTACGTGGTCGTGCACTCGACGCCGAGAATATTTACTGGCTCGAAGAGCCGATTCGCCATGACGATTATGTCGGAGCTGCGAAGCTGGCGCGCGAACTTAAAGTGCCAATTCAGATCGGTGAGAATTTTTCGCTTTCGACTGCTATGGCAACAGCGGTCGAGCAGCGCGCTACCGATTATGTCATGCCTGATCTGGAACGAATTGGCGGAGTGACTGGATGGCGCGATGCGGCTGTTATCGCCCATTCGCACAAACTAAAAATGTCGTCGCACCTTTTTCCCGAGGTCAGCGTGCATCTCCTCGCCGCCACGCCCACCTGCCATTTCCTCGAATATGTCGACTGGGCCAATGTGCTGCTTGAAGAGCCGTTGGTGATTGTCGACGGTCATGCGCAAATTTCCACGCGGCCCGGCAACGGAATGACCTGGGATAAGAAAGCGGTCGAACGCTATCGCATGGACTGAGCTAGCGAAGCGGAAGTTTGAAGAGCTTGATCGCATTGGTGCGGCCGACCTTGACCCGATCTGCCTCGCCGATTTCTGCAGTGTCGATCCACTGCGCGCCTTCTCCAACGTCCTCGAACGGCCAGTCGACCGAAAACATCACGCGGTCCACTCCCATCACCGAAATGGCGTTCACCAGCGCAGCCGTGTCGAAATTGCCGGACGTTGTGATGTGGAAATGCTTGCGGAAGTAATGAGCCACATTGTGCTTGGCCGGGTATTTGTGCGGGGCCTTCATCCAGCCGTTGCGGTTGTCGATGCGCCACAAGTTGACGGGAATGCCTTCGCCGATGTGGCCAAGTACGATCTTCAAATTCGGACATTCGTCAAACAAACCGCTGCCGATCAGCCTCAGCGCGTGCACGGCGGTTTCGGCAGCGAATGCCCAGTTTGGGCCGAGCATCCAGTTGTGCCCTTCGTAAGATTTCGTCCAGCTCGGGAGCGGATTGCGCGGATGTAAATAGAATGGGACATCGAGCGCCTCGACGGCGCGCCAGAACGCGCGGTACTGCGGGAGATCGTAATAGGTAACGTTTTCCGGGGAGCCGATTTGCGAAAATCCATTGACCAAGGCGCCGACCATGCCGAGGTCATTGACACAACGCGTGAGTTCGACGGCGGCCGCCTCCGGGTCCTGCATCGGAATTGCTGCGAAAGCCGCAAAACGGGCCGGGCGCTTTTGCACTTCGCCGGCAAGAACATCATTGGCTTGCCTGGCGAGCGCGATCGCCTTTTTGACATCGTGAATCGCCTAAATCGCCGGCGCATTCAATGACAGGATCATCATTTCGATCCCGTGTTTGTCCATTTCTCCGAGGCGCGTTTCCTGGATGTCGAGCAGCCGATGGCTCAAGTCTTTCCAGACATGCGAGCCGAACACCTGAGAATCGCCCAACGTCGGTTCGATGGCGAAATGTTCCTCGAGCGCTATCTTGCCTTGCATAGAGGTCCTCCGAAATATTTTGCATCATGCAATGCGGTGGCAGCGTTTGTCAGCAGCCGCGCGGACAACAAAAAAGCCGCTCTGGTTGGGCGGCTTGCCGGGCTGTAGATGGTGGAGCCAGGGGGAGTCGAACCCCCGACCTCGTGAATGCCATTCACGCGCTCTCCCAACTGAGCTATGGCCCCAATTCGCGAGTTCAATTGCCGCTCTTGGGGAGCAGCAGTTGTAATCAGTTTTCTTCTTCCTTCTCGACGGTTTCGCCGATGATGTCGCTAACGTCGGCGTTGCCTTCTTCCTCTTCCTCGATGAAGGCGGCGTCGTCGAGGCTCTCATCGATCTCGACTTCTTCTTCCTCACCTGCTGCCGCGCCATCGGCTGCGGCCGGCTTCTTCTTCTTGCCTTGCTGTTCGGCTTCTGCGTCCTCAAGCGAAACAAATTCGGCTTCGGCGGTCTCCGGGACGACGCTTTCGGTCTGAGCCACGGGCTTCGCGGCCACCGGAGCTTCAGGGCGTGCGCGCGAAGGCGCGGGCGCAACAATGGGGACGACCTTGCCGGTATAAGGTGAAATCACCGGCGTTTTATTGAGATCGTAAAACTTACGGCCTGTGTCGGGACAGACGCGCTTGGTGCCGAGATCGGGTTTCGCCACAGTCGAGGTTCCTCGGGACAGGGTCGTGAAAATCGGTGTTTCACTTGGCTAGTTGCAACGGCCCTGTCAATAGCGCAGATGCCCAAAAGCGGCAGGATGACGGCGCGCGCGGCCGCGTGGTAGGACGGCGAAGATTTTAAGGATACCGGCTGGTGACTTCCGCAGGATTAACGCCGCTAACCGCCCGTCAAAGCGGCCCCGTGCAGGGCCGCGCCCGCGTGCCTGGCGACAAATCGATTTCTCACCGCGCTCTTATTCTGGGGGCCCTCACGGTCGGCGAGACCACCGTCGGTGGCCTTTTGGAGGGTGAGGACGTCCTGCACACCGCCGATGCGATGCGAGCGCTTGGCGCCCATCTGGAGCGGATCGGTGAGCAGGCTTGGCGCATTCGCGGCGTCGGCGTCGCGGGCTTCGCACAGCCTGCCGGTCCGCTCGATTTCGGTAATTCCGGCACTGGCTGCCGGCTGGCCATTGGAGCGGTGGCCGGTTCACCGGTTACCGTGACCTTCGTCGGCGACGAGTCTCTGCGCAGTCGGCCTATGCGGCGCGTGCTCGATCCGCTTGAGAAAATGGGCGCACGCGTGCTGAAGGTGGCCGACGGCGGGCGCCTACCACTGATAATCCAAGGCGCTGCCGATCCGATCCCGATTGTTTACGAACCGGCGGTTGCCTCCGCACAGCTCAAATCGGCCGTATTGCTCGCCGGTCTTGCCGCGCCGGGCGAGACGACTGTCATCGAGGCGGAAGCAACCCGCGACCACACCGAGCGATTGCTCAAGCACTTCGGCGCCAAGATCACCAGCAAGTCGCATGGTGAGCACGGACGCCGCATTGTGTTGAAGGGTCAGCCCGAGCTTGAGCCAGCCAATATCCTTGTGCCCGCAGATCCGTCGTCGTCGGCGTTTCCGCTTGTCGCGACGCTGCTCGTACCAGGTTCCGAGCTGGTTCTCGAAGCGGTAATGACCAACCCTCTGCGAAGCGGATTGCTGACGACGTTGCGCGAAATGGGAGCGAGCATCGAGGCCGTGGACAAGCGTGATGATGGCGGCGAGGAAATCGTCGACCTTCGCGTGCGCTGCGTCGACCCTCAAAGGCGTCGACGTACCAGCGGAGCGTGCGCCATCCATGATCGACGAATATCCGATCCTCGCAGTGGCCGCTTCGTTCGCGGAAGGTGTGACGCGAATGCGGGGTTTGCAGGAGTTGCGCGTGAAAGAATCTGATCGTCTTGCTGCGACCGCCGACATGTTGCGTGCAAACGGCGTGGCCGCTGACATCGAGGGCGACGACCTGATTGTTCAAGGCAAAGGCCGTCCTGCCGGTGGCGCCGAAGTGAAGACGCACATGGATCATCGGATTGCAATGTCGGCGCTGGTCATGGGGCTTGCCAGTGAAAATCCTGTGCGTATCGACGACAGCGCCTTCATTGCGACCAGCTTTCCCGGCTTCGCCGAGCTGATGCGATCGATCGGTGCGGATCTGACATGATCATTGCGATCGACGGGCCGGCGGCGTCGGGCAAAGGCACGCTCGGCAAGAAGCTCGCGGCTCACTATGGCTTGCGGCACCTCGACACTGGACTAATCTATCGCGCAGTTGCGAAAGCTATCGTTGACCGTGGACAGCATCCGAGTGATGCCATAGCCGCGGTCGCTGCTGCGAAAGCGCTCGATCCAGCAAGCTTCGACGAGGGCGTCCTCAAAACTCACGCCATCGGCGAAGCCGCGTCGATCGTATCTGCCATTCCGGCAGTGCGCGCCGCTTTGCTTGCATTCCAGCGCGAGTTTGCCGCTGCGCCACCAGGAGCAGTTCTCGATGGGCGCGATATCGGCACCGTCATCAGCCCCAAAGCTGACGTTAAGATTTTCGTCACGGCTAGCCCGGAGGTGCGTGCCCGCCGCCGCGCCGCCGAATACCGGACGCAAGGGCGAAATATCGATCAATCCGCCGTGCTGGCGGATATCCTTAAGCGTGATGAGCGCGACCAAAACCGTGCGGCGGCGCCCTTGAAACGCGCACCGGATGCACACTTGCTCGATACAACGCATTTAGATATAGACGCGGCCATCCGGGCCGCCATCGACATCGTCGAGGCCATCCGGGCGGGCCGAGGGCGCGAGTAACGCCCCTCGCTGTTGGAGGACAAAGCCCCGCTCGAGCCTCAGCGTGAAGCGCGCTCGATCGAACCATCGTTCCGAAAGCACGGTTTTTGCGCCGGCCAGCCGGGATTCCGGAGGCCGCCGTTGGTCTGCGGGACCATCGGCCCGCGCAATTGGAACGCCATTCAAACCCGCCGGCGCGCCGCGAACAGGAGACTTTATGGCCACTGCTACAGCACCCTCGCGTGAAGACTTCGCCAAGATGCTCGACGAAGCTTTTGGAGGCGGAAACCTGCAGGAAGGTTCCGTCATCAAGGGCAAGGTCGTGGGCGTCGAAAAAGAATTTGCCGTTATCGATGTCGGTTTGAAGACCGAAGGCCGGGTCGCCTTGCGTGAATTCGCCGCCCCGGGACGGCAGTCTGACCTCAAGGTTGGCGATGAAGTCGAAGTCTATCTCGAGCGTGTTGAAAACGCGCTCGGCGAAGCGGTGCTGTCGCGCGACAAGGCCCGGCGCGAGGAAAGCTGGGGCAAGCTTGAGAAGGCGTTCAACGCAAACGAAAAGGTGCAAGGCCTCATCTTCAATCAGGTCAAAGGCGGCTTCACGGTCGACCTCGACGGTGCGGTTGCATTCCTACCGCGTTCGCAGGTCGACATCCGGCCGATCCGCGACGTCACGCCGTTGATGAGCGTGCCGCAGCAGTTCCAAATTCTGAAAATGGATCGCCGCCGCGGCAACATCGTTGTGTCACGCCGCACCGTGCTGGAAGAGACCCGCGCCGAGCAGCGTCAAGAGCTGGTGCAGAACCTTGAGGAAGGTCAGGTCATCGACGGTGTTGTGAAGAACATTACGGACTACGGTGCTTTCGTCGATCTGGGCGGCATCGACGGCTTGCTGCACGTAACCGATATCGCGTGGCGGCGCGTCAATCACCCAACCGAAGTGCTCAACATCGGACAGCAGGTGAAAGTCAAAATCATCAAGATCAACCACGAGACGCATCGCATCTCGCTTGGCATGAAGCAGCTGCTGGACGATCCGTGGCAGGGCATCGAAGGCAAGTATCCGGTAGGCGCCCGCTTCAAAGGTCGCGTCACCAACATCACCGACTATGGTGCCTTTGTGGAGCTTGAACCCGGCATCGAGGGCCTGATCCATGTGTCCGAGATGTCATGGACCAAGAAGAACGTCCATCCAGGCAAGATCGTCTCTACTTCGCAGGAAGTCGAGGTGCAGGTTCTCGAGGTCGATCCGGTCAAGCGCCGTATTTCGCTCGGCCTCAAGCAAACCATGCGCAATCCGTGGGAAGTGTTCGTCGAGAAACATCCCCCGGGTTCGACGGTCGAAGGTGAGGTCAAGAACAAGACCGAATTCGGCCTGTTCCTCGGCCTTGATGGTGATGTCGACGGAATGGTCCACCTGTCCGATCTCGACTGGAAGCGCCCCGGCGAGCAGGTGATCGAAGAGTACAAGAAAGGTGACATCGTCAAAGCGCAAGTTCTCGACGTGGACGTCGAAAAAGAGCGCATTTCGCTCGGCGTCAAACAGCTCGCCGGCGATCCGATGGAATTTGCAGGCGACCTCAAGAAAGGATCGGTCGTCACTTGCGAGGTTACGGAAGTGAAAGAGGCCGGGATCGACGTCAAGATCGTCGGCACCGATCTCGTCGCTTTCATCAAGCGCGCCGATCTCGCTCGCGAGCGCGGCGAGCAGCGGCCAGAGCGATTCTCGGTCGGCCAGAAAGTGGATGCCCGCGTAACGCAGTTCGACCGCAAGACTCACAAGGTCGGCGTTTCCATCAAGGCGCTCGAAGTGGCCGAGGAGAAGGAGGCAATCGCCCAGTACGGTACGGCCGATTCAGGCGCTTCGCTTGGCGATATTCTCGGTGCTGCGCTCAAGCAGCGGGCCGGCGATAAGCCGGAAGCCGAAACCGAAAAGGCTGAAGAATAGGCCTTATTTGGATCTCTGAAGGGACGAAACCCGGGGTTCGCAGGCTGTGTGAGAACTGAAGATAGGGAGTTAGAACAGCAAGATCGATTAATTCAGGCCCGGACAGCGGAATTTTCGTTCGCCTGTCTAGGCCGTTTGATTCGAATGTTGCCGCACTGACCCGCCGCTCCGACTTTTCACACAGCCTGTTCGCCCCGGGTTTTTCACTTTGAACCCGCCAAAACTCGGCCACATCGTTGCGCGATGCGCGGCATTGACCGGTACAATCTGATTACGATTCGACATATGTAATGTGGAGCCGGTGCCCGATTTGCTGCACTATCACGCGTGAACAAATGGAGCGAAACCATGTCGCTCGATGCCGATGCCATCGTTGATCGCCGCCGCATGCGGCGCAAGCTCACATTCTGGCGAGTAACTGCTATCGTGGTGGCGCTGGTCGCGATCGGTGGCGGCGCGCTTTTTCTTGTTCCGGGCAGCCGCCTGATGCCGCCGGGTGCTTACATTTCGCGCATCAAGATTCAGGGCCTCATCCGCGGCAATCAGGACAGGATCGAGGCGCTTGAACGGCTTGGCCGATCGCGTGCGAGCGCGGTGATTGTCCATATCGACAGTCCAGGCGGCACAACGGCCGGTTCGGAACAGCTCTATGATGCCCTTCGTGAGCTGCAGAGCAAAAAGCCGATGGTTGTTGTCGTTGACGGGCTAGCGGCATCGGGCGCCTACATCGCAGCGCTTTCAGCCGATCATATCATTGCCAATGAAACGTCGCTGGTCGGCTCGATTGGCGTCCTTTTCCAGTATCCAAATTTCACCGACGTGTTGAAAACCATCGGCATCAAGGTGGAAGAGGTGAAATCATCGCCCTTGAAAGCGGCGCCGAACGGCTTTGAGCCGACAAGTCCGGAAGCCCGCGCCGCGATCGAAGCAATCGTGCTGGATTCCTATGCCTGGTTCAAAGATCTGGTGAAGAATTCGACGGAAAATGGACAACGGGCAACTTACCCGCGTGGCCGATGGGCGCGTCTTCACCGGCCGGCAGGCGGTGGGGCTCAAACTGGTCGACGGGCTCGGCAACGAGAAAACCGCCCTGGCGTGGCTCGAAAAGGAAAAAAAGGTGCCCGCCAATACGCCGGTTCGGGACTTTTCGCTGCAGCCGCGCTTCGGCGAGCTTTCTTTCCTGCACGTCGCCACTTGGACTTTCGAAGTGGTGGGGCTCAGCGCCATTGCGCACCGCATCGAAGAATGGGGCGCGGTGCAGGCGGTCGAGAGACTTAATCTTGACGGTCTCTTGGCGCTTTGGCACCCTCCATCCACCAATTGAGTACCACTTGACCGGGCAGGGCGGCGTCAATGATCAAGTCAGAGCTTGTCCAGCGAATTGCCTCCCAGAATCCTCATCTCTACCAACGCGACGTCGAAAATATCGTCAACGCCATTCTTGGCGAGATCACCAGCGCCATGGCCAAAGGAGACCGCGTCGAGTTGCGGGGCTTCGGCGCCTTTTCGGTCAAGCATCGGCCGGCGCGAACCGGCCGAAATCCCCGGACCGGGGCTCATGTCGCCGTCGACAAGAAATCGGTGCCATTCTTCAAGACCGGCAAGGAAATGCGCGAGCGGTTGAACAAGCCGGACTCGATCTAGAGACCGGTTTTTCCGGCTTACGAAAATGCTATGGTTGCGGCCGGGCATGTCCCGGCCGTCGATTTTTTGACAAGGGCGTCGACAATGTTCCGCAAAATCGTGTCGGCGGTGATCCTCGTGCCGTTGGCGTTGGTCATCATCATTTTTGCGGTGGCCAACAGACAATCGGTAACGGTGTCCTTCGACCCCTTTTCGACGGCGAGCCCGGCCTATGCGGTGACGCTGCCGCTTTTCGTTCTCATCGTTATGCTTGTCATTCTTGGCGTGCTGATTGGCGGCGCAGTCGCCTGGATCGGCCAGGCCCGATGGCGCCGTGCTGCGCGCAGGCTTGATGCCGACGTGCGCGCATTGCATCAGGAACTCGATGTAGTCCGCCGACGCTTCACGCCGGAAGCCCCGCGCACGACGGATCCCGCCCCGTATACGGTCATTCCGCCGCCACTTCCGTAACGGGGCGTTCCGCTTTGCGGCCAGCCGGATAAGGCGGTAGAAGGCGCCTCGTATGCCTCTGTCGATCAAAATCTGCGGCCTGAAGACCCCGCAAGCGCTTGATGTAGCGCTCGATTCCGGGGCCAACCTTGTTGGATTCGTATTCTTTCCCCCAAGCCCTCGTCACATCGGCTTCGAGGCCGCGCGCACGCTCGGCCAGCGTGTGCAAGGCCGCGCCACCAAGGTCGCGCTCACAGTCGATGCGAACGATGAGATGCTGCTCGACATCATCAACGCGCTCAATCCGGACATGTTGCAGCTGCATGGAAGCGAAACACCGGATCGCGTCGTTGCCGTGCGCACGCGCTTCGGTCTCCCGGTTATGAAGGCGCTGGCGATTGCCGAGCGCCGGGACCTTTCACCTATCCGCGAATACGCGCAGTTCGTAGACCGGTTGATTTTCGATGCACGGCCACCAAAAGACGCGACCCGTCCGGGCGGGTTGGGCAAGGCATTCGACTGGACCTTGCTCAAGAATATCAACGCGGGCATTCCCTTCATGCTGTCGGGCGGTCTCGATGCCGATAATGTTGGGGAGGCGCTACGGATCACGCGTGCGGCAGGTATCGATGTATCCTCGGGTGTCGAACGCTCGGCTGGCGAGAAGGACCCAGAAAAAATTCGCGCGTTCATCCGGGCAGCCCGCGCTGCTGAAGCGGAGGTCTTTTCGCCGCCTCTCCAGCTCGGCGAGGCTTCAATTGTGCGCCCGGTCAAGTAGGCCCCTGCCATGACCGTGCAGCAGCCCAACTCATTCCGTACTGGCCCCGACGAGCGCGGGCATTTCGGTATCTACGGCGGCCGATTTCGTCGCCGAGACGCTGATGCCGCTGATCCTCGAACTTGAGGCCGCCTACGCGAAGGCCAAAGCCGATCCGAAATTCCAGAAAGAGATGGACGGACATCTTGCAAACTACGTGGGCCGGCCGTCGTCGCTCTATTTCGCCGAACGGCTCACGCAGCACTGCGGCGGGGCAAAAATCTATTTCAAGCGCGAGGATCTCAATCACACCGGCGCACACAAGGTGAACAACGTGCTTGGCCAGATCATGCTGGCTTTGCGCATGGGCAAGACTCGCATCATCGCGGAAACCGGCGCCGGGATGCACGGTGTCGCGACTGCGACCCTGTGTGCCAAATTTGGCCTGCCGTGCATCGTCTACATGGGTGCGGTCGACGTCGAGCGGCAGAAGCCGAACGTGCTGAGAATGAATATCCTCGGAGCAGAAGTCCGTCCGGTCGAATCCGGCGCACGTACGCTCAAGGATGCAATGAACGAAGCGCTGCGCGACTGGGTCACCAATGTCAGTGACACGTTTTATTGCATCGGCACAGTGGCGGGCCCACATCCCTATCCGGCGATGGTGCGCGATTTCCAGTCGATCATCGGCCGTGAAACGCGTGATCAGCTGCACGCCGCAGAAGGCAGATTGCCCGATTCGCTCATTGCCTGTATCGGCGGCGGTTCAAATGCGATGGGTCTGTTTCACCCATTTCTCGACGAGCGGTCGGTGGAGATTTACGGCGTTGAGGCGGCAGGACATGGACTCAATAGCAAGCACGCAGCCTCGATTGCCGGCGGCAGGCCTGGCGTATTGCACGGCAACCGCACCTATTTGCTGATGAACGACGATGGCCAGATCGAGGAGGCCCATTCGATTTCGGCCGGGCTCGACTATCCTGGTATCGGTCCCGAGCACGCCTGGTTGCATGACATGGGTCGCGTACAATTTCTTTCGGCGACAGATGACGAAGCTGTGGCGGCGTTCCAGCTGTGCAGCAAGCTTGAGGGCATCATTCCGGCGCTCGAGTCCGCGCATGCTCTCGCGAAAGTGCCGGAGATCGCGGCGAAAAAGCCGAAAGATCATCTGATGGTGGTGAACCTGTCCGGTCGCGGAGACAAGGATCTCGACTCGGTCGAGGCGTTTCTCGAAAGAAAGAAACGATGACCACCCGCATTGAGCGCCGCTTCGCCGCTCTGAAAAAAGAGGGCCGCGCCGCGCTGGTGACGTTCACCATGGCAGGCGATCCGGATTATGCCACATCGCTTGCTATCGCCAGCGCGCTCCCGAAGTCCGGGGCCGATATCATAGAGCTTGGCATGCCGTTCACCGATCCGATGGCGGACGGCCCGGCAATCCAAGCTGCCGGCTTGCGCGCGCTCAAGGCGGGCCAGGGGGTCAGCGACACGCTCAGGCTTGTCGGTGAATTTCGTAAAGAGGACGCCGAAACACCCGTCGTCCTGATGGGTTACTACAATCCTATCTATATCTACGGGGTCGACAAATTTCTTGTCGATGCGGAATCAGCTGGTGTGGATGGACTTATCGTCGTGGACCTGCCGCCGGAGGAAGACGAGGAACTGTGCATTCCCGCGCTTAAAGCGGGCCTCAATTTCATCCGTCTCGCCACCCCGACCACCGATGACCAGCGCCTCCCGGCGGTGCTCAACAATACTTCCGGCTTTGTCTATTACGTATCTATCACCGGAATTACCGGCGCCGCAGCACCGGATACCGGCAAGGTCATGGCCGCGGTTGCGCGCATCAAGCGCCATACCAAGCTTCCGGTTGCGGTCGGGTTCGGGGTGAGGACCGCAGAGCACGCCCGCGCCATCGCTGCTGGGGCTGACGGCGTGGTCGTAGGCTCGGCCCTCGTGGAAGCGTTGCGCCAGAGCCTTGACAAGAGCGGTAAGGCCAGCTCGAGCACGGTGAAGGCCGTAACAACCCTGGTTTCTACACTGGCGGAGGGCCTGCGTTCGGCCCGCCGCGTGGCAGCAGAGTGAACATTAGGCACCGCAAGCGGTTATAATTTTGCCGAATCAAATCTATAGAAACGACCCATGAACTGGATCTCCAATCTCGTACGGCCGAAAATCCGCAGCTTCCTGCGCCGCGAGACGCCGGAAAATCTCTGGATCAAGTGTCCGGAAACCGGGCAGCTCGTCTTTTACAAGGACGTCGAGGCCAACCAGTTCGTCATCCCAAGCTCGAATTACCACATGCGGATCAGCGCGCCACAACGGCTGAAGGCGATGTTCGATGGCGGAGAGTTTGAAGATGTTGCGCTGCCCGAAGTAGCGCTCGACCCGCTCAAGTTTCGTGACGAGCGTCGTTACGCCGACCGGCTGAAAGATGCCCGCACCAAGACAGGGCTGCAGGATGCCGTGAAGGTCGGTATCGGCCGCCTCGAAGGTCAGATGGTGACGATCGCGGTCCAGGATTTCGATTTCATGGGCGGTTCGCTTGGTATGGCCGCAGGTGAAGCGGTAATCACGGGGCTCGAGACCGCGGTTCGCCGGCAAACGCCGTTTATCATGTTCGCCGCCTCCGGCGGAGCGCGGATGCAGGAAGGCATCCTGTCGCTGATGCAGTTACCGCGCACAACCGTCGGCGTGCAGATGCTGCGCGAAGCACGCAAGCCCTATATCGTCGTCTTGACCAATCCGACTACCGGCGGTGTGACGGCCTCGTACGCAATGCTCGGCGACGTACAGATCGCTGAGCCGGGAGCATTGATTGGGTTCGCAGGTCCGCGGGTGATCGAGCAGACCATCCGAGAAAAATTGCCAGAGGGCTTCCAGCGTGCCGAATATCTCGCCGAACATGGCATGGTCGACATGGTCGTGCACCGGCATAAGTTGCGTCCCACGCTTGCCGAGTTGTGCCGGCTGTTGACGAGAGCGCCGGCACCCAGTGGCCAGCAATACCGAGAACAATTGCCCGTTCCGGCGCACGCCTGAACGTTGACGCCATGCCCAATAATTTGTCATGGCCGGGCATAGCCGGCCGAAGAACGGCGTGCTTTCGCGCGCCCAATACCCAGCCAGCTCGCTTATCAAGGCGAGACTGTGCCACATAGATATCACCGGGCCGCAAGTGTCCCGGTGACCACAAACGAGTTGCCATGACTCAAATCGATTCCATTGTCGCGCGGCTGATGGCTCTGCATCCGAAGCGCATCGATCTTTCGCTCGACCGAGTGCAGCGTTTGCTTGGCGCGCTCGGAAATCCCGAGCGCCGCCTGCCACCGGTCATTCATGTTGCCGGTACAAACGGTAAGGGATCGACGATCGCGTTTTTGCGCGCAATTCTGGAAGCTGCAGGAAAGAGCGTGCACACCTACACGTCGCCGCATCTGGTCCGCTTCAATGAGCGCTTCCGCATCGGTGCGCGCGGCGAGAGCCATCTCGTCTCCGATGACGAACTTGCCGCCTCCTTGGAGCAATGCGAACATGCGAATGCGGGTGCGCCGATAACGGTGTTCGAAATCACGACCGCCGCCGGCCTGTCAATTTTTGCGAGTTATCCAGCGGATGTTCTTCTGCTCGAGGTGGGCCTTGGCGGGCGGCTCGATGCAACGAATGTCATCGACAGTCCTTTGACGTCCATCATCGCGCGCATTTCGATCGATCACACCGACTTTCTGGGCGACTCCTTGGAAAAGATTGCCGCCGAAAAGGCCGGCATACTCAAGCGCGGTGTTCCTGCAGTAATCGCCTCGCAACATCGCGAAGCTCTCGCCGCGATCGAGCGGCAAGCCGGCAAGCTCGGTGCGCCGCTCAGGATTGCAGGCGAGGATTGGACCGCGACCGAGGAGCGGGGGAGGCTGGTCTACCAGGACGAAGCGGGTCTGCTCGATCTGCCGGCGCCCAGGCTCTACGGACGCCATCAGTTTGAAAACGCCGGCCTGGCGATTGCCGCGCTGCGCACGGTCAGGCAATTCGTGATCCCGGCCGCCGCATTCGAAGCCGGCATGACGAAGGCCGAATGGCCGGCGCGGCTTCAACGTCTCGGCCAAGGCCGGCTTGTCGATCTTGCCCCTGCCGGCAGCGAACTTTGGTTGGATGGCGGGCACAACCCGGATGGAGGCCGCGCGATAGCGGCAACGCTGGCCGATCTGGAGGAGCGCGTGTCACGGCCGCTGGTGCTGATCGTCGGTATGCTCGCCAGCAAGGATTGCGAAGGCTTCCTGAAAAATTTTGCGGGCCTCGCACGTCGATTGATTGCGGTGCCGGTACCCGGCGTCGAAAAAGCTCTGAGATCGGAAGCGGTGGCGGATATCGCGCGCGCCATCGGTATTTCGGCGACAAGCCGCGACAATCTCGCAGAAGCTTTTGACGCTGCGCGGAAACTCGATCTCGACCCTCCGCCCCGAATATTGATTACCGGGTCCCTTTATCTGGCGGGCGAAGTGCTGCGCGAGAATGGCACGATTCCCCAGTAGTGCCGCCAACGCAAAACGGCCGGCGAAGCCGGCCGTTCAGAAAGTCTTTTCGTGCGCTCAGACGGCGCCGCTGATCCACTGATGGAGCTTTTGCTTCGGCGCCGCGCCGACCTGGCGCGAGGCGATCTCGCCGTTCTTGAACAGCATCAGCGTCGGGATCGACATAATTCCGTATTTAGCGGCGGTGTTTGGATTCTCGTCGACGTTGAGCTTTACGATCTTGACCTTGTCGCCGAGCTGGCCCGCGATCTCTTCGAGCGCCGGCCCGATCATGCGGCACGGGCCACACCATTCCGCCCAGAAATCCACGACCACCGGTTCGGCAGACTTCAACACATCCGATTCAAAGCTAGCGTCCGACACTTTGCCGACGGCCATGGCAGCACCCTCTTGTCATTGAGCGGGGGAATCGCCCCCGAAAAATTGTGAGGGCAGGAACCTATGAACGCAGTCTTGCTAGCGTCAAGGCGCTCTCGCGGCGACGTGATTGGCCAAGGTCCAATCGAGAAGGTCGGCTGAAAGCTCCATAAGATCAGGAGCTTCGGTCCAGATGAGGGCGGCGCGAACGGGTCTGTCAGGATAGAGCTTTTGGAGCACGGCGCGGTAAGCGGCGAGTTGCCTGACGTAGACCTTGGGAACCTCGTCGATTTCGGCTCGGCATGCGGTTGGTCTTGAAATCGGCGATCAGGACGGCGCTCTCTGTGATTGAAAGGCGATCGACTTGTCCAGAAACCGAGAGCGCCTCATTAAGTTTTCCGACGATCGGAACCTCAGCGCGGCTGCCGGGTGCAAACACCTCGGCAAAATCCTTGCTCGCGATGAGGAGTAAGACTTCCCGTAGGAGCGCGGCGCGTTGATCCGGAGGCAACCTTTTGCCTCTTCGTGACAGAAATTCGCTTGCCACCTCATCCCGGCGCGGGAGCGGGATGTCCGGCAGTGACTGCAACAACCGGTGCGTCAGCGTGCCGCGCAGCCGTGCCGCTTCACGGCGGACACCGGTCCCCCGGCGCGGTTCGTCGTCGGCCATTTCAGATGGACGGAGAATTGTCGGTGCCGGCGGAGAAGGCGGCGCATTTGTTGTGAGCCACGCCGGCAACGCCGTCGGGTTCTCAGACGCAGGCGTGCCGCCATCCTTTGCAGGCACCATACTTTTGCGAAAACGCCAGATCTTGCCGTCGGCATCGCTGTCTTCCTCGGACAGGGATCGCAGCGGGCCGAGCACAAGGTCGTGCCAGCAACCCGTCGGCGCCTTGTTGACGCCCTTGGCGCCGCAGATCAGGAGGCGGTCAGCCGCGCGAGTCAAACCCACGTACAAGAGACGCCGGTACTCGTCGCACGCCGCTTCGATCGCTTGCGCGCGTGCCTGGGCCATAAGGCCGGCATCCTTGTCCTTGGCCACAGCCCAAATCAGGGCGGTTGCTCCCGGTGGTGCTCCGGCAATCGGCACAGCTAGCAGCCGCGGCGGATGCGCGCCTTCCGGCCGCGTCGTGGTGTGATCGATCAAAATGACGCTTTTCGCCTCGAGCCCCTTGGCGCCGTGAACGGTCATCACGCGCACTTCGTCGCGCGCGATTTCCATGTCACGCTTGACCTCGCTTTGCGCCGCACGAATCCAATTGAGAAAGCCTTGCAACGACGGCGTCTCGCGCTGTTCGTACGACAGGGCGAGATTGAGAAATTCATCGAGCGGATCGGAAGCCTCGGTTCCGAGCCTGGCAGAATCCTGGCGCGGCCCTTAAACGCTCCGAGCACATGCGCGTAGAATTCAAACGGAGATAGTGTGCGCGCTTTTTTCGCCAAATCTTCGAGTGCCGAAGCAGCCACTGCGAACGCTTCATCTTCGGCGGCCCTGGTGCGCAGGGCGGATCGCAACGGACCCTTGCGTTGATAGGCGAGCGTGAAAAGCTTGTCGTCATCGAAGCCGAACAGTGGGCATTTCAGCGCCGTCGCCAGCGCGAGATCGTCATCCGGCAATAACAATGCATCGCCGAGCACGAGTAGGTCCATGATCGCAATGTGCTCGGTCAGCACCAGTCGGTCAGCGCCGGCGACCTCGATCTGCGCCTGCTTGAGCGCGCGGATCACGGCTTCGAACGTCGGTCCGCGCTGACGCACCAGTATCAACACTTCGCCGGGCCGAGTGCCCTCGGTGATCCAGCCTTTCACCGTGCGCGCAATTTTCGCGGCGAGTTTGACCGAGGGGCTGGTTTCGCTGGTGGTGTCAAACGGGGCATCCCAGCCTTCTTTTCCCGATTTCCTTTTCGTCGGGACCAATGAGATCCCAGATCTCCACTTCGCCGGGCAGCGCATCCGGTAACGGCTGGTGAACGGTCCAGGTTGGATCGGCGGAGAGACCACGAAATGCGGCGGGCTGCTTGAACACCACGTCGACGGCTTCGAGCACGCCGATTGCGGAACGGAATGAGTAATCGAGTTTCTCGGTGGCGAATGCCACCTCGCTTGTTTCGTGCACCATGCGGAAATGTTCGCGCATTTCCGCGAACTTGCGCGGGACTGCGCCCTGGAACGAAAAGATCGATTGTTTTTCGTCGCCGACCGCGAACAAGGTACGCCTCACATTGTCGCGTGCACCGCCGGGGAGGAATTCCGCAACGAGAATCTTGATGATCTCCCACTGTTTACCGCTGGTGTCCTGCGCTTCATCGACGAGCACATGATTGATGCCGAGATCGAGCTTGTAGAGCACCCAGGAGGCTGCCGTGCTTCTTGTGGACGCATCGCGGAGCAACGTGAGCGTTTTATCGATCAGGTCTTCGTAGTCGAGCAGACCGCGGCGTTCTTTTTCCGCGCGATAGCGGTCAATCACGGCGGCGGCGACTGTGATCAGCGCTGCGCTGCGGTCACGCGCGCGCAAGGCGAATTCACGCGTGAGCAGTTGGCATAAACGATCTTTTTCGGCGTTGAGGCGCGCTGCCCATTGCGGATTGGCTTCGGCAGGTTTTTTGGTCAGCACGCTGGCGCGGCCTTTGCGGTCGCCGGTGCAGAACACGTCGAGATAATTTTCGATGCGTTCGCGCCCCGTAGCCCGAAGCGCGTCAGACAATGAGGAGGCGCGCTCCTGGTCGGTCTTGGAGCCGGATGAAAACACACCAATCAGCGCCGGCCACTCGGCTTGCGGAATCAACGACTTGGAAAGGTATTCGTTTTCAATGGCTTGCAGGGTATCGCCGGCGGGAAGTTCGAAACTGCGGGTCAGCTCGCTGATCGCCTGTTGTACGCCGCCTGCGCGGTCGATCCACGCGGTAATGAGGTCACGCTTGCCAATCGTTTCGGCGATCACGTCCTTGAAGGTGACATCGGCAGCGGCCGCGATAGCCGTGGCGAGCGCTTTGCCGAGTGGGCTGTCGGGTTTTGTGGCGCCCTCCAGCAGCACATCCAACGTCAACCGGTTGAGTATTTGAGCAGTCGCTGCTCCGTCGAGCACTTCGAAACGTGCCGCCACATCAGCCTCGAATGGGAACTGGTGCAACAGGTGAGTACAGAAGGCGTGGATGGTCTGCACTTTTAATCCGCCCGGCGTCTCCAGCGCGTTGGCAAAGAGCCGGCGCGCAACCGCGCGCTGTGCTGCATCCGGGGACTTGCCGGTGGCTAGCTTGATCCTCTCGTCAAGCGCAGCGTCGTCGAGCGTGGTCCATTCCGCCAGCGTGTCGAAAACTCGCGTCGCCATGTTGGCGGCAGCTGCCTTTGTGAAAGTGATGCAGAGAATCTTGGCGGGATCTTCACCGCGCAGCAGCAGGTTGATCACTCGTTGCACCAGCACATGCGTTTTGCCGGAACCGGCATTGGCAGTGACGAATACCGAACGCTCGGGATTTGCGGCCGCGTTCTGGCTTTCCCTTGCGGCATTCGGAATGGCGCGGGCGGAGGGTCATGACGCGAACTCATCTTCGCTTTCACCACCCGAGGCTGCCCACTCCTTGACGCGCGCAAGATGGTCATACTCGCCGTAGAATTTCTTCCACATCGGGTGGACGAGAGAGCGATAGGGCTCGCCGTCAACTATAAATTTTTTCGCAATTTCAGTGAGCTTCCGAAGGGCTACGTCGGCGTAACTGTCAGGCGTACCTTCGGTGATCTTGACGCTCCTTGGTTCGCCCGGCGGATCACCGCCCTTGAGTCGTCACATAGCCGATCTCGGATATCGATCCGGCGGCGATGCCGGGGAAGCCGCCTTTGCGCAGGATCGCCGCTCTCCAAGGTGAGCTGTGGGGCGAGCCCGCTGCGCACCTGCGAATCAGTCGGGGGTTTTCCGGTCTTGTAGTCGAGGATGGCGTAACTGCCGTCCGGTGCGCTGTTCGATCCGGTCGGCGCGCGCGGTGAGAAGGAAATCGGTTTTTCCGAGCGGGATGGCATGTTTGCCGGAGATCTCGGCGAAAATCTTTTCTGCTCCAGCCCGACGCTCGCGCTCCCAGCCTCCAAACCAGTTTGCAATACGTAGGAAACGCGTCCACCAGAACGCCCGCGCTTCCTCATAATCTTCGAGTTGTGCGAAATGCCTCTTGCCGAGCGCAGTGAGCTCGTGTGCGACGTCGGCGGGCAATGCATCGGCAAATTTCTTTGTGAACTCGCCGACCGCTTCGTGGATAAAGGTGCCGCGGTTGGCCGCGCCTGGCGGCGTGTCGATGGCCTCCAGCGGAAACAATCGCAAAACATGCTTGGCGTAGATCGTGTAGGGATCGCGCAGCCAGTTTTCGATGTCAGTGACGCTCAGTTGCGATGGCCGCGCCTCCGGTGGCGGTACTGGCTGCGGTCGCGCTGCGGGCGAAACTTTCGCGGGGTGATCAAGGGCGCGCGCGTGGATCGCGTAAGCCGAGCCCCGACCAAGTGCACCATTCCAATGCTTCTCGCCGGCGACTGCCGCGAGCCGCTGGAGAAAACGGGAGCGTACGGTCGGCGCGCCCGCCTGTTTGGCGGCGCGTGTGAGAATGACCTCGGGTGCGCCCAGGCTTTGCGCGAAATCATGCGCCGAGAGGCCGATACGCTGCTCTGGCAGATTGAGACCGAGTTCGAGCCGCATCGGGCGGCTGAGCCATGGATCGCTGCGGGTATCGGGCGGCCAAGTGCCTTCGTTGAGTCCGCCAAGCACAACACGATCCGCGTTGTGCAGCCGCGCCTCGAGCAGCCCAAGGATGCGCACACGCGGATTGCCGCTTTCAGGGCGCCGTTCAGCGCGGCCCGAGCAGAGCACATGAAAAGCGTCAGGGTAGTCGGCCGCGGCAAGCAAAAGCGTTCCGGACGCCTCGCTGTCGTTGATTGTTTCAAAAACGCGCTGCAATTGCCGGCCGTCGGTATCCGCATAGGCAGCGATCACGCCGTCGTGGCGGGCGAGGGTTTCGATAGCCTCGCCGTGCGCCTGCGCTAGTTCACGCAAGCTGACCGATTTGTGAGCGAGTGCCTCGAGTGAGGCCAGCACCTGTTTAAGCCTCTCAGCCAGGTGCTCGGCGGCATCCAGATCGGCCGGCGATACGAAGTTGCGCGGATCGTTGCGATGCAGTTCGTTCCGCGTTGCCTTGAAGGTCGTGAGCGCATGCGCGAGGCCAGCCGTTCCGCGGCGTGGCCGCGGACCACGCAAAACGGCGCACTCAAGCGCGGCTATCGCACGAGCGTGTGAATTGGGCTTGGCGTCGAGCCGCAGCAGCGAATGCTTGAGCAATGCCAGCAATGGCGCCGGTTCAAGTCCTTGTAGTGAGACTTCCGCCACGAGGCGGGCGAAGACTCCGGCGCGTGTTTCGGCAACCGCATCGCCGCCGGAATCGTCGAATTCGACTTGCCAGCGTTCGAGCGCTGCCACCACGCGTCGTGCGAGCGCGCGATCGGGCGTGACCAGCGCAGCGGTCTTGTTCGGTTTTTCAACCGCTTCACGCAGGCAGACCGCTATGGCCAGCGCTTCATCCTCGACATTGGCGGTTTCCACCACCCTCACGCCGGTCATCGCTCTGTCGGCGGCGGCTGCGAAATCGGCGGTCCCAAGGCGGCGTTGCCAGCGATCGGTTGTCGCCGCCGGCCGCAGTGCTTCCGAGACCAGCATTTCGCGTCCATGCGCGGCCGGTGTGGCGAGTGGTTTGACTGCGTCGCGTTTGATGCCGATGCGATCGAGCAAGGCATGCATGGCGAATTGGGGATGCACGGCGCCTGCCGCGTTTTTCTTATGCTCACTACTCGCGATCTCGCGCCAGGAGTCTTCGTCGAGGTCGGTATCCAGTCCCGGCAGAACGACCGCGCCGTGCGGCAGCCGCGCGATCGCCGCAAGCAGGCTCGCCGTTGCAGGCATTGAACCGGTCGAGCCTGCGGCGATCACGGGTGCATTGCTGCTGGCGAGACGTTTCATCTCCGCGTCGATGAGCTGATCGCGCCGATCCGCGGCATTGATTTCGCCAATTTCATTTAGACGCTCCGGCCAGTAGCTGCGCGCGATCTTGAGGAACTTGAGTGTGAACTGCCAATATTCATCGAACTGATCCGGTACCAGGTCGTCGAGCAGCGCCCAATCCATCTTGCGGGTGATGACGTCGTCGATCAGCCGTCCGAGATCGTCGGCGAGTGCGAGCCGTGCAGCCGGAGTGTTGGCGATCAGCGGTGCACCCTTCTCGGACTGAACACGGTCGGCCCAGTCCGCAATAAGTTGCGCCAGCAAAAGTCGTCGCTCCAGCCGATCGACCGCCGGCGCGACCTTTAGGGCGTCTTCGGCAAGTGCGCCCGTTGCGGCTTCCGCAAAGATGATCTCGTCCTCGTCGAGATCTCCGACCGCAACAATGCGCGGCAGGATCGCCGCGTTCCGTCGATGGCTTCAAGGAATACGTCGCGCGCGAGCCGACACGCACGGCGCGTCGGCAGAGTACAGCGTGGCGCGCGAGAGCTCGAGCGGATCGGAAGAATCGGGAAATCCGGGGATAAGCCTGCCATCGCGCAAGGCGGCGATCAGAGTCGGCAGGAAGGGCGCAGAAGCAGGGATATGTAAAAACGCGGGGCGTCGGATGAGGCATCCGCGAATCATACACGCATAATACGTGCAATCGATCAATTGGTTCTTCCGCGCATGGCCGCTTCTGCCTCTTCGATTGCTGTCGGCGTGCCCACATGCATCCACAGACCGTCCAGCGGCAGCCCGAACAGGCGGCGTTTTTCTGCGGCGCAGTCGAATCTGTCGGTAAGCGGAAACTCGCCCTCGGGTGCGTCGATGAAGAGAGTGACGGCTGCAGGATCGCGGCTCCTGCGTAGACAAATGGCGACGCTATCCGGTTGCCGCGGCGGAAAAGGCGGCCATCCGGCGCCATCGCGAAATCGCCACGGCCGGTGTAGCCGATGCTTCCGTTGGTCGGGGCGAAGCAACAGCAGTGCGTCCATCGCCTCTGGATCGAAGGTATCCGCTAGCCGAGCCAGATTCGGACTTGATGCCATCGATCCAGATGGTGTCGGAATTGATGTGAAAGAACGGACCATCACCAAGCTCGGCCAGCGCCTTTCTGACGCCGCCACCGGTTCCGAGAAGCAGCCCGCGCTCGTCGGAAATCACAATCTGCGGCCGGGGTCGTCGACCAAGGTGCTCGATAAGCTGGTCGGCGAAATGATGCACGTTGACGACAGCTTTTTCGACGTCGGCAGCGGCGAGACGATCAAGCACATGGTCGATGAGCGGCTTGCCGGCCACTTTCACCAGTGGCTTCGGCATCGTGTCGGTCAGCGGACGCATCCGTGTGCCAAGCCCGGCGGCCAGCACCATGGCGCAGCGCGGTGTGCTCCTTTTGAGTGCGCTCATATCTTAGACCTTCAATGCCGGCACGTTGGTGCGGTACCAGGCGGCGAGCGGCGCCAGATCGGGGTGGGCCAACGACCGCTGCAGATAGTTCCATACGCGCGGCATATGGCGCAGATATTGCGGCTTGTGGTCGCGCCGTTCGAGCCGCGCAAATATCCCGAGAATTTTTGAGGCGCGCTGCGCAGCGAGCGTGGCATAGGCGCGCGCGAAGTCAGACGCCTCGAAGGATCCTTTGCGCATGCGCGTGCGCACGTAGCGCGACAGCAACGCGATCTCCATCATTTCCGGCACGTCAACGCGCGCGTCCTGCAGCAGCGAGGCAAGATCGTATGCGGCCGGCCCCATCAGGGCATCCTGAAAGTCGAGCAAGCCGACTCGTGCTGTGCCTTCGCGTTCCGGCAACCACAACAGATTGGGCGAATGGAAGTCGCGCAGCACCCAGGTCTGCGCGCCGGTGGTCAATGGCAGGAGCAATTCCTGCCAGTGCGATCGAAATGCGTTGCGTTTTATGTCGTTGATCTTCACACCGAGCTTGGGCAGGTACCAGTCAAGCAGCAATTCGGCTTCGATCAGGAATGCTTCCATGTCGTAGTGCGGCAACTGGTAGTCGACACCGGGCTCGACCGGCACGATGCCCGGCGGCGTATCGCCGTGCAACTCGGCCAAAAGGTCGGTCGCTGCCTCGTAGCGCATTTCGATCGGCATTGACGGATCGCCTTCGACAAATAGCTCCTCGCCGAGGTCCTCGATCACCAGCAGGCCGGCTTCGCGGTCGGCAGCAAAGATTGCCGGCGCGGAAAAGCCACGACCGCGAAGGGCATGGGCCATCGCGATGAAGGGCGTGACGTTTTCCGCAAGATGCGCGATCGCGCTGTAAGGCTTGCCGTCGCGCACGGCGGGGCCATCCGGGCGCTTCGGGGAATTCATGAAAATATAGGTGGCGCCGTCGCGGGTCAGTCGCTCATAGCTGCGCGTAGACGCGTCGCCCTGGATACGTCGGCGCGTTGCGCGACCGTAACCGGTCCGATCAAGGAATCGACGCATCGCAGCGATTCGTTCGGCACGAGGGGCGAAGCGACCGAAACCGGTGATACGGGCATTGCGCGCGTGGGGCCCTTGCTGCGGCACCAGGGTAAATGCGACGTCAAGCCGGTCGGCCGGCAAAAGCGTACCGGCGCGGTCGGGCCATTCAATCACCAGCACGGCGCCTTCGGCGGTGTCCTCGAGGCCAATCTCCGCAAGTTCGGCCGGGCCGGATAACCGGTAGAGATCGGCGTGTATGAGCGTGAAACGTGGCAGCACATAACTTTGCGTGAGCGTAAAGGTCGGGCTTGGGACCTCGATGCTTTCATCGCCGGCAAATAAACGGATGAGTGCACGGGCAAAGGTCGTCTTGCCGGCGCCGAGATCGCCGGACAGCGTGACCACGTCGCCGGGCTCGATTACCGCGGCGATATCCGCCATCAGCCGGTAAGTGCCTCCTTCGTCGGCCAGAGCCGCGCTAAAGTTGTAGTTATCAGGTGCGGTGGGAAACATCGAATCATCCGATAGCGGATGTCGCTTTCTCGCGCCAGAATTGCGTTCAATGCAATGAGCGGCTCACGGTTTTGCAAGTCCCGCGCGCTCGACAATTTCCTTCCAGATCGGCACTTCACGGACCATGCGCGCGTGGAGCTCATCCGGTCCCTCGTATTTCACCAGGAAGCCGGCTTTGAGCATTTTTTCCTTCACTTCCGGTTTCTTCAGGATCGCCCCTGTCTCTTCACTCAGACGCTTGATGATGTCCGGCGGCGTGCCGGCCGGCGCGAGAAACATCTGCGAGGTCTCGACCACCGCATTGGGGACGCCAGCCTCCTGCAGCGTCGGAACATCCGGCAAGTCAACCCAGTGGTCGGCGCCGGTCTGCGCGAGAGCCTTTAACGTGCCTGAACGAATGTGGCCAATCAGTCCTGCGATGCTGACCGAAGCGATATCGGTTGTTCCCTGCAAGGCCGCCTGCAGCGAGGGCGCCGCACCGCTATAGGGTACGTGCGTCATGTCGGTACCGGTACGCAATTTCAGCAACTCGACAGCGAGCTGCGAAACGCTGCCGAGTCCTGCTGTTGCATATGTGATCTTGCCTGGATTTTCTTTCGCTCTTGCGATCAGGTCGGCGATGCTTGTTATTCCTGAAGAGGGCCGTGTGATGATGGCATTGGGCGCCGCGCCCAGATAAGCGATTGGCGCAAAATCCTTCAGCGGGTCATAGGCAACCTTGGCGACGCTCGGATTGATCAATACGACGCCCGTCACGACCACGAGTGTATAACCATCGGGCGCGGCTCTTGCGCCGGCCGCGAGGCCGATATTGCCGACGGCGCCGGCTCGATTTTCGACAATGACATTCTGCCCGAGCTTGGGCGCCAGCTCGGCCGCCAGCAGCCTGCCGAGCAGATCGTTCGGGCCGCCCGGAGGAAACGGAACGATGATCGTGATGGTGTGGTCGGGCCAGGCGGCGCGTGCATTGCTCGACTTGAGAACAGCGCCGGCGAGGACAAGCACGGCGCAGATGCAAATCGCGACACGCGGCACGATCCGGGTGAAATTGTTTTTCATAGGAATCTCCCACACACCGGCATCCAGTTCGTCGGCCGGCACTTCTGGTTTCGTGGATAAATGTTAGTGGAGCGTCTTCGTCTGCACCAGCGTAAGACCGGTTGTGGTCATGCCGCTGTGCGTTTCGCAGTGTGCTGTAGCGGAAACAGGCAAGTGACGGTTGTCTCTTGGTCAGGCACCGAGTCAATCGAGACTGACCCGCCATGCAGTTCGACGAAAGAGCGAACCAGAGAAAGCCCAAGTCCAGGCCCGCGGTGCTGCGAACCTCGGGAGTCCGTTTCGAACCATTCGAACACACGGTCCTTGGCCTCCGGTGCAATGCCCGGGCCGCGATCAGTCACGACGAATATGACCGCATCCGCACGCCGCTCCGCGACCAGTGTGACGGTTTCGCCCGAAGGCGAGAAACCGACTGCATTTGAAAGCAAGTTGAACAGGATCTGCCGCAGCCGGCGTTCGTCAGCGGTGAAACTCCCGATGTCCGCCGGTGCATGAATGTCGAGTGCGATGCGATTTCTGGCCAATCGGTCTTGCACCCCTTCTGCTGCGGCTTCCATGCTGGTGCGGATATCGACGTCGGTGAGGTTGAGTGTCATCGCGCCGGCGTCGATGGTTGCAAGATCCAGGATGTTGTTGATGAGCGCCAGCAATGCGTTGGTCGAGGTGGTGATATAACCGAGATATTCTGTCTGCTTCGGATTAAGGTGTCCGAAGGCTGGATCACCGAGCAAGTTTGCGAAGCCGATGATGTTCGTAAGCGGCGAACGCAGCTCATATGAAACGTGGTGCACGAAGTCGATCTTGATCGAGTCCGCTGTTTCCAGCGCTTCATTGCGCTCGCGCAATGCACGCTCGACATTCATTGTGTCGGTCATGTCCTGGAACGCAACCAGCGTGGCACCATCGGGGAGCGGAACCGTGGCGAGCTCAATCATCGCGCCGTCGCGCCGTTCGATACGGGCCGCGATCGGCTCACGATTGTCGATAGCGGTGACCGCGGCACGGAGATTGCGCCAAACTGTATTGTCGTCATGGAGTGCCTGGCACCAGGCTGTGATGGCCTCAATATGCGGCCGCTGCTCGAGTGCGTCGTGCGAGAGCTTCCACATGCGCTGGAACGCGGGGTTGTGCAGCCGGACCCGGCCATCGCTTCCAAAAACCGCAACTGCTTCGGCCAGATGATCGAGGGTCTCGCTCTGGACCCGGATGAGTGCATCGTAGCGGCGATGCATATCAAGCCGCTCGGTCACGTCGTCGTAGAGATATGTCACGCCGCCTTCCGGATTGGGCGTGGTGATGACGCGCAGCGTACGTCCGTCAGGCAAGTGCCAGGTGTGCTCTTTAGGCTCGATCGCCCGATACGCTTCGTATAGCTCCTGCCGCCATTGGCGGAAGTTCTGCTCCTCCGGCAGTTTTCTCTTATCACGCAGGATGTCCAGCACGGATGCATCGGTCGGGGTCTGATCGAGGAAGCCTGCATCGAGTTCGAACAGGGAGCGGAACGCGGCATTGTAGAATGTCAGCTTGCGGTCGATGTTGAACACGGCGACGCCGGTCGAAAGCTGATCAAGCACCCGCCGGTGCGCTTCGGTCATGCGCAGAAGTTCGGAGCGCAAAGTTTCGGCCTCGATGCGGTCGATGGCCATACCCGCGCTGCCGGCTCCACTCGATGCGTCGATGACGTCGAATACGCGACGTACACCGGTGGCAACTGCCGGCAGGCGTCCGACATATGTCGCGCCGGTGGCACGTGCGCGTGCAACCTCCGTTCGGGCGCTCTGATCGAGCAGCTCGAGTTCGCGGGCGACGGCATCGGTGGGATTTTCTGCATCGACGGCCCGGGCATAGGCCGCGTTCACGAAAATCAGCCGTCCGGCTGCGTCTCGTGCCCAGACGGGAGCCGACAGCGTATCGAGAAGAGACCGCATGATTTCGACGTCACCCAGCAGCTCGTCATGACGAGCCGCAAGATCCAGTAGTTCCTGTTCGATACCGCTGACATCGCGCAGGCGCAGAATGGCCCGGCCGGTAATAACGCGTCCTTCGACTTCGACGGGCCGGCCAGCGCGGCTGGTCACGGTCATCGCAAATCCGCGACCTTCGCTGCGTAGCGTATCGACGGCCTGTTCCATGCGACCTGCGGCCGATGCCTCCAGCCAGATCCCAAATGCGAGTACGCGCTCGCGCGTGCTGCCGGAGGCCAGCATTGCGGTATCGCCGATGATCTCAGGATGCTCGGACGCCGCGGGCCAGGTCACAAGGACCTGCGGCTCGGACAATAACAAAGCCGTTAGCCGATCGACATCAGCGCGGAGCGCCGCGGCTTCATCGCGCGCGTCGAGCTCGGCACGGTCCGCATTTCTGCGCACGCGAAACAGGACTACGATCGTAAGTAATGCGACGCCAAGCAGGGCGAGGACGAGCGTCAGTGCCGTGATCTCCTGTTCGCGCAGCGCGGTAAGCGCGCGATTGACGGCGCCCACAACCGTTGTGCCAAGCCGCGTCTCGGCACGAACCGGCGTGCTGAGTAAGTTCGAAAGGCCTGCGAAGACCAAGACTGCGATAAATCCGCGTCGCCGCGGACGAGAACGCAGCCTCTCGTTCGCCGCCCGGATTGACTCCGGCATTCAGGCCTGCCCCAGAGATGCGGGCGGCGTCCGCCACGCCGTTCCGCGAATCGTGCGACTTTACCCTCAAGGCGAATCGCGCCGTAAGAGTCCAGACCGTGAACATGCTGTATGAAGGGTCTGAATTCAGGGCCTTAGGCGCTGTTTCAGGCTTGGGCGAGCTTGGTCGTATAGCTGATGACGACCCGACCGAGCGGCGGAAAACGCTCGTTCGTCCAGCCTGGAGTTCGCGCTCTGGCGTTTTAACTTCCGGTTGAGCCGAATCCTCCGCTTCCGCGCGGCGTTCTGTCGAGAGTTGCAACTTCGACAATATCAGCACGTACAACTGGCGCGATAACAAGCTGGGCGATCCGCATGCCGCGGGAAACAACAGCCGATTCGTTACCGAGATTGACCAACAGGACCTGGATTTCGCCCCGATAGTCTGCGTCGATTGTACCGGGTGAGTTGAGGATTGAGAGACCATGTCGGGCAGCGAGGCCAGAACGAGGGCGTACCTGTGCTTCAAAACCTGCAGGGAGCGCGATCGCCAATCCTGTCGGAACTAGAGTGCGGGCGCCGGGCGCGATCGTCACGGGGCTGGCTGAGGGCACAGCGGCAAGCAGGTCGAGCCCGGCCGCGTGCTCGCTCTGGTAAGCCGGCAGCGGCAAGTCCTTGGCATGGGCGAGACGCATCACGCGAACATCAACAGCGCTCATGGCGTCTCCCGATCGAGTGTCTGTGAAATTCGTGCGATGAGCAAAGCCGCTACCTCCTCTTTGCTCTGCGGCGGCCAGGTTTCCATTTCCGTCGAGCTGACGAGGGTGATCGTGTTCTGGTCGCCGCCCATGATGCCGGTTTGCGGCGAGACATCGTTTGCAAGAATCCAGTCGCAGCCTTTCTTGGCCAGCTTTGCCTTGGCGTTCGCCGCAATATTTTCGGTCTCGGCGGCAAATCCGATCACCAGTTTGGGTCGTTGAGTTTTTCTCTTGGCGATAGTTGCAAGGATGTCCGGATTTTCAACCAACGGTAGCTCAGGCGTCGATTTGGCGGGGTGCTTCTTGAGCTTTTGTTGTGCGGTATTCGCTACGCGCCAGTCGGCGACCGCTGCGACAAAGATCGCGACATCCGCAGGCAGTGCGTCTTCGACCGCAGCAAGCATCTCACGGGCGCTTTCAACCTTTATCACCTTGACACCGGGTGGATCGGGAACCTGCACCGGGCCGCTCACCAAAGTAACTTCGGCCCCGGCGGCGGCAGCCGTGGCGGCGATGGCATGACCTTGCTTACCCGACGAGCGGTTCGCGATATAGCGGACGGGATCAATCGGCTCGAGCGTCGGGCCCGACGTCACGAGCATGCGCCGTCCGCTCAATAGACCCGCTGTATGTGTCGCCAGCAACTTTTCAGCGGCTGCTGCGATCTCCAGCGGCTCAGCCATGCGACCCAATCCCTGTTCATGCGTTTCCGCCATCTCGCCTTCGTTTGGGCCGACAATCGTGATGCCATCAGCATTCAATTGTGCCAGATTCCGTTGCGTCGCCTTGTTCGCCCACATGCGTGGGTTCATCGCAGGCGCCAAAAGGATTTTTGCGGACGTTGCCAGAAGCACGGCGGTAGCCAAGTCGTCGGCGTTGCCTCCGGCGATTTTTGCCATCAGGTCTGCAGTCGCGGGCGCGACGACGATCAGATCGGTCTCGCGTGCCAGGCGGATATGTCCGACGTCGAATTCACTGGCGGGGTCGAAGAGATCGGTGAACACCCGTTCGCCGACGAGCGCGCCCGCTGAGAGCGGCGTCACGAAATGCTCCGCGGCTTTGGTCATGATGCAGCGCACGGCGATACGGCGCTCCTTTAGTCGGCGGATGAGGTCGAGCGACTTGTAGGCCGCGATGCCTCCGCCGATGATCAACAATACTTTTTTGACGCCCTCCGGCATTGGCGGACGCGTGGTTCGCGCCGTGGGTTTCGGAGCTGGCGCAGAGTTCGATTCGGGCGCGGGCATCGTCATCGATCTGCCCGGCCGCCTCGCGCAGAATCGTCCGAACTTCGTCTTCGACCGAGCGGCCGCTTTTCGCAGCGCGCAGTCGCAGCCGCTTTTTGAGCTTCTCATCGAGCTGGCGGACGGTCAGTGAAGCCATAAACCCTCTAAATATAAGTACCTTAGCCTGTATTTGATATCAATGCAATCATTGCAATCAAAAGCAGCGCCTTGACGTCGAACCATTGCTTCTGTACTTAACCGATAAGTTATATAACTAAATGGTTATATAGGGCTAAGACCAAATGGCAACCGATCGCCTGACTGTCACCTTTTCCGCGCTCGCAGACCCGACGCGTCGTGCCATCCTTGCGCGCCTGGCGCTGGGCGAGACCACGGTCAGTGAGCTTGCAAAACCGTTCAAGATGAGCGGGCCCGCCGTGTCCAAGCACCTGAAGGTATTAGAACACGCAGGCTTGATAGCGCGGGGCCGCGCGGCGCAATGGCGCCCCTGTCGGCTCGAACCTGCCGCACTGAAGGGCGTTGACGATTGGCTCGAAAGCTATCGCCGTCTGTGGGGAGAGCGCCTCGATCGTCTCGAAGACTATCTCAAGACGCTGCAGGGGGAGGGGAAGAAGAATGGACGCAAAAAGTAGCATCGATCTTAATACTGATTCACGCCCGATCATCGGCAGCCGACTGTTCGACGCGACTATGGCACGGCTCGTCGACTACGTCGCTACGCTGGCAATCGAGAAAACTGCATAATGCTCTCGCAATCACGACAGTGCGCGCAGCGCTTCGCGCAGATCGACCGCACTCCCGACCAGTTGCTCGATCTGCACATGTGTGTCTTTCCAGATCGGATAAGCCTTGGTCAACAGCGCACGCCCGGCCGGCGTCAAAGCAAGACGTCGGCTACGGCGGTCTTCCTTGTCGACCGAAACTTTCAGAAGGCGGCGCCGTTCGAGCGGTTTGAGATTGGCCGTGAGCGTCGTTCGGTCCATGGCGAGAAGGGACGCGACGCTGCCGAGCGTCGGCGGTTCGGGCCGGTTGAGCGACATCAGCAGGGAAAATTGACCGTTGGTGAGATCGAGCGGCCGCAGCACATCGTCGAAGCGGCGCGCCAACGCGCGCGCCGCTCGGTGAATATGCAGGCAAAGGCAATTGTCGCGTACCAGGTGCGTGGCGGCGAGCGGCAGCTCATTATTTTTTGCGCCGGAGTTTGACACAAGGTCATTATGTTGATATCAACATAATTGTCAATGCCCGGCAGGACCTCAATACCGTTGTCCCCCGGTTTCGGAAAAGGCCGCAAAATCGGCCACAAATGAGGAGGATCGAGTTCATGCAAGTTCAGCCCTACTTGTTCTTTGACGGCCGTGCCGAAGAGGCGATCGAATTCTACAAGAAAGCTGTGGGCGCCGAAGTTGGTATGCTGATGCGCTGGAAGGATAGTCCCGAAAAGTCGATGTGCACGCCGAGCAACGAGAACAAGGTGATGCACGCTTCTCTCAAGATCGGGAATACGCAGGTCATGGCATCCGATGGAGAAAATAAAGGTCATCCGGATTTCAAGGGTTTCGCACTGTCGCTCGATGCCAAGGACGAAACGGACGCCGATCGCCTGTTCAAGGCTCTGTCAGCTGGCGGGAAAGTCACGTTGCCATTGACCAAGACATTCTTTTCACCACGTTTCGGGATGCTGGCCGACAAGTTCGGTGTGAACTGGATGATCATCGTCGAGCCGAAGTGAGCTCGCCCTGCCGCAAGCCACAAGCCACAAGCCACAAGCCACAAGCCACAAGCCGTAAGACGGAACCGACACAATGATCGAAGATTTCGTGATATCGCGCACGTTCAATGCCCCGCGCGATCTGGTCTGGAAGTGCTTCACCGATCCCGAGCGTATGAAGGAGTGGTGGGGTCCGAAAGGCTTCAAAGTCATTGCGTCCAAAATGGATCTGCGGCCTGGCGGCAGTTATCACTACGGTTTGCAATCTCCCAACGGACAACCCGTGTGGGGCAAGTTCGCCTATCGCGAAATCGTCCCGCCGGAAAAGTTGGTGCTTATCAACTCGTTTTCGGACGAGAAGGGCGGTACGACGCGTCATCCAGGGCACGAAAGCTGGCCCTTGCAGATGCTTTCGACATTCACCTTCGAAGATCTGCCCGGCGGCAAGACGAAGTTCACAGTCCGATGGGCCCCCTACAATGCGACGGAGGCGGAGGTGCAGACCTTCGACTCAAACCGCAACAGCATGACACAGGGCTGGAGCGGTACTTTCGAGCAGCTCGACGCGTATCTGGCGAAAGCCAACTAGCACGGACAAAAACAGAGGAGGGGATCAATGACCTATGTCGATGGTTTTGTTCTTCCAGTGAAGAAAAGACAATTGGCGACATACCGCAGCATGGCCAAACAGGCCGGCAAGGTCTGGCGTCAGCACGGCGCCCTGGAATTCCACGAGTGTGTTGCCGACGACGTTCCGCACGGAAAACGCACGTCATTTCCGCGCAGCGTCAAGCTCAAGCGCAGCGAGATCGTTGTGTTCTCTTACATTGTCTACCGGTCACGCGCCGACCGCGACCGCGTCATGGCGAAGGTCATGAAAGACAAGCGCATCGACGCGATGATGAAATCCAAAAAAGTCCCGTTCGACGGCAAGCGTATGATCTTTGGTGGTTTCAAGACGATGGTCAGCGCGTAACCAGTGGCGTACGAAAGGAAACAAGATGAAGCTCTCCGGCGATATCACGCCGTGTCTATGGTTCAACACGCAGGCCGAGGACGCGGCAAATTTCTACTGCTCGATTTTTGAGGACTCTAAAGTCGGCAAGATCAGCCGCTATCCAAAGGCTGGGCAGGAAATCCACCGCAAGCCGCTCGGATCGGTCATGGTGGTGGAATTCGAGATCAACGGACACACATTCACTGCGCTGAACGGTGGCCCGAACTTCAAATTCAGCGAGGCGGTCTCTTTCCAGGTGCGGTGCGAGACCCAGGCTGAAGTCGACTATTACTGGACCAAGCTCACCCAAGGCGGCCAAGAAGGTCCTTGCGGCTGGCTCAAGGACAAATACGGACTCTCCTGGCAGATCGTGCCGGCGGCGATATCGAAGAGCATGACGGACACCGATCCCGCCAAATCCGAGCGGGTCATGAACGCGTTCCTGAAGATGAAGAAGCTCGACATCGGCGCGATCGAGCGAGCCTACGCGGGGTAACTAAATGACAACAACTGCAAAAACGCCATCGTTCGGACAGGGAAGTGTCACCTTGACCCGCATCTTCGATGCACCACGATCCTTGGTGTGGAAAGCCTGGACCGACCCGAAAATGATGGCGGAGTGGTTTGGCCCCCGCGGCTTCACCATCCCGGTCTGTGAACTCGATGTACGGGTGGGCGGCAGCCTGCGCATCGTGATGCGCGGGCCGGACGGCAACGACTATCCCATGAAAGGTGAGTTTCGCGAGGTTACGCCGCCGGAGCGGCTCATGTTTACAAACATCGCTGTGGATACAAATGGCAAGCACCTGCTTGAAGGAGAGACCACTGTCACCCTTAACGAGAGCGATGGGAAAACGACGCTGACGCTGCGGTCTCACGCGGTCGGTCTCGTTCCGATTGCCCCGCAAATGCTGGCGGGCATGGAGGCAGGTTGGAATCAAAGTATTGATAAGCTGGCAGAGCTGTTTCTTAGATCAACCGCCAGATAATAAAGGCCAGCAGGGTCGCGATCACCCACAGTGCGAGCGCGGTCCAACGGTTGCGGCGTGCTTCCGCCGCACCGATCGCCGAGACGGTCTCCGGCGAAAGCACCAAGCCGTCACGCGTAATGTCGTCGAACTGATCGACCAGCGTCCCGGCGCGGGTCAGCAAGCCTGGGACCTCACCGAAAAACCGGCCGATTTCGCCGGCGCCTTCGACGGCATCCTCCAGCCGCCCCACCGGGCCGAGATTGCGCGCAATCCACTCACGCACAACCGGCTCGGCAGTGCTCCACATATCGAGCTTTGGGTCGAACGAGCGCGCCACGCCCTCGACGACCACCATTGTCTTTTGCAGGAGCAGCAATTCTGGCCGCGTGCGCATGTCGAATAGTCCGGTCACCTCGAACAGCAGCATCAGGAGCTTGGCCATCGAAATATCTTCGGCCGTGCGATTATGGATTGGCTCGCCGATGGCGCGAATGGCCTGTGCAAAGCTTTCTACGGAATGATGCCTGGGAACGTAACCCGCGTCGAAATGCACCTGAGCCGTGCGGTGATAGTCGCGAGTGATGAAGCCGAGCAGGATTTCGGCAAGAAACCGCCGCTCCTTCGGGCCGAGCCGTCCCATGATGCCGAAGTCAACGGCAACAAGCTTGCCGTCGTCGTCCACGAACAGGTTACCCGGGTGCATGTCGGCATGAAAGAAACCGTCACGCAGCGCATGGCGCAGAAAGCTCTGGATCACATTGCGCCCCAGCGCCGGCAGATTGAAGCCTTTCGCCGCCAGCGCGCCGTGATCGCTAAGGCGGATGCCGTCGATCCATTCCAGTGTGAGCACCTCGCGCGCAGTGCGGTCCCAATCGACCGTGGGAACGCGAAAATCGGAATCTTCGCGCGTATTCGCCGCTATTTCGGACGCAGCCGCGGCCTCCAGCCGAAAGTCCATTTCGATCGCGACCGAGCGCGCGAGCGTGGCGACCACTTCGATAATACGCAGACGACGGGCTTCCGCCGAAAACGCCTCGGCCTTTCGGGCCGCAAAAAAGAATGCATCGAGATCCGACTTGAAGCGCCGCTCGATGCCGGGGCGGAGGACCTTGACCGCAACCGCCTTGCGTTCCCCGGCTGCCTCGATCTCTGCGCGGTGCACCTGTGCAATCGATGCGGCGGCCACGGCGGGTCCGAAGCTTGCGTAAAGTGCAGAAAGCGGCTTGTCGAACGCGGCAACAACCGCTGCCTCGGCTTCGCTTTGCGGAAACGGCGCCATTTTGTCCTGGAGACTTTCGAGGTCTCGGGCGATCGTTGTGCCGACCACGTCCGGCCGCGTCGCGAGAAACTGTCCGAGCTTGACATATGTCGGCCCGAGCTTTGTCAAAGCGGCGGCAAGGCGGCCTTCACCGCTTTTCGTGGTCGGCCGCTCGATCAGCCGGGCAATCGCGACCGCTGTTTTGGCAGGCAGCGGCAATGGTCGCGTATCGACCAATGCAAATACACCCTCACGCGCAAATACGAATCCGGCGCGTGCCAGGCGGAACAGATGAGAAAAGGCAGCGATCACAACCGCCAGCCCGAGTGTAGCGCTACCACGCCACCGGTCATCGGCGTGAACGAGACGCGGCGGAAGCCCGCGGCTTCGATCATCCGCGCAAATGCTTTCGGCTTGGGGAATTTGCGGATCGATTCGACGAGATATTGATAAGCATCACGGTCGCCAGTCACGGCCTGCCCCACGCGCGGGATTACCTGGAAGGAATAGAGTTCATACAAGGTATCAACGCCGGGCACGTCGACCGAGGAAAATTCCAGGCACAGAAACCGGCTGCCGATCTTAAGGACACGATGTGCTTCTCTCAGCGCCTGTTCGATGCGCGGCACGTTGCGGATCCCGAAGGCGATAGTGACACAATCGAAACTTCGGTCCGGATATGGCAGCTCCTCCGCATTGCCCTGCTCGAACGAAACAACGCCGTCGAGCCCCCGCCCGGCGGCGCGTTCGTGACCGACCTCGAGCATGTCGGTGCTGTTATCGCAGACGGTGACACGAGTGCCGTGGCCGCCTGCGTCGACGATGCGGAAGGCGACGTCACCGGTGCCGCCGGCGAGATCGAGCACACGGAAGTCGCGCTCACTCTTTGGAGGGTTGACCGCGGTCACCAGCGCATCTTTCCACGCGCGATGCAGGCCACCCGACATCAGGTCGTTCATCAGGTCGTAGCGGCGGGCGACCGAATGAAAAACGTCATCGACGCGCCCCTGCTTGTCCTCGAGAGGCACGCTCTGATAGCCGAAATGAGTCTGGTCGCCGCCCGTGGTCATGGCTGATAGTCCTTTGCGGGCAGGACCATAGCGCGGGCGCTCGGAGGGCGCTATGTGTCAGCGGGGGAGCGGTTAATCATGCCCGAATTGCCAGAGGTCGAGACGGTGCGACGCGGCCTGGCGCCCGCAATGGAAGGCGAACGCTTCGACAAAGTTGAGGTGCGGCGTGGCGACCTCCGCTGGCCGCTGCCGAAGGGCTTTGCGCGAAGGCTGCACGGCAAGCTCGTGGAAGGATTGGGACGTCGCGCAAAATACCTGCTTGCTGATCTTTCGTCCGGCGACGTGCTGCTGATGCACCTCGGCATGTCGGGTTCATTTCGTATCGGCAAGAACAGCCCGCCCGGGACGTACTATCACGAGCGCTCAAAGAGCACCGCGCACGATCACATTGTCTTCCATATGTCGAACGGTACGACGGTAACGTTCAACGATCCGCGGCGGTTCGGCTCAATGAAACTCGTGCCGCGCACCAAACTCGAACAAGAACCGCTACTGCGCGCGCTCGGGCCCGAGCCATTGGGAAACGAATTCGATGCGGCACTGCTCGCGAAAGCCTGCGCCGGCAAAAAGACGTCACTGAAAGCGGCGCTCAGCGATCAGCGCGTCGTTGCCGGCCTCGGCAATATCTATGTCTGCGAAGCGTTGTTTCGTGCGCGGCTCTCGCCCAAGCGTCAGGCCTCGACAATTGCCACCCGCAGCGGCAGCTCGAACGAGCGTGCCGAAAGACTGGTCGAAGCCATCAAGGCAGTGCTTATGGATGCGATTGAGGCTGGCGGATCCTCGCTGCGCGATCACCGGCGCGCCGACGGCTCGCTCGGCGACTTCCAGCACAATTTCAGGGTTTACGACCGCGAGGGCAAGCTGTGCCCCGGCTGCAAAGGCAGAATCAAACGCATTGTGCAGGTCGGGCGTTCGACCTTCTATTGCCCGAGTTGTCAGAAGTGATTTCTTCGGCCGTCATTTCATGAATTGCTGAGTTGTGACAGAGTGAAAAGTCGGGGCTAGGTCTCGGGGGAAAGCCATGCGGATACTCGCCATCGCTTCCATTTTCCTCGTCGCGGCGACAACCATCGCATCGGCTGCGGACTATCCGGACCATCCAGTTCGTCTGATCGTGCCGCAGGCGCCCGGCAGCGCTACCGACAACGCTGCGCGGCTTATCGGTGCGGTGCTGAGCCAGGAGCTGGGACAACAGATCATTGTCGACAACCGTCCGGGCGGCGCGCTGACGATCGGCCTTGATCTGGTCGCCAAGTCACCGCCGGACGGCTACACCATCGGCATGGGACCGATCGGAGCCCTCGCGATCACGCGTCACATGGTGTCGAAGTTACCCTACGACATCGAGCGTGATTTTCAGCCTATTGCACTCGTAACCCGCGGACAAATGCTGCTTGCTGTCTCGCCAAAGCTACCCGTGAACTCGGTCAAGGAGCTGATCGACTACGCCAGGCAGAACCCCGGAAAGCTTACCAACGCTTCGTCCAGCAACGGCTCGCCAGGTCACGTCGGTGCCGAACTTTTCAAACACATGACCGGAACGAAAATCGTGCACGTGCCGTATCGCGGTGGTTCGCTGGCAATCAACGATCTCATCGCAGGCCACGTCGATTTGATGTTCGAAAGCCTGCAATCCATCGCGCCTTTTGGCCGTGACGGCAAGGTTCGTGCACTGGCGGTCACCGGCGACCACCGCTCGCCCTCGTTTCCGGATTTGCCGACGGTCGCGGAAGCAGGTGTGCCCGGCTATGTTGCCGCAACCTGGACCGGTGTCATCGCGCCAGCCGGCGTGCCCCGCCCGATCGTCGACAAACTGAATGCGGCGATTAACAGGGCGCTCAAGTCGGAAGCCTTCCTTGAAAAATTCTCCAAATTCGGCGACGAGCCGGGTGGTGGTACGCCTGAGGAATTCGCAGCGACAATCAAGGCCAATTCCGCCAAATGGGCGGATGTGGTGAGAAGCTCGGGCGCCAAGCTCGACTAAATCAGGATCAGTCATGACCTACGAAAACATTATCGTCGAAACAAAGGGCCGTGTCGGAATTATCCGCCTCAACCGCCCGCAAGCCCTCAATGCGCTCAACAAGGCGCTGATTGCCGAGCTGACCCACGCCATCGAGGGTTTCGATGCTGATGACAAGATCGGCTGCATCCTCGTCACCGGTAGCGACAAAGCCTTCGCTGCCGGAGCCGACATCAAGGAAATGGCGGACAAGCCATTCATCGAGGCCTATCTCGGCGATTTCGTCTCGAACTGGAATGGTGCGGCAAAGGCACGAAAGCCAATTGTTGCGGCGGTGGCTGGCTTTGCGCTTGGTGGCGGCTGCGAGCTTGCCATGCAATGCGACGTGGTGATCGCCGCCGATACCGCCAAGTTCGGGCAACCGGAAATCAAGCTTGGCGTCATTCCCGGCATTGGTGGTACGCAGCGCCTGACGCATGCGGTCGGCAAAGCCAAGGCGATGGATCTGATCTTGACCGGCCGCATGATGGACGCGGCAGAAGCGGAAAAATCCGGGCTGGTGGCGCGGGTCGTTCCGGCGGCGAACCTGATGGAGGAAGCGATGAAGGTTGCCGACACCATCGCGAACATGTCGCTGCCCTCGGTGCTGGCCGGCAAGGAGGCAGTCAACCGGGCCTTCGAGATCGGTCTTTCGGAAGGCATGGCTTTCGAGCGTCGTATATTCCACTCGCTGTTTGCGACGGAAGATCAGAAAGAAGGCATGAAAGCCTTTGTCGAAAAACGCGCGCCGAAGTGGAAGAACAAATAGCTATTTGCGGACACAGATAATTCGCACGATCGCGGACCTGGCATCACCGCCGGTCGAGGCTGCCGGCACGTTGTGCCCGTTGAGAAATGTGCGAATCATTTCCGCCGTGACCAACCGCACCGGCGGGGCGGCCGGCTCGATGCTCGCAAGCACGAAATTACGCATCTCCATCATGCCGAGGACTTGACCCTGGGCATCGAGGACGGCTGCGCCTGAAAAGCCGGCCATCGGCACTGGCTGACGCAGTTCGATGGCATTGTTCTCCGCGAGGCGCGCTTTGATTTCGGTGAGCCCTTTGGCGCCGTTCTGTTCTTTCGGATCGGGAATACCAACCAGCGTCAGATCACCCTTCCGAACAGTATCCGGTGCGAGCGCAAGCGGGGACAGTTTGCGCGGACCATAGACGCGCAAAAGCGCCAGACCATGGTCCTGATCTTCGGCCACGCGATCAGCATCGCCGAGTCCGTCCGCGATAATAACCTGACAACCCGTCGCGATCTTGCGGTCGGTGACGATGTGGCCGCGCGAGCTCACCACCAGCCCGGTTCCGTACTCGACCGATTTTGTCGGAGCCGCAAACGGCAGGCTGCGCTCGGGGAAAGGCGCAAATGCGCTCACCATCGCCGCGGTTACCGGCGCGACGATCGTCTCCATCATCTGATCGAAAAGCACCGTCACGCCGCGAATCTCACCATCGCGAGCATAGGCCCGTACAGAGAATTTTTTCAGGCCTTGCATGCCGGTAATGACAAAACTGTCGTCACGCAGCGCGCTTTGCTCGATCTTGCGCGTTGAGGGTTCCTTCTTTTGCTGCTCGAACAACGCGGCGAGCTTGAGTTCCGAATTCTTGACACGGAACGTTTCGACCTGCACCTCGCCGTGCTTAGCCGACCAGCGTGTTCCGCGCGGTGTGTCACGCGCCTGCGGCACCAGTTTCATCGGCAACCCGATGCGCACGCCGGTAGCCGGGTCAACGACTACAGCCCAGCCGAATTCGTCTTCGTGTGCCTGGGCGGCAGCGAGTAAACTAGTGCGTTCGGTCGTCGATAGGACACCGGTGATCTTAGCCCGCGCGCGCTTTTGATAGTTTTTAATCGCAGAGGTGAGCGGGTCATCTCCACTAATCGAGCCGGTGTAGTCACCCGCCCACAACAAAGCGGACTGGATCTTCAGCCGCTGACCGGCGGACAGTCCCGTATTAATGGAGGATTCAAGTTTAACGGACTCGGATGTGACGGCGGCGGTTGTTGCCGCGACCGTAGCCGGTGCGGAAACTTTGGGCGCAATTGTCTTCGCGGGATTGGCCGCGCGTGCGGGCTTCGGTTTTATCTCCACCTGCGCAGGCGCTGGTTGAACCCCGGGCGATTCCTGCGCCGCCGCAACTGCGACGCCGAGCAAGACCGCAAACGCGGCCGTCGATCCCAACACCTGCATCGTAACGCCGTCCCCACGGAATTTTTGCCACCTTAGCCGATGGAGGCCGATCCGCAAGGCGCCCTTGGGGACTGCGCACCGCTGTGCAGAGCCGCAAGAGGGCTGGCCCAAAGCTTTGCGCCACCCTATACGATTAACCACAATGCTCGATGGCAGCGAACTTGAACGCTATGCCCGCCACATCGTATTGCGCGAGGTGGGCGGCCCCGGTCAGGCGAAACTCAAGGCCGCACGCGTGCTTGTCGTCGGTGCCGGCGGCCTCGGTGCGCCGGTGCTGCTCTATCTTTCCGCAGCCGGAGTCGGAACGCTCGGCGTCGTCGATGACGATATTGTCTCGCTTTCGAACCTGCAGCGGCAGGTGATCTTCGCTACCAGCGACGTCGGCAAGCCGAAGGTCGAACGCGCGGCAAATGTGATGACCGCTCTCAACCCACACGTCAGCATTAAAACTCATCACGCACGACTGACAGCGGCGAACGCGCTCGACCTGATTAACGGCTACGACATCGTCGCCGATGGCTCCGATAATTTCGCGACGCGCTATCTCGTTTCCGACGCTTGCTACTTCGCGAAGAAGCCACTCGTCACTGCCGCTATCGGAACATTTGATGGATCGCTCACCTCGATACGGGCACACGAAAGGTCCGCGAGCAACACGCCGAATCCGACTTACCGTTGCTTGTTCCCCGAGCCGCCGCCGCCCGGCACCGTGCCCGCGTGCGCCGAGGCGGGCATCCTCGGCGCGCTGCCGGGTGTGCTCGGCTCGCTGATGGCGCTGGAGGTGATCCGCGAAATCGTCGGCTTTGGCGAGGGCTTGGTCGGTCGCCTTCTCATGGTGGATGCACGTTCGATGCGCTTTGAGACGCTGAGCTACGCTTGGGATCCCAACAATCCGCTCAGCGGCGTCAAGCCGACAATCAAAGATCTGTCACAGCATCGAGGGTAGGAACTCGATCCGGTGGCCTATGGCCGTCCATGAAGGTCCTGATATTGATGATAACTTTCTCGCCCATGTCGACGCGGCCTTCGATCGTCGCCGAGCCTGTGTGTGGCAAAAGGACGACCTTTCCCACGCGCGCGAGCTTCACCAGTTTCGGGTTTACCGCAGGCTCATGCTCGAACACGTCGAGCCCGGCGCCCGCAATGTCGCCAGCCTCGATCAGCCGCGCGAGCGCGTTCTCGTCAATCACCTCACCGCGCGCGGTATTCACGATGTAAGCCTCCGGCCGCAGCATCTTGAGACGGCGCGCCGAAAGTAGGTGATAGGTCGCCGGTGTGTGCGGGCAATTGATCGATACGATGTCCATGCGCGCCAGCATCTGGTCGAGGCTTTCCCAATAAGTTGCGTCCAGTTCCTGTTCGATTTTGGGAGCTACCCGCCGCCGGTTGTGATAGTGAATTTGCAGCCCAAATGCGCGCGCCCGCCGCGCAACGGCCTGACCGATCCGCCCCATGCCGATGATGCCGAGACGCTTACCCCAGATGCGGTGGCCGAGCATCCAAGTCGGTGACCAACCGGTCCAGTCTTTGTCGGTCGTCAGGACGTGAGAGCCTTCCACCAGCCGGCGAGGAACCGCGAGGATCAGCGCCATCGTCATATCCGCGGTATCCTCGGTGAGGACACCCGGGGTATTAGTGACCGTTATTCCGCGTTGGATGGCTGTCGCGACGTCGATGTTATCAACGCCGTTGCCAAAATTGGCGATAAGCTTGAGCTGCTCTCCCGACTTGCTAAGCACCGAAGCATCAATCCGGTCGGTGACCGTTGGCACGAGGACATCCGCGGTCTTTACCGCTTCGGCGAGCTGGCTTTGCGTCATCGGCCTGTCGTCAGGATTAAGGCGGGTATCAAAAAGTTCCCGCATCCGCAGCTCGACAGAATCGGGCAGCTTGCGCGTCACAATAACCAGCGGCTTTTTGGTCTTCGCCATTGACTCTCAACTACAAAAAACTGGCGGCGGTACCGCCGTGGAAGCGCCGATTTAGCCCTCTTTAACCGTGCTCGCCGACACTACGTGCCAGGCGAAATCCGTGCTTTTTCCTACCAGATGACCCTGACAAGACAAAGCTTCCGAACCGTGCTCGGCGCCTTCGCATTGGTGGCCGGGATCGTGGCATTGCAGCCTGGACCCGCCCAGTCGGCGGGCGAGGTCGCCACCGGCTCGGTCAGCGGCCTTCCAATCCCGCGTTTCGTCAGCCTCAAGTCAGACCGGGTCAATGTGCGCTCGGGCCCGAACAAGGATCAGGAGGTGCGCTGGGTCTACACCCATGCGGGCATGCCAGTCGAAATTACCGCCGAATTTGAGAATTGGCGGCGCATCCGCGACTGGGAAGGCGCCGAGGGCTGGGTCTATCATTCGTTGTTGTCTGGTAGGCGCGCCGCGATGGTGCTCCCTAAGTTCAAGGACGAACTCGTGCCACTGTTCGAGAGCGCGGATATCGAGTCAGCCGTTGCCGCCAGACTGCAATCCGGCGTGCTCGGCGCACTCAAGTCCTGCAACGGCAACTGGTGCCAATTCAGTGGGAAGGGCTTCGAAGGTTATATTCGGCAAGAACGCTTGTGGGGTGCCTATCCAAACGAGAAAGTAGACTAGTCCGCACGCGGGTGGCCTCACAAATGAAAAGGCCGGGACAGGCCCGGCCATTCAAACAAAATCTACGATCGCTGAACGCGTTCTTTTTCAGCTTTTCCGGCGCAGCCGAACGACCACGTCAACGCGGGAGATCTCGTAGCCTTCGGGCGGGGATGGCGCCTTGCCGATAATCACGTCGGTATCCGGGATGTCGAGCACCTCATCTTCGCCTTCGACAAAGAAATGATGGTGTGCAGTTGCATTGGTATCGAAGTAGGCTTTCGATCCATCGACCGCGACCTGACGGAGAAGGCCGACTTCCGTGAACTGGTGTAGCGTGTTGTAAATTGTTGCCAGCGATACCGGCACTTTCGCGCGCGTGGCTTCTTCGTAAAGCATCTCGGCGGTGATGTGGCGGTCACCTTTGCCAAAGAGAATCCAGCCCAACGCCATGCGCTGACGGGTCGGACGCAAACCGACCTCACGCAGCATGGCCTTCACATCATGCCATGGGCAGCCGTTAAGGGCCGATCGATCCGGCGAATAGCCGGTATCGGTTACTACCTTCGGAATTACTGAGTCACGCGTTTGCGTCATTGCTCTTCACACCCAAACGGCCGTCCGACAGGCAGGCCAGCTTAAAACCTACGCATTTATATACGAAATCACCCGCCCAGATGCAACCGCCTCGCAACTAATGGAGAGGCTCATATTGTCACGGGTTTCCCCAGCGAATCCGCGATCGTCGCCGGGCTCTCGCCGTCTTTGCCCGCTAGGCTTGGTATGTTACCAACTCGGGCATGGGAATTCAGCCAAGTCCCAAACATGGGGATGCGATCTCGATGGAACTGCGGCGGCACAGCTTTGAGTATGAAGACCTGCTGGCGTGTGGTCGCGGCGAACTTTTCGGGGCCGGCAACGCGCAGCTGCCGCTGCCGCCGATGCTGATGTTCGATCGCATCGCGGAGATCAAGGACGAAGGCGGCGAGCACGGCAAAGGTCTCATTCGCGCCGAACTCGACGTAAAGCCCGACCTTTGGTTCTTCCTTTGCCACTTCAAGGGTGACCCGGTGATGCCGGGTTGTCTCGGTCTCGATGCGCTGTGGCAGCTCGTCGGCTTCTTCCTTGGTTGGCTGGGCGCGCCCGGCAAGGGCAGGGCGCTCGGGCTCGGAGAGCTGAAATTCTCCGGACAGGTCCTGCCGAGCGTAAAGAAGGTGATCTACGGGATCGATATCAAGCGTGTGATGCGTTCCAAGCTCGTATTGGGCGTTGCGGATGGCTGGCTTTCCGCGGACGGCAACATCATCTACCGCGCCAGCGACCTTAAGGTCGGATTATTCAAGCAGGATGAGGCTTTGCAGCCGAGCAGCGCCTGAGCCTGGAGGGCCTTGCAGAATTGCCTCCGGCGGCCAATCTGTGGCCCAATCACCAATAAACCACGGCGGGATAAGGGTCATATTATTATGCGACGTGTCGTCGTCACCGGAATGGGCATCGTCTCATCCATCGGCAACAATACGCAGGAAGTGCTGGCAAGCCTGCGCGAGGCCAAGTCTGGCATCGTAAGTGCGGAAAAATATGCAGAGCTTGGATTTCGCTGCCAGGTGCACGGTGCGCCACGACTCGATCCGGAAGAGGTGGTCGATCGCCGCGCGATGCGGTTTCTCGGCGGCGGTGCCGCCTGGAATCACGTTGCGATGGAGCAGGCGATCCGTGACTCCGGCCTTGAGGAAGCAGACGTTTCAAACGAGCGCTCCGGCATCGTGATGGGATCCGGTGGACCGTCGTGCCGCGCGATCATCGAGGCCGCTGATACCGCGCGCAGCAAGGGTCCCAAGCGTGTTGGCCCGTTTGCCGTGCCGAAGGCGATGTCGTCGACAGCGTCCGCGACGCTTGCCACATGGTTCAAGATCAAGGGCGTGAATTATTCGATCTCATCGGCCTGCGCGACGTCGAACCACTGCATCGGCAATGCAGCCGAGCTGATTCAATGGGGCAAGCAGGATCTCGTATTCGCCGGCGGTTGTGAGGAGTTGGATTGGTCGCTGTCGGTGCTGTTCGACGCGATGGGCGCAATGTCGTCGAAGTTCAATGCGACGCCGGAAAAGGCATCGCGCGCCTACGACAAGGATCGAGATGGTTTCGTCATCGCCGGTGGTGCAGGCGTACTGGTGCTGGAAGAGCTTGAGCGCGCGAAAGCGCGCGGCGCCAAAATTTATGCCGAAGTCGCGGGCTATGGCGCCACCTCCGATGGCTACGACATGGTTGCCCCATCCGGCGAGGGCGCTGTGCGGTGCATGAACATGGCGCTCGAGAACGTGAAAGTGCCGGTCGACTATATCAACCCGCACGCCACGTCGACGCCGATCGGCGACATCAAAGAAATCGAGGCTATCCGCGAGGTATTCGGTTCCAAGTGCCCGCCGATCTCGGCCACGAAGTCTCTCACCGGCCACTCTCTCGGTGCGACCGGCGTGCAGGAGGCAATCTACTCGCTACTGATGATGCAAAGCGGGTTCATCTGCGAAAGCGCCAATATCGAGAATCTCGATCCTGCATTTGCCGACATCCCGATCGTGCGAGAGCGCAAGGACAATGTCGCGCTTGGCTGCGTGTTGTCGAATTCTTTCGGTTTTGGCGGCACCAACGCTTCAATTGTGTTTAAGCGGCTGGATGCGTGATTGATGACGTTGTTGCACAAGAGCACCAGGCGACCGCATGGCCGGGCTTGTCCCGGCCATCCACGTCTTAGAACAATGAAGCGGGGCGAGTGAATACCCGGCGCGGGCCGGGTATGATGACTGGAAGGGCCGAGAATGCCGGGTTTGATGGAGGGAAAACGCGGGCTGATCATGGGGGTCGCCAACGACCACTCAATCGCCTGGGGAATTGCGAAGACGTTGGCGCAGCACGGCGCAAAGCTCGCATTCACCTATCAAGGCGATGCGCTTGCCAAGCGCGTGAAGCCACTCGCCGCGGAGGCTGGCTCGTCTTTCTTAATGCCCTGCGATGTCGAGGATGTCGCATCAGTCGACGCAGCATTTTCTGAAATCAAGAAGCAGTGGGGCACGATGGATTTCCTCGTGCACGCAGTCGCGTTCTCCGACAAGAACGAATTGAAGGGCCGTTACGCCGACTCCACGCGCGACAATTTTATCCGCACGATGGTGATCTCCTGTTACGCTTTTACCGAAGCCGCAAAGCGCGCCGCGGCGCTGATGCCGAACGGCGGCGCGATGGTGACGCTCACCTACAATGGCGGGCTCCGTGCCATGCCGAACTACAACGTCATGGGCGTGGCGAAAGCAGCCCTCGAAGCCTCGGTGCGGTATCTCGCGGTCGATTTCGGGCCTCAGAAAATCCGCGTCAACGCGATTTCGGCCGGACCGATCCGCACTCTTGCCGGCGCCGGCATTACCGATGCGCGCTACATGTTTGCCTTCCAGCAGAAATATTCGCCACTTGGGCGCGGCGTTACGTTGGAGGAACTGGGCGGCGCCGGGCTCTATCTGTTGTCCGACCTTTCGACCGGCGTCACCGGCGACATTCATTTCGTCGACTCCGGTTACAACGTGATCGCTATGCCGCATCCGCAAGCGCTTAAGAATGCAGGCGGCGCGGTGGAAGGCAACACCAACGACGAGCAATAAGAACGGTTCCACGTATAAAAACGGCCGGGAAACCCCGGCCGTTTTCGTTCTGTGCCGGCCCGATTTACCAGCGGCGGGATCGCAAATCAGCCGAGGTCAAAGCGGTCCAGGTTCATCACCTTAGTCCACGCTGCCACGAAGGCCTTCACGAACTTCTCCTTCGAGTTCGGCGCACGCATAGACTTCCGCGAAGGCGCGGAGCTGCGAGTGCGAACCGAAGATCAGGTCGATGCGGGTGCCGGTCCACTTGACCGCCTTCGTCTTGCGGTCGCGGCCTTCGTACACGGTGTCGCCAGCCGGTTGCCATTCCGTGCTCATGTCGAGCAGGTTGACGAAGAAGTCGTTGGTCAGCGTACCGGGCTTCGTGGTGAAGACGCCGTGCTTGGAGGCACCAGCGTTCGCGCCGAGCACGCGCAGGCCACCGACGAGAGCCGTCATCTCCGGCGCCGTCAGCCGCAGCAATTGCGCGCGATCCACCAACGCCTCTTCAGGCGCCATGAACTGAAGCTTCTTGCTGTTGGTATAGTTGCGGAAGCCGTCGGCACGCGGTTCGAGTGGCGCGAAGGATTCGACGTCGGTCTGCTCCTGCGACGCGTCCATGCGTCCCGGCGTGAAGGGAACCTTCACGTCGACGCCGGCATCCTTCGCGGCCTTTTCGACCGCCGTGCTGCCGCCGAGAACGATCAGGTCGGCGAGCGACACCTTCTTGCCGAACTCCTTCTGGATCGTTTCGAGCTTCTGCAGGACGGTCTTGAGCTGAGTCGGCTGGTTCACCTCCCAGTCCTTCTGGGGGTTCAGGCGAATGCGCGCGCCGTTGGCACCACCGCGCTTGTCCGAGCCGCGGAACGTCGAGGCTGCCGCCCAGGCGGCCGAGACGAGCTGCGACACCGACAGGCCGGACGCGAGAATCTTGGCCTTAAGAACAGCGACGTCCTGCTCACCGATCAGCGGATGATCCACGGCGGGGATCGGGTCTTGCCAGATCAGCGTCTCCTTCGGAACGAGCGGGCCGAGGTAGCGCGCGATCGGACCCATGTCGCGGTGCGTGAGCTTGAACCACGCGCGGGCAAACGCATCTGCGAACTGCTCCGGATGATCGAGGAAGCGCCGCGAGATCTTCTCGTAGGCCGGATCGAAGCGCAGCGAGAGGTCTGTCGTCAGCATGGTCGGCACATGCTTCTTCGACGGGTTGAAGGCGTCCGGGATCGTGGCAGCGGCGCTTTTCGCCTTCCACTGCTTCGCACCGGCCGGGCTCTTCGTCAGCTCCCACTCGTTTTCGAACAGATTCTTGAAGAAGAGATTGCTCCACTTCGTCGGCGTCTGCGTCCAGGTGACTTCCGGACCGCCGGTGATGGCGTCGGCGCCGAAGCCCGTCCCATGCTTGCTCTTCCAGCCCAGGCCCTGATCCTCCAGAGCGCCGCTTTCCGGCTCCGGTCCGACCAGCGACGGATCGCCCGCACCGTGAGTCTTGCCGAAACTGTGGCCGCCGGCGATGAGCGCGACGGTCTCTTCGTCGTTCATCGCCATGCGGAAGAAGGTTTCGCGGATATCCTTGGCCGCCGCGAGCGGGTCCGGATTGCCGTTCGGGCCTTCCGGATTAACGTAGATCAGTCCCATCTGCACGGCGCCGAGCGGCTCCGCGAGCTGGCGTTCGCCGCTGTAGCGCTCATCGCCGAGCCACGTGCCCTCGGGACCCCAGAAGAGTTCTTCGGGCTCCCACACGTCGGCGCGGCCGCCGGCGAAACCGAATGTCTTGAAGCCCATCGAACTCGAGGGCGACGTTGCCGGCAAGGACCATCAGGTCGGCCCAGGAGATTTTCCGGCCGTACTTCTGCTTGATCGGCCACAGTAGCCGGCGCGCCTTGTCGAGGTTCGCGTTATCCGGCCACGAGTTCAGCGGCGCGAAACGCTGCTGACCTTGGCCCGCGCCGCCACGGCCATCGGTGATGCGGTAGGTGCCCGCAGCGTGCCACGCCAGGCGGATCATTAGTCCACCGTAGTGGCCGAAGTCGGCCGGCCACCACTCCTGCGAGTCCGTCATCAAGGCATGCAGGTCCTTGATCACGGCGTTGAGGTCGAGCGTCTTGAATTCCTTGGTGTAGTCGAACGCCTTGCCCATCGGATCGGACAGGTCCGAGTTCCGATGGAGAACCGAAACGTCCAAATGGTTCGGCCACCAGTCGCGGTTGGCGTGTCCGCGGGAGCCGGTGAAGGGGCACTTGCCCGCGCTCTCGTCAGTTTTTGCGTCCATCTTTCCCTCCGAACGTGGTCGCTCGTATGTTTGAATTGGTGCGTATGGCGCCGATATTCGGTGCGCGCGTGCGGCGTTTTTACGAACTTGCACGTATCAGGTCTAATCGTATTGTATGGTCACTCCGATAAGATTATCTTATCAGCATGATTACGTTGCGTCAGTTGCGTTATATGGTTTCGCTCGCCCATCACCGTCACTTCGGCCGCGCCGCCGAGGAATGTGCGGTCACGCAGCCGGCGATCTCGATGCAGGTGCGCGAGCTTGAGCGCGAGATCGGCACAGCGCTAGTCGAGCGGCGGCCCGGCGAGATCGTTCTCACCGAAACCGGAGCCGAGGTGGCGCGCCGCGCCGAGGCTATTCTTACTGCCACCCGCGACCTCGTCGATTTTGCCCGCCACCGCGACGTCCTCAGCGGCGCGCTGCGGCTCGGCATCATCCCGACGCTCGCGCCTTACGTGCTGCCGCACCTCTTTCCGCCCATTCAGAGGCGCTACCCTCAGCTTCGGCTCGAGGTGCGAGAAACGCAGACGGCCCTTCTGCTTGCGGAGCTTGCGGGAGGACAGCTCGATTGCGTGGTGTTGGCGCTGCCCGTCGACGGCGCCGATGTTGAAACGCTCAAACTGTTCGACGATGCGTTTTTGTTGGCTGTGCCCGCGAACGATCCGTTGCCGCAATGCGGGTGCGTAAGTGTCGATGATGTCGACCAGCGACAACTCATCCTGCTCGAAGAAGGTCATTGCCTACGCGACCAGGCGCTCGCGTTCTGCGCGATGAAAGGACGCGATCAGCAGCCGACAGGGCTCGGTGCGACGTCACTAACCACGGTGATGCAAATGGTTGCGAACGGGTTGGGCGTCACGTTGTTGCCAGAAGTAGCCGCGAAAACCGAGGCGCGCGACGAACGGGTGAAACTGTTGCGCTTAGCTGAGCCGGCGCCGATGCGCACCATCGGTATCGCGTGGCGTCCCACCTCGCCGCGTAAGAGAGATTTCGTCGCACTTGGTGAGATCGTGAAACAAACGCTTGGCGGTGCATCGCACACGCCGATGCGCAAGACAAAATAAAAGGGCGGCCTTGCGCCGCCCTTTATCGAAGATGCGTGCCGCGTTGAATTATTCCGCAGCGCCGCCCTGGGCCGCCTGCGGCTGCTCGCCGCCTTCGGGCCGCTGCTTTCCTTCAATGTCCTCGCCAGTGGCCTGATCGACCGCTTTCATGGACAGGCGAACCTTGCCACGCTCATCCACGCCAAGCAGCTTGACCTTTACCTTATCGCCTTCCTTGACGACGTCGGTGACCTTGTTGACGCGCCGCGACGCAAGCTGGCTGATGTGCACGAGGCCGTCCTTGGCGCCGAAGAAATTCACGAAGGCGCCGAAGTCCATCACTTTCACGACGGTCCCTTCGTAGATGTGGCCGACTTCCGGATCAGACGCGATCGACTTGATCCAGTTGATCGCCGCCTTAATCAACTCTCCATCTGCCGAGGCCACCTTCACGGAGCCGTCGTCTTCGATGTTGATCTTGGCACCGGTCTTTTCGACGATCTCGCGGATTACCTTACCGCCGGTGCCGATTACCTCGCGGATCTTGTCAGTCGGAATCTTGAACATCTCGATGCGTGGAGCATGCTCGCCGAGTTCCGCACGTGCTGCGGTCAGCGCCTTGCCCATTTCGCCGAGGATGTGCATGCGGCCGTCCTTCGCCTGCGCGAGTGCGACCTTCATGATCTCCTCGGTAATACCGGCGATCTTGATGTCCATCTGCAGCGACGTGACGCCTTGTTCGGTGCCGGCAACCTTGAAATCCATGTCGCCGAGGTGATCCTCATCGCCGAGGATGTCGGACAACACCGCGTGGCGCTTGTCCTCGAGAATAAGGCCCATCGCGATACCGGCGGTCGGCCGTTTCAGCGGCACGCCTGCATCCATCAGCGCGAGCGAGGAGCCGCAAACGGATGCCATCGATGAGGAGCCATTCGACTCTGTGATCTCGGAAACCACGCGAATAGTGTAGGGGAACTCGGCCGGCGTCGGCAGCATCGGACGGATCGCCCGCCACGCCAACTTGCCGTGGCCGATTTCGCGCCGGCCCGGCGCGCCCATGCGACCGGTCTCGCCCACCGAATAAGGTGGGAAGTTGTAATGCAAAAGGAATGTCTCTTTATACGTTCCCTGCAGGGCGTCGATGAACTGCTCGTCCTCAGCGGTGCCCAGCGTGGCGACCACCAGCGCTTGGGTTTCGCCGCGAGTGAACAGCGCGGAGCCGTGAGTGCGGGGCAGCACTCCAACTTCAGCTACGATTGGACGGACGGTTTTGAGGTCTCGTCCGTCGATGCGTTTGCCGGTATCGAGGATGTTCCAGCGCACGATCTTGGCTTCGAGTTCCTTGAACACGCCGGCAACCGCAAGCTTGTCGTATTTCGGCTCGGCACCTTCCGGGAAGAAGTGCGTCATCACCTTTTCTTTGGCGGCGGCGACGCCGTCCTGGCGATCCTGCTTGCGCACAATCGAATAGGCAGCGCGCAGGTCCTTCTCGGCGAGTCCAAGGATTTCCTGTTCCAGAGCTTTGTTGTCAGCAGCGGTCAGCTCACGTGGCTCTTTTGCGGCTTTCTCCGCGAGTCTGATGATGGCTTCGATCACTGGCTGGAAATGCCGATGCCCGAACATCACCGCACCAAGCATAATCTCTTCGGACAGCTCTTTCGCTTCCGACTCTACCATCATAACGGCATCTTGCGTGCCGGCGATGATGAGGTCGAGCTGGCTTTCTGCCATCTCGTCAAGCATCGGGTTGAGCACATACTCGTTGTTGATGAAACCAACGCGGGCACCGCCGATCGGGCCCATGAACGGTGCGCCGGACAGCGTCAATGCAGCCGACGCCGCAACCATCGCGACGATGTCGGGGTCGTTTTCCATGTCATGCGACAGCACGGTTACGGTCACTTGTGTGTCGCAACGCCAGCCGTCGGCGAATAGCGGACGGATCGGGCGGTCGATCAAACGCGAAGTTAAGGTGTCCTTTTCGGTCGGGCCTCGCTCACGCTTGAAGTAACCCCCCGGAATGCGACCGGCAGCATAATATTTTTCGGTGTAGTTGACGGTCAGCGGAAGGAAATCGATGCCTTCCTTCGGCTGCTTTGCCGCCACGACAGCGGCGAGGACGGTGGTCTCGCCGTACGTAGCGAGCACGGCTCCATCGGCCTGGCGCGCGACCCTTCCGGTCTCGAGGGTTAGCTTCCGGCCACCCCAATCGAGTTCAACGCGGTGCATATCGAACATTGTGTCTTTCTTTCATGGTTTCCGGCGAGCTCCGAAAGCCATGAGCAAGACGGCGAGAAGCTGTCGCGTGTAACCGCGGTGCGGGAAGCAACAGCGTCTGGCGATCCTGCCATGGCGTTTCGAACCTAGCCTTGTCGCAAGAGCGATCCTTGTCGGCCCTTGCCAAATTGCCGGCCGCGCCTATCGCCGCCGGCTTGATCGAGCGATCGCGTCCTCGCGCCGCTCTACGAAACGCGCCGGGCTCAAGCGCCCTGCGCGGAATAAATCATCGGCGGATGCCGAGCTTCTCGATCAAATTCTTGTAGCTCGCTTCGTTGGTACGACGCAGATAATCGAGCAGCTGGCGGCGCTGGCCCACCATCTTGAGCAATCCACGACGAGAGTGGTTGTCCTTGACGTGGGACTTGAAATGCTCGGTGAGATTATTGATGCGCTCGGAGAGGATCGCCACTTGTACTTCCGGCGAGCCGGTATCTCCGGGCTTCTTGGCATACGTCTTGATTACTTCGGCCTTGCGGCCGGCGGTTACCGACATCGGTCATCCTTTCTTGGCGCGGCTCTGCCCATCAGGCCGGCGAGGTTGAACACGCGCTTGGGGACGATCTCGCCACGATCCAGTTCGGCTAGAGCCAGAAGTTGGCCCGATACCGTGACGTAAATCATGCCGCGGAAATTGGGTGCGTCCCGTCCGCGCAACAAGACGGTTTGGCCTCGTTGAAGCCTTGCCGCATCTGCCCGGTTGACAGCCAGCGCCGGGATGTCGTCCAGCGCGGTTTCAACGGGCATTAGAGCGTCGGCGAGGCTGCCCTCGCCGGACGCGGCTCTATGGCATAGCGCCTCAAGTTGTTCCAGCAAAATCATGGTTTCTTCGGTGAATGGCCCAACTGCGGCCCGCCTAAGGGCGCTGACATGGCCAAAACAGCCCAATGCGCGCCCGAGATCGCGCGCAAGGGAGCGTATGTAGGTGCCTTTGCCGCATTCGGCTTCAAGCACGGCGTGGTCCCGATCTGGAACATCAACGAGCTCCAAGCGACCGATTTCGACTGGTCGAGATGCGAGTTCCACCTGCTCGCCATCCCGGGCCAGATCGTACGCCCGCTCGCCTTCGATCTTGATTGCCGAATAGCGCGGCGGCACTTGCTGTATGAAGTCCTGTGTACGAGGGCAAGAGGGTGCGAATGGCTTCGGGCGAGGGTCGCTCGTTGCTTACGGAAACGGCACGCCCTTCGGCGTCGTCGGTATCGCGCTCCTCACCCCATTGTATGGCGAAACGATAGAGCTTGCGGCCGTCCATCACGAATGGAACGGTTTTTGTCGCTTCGCCGAGCGCGATCGGCAGCGCACCGGAAGCCAGCGGATCGAGTGTGCCGGCATGGCCACAGCGCTTTGCACTGAACAGCCGCTTCACGACACTCACGGCGTGCGTCGAGGTCATGCCTACAGGCTTGTCGAGCACGACCCAACCGTGCACGTCGCGCTTGTCGCGTTTCTTCTGCTTCGGCCTCTCATCGCCGTCGTCCGGCGCTCGGACGGAGGAAGCGCCATCAGTGTCATTCAAATTATGTTCGGTCACTCGCCGTCCTCATCGTGTTTCAAATCGCGCCGCACGTCCGGAGAGCGCAGCAGCTTGTCGATGCGTTCGGCCTCGGCAAAGCGGTCGTCGACCCGGAAGCGGAGGTCCGGTGCGAATTTGAGATTGATCCGGTGGGCGATTTCGGCGCGCAGGAATTTCTTGTGCCGCTCGAAGGCGGCAACGACCGCTTCTGCGTCACGGCCGCCAAGCGGCATCACGTAGATCGTCGCCAGCCGCAGATCGGCAGTGACCCGCACTTCCGGAATTGTGATCATGTGCCCTTCGATCACGGGGTCGTGGATGTCGCCGCGCGTAAGCATCTCGGCCAGCGCGTGCCGGACCAATTCGCCGACGCGCAGCTGCCGCTGCGAGCCACCAGGCGTGCTTTCTCGTTGATGCTTGTGCCGGGCCATTGCTTAAAAAGCTTTCGATTATCATGGCAGGGCTTTTCCCGGCCATCTCGTTCAGGACGGTGCAAGTGCCGTCCATTTCGGGATGCCCGGGACAGGCCCGGGCATGATGGTGGAGATTGGTGGAGAGAAAATCAGTTCGCGCGCCTGAGACTTGGACTCACAGCGAGCGTTGAATCTGCTCCACCCGATAGCATTCGATCACGTCGCCTTGCCGCATGTCCTGGTAGTTCTCGAAGGCCATGCCGCATTCCATGCCGGCGCCGACTTCGCGCACGTCATCCTTGAACCGCTTGAGTTGCGACAACTTCCCTTCGTGGATCACCACATTGTCGCGGATCAACCGCACATTGGCGCCGCGCTCGACGGTGCCGTCGGTGACCTTGCAGCCGGCGATGTTGCCGACCTTGGACACCTTGAAGATTTCCAAGATCTGCGCATTCCCCAGCATGGTTTCGCGCAGCGTCGGGGGTAGCAGGCCGGACATCGCTTTCTTAACGTCATCCACCAGATCGTAGATGATGTTGTAATAGCGAATCTCGATGCCGGCGCGCTCGGCCGCCTCGCGCGCTTCCTTGTTGGCGCGCACATTGAAAGCGATGATCGGAACGCCTGAGGCTTCGGCCAAGGTCACGTCGGATTCTGAAATGCCGCCCACACCGGCGTGCAGAACGCGGGCCGCGACCTCCTCGGTCCCGAGCTTGTCGAGGGCGCCGATAATGGCCTCAACCGAGCCCTGCACATCGGCCTTGATCACCAGTGGGAATTCCTTACGGCCCGAGGTCTTGGCCTGCGCCATCATCTGCTCGAGCGAGCCGCGCAACCCGGTCACGCGCGCCGCCGTTTTCTCGCGTTTCTGGCGCGCGCGGTAATTGGTCACTTCGCGAGCGCGCGCTTCACTGTCGACGACGGCCAGCCGGTCGCCGGCGTCCGGTGTGCCTGAAAAACCAAGCACTTCGACGGGTGTGGAAGGACCTGCAGTTTGCACGGATGCGCCGGTATCAGAAACCAATGCACGCACGCGACCCCATTCGGCACCGGCGACGACGATATCGCCGGGATGTAACGTGCCGCGCTGGATCAAGACTGTCGCGACGGGACCGCGGCCCCGATCGAGCTTGGCTTCGATTACGGTGCCTTCCGCCGCGCGATGGGGATCGGCCTTCAGATCGAGAATTTCTGCCTGCAGCCCGATCATTTCGAGCAGCTTGTCGATATTGGTTTTCTTGGTGGCGGACACTTCGACATCCACCACTTCGCCGCCCATCGACTCGACCTGAATCTCGTGCTGCAACAGATCCGTGCGGACGCGGTCCGGCTTGGCGTCGGGCTTATCGATCTTGTTGATGGCCACGATGATCGGTACTTTCGCCGCCTTGGCGTGGTGAATCGCCTCCACCGTCTGCGGCATGACGCCGTCATCGGCAGCAACCACGAGCACGACAATGTCGGTGACTTTGGCACCGCGCGCGCGCATCGCCGTGAAAGCAGCATGGCCAGGCGTGTCGATGAAGGTAATCTTGGCGCCTGAGGGGGCCGTCACTTGATAGGCGCCGATATGTTGGGTGATGCCGCCGGCTTCGCCGGCTGCGACTTCGGATGAACGAATGGCGTCGAGCAATGATGTCTTGCCGTGATCGACATGGCCCATCACGGTGACGACCGGTGCGCGGGCTTCGACTTGCGCCGGATCGTCAGCCACGTCGAACAAGCCCTCTTCCACGTCAGCTTCCGATACACGGCGCACGCTATGGCCCATCTCCTCCGCAACGAGTTGGGCAGTATCGGCGTCGATAACATCATTGATCGTGACCATTTGTCCCTGCTGCATGAGCAGACGGATCACGTCGACCCCGCGCTCGGACATGCGGTTGGCGAGATCCTGAATGGTGATCGCTTCAGGGATTGTCACCTCGCGGACTAGTTTTTCCTTCGGCTCGCTGGACGCGACGCCCTTGAGTCGTTGGGTGCGGCGACGGAATGAAGCGACGGAGCGCTCACGCACCTCGTCGGCGCGCAGCGCGGTGACCAGCGTGAGACGGCCACGCTGCTTCTCGCCGCCGGCGCGGGGCGTCGGACGCGGAGCCGCCACGGGACGTCCGGCGCCGCCGGGGCGGCGCGAGCGCGGCGCCTCGTCATCCTCAGCTTCGAGCGTCATGCGACCGCCCGGTCCGCCAGGACGGCGTGTCTCGTCCTCGCCGAGGCGCTTCTTGGCAACCTCGCCCGCCTTGCGCTTGGTTTCCTCCTCGCGCTTGTGACGCTCTTCTTCGTCGCGCTTGCGGGCGTCGGCGGCTTCACGCTCGTGGCGGTCGACCGATGCGCGGCTGGCACGACGGCGGGCTTCCTCTTCGGCAATCTTTCGCTCTTCGGCTTCACGCACGCGCGAGTCGGCAAGCGCATGGGCGCGGGCACTCCGCTCTTCTTCGGTCAGTGTGCGGAGTACCACGCCCGAAGCTTTGGGCTTGGTCGCGGTTTCGACCTGCGCCGCAGCGCGGCCGGCGGCCGGTGCTGCAGCTACCCTGCCGGCGGGCTTCTTTGTTTCGACTGCAGGCGGGGTTTCCGGCTTGCTTTCGCCCCCGACCATGCGCCGTTTGACCTTCTCGACCACGACCTGCTTACTACGGCCGTGGCTGAAGCTTTGGCGTACCGTTCCCGACTCGGAACGTGGCTTGAGCGTTAACGTCTTGCTGGAGACGCTAAGTTTCTTTTCGCCGGGGTTCTTTGTCTCGCTCATTCCGTACTGTGTCCTTGTGCGCCATCCGTTGGCGCATGCGCGCTAACTGCATCGGGCGAAAAACCGGTACGAAAACGCGTCAGACGAGCAACGCGCGCGAGAAATGTCGCGCTTTCGGATCCGGCAAGCAGGGCTGCATGTACCACATTTGGGCGGCTCAATGCCAAATCCAATTGGTCACCGGTAAACGTAGCGATGATGGCGATTCCACCCCGTTTGCCCCCGGTATTGCGTTCCAAAGCGTCGGCAAGCTTGCGTTTGCCATTGTCGGCCGCGTCGGCGGCATGAATCAGTGCCAGGATGTCGTCACGGCCGAGCGCCGCCTCGACCTTGGAAAAACCGCCGACGACCGCGCCGGCTTTGCCCACGATTGCCAGCGCGTCGAGTGCTGCGCGTTCGAGCAGCCTTTCAGTTTGCGCCGCCAGATCCCGGGGGACGTGAACCTCCCGCCGGAAGCCGCGGGTAAACACGTTGCGCTCGGCGGCGCCAGCGATCGCAGCGCGGGTCGCGGTGACCCAGATGCCCCGGCCAGGCAATTTGCGCTTGACGTCGGGAACGGCCTCTCCTGCAGGGCCCACGACAAAACGCACCAATTCAGAGATCGGCCTGACTTCGCGTGTCAATGCGCAGGTGCGCTCGGTCGCGGCGGCGACGCTCGTCGCTCCCCGGTCGAGTTCTCCGTCTTGCGCAATTGCCAGCATCGTCGGGTTAACTCCGTCAGGCTTGCGGCTGTGCAGGCTCTTCGGCCGCTTCCTCAGCGGGAGGCGGAGCGAGCTCGGCTTCCGTGACCCAGCCAGCCTTCAGGCGGGCTTGCATGATCATGGCCTCGGCGTCCTCGCGTGAAATGCCGAGACCGTCGAGAAAACCTGGCTCATGCTTGGTCTCGCCGTCCTTGCGCTCGGTCCATCCAGTGAGATCGTCAGTGGCACAACCCGCCAGATCCTCAACAGTCTTGACGCCATTTTCACCTAGCGCCACCAGCATCTTGGTGGTCACGCCGGGCACGTCCTTAACCGCGTCTTCGACGCCTAGCACCTTGCGCTTGTCGTCGAGCTCGGCTTCCTGCTGCGCCAGGTATTCCTTGGCGCGCTCCTGTAGCTCGCGGGCTGTATCGGCGTCGAACCCCTCGATGCCGGCGATTTCCTTTTCGTCGACCAGCGCAAGCTCTTCAATTGAACCGAAGCCTTCCGAGGCAAGCAGCTGCCCGACGACTTCATCGAGGTTGAGCGCCTCAACAAAGATCTTGGTGCGGTTTTCGAACTCGGCCTGACGGCGTTCGGATTCTTCCTGCTCCGTCAGGATGTCGATGTCCCAGCCGGTGAGTTGCGAAGCAAGGCGCACGTTCTGACCACGCCGCCCGATCGCCAGCGACAGCTGCTGGTCTGGAACAACGACCTCGATACGCTCCTTGTCTTCATCCAGCACAACTTTCGCCACTTCGGCCGGCGCAAGCGCGTTCACGACAAACGTTGCGATATCGTGCGACCACGGAATGATGTCGATCTTCTCGCCTTGCAGCTCGTTCACCACCGCCTGTACGCGTGAGCCGCGCATGCCGACGCAGGCGCCGACGGGGTCGACCGAGGAATCACGGGAGATCACGGCGATCTTGGCGCGCGATCCGGGATCGCGGGCGACCGCCTTGACTTCGACGATGCCGTCGTAGATTTCCGGCACCTCCTGCGCGAACAGCTTAGCGGTGAATTGCGGATGCGTACGCGACAGGAAGATCTGCGGGCCGCGCGGTTCGCGCCGAACGTCGTAGATATAGGCGCGGATGCGGTCGCCATTACGGAAGACTTCACGCGGCAACATTTCGTCACGCCGCACGATCGCCTCGCCACGACCGAGATCGACAACAACGTTGCCGTATTCGACGCGCTTGACGATGCCGTTCACGATGTCGCCGATACGATCCTTGTATTCTGCGTACTGCCGGTCGCGCTCCGCCTCGCGCACCTTCTGGACGATGACCTGCTTGGCCGACTGTGCGGCGATGCGGCCGTATTCGAGCGGTGGTAGCGGGTCCGCGATTGTGTCACCGACCTGTGCGGCAGGATGGCGTTTGCGCGCTTCATCCAAGGTTATCTGGTTGGACGGATTCTCGACGGCTTCCACCACCAGCATGTGGCGGGTCAAGCGCAGATCGCCTGTCTTTGGCTCAATTTCGGCATGCACATCCGTTTCTGCGCCGTAGCGCGAACGCGCAGCCTTGGCGATTGCATCTTCCATCGCCGCGATCACGATGCCCCGGTCGATCGCTTTCTCACGTGCGACCGCATCGGCAATCTGCAAAAGTTCGAGCCTGTTGGCGCTGACAGCCATAGCTCATTCTCCTCCTTTAGCGGCAGGCCTCTGCGGCCGATGCCGTGAATGTCTCTCTTCGCGTCTGATTTCCTTCCGCGCTGCGCGTGCTTCGCGTTTGGCGGATTTTTCACGTCGTAGGGCTTCGGTCACTAACTCGTCGGTTAAAACGAGCTTCGCCTCGCTCATTTCCTCAATCGGAAGCACGATCTCGACGGGTTCGCCTTCCGCCGCATCATCGCGTCGAATGCGTACCGCTTCGCCTTCCGTTCCGGTCAGCACACCGCGAAAGCGCTTGCGGCCCTCGAATGGTATGGCGGTTTCGATCTTGGCGAGATGTCCGGTATAGCGCTCGAAATCGGATTTGCGCACGAGTGGGCGATCGATGCCGGGAGATGAAATTTCCAGCCGATAGGTCCGCTCAATTGGATCTGTTACATCGAGGACTGGTGATAACGCGCGCGACACTGTCTCGCAGTCCTCGACCGTCATTGTGCCGTCGGGTCGTTCAGCCATGATCTGAACGGTGCAGCCCTCGGCGCCCGACACCCGCACCCGCACGAGGCGATAGCCAAGCTGCTCGATCAGCGGCTCCGCAATCGCGGCGACGCGCGCTGGAACCCCCGGCTCGGTGATGAGCCGCGGTTCGCCCGCCCTGGCCGCAACTTTGTACAACGTGTCGCCTGTCGGCATCTGGTAACAAAAAAGAGCGGGCCCCGCAGGACCCACTCTCAAAACCCATTCGGTTATGAGGGTGTCAGTAACGCGCGAAATATAGCGATTTCTCGCGTCTGCGCAAGGGTCGGCGCGCGGGTTAACGACTAACCGTTCCTTCAGAATCTGCCCTTAAATTTGGGTAAAACCTCCGGCCCGAGCGATTTTTTCGCGTTTGCAGGTCTTTGTATGGGTGTTCCCGCGTCGCTGCTTCCGGAACTGGAAGACGTCGTCCAGCATGGCTCGGCGGAAAAGCGTGCGGAGACGCTCCGTCGCATTACCACTCTTTTCCTCGACGGTGTGCCGAGCTTCACCGCCGAGCACATCGCGCTATTCGATGATGTCATCGGGTGCCTGATCGAGGAAATCGAAGCAAAAGCGCTCGCTGAACTCGCCCGCCGCATTGCGCCCGTTCCAAGTGCGCCAGCCGGCGTTGTGAGCGCGCTCGCTAAAAATGACGACATCGAAGTTGCGGGTCCCGTGCTGAGACAGGCACGGCTCGATGAGCGTGATTTGATGCAAATCGCTGAAACCAAAAGCCAAGCGCACTTACTCGCAATGTCAACACGGCTGGGGATCGGCGAGGCGCTGTCTGACATCTTGGTGGAACGCGGCAACCGCGATGTTGCACGTTCGATCGCCACCAATCCTCATGCGCAGCTCTCGACGAATGCATTCACGACGCTGGTCAAGCGTGCCGAACAGGACGGCGTTCTTGCTGAAAAGGTCGGCATGCGCACCGACATCCCGCCTCGCCTTTTTCGACAACTTTTGATGGAGGCAAGCGACGTCGTGCAAAGACGCCTATTGTCAAAAGCGAAACCGGAGACGCAGGCGGAAATCCGGCGCGTCCTTGCGCAGGTCACCGACGAGGTCGCCGCAAAAGCTGCGCCGCGCAACTACACAGCGGCTCTTGCCGCGGTCCGTGCCCTGCATAAGGAGCGCAAGCTCGGTGAGAACGATATTGCCGAGTTCGCCAACGCGGGAAAATACGAGGAAACCATTGCTGCCCTGGCAACGATGTGCGCAGTGCCGGTCGAGGTCGTGGACCGGCTGATGAACGGCGACCGTGCCGACCCGGTCCTGATCCTAGCGCGTGCGGTCGGCTTCGGCTGGCCGACCGTGAGAGCCGTTCTCAAAGCCCGTCCCGCCCCGAAACCCTCGCCACAGTCACTCGACGCGGCACGAGAAAATTTTGAGCGGCTGACAGCAACGACGGCGCTACGTGTTGTACGATTCTGGCAGGTGCGGCAGGGCACCGGCGAATAGTCAGCTGCGCTCAAATATGAAATAGGTCGGCTTCCGTCCTTCGCGTTTGGCCTTGGCCTCATAGCGCGTGCCGGAAAATCCTGGCCAAGGGTTGCGCCAGTCGTTTGCACGCTCCGCGGTCCAGCTAAAGTCTGTCGAGCGCAACACACGCGCGAGCGCATAGGCGGCGTAATCGCCGATATCGGTGGCAAATCGCAACTCGCCGCCATGTTTCAGGATACGTGACAGCCGCGTCAAACTTTCGTCTTGGATGAATTGCCGTTTCCAGTGGCGCCGCTTCGGCCAGGGATCTGGATAAAGCAGGTCGATGCGTGACAATCCTTCGCCGGGCAGCCAGTCGATGAGTTCGCTGGCGTCGCCAAAATAAAGACGGATGTTGGCCAACGGGTTGTCGTAGATGGCGGCTAGTGCCTTGGCGATGGAGTTGACGAAGGCATCGGTCCCGACGAACCCGATCCGCGGATGTGCCTTTGCCTCTGCGATCAGGTGTTCGGCGCCGCCAAATCCGATTTCGAGGCGCACGCCGTCGACCGCGTTCGCAAACAGCATGCGGAGATCCGGAGGCGCTGGCTTGCCGAGATCAAGCGCAAGCTTCGGCAGCAATGTATCGAAAAGGGCCGCCTGCCGCGGCTTCAGCGCGTGGCCCTTGCGGCGGCCGAAAAACGCGCGCCGCGGCGCCTTTCTTTCATCGCCGCGCTCTCGCGAAGCGGCGTGTTCCGGTAACCCCGATTTGAGTGGCAATGCTGTAGATCCTAAGCTCTCATCGCCGGGACTTTGCCCGGCGATGAGAGCTTAGTGCGAAGCGGCCGCGCCGGAAACGCCTCTACCTCACCGCGCTGCGGATTGCCGAGGCAAGATCGGTCTTTTCCCAGGAAAAACCGCCGTCCTTGTCGGGCGCGCGGCCAAAATGTCCGTAGGCTGCAGTGCGTTTATAAATCGGCCGGTTGAGCTTGAGCGTGCGGCGGATGTTGGTCGGAGTGAGCCGGAACAGCTCGGGCAAAAGTTTCTCGAGCTTTTTCTCCTCGACTTTACCCGTGCCGTGGGTATCGACCAGTACCGACATCGGGTCAGCGACGCCGATTGCATAGGCGACCTGGATGGTGCACCGCTCGGCGACGCCGGCAGCGACGACATTCTTGGCAAGATAGCGTGCAGCATAAGCTGCCGAACGGTCGACCTTGGTCGGGTCCTTTCCGGAAAACGCACCGCCACCGTGGGGCGCGTAGCCGCCGTAAGTGTCGACGATGATCTTGCGACCGGTTAGACCGCAATCGCCATCAGGTCCGCCGATCACGAAGTTGCCTGTCGGGTTGACCAGGAAGTCGGACGATTTTTTCGGCATCCATCCTTTCGGCAGTGCGGACTCGACGGCGTCAGAAATCATCTCTTTGATCAGGCCGGGCGTATATTTCTTGCCATTACGGCTCTGCGCGTTGTGTTGCGTGGACACCACGACCTTGGTGCAGCCGACAGGCTTGCCGTCGATATAGCGAACGGTGACCTGGCTCTTCGAATCGGGCTGGAGATCGTAGAGTTGGCCGGAACGGCGCTTTTCCGAAAGAACCTTGAGGATTTTATGCGCGAAATAAATCGGCGCAGGCATAAACGAGTTCTTCTCGTAGACCTCGCTCTCCGTGCAAGCGAAGCCAAACATCATACCTTGGTCGCCGGCACCTTCTTCCTCCCCGCCCTTCTTCTTCTTGGCGTTGACGCCCATCGCGATGTCGGGCGACTGGCCATGCAAGAGCACCTCGACATCCGCGCCATAATAAGAAAAGCCGTCTTGATCGTAGCCAATATCCCTGACGACATCGCGCGCGATCTTGGTGATCAATTCGCGATCGACCACTGCTTTGTCGCCATGCTTGCGGAACAATGGCGCCTGACCGCGCCCTTCGCCTGCGATGATGATCTTATTGGTTGTTGCGAGCGTCTCGCAGCCAAGTCGTGTGTTCACCAGGCTGTCGTCGGCGATGCCGAGCTTGATGTCATTTTCCAGAAATGCGTCGAGTACCGCGTCAGAAATCTGATCGCAGACCTTGTCTGGATGACCTTCCGAAACCGACTCGCTGGTAAAAAGAAAATTCGTGTGAGCCACCGCTGCAACTCCTCCCGTGGCGCGGCTGCGCTGCCGCCTGATGCCATGTCGGGGTGGTTCTTGCAGCGGCGGCGATGCAGGTCAAGATGCGGGCAGCGTTGGGCAGATGCCTCAAAAGGATGGGATGTGACCCTAGTTCAGTTGATACCAGCGATTTGTTCGACAAGATCGACGATACGCCGCCGCAGCTTGCTGCTCTTTATGCGCATAAAGGCCTTGGTCAAAGACAGGCCATCGGAAGTCGCAAGGAAGTCGGCGACGTAGGTCGGCGACGGCGCTTCGCTCATGCCGCCGGCGTGCCCCGACGCATGCGGCGCACCTTCGAAGAAAAATGAAACCGGCACCTGGAGAATGTGCGCAATTTGCTGCAACCGGCTGGCACCAATGCGGTTCGTCCCTTTTTCGTATTTCTGCACTTGTTGGAAAGTGAGCCCAAGAGCATCACCCAGCTTTTCCTGACTCATGCTGAGCATCATTCGGCGCATGCGGACGCGTGAACCGACATATCTGTCGATCGGGTTCGGCGCCTTCTTAGCCATAGATTTCTCCTATGCCCCCATTCGGGCATAGTTGTCACAAGTGAAGGCGCTAACGCAATGCGCGAGTCCTTGTAATCGAAAAACACCGCGTAAATTTAGTCATAGATCTCAGCGGAATTTGTATCACTACATTCCGGTGGTATTTTGTTTAGTGGGGATTTTGGTGCGTGATTTTCACGCAGCAACTTGCATAATGCTATGAACAATTGCGCAATCTACGCGCGAAATCGCCGACGTCCCACAACAAGCAGACTGAGTACCAAGATCGAGCCTAAGAGGTAGTTGCCATACTTCACGTAGAGCGTCGGTTCGATGGCGGCCGGCAGCCGGGAGTCCAGGACGCCCTCGACTCCCAATGGCAATGAATTGATGACCCGCCCGACCGGATCGACTACCGCCGAAATGCCGGTGTTGGCTGCGCGCACCAAGGGCAGTCCTTCGGCGATCGCGAGGACACGCGCTTGCTGGAAATGCTGGTATGGCCCGGAGCTGACGCCGAACCAACCATCGTTCGTGACATTGACCATCCAGCCAGGCCGCTCGCCGGGCGGCACCGCCGCGCCGGGAAAGATCGCCTCATAGCAGATCAATGGCAGCATTTTTGGTGCGCCGAGCAGATCCATCGGGCGTCGGCGGTCGCCTGAGAGAAAGCCGCCGATCACTTTGGTCAATTGCATCAAGCCGAGGCGTTCGAGCAGCCGTTGAAAAGGTAGGTACTCGCCGAACGGAACGAGATGGACCTTGTCGTAGATGGCGCGGATCGATCCATCGGGGTCAATGACGTAAATCGAATTGTACGCGCGCTGATCGCGCAGGTTGGCGTCCGACGCCGCGCGTACCGCGCCTGTTATCAAAACTGTTGACGGTCTGAGCAGGCTGGCGATTTGCGCAAGCGCGTCGGGCTCGCGCGTTAGAAAGAAAGGAAAAGCCGCTTCCGGCCAAATGAGATGCGTCACGTCACGGATGCCGTTTGAACCCGGGCTCGTGGCGCGCTCCGATAGACGCAAGTAGCGGCTCATCACGTCCGCTTTGGCGGAGTAGTTGAATTTATCGTCCTGCTGCAAATTGGGCTGCATGATGCGCAGGCGAACGCCGTTCACATATTCTGTCGGGTGGGACCACAGCCTTGCGGTGCCGTAGCCGGCGAGCCCCGCAAGGACAATCATCCCAAAAATGAGCGGACGGTATGGGTGTCGCGTGTCGGCCTTGTCGTCGGCGATGACCGCTGGGGTCGCGCAAATGGCCATGCAAAGAAATGTGAGTGTCCAGATTCCGGTCAACGAAACGCTTTGCGCCAGCACGAGGGGTTCGGTCAGCGCGTAGCCGAACGTATTCCAGGGAAACCCGCTGAGCAGGTGGCCGCGCAGCCATTCGGCAGCGGTCATCGCGGTGGCGAGCGCCAGGATTCGCTCAGGCCCGCGTACCCAGAGCAGCCGGGCGACCGCAAGTCCAAGGCCCGTGTAAAGCGCCAAATAAGCCGGCAATCCAGCAACGGCGACCGGCAAAAGCCAGCCGAAGGTCTTAGCGTCGACGAGAAAGGCATATCCTATCCAGTAGAGCCCGGCGAGGAAGTATCCAAAACCAAAAGACCAGCCGGCCACAGCGGCGGTGATGGCGCCGCTCCACCGGCCGCCGGTCGATCCGTCCGCGAGCCAGACCAAGATCGGAAATGTCAGGAATAGCACAGGCCACGCGTTGATGGGTGGCATTGCCAATGCCGAGGCGACGCCTGCGACGAATGCAATGCTTACGCGCCGCCAGCCAATGGCGAGCACAACGGCATGGGCGAGACGGGTAATGATCACGGCTGGCGCACGCCCGCCGGACCGGTGTCGTTGCGGGATCCTTTGTCATCGGCTGCCGCTGGCGAAATCGTAACGCTCGAAAACATGCCATCGGCTTCGCTCCGCTTGCGTGTCTCGCGTGCCCGCTCTCGTCTCTCTTTCAGCCGGATTATCCGTACGCGCTTGACGCGGCGAGGATCGGCGTCGAGGACTTCGAACTCGAAAAGGTCTGGACCGGGCACGATCTCTCCGCGCAACGGCAGGCGCCCTGCGCGAGTCACCAGATAGCCGCCGATGGTGTCTACGTCGTCAATAGCGTCGCCAACGTCGAAATCGTTGCCGACAGTTGCGACGACGTCTTCGATCTTGGCGCGTGCATCGGCAACAAATGAGCCGTCAGGCAACTGGCTGATTTCGGGCGTGACGTCTTCGTCGTGTTCGTCGGCAATGTCGCCGACGATCTGCTCGACGATATCCTCGATGGAGGCGAGCCCGTCGGTGCCGCCATATTCGTCGACCACCAGCGACAGGTGAATTCGCGTTGCCTGCATGCGCGCCAGCAAATCGATGACGCGCATCGACGGCGGCACAAACAGGATCTCGCGGACAATCTTCGTCGCCGACAGCGGCGCGCCGAGGTTGATTGCCTTCAGGTCGAGACCTGCGGGTAGCGGCTTTTTGCGCTTGGTGTTTTTTTCCGGATTGGCGGTCGCGCGGGCGGTCATGAAGGCGATCAGGTCGCGGATGTGCACCATCCCCACGGGGTCGTCGAGCGTGTCGTTGTAGACGACGAGCCGCGAATGGCCTGCGCCCTCGAATACCCGCATCAATTCGCCGAGCTTGATGTCCTGCTGGACGGCGATGATGTCGGCGCGCGGCACCATGACGTCGCCGACGCGACGTTCGCGCAGGCCGAGGATATTCCTGAGCATCCGGCTTTCGTCCGGAGTGAAACCGAAATCGCCGGGCCCAACGGCATCGAGAACATCCTGCAGATCGGCGCGTGCAATATTCTGCTTCCGCCCGAACAGCGCACGCAACGCGCGGATGAACCAGTTTTCGCCACCGTTGCGCGCCGGCGGCACCGGCACTGGCAGATTTCGCGGCTCGTATGCCGGCGCGCCGGCGGGCCTTGAACCAGGTGGATCGCTTTCAGACATGGCGGTCAGGCATTGCCAAGATCGTGCGCGCGGTAGGGGTCGGGCATGTTCAAACGCGTCATGATTTTGCTTTCGAGCCCTTCCATCGCCTCAGCCTGCGCGTCGGACTGGTGATCGTAGCCGTTAAGGTGGAGAAACCCATGCACCGCCAGGTGGGCGAGGTGATGAAGAAAGTCGCAGTTCTCATCAGCGCATTCCCGTTCGAGTGTTTCGAAGGCGATCACGATATCGCCGAGCAGCCGCGCGCCTTGGCCGGTATCGGGACCCGAGGCGGGAAACGACAGAACGTTGGTCGGCTTGTCGATGCCGCGCCAATCCCGGTTGAGCGAGCGGATAGCCGAATCGTCGGTGAGCACAATACTGACTTCACCGCCCGCTGTTGAGAGCGCTCCGGCCGCAGCAAGGACCGAGTTCCGCACGATTTTTTCGGCCTGAGGCTGGCCGTCCCAAAGCGGCGACTGAATCCGAATGTCGATATGCAGCGGCGACGTCGGCCGCCCCGGCGGCGTTTTCATCCGTTCCCCTCGCGCGCAGGAACGCCGCGGTCATAGGCCTCAACAATGCGTGCCACGAGCTCGTGGCGGATGACGTCCTCATGCGTAAACGCCACATGGCCGATGCCTTCGATGCCTTTCAGCAATCTGACGGCCTCGGCAAGGCCGGACGTCTGGCCGTGCGGCAGGTCGACCTGACTTGGATCACCCGTAACGATCATCCGACTGTTTTCGCCCAGCCGCGTGAGAAACATTTTCATCTGCATGGAGGTCGTATTCTGCGCCTCGTCCAGGATAACGGCGGCGTTGGAGAGCGTGCGGCCGCGCATGAAGGCAAGCGGCGCGATTTCGATTTCACCGGCTTCCAGCGCCCGTTCGACAATGCGCGCGTCCATCAGGTCGTAGAGCGCGTCGTAGATCGGACGCAGATAAGGGTCGACTTTTTCGCGCATGTCGCCGGGAAGAAAACCCAGACGCTCGCCGGCCTCCACCGCCGGGCGCGACAGAATGATGCGGTCGACCTCCTTACGCTCGAACATCTGAATCGCTTGCGCAACGGCGAGCCAGGTCTTGCCCGTGCCGGCAGGTCCGGTTCCAAACACCAGTGCGTGGCGCTTGAGCGCACGGATATAGGCATCCTGCGCGGCCGTGCGGGCCCGCACAGGCCGCTTGCGCAGGTTGATCTCTTCGAATGCCGGCCGCGGCGCGGCAGGGTCGTAGTCGAAGAGCGAGCCTTGCGCGATCGCCTGGCGGATCGCGCCTTCGACGTCGCCCTGGCTCAAGTCGCGGCCGCGCTTGAGCTGCTCATAGAGTCCCTCGAGAACGTGACGCGCCTGCTCGCAGGCACCGCGCGAGCCTTCGATCGTGACGTGATTGCCCCGCTGTTCGGCGACCACGCCAAGGCGGCGCTCGATCAGCGCTAGATTTTGTCCATATTGTCCGAACAGCACTGATGCGAGCTTGTTGTCTTCGAATGCAAGCACGGTCTGGGTTGTGGCCGTCTCCTCGGAGGCGGCAGCGGGCGGGATCACGGGATCCGTTGTACGCAAGGGTCGTTCAAGCTCCTGCTATTGTAAGCGTTAGCGGTCGGCTTTCATCCGCGAGGCTGCCGAAAAGACTGTTGCTGCCGACTTCTTCGATAGTCACGCGATTTACCGAACCGATGTATTCGGCCGGCGCCATGACCTGTACCGCCTGCAAATACGGCGACCGCCCCACAAGCTGCCCGGCTAGTTTGCCCGGCTTTTCGAGCAGCACGTCGACGGTGCGTCCGGCAAAGCCGACATTGAACCGGCGTTGATGGCGTGCGACGGCGGCCTGCAGCAACTGCAGGCGCTCGGACTTCACCTCCGCCGGAATCTGCCCTTCCATTTCGGCGGCCGGCGTGCCGGGGCGCGGTGAGTACGTGAAGGAGAATGCGCCGGCGTAACCGACCTCCTCGACCAATGCGAGGGTGTCACAGAAATCCGAATCGGTTTCGCCGGGGAAGCCGACGATGAAATCGGACGTGAAGGCGAGGTCCGCGCGGCCCGCACGAAGCCGGGCTATCACGTCGAGATAATCCCCGCGCGTGTGCTTGCGGTTCATGGCCGCCAGGATTCGATCGGAGCCGGATTGCACCGGCAGGTGCACATAGGGCATCAGCCCGGGCAATTCTCGATGGGCCGCGACCAAATCGTCATCCATGTCGCGCGGGTGGCTCGTCATGTAACGCAGACGAAGAATGCCGGAGACCTGGGCAAGACGACGAAGCAGTCTGCCGAGGCTCGACGCCGCCCCGTCCGGATCGGGGCCGTGATAGGCATTCACGTTCTGTCCGATCAGCGTCACCTCGCGTACTCCGCCATCAGCCAGGCGCTCGACTTCGGCAACGATCTTTTCAACCGGGCGCGACACTTCCGCACCGCGCGTGTAGGGCACAACGCAGAACGTGCAGAACTTGTCGCAGCCTTCCTGAACGGTGACGAACGCTGAGATGCCACGCTTGGCGATCACGTTCTGCTTCGGCGCCGCCAAGGCATCAAACTTGTCTTCGACCGGAAACTCAGTGTCGATGACTTTCTCGCCGCGCTGTGCGCGTGCGACCATCTCCGGCAGCCGGTGGTAGTTCTGCGAGCCGACCACCAGATCAACGGCGCCCGCGCGCCGGACGATTTCGCGGCCCTCCGCCTGCGCGACGCAGCCGGCGACGGCGATCAGCATGCGACGGCCATCGCGGGCCGCGGCTTCTTTCATTTCCCGGATGCGCCCGATCTCGGAATAGACCTTGTCGGCTGCTTTTTCGCGGATGTGGCAGGTATTGAGGATCACAAGGTCGGCGTCTTCAGCCGATGCCGTCTCGTTGTAGCCCGCGGGCGCCAAAGTGTCCGCCATACGATGGAAATCGTAGACGTTCATCTGGCAGCCGAACGATTTGACGTGGACCTTGCGCGCTTTGCTCATGCCATTTCGATGCGAGACGTAGCCAATCTACCCGCCGTCCCAGGATTTGTCCCGCGAGACCATATATTTGATTTTACAACGATTTTAAGGCTTAGAGGCTCGCTTGAAAATAAATCCTCAGCCGGAATGCGCGTTTTGCACGGGCAACGGCCGCCCGCGCAAGGTCGAGGTCAGCAGGTCGCGCACGGAGTTTTCCAGGCGTCTGGCCATGGCCTTGCGGTCAGCCGCAACATCTGCGGGAACCACCTCACCGTAGCTGACGACAGCATCGACCGCACCATGCTCGATAAATGCCTTGATGTGCGGCAGGAAGTCGAGATCGCCATACCACGCCACCAGCGGGCGGTGCTGACGGCCCATCGGGATGCCATGCAGGCCGGTGTAACTGATCGACATCGGCTGAATTAGGATGTCGCCCGCATATGCGGAAGCCTCTTCGACTGCGCCAAGCAGCGCGGAACGGAAGGGCAGAACGCGATTGCCGTCGCTCGAGGTGCCCTCGGCAAACAGCACCACCGACACGCCATCGGTGAGTCGCTTGACGATATCGGCCACCGCCTCAGCGGTCTGATGGCGGCGCGTACGATCGACGAACACCGTCTGCTGCAGTTTCGCGGTGGTGCCGACCAACGGCCAACGCGCGACTTCCCGCTTGGCGACAAAGGCGACCGGCGCAAGCGATCCGATGACGAGAATGTCGGCCCACGACACGTGATTGGAGACGTAGAGGACGGCACGGTCGTGCATCGGCGCGCCGTTCACGCGCACGCGTATGCGGAGCAGTGCGCACAGCACTCGATAGTAATTAGAAGCGAGGAAGCCCCAACCGGGCAATCCAAGCTTGCTAAGCGTCCACTGGAGTGAGATCAGCAGCGGCGTCGTCGTGAAGAAGAATGCCGCGATGAAAAGCGCGCGCGCCATCGGCGTTCAGTTCCGGAGAATCATGCTTAACGCTTTTTGTCGTCGTTCAGCGGCACGGCATAAAGCTCGAGCCGATGGTCGACAAGCTTATAGCCGAGCTTGCGCGCGACCTCGGCCTGCAGGCGCTCGATTTCCTCCGACTGGAATTCGATGACTTCGCCGTTACGGAGGTTGATCAGATGGTCGTGGTGAGCTTCGGGGCTGGTTTCATAGCGCGCCCGTCCATCGCGGAAATCGTGCCGCTCGATGATGCCGGCATCTTCAAAAAGCCGCATGGTTCGATAGACGGTCGAAATTGAAATATGCTCGTCGACCTTCGCACAACGCCGGTAGAGTTCCTCAACGTCCGGATGGTCGTCCAACTCCGCCAGCACGCGCGCGATCACACGGCGCTGCTCAGTCATGCGCATGCCCTTGGCGGCACAGAGCGCCTCAATGTTCTTCTTCTCGACACTGTGCTTGCTCGCGGCGGTCACGTCGGTGTCTTTCTGGAGCCCAGATCCTTAATCCCCGATATCATATTGGCCGTGTCAGGCATGTGTCCACCGCACGCTCAGACCAGCTCGCGCCGCAATATCAGCGCTGTAGCGGCACCCGCGCCGGTGCCGGGATAATAGCCGGGACGGCGTGAGATTTCGTGGAAGCCGGCGTGCTGATAGAGTCGCAGCGCCGGCACATTGTGCTCGTCCACTTCAAGAAAAATAATACGCGCACCAAGGCCGGCGAGGCGGCGCAGGTGAAGGTTCAGCAATGCGCGCGCAAGCCCGCGGCCGCGTTGCCGGTCGGCGATGGCGACGGAAAGAATTTCTGCCTCGTCCTCGACAAGCCGCGACAAGATAAATCCGTTTAGCTTTGCACCGCCGATTGCCCGGTGTGCGATCACATGGCGATCAAGAAGCAGACCTTCTACCTCCTGCTCGCTCCAGCCACGGCGGAAGGACCTGCTGTGAAGCTCCGCGATCGCGGACGCGTCGCGCGTGCTCGCTTCGGTTATCGTTGGTTCGGCGCGGCCGAACAGGCTGCTGATGAAGCCGATCATCGGCGCGCCAATTGCACCGCATTCTGCGGGTGCGCATCCGGCGGTCGAAGGTACAAAGGTTTGGGAGGCGTACCGGTGTCGGACGCAGCCGCGCCGAGCCGCGCAACCCAGTTAATATCGGGTGCGCCGCGCTGTTCGACTTTGGTCGGCGCACTCGCGCCCGCTGGCCACAGCGCTGCGAGCTTGGTGGCGGCAGTTCCAGTCACGCGCGGCGCGCCGGTTGAGGAAACTCGTAACGCCTCGCTCAACGGCGCCACGCGTGGAGCAACGAGCGTGCGGCCACCCGGACCAAAGACCTGCAGGTAGACATGATCGTGTCGCGCGTCGATCGCGACCACGACGGGAAGCGTATCGTCGGCCGCGATGAACGGTGCGGCAAAGGCCGCGAGCGTCGTCAGTCCGATCGCCGGCTTGCCTGAGGCAAGCGCAATGCCGCGCGCAGCGGCAATACCGACGCGCAGTCCGGTGAAACTTCCAGGCCCCGTCGTCACAGCGACACGGTCGATGGCGGAGAAATCAAGCCGCACGCGGTCGAGAACCCGCGCGACCAGCGGCATCAGCGCCTCCGCATGTCCGCGCTGCATCGGCAACAATTCATGCGCGCGCAAATCCGTGCGCTCGGTGTCCAGCACGGCGACCGAGCAGGCTTCGAGCGCGGTATCGATGGCGAGGACGCGCATGATTTGAGTTTACCACCGTCGCGGGCGGGCTTGTGAGCGCAAGTCGGGCTTACCCGATGCCATCCATGTCTTCACAACAACGCCAAAACGTCGATGCCCGGCACATGGCTGTGTGCAAAGCACGCCGTCCTTCGGACGCCTATGGCCGGGCTTGACGTCGCAATTGCCTACATCGGCCTTACTTCGACGACGTCGGGAACGAAGTGCCGAAGCAGGTTCTGGATCCCGTGTTTAAGGGTCGCCGTCGATGATGGGCAGCCTGAGCAGGCGCCCTTCATGTCGAGGTACACGATCCCTTCCTTATAGCCGCGAAAGGTGATGTCGCCGCCGTCACCGGCCACTGCCGGGCGCACGCGTGTCTCGATCAGATCCTTGATGGTGGCGACCGTTTCGGCGTCCTTGGCGTCGAAGAATTCATCCGTCGCGGTATCGCTCAGGCTTGCGTCGCCGCTAAGCAACGGCGTACCCGACATGTAGTGCTCCATGATGGCGCCGAGAATCGCCGGTTTGAGCTGCTGCCACTCGCCGTCGGTTTTGGTCACCGCAATGAAATCGGATCCGAAGAACACGGCGCCGACATTTGGAACGTCGAACAGCTTGGCGGCGAGCGGCGATTGCGCCGCTGCGTCCTTCGTCGGCATGTCAAGCGTGCCGGTCTCGAGCACAGGTCGGCCCGGCAGAAATTTCAGCGTTGCCGGATTTGGCGTGGCCTCGGTCTGGATGAACATCGAATTCGCTCCTTGCCTCAACGGGTTCAAGGCCCGCGGGCGGTGAAACCATAGCCCATAAATGGCGCTTGCGGCGCTTCCGGTCAACCGGCTGGAAATGGCCGGAAACTACGAACTGGCGTCGATGTCGTCGTCGCTCAGATGACCCGGCACCAGCGCGACCGGGATGGGGAAAGTGCCGGCGGTCTTGGCGAGGTTCGACACCAGCGGCCCGGGGCCTTCCTTGCCGGTGCCGGCGGCCAGAACCAGGATGCCGATATCGGCGTCTTCATCGATCAGCTTGATGATCTCTTCCGATGTGTCGCCTTCGCGAATGACGCGATCGGGTGTGATCTTGGCGATCTTCTTCGCGCGCGTGGCAAATTTGTCGAGTGCGGCATTCGCCGCCTCCTGTGCCTCGGCCTTCATGATGTCGGCGACCCCGAGCCATTGCTGATTGCGATCGCCGGGTTCGATCACGCGCAGCATCACGATCTGCGACTTCGTGCGCCCGGCGCGCTTCGCCGCCCAATAGACGGCGCGGTCGCATTCCTCGGTGTCATCGATGACCACCAGATATTTTCGCTTGTGGCCGGCCTCGTAGCTGCGGCGCTTGCTGCTCATGGTCGTGACGCTCCCGTCCGATCATATGCGCTGTGACGAATGCGCAAGCGGGCAATGGTGGCATGCCGCCCGGCGCGACGACAAGGCGGATATGCCGCGCCGCAAACTAGCGGCGCACGAAACCGACGATATCCTTGACGGCCTTCATGGTTTCGGCGGCGACCGCCTGCGCGCGCTGCGAACCGTCGGCCAGGATCGAGTTGATATAGACTGGATCCTGCACAAGTTTCTTCATTTCGGCGCCGAGCGGCCCGAGTTTTGCGACGGCCAGATCGACGAGTGCAGTCTTGAAGGTCGAAAACTGGCCGCCGCCGAACTGGCCGAGCACCTCGGCTTTGGTCACGCCGTGCAGCGCCGCGTAGATGCCCACGAGGTTTTCGGCCTCAGGACGCGATGCGAGACCCTTTTCCTCGCTCGGCAGCGGTTCCGGATCGGTCTTGGCCTTGCGGATTTTCTGCGCGATGGCGTCCGCGTCGTCGGTCAGATTGATGCGGGAGTAATCGGATGCCTCCGACTTCGACATCTTTTTTGAGCCGTCGCGCAGTGACATCACGCGCGTTGCCGGACCCTGGATGATCGGCTCCGGTTGCGGAAAGAAGGCCTCGCCAAAGCCATGCGTCTGGATCGACGCCGAGAAGTCGTTGTTGAATTTCTGCGCGATGTCGCGCGACAGCTCGACGTGCTGTTTCTGGTCTTCGCCGACGGGGACGTGAGTTCGCGCGGTAGATGAGGATGTCGGCCGCCATCAGGTTCGGATAGACGTACAGCCCGACCGATGCGTTCTCGCGATCCTTGCCGGTTTTCTCCTTGAACTGCGTCATCCGGTTGAGCCAGCCGACGCGCGCGACGCAATTGAAGACCCATGCGAGCTCGGCGTGCTCGGCCACCTGGCTCTGGTTGAAGATAATATTCTTTTTTGGATCGATACCGCAGGCAAGGAACGCGGCGGTTACCTCGCGCGTGGCACGCGGCAATTCGTTCGGGTCCTGCCACACGGTGATGGCGTGAAGATCCACGACGCAATAGATGCAGTCATAGCGATCCTGCAGCGCCACGAATTTGGTGATGGCGCCGAGATAATTGCCGAGATGCAGATTGCCAGTTGGCTGCACGCCGGAAAAAACAAGCTCCTTGAACGCCATTGCCCATCCTCTTCCCTTGCGTGGCAGCCATGCCACGCCGGAGGCGCGCCGCGCAAGGCCCCTACGATTTTCGTTGCAGGGCGGCCAGGTCCTTGAGCGCCACGACGCCGAGCAGTCGCAATGCAGCGAAGTAGACGGCGATGCCGAGTATGATTAGTGCGCCAAGGATCGCCAGCCGTGCCGCCGATGACGCGCCGGCCGCGCCGATCGTATAGTTGGTGTAGCCGACTACACAGGCCATCGCGATCGTGGCGACGCAGATGCGAAGCAGGCGGCGTCTGGCGTCGGCATCGATCCGCAACCAGCGGCGCCGGAAAAGCACGGCGCCGAGCAGTCCGGCTCCGATCCAGCCGGATACGGCAATTGCCGCTGCGACGCCGATATAGTCCATCTGTGGGAACAGCAGCACGCCGCCGACGATGGCTGCCGCAAGGCCGGCAAGAGCGGCAAGCATGGGAGTATGCGTGTCATCGTGTGCGAACGAAACTGCGCCGAGCACCTTCTCTAGGACATGACCAGGCAGCCCGGCGCAAATCGCCACCAATGCCGCAGCAACGGCGGCCGTATCTTGGGCGCCGAATGCGCCGCGTTCGAACAGGCCCCGCGCAATGGGTTCTGCCAGGAGCGCAAAGCCGGTGGCGGCCGGCAAAGCGAGGCCAATGGCGATTTCATAGGCGCGCGACTGTGCTGCGGCGAATTGGGCCTCGTCGCGCGCAAGCACGCTGGCGGCGATGCGCGGCACGATCACGGCAGCGACGGCAATCGAAGCGATGCCGAGCGGCAGCTCGTAGAGTTGATTGGCGTAATATAGCCACGAGACGGCGGCGGGCGACGTGGAGACGATCGCGGTCGCCGCGATCAGCTTAAGTTGCGGGATACTGGTCGCGATCAGGCCAGGCAGTGCGCGCCTGAAAAATGCGCCCGTCTGATCGCGCCCCCGTGAGCGGACGCGTTGCCATCGTCTGCCTGTCCAGAACCACACCGCTGACGCAAAGATCAGCTGTACGATGCCGGCCGCGGTGACGGCCAAAACGAGCCAAGCAGTGACGTAAAAATGTTCGACCGGTTCACCGGGCAGGACCAGCAGTGCCAGTATCATCATCAGATTGAATAAGACTGTCGTGACTGCGACCGCGGCGACGCGTCCTTCCGCGCTCAACGCAGCAGCAATCACGGCAACGAGGCCTGCGAGAAGAATGTAAGGCGCGACCAAGAACAGCAGGAATGCCGCGAACGAGCGCCCTGCCTCGTCGAAGCCTGGTGCAACGGCCACGACAACGAATTTTCCAAGAAAGACGGTGAACAAGGCGAGGATTCCCGCCACGCAGAACATCGCCAGCAGGATGCGCCGCGTGAAACGATCGGCGTTCGTCGCACCATCCCGGCTTCCGCGCAGTCCGAGCCAAATCGGAACGAAGGCACTATTGAGCGCGCCTTCCGACAGCAGACGGCGAAAAAAATTGACCACTTGAAGAACGGCGAACAAGCTCTCTGAATAAGGCCCGGCACCCAACAGGGCCGCAATCCAGGCATCGCGCACATAAGCAAGAAGCCGCGACATCAGTGTGCCGCCGCCGACGGTGGTGATATCGCGTGCGAGCGACATTCCGTGATTCCCTCGCAGCTACTCTAGGCCCGTGGGCACGCGCCCGTCATCCACGCAATGCGCATAAGCTTGCCGCCGCTCGATGCCTCGATATAGTGCGCGCGCTGTTCACGAGGACAACACATGACCGCTCTCCGCTATGACGTGCTCGGCATCGGCAACGCCATCGTCGATGTGATCGCCCGCGCCGAAGACGACTTCCTGGTGGCGCAAGGCATGAACAAGGGCTCGATGGCGCTGATCGATGAAGCGCGCGCACAATCGATCTATGCAGCGATGGGACCAGCGGTGGAAAGCTCGGGAGGCTCGGCGGCGAACACCATTGTAGGAGTTGCCAGTTTTGGTGCGCGCGCGGCATTCGTCGGCAAGGTCAAGGAGGATGAACTTGGCCGCAGCTTTGCCCATGACATCCGCGCCGCCGGCGTGGCCTTCGATACAAAGCCGGCAAGCGGCGGACCTTCGACTGCGCGCTGCTACATCATGGTGACTCCGGACGGCGAGCGGACCATGAATACGTATCTGGGCGCCGCGCAGGATTTGAGGCCGGCCGATATCGACGAGGCGCAGGTTGCGGCCGCTGCGGTCACCTATCTTGAAGGTTATTTGTGGGATCCGCCGCAGGCCAAGGAGGCCTTCGTCAAAGCCGCCGGCATCGCACACAAAGCGGGACGGCGCGTTGCGCTCACGTTGTCGGATGCATTCTGCGTCGATCGCTATCGCACTGAATTTCTCGACCTGATCCGCAAAGGCGTCGTCGACATCGTGTTCGCAAACGAGCGCGAGCTGCACAGTCTCTATGAAACTTCCGACTTTGACACTGCAGTCAAAGCGTTGCGCGGCGAGGTCAAGCTCGCGGCGGTGACGCGCAGTGAAAAAGGCTGTGTCGTCGTTTCGCGCGAGGCGGTTGACTCGGTACCGGCGGAACCGGTCGCGCAGGTGGCGGACGTCACGGGTGCAGGCGATCTGTTCGCCGCCGGATTTCTCGCCGGTCTTGCGCGTGGCAAGGATCATCGTACCTCCGCCCGCCTTGGAGGTATCGCGGCAGCCGAAGTCATCCAGCACATCGGCGCCCGGCCGGCCGTATCACTGAAGGCGCGCGCGGCCGAAAGCGGGCTCGCGGTCTAGCTGCCGTATTTTGGGATGAGATTAAGCGTGAGATGCCAGCGTGTGCCGGCACCTCACGCGAGACCCAAGGACGCCCGATGCGACGTTATCCGGACGCGGTGCAAGGTCCTCGACATTGATAGGAGGCACGACAGCTTGCCAGCAAGCCCATGGTAACCAGTTGGTAACCAAACATGGTTACCGATTGATGAACGCCCAATCGAGGACCAAGTGCCATGGCCAAGCGTAAGCAAATCGAGAGTACCGGCAGTGATGCAGTGGCGAATCCGGACAATGAGCCTGGGCAAGGGCAGACCGAACTGCCTTTGATCGACTCGCCTTCAGTGTCCCCGGCGGCACCGGAAACAGCGAACGAATCTGCAACGGAGCCCACACTCCAAGCGGCCAGCAACGCGGACATTAATATTGAAGAGCCGACTGACATTGCCCAAGCAGCCCCGGCAGGCGCGCGATGGCCGCATCTGCGCATGCGTCCGCGTCACAGGCGCCACGTCATGCTTGCTGCCTCGGTTGCGATCGCCGCCACCGTCGGCGTTCTGACCGGTGCGGCAATGACCGGTGGATTCTCCAAGCCCGCTCCGGTCGATGTTGCCGGTCTTGAAGAGAGCAAAGCGGCGCAACAGTCGATCGCGCGTCTATCCAAGGACGTCGCCAGCCTGAAAGCGACTCTTGAGGCCGCAAACAAATCGGCCCACAGCCAATTTGCCAAGCTCAGCGAGCGTCTGGCGCGCGACGGCGCGGACATCACCGGCACGATCACGCCGCCGCAAACGGTGCCGCCGACGGCGTCTGCCGCAGCGCCGTTGCCACCGGTACGTCCGGCTGCAACGGAAGTGTCCCGTCGTCCGTCGATCATCACCGACTGGACAATCCGTGAAACGCGCGACGGTTTCGTCTACGTGCAAGGTCACGGCGACGTCTACCAGGTCGTGCCAGGGGCGCCCTTGCCGGGTATCGGGCCGGTCGAGCAGATCAAGCGGCAAGACGGTCGCTGGGTGGTAGTCACGCCAAAAGGCATCATTGTCTCAATGCGCGACCGCCGCTATTTCGAGCAGTTCTAGACCACTCAACGCGAACGATGGATCGGCGGCGCCTTTTGGCGCCGCTCTTCATTTGCGCGTGAGGTCGGTGGCGAGCGCGGTCAAACCATGGCAGATTCCCGCACCTTCAATCGGCGCGGGTAGACGTCATGCATTGCGCTTCGGTCAAGATCCTGATGACGACGGCATGCATCTTTGCCGGGGTGGTGCAGACGCATGCGCAAGGTGCCGCGCCTGCGCCGGCCAAGCCTGAAATGATGGAAAGCTGCCCGGGCCTTGTCGCTGCGCGGCCGCCGTTCATAACGCCGGCCGCTTTCCGTCTCGCTGCACTTGAGCGCGGTCAGGTACGCCTGACTTATGTCGGTCACTCGACGTTCCTGATGGAGAGCCCACAACTGGTGCGCATCGCGACCGACTACAATGACTATGTTAGGCCGACTGTGCTGCCCGATATTGCGACAATGAACCACGCTCACTCGACGCACTACAGCCTGTCACCCGATCCAGCGATCAAATATGTGCTGCGCGGCTGGTCCGAAGATCAGAAGCCGGCACGCGTCGATGTTCAGTACAAGGACGTCCGTGTGCGCAATGTGCCGACAAATATCCGCACCTATGACGGCGGTACGGAACGGCATGGCAATTCGATTTTCATTTTCGAAGTTGCGAACTTGTGCATCGCGCATCTCGGCCACCTGCACCACACACTCACGCAGCAGCAGCTCAATGAGATAGGCCGTGTCGATGTCGTGCTGGTGCCCGTCGACGGATCATATACGCTCGATCTCGATGGCATGGTTGAGGTGCTGCAGGCGATGAAGGCGCCGCTGATGATTCCCATGCACTATTTCAGCGCCTATACGCTCGACCGTTTTCTAAAGCGCGTGCGACAGGAATGGGATGTCGAAATTGCCGAGATACCATCGCTGGTGGTGTCGAAGGCGAGTCTCCCGGCAAAGCCGAAGGTGTTGGTACTGCCTGGCCATTAACAGCGCCCATTAACCGCGCCAATTAGCGTAAATACGAGGAGGCCCCGCCAAATTGCGGCCCTGATTGCTCATTTATCAACAGAGCCAGTTGACCTGACGGAACCAATGTTTAGTTGTCGCGTTCCTGATGCGCTTTTTGAAGAGACACTGAGGTTATTTTCAATGGTTCAGACTTGGAGCAGCTGGAAGCGATTTCCCGATGCGCAAAGCGGCGATCATGTTGAAGCGCCGATCGGCCCCGGAGTTTACGAAGTCCGCCACACCATGACGGGTCGCGTCGTTGCCTTCGGCCATTCGGGCAACGTCGCGAATTCACTCGCCGATCTGAAATTGAACGGCGGCGCGAGTTCGTTCGCCCGCCTTTTTCGTAAGCAGCCGCTGGTGTCGCGGGTCTCCGATCTCGAATACCGCACATGCGCGGCGGCCAGCCGCGCGGAGGCAAAGACGGCGGCAAGTCGACTAATCGGTCTGCGCCAGACGGCGTGGCGCCGCCGCATGGATATAGGCTGGGCCGCGCGCCATTAGGGCTAGTTGGCCTGCATTCTTTAGAAATACGGCCGGCCTTGCGCCGGCCGTTTCGTTTCGAATCCGCCGTGCTTCCGGTCCTTCCCGGAGTTCGTATAAAGTCGTTCTCTGCAATAGGGGATGACGTCCATGCTGAGTGCTGAGCAGAACGATTTCATCACCCGGACCGGGGCAGGGACACCGGCGGGTGCTTTGATGCGGCGGTACTGGCAGCCCGCAGCGCTGGTCGACGAACTTTCGGGCAACCGCCCCGTGAAACCGGTACGGCTTTTCGGCGAAGATCTGGTGATCTTCAAGGATGACAAAGGCCGTTACGGCCTGGTCGGCAGACGCTGTCCGCATCGCGGCACCGATCTCGCATATGGCCGGCTTGAGAATGGCGGCCTGCGCTGCGCCTTTCACGGCTGGTTGTTTGACGTGAACGGCAAATGTCTGGAGACACCGGCCGAGCCCGACGACAGCAATCTCTGCGCCAACGTCAAGCAGAAATCCTATCCGGTCGTGGAGAAGAGCGGCATCCTGTTCGCCTATCTCGGGCCGGGCGAGCCGCCGGCACTTCCGCATTTCGATTGCTTCATTGCACCAGAGAGTCACACCTTCGCGTTCAAAGGCATGATCGCCTGCAACTGGCTGCAGTCGCTCGAGGTCGGTATCGATCCCGTGCACACCTCGTTCCTGCATCGATTTTTCCAGGACGAGGATCCGAGCCAGGCTTACGGAAAACTGTTCCGCGACACCTCGCGCGACTCCGATATGCCGATGTCGCGCATCATGCGCGAGTTCACCCGCCCGCGCATCGAGGTCGAGCCGACCGACTTCGGATTCCGGCTGGTCACGCTTCGGCAGATCAGCGATGCGAGCACGCATGTGCGCATCACCAATCTTATGTTCCCGAATGCCTTCATCATCCCGATGAGCCGCGAGATGACGATCACGCAGTGGCACGTGCCGATCGACGACGAGAAGCACTACTGGTACGCGATCTTCACCAGCTTCGGCGCTCCCGTGAATAAAGACGAGATGCGGCGCCAGCGCCTCGCGCTCTATCAGTTGCCCGATTACACCCCGAACAAGAACAAGAACAACGACTACGGTTTCGATCCGCACGAGCAGGAGCACGAGACCTACACCGGCATGGGCGCCGACATCAACGTGCACGATCAATGGGCCTGCGAGTCGATGGGCGCGATTCAGGATCGCACCAACGAACATCTTGGCACCTCCGACAAGGCGATCAGCGCCTATCGTAAGCTGTTGCGCCAGGCTATCGAGCAGGCGGGCAAAGGTGAAAAGCCGATCATGGTTCTAGATACCACGAAGGCCGCGCGCATCACCGGGCCGGCGGCGATTGACGGCATCGGTCCGGCCGACGACTGGCAAGGCTACTGGCAAAAGACCGAAGCGATGAAACGCAAGGCTGCAAGCTGGGTTAACGGGCATTGAACCGAATGCCCCCTCGTTCGCGTAAGCCGGTCACCTTCGTCGAGCGCCATGGCCTTTGGAGCGAGGCGCAGGCGAAAGCCGCCGCGCAGGTCGAACGCATCATCAAGAAAGAAAAGCTCGAGGTGGTGCGCTTCTCATTCGCCGACCAGCACGGCGTCCTGCGTGGCAAGACACTGCTCGCATCCGAAGTCGCGGGGGCGATGCGCAGCGGCGTCACCATGACCACAACGCTGCTCGCCAAGGACACCGCGCACCGCACGGTCTTCCCGGTGTTTACGCCCGGCGGCGGTTTCGCGATGCAAGAGATGCAGGGCGGCAGCGATTTCGTGATGGTTGCCGATCCGGCGACCTTCCGCATTCTGCCATGGGCGAACAAGACCGGTTGGCTCCTGTGCGACATCCACTTTACCAACGGCAAGCCGGTGCCATTCTCCAGCCGCGCACGCTGCCGCGATGCGCTCAATACGCTGGCCAAGGCGGGTTTTGATTTCCTCGCCGGGCTTGAGGTTGAATTCCACCTGTTCAGGATCGACAACCCGCGTCTTTCGCCGGCCGATGCGACCTGGCCACCGGAAGCGCCGGAGGTGGCCCTGCTCACGCAGGGTTATCAGTATCTCACCGAGTCGCGGTACGACATGCTCGATCCGGCTCTGGACATTCTCCGCCGTGGCATCGAGGAGCTCGGCTTGCCGCTGCGTTCGGTCGAGTCGGAGCTTGGCCCGAGCCAATGCGAATTCACCTTTCGCCCGCAAGCCGGTCTCGCCAGCGCCGATACCATGGTGCTCTTTCGCGCGGCCGCCAAACAGATTGCCCGCCGGCACGGGCTCCTTGCAAGCTTCATGTGCCGTCCGGCGCTGCCGAATATGATGTCGAGCGGCTGGCATCTGCACCAGTCCCTGCTGGAAGGAAAATCGAAGCGGAACGCCTTTGCCTTCGATCATGCCGACATACTGTCGACCGTCGGGCGCTATTATCTCGGCGGTCTTTTGGCGCATGCGCGTGCAGCGGCGGCGTTCACGACACCGACGATCAATGGCTACAAGCGCTACCGCGCCTATTCGCTCGCGCCCGATCGCGCCGTCTGGGGACGCGACAACCGCGGCGTGATGATCCGTGTGATCGGCCAACCCGGCGATCCCGGGACTCGTCTCGAGAATCGTGTCGGCGAGCCTGCCGCCAACCCCTATCTCTATGTCGCATCGCAGATATATTCGGGCCTCGACGGTATTGCGCGCAGGCTTGATCCCGGGCCGTCCGCCGACACGCCCTATGAGGCGGCTGCCGCCCTCCTTCCGACAAATCTTGGTGAGGCCTTGACCGCGCTGCGCGCCGACGACGCGTTCCGCGCGGGGTTCGGCGGCGGATTCATCGACTACTACACACACATCAAGGCAGCCGAGATTGAACGCTTTGAAAAGGAAGCCACGGCCGATCAGACGGACGTCACTCTTTGGGAGCAGAAGGAATATCTGGACTTGTTCTGATGCCGTACGCAACGACGCTCGACGATGTGAAGCTTTACTATGAGGAAGTGGGGCAGGGCACACCGATTCTCTTCGTGCACGAATTCGCCGGCGACCACCGCAGCTGGGAGCGCCAGCTGCGCGAGTTCGGCAAGCGCTACCGCTGCGTCGTCTATAGCGCGCGGGGATACAAGCCATCCGATATCCCATCCGATCCCAAGGCCTACAGCTACATGCATGTGATGCGTGATGCTGTTGCGGTGCTCGATCATCTGAAGATCGAAAAGGCGCACCTCATCGGCTTGTCGATGGGCGGCTATACGGCGCTGCAGGTCGCGCTCAACCATCCGCAACGCGTGCGCTCGCTGGTCCTTGCAGGCGCGGGATCGGGCAGCGAGCGCTGGTACACCAGAGATTTCCACAAACGTTCACGCGACCTCGCAGCGCAGTTCGAGCGTGAGGGTTCGTCCGCGGTCGCGCAAACTTACGGCCGCGGTCCGAGCCGACTGCAACTCGAGCTCAAGGATCCGCGCGGCTTTGCCGAATTTTCGAGACAGCTTGCAGAGCACGACCCGCAGGGATCGGCGCACATGTCACGCGGGTTCCAGGGCGAGCGTCCTTCGCTGTACGACTTCGAAAGCGACATTCGGCGGCTTGCGACGCCGACTTTGATCGTGGTCGGCGACGAAGATGAGCGCTGTATCGAGCCGGGGTTATTTCTAAAAGATGCTCTCCAGGCCTCGGGCCTCGTGATCTTGCCCAAGACCGGCCATGCCGTGAACCTCGAAGAGCCCGATCTGTTTAACCAGGTCGTCGGCGATTTTCTTTCGCGCGTTGATGCAGCGCGCTGGCTCCCGCGCGATCCGCGTACCCGTGCGCCCAGGCACCCGGTCGCCTGATCGGCGTTAGTGCCCTATAACCCGCGCCGAATTACGAAATTCGCAGAAATTTAACCGCGTTTGCAAATAACGCCGGCCCGGAAAAATGCCTTTTGGTTTTGACGGCTATGGTGCCAACAAATCCGGTGGAGTGGGACTCTATGCGAACGATTTTCGTACTTCTGATAGCGGGTCTGATTGTGTTGGTCGGCGGTGCGTCGTACGCCGCAGATCAGAGGCTCGACCATAAGCGCACGCACGCACGTGGCGCTGGCACCTTCGATCAGCGCCTGCGCGTCGTCGAGCAGGTCCCGTATTGCGGGAATTGTGAAGCACCCTTTGGCCGTACCCATTCCGCCAACGTCGTGCAGCTGCGCTTCATCAACTGGCCGTTCTGGCAGGAGAGCTGCTCGGTGGGCGCCTGTGGGGTCTACTACCCCGTTATGCGGTCCTGCGCCTTTTGGGGCCTGGGCTGCACCTAGACCCGAACGCGCGGTCTCGTTTCAGACGTCCACGCTGGCGGCGAGTGCGTTCTGCTCGATGAAGAGCCGGCGCGGCTCCACCAACTCGCCCATCAATTCGGTGAAGATGTTGTCGGCATCCTCGCCTTCCTTCACCTGCAGCAGGGAGCGCGCGTTCACATCGAGCGTGGTCTCCCACAGTTGCTCGGGGTTCATTTCGCCGAGGCCTTTGTAGCGTTGCATTGTTACGCCCTTGCGTCCCGCGCCGGTTACGGCTTCAAACAAACCGACCGGCCCGTGAATTGCCCAGGTCTCGTCCTTACGACGCAACGATGCCGGGTTTTTCGTAGATCTTCTGCAAAGAGGCAGCATATTCGTCGAGCTTACGGGCATCTGCCGAGCCAAGCAGAGCATGATCGATAATGGAAACAGTCTTCACGCCACGCAAAGTGCGCGTAAAGGTGAAGCCCGTCTCTTCGCTGAATTCGCCTTCCCACCCGCGTTCGGTTTCCTCGGAGAGGGCATTAAGGCGTTTGGCGATGTAGGGTGCCGCCGCTTTGGCCTTCTTCGGATCGCCGAAAATCTCGGAACTGAGCACGCCAAGGATGGCCGCTTGTTCGACGACCTGGCGGTTGTAACGGCTGTGAAGAGCATTGAGAAGGTTGCGGATGACGCGCGCTTGATCGACCACCTTGCGCAAGTCTTCGCCGGCGCGCTCCTCGCCGGAGGCAAGGCGCAGCACAGCTTCTTCGACGCCGGTCACGATCAAAAAATCTTCCAGCGCGCGTTCGTCTTTCAAATATTGCTCAGATTTTCCCCGTGCAACTTTGTAGAGCGGCGGCTGCGCAATGAAAATGTGACCGCGCTTGATCAACTCTTCCATCTGCCGGAAGAAGAACGTCAGCAGCAACGTACGGATGTGCGAGCCGTCGACATCCGCGTCGGTCATGATGATGATCTTGTGGTACCGCAGTTTGTCGGGGTTGAACTCGTCGCGTCCGATGCCGGTGCCGAGCGCCGTGATCAGCGTTCCGATTTCCTGGCTCGACAGCATCTTGTCGAAACGCGCCCGTTCCACGTTGAGAATCTTGCCGCGCAGCGGCAGCACCGCCTGGAATTCGCGGTTGCGGCCCTGCTTGGCGGAGCCGCCCGCGCTGTCGCCCTCGACGATGAAAAGCTCTGATTTCGCCGGATCGCGCTCCTGACAGTCGGCCAGCTTGCCCGGAAGCGATGAAACGTCGAGCGCGCCCTTGCGGCGGGTGAGTTCGCGCGCCTTGCGCGCGGCTTCGCGTGCGGCAGCCGCTTCCACCACCTTGCCGACGATGACCTTGGCTTCGGAGGGGTGAATTTCGAACCAGTCCTGCAGGGCCTGGTTGATCACGTTTTCGACCACCGGGCGGACTTCCGACGACACCAGCTTGTCCTTCGTCTGCGACGAGAACTTCGGGTCGGGCACCTTGCACGAAAGCACGGCGGTCAGGCCTTCGCGGCAGTCGTCGCCGGTGAGCGCGACCTTTTCCTTCTTCGACGTGCCCAGCGTATCGGCATATTGCGTGATCTGACGGGTGAGTGCGCCGCGGAAGCCGGCAAGATGGGTGCCGCCGTCGCGCTGCGGGATGTTGTTGGTGAAGCAGAGCACGCTCTCGTGATACCCGTCGTTCCACCACAGCGCGCATTCAACCGTGATGCCTTCGCGCTCGACCTTGATCATGATCGGGTTCGGAATGAGAGAGGTCTTGTTGCGGTCGATGAATTTCACGAAGGCCTCGACGCCGCCCTCGTATTTCATCTCCTCGCGCTTCTCGACCGCGTGGCGTTGATCGGCGAGCACAATGGCGACGCCCGAATTCAGAAAGGCCAGCTCGCGCAACCGGTGTTCCAGCGTTGCAAAGTCGAACTCGACCATTGTGAAAGTCTTCGTGCTCGGCAGAAAAGTCACTTCGGTGCCGCGTTTGTCTTTCGCGTCGCGGCTCGCTTTCAGCGGAGCCTTCGCGACGCCGTCGCGGAACTCCATGAAATGCTCTTTGCCGTCGCGCCAGATGGTGAGCTTGAGCCAGGTCGAGAGCGCGTTCACCACGGAAACGCCGACGCCGTGCAGACCGCCGGAAACCTTGTAGGCGTTCTGGTCGAATTTTCCGCCCGCGTGCAGCTGGGTCATGATGACTTCGGCCGCCGAGACGCCTTCACCCTTGTGGATGTCGGTCGGGATGCCGCGCCCGTTGTCGCGCACCGTGCACGAGCCGTCGGGGTTGAGCGTTACAACCACCTCCGTGGCAAACCCGGCGAGCGCCTCGTCGATGGCGTTGTCCACCACCTCGTAGACCATGTGATGGAGGCCGGAACCGTCATCGGTGTCGCCGATATACATGCCCGGCCGCTTGCGGACCGCGTCGAGGCCCTTGAGGACCTTGATCGACTCGGCGCCATAGTCGGACGGGTTCTTGCGGGCCGGTTCAGCCATTGACGGCACCCTTTGCGCGGTCAGAAAAATGAGTCGGAATTGACGATTTGTGTGACACGAAAATAAGGCCCCGTACAGGCCAAAGTCATTGGCCTTAATATGTTGATTTAGAAGCATTTTTTAAAGAGGCGAAGGTGCAAAAATCCCCACTTTTTTCGCCGGTTTTTTGGCCCGGATTTACGATTCGAAGACGCTGAAAAAGTTGGATCTGAAAGGCAGTCAAACTGCTGCCTCACGCGTTGGGTTGAAGCGCTTGCAAGGGAACGCGTCATGGAATTTAAGCCAGTGACGCGGCCCTGCCCGCTTGAATTTGTTCCGGATGCATCTGTTCAGCCGCCCGCTCGAAGTGCCGCATCGACTGCGCGCGATAGTTCGCGCGCGTGAATTGAACGCCGTCGTACAGCGGCGCGAACTGCTCGGGGAAACTTAAGTCCTCGGCTCGTCCGCGGCGAGCTCGTGAGCGTTCAGGTTCAGCTGCGGGAGATGTCGGAACGTCGGCTCGTAGCTCGGAATTGGCGCATTGAACGCTGCAAGGCCGGCGGCCAAAATCTCGATGCGATCAAGTTCGGCGCGTGTGTTGTCGAAGGCGCGAAGCAGCTCCTTCTTGATCCGGTCGGTTGTTGCGTCCGTTCCCATTGCAGCCCTTGTCTTGTCCATGGGGTAAAAGCGATCGCCGAGCGATGGTTCCTATTTTCCAATAATTGATCGGATTTCGATTAACAAAACGTGAGTGGGCCGAGCGGGAACCGTCAGGCCCGTTCCACCACGCCGCTTCGAACGAGGAAGACTTGCGCGCGTCCGACGATGTCGCCGAACGCAGCGGGATCGGCACCGGTCATCCAGACCTGCGCGCCAAGCAAGGATAGCGCGTCGTAGAGCGCCGCGCGCCGCAACGGATCGAGATGGGCAACCACTTCATCCAGCAGAAGCAGCGGAGCGAAACCTGTCATCTGCTTGACCAATCCCGCGTGCGCCAGCACCAGTCGGATGAGCAGGGCCTTCTGCTCGCCGGTGGAGGCATCGGCGGCCGGAATGTTCTTGCCGGCGTGCATGACAACGAGGTCGGACAAATGCGGTCCGTCGAGCGTGCGCCCGGCGGCAGCATCACGCGCTCGATTATCCTTCAGCAGCTCGCGGTACCGATCTTCGACTTCAATTGCGCTGTAGTCAGGCAACAACTGCTCCATCCATCCTTGCAGCGAGATTTGGGCCTGCGGGAATTCCGGCGCGTCGTCGCGCGATGCTTCAAGAGCCGCCGACAGGCGCTTGGCAGTTTCGGTCCGGGCCGCAGCAACGGCGACTGCAACCTCGGCCGTCTCATGCTCGACCGCGTCAAGCCAGTGAGAATCGCCGGGCGAATCCTCGAGCAGCCGATTGCGCGAGCGCAGGCTTCGCTCGAGCGCAGCGACGCGGCTCGAATGTTGCGCGTCGACCGCGAGCACCAGCCGGTCGAGAAAGCGCCGGCGCTCAGAGGCTGGCCCGTTGAAGAGCGGGTCCATGGCAGGCGTCAGCCATACAACCCGCAAATGGTCGGCAAAGGCAGTGGCCGAACCGACGCTTTCGCGGTCGATGCGGCATTTGCGCGTCGGCGTCGAATTCTTCCCCCGCCGGGGGATCAATGCCGGTGCCGAGCGTCGCCAGTCCCAGCATGCCCTCGATCTCGGCCGAAATGGCCCAGGCGCCGTCGCCTTCCGAGAAAGCCAGCTCTTCCATCGTTGCCCGCCGCAGGCCACGGCCAGGGGCGAGAAGGGAGATCGCTTCGACCAGGTTGGTCTTGCCCGCGCCGTTCGCGCCGGTGAGCACGACCGGTCCCGGGCGGTCGAGCCCGACCTGTGCAGCATGGTAGCTGCGGAAATTGCTCAGCGTCAGGCGGCGAATGAAGGCGGCGGTCATATCAGCGATCAGTAATCAGTAATCAGTGATCAGAAAAGGACTGATTACCTGACTACTGATCCTGATCCCGTTACACCCGCATGGGCATCAGCACGTAAAGCGCGCCCTTGGCGTTTTGATCCTGGATCAATGTGGGCGATCCGGGGTCGGCCAGCTTGAGCACGGCAACTTCGCCTTCGATCTGGGCGGCAATGTCAAGCAGATAGCGTGAGTTGAAGCCGATATCGAGCGGGTCGGCGCCGTACTCGACTTCGATTTCTTCCGTCGCGCTGCCCGAGTCGGGATTGGTGACCGACAGCACCAACCGTCCGCCGGTGATTGATAGCTTAACGGCACGGCCGCGTTCGCTTGAAACCGTCGAAACGCGATCGACTGCGGCCTCAAAGTCCTTCTTGTCGACGACAAGATTCTTGTCGTTATTGACGGGGATTACCCGTGCATAGTCAGGGAAGGTGCCGTCGATCAGCTTTGAGGTGAGCACGACGTTGCCGATCGTGAAACGGATTTTGCCGCTGGAGAGTTCGACGGCGACGTCGCCTTCGCCGGTTTCGATCAGACGCTGCACCTCGCCTACCGTCTTGCGCGGCACAATGATGCCGGGCATTCCGGCCGCGCCCTGCGGCAGCGGTAACTCGACCTGCGCAAGGCGGTGTCCGTCGGTCGCGACGGCGCGCAGTGTGCCGCTTTTGGCGGTGCCCGCCACATGCAGATAAATGCCATTGAGGTAGTAGCGCGTTTCCTCGGTCGAGATCGCGAACTGGGTCTTGTCGATGAGCCGCTTGAGGTCGGCCGCCGCGAGCTTGAAGGAATGGCTCATCTCCCCCGCCGCGAGATCCGGGAAGTCGCTTTCCGGCAATGTTTGCAAGGTAAAGCGGGAACGTCCGGCCCGCAGCGCGAGCACGGCGCGGTCCCCGGAGCCTTCGAGCACGATCTGCGAGCCTTCGGGCAACTTGCGCACGATTTCGTAGAACATATGGGCGGGAACGGTGGTCGATCCGCCAGGAGAGACTTCTGCGGCAATCGAGTCGGTGACCTCGAGATCGAGGTCTGTGGCCTTCAGGCTGAGTTTGCCGCGGTCGGCCTTGACCAGTACGTTCGCCAGAATGGGAATGGTATTGCGCCGCTCGACCACGCGATGCACGTGACCCAGCGACTTTAGAAGTTCTGCACGCTCGACTGTAACCTTCATTGAAAAATCCGCTTCGGCGCCCTTGAAAACATCCCCGAACCAGGCGCGACGGCCGGCCGGCGTAACGCGGAATGCGAGGCCGGAGGGCAAAGGTGACGTGCCAGCGCATAAATCGCAAGAGTGTAGGGGCTTAGCGCAGGCCTTTCCCCAGGCTCCGCACTGCCAAGCGTCCCGGCCTCCATGGCTGACGGGTCCCGTTGCCACAATGACGTCTATGCCCGGCACAGGCTTGTACCTGGCCGGGCATGACGTCGAGATCAAGTTAGCGATCGCTATTCCTGCAGCTGCCGCTTGAGGATCTCGATCTCCTCGGCCAGGGCCATGTCGTTGCCGACAAGGCCCTCGATCTTGCGCACGGCATGCAGAACCGTGGTGTGATCGCGGCCGCCAAAACGCCGGCCTATCTCAGGCAGCGAACGAAGGGTCAGGGTCTTGGCGAGATACATCGCCACCTGGCGCGGTCGCACCACGTTGGCAGTCCGCCGGGAGGACAGCAGGTCGGACCGGCTGACGTTGTACTGCCGCGCGACGACCCGCTGGATGTCCTCAATCTTGACCCGCTTGGGTTCCTGGGGGCGGATGAGGTCGCGCACTTCGCGCTCGGCCATCTCCAGCGTGACTGCATGCCCGGTCAGCTTGTTATGGGCGAGGAGGCGATTGAGCGCGCCTTCCAGGTCGCGGCCGTTGTGGGTGACGGTTTTGGCGATATAGCCAAGCACAGGCAGCGGGACGTCAAAGGTCGGATGGTAGGCGCGCGCCGCCATCACCCGTGCTTTGAGGATTTCAAAGCGCAATTCCTCTCCAAGTGGGCCCATTTCCACCACCAGGCCACCGGCGAGACGGGACCGAACGCGATCATCGAGGCTTTCCAGGTCCGATGGCGGGCGATCGGAGGCGATCACCACCTGTCGGCCCGCGTCGATCAGCGCGTTGAGTGTGTGGCAGAATTCGGCCTGGGTCGATTTGCCCTGCAGGAATTGCAGGTCGTCGATCACCAAAACGCCGATACCACGGAGCGCTTCCTTGAAGGCGAGAGCGGTCTGCGTGCGGAGCGCCGATACAAAGCCGTACATGAACTTCTCGGCCGTGAGGTAGAGTACCTTGCGCTCGCCTGCTGCATTTCCCGCCCAGGTGACAGCCTGCAAAAGGTGCGTCTTGCCGAGGCCGACGCCGGAATGAATATACAGCGGATTGAACATCACGGCGTCGCCGCGCTTCGCGCTCGTGACCTGTTTTGCCGCGGCATGCGCGAGCGTATTAGAGCGTCCGACGACAAAAGTGTCGAAGGTCAGGCGCGGGTCAAGCGGTGAGCCGCCAAGAGCCTCGTGTACGCTGGGGTCGCCGACAGCAAGCGGCCGGCCATTCCCGTTGCCATTTATGTAACGACCGCCATTGTCGCCGGCAGCCTGATCCGTCTTTGCCTTGGGAAGAACGGCGGATTTAAGGACCGCCGACCGCACGATCAGTTCGACGCGTGTGACCTTTTCTTCCTGTGCCTGCCAGCAGGCGAGCACCCGCTCGGCGTAGTGTGACTGGATCCAGCTTTTGAGAAACCGGGTCGGCACGGACAGGCGTACTGCTCCTTCTTCGATCGTCTCCAGATCCATCCGGGCAAACCAGCTCGAATAGACATCTTCACCCACTTCCGTCCGCAGGCGTTCTTTGACCCGCGACCAACTTTCTTGTTCCCCGGTAGACATTTTTCTTCTCGATCCGATTAAAGGTGGGACGGACTCGGTTGCCCGGCCTGGCGGATGGACCGCCAACGCACCGGAAACGGGACGCAACAGCACTCGTTAGATGATGTCGTCGTGGAATTTGAGGCTCGCCGGTTGATTTATTTGGCGAACGACATCGACAGGAAATCGAGGTGTTGCGCCTTCAGCCAGCAGGGGGCGGGGTGGCGCTTCGGATTCCGATCGTGAAAATTGGGGCCGCACCCAAGGTGTGGCGGTCAATATGGCAGTATGAGTTCGGCAGGGGCCGGCTCGCAGCACTGGTGATCGTAAGGCATGAATCCGCACCGGACAAAACACGTCCAAGGTCGTCAATCCTGACCACCGAGATTTTCCCTGCGCCTGTCATGATGTCACCCCTCGAATAAGCTGCGGCTTTCGCCCTGTGGCCCGTTTTTTTGCCGGCTCCTAGCCACCCTGCCATTAAAAATTCTGATCACGTTTCGCTCGGTCTCATCAATCTTGAAATCGTTCCGCTACCGGATGGCCTCGACACTGAAGCGGTTGAATTTGATGCAAGCGGCAAACCAAAGCCGTTCTCATCCGTCGATGAGCGTGACGTGGAACCTTGTTTCTGATCGCGCGCGAAGAATTCCCGCGCGTTTTTTCAAGATACACAAGCGAAATGCGCGGGCAATGAAATTCAAGCGGACTGTAGCGACGGAGCAAGGGGCTACCAGTGCCGATACGCTTTCGAATTCCAGAACCATTTTGCCCAACGTGTTGATAAGTCGTATGGAATCTCGCCGCGCAAATTGGTTCTTGGTATCGAAGTGTCGCGCGATTTTTTAAAATGCCTCGAACGTCAAAAATGCCTGTCACATATGCGTTTTTGAGGTCCCTGCCTCGCTTTCCTGTTAAGTCTTTATCGTCGCGCAAAAAAATCTGAGCGAATTTTGACGTAACTCCCGGTGTGAAAAACTAACTACCATCGCAGCTGTTGCCCCGCCTGTGGCGGTCAAGCGAACAAAATCGGGACGAGCAAAATTCTCTGACGACGTGATGACACTTTGAATACGTCGACGGGCCGAGTCCTTTCGGAGGCGGCCCGTTCGAACGTTTTTTAGCAGAAATTGAAACGAACTAAGGTGGTCAGTCGAGAAGCCGACTTATTTGCCGAGCTTGGCGATACGATGCGCGAGCCGCGAGACTTTTCGGCTGGCATTGTTCTTGTGCACGATACCTCGTTGTGCTGCCCGCATGATGACCGGTTCTGCCGCCTTGAAGGCCGCCAAGGCCGTTTTGCGATCGCCGCTCTGGATAGCTTCCTCGACCTTGCGCACGGAATTTCTCAGCACCGAGCGCCGTGCCTTATTGACTTCGGTTCGGCGCGCGATGACGCGCGTGGCTTTGCGGGCGGACTTGGTATTGGCCATCAATCTCTCATTCGCGGCTGGCGCCTCGAGCGGACCGTCCGCTAAAAGCGACTAGGTTTTACAAGAAGTTGCGACGGCGGTCGAAATCGCCGGCAAGGCTGAGGCTTATAGTTAGACCGTGCGCGGGCGTCAACGCCTGCAAAGACCCCTCACGCGACACGTTTGGCCCGGACCGTGTCGTGGCCGGCGACCACCGCGGCACGATCAGCCGCCGAGAATGGCGCCAACGGCGGTCTGACGCGTGCCAGACCGGAGTCCCCGTGGATATGAGCGAGTAGCGCCTTTACCCCGGAGACCAACGGCTTCCCGTCGAACAGTTTGCGGATTGTGACAGCGGCTTCCAGTGCGGCAGCGTCGCCCTTGCTCCAGGCACGTGCGCACAGATCGGCGTTGAGGTTTGCGGTGGCCGAGATGCAGCCCGCGAAGGGACCAGACCGTGCCTCGATCAGGCAAGCTTCGGTTGAAGGGAAGACCGCAAAGTCCGAGGACACCGCTGCGGCGGATCGTGCGAAGGCCATGTCGCCGGAAGAATCCTTCAAGCCCACGATACGGGTCGGAAACGTTTCCAGCAGTCGCTTGATTAACGTGACATGCCACGGCAGGCCCGACATCGCTGGAAAATGATAAAGGTAGATCGGAATCGGCCTTTGCGCGGTCGCCTTCACGAGCGCATCAATATAGGCGACGAGGCCATCGTCGGGCACACCCTTGTAGTAGAAGGGCGGCAGCACCAGCGCGCCGGCAAACCCGAGGTCGGCAGCATGGCGCGTCAGCGCGACCGCATCCGAAACGGCGGCGGCGCCGGTGCCGACCATGAGCCGGTCCAGCGGCAGGCCGTTGGCCTTGTAAGCGTCCATGACTGCCTTGCGCTCGGCAAGCGAGAACGAGGTCGCCTCGCCCGTGGTCCCGAGGACGTTGAGGCCATCGCAGCCATTGTCGAGCAGGTAGCGCGCGAGCTTGACCGCACGCATGAGATCGGGCGCGCCGTCCTCGTCCATCGGGGTCGCAATCGCGGCGATCACACCGGAAAGGGTCTTGATCAACGTCGTCTCCGTCTGTCTGTCAGGCTTCTAGCTAGCCACTCACGTTATAGGCGGCAAGCGCCGCCATATTGACCAGCTGGTTATCCTTGGCACCGAGCTGGACGATCTGGACCGGGCGGTCGAGCCCCACCAGCAGCGGTCCGATCACGGTGGCACCGCCGAGTTCCTGCAGCATCTTGGTCGAGATCGAGGCCGAGTGAAATGCCGGCATCACCAATACGTTGGCCGGCCCCGACAAGCGGCAGAACGGGTATGCCGACGCCAGCTCAGGATTGAGCGCCACGTCGGCAGCCATTTCGCCGTCGTATTCGAAATCGACCCGTTTGCCATCGAAAATCTTCACCGCTTCGATTACCCGCGCCGAACGCTCTCCGGGCGGATGTCCAAAGGTTGAGAAGGCGAGCAAGGCCAGGCGCGGCTCATAGCCGAGCCGGCGCGCAACGCCGGCAGCCTCGATGGCGATGTCGGCGATCTCATGTGCCTCCGGCATCTCGGTCACTGCGGTGTCGGCAACGAGCACGGTGCGTCCGCGCGCCACCACCACCGACACGCCGATGACGCGGTGGCCCGGCTTCGGATCGATGACGTGGCGGACGTCTTCGAGCGCCACGGAAAAATTGCGCGTGACCCCGGTGACCATTGCGTCGGCATCGCCGAGCGCGACCATGCAGGCCGCGAAATGATTGCGATCCTGATTCACGAGTCGCTGGCAATCGCGCATAAGATAGCCGCGCCGCTGCAGACGTTCGTAGAGAAAATTCATGTACGCGGTGTTGCGTGTCGACATCCGCGCGTTGACGATCTCGATACCCTCGCCGAGCTCGATGCCGGTCTCGCTCGCAGACTGGCGCACACGATCCTCGCGTCCGACCAGAAGCGCGGTACCCAAGCCTTGGTGCACGAAGCTGGCTGCGGCGCGGATAACCTGCTCTTCCTCGCCTTCGGCAAAGACGACTCGTCTCGGTTGCCGTCGCAAACGATTGAAAACCTGGACCAGCGTGCCGGCGATCGGATCGCGCCGTGCGCTCAATTGGTGCCGGTAGGCATCCATGTCGACGATCGGCTTGCGCGCAACGCCCGTGTCCATCGCTGCTTTGGCGACGGCAGGCGGTACGTGGGAAATCAACCGTGGATCGAACGGCACGGGGATGATGTAGTCCGGTCCATATTTCGGTCGCGCGCCATAGGCACTGGCGACTTCGTCGGGCACATCTTCTCGCGCAAGCTCGGCGAGAGCGCGCGCCGCGGCGATCTTCATTTCCATGTTGATTGCGGAAGCTCGCACGTCGAGCGCGCCGCGGAAAATATATGGGAAGCCGAGAACGTTGTTGATCTGGTTCGGATAGTCGGAGCGCCCCGTCGCCATGATGGCGTCGTCGCGTACCGCGGCGACTTCCTCGACGGTGATTTCCGGGTCCGGATTGGCCATCGCGAAGACGATTGGCTTTGGCGCCATCTTCTTCACCATGTCCTGCGTCACCGCACCTTTGGCCGAGAGTCCGAAGAAAACGTCGGCACCCTCCAGCGCCTGCGCCAGCGTGCGGGCCGAAGTCTTGACGGCGTAGCCTGACTTCCACTGGTTCATGCCGTCCTTGCGACCCTGGTAAATCACGCCCTTGGTGTCGCAGAGGATGAGATTGTCGGGCCTGAAGCCGATCGCTTTGAGCAATTCGAGGCAGGCGATTCCGGCCGCACCAGCGCCGTTGCAGACGAGCTTCGTCGTGGCGATCTCACGCCCTGTCAGATCGAGCGCATTCAGCAGGCCGGCGGCGGCGATAATGGCAGTGCCGTGCTGGTCGTCATGAAAGACCGGTATGTCGAGCAGTTCGCGCAGTTTCTGCTCGATGATGAAGCACTCCGGCGCCTTGATGTCTTCGAGATTGATGCCTCCCCAGCCGGCGCCGAGATAGCGGACACAGTTGATGAATTGCTCGGGGTCTTCGGTGGAGACTTCCAGATCGATCGAGTCGATGTCGGCGAACCGTTTGAACAGTACCGCCTTCCCTTCCATCACGGGCTTAGCCGCAAGGGCGCCGCGGTTGCCTAGTCCCAGGATGGCGGTGCCATTGGTGATGACGGCGACGAAGTTGCCTTTGACAGTGTAATCGTAGGCGCGGCTGGCGTCCTCGGCGATGGCCAGCACCGGCACCGCGACGCCAGGCGAATAAGCCAGCGACAGGTCGCGCTGGGTCGCCATCGGCTTGGTAGCTATGACTTCGAGTTTGCCCGGGCGGCCAACGCTGTGAAATTGCAGGGCTTCCTGGTCGGTAAAGGTCGGCCGGCTACGGCCGGCAGGGGGCTTGGCCATTGGTACTCCATCAACACAACCGGGACGCCGGCTTAATCGACGTTAGCGGATGCAACCGCGCGGACTCAAGGGAAGGTGGTACCACCCGTCCTACGGTTGAATGAAAGAGAGCCGCAGGGTAATCGGTGCCGGTAAGACCAATTCTTTCGTTTGGCAGCCATGATCCGTTTCCTACTCCGCTTTATCGGCCTGATCTGTCTGGCGGGCGGATTCATCCTGTTGATCTATGACGGCACCAAATCAATCGCTGGCAACAGGCTTTTTCTGACCGACGTGCAGACGCTTTGGGAGCTCGTCAATCCCGGCAGCTTGGCCAAACTCAAGCCGATGATCGAACCTTACGCAGGTGGTTTCCTCTGGGATCAGCTGATGGTCACGTTCCTGTCCGCCCCGAGCTGGAGTGTGCTCGGCGTCCTCGGCATCCTGTTTATTCTCCTGGGGCGCAAGAGGAAGCCCCTGATTGGCTATGTAAGGCCGTAGGCACCCGTCACCGTGCCGTAGACGTGATCCGCCCGGCCATTCCGGCAGCATCGGTCCCGACATATATTGCGTTCTGCGTCTGCAAGGAGGATCCGCATGTTCGGCTTCAAGAAGGTTGCCATGCCCAAGCCCGCCGAAGCGCTGCCTGGCCGCGCGCAGCCGATTGCCACCGCAACGGCACATTTCATCAATCACCGGGCGTTGAAGGGTCCGTACCCGGAAGGAACCGAAAAGGCGCTGTTCGGTCTTGGCTGCTTCTGGGGGGCGGAGCGCAAGTTCTGGGAACTTGGCGAGGGAATTCATGTGACCGCTGTCGGCTATGCCGGCGGAATGACCCCCAATCCGACGTATGAAGAGGTTTGCTCGGGCCGGACCGGGCACAATGAAGTTGTGCTCGTGATCTACGATCCACAAAAGATCACGTACGAGCAGTTACTCAAAACGTTCTGGGAAAATCACGACCCGACCCAGGGCATGCGCCAGGGCAACGATATCGGCACCCAATATCGTTCTGGCATCTACACCTTTACGCCCGCGCAGAAAAAAGCAGCCGAGGCCTCGAAGAGGATGTACGAGCAGGAACTGAAGAAGAAGCGCTATAGCGCGATCACCACGGAGATCGTCGATGCGCCGGAGTTCTATTTTGCCGAGGACTATCACCAGCAGTATCTCGCCAAGAATCCGTTTGGCTATTGCGGGCTGGGCGGAACCGGGGTCGCCTGTCCGATCGGGACCGGAGCAAAGCTGACGCAAGGCGCGACGGCTTGATTCCTGCGCGGCCATGACCCGTGGCCGGCAGATACACGCGACCGTGCCGCTCGACTATCCGGCGCGGCCGGGCGACAGCATCCTCGTCAAGGAACGGCAATTCTGAAATCGGTTAGTCGAGTCGTCATGGCCGGGCTTGTCCCGGCCATCTCGCTCAGGGAGGCACAGAATCGCCTTTCGGGATCACCGGGACACGGCGCTGCGCGCCGGCCCGGTAATTACTTCATGTGCTTTGACAGGAATTCCTGTGTGCGCTTCCAGGCGATGTCGCCGGCTTCTTTGCGGTAACTCGCACGCTCGTCGCAATAGAAGCCGTGCGGCGCATCGGGGTAGGTGTAGATCTCGGCCTGCGGCTGCTTCTTCTTGATGGACTCGACCACATCCATCGGGATGCCGTCGTCCTTTTCGCCGAAATGCATCTGCATCGGGCACTTCGGCTTCTCGTCGGCGAACTTACCGATCATGCCACCGTAGAAGGAAACCGCGGCTGAAAACCCGGGAATGCGGCAGGCAGCAAGAAACGCCGCGGTGCCGCCCATACAGAAGCCGACGACACCAAGCGGCCCTGTGCCTTTGAGATCGCCCTGGGCGGCTGCGACATCGGCCATCATGTGATCCCAGTTGAGATTGCCGAGGTAGCTGCGTGCGTGCGCGATCTCATCGGGAGTGTAACCGCTTTCGAAATTGCGCACGAAGCGGTCGAACACTGCGGGCGCGACCGCGACGTAACCGAGCGCCGCAAGCCGGTCGCAGACTGCGCGGATGTGATGATTGACTCCGAAAATTTCCTGCACCACCACCATTCCGCCCTTGGGCGTGCCCGCGGGATCGGCGCGGTAGGCGCCGAGCGAGTGCTTGTCGGTCGTGGTCAAAGTAAACTGTTTACCCAACGTTGCCTCCCGTAATTTTTGTCGAACCAAAAACCGTGGCGGTTTTACCGTTATTTGAATGTCTTCGCCAGCAGCTCGTAAGAGCGTTTCCGCGCCGCATGATCGAAGATCATTGTGGTCACCATCAGCTCATCGGCTTTGGTGGCTGCGATCAGCGGTAGCAGCCACGCCTTCACCGTGTCGGGCGAGCCGACCGAAAGGCGCGTGCGATTCTGTGCGATGCGCGTCCTGTCGACCGGCGTGTAATCATAGCGTGCGGCATCTTCGGGTGAAGCCAACGGCTGGTATTCGCCCTTGGCGCGGCGCACGAAATTGAGATCGACGGTTGCGGCAAGGCGCTCGGCCTCTTCGTCGGTGTCTGCGCAGACCACATGCGTTGCCAGGATCGCGTAAGGTTTTTCGTGAGAGACGGATGGCTTGAAATTGTCGCGATAGAGCCGCATCGCTTCGATCGCGTCAAAATTCGCAAAATGATGCGCGAATGAAAACGCCGCGCCGATGTGCCCTGCGAGTTGCGCACTGTAGTCCGACGAGCCGAGAAGATATATCGGCGGCAACGCCACGTCGGACGGCATTGCGCGCACATTTTGAAACGGATGGCCGGCTGGAAAGCCGCGCGTCTCAAGCAGCATCAGCTCATTGAAACGCTCGAGAAAGTCGTCTTCCTCGCTGATGCCCTGGCGCCGCCGCAGCGCGTAGGACGTCGCAGGGTCGGTGCCGGGCGCGCGGCCAAGGCCGAGGTCGATGCGCCCGGGATAGAGAGCCTCAAGCACCTTGAAGCGCTCGGCCACCATCAGCGGTGCGTGATTGGGCAACATCACGCCGCCGGATCCGACGCGCATGCGTTTGGTCACCGCTGCGATCTGGCCGATCATGATGTCCGGTGCAGAGCTCGCAATCGCCGGCAAGTTGTGGTGTTCGGCCACCCAGTAGCGGGTAAACCCGAGAACATCGGCGAGCCGCGCAAGATCGAGCGAATTACGCAGAGCCTGCGCGGCGGTGGAGCCGGCAGAGACGGGCGAGAGGTCGAGGATGGAGAGCGGGATCATGGGTCTGACGGGTCACACTAACATGTGAGTGCGGTCTTTTCGCCGGCGTGATCCGGCGTATGATAAGAGGCAGACCCGAGGAGCATAATAATGGCCTCGCTGATCGAATGGAAAGTGCCGCAGTCGGTGCAGCCGCGCGCAGAGGACTACTCCTACGATCTCGAGCGCACGCTGTCTTCGGTGGTCGGCCTGCACTCAATTGTTCCTCCTGATGCGTTCACGGCCGACACGCTCGGCGTCGAGCGCGCCGGCAACGGCGTGCTGGTCGACGATGGCCTCGTTCTTACCATCGGCTATCTGATCACCGAGGCTGAAACAGTCTGGCTGCATCTCGGCGATGGACGGGTCGTGCAGGGGCACACGCTCGGCTTCGACCAGGAGACAGGGTTCGGTCTGGTACAGGCGCTCGGCAAGATCGACCTGCCCCCACTCGAGATTGGCTCATCGAGCAGGGCTGACATCGGCGAGCGTATCGTCGTCGGTGGCGCCGGTGGCCGCACGCGCTCGCTTGCCGGGCGCATCGCTGCAAAGCAGGAGTTTGCGGGGTATTGGGAATACGTGCTCGAGGAAGCGATCTTTACCTACCCGGCGCATCCCAACTGGGGTGGTACGGCGCTGGTTTCCAGTGAAGGCAAACTGATCGGCATCGGTTCACTGCAGCTCGAGCGTGCACGCAACGGCAAAAACGAACATCTCAACATGGTCGTGCCGATCGATCTGCTTGCGCCGGTGCTCGAGGATCTGCGCAAGTTCGGCCGGGTAAATCGACCCGTGCGCCCGTGGCTCGGACTCTACTCGACCGAGATTGAGGACAAAGTTGTTGTGGTTGGAATAGCCCCCAAAGGCCCGGCCGCGCGCGCCGAGATCAAGACCGGCGATGTCGTGGTGGCTGTGCAGGGCGAGCGCGTTTCGACGCTTGCCGCGTTCTACCGAAAGGTTTGGTCACTGGGCCATGCCGGCGTGGAGGTACCGCTCACGCTTTACCGCGAAGGCGTGACCTTCGACGTGCGGGTGAATTCGTCCGATCGCGCGAAATTCCTCAAGGGCCCGCGCTTGCACTGACCCAGCGCGTCAGATTTCCTCGATCCTGTCCACGCGATCCGGATAGAACGCGAGATATTCCTTGATCTCTGACATTGCGGGGTAAGGCCGCTCGTAGGACCACACGGCATTTTCGGCGCTGCGGCCATCGACCGTGACCGTGAAATAGCTGGCGTCGCCTTTGTACGGGCAGTGCGTGTGGTGATCGGTGGATGCCAGCAGGCTCATGTCCGTGTCCGCGCGCGGAACATACAGGGCTGGCTTGTAGCTCGCCTCTTTCAACGTCAGCGCGGCCTCGGTGTCGGCGATGGTGCGGCCGGCGAACGTGACCCGCACGCGCTTGCCATTACGGGTAATGGTAATCGGATGGTCCGGGCCAGGGAGTTTCATGACGCCCGTCTCAGCAATGAATGGATGACATTACCGCACATTTGTGACGAATGACGGTCCACTGCAAGGGCTGCCACAGGCGGCAGCTCGGTCCGGGCTGCAGCTAAATCATTCCGACCGATTATTTAAGGCGCTGTATGCGTGCAGCCATGTCGGGTGCCAACCGAACTCTGTACGAGTTGTTCTCGCATCGAAGAACCCAAACCGACACGTCCGGGGCCGATTGTTTTTTATCCCTTGTTGCGCTGATCGGGTTGTCGCAAACTTGCCCCTGCGAGCGCACTTGAACCGCGAGCAATCCTTTTGCCGTCTCTTGCGCGAAAGCGCCGGTTGCCGATGTCAGGACCGCGACCGCGGCCGTGGCAATCATGGAACAGATCGTGGGCAGACCGATAGTGGATGGGCGGTCGGATTTCATCTTCAATCTCCTACGATTGCGCGGAGCCTGAAAAATCAGGAGTCGCCGCCGTAACCGGCGGCTCAAACCTGAACTTAGTCCGGGATGGATGGCTGCTGGTATTGCCCTAAGGGGCATAATTGCGCGGCATCTTCCGGCGAGGCCAGCGGCACAAATCACGTCCAGCTTTCATTCGTACGGATGATCCGGGTCGCGGTATCATTCCGGAGCGTCGTCCATCGCTGGGAAGACCGCCGCTCAATGTGGGTAAAGCGGACATGGCATTTCGCAGCGCAAATGTCTGCTTTTGACCCAAAGCGGACATAATAGATTCTAGCCGTGTTGTTCAGAAGCGGCCGAAGAACAAGAATCACTGAAGGCCGGACAGGCCGAACTCCCGGTGCGACGAGGCGTTGTTCTGTCGGTACTCGACTGGCGGCTGCGTGCGGGTGACACGTTTCTTCGTGGGTGGCGCCTCAGCTCTTGCCGTCAGCGCCGCGGGTTCGATCGTCACCGGATGTTCAGGCGCCACCTGGTCCCCGAGCTGGGCAGAGTGTACGGGCTCCGACGTTACGTGAGTAGCCAGTGCCGGCGCGGCAACGCGAGTTTGTATCGAAGCCTGCGTAATTTTCTCCAGGGCTTCGTCTGCAGTGAACAGCAACACCACCAGAACGAAACCCAGCACCGCAAGAAAGGCTAGGGGTAGGGGCGCGTCTCGCATTCCGACCGTCACGCTCCTCCGGCCGTCCGAGAGATTGTTAATCCCCGCTAACGATCAGTCGAGTTGGACCAAGGACCTAGGGTCGGGGCGGACATCGGCCAGCCAGCATCTGAGCTTGCTGTTGCCATTGTCTCACTCGCCGCCATCAATCGCTTCGCGGTAATCGCGCACCTAAAGATTCAATCGTCGGCCCTTTGACATACGTCAATGCAAGTTTGCAGTGTGCGGTCATCCTTTTGTGCGGCGCTGGTGACCGCAGGGTTGGCTGACCAAATGATCGCGGTCCAACCCACATGCCAAGGACTGAACTCGCTGCCCTTGGCTATTGCATGCAGTTAGTCAAAACATCTGGAGGACAGCCTATGCAAAAGATTATTTTTGCAATCGGTGCCACCGTGTTGCTCTCGACAACATACACGATGGCGCAACAAGGACAGATCGCAAGGGAATGTGCCGCTGATATCAGGGCGGCGTGTGGAGACGTGGCTCCGGGCGGGATCAGGGCTTGCCTTAACTCGCATCTAGCGGACCTCACCCGGCCGTGCCAAGCCGTACTGCTCGGAGCGGCAGCACTTGCGAACGAATGCCGGGGCGACGTCAGTTCATTGTGCGCAGGCGTAGAACCTGGCGGCGGCAGAATTGAAACTTGTTTGCAGTCTAACTTCACAAAACTCAGCCCACCCTGCGTAGATGTCATGGCACGAACAGTCGGCCGTGGAGGGCAGTAACATCGTCGTCTGAACATGCAACTGACATCGATTGGCTAGGAGTCCCACCGTTTGTTGCGGCAAGCGGTGGGGACGCTCGCACCGGCTGAAGGCTCGCGGCGGGGGTCCGGCTCCAGTGCCGCAGGCACTCCTTGGCGCGCGCAACCGACGTGATGGAATAAGCGGCACGATTTCCGCTCTTGGCACAAGGCAGACATAGGTTAGTGCACTGCATATGTCCGCTTTCAGGGGTAAAACGGACATCCCGCGGACATGGGATCATGTCCGCTTTTGACCCAAAGGACATTCTCACCGTGGCGCTGGACCGCTAGGGGCAATATGCAGCGACGTGCACTGAGTGTAGCGAGCACATCCAACCATTTTCAGGGATCGAAATCAGATTTCTTACTTACCTAACGCTTACCTAGGCAAAAGTTGGCGGTAGCAAAAATAAAAAAATGCCGGATTTACTGGCGCGCCCGAGACGATTCGAACGTCCGACCTTTGCCTTCGGAGGGCAACGCTCTATCCAGCTGAGCTACGGGCGCGCGTGCGCTTTTAAATAGACGAAACGCCCTAAAGCGGCAACGGCCACACGTGAGTGTGGCTGCATGCCGCGGCGCATCGCGTTCTCCGCAGGAACTTGTGGTTAAACCCGCCGGGCGAGCGGCGGCACATTTCGAAGCGCCCGAGAATCCCCTACTGCTGTGAACGTTCGCGCATTGGGCGCCCAAGGAGCATTTTCAAATGGCAGCAGCCGCCTCATCCAAGCCGAAAGCCGGCAAGCCGGTCACCACCCGACATCTGGCAGCCGCGCTTGCGGAACAGCATCAGCTCAGCAAGAAGCAAGGCTTGCAGATGCTGGAAGACCTCATCGGCATGATTACCAAGCACCTGAAAAAAGGTGAGCGGGTGAAGATCGCAGGGCTCGGCATCCTGCTGGTCCGCAATCGCGCCGCGCGCATGGGCCGCAACCCGATGACCGGCGAAGCGATCAAGATCAAGGCGAGCAGGAAAGTCGCCTTCCGCGCTGCCAAGGATTTGAAAATGGCGATCTGATCGCCGAAATCGTTTTGGCGAAACCCCGCCGCAGTCTGGCGGGGTTTTGTTTTTGTGCGCCGAAAAAACAGTAACCAGTTACCAAGCTATCAGCGCGTCGTCGGCACTGGCTTCTCCGGGTAAGTACTTGGCAGAATCCAACAAGACGCCCGCAGAGATTCGCTCATAGAAGTTGCCGTCCGCCCGGCCTTGCACCGCAACCGGCGGCTTTCTCCCACAACACATGAGCGAATGAATGAACACTCGATCTCGCGTAGCGTTTCTTGCTGTCACTCTGCTATCTGCGATTTCCTCGTCGCCACTCCTGGCATCGACTGAAACCGGAATTGCATCAATCTACAGCGGCGAACCCACTGCGAATGGCGAATATGCCCATGCCACACGCACTTACGGCAGCTCATCGCACGCTGCCCTTCGGCACGAAGGTCAAGGTGACAAACATCGGTAACGGCCAATCCGTGATCGTTCGCATCAACGATCGCGGACCATACATCAAGGGCCGCATCATCGATCTTACGCCAGCCGGCGCCAAGGCGATTGGATGTTCCGGGCTCGCCCGCGTCCAGGTGGCGGTGGTTTCCGGCAGATCGGCCTGATCGAACCTGCTGGTTCCAAATGCCGTTTGCATGCCCGTGCCATAGATGCGGCGATGGTCGCATTGGACCTCGGTCCAACTCGAATTCGGTTTCCGGCTTTTGCACACTTGGCGTGAGCTTCGGCAATGGATCTGCCAGAGCGTTTTGCGCTTGGGGCCGGAGTTGGCGCACATGGAGATTCATAAAAGGCATCAGGCACAGGGCACGAAGCCCGCGGAGACGCCTGTGTTTCATGAGCCGGACTTTGTGTTGGTGCAGGACCATCGGCCGCCGCCCCGCATCGAATTGGCGCGAGAGCGGATGCTCATGTGCCGCCTTTATCTTGGCCTTATCCGAAGCATGACCGAAGATTACGGTGCGGTGTTTGCCGCCCACAACGATAGCTCAACCTTCCGAACAATTGGCATCTATGTATTTCTACGCACGGTGATGTGCTCGCCTGTGAGCGCGAGCAGAATAGCGCATGCTCTGAAGTTGCCACGCGTAATCGTTGTGCGGCGCCTGCAGGAAATGGTGAAGCACGGTTACGTGGAGCGCGTCGGCAATGCCTATCGAGTCACCGACAAAGTGAATATTCCGGACCTCAAAAGCAAACTTCAGCGGCGAATGGATATGATCGTGGAGACGGCAAGAAAACTGTCCGAACTGAACAGTTCGGCTGACCTTGTGCCTGTTGCGAACGAGGATGGTCAGGCGAGCCGGACAAGCGTCGTCTAGGGCGTCTTGGGGCAGTCTGGTGGCGGCAGGGCCCGTCCGTCGACTGATACAGACCTTCTACCTGGCGCCGGCGGGCTCTCGACAACGAATAGTGGCGATGACGCTTGCCGGAATGTGAACCCCCGGCTGGCCGCACATCGGCGTTGGCTACACACCACCGTGCCGGTCTATAATGCAGCCAAAGAATTTCGAGGAGGCCTCATGTCGCAAGCGGCGGAGAAGCGTGGCGGGATACCCGCAATGCTCAAAGACACGGCGTTCGTTTGGGAGGATCCGCTCGATCTGGAAAGCGAGCTGACCGAAGAAGAGCGCATGGTGCGAAACAGCACACGTGGCTTCGCGCAGAGCTATCTGATGCCGCGCGTTATCGAGGCGTTCCGCGACGAGAAATACGATCCGGGCCTGCTGCCGGAGATGGGCAAGCTCGGCCTGCTTGGCCCGACTATTCCCGAACAGTACGGCGGTGCGGGGCTTGGTTACGTTTCTTACGGTTTGATCACGCGCGAGCTGGAACGCGTGGATTCGGGCTACCGCTCGTCGATGTCCGTGCAGTCGTCATTGGTGATGTACCCGATCTATGCCTACGGGACCGAGGCGCAGCGCCGCAAATATCTGCCCAAGCTCGCCACCGGCGAGATGATTGGTTGTTTCGGCCTGACCGAGCCCGATCACGGCTCCGATCCCGGCTCGATGGTCACGCGCGCGGAAAAGGTGGCCGGCGGGTACAAGCTCAATGGCGCGAAGACTTGGATATCGAATGCGCCCGTCGCCGATGTCGCGGTGGTGTGGGCGAAGCTCGACAACGTCATCCGCGGTTTCCTGGTCGAGCGCGGCGCCAAGGGGTTTTCGACGCCGAAGATCGAGGGCAAGCTGTCGCTGCGCGCATCGATCACCGGCGAGATCGTGCTGGAAGATTGCATGGCGCCGGACGACAGTCTGCTTCCGAACGTGAAAGGCCTCGCCGGCCCGTTCGGCTGTCTCAACAATGCCCGCTACGGTATTTCATGGGGCGCCATGGGCGCGGCGGAATTCTGCTGGCATCGTGCGCGCCAATACGTGCTCGAACGCAAGCAATTCGGGCGTCCGCTTGCCGCCAACCAGCTGGTGCAGAAGAAGCTGGCCGACATGCAAACTGAGATCGCGCTCGGCCTGCAGGGCGCGTTGCGGCTCGGCCGCATGCTGGAGGCGGGCAAGGCGGCGCCGCCATCGATCTCGCTGATGAAGCGCAACAACTGCGGCAAGGCGCTTGAAATTGCTCGGCTCGCCCGGGACATGCACGGCGGCAACGGCATTTCCGAGGAATATCACGTGATGCGGGTGCTCGCGAACCTGGAGACAGTGAACACCTACGAGGGCACGCACGACATCCACGCGCTGATTCTCGGCCGGGCGCAGACTGGCATCCAGGCATTTTTCTAGGACGCATGGATCTTCTGACCATTGCGTTCCTGGCCGGCACGGGCGTCGTGGCCGGGGTCATCGCAGCCATGGTCGGCGGCGCGGCGGTGGTGATCTATCCGGCGCTGATCGCAACGGGCGTGTCGCCGCAGCTCGCGGCCGTTTCAAATCTTGCCGCGGTGATGCCGGCGACGATGCTTGCCGCGCTTTCCGATCGCTCCCAGCTGCCGCCATTCAACCGTGCGTTCATCGGCCTGATCATCGCATCGGTGATCGGGGCAGGCGCGGGAGCCGTGCTGCTGCTGCTCACGCCGGAGCGTGTGTTCGCGCAAATCGTGCCGCTATTGATAGGATTTGCGACGCTTCTTTTCGCGTACGCCGAACGCATCACGCGCTGGCTGCGCTCGCGAGCCGAGGGCCGCGGTCATGACATCACATTCAATCTTGCCAGCCTGAAAGTCGTGCTGCCTGTGTCGTTTTACGGCGGTTATTTCGGCGCGGGAGTAGGCATCCTGATGCTGGGTGTGTTTTCGCTCGCGACCGGTGGCGATTATCGCGCGGCGAACGTCGTGAAAAACTTCATCTCAAGCCTCAACGGTTTGGCCGCCACGCTGGTTTTTGCGACGCATGATGTCGATCTTGTGGCCCCAGACCTTGGCGCTTGCCGCCGGCACCATTGGGGGAGGATTGATCGGCGCCTATGCGGCCCGCGTGATCCCGCGCAATGTCGTGCGTTTTCTGATTGTCGCTGTCGGCGTGGCGCTGACAGTGGCGCTCGCGCGGCGTTACTGGTTTTAGAGGGCGATCGATTTCACGCTGTACGCAAGGGCCGCGACGCGCGCGGTCATTGGGCTGGCGGGATCATTGAGTGGGTCGATCACGGTGAAGTGGTTGGTGCCGGCGATCTCCTCGTAGCGCGTGCTCGCCATGCTCTGATTCCATGCTTCGACAACCGTCTTGCTCTGGCGCAAGAACTCGCTCGACTCGAGCGCGCCGACAATGGCGTCGAGGCTGCGGCCCGCGGGAACGCGCCAGAAAAGCGGTGAAACACGGCGGGCCTCGCTTTCGTTTAGTCGCAGATCGTCATTGATTGAAATCTGCGTAAGCGGCATCAGATCGAATACGCCGGAAATCGCGTAGGCCGCCGGCACGAGATCGGCTGGCGCATCGGGGGCGAGGGTCTTCCAATCGGTCGCGGCCATGCAGGCGGCAAGGTGGCCGCCTGCGGAATGCCCGTAGACGAGCATCCGCTGACGCCGTCTGTGCCACAGCATGAGGCAGGCCGCCTGTATCTGCTCTATGATGTCGGCGATCGACACCACCGGGCAAAGATCGTAACCGACCACCGCAACGCTCACGCCGCGCCCGTTGGGGCCCGCTGCCATCTGCGAGAACGACGCGGGTTCAAGCGATCGCCACCAGCCGCCGTGGATGAACATGGCGAGTGGTGCCTTGTCGTCGTCCTTTGCCGGGAAAAGGTCGATGGTCCGCCGCGACGACGGGCCATAGGAAATCGCAAGTTTGGGATTATTTGCCGCCGCACGATAGGCCGCGCCCTCGCGCTGCCAGCGCGCGAAAATATCCGGATGCTCGGGCACGCGGGCGCGGTTGTTGTATTCGACTTCGTAATCGACGGTCATGACGATGTCTCTGGATAATTCTTTTGGTATTTCTCTTGTGCGAGTAAAAGCTCGGCTTTGCGCCGGGTCGGAACGGCGCTATGTCTTAGCCATGAAAATCGAACGCAAGCAAATGCGCAAGGCGCTTCGTCAATGGCACTGACCGCGGCTGCGCCTCTTGAACTGCCGGTCGACGGACGCCAGTCGGAGACCGCGCTGGCTGTTGCGCGCGGTACGGCGCGGCTCCTGCACGCGTACGGACGCTGCGTGATCAGCGAGCTGCCGCTTCCATCCGGGCGCCGTGCCGATCTGGTGGCCCTCGATCCTAGCGGCGAAATCTGGATCGTCGAGATCAAGTCCTCGATCGCCGATTTCCGTGCCGACCAGAAATGGCAGGATTATCGTGCCCATTGCGATCGGCTGTTCTTCGCCACCACGGTCGAGGTGCCGTGCGAGATCTTCCCGCCCGACACCGGTCTCATCGTGGCCGATGCCTTTGGTGCGGAATTCAGATGCGAGGCGCCCGTCCACAAGCTTGCGGCTGCGACACGCAAATCGATGATGTTGCTGTTTGCGCGCGCCGCGGCGCTGCGGCTGCAATCGCTCGCGGATCCGACGGGGCCTTATGGGGACGTGGGCTGAGGATCAGCGCGGCGCGCGCTTGGCCAGAATGCGCTGCAACGTCCGCCGGTGCATGTTAAGCCGCCGTGCCGTTTCCGAAACGTTGCGGCCGCACAATTCGTAGATCCGCTGAATATGTTCCCAGCGCACGCGATCGGCCGACATCGGATTTTCCGGCGGTTCGATCTTGGTATTGTCCTGCGCCAGCAGCGCTGCGACGACGTCGTCGGCATCGGCGGGTTTTGCGAGGTAGTCGACCGCGCCGAGCTTAACGGCGTTCACTGCAGTGGCGATATTTCCGTAGCCGGTGAGGATGATGGCGCGCGCGTCAGGCCGGCAACTCTTGAGTGCGGAAATCACGTCAAGACCGTTGCCATCGTCGAGCCGCATGTCGACCACGGCGTAGGCCGGCGCGGCCTTCTCGACCTGCAGCAGGCCGTCGGCGACCGAATCCGCGGTCGTAACGATGAAGCCGCGTTGCTCCAGCGCCTTGGCCAAACGTTGCGAAAACGACTGATCGTCCTCGACGATCAGCAGCGATCGCTCTCCAGGGATCTTAATCTTGGCCGCCGGGTTGGCGGTCTCACTGATCATGGCGTCCACGATGTCACCTCAACAATCTACGTTTAGGCGTATCGTACCGCGCGGAGCCGTTCAATCACACCGCAAAAATTAGTGATCGGAGTGGAGATCTCAGGCCGTTGCGAACGTTAACGGCCGCTCGAAATCGCTGCGACTCCAATGGAGTCGGACGGTTGCGCCGCGGTCGGGCGCGGGCCGGTTTTCAAGCGAAAGGGTTGCCCCCGCGCGTTCCAATAGCGTCTTGGCGATGAAAAAGCCGAGTCCGAGACCCGCCGGCTCGTCGCCGGCGTCGTGCGGGTGCCCGCGGCGGCTGGTGACGTAAGGTTCCCCAATCCGGCCCATGATTTCCGGCGCAAATCCGGGGCCGTCGTCACTGATGGTCACTTCGACGGCATCGTCGGTCCAGCGTGCGTCCACCAAAACGCGATCGTTGGCAAAGTCAACGGCATTTTCCAGAAGGTTGCCGAGACCATACAGGATTGCCGGATTGCGCGCGCCGACCGGTTCGGAGCCGAGATTGTCCGGCGCGTTCACCTCGATGGCCACGCCGAAATCCCGATATGGCGCTACCACTTCTTCGATCAATGCGGTGAGCCGCATGCGGTCGAAGGGCTCACCGCCACCGCCCGCGGACAATTCGGTGATTTTTGCCAGAATGTCCCGGCACCGAGCCGCTTGCTCACGCAAGAGCCGCACGTCGTCACCGTGCGGTGCATTCGGTGCGATTGCGCGCTCGAGTTCCTTTGCGATCACCGAAATAGTCGAGAGCGGCGTGCCAAGTTCATGCGCGGCGGCGGCGGCGAGGCCGTCAAGCTGCGAAAGGTGCTGTTCACGCGTCAGCACCAGTTCGGTCGCGGCCAGTGCGTCCGAAAGCTGACGCGACTCTTCAGTGATCTGCCAGGCATAGACGCCGATGAATCCGATCGCGAGCAGGATGCAGAGCCAGACGCCCATCATGTAGATCGGCGGCAGTTGCAGCGGGTCGTCGATGTCCCAAGGTAGCGGGTAGTGCACGAAAACAAGAACCGTGGAGCAGACGACGGCAAACCCGCCGAGGATCAATGTGAAACGGGGTGGCAGCGCGGTCGCCGACAACAGAACGGGACCGAGAAAAAGAAATGCAAAGGGATTCTGCAGGCCTCCGGTCAGAAACAGAAGCACCGCCAGTTCGGCGATATCGAAGGCCAGCAGCCAAGCGGCGCGGTCGGGTTCGAGACGCTGTGTAACATGAAAGCGAAGCCGCAACGCGACGTTGAGCCATGCTGCCAGTGCGATCACGCTAAGGCAGGCGTAGACTGGCAGTTCGAACTCCAGACCGTAATAGACGACGAGCACGGCGGTCGTCTGGCCGATGATCGCGAGCCAGCGCAGCCGCACGAGCGTATCGAGACGCACGTTGCGGTGCGGGTGATGCTGGGCATATCCGAGCGCAGGCATGCAGTCAGTGTAAGGTCTGGGCTTGCTTTGTAGAAGCGCAGAGACAGCACAGGAATCGGGCCTTGCGCTTTCCGCGGCGGGGCGTCACATCTGCACCGTCATGGACGTGCAGCAAACGCCCGCAATTGCCGTCGACCGTTTGGTCAAACGCTACAAGGCCGTGGGGGCCGTGGACGGCATATCGTTCAAGCTTGCGGCCGGCTCGGTGACCGGGTTGTTGGGCGGCAATGGCGCCGGCAAGACCACGACAATCGCGATGATCATGGGGCTCGTGACACCGACGTCAGGCACGGTCAGGGTGCTTGGCGCCGAGATGCCACGCGAACGCTATCGCGTGCTGCACCGAATGAATTTCGAAAGCCCGTATGTCGGTATGCCGATGCGACTGACGGTGCGTCAGAATCTTTCGGTTTTTGCACAGCTCTACGCCGTACCGGATATTAGCGGGCGCATCGCAAACCTTGCCGCCGAGCTGGATTTGACCGAATTCCTCGATAGGCCAACCGGCAAGCTTTCCGCCGGACAGAAAACGCGCGTATCGCTGGCGAAGTCGCTCCTCAACAAGCCCGAGGTTCTGCTGCTGGATGAACCAACTGCTTCACTCGATCCGGACACGGCGGATTGGGTGCGCACGCGCCTCGAGCAATACCAGGCCGAAAACCGCGCAACCGTTCTGCTCGCCTCGCACAACATGAATGAGGTGGAGCGCCTGTGCGAGCGCGTCATCATCATGAAAAAGGGCCGGATCGAGGACGACGACACGCCGGCGCGTCTGCTTGCGCGCTACGGTCGCGAGAACCTGGAAGAGGTGTTTCTCGACGTCGCGCGCGGCCGCCGGCAGAGCGAGGCCGCGCAATGATGCGCACCGATACCGGCATGGACTTTTCGCTCAATCGTGTTGCTGCGATGGTGCGCCGCTATTGGTACCTGCTGCGCTCGTCGTGGCCACGTATCCTCGACCTCATCTACTGGCCGACCGTGCAGATGTTGATGTGGGGTTTTCTGCAGGTTTACATTTCACAGAATGCCGGCTTTTTCGCGCGGGCGGGCGGCGTATTCATCGGTTCGGTGCTGCTCTGGGATATCCTGTTCCGCGGCCAACTCGGTTTCTCGATTTCTTTCCTCGAGGAAATGTATGCGCGCAACCTGGGCAACCTCATGATGTCGCCGCTGCGGCCAGCGGAATTCCTGCTGGCGCTGATGATCATGAGCATCGTTCGCCTGTCGATCGGCATGATTCCCGTTTCGATCCTGGCCATCATCTTTTTCGGGTTCAATCTGTGGGCGCTCGGTCTGGCGCTTGCGGCCTTCTTTGCAAACCTGATTCTGACCAGTTGGTCGGTCGGCATTTTTGTCGCCGGGTTGCTGTTGCGGAACGGTCTCGGTGCCGAGAGCATCGCGTGGACGATCATGTTTCTCTTCTTGCCGCTGACCTGCGTCTACTATCCGGTCGCCGTTCTTCCTGATTGGTTGCAGTACGTGGCCTGGGCGCTGCCGCCGACCTACGTTTTCGAAGGTATGCGTGCGCTGGTGATCGACCATGTGTTTCGCGCCGATCTGATGGCCGAGGCTTTTGCGTTTAATGTCGTCCTGTTCGCAGCTGCATCATTGGCCTTTTTCAAGCTTCTGCAGAGCGCGCGTATCCACGGTTCTCTTTTGCAGACCGGCGAGTAGCCAAAAAAGCCTGTGTTCTTTGGGACTTAACGGCTCCTTTCGCGTTGTAAACCTGACGCGAACAACTTATCTCTATGTTGACGCTATGGATGAAAAACGACAGTCTGCCGCACCGCAGCGAGGGTCGGGGGACTCAATGGCAATAGGCGAATTCGGCGGGGCGGCAACGCTCCCCGCGGATGGCGGCGCGTTTCTCGCGACGCCGATGTACTGGTTCTACGAGCTGGGGCATGCCGCGCTCAATCCGTCGCGCGCGTTTGCAGACGCCACGCGTCTGTTTTTCAAGAATCCTGCCAACCCGCTCGCGCACACCGCCTACGGAAAATCGATCGCGGCGACGATGGAGCTGTTCGAGCGCTCGACTCGCCGCTACCACAAACCGGAATGGGGAATTGATTCGACCACCGTCGGCGGCGAGAGGGTGGCGGTCAACATTAAGAGCGTCTGGCAACGTCCGTTTTGCCGATTGCTTCATTTCGAACGTGCGTTCGTGCGCCCGCCGCGCCGGCCACAGCCGAAGCTTCTGATTGTCGCGCCGATGTCGGGGCACTATCCGACGTTGCTGCGTGGCACGGTGGAAACCTTCCTGCCCAACCATGACGTTTACATCACCGAGTGGATCGATGCGCGCATGGTGCCGCTTGCCGAAGGGCGCTTCGACCTCGATACCTATATTGACTACATCATCTCGATGCTTCACGCGTTCGGCGGCGACGTTCATGTGATCGCCGTTTGCCAGCCGTCAGTCCCGGTCATGGCGGCGGTCGCGCTGATGGAGGCCGACAACGATCCGGACGTTCCGCACTCGATGGTGCTGATGGGCGGTCCAATCGACACGCGGATCAATCCAAACGCCGTGAACGATCTGGCCGAACGGCGCGGACTCAATTGGTTCCGCAATCACGTCATCACCAAGGTGCCGTTCCCGCATCCGGGCATGATGCGCGACGTCTATCCAGGGTTCCTGCAGCTGCACGGCTTCATGAGCATGAACCTCGACCGTCACATAGAAGCACATCACAATCTGTTCCTGCATCTCGTCAAAGGCGACGGCGATTCCGCGCAGAAGCATCGCGAGTTCTACGACGAATATCTTGCCGTCATGGATCTTGCGGCCGAGTTCTACCTGCAGACGGTCGACACGGTCTTTATCCGTCACGCCCTGCCGAAGGGGCAGATGATGCATCGTGATCGGCGCGTCGATCCGGCCGCCATCGAGCGCGTTGCGCTAATGACGGTCGAAGGCGAGAACGACGATATTTCGAGTGTCGGCCAGACCGAGGCTGCGCACGCTTTGTGCGTCAATATTCCGGACGAGAACAAGGTGCACTACTTGCAGCCCAGCGTCGGTCACTACGGGGTCTTCAACGGCTCGCGCTTCCGCGCCGAGATCGCGCCGCGCATCGCCGATTTTGTGCTCTCGCATAACGGTGCCCGTGCATCGCGCGCCGCACCGGTAAAGGTCGCCGCCCAGCGTTGATCTCGCGCTCTCGCGAGCGAATATGGCACACTGCCGGCACCCTCTGATTCTGGGTGGAAGATGTCCATTGCACTGCGCGCCCTGCTTTTTCGCCGCACCAGCGAGCCGAAAGGCATAACGGTCGCATTCGACGGCGAGATCTATCCGGTGCGCCTCCGCCGCCACAGCCAGGCGCGGCGCTATACACTGCGCATCCACGCTGCCAGCCGCGACGTCGTGCTTACGATGCCTCCGCGCGGCAGCGTGAAGCAGGCGAGAGAATTTGCGCAAAAGAACGGTGCCTGGATCGCAGCACGGTTATGCCGGCTGCCGGACGCTGTGCCATTCGCTCATGGAACGCGATTGCCGTTGCGCGGGGTCGATCACCGCATCGATCATCGCAGGGGTGAGCGCGGCACTGTTTGGGTCGAGCCGAATGGTGGCGAGCCGCAGCTTTGCGTCGCCGGCGCGGCCCCGCATGTACCGCGCCGGGTGCATGATTATCTTAAGCGTGAGGCCAAGCGGGACCTGGAGGCGGCAAGTCGGGCGGCGGCGCAGGCGCTTGGTGTCACCATCAAACGCGTCTCGGTGCGCGATCAGTCGAGCCGGTGGGGCTCGTGCTCGTCAACCGGCGTGCTTTCATATTCATGGCGGCTCATTCTTGCACCGACTTTCGTGCTCAACTATCTCGCTGCGCACGAAGTCGCGCATGTCATCGAGATGAATCATTCGCGGCGCTTCTGGCGGCTGGTTGAAAAAATCTGTCCCGACATGGGCCGTGCAAAGGCCTGGCTCGATGCGCATGGTGCCGACCTGCATCGGTACGGCATGAGCGAAAATTCCTGATTTTAAAGATTTTGGAACCACCCATCCATGCTGCGACCAGGCACTTTTGCGCTCACGGCTTTGCTGGCTGGTCTGAGCGCGGTTGGCCCGCTGACGACCGATATGTATCTGCCGTCGCTGCCGGACATCGCGCGGCAGCTCGGCGCTTCCTCCGCGCAGGTACAGCTTACGATTTCCGCCTACCTGATCGGCTTTGCGGCGGGTCAGATTATCTATGGCCCCGTGTCCGACCGGCACGGCCGCAAACCGGTGTTGATCGGAGCGATTGCGCTCTACTGCGCGGCGAGCCTTGCCTGCGCCCTGTCCACGTCGATCGAGATGCTGATCGTCGCGCGCGCGTTTCAGGCGCTCGGCGGCTCCGGCGGCATCGTGCTCACGCGCGCGATTGTGCGCGACATCTATTCGGGAGCGCACGCCGGGCGTGAATTGTCGGTGATCGGTTCGGTGATGGCGCTCGCGCCGGTGCTGGCGCCGATTCTTGGCGGTCTCATACAGACCGCCTTTGGCTGGCGCGTGACATTTCTCGCCTTGGTCGGCGCGGGATTTGCCGGCGCTGCAGTCGTCTGGGCGCTCCTGCCTGAAACATTGACTAACCGCGCCGCCGAACCGGTATCGCTTCCGTCGATGCTTCGGTCGTATCGGATCGTCGGGCGCAATCCGGCATATCTTGCTTATCTGTCCATTACATCGGCGAGCTATGCCGGTCTCTTCGCCTGGATTTCGGGGTCGGCGTTCGTGCTGCAGGATCTCTATGGCCTCGCACCGTTAGATTTCGGTGTCGCCTTCGCGCTCGGTTCGGTCGGCTATATGACTGGCTCGGCAATCGCCGCCCGGCTTGTCATTCGTCTCGGACTGGATGGGGTCCTCGGATTAGGCGGCTGCGCCTGCGCTGCCGGGGGACTGGCGATGGTCGCCGCAGTTGCATTCGGACTTATGTCCTCCATGTCGCTGGTTCTTCCGATGGCGGTTTATCTTGCCGGCCTCGGTATGGTGCTGCCACAGGGCATCGCCGGTGCGATGACGCCGTTTCCCGAACGGGCCGGAGCGGCATCGTCGCTGTTCGGATTTTTGCAGCAAACTGCGGCAGCGGTGTGCGGAGCGGCAGTCGGATGGTTCCTCGGACAAAGCGCCTGGCCGCTCGCGCTTGGCGTCGCCACGATGGGGTTTGCAACGTTTGGGCTCTGGCTGGCAACGCGCAGGCTTCGTGCCCGCGCCGCAAAGCATTAACGTCGGCCAAAGAGGCCGTTAAGCAGCCAGCCGTCGAGGCCGCCCGTTCCAGTCGTGCCCGCGCGCGTGGCGGCAGCAGGTTGCACTGGCGCAGGCGGTACCGGCCGCGAGTTGTTGCCGAACAATCCCGAGAAGAGACCGCCGCCACCGGACGCACCAGGCAGGCTTGCGACCGGCACGCCCTGATGGGCGCCGCGCATGAACCGGCTCCAGATCTCGACCGGCAAGCCTCCCCCGGTCACGTGCTTTGTCGACGTGCCATCATCGTTGCCGAGCCAGACGCCGGTCACGAGATGCGCGGTATAGCCGATGAACCAGGCATCGCGGAAATCCTGCGACGTTCCGGTTTTCCCGGCCGCGGGCCAGCCTGGCAATGCCGCCTTGTGTGCGGTGCCGATTGTGAGCGTCTCGGCCATCATCTGGTTCATCATCGCTACGTAACGTGCCTCGACGATGCGGCCGAGTTGGCCCGTATTGCGCGCATAGAGCACCTTGCCATTCGCGGCGGTGATCTTCTGGACGACATGCGGGACCAGTGCGTAGCCGCCGTTGGCGAACGTCGTATAGGCACCGACAAGCTCCAGCATCGAGACTTCCGAGGTGCCAAGCGCGATCGAGGCATTGGGCTCGAGCTTTGAGACGATGCCGAGGCGATAGGCGGTGCGGATCACCGCCAACGGAGTGAATTCCAACGTCAGCCGCACTGAAACGGTGTTGAGCGAAAGGGCGAGCGCCTTCGTCAGTGTCACTGACCCGAAATATTCATGGCTGTAGTTTTCCGGTTGCCAGCCTTTGACGTTAATCGGACGGTCCTCACGCACACTGTCGGGCGTGAGCCCGTGCTCAATCGCGGTCAGGTAAATGAACGGCTTGAAGGCGGAGCCGGGCTGGCGTTTTGCCGACACCGCACGGTTGAACTGGCTGTCGGCGTAGTTGCGGCCGCCGACCAGCGCCCGAACGGAGCCATCCGCCGTCATCGATACGAGCGCACCCTGTCCGACTCTGTTTTTGTCGCCTTTCTGCGCGAGCTCGTCGGTCAAAGCTTTCTCCGCATTGGCTTGGAGATTTGCATCGATGGTGGTCTGAACCGTGATGTCTTGCTCGACGCGGCCGAGCGTGTCGTTGAGCGCGTCCATGACCCAGTCCGCGACATAATTGACGGAACCGGTGTTCGCCTGCGCCACGATGCGCGGTGGGCGCGCCACAGCGGTGCGCTCGGTCGAATGCGATATGAATTTGAGCTCCGCCATGGCGGCGAGCACGGCCTTCGCACGCTTTTCGGCACCGTCGAAGTTGCGTGTGGGCGCAAGACGTGACGGCGACTTCACGACACCCGCGAGCAGCGCCGCCTCGGCGACCGTGATCTGGCGTGCCGACTTTCCGAAATAATGCTGCGAAGCCTGTTCGATACCGTAGGCGCCCGAGCCGAAGTAAACCCGGTTGAGATAGAGCTCGAGAATTTGCGTCTTGGAGAACTTGCGCTCGAGCCAGATCGCGAGCAGCGCCTCCTGCAGCTTGCGATTGATCGTGCGCTCCTGCGTGAGGAAAAGATTTTTTGCGAGCTGCTGCGTAATCGTCGAGCCACCTTGGGCAACCCCGCGGTGAAGCACGTTGGCGATCAAGGCGCGGCCGATGCCGTAGGGATCGACGCCGCTATGCTCGTAGAAGCGCCGGTCCTCGATGGCGATGAAGGCTTTGGGAACGTAGGCCGGCAATTCCTTCAAAGGCAGCGGCGCGCCGGCAAGGTCGCCGCGGCGGGCCAGCGCACGGCCCTGGAAGTCGACGATCTGGATCGACGGCGGGCGTTTGGGAATTTCCAGCGACTGGATCGGCGGCAGATGAGCGCCGACCCAGGCAACGAAACCGGCGCCGCCGATCGCAACCCAAAGGCCGACGACCAGCGTCCAATATGCAAGGCGGACGATGAGCGCCCGCTTACCGCGGGCCGGGCGTGACTTGCGCGCGCGCGCCTTGCGCCGTTTCTCCGTTGGTCTGCTTTTCGAAGCAGGCTTTCGCTCGGTCGGCGCGGGCCGATCGTCGGCGGAAACGTGCAGTTCCGGGCTCTTGTCGAACACCGGCTCCCGACGAGCGCCTGCTTGTCCCCGTTTCGACGCCATAACGCGACCCGTTTTACGCCGGCGGACATAAGCGCCGGCCCCCGGTGTCACGCTATGCGCGGTGATTTAAGGGGCCGTTAAACCGGAAATGGCGTGGAAATCAGGCGCTCTGCGCTGCTCGGGGCGCTACCGACTTTGCCTGCTTGTCATCCTCTCCGGATGCAAAGAGGGCGACCAGGGCACGCTTGATCGCGGCTTGCCGGGTCGGGGAGGTGATCTGCGCGCCCATCAGATCCGTCACATAGAACACGTCCACCACACGTTCGCCGAAGGTGGCGACATGTGCGGAGGCAATGTTGAGGTTGAGCTTGGACAGCGTTGCCGTCAGTTCATAAAGTAGACCGGTGCGATCGAGGCCCGTGACCTCGACCATCGTGTAACGGTGAGACCATTGGTTGTTGATGGTGACTGACGGCTCCACCGCGAAAGCGCGGATACGGCCTTTGGGTGGCGATCTTTTGGTGACCACATCCGGCAGTCTCAACTCGCCACGCAGCGCCTTTTCGATCGAGTCAGCGATGCGGTGCCCGCGGCGCTCTTCGTCTTCGTCGCGGTCGAATTCGCGTGACAACGAGATGGTATCGAGCGCACGGCCATCGGTGGTGGTGTAGATCTGCGCGTCGACGATGTTGGCGCCAGCCAAGGCGCAGGCGCCCGCGATAATCGACAGCAGCCAAGGATGGTCGGGCGCAAGCAGCGTAAGCTCCGTCACGGCACGCTCGGCATCGAACGAGATAGATGTTGCAAGACGCTTGTCGGCGTCTTCGGTGGCGCGCACGAAATTGGCGTGTTCGATCTTGTGTGGCAGATCGACCTTGAGCCAATAGGCCGGATAATGCTTGGCGATATAGGCTTCGAGCCGCTCCTGCGGCCAGTTCTTCATCGCCTCGCGGAATTCATTCTGCGCGATGGCGACGCGCTGGGCGCGGTTGACTTCGGAGAAGCCGCCGGTCAGCACAGGTTCGGTCTCGTAGTATAGTGTGCGGATCAATTGAGCCTTCCAGCCGTTCCACACGCCGGGGCCGACCGCGCGGATATCCGCGGTCGTGAGAATCGTAAGTAACTTCAGTCGTTCGGCCGACTGAACGGTGGCGGCGAAGTTCTCGATCGTCTTGCGGTCGGAGAGGTCGCGCGACTGCGCAACGCTCGACATTACAAGATGATTCTCTATCAGCCAGGCCACTGTGTCGGTGTCGGCGGCGGAAAAACCCATGCGCGGGCAGAACCGCCGCGCGACACGCGCGCCGGCGATCGAGTGGTCTTCCGGCCTGCCCTTGGCGATGTCGTGCAGGAACAGCGTGACATAGAGCAGCTTGCGATGCTCGGGCAGGATCTTGTGGATCAGTTCGTTTGCGAGCGGCGACTCAGTGCTGCCGCCCCGCTCGATCTCGGCAAGCACGCCGATACAGCGCAGCAAGTGCTCGTCCACCGTATAGTGATGGTACATATTGAACTGCATCATCGCGACGATCTTCCCGAAGGCCGGCACGAAGCGGCCGAGCACACCCGCCTCGTTCATGCGCCGCAAGACGGTCTCCGGGTCGTTCTTTGACGTCAGGATTTCCAGGAAGAGTTCGTTAGCTTCCTCGTTTTCGCGCAGCTTGGCTTCGACCAATTTGAGCGAGCGGGTGATCGCGCGCATGGCGTCGGGGTGGAAGGCCAGATTGTGCTTCTGCGCCAAATGGAAAATACGGATCAGGTTGACCGGATCGCGCTTGAAGCCGTTTGGATGCGCGAGCAAGATGCGGTTCTTGTCGACAATAAAATCCTCGCTCTCAGCAAGCTTACGCCGTTTCACCGGTCGAAAGCGCTCCATGACACGGCTGAGCACCGGTACGCTCTTGGCGTGGCTGTCTTCCAATTCTGCACACAGGATAGCCGTCAGATCGCCAACGTCCTTGGCGATCAGGAAAGTAATGCTTCATGAAACGCTCGACGTCCTGCAGGCCGGGGTGCTCGGTGTAGCCGAGCCGCACCGCAATCTCGCGCTGGATATCGAACGACAACCGCTCTTCGGCGCGGCCCATGAGAAAATGCATGTGGCAGCGCACCGACCAGAGGAAGTCCTCGCAGCGCCGGAACAGCTGATATTCTTGCTTGTCGAAGACTCCACGTTTGATCAGTTCCACCGGCTCACGCACGCGGTAGACGTACTTAGCGATCCAGAACAGCGTGTGCAGGTCACGCAGTCCGCCTTTCCCGTCTTTTACGTTCGGCTCGACCAGATAACGTGACTGCCCGCTGCGGCGGACACGGTCTTCACGTTCGGCAAGCTTGGCCGCGACAAATTGAGTAGCGGTGTTGCGAACGATGTCCTTGTCGAAGCGGGTCACCAGCTCGTCAAACAATTTGCGGTCGCCGAGCAGGAAACGCGCTTCGAGAATAGCAGTGCGGATGGTCATGTCCGCCTTGGCCTGGCGGATGCACTCGTCGACCGAGCGGGTGGCGTGACCGACCTTGAGGCCGAGATCCCACAGGCAATAGAGAATGGCCTCGGCGATCGACTCACCCCATGCGGTCTGCTTGTACGGCAACAAGAACAACAGATCGATGTCGGAGCCCGGCGCCTGCAGCCCGCGGCCGTAGCCGCCGGTCGCCACGACCGCCATGCGTTCAGCCTCGCTCGGGTTTTGCGATGGATAAAGGTGTTTACGCGCGAATTCGAACAGGATGCGGATGACCTCGTCTTCCATCCTGCAGAGACGCTCGGCACAGCGCCGCCCGTGGCGGTCTTTGAGCAGCAGTTGCTCGGCCTTGGCGCGCCCGTCGGTCAATGCAACCTTGAGCTTCTGCGCCACCAGCGAACGCAGGTCGCGCTCGTTGCCGGTGTGAGCCTTGGCGAGCTTCTCCAGGTCGGCGATGATCGCACGCACGTCAATGAGCTCGCCCGACCCACGCGAGGTTCGTTCGGTAGCCGGATGGTGTTCCTGGTCGAGCGTAAGTGATGCCATGGGTCCATCGGATAGCGGAGGCGGGGCGGTAAGTCACCCGGCGGGCAGAGATATTTCTTGCAATGCCCGATTTTGAGGCATCCGCGAGGTTGGTGACGGAGGCCGAGGAGTGTGGTTCGGTGTCGGAGCAATCCAGCGACGCGGGGAGACTAAAAGACGATGCGCATGTTCCAGGTCTGCGTTTGCGGTCAGCCGTTGCAGCTCAATGAGCAGCCCACGCCTGAGCCGAAAGGCACAGAAGTCCTGTTGAAGGTCCTGGCCGCAGGCGTCTGCCACAGCGATCTGCATCTCGCCGACGGGTGGTTCGATCTCGGCGGCGGCAAACGGATGAGCCTCGCCGATCGCGGCATGAAGCTTCCGGTTACGCTCGGTCACGAAAATGTCGGCGAGGTCGTCGCCTTCGGCCCGACGTCAAGGGCGTCAAGGTCGGCGATCGCCGGCTTGCACATCCATGGATCGGCTGCGGCACCTGCGGCCCATGTCAGCGCGGCGAGGAAAATCTCTGCCGTGCCATGCGCAGCCTCGGCGTCTTTTCGAACGGTGGTTACGCCGATTACCTGATGGTCCCGCACCCACGCTATCTGTTCGATATCGGCGATCTGCCGCCCGAGCGCGCCGCGCCGCTCGCATGTTCCGGCGTTACGACATACGGCGCCCTGAAGAAAATTTTGACGCTGAAGAGCGAGCCGACGGTGATCATCGGCGCCGGTGGCCTCGGACTCATGTGCCTTGCTCTGCACAAGGCGATGGGAGGGCACAGCGCCATTGTGGTCGATATCGATCCTGCAAAACGCGACGCCGCGAAAAAGGCAGGTGCTGCAAAAGTCGTTGATGGTGGCGCGGCGGATGCATCACAGCAAATTATCGATATGACCAACGGTGGCGCGTGGGGCGTGATCGATCTTGTAGGGTCGTCGCAGAGCGCGCGCGTCGGCTATGACAGCCTGATCAAGGGCGGCAAATACGTCGTCGTCGGGCTTTACGGCGGCGACCTGACGGTGCCGTTGCCGCCGATCCCCATGCGTGCACTGACGATCCAGGGTTCCTATGTTGGCAGCTTGCCCGAGATGAAGGAGTTGATCGAACTTGTTCGGCGCACCGGAATTCCGCCGGTGCCTGTTGCAACTCGTCCACTCGAGGATGTGAATGCGGTGATGGATCAGCTTCGCGCCGGCAAGGTGATTGGCCGCGTGGTGCTGACGCCGAATTGAGGAACACGGCATGAATGCGAACGAGCTGCGCGCGCTGCAGGCGCCGATCAAGGAGCGTTACAAAAACGATCCGAAAGCGGCTTACATAACGCTCAGGGCGAAAGGCAATCTCGCCCACACGAATATCGCTTGCAAGGTCCAAACCGGACGCGCGCTCGCCGTTGCCGGTCTGCATCCGGCGACAGGAGGCTCCGGTCTCGAACTTTGCTCCGGCGACATGCTGCTGGAGGCTTTGGTCGCCTGTGCCGGTGTCACCATGAAGGCGGTGGCGACCGCGCTCGATATTCCGCTCACGTCAGCGAGCGTCTCGGCGGAAGGCGATCTCGATTTTCGCGGTACACTCGGCGTCGCCAAGGATGCGCCGGTCGGCTTTGCGCAAATTCGTCTGCGCTTCGAACTCGATACCGACGCATCACAGGACAAAATCGACCAACTGCTCAAGCTCACCGAGCGCTATTGTGTCGTCTATCAGACCATCAAGAACGGACCACCGGTCGACATAAAGGTTTCACGCGTTTAGCGGCCGACGATCTGCTATGCATGGTTGCAACTTGCGCCGCGCTTGGTGGCGTGGTCATGTGCGCCGCCCCAGATGCCTCCCGACCTGTATTTTGCCCTCACGCTCATCGTCAAAATGGCCATCACCGCCGCATTCGTGCTGGCGGCGACAATTACGGCCGAGCGTGCCGGCCCGTTGGTCGGCGGCCTGGTCGCGACGCTGCCGATCGGTGCAGGGCCGGTTTACGTATTTCTTGCGCTCGATCATGACGCACAATTCATCTCGCAAAGTGCAGTCGCGAGCCTGGCCGTCAATGCGGCGAATGTCATCTTCGCGGTGGTCTATTGCGTGCTGGCGCAGCGGCGATCGCTCGCCATTAGTCTGGGCGGCACCTATGTCGTGTGGATCGTGCTGACGGCGATCATAACCGCCAGCCATTGGGCGCTCGGTCCCGCGCTTCTAATCAACGCAGCTGCGATTGCGGTCGGGATGTGGGTCGTCCGGCCATTCCGCCACACGCGCATGCCGCGGCAGCAACCGCGCTGGTACGACTACGCTTTACGTGCGTTGATGGTCGCCGTCCTGGTGGGCATCGTCGTTACATTCAGCTTCCGCATCGGTTCATATGGCAGCGGCCTGCTGGCGGTCTTTCCGGTCGTGCTGACCAGCATCATCCTCATTCTGCATCGGCGCGCCGGCGGCAAGCCGACTGCAGCGGTGCTCGCCAATGCGCCGCTCGGCCTGCTCGGTTTCGGCATAGCCTGCACGGTGCTGCATCTGGCTGCCGAGCCATTGGGTGTCGTGGCAGGCCTTTCGCTGGCGCTGGCGACATCGATCGGCTGGAGCCTTGCGGTCCTGGCGGTGCGCCGACACGGAGTCGCAGTTTAACCCATGTCCCTGTTTCTGTTCGGATTGCTGCTGAAGATCGCAATGACTGCTTCGATCGTGGTGGCGGCATCAATCATCGTGGAACGCAGCGGTCCGTTCATTGGCTCGCTCGTCGCGGCGCTGCCGACCGCCGGCGGCGCGGCAATGATCATCCTAGCGCTTGAGCATCCGCCGGGATTCATCGCACAGAGTGCAGTGGGAAGCCTGATCGCGAACGCCGCCTGCGCGTTCTTTGCGCTGACTTATGCCGCGCTGGCGCAACGACATTCACTGCAGCTGAGCCTCGGAGGCGCGTTCCTCGTGTGGCTTGTCATCGTATTCTTGTTGCGGCTGGTGGAGTGGAATGCCGTCGGTGCGGTCTTGCTGAACGCCGTCATTTATCCGATCGCGATAGCGGCTGCGGGCCGCTTTCGAATCGCTGGCGCGGTGAAGCGTGTCGAGTTGAGCGGCACTGACCTTGCCTGGCGCGCCGGCGTGGTAACGCTCTGTGTCGTGCTCGTAACGGCGGCGAGCAGCTCGATCGGTTCTTATTTTTCGGGCACGTTTGCCTTCTTTCCAGTGGCCATGGGCTCGTTCTTCATCATCTTGCATCCCCGCATCGGCGGACCGGCTGCGGCAAGCGTCGCTGCGCACGTGCTGACGCCGCTGATCGGGCTGGGCCTCGGCCTGCTCGCCGTGCATCTGCTGGCCGTGCCGATCGGCGTGTGGTGGTCTTACGCAATTGGACTAAGCATTGGCATCGGCTGGAACGCGCTGCTGTGGGCCCTGCGTCAGCGCAAACTATTGCCGTAACCCTGCTTCCAATGCCTTGATCTGCAATGCGAGGTAGCGCGAGAAAATCCGGCACTGCGCGAGGCTTCCGGCCGTGAACCAGAGTCCGGGCTGCGCGGTGCGCCGCCACATGTTGCACAGCTCGCCGCCCTCGTCGAAGCCCCAGACCGGGCCGACGCGGTCGGCTATGGCATCGCCGAGGTAGCGGCGGACGGTTTCCTGCTGGTTCTTGTAACCGGTGGCCAGCACCAGAAGTTCGGCGGGCACGATGCTTCCGTCGCGCAGGCGCGCGCCCTCCGGCACGAAAGTCTCGATATCGGCATACTGGAGAAGGCCGATGTCGCCGGAGATGATCAATTCCGAGCAGCCGACGTTGAAGTAATAGCCGCCGCCGCGGCGCAGATACATCATCTGAAACCCGGTCTCGTCTTCGCCGAGCCAGGTATTGAATCCGCGCTCCTCGAGCGCATTGATCAGATTGTTGTCCACCTTCCGGCCTTTTGCGGTGGAGAGCTGATACGAACGCCTTAGAACCGGATAGGGAAAGGAGGTGGCGAGCAGGTCACAATCATCAAACGGAATCCCTTCCGAGTAGATCGCATAAACGCTCTGTGCTTCCTTCAGGCTCACCACATGGGTCTTGCTGCGCTGGATCATGGTGACTTTCGCGCCATGCGCGTGCAGCTCCTGCGCTACGTCATGACCACTGGTGCCGGTCCCGAGCACCAGTGCCTTGCGACCTTTCCATTGCTCGGCGTTCTTGAAATCGCCCGAGTGCACCTTGGTGCCGGCAAACTTATCGAGGCCCGGCAGGTCAGGCGTGTAAGGGATGCTGCTTACCCCGGTCGCAAAGACGAGGTGGCGTGGCCGCATGACGCGTTCCGTCCCGTCGCTTCGGCGCAACGTGACGCGCCATTCTGCTTTCTTGTCATCATAAGTGCCCGCGACGAACTCATGGCCAGTCCAGAAGTTGAGCTCCATCGTCTCGACATAGGATTCGAACCAATTGGCGAGCTTGTCCTTCGGGATGTAGACGGGAAACGTTGGTGGGAAAGGCAAATAGGGCAGGTGGTTGACGTGCACTTCATTGTGCAGCGTCAGCGAATGATAGCGCGTGCGCCAGTTGTCGCCGATGCGTTTGTGCCGATCGACGATCAGCGTGTCGATGCCAAGCTGATGAAGGCGTGCCGCAATGGACAGCCCGGCTTGCCCGCCACCGACGACGATCACGACGGGGTCACCTTTAGAGAATGCACGTTGTTTCTTCAGACGATCGGCCCAGTTCTCCGCGCCGAAGTCGCGTGTCGAATCGGGCTCGCCGCGCCGTTTGAATTCCTCTTCGTAGCCGGTGAGCTCCTGCAGATTGGTGTTCAGGGTCCAGGCGCGCAGCTTGCCCTGGCTGTCGGGTCTCAGTCGCAGCACGCCTGCGCAGTGACCGAAGGCGCTTTCGAATTCGAACAGCGCTTCGATATTTTCATTGCCGGCGCGGGATATCCAGCGAGGCGGCGTTCGCCTGTCCGGTATATGGAAGTTTCTCGCCTGCGCGCGGGCCAGTGTCTCACGTAAGGTCGCTTCGATCGCCGACCGGCCGGCCATCGTCTGGATATTCCAGGTGAAGGCCAGGACATCGCGCCAGAGGCCGTCATCCAGAAACAGTCCGGCGGCTGTCGCGGCGTCGCTTGCCGATAGCGCAGCCTCGAAGCCTTCAAGCCAGCATTGCGCCTCCGCCAGTGCGGTTGTCTGCTTCCTCTCGGCAACATTCATCATGATGTCTAAGGTTTACGCGTACCCGTCAGCTTCGCTTTTAGCATATAAAGCGCTTCCATCGCCTCACGCGGCGACAGGTCGTCGGGATTGATCGCGGCGAGGGAGACCACAAGCAGATCCTCCGCCGATTCAGGCCTTTCCTGCGGTGTCTTCTGGGGAGCCGCGAACAGCGGCAGATCCTCAAAGCCCTTGGGCGCGGTGCGGTCTTCCTGCTCCAGCCTGCCAAGCACCAGTTTGGCGCGCTCGATCACGATTGACGGCAGGCCGGCAAGCTTCGCGACCTGGATGCCATAAGAGCGGTCGGCGGCGCCCGCGACGACCTCGTGCAGGAAGACGACGTCGCCCTGCCATTCCTTCACGAGCACCGTTGCGTTGTGCAGCCGGTCGAGCCGGCCGGCGAGGGCGGTCAACTCGTGGAAGTGGGTGGCGAACAGTGCCCGGCATTTGTTGACGTCGTGCAAATGCTCAACGGTTGCCCATGCAATCGACAGCCCGTCGAAGGTGGCAGTGCCACGGCCGATCTCGTCGAGGATCACCAGCGCGCGTTCACCCGCCTGATTGAGGATGGCGGCGGTTTCCACCATCTCGACCATGAACGTCGAACGCCCGCGCGCAAGATCGTCCGCGGCGCCGACGCGCGAAAACAGCTGATCGACGACGCCGATATGCGCCCGCCGGGCCGGAACGAAACTGCCCATCTGCGCGAGGACTGCGATCAGCGCGTTCTGCCGCAGGAAGGTTGATTTGCCGGCCATGTTGGGACCGGTGAGAAGCCAGATACGGCCTGCGCCGGTTTGCGGTGGTGGCGAAAGATCGCAGTCATTGGCGATGAACGGCGTGCCGTCGCGCGACAACGCCTGCTCCACGACCACATGACGGCCACCGTCGATAACGAATGCGTGGCTGTCATCGACCTGCGGCCGTATGTAGTCGCGCTCGACGGCAAGGTGCGCGAGCGCGCTTGCAACGTCCAGGGTGGAAAGCGCTTCGGCGCATTCCTTGATGTTGACGCCCTGCGCCATCACGGCCGCTGCCAGCCGCTCGAAAATCTCGAGCTCAAGGCCGAGCGCGCGCTCGGCGGCGCTGGCGATCTTCGCCTCGAGCTCGCCAAGCTCGGTGGTGGTGAAGCGCACCTGTCCGGCGAGCGTTTGCCTGTGAATGAATACGCCGTTGAACGGCGCGCTCATCAAGCGTTCGCCGTGCTGCGCCGTCACTTCGACAAAGTAGCCGAGCACGTTGTTGTGCTTGATCCTGAGAATGCGGATCCCAGTATCCTCTGCGTAGCGCGCTTGCAGCGCCGCGATGACCCTGCGCGACTCATCCCGGAGCGCGCGGGTATCGTCGAGAGCCCTGTCATAGCCTTCGCGGATGAATCCGCCGTCGCGTTTGAAGGCCGGCAACTCCGCGGCGAGCGCGGCGGACAATTCAGCCGCGAGCATGCCGTCCGGCTTGCGGCAGGCTTGCATTGCGGCCGCAATCTCGGCGGGCTTGTCCTTGAGCGAAGCAAGCGCGCGGGCAAGGTCGGCGGCCGCCAGCATGCCGTCGCGGATGGCGGCAAGATCGCGCGGCCCGCCGCGGCCAACGGCCAATCGCGACAGCGAGCGGGCGAGATCGGGTGCGGCATGCAGGCGGGAGCGGGTTTCCGCGCGCGCCGTCGCATCACCCGCAAAGCTCGCGACCGAGTTCGAGCCGCCTGGCAATTTGCGCGGGATCGGTCGACGGCGCCGACAGCCGCTGGGCGAGCAGCCGCGAGCCGGCCGCAGTGACGGTGCGGTCGATGGCATCGAGCAGCGAGCCGCGCCGGTCTCCGGACAGCGTGCGCATCATTTCGAGATTGCCGCGGGTCGCCTGATCGATCGCCATGCTGGTTCCCGCACTCTCGCGCAAGGGTGGCGACAGCGGCGGCCGCTGGCCAATCTGCGTGCGTTCGACATAGGTCACGCAAGCCGCGGCGGCCGTAATCTCAAGCCGTGTCAGCGCGCCGAAGGCCTCGCTGGTCGACACCGCAAAAAATGATGTCAGCCGCCGCTCGGCTGTGGCGCCGTCGAAAACGTCGCGCGCGAGCGGAGTTACCGCCGGCAGCGAGCGCCAGAACGCGGCGAAATCGGGCTCGCCGTAAAGTGCGTCCGAGACGATGATTTCGCCGGGCTCGAGACGCGCGATCTCGGCGGACAGCATTGCCCGGTCGCATTCGGAAACGCGGAATTCGCCGGTCGAAATATCGATCCAGGCAAGCGCGAAGCGGCTGTCGTCGCCGGACAGGCGCGCGCGCGCGACTGCGAGCAGATAATTGTTCCGCTTCGCATCGAGTAGCGAATCTTCGGTGAGCGTGCCGGGCGTAACCAGACGCACAACGTCACGCCGAACCACGCTTTTGGCGCCGCGCTTGCGTGCCTCGGCTGGATCCTCAAGTTGCTCGCACACGGCGACGCGGTGGCCCTGCGCGATCAGACGATGCAGGTACTCGTCGGCACGCTCGATCGGAACACCGCACATCGGAATGTCGGCGCCGAGATGCTTGCCGCGCTTGGTCAGCACGATGCCGAGCGCGCGTGAGGCAATCTCGGCATCGGCGAAGAACAATTCGTAGAAATCACCCATCCGGTAGAACAGCAGGCAGTCCGGATGGGCGGCCTTGATGTCCTGATATTGCTCCATCATCGGAGTAACGCGACCGGCATCGCCGTTCTGCGGCGGAATTCCGGACGCGTCAGGTTCGGGCTGGCCGATGGGTCGCGTGAGCGCCATGGGCGCGAAGGTTAGCAGAAGGCGGCCGCGCCACGAGCCGAAAGCAGGGCGTCATGCCCGGCTTTGTGCCGGGCATCCACGACTTTCTTTCGCTAAAAAGCAGAAAAGCCGATGACGAGCCTCAGCCTTTGAACTTCACGCCCGTAATGCGTTCGAGATTGCCGTGCCAGACCTTTTCCTTGTCGGCTGCCGGCATATCAATGCCTTCGATAATGCGCAGCGTTTCGCGCGTGTACATGGTTCCCTTTTCGGGATCGAAGGGGCAGTCGGACGCAAACACGATCTTGTCGAGATCGTAGAACGCAAGACCAGCATGTGTTGCCGGCACGCCGCCGAACACCGCGGTATCGGCGTAGAACGTGTGCTTGAAGTAGTCGAGTGGCCGCTTTTTCAGGCGCTTGAGAACCAAGCTCAGATCCTCGTCCGACGTGCGTGCGCCGAGCTGGTCCCAACCTGGACCGATGCGGCCTTCCAGCATCGGTACGATGCCGCCGAAATGGTGCGTGATGATCTTCAGATTCGGGTATTTGTCCATGATGCCCGAGAAGACGAGCCGGGCCATCGCCGCTGCGGTTTCGTAGGACCAGCCGAACGTCCACCAGATCTCGTACTTCGATTTCTTCTCGGTGAGATAGTCGGGGAAATTGGCGGCGCGCGCCGGATGCATCCAGACCGGCTTACCGGACTTGTTCATCGCCTCGAAGAACGGCTCGAACGCCGGATCGTCGAGCGGCTTGCCGGCGATGTTGGTGTAGATCTGCACGCCGAGCGCGCCGTTCTTGAGCGCGCGTTCAGCCTCGCGCACGCCGCCATCGGGCGCAATCAGTGCCGCCTGTCCGACCCAGCCGGGAAACTGATCGGGATATTTCTGGCAGATCTCTGCGAAGCCGTCATTTACGAGCTTGGTGTATTCCTCCGTCAGCTTGCCGTCGCCCTTGGTCATGACTTCCAACGGCGGCATCGGGTAGGAAAGGATCTGCGCATAATCCTTGAATCCGTCGACAATCTTGCGGCGGATATCGAGATCATGAATGCACGGAATCTCGCGTACCCGCTTGCCAATGTCGGCATGGCCACTCTCCACGATCTTGTTGAAGTATTTTTCCGGGATGAAATGGGTATAGGCATCGATTCGCATGTACTCGCTCTCCGTGACTTAGAATTTTCTGGATACTGAATCCGTTTAATAGGGGGTGATGACGTTGAGCATCGCCTGCCGCTTTTCATTGATGACGGCGTTGCGCGCGCGTGAAAGCGCCTCAGGCAGGTCGGCGGGCTTTTCCACGCGCTCGGCATGGGCGCCTTGTGCACGGGCCATTTCTTCGAATGGCGGTGAGGGATCGAGGTCGGCAAACGTGCGGCCATCATTCTCGCCCGCCACGCCATCCTTGAACATCGACAACGTGGCGCGGCGAACGGCGCCGTAGCGGCTGTTATTGAATACGATCGTCAGGATAGGCAGATTCTGGACGGCGGACACCCAATGTCCGACCATCGGATTGGCGAACATGTAGGAGCCGTCGCCAAGGGTCGCGACCACGAAATTGTCGGGCGCTGCGAGCTTTGCACCGAGCGCAGCGCCGAATCCCCATCCAAGTCCGCCTGCAGGCCCGAGCGCGAAGAACGTGCCCGGCTTTTCGCGCGCACAATGGTCCGGTCGCAGCGGATATTCGTTGATGATGACGGCGTCTTTGCCGACTGTTTCGCCGATGACGCGCGACAGATATTCCGGCGAAATCGTCGTGCCGGCGGCTGAATCCTTTGCCAATTGCGCGCGCCGTGTCCGCATACGTTCGGTCAGGCGCGCGCGGCGGGCCGCGATGCGCGCGTCCGCCATCTGCAGACGCGGTTCGACGGCGCGCGCAAGCGCATCGAGAGCCTGTGCAGGGCCGGCCTGCAAAGCGAGGTCGCTTGGGAAGCTCCGCATCGGATAGCGCACATAGAACGGGTCTTCACCGACATGCGCAACGCGGCAGCCGCCAGGTGGATGTTGCAGATGCGGGATCCAGGGCACGTCAGACTCGAGCGCGATGACAAGATCGGCATCGGCAAGCAGGGCGCCCGGCTCGAACCCGAAATGCATGGAATGGCTCGAGGGCAGGCACACCGAGCGCGGGCCGTGCGTGACGACCGGGATGGCGCAGCGCTCGGCGAGACGCTCAAGCTGGTGGACAGCTTCGGTCGGCAAGGTCGACGTTACGATCAAAGGGCGCTCGGCGGCAGCGATCCATTCGGCCAGTGTTGCGATCGTGCGGGGATCGGGATAGGCCGCGGCCGCTTGCGGTCGCGGTTTTGTCGGCCCGACCGGTTCCGGCAACGCAGCCGCGAGCGGTTCGCGCGGCAGCACCAGGTAGACCGGTCCGCGTGGATGCGCCATGGCGACTTCGACGCCGCGCGCCACGACATCTCCGATCTGCCCCGGCACGCGCAGTTCGTAATCCCACTTCACGAGCTCACGCACCATGCCGGCCTGATCGAACATCTCCTGCGCCCAGTGGATCGGACGTGAGCGCGAGCCGAAGGTGCCTTTCTCGGTAATCGGCGTACGTCCGGCGGCCAGGATCAGGGGGACGCGGTCGCGCGACAAATTTGTCAGGTTGTTGATCGTGTTCGCGGTGCCGACATTCACGTGCACCATGACCGCCTGCGGGCGGCCCGTCATCATATAGGCGCCATGCGCCATCCCGACGGCAAGGTTCTCGTGAGGTACCAGAATAGGTTTCGGGACCTTGGCATTGGTTTTCTTGGCGCGGCTGAAAGCTTCGACGATCGGCGGAAAATCGGTGCCCGGATTGACGAAAAAATAATCCGTGCCGTGGTCGGCCAGTGCGCGCAGGAACGCTTCGGCGGCGATCGTTGGCCGTTGTCCCGTCGGTGTCGCGGCCATTCCCGCCCCTCAAACGTCCGGTTCCCGCGGACGTTATTATCGTTTGTTTTGCGGGCCCGGTTTTACTCGACCGAGGATTGGCTGACAACGGAGGTGCGCGCACCTCAGCCTTGCAGACTACTCGGCCGCAATCCGAAGCGCCGGCTGACCATCGATCTCGGCAAGGCACTTGGTCAGGCTTTCGCCGTCAGGGTCGACCAAGGCAGCGGTGCGTGCGCTCGCAACAGCGTCGGCCGCATGCGAAGCGGGGATCTGGCCCGCCAGGGCGGGGCGGATTACGCGCGTCTCGATCGCTCGGTAGTTGGCGAGCCCGCGCGCGTGCGTGTCGCCATAACCTTTGATCAGACGTGCGCATTCGGCGGCTTCCAGCGCCAACTCGGTAGAATGTTTTGCGGCCTCGCGGACCAGCCAGAGCCAGTTGTCGATTTGTTGCTGTTCCTGCTTGTAGCGGTAGCCGTAGGGCCGCAGGAAACGGAGTTTGGCGAGCAGCCAGAAGCGCAGGTAGCCGCTGACGGAGGTGGAATTGATCTCCATTCCGAAATAAATCCGGCCAAGCCAACCTTTGCGCTCCGCCAATCGCAGGATGGGCTGCGCCAGAAACGGCGGAAGCAATTGGCAAAGTTCTTCAATACCGGGCTTGAGAAAATCGTGAACGGAAAACGGCTCGCCATTCGTACGCAGTTCCTCGCGCGCAATGCGCTGCATGCGGGCCGGCGCAATCTTGGCCTGCGCTACACGGACGACGTCTTCGTAAGACATGCGAACCGCAAGGTGTCGCGCGACTTCCTTCAGTAGCTTGCCTTGTGCGCCCACCGCCTGATCATCCGCGATGATGGGCCGCAGGCGATCGAGATAATGGCGGCCGTAGGCGACATTCTGGTAATTGATGAGGCGCCGTACGCCTTCGAGCCCGGTCGCCTGCGCAACGGCCGGAAACGTACGTGCCACCTCGTGTTCAACGAACGCCGGCGTTGCGGCGGCCTTGTTCTTTCTTTCGGAAGGCTTCGCCGGCTGAAGTTTTGCGCGAGCGGCATCGTAACCGGCACGGAAGCCTTTCAGATTGCTGTCGATCGCCTTGCCATCCTCGCGAATGGCCGCCTCGAATTGTTCGCGCGCGAGCGGCAGCCGTCCGCAGCCGGCGATAGCGCCGAACATCACTGCATTGATGATCGAGCCGCTTTGCTTTGCCAGGGCGTCCATGTCGACGAGGAGAGCGTCTTTCGCATGCTCGTTGATGATCTTGATGAGCTTGTCCTGATCGAAGCGTCCGTCGCCCATCGCGACCTTTTCATCCATCGCGTAGAAGCGGCTCAGCGAGCTGATGACGTGCGTGCGGTCCGGCGTGACGAAGCCGTTCGCGACCGTGCGGCCGGATTCCAGCAATTCGCTTGCCACTGCGATGTCGATGTCGCCGACGCCGGGCGTGAGCGCGAGCACAGGGCGCTTGCCGTTGAGGTCTGCGATCTTGGTCGGAAGGATTTCAACATAATAAGTCGTGGCGCCGGTCCGCTGTGCGACACCCGGAATAGACGTGCTTTGCACCGGGAAGCCGGCCTGCGCCGCCGCCGATACGATCCATTGCGTCAGCACGCCGCCGCCTTCACCACCCAGCGCGGCGATCAGCATCGTTATGGGGCGCACCGAGGTCATGCCGCCTCGCCGGCGTAGCCGCCGAACCAGCCGATCACCTTCTGCCGCAGCCGATGCATGAACCGGTCGCGCCAGGTCGCATTGCGAATGATTTCGGCACGATAAAACGACGGGCACAAAACCGCGGCGTGTGCGACCTCGCCACACAATCCGCATCCGACGCAGCTTTCGATCACCGTTGCCACCGGGTCGGTCCGCAAGGGGTCGGGCGAGGGCTTCACCGTCAGCGACGGGCAGCCCGACAGGCGGATGCACGAATGATCGCCTGTGCAAATTTCATCATCGACTCCATAGCGCGTGCGCGTGACGCGCTCGCCGCGCTTGAGCTTCTCTGCATCCTCCACCCGCACGCGGCGCTGGCGCGCGAGCTGGCATTCGCCGTCCGCGATGATGACTTTCAGGCCGCGTTCCGCGGTCTTCATCGCCTCTTTCAGCGTCTTCACCATCGTGCTGACGTTGTAGGTGCGGACGGTGCGAAGCCATTTCACGCCCATCGCCCGCAAAGTCGGCTCGATGCCCATTCCGGGCGCCGGGCCTTCCTTGCTGGCCGTGCTCGACGGGATGTATTGCTGGCCGGTCGCCGACGCGTAGCCGTTCTGCATCACAATCAGAACGCCGTCGCCTTTGTTGAAAAGATTGGACGCCACGCCGGTGATCAGGCCGTTATGCCAGAAGCCGCCGTCGCCCATGATCGCGATCGGGCGCCTCTCCATGTTGGGTGTCACCGCTGCGGCACTGGCAAGCGACATGCCGTAGCCGAGGATGGAGTTGCCGAGCGAGAACGGCGCGAACGTCGCAAAGGAATGGCAACCGATGTCGGCACTGATATGCGTCGGACCAAGCTCGCGCTGCATCAGCTTGATGGCCGAGAAGACCGGCCGCTCCGGACAACCGGTACAGAAGGCGGGCGGACGAGGGGGCAAAGCGCCGAGCGCGGCTGCGGCGACCGGCTTGTGAGCGATCAGGCCGCGCGCGGTCTTTGCGATCGTGTCGGCATCGATGCCTTTCGGCTTTGTTTCCTGCAGAAACGCGGCAAGCCCTTCGAGCAGCACATCGGAGGCGTATTCTCCCGCATTCGGCAACAGCCCTTTGCCGAACACGCGGGCGTTGATGTCCGCCCGCCGCAGCTCGACGTTGACGGCCTGCTCGATGTAGTCGGGATAACCTTCCTCGACGACCAGCACCGCGCTCTTGCCCGCGCAGAACTCCCGCAGCTCTTCCGGCACCAGCGGATAGACAACGTTGAGGACGAGCACCGGAATGCGGGAAGCGCCGAACACATCGGCGAGCTCCATGCGTTCCAGCGCGCGCAGCACGCTGTTGGTGAGCCCGCCCATGACGATGATGCCGACGTCGTTCAAGTCGCCGGGAATCGTCTCGTTGAGCTTGTGTTCGCGGATGAAGGCGCGTGCCGCCGGCAGCCGCTCTTCGACCTTCAGGCGCTCCTGCGTAAAGATCACCGGCGGATGCGCGAGCCGCCCATATTCGAACCGTGGCGGACCTTGTAGCTTATCGATGCCGGACACGACCCCTTTACGGTTGCTCTTTGCGGTGAACGCGCCGGTCGCATGGCAGGCACGGATGCGCAGCTCAAGCATCACCGGCGCATGGCTTGCCTCGGAAAGTTCGAATCCCTTCTCGACCATGCGAACGATCGACGGAAGATCGGGCCGCGGGTCGAGCAGCCACATCGAGGACTTGAGCGCGTAGGCGTAAGACCGTTCCTGGATGACGCTGGCGCCTTCACCGTAGTCCTCGCCGAGAATGATCATGGCGCCGCCGATAACGCCGGGCGAAGCCAGATTTGACAGTGCGTCGGCGGCCACATTGGTGCCGACGATCGATTTCCACGTTACCGCGCCGCGCAGCGGGTAATTGATGGAAGCGCCCAGCATCGCCGCGGCCGACGCTTCGTTCGAGCAGGTCTCCAGATGCACGCCGAGCTCGGACATGATGTCTTCTGCATCGACGAGAACGTCGAGCAGGTGCGAAACCGGCGCGCCCTGATAGCCGCCGACATAGGAGACGCCGGACTGCAGCAGCGCCTTGGTGACCGCGAGAATGCCTTCGCCGTGGAAGGTTTCCCCGTCACCGAGCTTGAGTGCCTGCACTTCCTTCTTGAACGAGCGTTCCATTCTCAGGCCTTGGCCAGATAGTTGGGACCCAAACTATATAGCACGGCTCACCTACATATGGGAGGGCAGCCACAGCGCAAGGATCGGGAAGGCGATCAGGATCGCCAGCCGCACCAGGTCGGTCAGGATAAACGGCAGAACGCCATAGAAAATTGTCGAAATCTTTGCATCCTCCACGACGCTCTTGATTACGAAAATGTTCATGCCCACCGGCGGGTGGATCAAGCCGAGTTCGACCGTCATCACGATGATCACCCCGAACCAGATCGGGTCGAAGCCGAGCGCCTTGATCACCGGAAAGATGATCGGAACCGTCAGGATGATCATCGCCAGTGCATCCATCAGGCAGCCCAGCACGAGGTACATCACCATGATGATGGTGAGGATGCCGTAGCTGCCGAGCCCGAGCGAGCCGAGGAACTCGGTGACCTTCTGCGGCGTCTGCGTGATGGTCAGGAAATAGCCGAACAGCAGCGCGCCGATCAGCACGGTGAACACCGCCGCCGTGGTGCGGGTCGCCTCCAGCAGCGAGCGCAGGACATCGTTGAGCGACAAGCGCCGTCGCAGAACGCCAATAATGAAGGCGCCGCCGGCGCCCATGCCAGCGGCCTCGGTAGCGGTGAACAGCCCGCCATAGATGCCGCCGATCACGAAGGCGAAAAGGAGTATGGTCGCCCAGATCTCCCTTATGCCGTCGAGCCGCTGCGCCCAGGTGCTACGCGGGCCGGTAGGCAAAAACCCCGGGCGGAGCGCGCCAATGATCGAGATCGTCGCAATATACATCAACACGGCGAGGATACCCGGGAGGATGCCGGCGACAAACAGCTTGCCGACGTCCTGCTCGGTGATGAGTCCGTAGACAGCGAATACCGTGGAAGGCGGGATCATGATCCCGAGCGTGCCGCCGGCCGCTATGACGCCGGTCGCAAAGCTCTGTGGGTAGCCATAGCGGCGCATTTCGGGATAGGCGACGCGCGAGAACGTCGCTGCGGTGGCAACGGAGGAGCCGCAGATGGCGGCGAAGCCGCCGCAGGCCGCTATAGTGGCAATGCCAAGCCCGCCACGCAGATGGCCGACAAACGCGTTGGCGCCCCGGAATAGCTCCCGGCTCATGCCGGACGTCGTTGCCAACGATCCCATCAGCAGAAACAGCGGAATGACCGCGAAGTTGAAGTCGGTCACGGTCCGCATGGTGGTGTGGCCGACGATCTTGAGCGCCGGGCCGCCACCGGAGAGATAGGCAAAGCCGCTGACGCCGACGAGCCCCATCGCCATACCGATCGGCACACGCAGCAGCATCAGCGCGAACAGCACGATGAAGCCCGTTATCGCTACGCCGTCAGTGCTCATGCGGCAAAGCTCATTCGACCGGCTTAATAATGTTCTGGCTGGCGGCCATCAGATCAGGCCGGAAGATCAGCCGGTAGGTGCGCACCGCAATCAGCAGCACGGCGGCAACGTCGCCAATCCACGCCACCATGAAGAAGGGCCATACTGGTAGGCGCAGATCGAAGGTCAGCAGGTTGGCATCGCGCGTGCTCACGACCTTGTCGAACAGCGTATAGGTCTGCACCGTCACAACAAACAGCAGAACAAGCGTCGCAAACACGTCAATCCAGCGCTGATAGCGCGGGGCGACATTGGCCCAAACGAGATCGACGGTGATGTGAGTGCCGCGGTAGGACGTGGCGGCGATGCCCCAGAAGATCAAAATGCCGAGCAGGAGCTGCCCGAAGTCGTAGGCATCGGGAATGGCGATGCTGAAGAAATAGCGCAGCAGAACGGTGATGAACACGTCGACGGCGACGATGCCGATAAAAAGTGCGGCGATCCACTCGATCGAATTGATGAACCGGTCCATGAGGTTGACGCGCATGGTCATGCCTCGCCGCGCGCCGGTTGTCCGGCCGCTTCTGCGCAAAATAGACAAGGGGACGGCGGGAATGAACGCCCCGTCATCTCAGTCGGATCAACCTGCCGGTACGAGCCAATCCATCAATAGGCCGCTTTAAACTTCGCAAGCTCCGCCTTCAATTCCTTCATGATGGCGTCGGGATCGCCGCCTGCCTTCTTGACGTTGTCGGCCCAGGTCTGAGCCAGAGGCTCAGCCGCTTTCTTCCACTCGGCGACCTGCGCTGCGCTCGGCTCATAGACTTCATGGCCGGCCTCCGCTTTGATTTTTGCGATGCCGGCATGCTCGAAATCGGCCCAAGGCGCCGCCACTTTCAACGCCCATTCTGGCGTGCAGTGATTATCGATCACTTTTTTCTGTGCCGCCGACATTTCATTGTATTTCGCCTTGTTGAACACGAAGGCGAAGGTCGTGACATAAAGTGGCATGTCGAGGTGATACTTGGTCACCTTGTCGATGCCGAACAACGGCACCGAGCCCCAAGGGAATGTGACCGCATCGGCGACGCCTTTGTCGATAATGTCGCGGACTTCCGGCGCAGAGGCCTGCACATTGGTACCGCCGAGCATTGTGACGAAGGTTGCCATGGTGGCGTGCGCCGGGCGGATCTTCATGCCCTTGATGTCGCCAGGGACCAGGATCTTCTTCGCCCGCGAATGGAACGCGCCGGGATCATGCAAGAAGGCGAGACAGAACTTGACGTCCTTCATCTCCTTGTCGGCGTATTTGCGATACCAGGCATCGAGCGCCTGGGTGCCACCCTTTGCAGTGGTCATCAGGAACGGCAACTCGCCGGCGCTGATGATCGGGAAGCGGCCCGGCTGATAGCCAGGATTGATGTAGGTGAGATCGGCGATGCCGTCGCGCGCCATATCATAATGGTCGAACGCCTTACCGAGCTGCTGAGCCGGATAGACCTTGTATTTGATGGTGCCGCCGGAATCTTTCTCGACCGAGGCGCCCCATTCTTCCAGCGCCTTCTGCAGCGGATGCGATGGCGGCACCCAATGCGACAATTTGAGTTCGAAAGTTTTGTCTTGTGCGAGCGCGCCGGTCGCGCCACCGATCAGCAGGGCGGCAGCATAGACACATCCGGCGAAACGGAGTTTCATGGGTTCCTCCCTTGAGGGTTGGGTGTTGGTTTTGTCGCCAACTTTTTGCAATATTCAGCCGAATGCCAGCGACGTTGTAAAGCGTATAGTTTGACACCCAACTAAATGCTCGCTGTTGAAAGGATCGACGCGGTGCACGGAACGAACGGCTCAAGCCGCACAAATGGCACAGGCGGGCGCCGGCGCGGCAGGAATGGCGAAGCCATTGGCTTATCGGTCAATTTTGGTCCGCTCGCGCATTGGGTCGGTTTCAATTTGCGCATGGCGCAGGAAGCTGCCTTTCAGGCGTTTTCCCACCTTTCGCAGGAGATCGGCGAAAGCCCAGGCCGGTTCGCCACTCTGACATTGATCGCGCGCAATCCCGGCATCAGCCAAACGGAGCTGTCGCTAGCCAATGGGCGCGACAAGTCCAGCCTTACGCCCGTGGTCGAGGATCTTGTGAAGCGCGGGCTGGTCGAGCGCAAACGCATGGACAGCGACCGCCGCACCTACCGGCTCAATCTCACGCCCTCCGGAAAGAGGGTGCTCACCATGTTGACGCGCTGCGCGCGGCGGCACGAGCGCAATCTCGACCGGGTCATCGGCGAACGGGATCGCAAGCGGTTTATTCAGATTCTGAAGAAAATTGCGGCGGAGCTCGGCTAGGTTTCGCCGGAGATCATCCCTGGAACTTATCCAGCACGGCGGCTGGGACCGGACGCGACTTGAGCCGGCCGCTCTCATCGCGGATCACCCACACGCGCTTTTCCGAGCACTCGACACAGGTTTCGCCGTTCAGACTCAACCGGTGCTCCACGTCGAAGCTGGAATGACCAAATGAGATGGTGCTCTTGACCGTCACGTCATCCCCGAAGCGCGTCGGCCTCAGGAACCGCGCCCGTGTGCGCACGAGCGGGAAGCCGCCGAATTCGAGATCCTTGAGCATTTCGAATTTGGTCATTCCGAGCCTGCGCTCAAACAGCAGCGCGGTCGAAGCATCGAAGATCTCGAAGTAGCGCGGATAGAAGATGATTCCGGCGGGATCGCAGTCGCCCCATTCGATCCGCACCGTGCGAGTATTGCTGGATGCCGTCACCGTGACCTCAACGTGGCGCCATGCGCAATGCGCCGTCGAGGCGGATCACCTCGCCGTTAAGATAGGCATTATGGATGCAGTGGAGCACGAGCGCCGCGAACTCACGCGGTTCACCCAAGCGCTTGGGGAACGGCACAGCGGCACCAAGTGAATCCTGCGCCTCCTGGGGAAGCGCGCGCAGCATCGGGGTACTGAAGATTCCAGGTGCGATGGCCAGCACGCGAATACCGAATTGCGCGAACTCCCGCGCGGCCGGCATCGTCAAGGCCGCGACGCCGCCTTTGGACGACGAATAGGCCGACTGGCCGATCTGCCCTTCGAATGCCGCGACCGACGCCGTGGAGACGATGACGCCGCGCTCACCGCCCGGCAGCGGCTCCGTTGCCTGCATGGCAGCGGCGACAAGCCGCATCATGTTGAAGGTGCCGATCAGGTTGATGCGAATGACGCGCTCGTAGTCGGCGAGCGGCATCGGTCCGTCGCGACCGACGATGCGCTTCGCCGGCCCGACCCCGGCGCAGTTGACCAGGATGCGGGGCGGGCCGTGCGCGGCCGCGGCTTTCTTGACGGCCGCTTCGCCGCTGGCGCTGTCGGCAACATCGCAGGCGACGGCAACGCCTTTGACGTCCGCAGCAACGTCCGCGGCCGCTTTTTCGTTGACGTCGACGATTGCAACCTTCGCGCCGGCCGCGGCCAATGCCCGCGCCGTTGCCGCACCCAAACCTGAGGCGCCGCCGGTCACGATTGCAGCCTGTCCCTTGATCTCCATCAGCGGCCTTCCTCAGTGGTGATCACGCGAGAGGATAGAGGCGTCCCATAAAGCTCGTCCACCAGGGATGCACGATTTCGCAAGACGGCGCGCTGGTTGATCGATCCCTTGTCGGTCATCTCGCTCTTGTCCATGGATGGCAGATCGGCCATCAGGATCCCGCGTGCGATGCGCGTCGAGGATCCCTGGCTGAGAGCGGCCAGCTTTTTCAGCAGCTCGGCGAACTTCTGGCGGACGCCCGGCGCGCCGACGATATCGGATGCGGACGCGTCGGGACCGAGGCCGCCAAGTTTCCGGCAGGCCTCGATATCGGGGAACACGAGTGCAGCGATGAAATCGCGATCGGCGCCGGCAAAGACCACGTCCCGGACGTAGGGAGTAAAGTGATCGATGAAGCGCGCGCGCAGCGGCCCGACGCTGACCCATGTGCCGGTGGAAAGCTTGAAATCCTCGGCGATCCGGCCGTCGAACAGCAGTCCTTTGCCCGGATCGCTCGGGTCGACGAATTTCAGCGCGTCGCCGATCTTGTAGAAGCCGTCTTCATCGAACGCGTCGCGCGTCAACTCGTGCTGCCGCCAGTATCCGGGCGTGATATGCGGGCCGCGCAACCGCGCCTCCAGTTTCCCTTCGTTCGGAACCAGCTTGAGCTCAACGCCCGGCGTCGGCACCCCTATGTTGCCGGGCCGGTCGAAATCCCACGAACACGCAAGAGCGAGCGGCGAGGTCTCCGTCGATCCGAGCGAGGACAGGAAAATAATGCGCTCGCCCGTCGTTTCGACCGCGAGCTGCGTGAGCTCGTCCCACGTTGTCTGGTTTAGTCCCGCACCGGCATAGAAGAGGACCTTTAATCGGCTGAAGAAATTGCGGCGCAGGGTTTCATCGGCACGAAAGTGAGCGACCAGCGCCTCGTAGCCCTTCGGGACATTGAAATAGATGGTGGGAGCGATCTCGCGCAAATTGCGCACGGTCTTCGGCACGCCCGGTGGCGTCGGATTGCCTTCGTCGATGTAGAGGGAGCCGCCATATGTCAGCACCATATTGAAGTTGTGGTTGCTGCCGAAAGTGTGACTCCATGGGAGCCAGTCGACCACGACCGGCGGCTCGTCTGTGACGAAGGCGAAGCCGGAGGCGAGCATCGCCTGGTTCGAGCACAGCATGCGATGCGTGTTGATGACGGCCTTGGGGCTCCCGGTCGAGCCTGACGTAAACAGGAACTTGACGATCGTGTCGGGCGTGACTGCATCGTGCGCCGCGTCAACGCTCGCGTCGTCCGGAGCGCCAAGGAGGTCGGAGAACAATGTGGCCTTTCTGTCGCCCAGTGGATTGCGCGCGACCACGAGCTCGATTTCGTCCGGAACCGCTGCATAGATGGCGCGCGCAAAGGGCCCTCCGTCGTTCACGAAGACGAGCCCGGGTGTCAGCAGTTCAAGTATCATTCGTAATTTTCCGAAGTCGCTCGACATCAGCGAATAGGCAGGCGAGATCGGCGCATAGGGGATACCGACGTATGTTGCTGCCAGGCCTAGCAGCGCGTGCTCGATATCGTTACCGGACAGCACAACAATAGGTTTGTCGGGAGAGAGCCCGCGCCGCAGCAGCGCGGCGCCAATCCGCCGCACGTCGGAGAGAACCTGCGCATAGCTGAGCTTGCGCCAATCTCCCTGAGAGTCGCGCTGGGCAAGGAATGTGCGTTCGGGCGCAGTTTTCGCCCAATGCTCGAGAGCATCACTGAGCTTGCGATGGTATTTGCCGAGCGGTTGCGCCGCGCGGATATGCATAACGCCATCTGCGCTCCTTTCGAGGACGACGTCGAGCTTGCCGAGCCGGACCGGCCGCAATGGTGCGGCCGCGGGGGTCGTGACCTTCGGTGCTGGGTTTGACATCAGCGCTTGCTATCCCGGCTAATTGCGTGTGGCCTTCGGTGCCCGTTTCTCAAGAAAATCCTTCAGGCGCGCTTTTGCCTCGGGGTCGGCCTGCGCAATCGCCGATATAAGCGCCTCCACGGCGTACCCGCTCTGCGGATTCATTTCGGCAATGCGTGGCAAGGCGTGCATCACGGCGAAATTTGTCAGCGTTGCGTTACCGGCGATGCGTTGCGCGAGCTCAAGACCTTTTGCAAAACCCTTGCCGGCTTCCACCAGGTAAGTCGTCAGACCGATGTTCTGGCCTTCTTCGGCAGAATACGTGCGGCCGGTGAGCATCATGTCCATCATTCGCGCGGTGCCGATCAACCGCGGCAGGCGGACCGAACCACCACCGCCCACGTAAATGCCGCGGCTGCCTTCGGGCAGCGCGTAGTAGGCCGATTGCTCGGCGACGCGCACGTGCGCCGCAGCGGCAAGCTCAAGACCACCGCCGACCACCGCGCCATGCAAAACAGCGACGGTCGGGACCTTGCCGAATTGAATTTTCTCAAACGCTTTGTGCCAGAGCCCGGAATGCGCGATGCCTTGTGTGACGTCGCGCTCCTCCAATTCGGAGAGATCAAGGCCGGCAGAGAAATGCTCGCCCTCGCCGGCGATCAGCACCGCGCCGATGCCGTCCGGCAACGACGTAAAGAACTGCTCGATCCCGACAATAGCCTCGTCGTTGAGCGCGTTGCGCTTTTGCGGCCTGTTAAGTCGCAGAATGGCGACCGCGCCCTCGCGCTCCGCAATAAGGGACGCCGGAAGCCTGACTGCAAGACGCTCCGCCATTATTCCACCTCGTAGACATCAAGACGCACAGCGCGTGCTTCGCGCTGGCCGCGCGCCAGGGCCAGAATTCGGTTGAGCCAATCGACCTTCGGGTCGGAAGCCTCGAACCGCATCACGGTCCGGAAATAATAGTGAGCAGGATCGACATTGTCGCCCCGCGCCAGCCTTTCCATTACTTCGGGCGGTCCATGCCGGAGCCCCTCGCTGGTGACCATGATGCGGGCGCCGTCGTCGGTTTCGATGATGTACCGCGCTTTGATATCGGCAGCACCGTCCGTGCGGATGATCTGCCAATCCGCGCCGCCCGGAAGAATCCGCCCATTGAGCTTTGGCCCGCGCACGCTGCCGCCGAGGATGCCGATGACACGGCGTTCGCCATAGGGTGTGCGGCCGAGACTTGTGATGCCCTCAAGCTCTGCGTGAATCATGAAAATGGGTTGCTTTCCCAGCATGACGGCAATCCGTTGGAGCCCCAACTTGTAACCAGCGGACCATTTGACCCTGCCGGTGGCCAGCCGTAAATACGGGACGCAACCGGGATCCAGTCTCTATGGCGCGTATTACCTCGCTCGCCGAAGCCATCAAGTCCGCCATCCACGATGGCGACACAATCGCTCTGGAAGGGTTCACCCACCTTATTCCTCACGCCGCCGGTCACGAGATCATTCGCCAGGGCCGCAAGAGCCTGACGCTGATCCGCATGACGCCCGACCTCGTTTACGACCAGCTGATCGGGATGGGTTGCGTGTCCAAGCTCGTCTTTTCGTGGGGAGGGAACCCGGGCGTCGGCTCGCTGCACCGGTTGCGCGACGCGGTCGAAAACGGGTGGCCACACAAGCTCGAACTGGAAGAGCACTCGCATGCCGCGATGGCAAACGCCTACGAGGCCGGCGCTGCCGGGCTGCCGTGCGCGATTTTCCGGGGCTACATCGGCGGCGACCTGCCGAAGGTCAATTCCAAGATCAAGCGCGTGACGTGCCCGTTCACTGGCGAGGAGCTTGCCGCCGTGCCAGCGCACCGTCCGGACGTTGCCGTCATTCACGCGCAACGCGCCGACAAGGCGGGCAATGTCATGATTGAAGGCGTGCTCGGCGTGCAAAAGGAAGCCGTGCTTGCTTCCAAGCGTTCGGTGGTCACGGTCGAAGAAATTGTCGACGAGCTTCCCGAGCGCAGCCTCAACGCTGTCGTGCTACCGCACTGGACCGTCGGTCATATTGCCGAGGTGCCCGGTGGCGCCTTTCCATCCTACGCGCAAGGCTACTATCCGCGCACCAACAGCTTCTATAAGGAGTGGGACGCAATTTCCCGCGAGCGCGACTCGTTCCTTGCCTGGATGAAAGAGAACGTGCTGGCCAAGGGACCAGAGGTCTTCGCACAACACGTGCGCAAGTTCCGGACGGCGGCGGAGTAAGCATCATGGCCGACTATACGCCGAACGAAATGATGACGATCGCTGCGGCCCGGGCACTGAAGGACGACGACGTTTGTTTCGTCGGCATCGGCATGCCGTCGGCTGCGGCGAATCTCGCGCGCCTGACGCACGCGCCGAATATCACGCTCATTTATGAGTTAGGGACGCTTGCGACCAAGCCGAATATTCTGCCGCTCTCGATCGGCGACGGCGAACTGTGCGAGACCGCAATCACCACTGTTTCGGTGCCGGAAATGTTCCGTTACTGGTTGCAAGGCGGACGCATCAAGGTCGGCTTCCTCGGCGGCGCGCAGATCGACAAGTTCGCCAATCTCAACACGACGGTGGTCGGACCTTATGACAAACCGAAGGTCCGGTTGCCGGGTGGCGGCGGTGCGCCGGAGATCGCGACCTCGTGCGGTGAGATCTTCATTATCATGGCTCAAGGCAAGCGGAGCTTTGTCGACAAGCTCGATTTCGTCACTTCGATCGGTCACGTGTCGGGTGGCGACAGCCGAAGCAAGCTTGGAGTGAAGACGAAAGGTCCGACCAGACTGATTACCGATCTCGCCATTCTCGAGCCCGATCCGATGACGAAAGAAATGACCGTCGTTTCGATTCACCCGGGCGTCACGCGTGAACAGATTCAGGAGAATACCGGCTGGAAGGTCGCGTACGCGGCGAAGGTCGCGGAAACGCCGCCGCCTGCGAAACGCGAGCTCGAGGTGCTGCGTGAATTGCAGGCGCGCACCAAGCGCGCGCAAGAGGCCGCATAATGGCGCGCGACGTCTTTATTTGTGACGCCGTCCGTACCCCGATCGGTCGCTATGGCGGTGCGCTGGCCAAGGTTCGTACCGACGATCTTGCTGCCGTTCCGATCAGGGCGCTGATGGCGCGTCATCCAAAGGTCGATTGGGCAAGGCTCGAGGAAGTCTACTACGGGTGCGCCAACCAGGCCGGCGAGGACAATCGCAACGTTGCGCGCATGGCGCTTCTGCTTGCGGGGCTGCCCGAAAGCGTACCTGGCGCGACTCTGAACCGCCTCTGCGCCTCCGGCCTGGAAGCCGTGGGCACCGCTGCGCGTGCGATTCGCGCCGGCGAAATGGATTTCGCGATTGCCGGTGGCGTTGAATTGATGACGCGCGCGCCCTTCGTGCAAGGAAAAGCACAGGAGGCGTTCTCCCGGACCGCCGAGATTTATGACACGACGATCGGCTGGCGCTTCGTCAATCCGTTGATGAAGCAGCAATATGGCATCGATTCCATGCCGGAAACGGGCGAGAACGTCGCCGAGGAATTTCAGGTTACCCGTGCTGATCAGGACGCTTTTGCCCTGCGCTCTCAGCAGCGTGCCGGCAAGGCGATCGCCTCAGGCTATTTCGCAAAGGAGATCGTTGCGGTTGAAGTGCCGGGCGGCAAAGCAGGCCCGGTAAAGGTGGACAAGGACGAACATCCGCGACCCGACACGACACTCGAACAGCTTGCCAAGCTTAAGACACCGTTCCGCAACCCGGGCACAGTAACGGCCGGCAACGCATCCGGTGTGAACGATGGCGCGGCGGCCATGATCGTCGCGTCGGAAGCGGCAGTTAAGGCGCATGGCCTCAAGCCGCGTGCGCGCATACTCGGGATGGCCTCCGCGGCGGTGCCGCCACGCATCATGGGGATTGGGCCAGTGCCTGCGACCCAGAAGCTGATGGCTCGCCTCCAGCATAAAATTGGCGACTATGATTTGATCGAGATCAATGAAGCTTTCGCTTCGCAGTCTTTAGCTTGCTTGAGGCAATTGGGGCTTGCCGATGATGCCGCGCACGTCAATCCGCACGGCGGTGCGATTGCGCTCGGCCATCCGCTCGGCATGTCGGGCGCCCGTCTTGCACTGACGGCGGCGCATGGGCTGGAAGAGAATGGCGGGAAACTGGCGCTTGCCACGATGTGTGTCGGCGTCGGTCAAGGCGTGTCGCTGGCCCTCGAGCGGGTCGGCTAAGGGGCAATAATAAAAGGGGCAATAAGAATGACGCTCGTTTTTCCGAAGGAAAGCTTGGCTGTATTTCCCAAGCATCTCAGTCCCGACTATCGCAGTACGGTCAAACGCTCGCCGTCCAAGCCGCTGATCATCGTGCCGCACACTTTGTCGGAGTTGACAGGGCCGGTCTATGGCCACAACGCGGTTCAGGAAGGTGATGCCGATCTCACCAAGCAGCACATTGGCGAGCCCCTGGGGGAGCGTATTATCGTGCACGGCCATGTGTTCGATGAAGACAAGCGTCCTGTCCCGGACACGCTGGTGGAAATTTGGCAGGCGAATGCCTGCGGCCGTTATGTGCACAATGTCGACCAGCATCCGGCGCCGCTCGATCCGAACTTCACTGGAGCTGGGCGAACTATCACCGACAAGAAAGGCTACTACCGCTTTATCACCGTGAAGCCTGGCGCATATCCTTGGGGCAATCACCACAATGCCTGGCGGCCCAACCACATTCATTTCTCGGTGTTCGGGCATTCGTTCCTGTCGCGGCTGGTGACCCAGATGTATTTTCCGGGAGATCCGTTGTTTCCGTTCGATCCGATCTTCAACTCAGTGACGGACGAGAAGGCGCGCCAGCGCATGGTGTCGCAGTTCGACCTGGACAATACGATTCCCGATTGGGCGCTTTGCTTCCGTTTTGATATCGTGCTGCGCGGACGCGAAGCCACACCACAAGATAAGGACAAGCACTAGCGCGTGATCATGTTGAATACGATCATGCGCAAAGGAAAACATTAATGTCGGAAATAACTCCCTCGCAGACCGTTGGCCCATTCTTCGCGTATGGACTCGCGCCGCACAGCCGTTGCGACTGGAAACCCAGCGACATCTATGACTGGAAGGAAACCGCCGGCGCCAATCTGGTGACCCCGGATGCGACCGGCGCCAAGATCCGCATCGAAGGCTGTGTGCTCGACGGCGACGGCATGCCGATCAACGACGCAATGATCGAGGTCTGGCAGGCCGATGCGCAGGGCCGTTACGCGCATCCGGCTGACGGCCGGGCGCGCCCGAACACCAAGTTCATGGGTTTTGGGCGCTCGGCGACCGACAAAAATGGCGTCTACAGTTTCGATACCGTCAAGCCGGGATCGGTTCCCGGCCCCAACGGCAAGGCCCAGGCACCGCACATCGTGTTCTGCGTCTTTTCGCGCGGGATGCTGCGACAGATCTATACCCGCCTCTATTTCGCCGACGAGGCATCGAACGCGAACGATCCCATTCTGACGTTGGTCCCGGCTGACCGGCGTGGGACTTCTCGTTGCCCACAAAGAGATGCGGGGCGAAATGCCGGTCTACCGGTTCGACATCCGCGTCCAGGGCGAAAACGAGACGGTTTTCTTCGACGTTTGAGCGGGCGCTCCCCGGTTTCCTGCCTTTAGCGGCATTTTGCGCGAGTGCTGGGTCAATCCGGTCGCCCACCGTTGCCCAACACGCGGTCTGCTTTTTGTGGGCATTGACCCACTTTTCGGCTATCCCCAAACTCCGACGGCCTTCGGATTCGCCTTAGCTGCCAATAATTCGGGATTTCCTGATGTGGGCAAGTAGCCCACCCACTTTGCCCATCTTTCCCAACAACATATTTATAGTTGACCCGCGGGGCCGGAGTTGGTTCGCTCGGGTCCAACGGCCATCGAGAGCCGGCGAGGAAACACCAGTCATGAACGAGCAAATTCTCCAGGAGATCAGCGAATTCTGTCGCGCGCGCGGGCTCGCCGAGTTCGACCTTCGGTCGCCGCGCCGTCAATGACGGTAAGCTCGCCAGCCGTCTGCGCAACGGCGGTCGCATCACGACCGATACGCTGGACCGCATTCGCGCGTTCATGGCGCACAATTCCGACGGGGCGCCGGCGCGTCGCCGCGTTCTGTTCGAGCCGACGCCGCCTGGCGTTCTGCCAGTGGTGAAGCCGGTGGCCCCGCCGGTCGCCTCCGGCATGTCGGGTGAGGACCCGCAACGCAATTTCCGTTTCTTCGACAATCGGCAGAAGTACCTGCTGTTCGTGAACACCTGCTCGGAGAAATGGGAAGTCGCGTCACGCGTCGGGCTCGAAATCGCCAACATTCATCCGCGCCCGCCCGCGGTGCGCGTGTTCGACGCCGGCGTCGGCGATGGCACCGTGCTCGCGCGCGTGATGCGTTCGATGCACGACCGCTTCCCGACCACGCCGTTCTATATCGTCGGCAAGGAGATCAGTCTCGAGGATATCCGCCTGACACTGCACAAGATGGCGGATCGTTTCATCGAGCATCCGTCGACGGTGCTGGTGCTCACCAATCTCGCCTACGCGGAAGCGCCCTGGCTGGCGGTCAAATCGCTGAGCGCGGCGACCAGCCTGGTGTGGAAAGAGCTGGCGATGGAAGGCGGCACCGCGCACAGCTTCGAGAAACAGATTACCGATCTCGAGCCGTTCCTCGCCGAAAACTGGAAGGCGCGGGTCAGCGCGAAAAGCGGCAACCCGATCTACGAGCGCCCTGTCATTCTTGTTATCTATCGCAACGATCACCGCTTCCTGCTCGATCAGATCGTGCCGAAGCCCGGTGGCACAGTTGCAGACTACGATCTCGTTATCGCTTCGCAGCCCTATCGCGCGCGCGCGTCTCTCGAGTTCAAGGCAAAGCGCGTACTGGCGCCGCTTGCACGCGCGCTCGGTCCGGGTGGCCGGATGATCGCGATCCATTCCTACGGCAATGACCCGGGGATGGAAATCATTCACAAGGTCTGGCCGAGCGACAATCCGTTCGTCCACAATCGTCATGACCTGCTCAAGGAGGTCAAACACGAGCTTGGCTCGGCTGGCCGTGACCTTAACTTCAACGCCTATTCCGATCAGCGTTCGCTGTTCCGCTACGACATGCACACTTTGCCGTCGGAGATCTCTTCTTCGATCGGGACGTCGACACTGCTGGCCGCCTGGAATGCGGCGATCTATGTAGCGCAGGTCGAAGACGACCGGCTATCCGACGTGAACAGCGACCGTCGCTATATCGAGGCGACGCGCGATGTTCTTCAGAAGCACGGCGGTCTGTGGTTCTACGACGAATCCTTCGTGATCTCGCGCCGGCGCGAATAGGCGCGATCGATGCCCGCCGCGGCTCCAGCGCCTGATGCTGCCGTATTCGCGGGGCGCTTTTCGCTCGAGGCGACACGGCCGAACGCGGCCGAGATCGCTGCGCTCGCCGATATCGTTCCACCGGGGACGCCGGTCTACTTCTCCGCCGTACCAACTATCACGCGGCAGGAGGTTGTCGCCGCGGCGGCTTCATTGCGGAAAGCGGGGCTTGAGCCCGTCATTCATGTCGCGGCACGGCGTCTGGCGAACGCTGCTGACCTGCAGGATTTGCTGTCGGGCCTGCGCGCCGAAGCCGATGTGCGGCGGCTGCTGGTGATCGGAGGCGATGTCGACGCGCCGGGGGCCTTTGCCGATGCGCTCGCGGTCATCCAGAAAGGCCGCCTGCGCGACACCGGCATTGAGGAGATCGGGATTGGGGCTTACCCCGAAGGTCACCTGCGTATTCCGGCGGGGCGTCTGGAATCGGCGCTCGACGAGAAAATCGCCGCCGCGACCGCGCAAGGCTTACGCGTCCATATTGTCAGCCAGTTTTCGTTCTCGCCCGAACGGATTCTGGGCTGGCTCAGACGGGTCCGCGCGGGCGGCATCGGCCAGCCGATAAAAATCGGCATGGCAGGGCCAACGAGTGTGCCCGCACTGCTTCGCTACGCCAAACGTTGCGGCGTGGCTGCGTCGTTGCGCGGGCTGGTTTCCGGCGTTGCCAGTGGTCTCGTCGGCCATGTCGGACCGGACCGTATCATCGAAACGCTTTCGACAGCGGCCGACCTGGGTGACGTCGCGCCGCATTATTTTTCATTCGGCGGCACGCTTGAAACCGCACGCTATGCATGCGAAGCCGCCACAGGACGGCACGGCGCCAGCCGTGCTATGGCTCGCAGCAATTAAGAGGCACGAGCGGGCCAGTCGCGGAGGACGTGATGACACAAAGGACCAAACCGCCATTTCGCGCCGATCATGTCGGCAGCATTCTGCGCACCGCGCCGGTCAAAGATGCCCGCGCCAAGCGCGAGAAAGGCGAGATTACCGCGGCCCAGCTTAAGGAAGTCGAGGACCGCGAGATCGAAAAGATCATCAAGAAGCAGGAAGAGATCGGGCTGAAGCTCGCAACTGATGGCGAATTCCGCCGCTCATGGTGGCATTTCGATTTCTACGGCATGCTCGACAACGTCGAGATCTATGAACTCGACCATGGCATCCAGTTTCAGGGCGTGCAGACCAAGCCGCGCTCAATCCGTGTCGCCGGCAAGATCGGCTTCTCTAACCATCCGATGCTGGAGCATTTCAAGTTTCTGAAGGCGCACACCAAGGTGACGCCGAAGATGTGCATCCCGGCTCCCTCTACCTTTCACTTCAGGCTGGAGCCCAATGCGGTGAGCAAGAGCGCCTATGCCAGCCGCGATGCCATCTTCGACGATCTTGCAGTCGCCTATCAGAAGGCGATCAAGGCGTTCTACGACGCCGGTTGCCGCTATCTGCAGTTCGACGACACCGCATGGGCCTATCTCTGCTCGCAAGCTGAATTACAGAAGGCGCGCGACCGCGGCCTCGACGTCGATCATTTGCAGGAGAGCTATACCAAGTGCATCAATAAGGCGCTGCAAGCCAAGCCCGCCGACATGGCAATTACCACGCATGTCTGTCGCGGCAATTTCCGCTCGACCTTCATTTCGTCCGGTGGATACGAGCCGGTTGCGGAAAGCCTTTTGAGCAAGTGCAACTACGACGGCTATTTCCTCGAATACGACACTGATCGCGCCGGCGGTTTCGAGCCGCTGCGTTTTCTGCCCAAGGGCAACAAGATCGTGGTGCTCGGATTGATCACATCCAAATCGGGCCGGCTGGAGCCGCGCGCCGACATCAGAAAGCGTATCGAGGAGGCGACCAAATTTGTTGCGCTCGATCAGCTCTGCCTGTCGCCGCAATGCGGCTTCGCGTCGACCGAGGAAGGCAATGTGCTGGCCGAAGAAGAGCAGTGGGCAAAACTGCGCATGGTCGTCGAACTTTCCGAAGAGGTTTGGGGCAAATGAGTGCTCGCACCTCGCCGCCGTTTCGGGCCGATCATGTCGGCAGTCTGCTGCGCACGGCACCACTAAAGGATGCGCGTGCCAAGTATGCCAAGGGTGAAATCGACGCCGCGGCACTCAAGTCGGTCGAAGACCGCGAGATCGAGAAGATCGTCAAAAAACAGGAAGAAATCGGTCTCAAGCTTGCCACCGACGGCGAATTCCGCCGCACATGGTGGCACTTCGATTTCTTTCGCGGTCTGGAAGGCGTCACCCCGATCACGACCGATACGGGGATCAAGTTTCATGGCGTCGAGACCAAACATGAGGCGATCCGCATCGACGGCAAGGTCAAATTCAAGGGCCATCCGCATATCGAGCATTTCAAGTTTCTCAAAGAGCAAATGCCGGGGGACGCCGAAGATGACGATTCCGGCGCCCAGCACGTTCCATTTTCGGCAAGGCCGGGCGATGGTGAGTAAGCAGGCCTATCCGGGCTATGACGAGTTTTTTGCCGACATCGCCGCTGCCTGGCGCGCGGCGATCAAGGCCTTTTACGACGCCGGTTGCCGCTACCTTCAGCTCGACGATACCGCTTGGGCGATGATGTGCGATCCGAAAGAGCGAGAAGGGTCGAAATCGCGCGGCGATGATCCCGATAGGTTGCCCGCGATCTATGCGCAGGCCACCCGCGCGGCGCTGGAGGGCAAGCCCGCCGACATGGCGATTACCATGCATTCCTGCCGCGGCAATTTCCGCTCCACGTGGATCGCAGAGGGCGGCTATGAATTCGTCGCCGAACAGCTGCTCGGCAAGACTAATCTCGACGGCTATTTCCTCGAATATGACAGCGACCGCGCCGGTGGTTTCGAGCCGTTGCGCCACTTTCCCAAAGGAAAAAAACAACTGGTGCTCGGCCTCGTCACCTCCAAGAGTGGCCGGCTGGAGCCAAAAGACGACATTAAGCGTCGCATCGATGAAGCGACTAAGTATGTCGCGCTCGATCAGTTGTGCCTGTCGCCGCAATGCGGCTTTGCCTCGACCGAGGAGGGCAATGTGCTGGCCGAGGACGAGCAATGGGCGAAACTGCGGATGATCGTGGAGTTGGCGGAAGAAGTGTGGGGCCGCTAGTCTTCGTTCATGCCGCTGCGTAACAGTCCTCCGTTTCGTGCCGATCACGTCGGCAGCCTGCTGCGCACTGCGCCGCTGAAAGAGGTCCGCGAAAAACACGAGAAAGGCGAAATCTCTGCCGACGCGCTGAAGGCGGTCGAAGACCGTGAAATCGCGGCCATCATCAGGAAGCAGGAAGATACTGGCCTCAAAGCCGTCACCGACGGTGAATTCCGGCGTGCATTCTGGAATTACGACTTCCTCGGCAGGCTCGATGGTGTCGAGGCCTATCTCGGCGAGCGCAAGATCAGGTTCCAGGGCGTCAACCCGAAGCCGATGATGCTGCGCGTGATCGGCAAGCTAGGCACATTTTCCAGTCATCCGATGCTCGAGCACTTCCGGTTCGTGAAAGAGCACGCGCGCGCGGTACCGAAGATGACGATTCCATCGCCCTCATCGCTGCATTTCCGTTACGGGCGCGACGCGGTGCCGGAATTGATCTATCCCGATATGGCTGATTTTTACCACGATCTCGGCCAGAGCTATCGCAAGGCTGTGCGCGCCTTCGCCGACGCCGGCTGCCGCTATCTGCAACTCGACGAGGTCAACTTCACGTATCTCTGCGACCCCAAGCTGCGCGCGCAGGTGGCTGGCCGAGGCGATGATCCGGAAAAGCTGCCGTCGATCTATGCCGGCATGATCAACGCCGCGATCTCGGACATTCCGCCGGACATGACGATCGCGATGCATCTGTGCCGGGGAAATTTCCAGTCGACCTTCGTTGCTTCGGGCGGCTACGAGCCGGTGGCGGAGATTCTGTTCAACACGATCAACGTGCACGCCTATTTCATGGAATACGACACCGATCGCGCCGGTGGCTTTGAGCCGTTGCGGTTCGTGCCGAAAGCGAAGACGGTCGTGCTTGGCCTGATCACCTCGAAATCGGGCCGGCTTGAATCGAAGGACGACATCAAGCGTCGCATCGACCAGGCCACAAAATTCGTTTCGCTGGAGCAGCTTTGCCTTTCGCCGCAATGCGGCTTTGCCTCGACAGAAGAGGGTAACCTCTTGGCCGAGGAAGAGCAGTGGGCGAAACTGCGGATGGTTGTGGAACTCTCCGAAGAGGTCTGGGGTCGATCATGAGTAAAAGAACAAAGCCACCGTTTCGCGCAGATCATGTCGGCAGCCTGCTGCGCCCGCCTGCGTTGAAGAAGGCCAGGGACCAACGCACGAAGGGCGAAATCACGCCCGCGCAGCTGAAGGAGATCGAGGACCGTGAAATCGAGCGCGTCATCAAGAATCAGGAGGACGTCGGCCTGCAATCGATTACCGACGGCGAGTTTCGCCGCTCATGGTGGCATCTCGACTTTCTCTGGGGCCTCGACGGCATCGAAAAGCACATCATGGATACCGGCGTCGCTTTCGCCGCCGTGACGACGCGGAACGAAGGGCTAAAGGTGACCGGAAAAATCGGCTTTTCCGGCCACCCGATGATCGAGCACTTCAAGTTCGTTGCGGCTCATACCAGGCGCACGCCGAAAATCACGATTCCCGCGCCGTCCGCTGCCTATGGTCGCCCGATGCGCACGCCGATCGATCAGACGGCCTATCCAAAGCTCGACTCCTTCTTCGACGACCTCGGCCAGGCTTATAAGAAAGCCGTGCGCGCTTTTGCCGATGCCGGCTGTCGCTACCTGCAGCTCGACGAAGTCTTCATCGCGATGCTGTGCGATCCGAAGTACCGCCAGGCCATGAAGGATCGCGGCGACGACCCCGAAAAACTCGGCGAGCTTTACGGCGATCTGATCAATATCGCGATGTCGGATATTCCGTCCGACATGACCATCACCATGCACATGTGCCGCGGCAACTATAAATCGACTTTCATGGGCGTCGGCGGCTACGAGGCCGAGCAGGAGATTTTGTTCAACCGCATCAAGGTCCACGGCTACTTCATGGAATACGACACCGAACGCGCCGGCGGCTTCGAGCCGCTCAGGCTCGTTCCGAAAGACCGCCATGTCGTTCTCGGACTTGTCACCACCAAGACCGGCCGCCTTGAATCGAAGGACGACATCAAGCGCCGCATCGACGCCGCTTCCAAGTATGTTTCGCTCGATCAACTGTGCCTGTCGCCGCAATGCGGTTTCGCCTCGACGGAAGAAGGCAATGTGCTCGCGGAGGACGAGCAGTGGGCGAAACTGCGGATGATCGTCGAGGTGGCGGACGAAGTGTGGGGGCGCTGATGGCTGGCATCGTTGCCGGCAAGACCGCCATCGTAACAGGGGCAGGACGCGGCATCGGGCGAGGGATCGCCATGCTGCTCGCGAAAGAAGGCGCGCGCGTTGTGGTCTGCGATATTGGCGCGAGCCTGCAGGGCGAAGGCAGCGACAAGGGGCCGGCGCAAGATACGGTCAGCGCCATCAAGAAAGCGGGCGGTGAGGCGATTGCTTCGACCCTGTCGATCACCGAGCCAAAAAATGCTGAAGCCATCGTGAAATTAGCGCTCGAAGCTTTTAGCCGCGTCGACATCCTCGTCAACAATGCCGGCATTCTGCGCGACGTCATTTTTCACAAGATGAGCTGGTCGGACTGGTCCGACGTGATTGCCGTGCATCTCAACGGCTCATTCAACATGAGCCGCGCGGTCGCGCCGTTGTTCCGCGAGCAGAATTCGGGCGCCTTCGTGCATATGACGTCGACATCCGGTCTCGTCGGCAATTTCGGGCAGGCGAACTACATGGCGGCCAAGCTCGGCGTCATGGGCCTCTCGCGCGGCATCGCGCTCGACATGGCCCGGTTCAACGTACGATCGAATTGCATTGCGCCGTTTGCGTTCACACGCATGATCGAGTCGATACCCGCCCAGTCGGAACAGGACAAGCGCCGCATCGAGGCGTTTCAGCGCATGACGCCTGAAAAGATCGCGCCGCTTGCCGTGTTCCTTTGCTCCGATGCGGCCGCCGGGATCACCGGACAGGTTCTCTCGGTCCGCAACAACGAGATCTACCTGTTCAATCAGCCACGGCCGGTAAAGACGATCCATCGCGCCGATGGATGGACGCCGGAACAGATTGCCGCCGAGCTGAATCCGGCCTTCGCATCATTGCTGACGCCGCTGGAGCGCTCGGAAGACGTGTTCAATTGGGACCCGATCTAGGCGCACTTGTCAGGCGCTGCCGGCTGCATAGAGTGGGACCATGAAAAAACGCGCTGCCGAGCAGGATGAGTTTGCCGATATACGCACCAGCGTGCGCGCGCTCTGCGCGAAGTTTCCCGGCGAATATTGGCGCGGTCTTGACCGTGAAAGGGCCTATCCGACTGAGTTTGTCGGCGCGCTCACCGAGGCCGGTTACCTGGCGGCGTTGATCCCCGAAGAATACGGCGGCAGCGGCCTCAATCTGGGTGCGGCCGCGGCAATTCTTGAGGAAGTACACGCCTCCGGCGGTAACGGTGCCGCCTGCCACGCGCAGATGTACACGATGGGCACGATCCTGCGGCATGGCAGCGACGCGCAGAAACAGCGTTACCTGCCGTTGATCGCAAGCGGCGAGCTGCGCCTGCAGGCGTTCGGCGTCACCGAGCCGACATCCGGCACCGACACGCTGTCCCTGCGGACGACGGCAAAACGCGAAGGCAACGATCACTACGTTATCAATGGGCAGAAGATCTGGACCTCACGCGCCGAACATTCCGATCTGCTGCTGCTGCTCGCGCGCACCACTCCGAAAGAGCAGGCAAAAAAGCGTACCGACGGTTTGTCGGTGTTTCTGGTTGACATGCGGTTGGCACAAGGCGCGAGCATCGCCATCAATCCGATCCGCACGATGATGAATCACGCTACCACTCAGATCTTCTTCGACGACCTGCGGGTGCCGGCGGAAAACCTGATCGGCGAGGAAGGCCAGGGGTTCCGTTACATCCTCTCAGGCATGAACGCCGAGCGAATACTGATCGCCGCGGAATGCATCGGCGACGCCAAGTGGTTCATCGCCAAGGCGACGCAGTACGCCAAGGATCGCGCGCTGTTCGGTCGGCCAATCGGACAAAATCAGGGCGTGCAGTTCCCAATTGCGCGCGCCTACGCGCAGATGCGCGCCGCCGAGCTGATGGTCCACGAGGCCGCGCGTAAATACGACGCCGGCGAGGATATCGGCGCGGAAGCCAACATGGCGAAACTGCTCGCGGCTGACGCGTCCTGGGCCGCAGCCGACATGTGCGTGCAGACCCATGGCGGGTTCGGCTTTGCAGAGGAATACGATATCGAGCGCAAGTTCCGTGAAACGCGTCTCTATCAGGTGGCGCCGATCTCGACCAACATGATTCTCTCATACTTGGCCGAGCATGTGCTCGGCCTGCCGCGGTCGTACTGAGATGGCGCTGCCGCTCTCCGGGCTTCTTGTCGTTTCGGTCGAGCAGGCGGTGGCAGCGCCGCAATGCACCTGCCGTCTCGCCGATGCTGGTGCGCGTGTCATCAAGGTGGAACGTCCCGAGGGCGATTTCGCCCGCGAGTACGATAACGTCGTGCATGGCGAGAGCGCCAATTTCGTCTGGCTCAATCGCGGCAAGCAGTCGGTGGTGCTCGATCTCGGCAAGGCCGAAGACAAGGCGCTGCTTGAAGCAATGCTCAAGAAGGCTGATGTGTTCGTGCAGAATTTGAAGCCTGGCGCGCTTGCCAAGCTCGGCTTTCCGATGTCGCGATTGCGCAAGCAATTTCCACGGCTGATCTGCTGCTCGATTTCAGGCTATGGCGAGAGTGGTCCTTATGCACAGCGCAAAGCCTATGACCTTCTGATTCAGGCTGAATCCGGTGTCTCATCGGTGACCGGCGGTCCCGAAAGTCCGGCACGCGTGGGCGTTTCCATCGTCGATGTAGCTGCCGGGCTCAACGCCTACGAGGCCATTCTCGAAGCTCTGATTGCGCGCTCGAGAACGAACGAAGGCGCGGAAATATCTGTCTCCATGTTCGACGCTATGGCGGAGTGGATGACCGTACCTCTTCTGCATGGGGAGGGCGGCACGCCATTCAAGCGCATCGGCCTCGCGCACGCGGCGATCGCACCCTACGGTGTATTCAAGAGCCGCGACGATGCCGACATTCTGATTGCGGTCCAGAACGATCGCGAGTGGCGAGTACTGGCGGAGAAAGTCCTGGGCGAGCCGACGCTCGGCAAAGACGCAAAATTTGCAACCAATCCGAAGCGCGTCGAGAACCGGGGGGAGACCGACGCGAAAGTTGCCGCAAGTTTTGTACTGCACGATGTCGCCGAATTGATGAAGAAGCTCGAAGTCGCCGATATTGCCTTTGCGCGCGTCAACGACTGGGAACTTCTGTCGAAGCATGCGCATCTGCGCCGAATCACGGTCAGCGCATCGAGCGGGCCGGTCAGCATGCCAGCACCGGCACCGAGGCGCGTGGGGCAGGAGCGGACCTACGGTCCGATTCCCGCGCTCGGCGAGCACACGGAGATGATCCGCAAGGAATTTCTGCCGTAAGGGGCCTGGCAATTGTCGCCTGCTGCGTCCGGGAGCTGCCAACTATGCCCACCCACCGGCACAGGTCGTTGATCTGAAATCCATGATTCTAAAGGAGAATTCGCCCTTGGGTTGCGCGGGCATGCCGGACCAGCCGCTCGCGGATGACGCGCGCACCGGTGTTCGGGCAAAGTCGCGCCTTCGCACTTCACCTGACAGGAACTCAATTCATGGACATCGGATTTATCGGCCTTGGCAACATGGGACAGCCGATGGCACGTCGGCTCATCGAGGCCGGCCACAAGCTCGTCGTCTACGACACGCGCAACGACGCGGTCGCTCCCTTGGTCGCAATGGGAGCCCAGCTTGCGTCATCGCCTGCCGATGTCGCCGACCGCGTCGAGACCGTCATGGCGAGTCTCCCCTCGCTGCAAATCTCCGAAAAAGTCGCGACCGGCGAAGGCGGTGTCATTCACGGCAAGCGCATCAAGCGCTTCATCGATCTGTCGACCACCGGCTCGCGGGTTGCGGCAAAGGTCGCGGCTGCGCTGGCGAAGAAAAACATCTTGCAGATCGAACTCACCGGTCAGCGGCGGCGTCGGTGGTGCAACGAAGGGAACGCTGGCGGTTATGGTCTCGGGGCCGAAGACCGAAGTCGATTTGGTGAAGGATGTGCTCGCTGTTTTCGGAAAGGTCTTCGTCATCGGAGAGAAGCCCGGCATGGCGCAGACGATGAAGCTTGCAAACAACTTCCTCTCGGCGACCGCGATGGCGGCAACATCCGAGGCGGTGGCCATGGGTGTCAAGGCGGGGCTTGATCCCGCCGTGATGATCGATGTCATCAACGCCGGTTCCGGCCGCACGACTGCGTCGGACCAAAAATTCCCGCAATCGATTCTGCCGCGTACCTTCGACTATGGATTTGCCACGGCGCTGATGCTTAAGGACGTGCGGCTTTGTTTCGATGAGGCCAAGGGATTTAGCGTTCCCAATGCCGTGATGCGCGCAGTGCTTGATCAATGGGAAACGACCAACGCGGAATACGGCGGGGAGAGCGACTTTACGTCCATCGTCAAGATGGTCGAGAAGCGTGCAGGTGTCATCGTGGGTGCGGAGAAAAAATCATGAGTGATGACATCCACGAAGTCTACGCCGTCTGTTACGCGACCCACACCCGCAAGCGCTCGGAAAATTATATCTTCGGCGATCCCCACGACGAGATGACCTCGATTGCCTACTATGTATGGGTCATCAAAGGCCCGCATGGCACTTTCGTCTGCGATACGGGCTTTGACGAAGCTGCAGCAAAGGAGCGTGCGCGCAAGATTATCCACCCGGTCGGCGAAGGCCTGCGGGCGCTCGGCGTTGCGCCCGACAAGGTCGACCACGTGATCGCCACGCATATGCATTGGGATCACGCCGGCAATTACGATCTTTTTCCCAACGCGCGCTATCACATTCAGGACACCGAAATGGCCTACGCGACGGGCCGCTGCATGTGTCATCAGACGCTGCGCATTCCATTCAGCGAAAGCGACGTGCTGGCGATGGTTCGGAAGGTCTTTGCCTATCGCGTGGAGTTCCACGATGGCGTCGAGGAGCTTGCACCCGGCATCACCGTGCACAAGATCGGCGGACATTCGAAGGGCTTGCAGTGCGTGCGGGTGAAGACCAAACGCGGTTATGTCGTGATTGCCTCCGATTGCATCCATCTATATTCGCACATCGACGAAGGTCGCGTATTTCCGATTACCTATAGTGTCGGCGATACGCTCGAGGGTTATCGCACGATCCAGAAGTTGGCGAGCTCACGCCATCACATCGTGCCGGGTCACGATCCCGAGGTGCTGAAGCTCTATCCGGCGATGAAAGCGGGATTGGAGAACTGGATCGTAAGGCTGGATGTGGACCCGAAGGTGTGATCGGAAAACGTCAGACCAGGCCTAGCCCGGCAAACGCGTCCTTGTGATGTTCCGCGCTGTCGGGTGAGAAACAGCAGAAGATCACCCGCGCCATCTCGCGAGGACGCGCCGCTATCTCGGAGGCGGCGGTTCCAACCGCAATGCGCGCGGCAAGATCGGGTGGGAATCGGTAGACACCGGTCGAAATTGAGGGGTAAGCGATCGATCGCAGCTTGTGGGCGGCGGCAAGGTCCAGCGCGGTGCGATAGCAGCTCGCCAGCAGCATTTCCTCGTCTTTGTCGCCTCCTCCCCACACTGGGCCGACGGCATGAATCACATGCCTGGCTTTGAGCCGGTACCCCCGCGTGATCTTGGCGGAGCCGGTTTCACAGCCGCCGAGAGTGCGGCATTCAGCCAGCAATTCCGGTCCCGCGGCGCGATGAATGGCGCCATCGACGCCGCCGCCGCCGAGCAGGGAGCGATTGGCGGCATTCACGATGGCGTCGACATCGAGTGTCGTGATGTCGGCGACGACAATGTCGAGAACGGTCTGGCCGATTTCGGCGGAGAGCGCTGTCATGCGCGCGAGCCTATCACGCGCTGGCAGATCCGGTCGTGGCCTTAAAGTCCAGGCTGGAACGCACACCGATGTCATCGTAGTGCGCGTCGAGAAAACGGCGCGCGGCCCGGCGACCGTTGGTGCGCAACATCTCGAAGAAGTCATAGTCGGTGCTAAGCCGGCTCGCCGTGTCCAGCGTCTGCGCCGAGCCGGTGAGGGCGATGCGATGAAAATTGATCCTGCGATATTGTCCGGCGCCGGTCCCGCGAGGCAGCTTGCCTTCGTCGATCAGTTGGCCGACGAAAGTAAGGCCGCGCAGCTCCGACATCAGCGAGGAGTTGAATGTTATTTCATTGATCCGCGCCATGATCTCGTCGCGCGTCTTCGGCAACTGCTTGCGTTGCAACGGATTGATCTGGACCAGCAAAAGATTCTCCGTCTCGGTCGCACCGACCAGGGGATAGAGCGCCGGATTTCCGACGTAGCCGCCGTCCCAATAGGCCTCGCCATCAATCTCGACGGCACGGAAAAGATGCGGCAGGCACGCCGACGCGACGATCATGTCGGCCGTCATTTCGTCGCGTCTGAATACGCGCAGCTCTCCGGTTCTCACGTTGGTCGCGGACACAAACAGTTGCAGGTCCTTGGCCGCCCGAACCGCTTCGAAATCGACGAAGCGGCCAACCAGGTCCTTCAATGGGTTGATGTTGAGCGGGTTGAAATCGTAGGGCGACAGATAACGGGTCATCGCCTGCATCCACAGGCCGATCGGCGTGTCCTCAATCGGCCAGAATGAAAACAGCCGGTCGACGGCACGGCGCTGAAGGTCGGGCAGGTTGCCACCGAGACTTGCGGCGCGCCAGAAATCTGCGAGACGCTTGCGCGCTTCTTCCGGTCCACCGCGGGCGAGGCCGTCGGTCAAAATGATTGCGTTGACCGCACCGGCCGATGCGCCGGAAATTCCCTCGATTGTCAGCCGGCCATCCTCGAGCAGATGGTCGAGCACGCCCCATGTGAATGCGCCCAGCGCACCGCCACCCTGCAATGCCAGATTGATACGTTTGCCGGCTTTCGGCTTCTCTGACTTGCCGCCGCCGAATGCTCGCGCGAGGAGTTCGATCATTGCTTGCGTGTCACTGCGCCACCCAGCCGCCGTCGATCGAGTAGGCGGAGCCGGTGATCGTCGCTGCGGCGTCGCTGCACAGGAAGACGGCAAGCGCCCCAATGCTCTCCGGCTTGGTGAACTGGTGCATCGGTTGCTTCTCGGACAGCAGTGCGATTTCTTCGTCGCGCACGCTTTTGCCGGAAGTCTTGGCCCGCGCGTCGATCTGCTGCTGCACCAGGGGTGTAAGCACCCATCCGGGACAGATGGCATTGCAGGTCACGCCCGCATTCGCGGTTTCCATCGCCACCACTTTCGTGAGCCCGACGAGACCATGCTTGGCGGAGACGTAGGCCACCTTCTGCGCGCTGGCCACCAGTCCGTGCGCGGATGCGATGTTGATGATGCGGCCCCATTTTCGCGCCTTCATGCCGGCCACAGCGGCACGAATGGTGTGAAACGACGACGAAAGGTTGATCGCAATCATTGCGTCCCACTTCTCGATCGGGAAATCCTCGATATTGGCGACGTGCTGGATGCCCGCGTTGTTGACCAGGACATCGAGCGAGCCGAATTCCTTTTCCGTGATACGGATCATTTCGGCGATCTCGGCCGGCTTGGCCATGTCAGCCGGCGAGTAACCTGCCTTCACACCGAAATCCTTTTCGATCCCGACGCGGATTTTTTCGATCTGGGCTTTATCGCCGAAGCCATTGAGCATGACATCGGCGCCGTCCTGCGCGAGCGCGCGCGCAGTAGCGAGGCCGATACCTGAGGTTGAGCCGGTGACCAGAGCAGTCTTGCCTTTAAGCATGCCGTCCTCAATTGGATGTGGCCACGAAGTATCGATGGCGGGCGTCAAAACGCATGCGCCGGAACCTGCCCCCGTTCTTGCTGCAGTGCAATATATATGTTCAGGACTTAGGATTTGCAGGGCTTTGACGTTAGACTTGAGTAGGAAGGCGGAAAGCTTCAGTGACCAGAAAATCATCCGCGCAGTCGGTATTCCCCAAGCCCGATCACGACCATAGGCGCTGCGCGAACGACGCAATCGCCCACGCCGAGACGATCTGCGCCGCCCGCAAGGAGCGCCTGACGCCAATGCGCCGGCGCGTGCTCGAGGCCCTGCTGGCAAGCCACCATCCGCTCGGAGCCTACGAACTTATCGACCGTCTGGCGGGAAGGGGCGCGCGGCCGGCCCCGATCACGATTTATCGGGCGCTCGATTTCCTGCGCGAGCAGGATCTCGTGCATCGAATCGAAAGCCGCAACGCCTTCATTGCCTGCGTGCATAATCACGACAGCAGCGATCCGGTCGTATTCCTGATCTGTGAGAAGTGCGGGGCAGTCGGCGAAGCGGCATCGGCTGCGGTTGCCGATACTATTAAAAGCGCCTCCCGTGCGGCGGGCTTCGTTCCCAAGACACCGGTCATTGAGATTTCCGGTATTTGCGCGCACTGCAGGGCCGCATAGCCGAAATTACTCACCGAGCCGCATTTGTCCTCCACGCCCGCCTACACTTCGACCACACGCCCGCTCGACGCGCTCGCGGCCGGAATTGTTGTCGTCCTATGCCTGTCCTGGGGTTTCAATCAGGTCGCGACCAAGCTTGCAATTCATGACATTCCGCCGCTCATGCAGGCCGCGATCCGGTCGTTTGTCGCGGCTTTCTTGATCGCAGCCTGGTGCCGGCTGCGCGGCATCCCGCTTTTCGACCGCGACGGGACTTTGTGGTGCGGGCTGGCCGCCGGCGCGCTGTTCGCGATCGAGTTCATTCTGATCTATCAGGGCCTCCTCTACACGACGGCGACGCGCGCCGTTTTGTTCATTTACCTTGCGCCCTTCTTTGTCGTAATCGGCGCGCGCATCGTTCTTCCAGCCGATCTCTTCGGCGCGGCGCAGTGGCTGGGTCTCGGCATGTCATTCGCCGGCATGCTGATCGCGTTCGGCTTGCCGACACCGGCGCTCGATCCGCGCCAGCACATCGGTGACGCGATGATGGTGGGCGGCGCACTGTTCTGGGCGGCGACCACGCTGACCATCAAGGCCAGTGCGTTAACGCGTGCGTCTGCCGAGAAAGTGATGCTGTATCAGCTCGTCGTCTCCGGGCCCATCATGGCGATCGCCGCATTCGCGGCCGGCGAACGCATGACCGCCGTGCCGTCGCCATTGGCGATCGGATCCATGGTCTATCAAACCGTGTGGGTCGTCAGCGTGACGTTCGTCATCTGGTTCGCACTAATTGCGCGTTATTCGGCGACCAGACTTTCGGCCTTTACATTTCTAACGCCATTGTTCGGCGTGGCCGCCGGACATCTGGTGCTGAACGAACCTCTGACACCGGCGTTTGCCGCAGCGGTAGCGCTTGTTGCCATAGGCCTTGTATTGGTGAACAGGGCGCGCTGATGAGAGCGGCTACATCCAGCCGCCGCCGTCGCGACCGCGGTTGGCGACGCCCGCCTCCTCAAGATCCAGCTCGTACTCGATCCGGCGTCGGGCCTCATCGGTGATCTTTCCGTCACGCAGTAGCTGATAGATAAAATCGCGCTCGGCATCGATCAGCTCTTTCTTCAACGCAGCGCTCTGGCGCATGTAATTGAGGCCGTCGGCCATATTACTCGGCAGAATTTGTCTGCGGCTCTGATTGCGCGTGCGCAGGAGCGCGATGACCTCGTCAGGCAATTCGCGCTCGTTGATGAATTTTTCAAGCCGGCTTTCCACTTGCTCAAGCGCGGCCACGCGCGCCTCAAGTTCCGACTGAATTTGTCCGGAACGTTCTTCAAGGCCAAGACGTGTTATGCCAAGCCATTGCAGGACCCACGGCAACATCAGCCCTTGTCCGACGAGCGTGATTACGATCACGCCGAAAGTAACGAAGAGAATCAGGTCGCGGTGCGGAAACGGCTGCCCGTTGTCGAGGGTAAAGGGGATCGCGAGCGCAGCGGCGAGGGAAACGACACCGCGCACGCCGACAAATCCGATCGTAAAAGGCCCTTGCCACGGAGGTGCTGGATCGCGCCTCGCGAGCGCGGGGCTGATCCAGCGCGGAATATAGGTTGCCGGGAAAATCCATATAAATCGCGCAGCAACAACGATCAGCGTGATCCAACCCGTCACGATTACCAATTCGTAGAATGAAAAGGACTCCACCCGATCGAGCAATGCCCGCGCCTGCGAGCCGGTGAGGAGAAAAACGAGTCCTTCAACGAGATAGACCAGCAAATCCCAGAAAAAGATGCCCTGCAGGCGCGTAGCGGATGAGATCAGTCTCGGGCCGTTCCAGCTCACGTAAAGCCCGCACGCGACCGTCGCCAGAACTCCGGATCCGCCGAAATGCTCCGGGACCCAGAACGCCAGATAGGGCGTCATCAATGACAGCGTGATCTCGACACGCGGCTCGCGCGCCCACTGCCGCAATCGCAAGCTCAGCCAGCCGACGACAATCCCGAACAAGATTTCGCCGATCACGATGAGTGTGAACGTGCCGGCCGCCTTCGGCAGCGAAAACGTGCCGGTTACCGCGGCTGCTACGGCGAAGCGGTAGAGGATAAGCGCGGTTGCATCGTTTGCCAGCCCTTCGCCTTCCAATACGACCAAAAGCCGCCGCGGCAGGGCCAGGCGGCGCGCGATCGCCAATGGAGCGACGACGTCGGGCGGCGCAATGATGGCGCCGAGCAGAAATCCGATCGCCCAATCGAACTTCAGCAGATAGTGCGTGGCAACCGCGACAGCGCAGGTCGTGAAAACGACGCAGCCGAACGCCAGCAATGTGATTGGCCGCAAGTTGAAACGAAACTCCCGCCAGCTCATGGAAACGCCGGCGGAATAGATCAATGGCGGCAATATAACGAGCAGAACGATTTCCGGCGCAAGCTGGATTCTCGGCAGCCCCGGAATCAGGGCCATACCGATGCCGGCCATCACCAACAAGATTGAGGGCGCGATCTTCAGCCGCTGCGCTGCGACTGCCACGCCGGCCAAAACCGCCAGCATGAAAAGCAGCGTTTCGACGATTCCGGTCATATCAAGTTCGCCACCATGTTCACTGTCAGCGCCAGAACCACCAGATTGAAGAAAAATGACAGCACACCGTGAATGGAAGCGACGCGGCGAATGACCTTGCTGCTGATGCCGACGTCGGAGACTTGCGAGGTCATGCCGATGACGAGCGAGAAATAGAGGAAATCCCGATAGTCCGGCTTGTCATCATCGGGGAAATGCAATCCGCCGATTTGTCCGTCGCCGCGTTCACCGTAATATTCATGGGCATAGTGGAACGAAAAAATCGTATGCACGAAAGTCCACGACAGCAGGATCGTCGCTATCGCCAGCAGCACGTGTGATGTCGCACCGTATTGAGTGCCCTGCTTCGCGCCGCCCAGTGCAAATACGACGGCAACGAGGCTGGCGAACGTGGCGACGATCGACAACAACAATATGAAAGTCGCGCCTTCATCCTGCTCCGCCGCACGCCGGCGGATACGCGCGACGTCCGCGCGCCACATCATGGAAAATGTCAGAACCAGATAGACGGCAATGCCGACATCCCATCCAGTCAGCACGCGCGCCGGCAGGTTGATGTCAAACGGCGCCATTCCAGCGGCTACGGCAATGGCGATGATGATCGCAATTACGAGTTTGGCGTGCAGCCTGACAATGCGCACCGGAAGTGGCGAAAGCGGCCGCGTAGGCTTGCTTTTGGCCATGTCGCAATCCTTACGCGCGGTTCAGGCCTTCCGCTCCGCGATAAAGCGAGCGGTGGCTCGCAGCATATCGGATTTTGAACCGAAAGGGGCCAGCGCTGCGTTGGCCTCCGCAACCAATTCGTTGAGACGATCGCGCGCCCTGTCGACGCCCAAAGTCGCGACAAGCGTTGCCTTGCCGGCCGCCGCATCTTTGCCGGCTGCTTTGCCCAAAGTCTTGGCATCGCCTTCGACGTCGAGCAAATCGTCGGCGATCTGGAATGCCTGACCGATTGCGGAACCGTATCGCGCAATGCTTGCGCGTGCCGCGGCATCAGCCTTTCCGAGAATTGCACCGGCATTGCAGGCAAAGCGGATCAGTGCACCCGTCTTCATGGCCTGCAATGTGATGATCTCGTTTTCGCTGAGCGCCCGCTTGCCTTCAAACCGGCCTTCGGCCGCAAGATCGAGCATCTGGCCGCCGGCCATGCCGCCAAGTCCTGACGCGCGTGCAAGCTCAAGCACGAGGGCGGTGCGTACAGCAGCGTCGGCGTGTACTTCGGCGCGCGCCATGACGTCAAAGGCGAGCGTCAGCAGCGCGTCGCCGGCAAGAATCGCAGTCGCATCATCGAATGCTTTATGCACCGTCGGTCTTCCGCGGCGGAGGTCGTCGTTGTCCATCGCCGGCAAATCGTCATGCACCAGCGAATAGCAATGGATGAGCTCAAGCGCTGCGCCGGCCATAAGTGCGCCGGCCCGATCTACGTCGAATAGCGCCGCCGTCTCCACAACAAGGAAAGGGCGCAGACGCTTTCCTCCATCCAAGGCCCCGTGACGCATGGCGGCGATCAGGCGCGGCGGCCGCGCCGTCTCGCTGCTCAGCGCCGCAGGACTCAGGAGCCGGTCGAGCAGCGTCTCAATGTCGCGTGCAGTTGCGGCGAGACGATCGGTAAAGCGGGCGGTATCGTTTTTCATCGTGGCATTGATAGCGGCTACTCCCGCTCCCGCAAAGTGGGGTCAATCGCAGATCGAATGGGTTAGGCTGGGACGGATGGACGGGTCGGATAGAAGATCGGGTATGTGGAATCGGCCGCGGTTACGGCGCGGGCTGCGTGTCCTTATGATCGCGCTTCTGGCACTCGTGCTGCTTCCTTATGCGCTCACCCCGATTTATGCGGTCGTCGACCCGGTCTCGACGACGATGCTCTGGCGCCGGATGAGCGGAGCGAGGGTCGAGCGCCATCCTGTTCCGCTCAGCCGCATTTCACCGGCATTGCCGCTTACGGTCATCATAGCCGAGGACGGGCGTTTTTGCAGCCACCACGGCGTGGACCTGACCGAGATCCGCGAAGCGATCGCCGAGGCCGACGACTTCGATGAAATGCGCGGCGGCTCGACCATCACGCAGCAGCTGGCAAAGAACCTGTTTCTCTGGCAGGGCCGAAGTTACGTGCGCAAGGCGCTGGAATTCCCGCTGGCGCTTTGGATCGATCTCGTATTGCCGAAGCGGCGCATCATGGAGATTTACCTCAATGTCGCGCAGTGGGGTCCGAATGGTGAATTCGGCGTTGAGGCCGGCGCGCGGCGTGCATTCGGCAAGTCGGCAAATGACGTCTCTCGCTATCAGGCCGCACTTTTGGCGGCGATGTTGCCCAATCCCGCCGCAAGAAATGCGCGGCAGCCTGGACCCGGCTTGCGCCGGCTCGCCGGCCTTTATGTTGCCCGCGCCGAGCGTGCTCCGGGGGCCGCGTCATGTCTGCGGCAAAGACACTAGCCTTGGCGCGCGCCTTCCTCTATAAGCCCGGCTTCAAATCAAAAGATCGCGCTTTTTCAGGAGTTTCGTCCCATGGCTGTGCCGAAAAGAAAAACCTCGCCGTCGCGCCGCGGCATGCGCCGCTCCGCTGACGCGCTCAAGCGGCCGACCTATGTCGAGGACAAGGATTCCGGCGAATTGCGGCGCCCTCACCACATCGACCTGAAGACCGGAATGTACAAAGGCCGCCAGGTCCTGAAGCCCAAGACCGAGGCATAACGCGAGGGCTGGGGCCGGAAGGGAAGCTGCGCCATGTTTATGCTCGGCTTTCCTCTGCTGCTGGTTCCGTTCGCCATCTACAACATCATCGCGTTTCTGATGCCGGGCGTCTCCTGGACCGGAACAGTAAGCACTGTTCACATGGTGTCCGGGGCCGATTGGACAATGTCGGCCGGGGACATGCTTCTCGTGCTGGCGATCCTGCTGCTGTTCGGCGAAATCATGAAGTCGACGCGCATCGGTATTCGCACCGTCGTTGATCACACGCTGTCACTGATCCTGTTTCTCGGCATGATCGTCGAGTTTATCCTCGTCAAGCAAGCTGCCACCGCGACCTTCTTCCTGCTGTTGGTCGTAAGCTTCATCGACGTGCTCGGCGGCTTCGCAATAACTTTGCGTTCGGCTCAACGAGACCTTACGGTCGAGGGCGTAGAGCGCGTGTCGTCCTGATCGTTCCTATCGTTCTGGTTTTCTCATGAGCCGCGATTTTCAGCTGCCCGGCCGCTCGCCTGTGATCGCCTGCGAAGGCATGGCAGCGACCTCACACCCGCTCGCGACGCTTGCTGCAATTGATACGCTGCGTGCAGGCGGCACAGCGGCGGACGCAGCGGTGGCCGCGGTCGCGGTGTTGTGTGTGGTCGAGCCGCACATGACCGGGATCGGCGGCGATTGTTTCTGCCTGATCTCGCAGCCCGGCAAACCGGTGTGGGGATACAACGGTTCGGGTCGAGCCGGCGCAAAGGCGTCCGACCAGACGTTGCGCGACAAAGGAATGACGCGAGATCGGCAACTCGATTCATGCCGTGACCGTCCCAGGTGCTGTCGATGCCTGGGAAGCAATCCTGAAAACGCACGGCCGCTTTGGCCTCGACCGCGCGCTGGCGCAGGCGATCAAATATGCCGAAGGCGGATTTCCGGTGGCGCCCGCGTGTCGCGTTTGACTGGAAGAAGTATGTCGGCAAGCTCAAGGCCGATCCCGGCGCGTCCAAGCATTACCTGTTTAACGGTGCCGCGCCCAACGAAGGCGATGTGCTTCGTTTCCCGGCACTCGCCGCGACGCTCAAGGCCATTGCGGCCAAGGGTGCGCGCGCATTCTATGAAGGTGATATTGCCGCGGACATGGTGAAAACACTCGCGGCGCGTGGCTCTTTTCTTACGGCAGACGATTTCTCGCGGCATCGTGGCGATGCGGTCGAACCGATTTCAACCAACTATCGCGGGCTCGACGTGCTGGAAATTCCGCCGAACGGGCAGGGGCTCACCGCGCTTGTGATGCTCAATATTCTGGAAAACTTCGACGTGGCCTCGCTTGATCCCTTCGGTGCCGATCGGGTTCATCTTGTGCTCGAAGCGGCCCGGCTCGGCTACGCAATTCGGGACACTCACATCGCTGACGATGCGCACATGCGCACGCCTGTGGCCAGGCTGCTCGACAAAAGCTTCAGCAAAAGACTTGCGTCGTTGATCGACATGAAAAAACGGTCGAAGCTGCCGAGCGCACCGGCGCCCGGTAACGATACCGTCTACCTGACGGTCGTCGACCGCGACCGCAGGGCGGTCTCGTTCATCAACTCACTCTACTCGCAGCTTCGGTGTCGGCGTCTGCACGGAGCAGACCGGCATCATGCTGACCAATCGCGGGGCCTGCTTCACGCTAGAACCGGATCATCCCAATACGTTTGGTCCAGACAAACGTCCGATGCATACGATTATCCCGGCCCTTACCATGCGTGACGGCCGATGCGACATGAGCTTCGGCGTGATGGGCGCGCACTATCAGCCCATGGGCCATGTGCAGATTATTCTCAACATGCTCGACTACGGGATGGATGTGCAGCAGGCTATCGACGCACCACGGTTCTTCTTCGAGGGCGAAAATACCGATGTCGAACGCGGCACGCCGGCGGCAACGATCGAAGGACTGAAGGCGCGCGGTCATGACGTCGTCATGGCAACGTCGCCGTGGGGCGGTGCGCAGACGATCAAGATCGACTGGGATCGCGGTGTATTGATTGCCGGCTCGGAGCCGCGCAAGGACGGCTGCGCGCTCGGTTATTAAGCCGTCAAAGCAGCCGTTGCTCGATACGCAGCCAAGGCATCGCTCGGATTGGCGCGCCGGCGTTCACGCGTCTGTGGATGCTGATCTTTTGTGGCGACCAGCTGGGCGACAAATGGTGCGTAGCGATGGCCGGCCGTGTTTCCGGAACGGCCTTGCAATGGGTCAAGCGCGACGAGCGCACGGCTTTCCGATCCCGTGGGTTCGCTATCATTCTCCGGCGCACTCATCGCAGGATGAGGTCGCCGAAATTGTGACCCGTTAACTTCACCAATATGCATCTTGCCGTCTCAATTCAGGACACCTGAACGCGTCCACATTCGAAACTGCAAACACCATGCCGCGCGCGATTAATCGCGACGGCGCCTTCGACTTCCCACCATTTCACAAGGTTCGACGAATTGCGGTCGGTACAGACGCGCAGCCGTCGCATTAAGAAACGCCTTCAGACGGTCCCACGTTCCAAAACGGCACGGTAACAGGCCACCGCCTTAGTCCTTACCGCCGAGCTTGTCCAAGCGCTTCTGCATTTCATCGAGCTGACGTTTGAGATCGTCCATCTCGCTGCCCGACCCGCTGCTCGAACTTTGCGTCTTGTCAGCAGGCTTCGCCTGGCCCGCGCGCAAACGGCGCGAACATGGCGAATGTCTTCTCAAACATTTCCATGTTGCGGCGTACCTGATCCTCGAGGGGCCCGAAGGCGCCGACGCCAAAGGCCTGGGCCATCTGCTCGCGAAACTTTCCCTGCTCCTTCGACAGCGATTCAATAGAAGCTTCGAGGAAACGGGGAACGAGCATTTGCATGCTGTCGCCGTAAAAGCGGATCAGCTGCCGGAGAAATGTGATCGGAAGCAGGCTTTGTCCTTCTTTGTTTTCCTGCTCGAAGATGATTTGCGCGAGGACCGAACGCGTGATGTCTTCGCCGGTCTTGGCGTCGTAGACAATGAAGTCCTCGCCATTTTTGACCATGGTGGCGAGGTCTTCGAGCGTCACGTAAGTGCTTGTTCCGGTATTGTAGAGCCGCCGGTTGGCATATTTTTTTATCGTGACCGGCTCTTTTTTGTCCTCTGACATGTCGTTCACACGTTTCCCCTGCCCAGGCTTTGAGCATAGCCAATTTCCGCTTCGCTGGGCCACCGTTTTGTGGCACCGCGGCAGCGCCGGAAACGACTTCGGCATCTCTTGCGGAAAGGTCGAAAAAGCACCAATTGTCGGCCATATCTGAATGGCGGGTCGAGTTGACAGACGGGCTTGGCCTACCGAGGATGCGGCAGTGCCAAAAAACCGGTGAATGCCCCAGAGTTCTGACTTAACAGGAGCTTCTGATGAAAGACGATATCGTCATCGTGAGCGCGGCCCGTACTCCAGTCGGCGCTTTCAACGGGGCATTTGCAAATCTTCCGGCGCATGAACTGGGAAAAGTCGCCATCAAGGCTGCGATGGATCGAGCGGGAGTCGAAGGCGGCCGTGTCAGCGAAGTGATCCTGGGGCAAATTCTTACCGCCGGGCAGGGACAGAATCCGGCACGGCAGGCGTCGATCGCTGCGGCAATTCCGGTCGAAACCCCTGCCTGGGGCGTAAACCAGCTATGCGGTTCCGGTCTGCGCGCGGTCGCGCTTGGCTACCAGGCCATTCTCAACGGCGACTCTGAAATTGTCGTCGCCGGCGGCCAGGAGTCGATGAGTATGGCGCCACATTGCCAGCATTTGCGTAGCGGTGTGAAAATGGGGTCGTTCGAGATGATCGACACCATGATCAAGGATGGACTGTGGGACGCCTTCAACGGCTACCACATGGGGGCCACGGCGGAGAACGTCGCCAAGCAATGGCAGATTACCCGCCAGCAGCAGGACGAATTTGCTGTTGCTTCGCAGAACAAGGCGGAAGCCGCGCAAAAGTCCGGAAAGTTCAAGGATGAAATCACGCCCGTGACGATCAAGTCGCGCAAGGGTGATGTCGTGGTCGATACCGACGAGTATCCGAAATCCGGCGTGACGATAGACTCGATCGCCAAGTTGCGTCCCGCCTTCGATAAGGAAGGCACCGTAACGGCGGCCAACGCGTCCGGTATCAATGATGGTGCGGCGGTGGTGGTGCTGATGAAAGCGTCCGAGGCGGCGAAGCTTGGCAAGACCCCGCTTGCGCGCATTGTTTCCTGGGCGCAGGCCGGCGTCGACCCGGCGATCATGGGAACCGGACCGATCCCGGCGTCACGCGCGGCGCTCAAGAAAGCCGGATGGAAAAAGGAAGACCTCGACCTTGTCGAGGCGAACGAGGCATTCGCGGCGCAGGCCTGCGCCGTCAACAAGGATCTCGGGTGGGATACATCGAAAGTCAACGTCAATGGCGGCGCCATTGCCATTGGGCACCCGATCGGTGCCTCAGGCGCACGCGTGCTGGTGACGCTGCTCTATGAAATGCAGAAGCGTAATGCCAAGAAGGGCTTGGCCACGCTTTGCATCGGCGGCGGCATGGGGATCGCGATGTGCGTCGAGCGATAGGCTCGTGCTTCCACGTTGATTTAGGTCATGGCCGGGCTTGTCCCGGCCATGTTGTATTAAGAAGATAGTTTAGAGGGAACGATGTCATGTCGCGCGTTGCGTTGGTAACAGGTGGAACTCGAGGGATTGGGGCGGCAATCGCTAAGGCGCTCAAAGCGGCCGGGTACAAGGTTGCGGCGAATTACGGCGGCAACGATGAGGCCGCGCAGAAGTTCAAGGCAGAGACCGGGATTCCGGTCTTCAAATGGGACGTCTCGTCCTTTGAAGCCTGCGCCGAGGGCATCAAAAAGGTCGAGACCGACGTGGGCCCCATTGAAGTGCTGGTCAACAATGCTGGCATCACGCGCGACGCAATGTTTCATCGCATGAAGCCCGAGCAGTGGACGGCGGTGATCAATACTAATCTCGGATCGCTCTTCAATATGTGCCGGCCTGTCATTGAAGGCATGCGCGAGCGTAAGTTCGGTCGTATTGTCAATATCTCGTCGATCAACGGTCAGAAGGGCCAGATGGGCCAGGCGAACTATTCCGCCGCCAAAGCCGGCGAACTCGGATTCACCAAGGCGCTCGCGCAGGAAGCTGCGCGCTCGGGCATCACCGTCAATGCGATCTGCCCGGGCTACATCAACACCGAGATGGTGCAGGCGGTGCCAAAGGATGTCCTGGAGAAATCCATCCTGCCGCAAATTCCGATTGGCCGCCTGGGCGAGCCGGAGGAAATCGCGCGTTGCGTCGTGTTCCTCGCGTCGGACGAAGCGGGCCTCATTACCGGGTCGACGCTGACCGCCAATGGCGGCCAATATTTCGTTTAGGCGTTTTGGACACAATGCCAGCCGGGCGGCGCACTGAGACAGTTTTGACCGCAGGTGCGGTCGCCTGTCTCGCTTTCGTTTCAATCGTTCAGCCGGTTTTTGCGCAGGATGTCGATCCGCGCTGCAAGGACATTTTCGACAAGGTTGCCTGTACATGCGCCGTTCGCAACGGCGGCCACGTTATTCCGCCGCCGGTCGGCGTGAAGCGCGAAGGACTGAAGTTGCGCCCCAAGAAGGAGGCGGGCGGGACCCAAACGCTGGACGGCGGACGCGTCGCGTTTCCAAAGTATTACAGAAGGGAAGGCCTGAAATTTCACCGTAGCCACGCGCTCGAAGGCTACCTTGCGTGCATGCGTGCGGCTGGCCGCAAGTAACACGCGCTCTCAGCGGCGACGTTTTTTCATGCGTCTGGACGAGGACTTTTTTGGCGCGTGCTTGCGCACCTGAGCGCGGCCACCCTCGACTTTATCCAGCCGCGCATTCCAGTATTCCCATGCGCGCATGACCGGACCAGGACGCAGATTGTATTCGCCGGCAAGGCGCGTCTCGGTCGGGTTGAGCGGCGACACAAGTCCGAGCATGTGCGCCTGAATTTGAAGCGCCGCGTTGCGCGCGGTGTAGATCGTGCGAAACGTGAGCTCTTCCAGGTTGATGCCGGCGACGGTTGCACCGTGCCGGCGCATCAGGACGATCCAGTTTTCGCCCAGTGCGCGCGCGAGCGACGCACCTTCTTCCGGCTTCGCCACGATGAGAGTTGTGTCGCCGAAATCGTCACGGGCATCCCAGAAGGGCACCTTCTCGCCGAGTGTCGCACCGAGGTGATAGACCGGCCTGAGGTCCATGCCGGAAATACAAAATGGCAGGATCGATGGCGCGTGGTGGTGACAGACCGCGTTCACATCGGGCCGCGCCTGATAGATGCCGCCGTGTATGACGCGTTCGCCATAAGAACCGGACATCGGTCGGGTTTACTGAGCTGCGAGTCAAGCGTGAATTCCAGAATGTCGTCCGGCTGCACAAGCTCGGGCGCCCGCGAACGCGATAGGAGATAGCGGCCTGGATCGGTCGGATGACGCATGCTGACGTGACCGAATGCGTCCAACACGCCCTCGTTCGCAATAATTCTGTTGGCGCGCGCGAGCACATCGCGCGCCTGGTCAAGTTGGGTGGCCACGATGATCCTCCTCATCATTCTTGATTGACGGGCTTCCAGCCCGCAGGCGCCAATTCGAACCCATCAAACGAAAAGCCGGGAGCGACAGT
>CAVTOP010000005.1:0-1034012 GCA_963736275.1 uncultured Alphaproteobacteria bacterium
CGCCACACACCAGGCACGGTGGGTCGTCCTCACCGGCGCGGACGCGCTCGAGCGTCTCGGCCATCGGCCGCCGATCGCCGCACGACAGGCAGCTCGTCCACCACGCGGTGCCGTGCACCTCGATCACCAGCGCCGGATCGGTGCCGGCCTTCTGGTGCAGCTCGTCGATGTTCTGGGTGACGACGCCATGCAGCTTGCCGGCGCGCTGGATGTCGACGATCGCCAGGTGCCCGGCGTTCGGCTGCGCCGACCACAGTGCCGACTCGGCGCGCATCCGCCAGGCTTGGCGTCTGACCTCCGGATCGGCGAGGTAATGCTGCAACGTCGAGGACTTCTCCGCCGCCGGGTTCTTCGTCCACACCCCCTGCGGACCCCGGAAGTCGGGGATCCCCGAATCCGTGGAGATCCCCGCGCCGGTCAGCACCGTGACCCGTTCGGCGGCGGCGATCCAGCCGCCGATCAGCTCGACGTCAGCCATCCGTGCAGTCTGCCTTCCGCTTCGCCCGACCCGCGCGCGCCCAGGATGCACGAGAACGACGGTGACATCCTCCGATACCGCACCTGTCCAGAAGGTGACCGATGGAGACACTCATCCGCATCACGCCGTGGATCGACCCGGTGGTCGATCGACGCGGCCACGACCCGCGTTCCACCTACGTCGAGCAGTTCTGGCTCGGCACGCTCGGGCCGACCGCCACCTGGCTCGTGCGCCGGCTCGTGGCGGGCTTCGACAGCCATCCCGCCGGCTACGAGCTCGACCTCACCGTCACCGCCCAGGCGCTCGGCCTGAGCTACTCGAAGGGTCCGTCGAGCGCCTTCGCCAAGGCGTTCGGGCGGTGCATCATGTTCGGCGTCGCCCACCAGCGCGCCGACGGCTACGCCGTGCGCCGGCTGCTCCCCGACCTCGCCCGCCGTCACCTCGCCCGCCTGCCCGAGGCGGTCCAGCGCGAACACGAACGGTGGCAGCTGGCCGCCCGCTGCCACCGTCTCGACGTGTTGCAACGCGCCCGCTCGCTGGCGCTGGCGATGCTCGACCTCGGCGACGATGCCGCCGTGATCGAGCCGCAACTGGTCGCCGTCGGCATCCCGCCGCCGACGGCCGCCGAGGCGATCGAGCTCGTCCGCGCCACCCGTTAGGACCACCCGAGTGCCGAACCGCTCCCGAGTGCGCGAGCGCGCCACGGGGGTCGTCCGGCACTCGGATCGCCTGGATCGCTAGAGACGGACCGGGCGCCCCGTCGCCATCGACTCGACGGCGGCGAGCCCGGCGACGAGCGGGACACGGGCATCGTGCCCGCTCACCGCCGGCGGCGCGCCGGACCGCGACGTTGCCGACGAACGACTGCCACTGCCGCACGAAGCTCGTCTCGTAGCGGTCGATGAACGAGTCGGGCAGCACGGCGCCGCCGATCGCCCGCTCGTCGGCGACGCACGGCGGTGTGGCGCGGCGGGTTCTCCGACACCGCCAGCCCGGCGGTACCGAACGCCTCGACGCGCTGGTCGTAGCCGTACACCGCCTGCCGGCTGTTGTCGATCACGCGTCAGGCAGCCGGAGGCGTGGCGCAGCACGACGACGGAGGTGTCGACGTCGCCGATCTCGCCGATCGCCGGGTCGACCAGCACCGCGCCGACGGCGGCGTGGACCTCGACGATGTCGCTGCCGGTGACGAAGCGGGCCATGTCGAAGTCGTGGATCGTCATGTCGAGGAACATCCCGCCGGAGCGCGCGAGGTAGCCGACCGGTGGCGGCAGGCGGTCGCGGCTGGTGATCTTGACGAGGCAGAGCGTCGCCGAGCGCGCCGTCGGCCGACCGCCGTCGCGCACCGCCTCGTGGGCCGGGTCGAAGCGCCGGTTGAAACCGATCTGCAGGAGCGTGCCGGCCTCGTCGACGGCGGCGAGCGTCGCGTCGACCGTCGGCGAGGTCGAGCGAGATCGGCTTCTCGCAGAACGTCGCCAGCCCGGCCTCGGCGGCGACGCGTGATCAGCTCGGCGTGGGTGTCGGTGTTCGTGCAGATGGCCACGGCGTCGACGCCGCGTCAAGGCGTCGTCGACAGCGACGCCGCGACCGGGACGTCGTGAACGGTCGCGGCCGACCGCCGCGGCCACCTCCGGCACGACGTCGTAGACCGTTGACGATCTCGGCGCCGCCCACCGCGACGGCGAGCAGCTCGGCGTGCATCCGGCCGATGCGCCCGCACCCGAGCAGGGCGATCCGCAGCATCAGTCACACGCCTCGCCGCTGCTGTCTGCTTGGCCTCGTCGAGCGCGGCGCGCGCTGCGTCGGATCGACGGCCGGTCCGACGCCTCGGGCACACCGACCTCCCACCACGCCCCGCCCTCGGTCCACGCGTGCGGGTCGGTCTCGATGACGATGACGGTCGTGCGGTCTGTCGTCCGCGCCCAGTCGAACGCCTCGGCCAGCTCGTCGATCGTCGCGACCCGGCGCGCCTCGCAGCCCATCGCCGCGGCGTGGGCGGCGAAGTCGACGCGCACCAGCTCGCCGGGCGCCCGCGACGTCCGGCCAGCAGGTTGTTGAACGACTCGCCGCCCTGGTTGACCTGCAGGCGGTCGATCACGGCGTAGCCGCCGTTGTCGCACAGCGACGACGATCATCTTGTGGCCCGACAGCACCGACGAGTAGAGGTCGCTGTTGAGCATCAGGTACGAGCCGTCGCCGACGAACACGATCGACGTCGCCGTCGGGCGCGAGCTGCGACCGGGCCATCGCCGCACCCCAGCCGCCGGACGAGCTCGTAGCCCATGCACGAGAAGCCGTACTCGCAGTCGAACGTCGCGACACCACGCGACCGCCACCCGTTGTTGAGCTCGCCGGGGAAGCCGCCGGACGCCGTCGAGGGCGTAGTCGTGCTCCGTCGCCCGCGCGTTGACGGCGGCGACGACCTGGGCGTACGTCGGCGCGCCCGTCGGTGCGGCTGCGGCGAGGCGATCGAGGTACTCCCACAGCGTGGCCACCTCCGGTTCGATCCGCGCCGTCCACGCCGCCGGCGCGCGCCAGTCGCCGAGCGCGGCGTCGAGCTCGACGAGCGCCTCGCGGGCGTCGCCGACGACCGGCAGCGACCGGTGCTTGCCGGCGTCGAAGCGGGCGGCGTTGATGCCGACGACCCGCACGTCCGGGTCGCTGGAACACCGACCACGAGCCGGTGGCGAAGTCGCCGAGGCGGGTGCCGACGGCGACGCACGACGTCGGCCTCGGCGGCGAGGCGGTTGGCACCCTCGGCGCCGATGACGCCGATCGGCCCGGCGTAGCACGGGTGGTCGTGGGTCAACGTCGACTTGCCGGCGACCGTCTCGACGACCGGGATCCCGTGGCGCTCGGCGAACGACGCCAGCTCGTCCTCGGCGAGCGAGTAGTGGACGCCTCCGCCGGCGATGATCAGCGGACGCTGCGCGGCGCCGCAGCGCCTCGGCCGCGGCGGCGACCTGGGCCAGCGTCCGGCCGTGGGCGGACGACCTCGTGGACGACAGGCTCGAACAGCCGCAGCGGATAGTCGTAGGCCTCGCGCCTGGACGTCCTGGGGCAGGGCGATGAACGCCGGCCCGCAGTCAGCCGGGATCGAGCATCGCGGCGAGCGCCTGCGGCAACGACTGGATGACCTGCTCGGGCCGGGTGATGCGGTCCCAGTAGCGGACGACCGGCACGGAAGGCGTCGTTGGCCGTCGTCGACGGGTCGTCGAAGTGCTCGACCTGCTGCAGCACCGGGTCGGGCAGCCGGCTCTGGAACGTGTCGCCCGACAGCAGCAGCACGGGCAGGCGGTTGGCCATCGCCACGCCGGCGGCGGTCACCAGGTTGAGGGCGCCGGGACCGATCGAGGTCGTCGCGACCATCAGCTGGCGACGGCGCATCGCCTTGGCGTAGGCGATCGCCGCCAGCGCCATCCCCTGCTCGTTCTGGCCGCGCCACGTCGGCAGCTCGTCGCCGGCGGCGTGCAGCGCCGGCCCGAGGCACGTGACGTTGCCGTGCCCGAAGATGGCGAACACGCCGGGGATCAGCGGCTCCTCGCGGCCGTCGATGACCGTGCGTTGCACGATGAGGTAGCGGACGATCGCCTCGGCGGCGGTCAGGCGAATCGTGTGAGCGCTCATCGACCGACCCTGCTGCCGTCGTCATCGGGACCCGCGGGTCGGCGGCCATCGCGTCCCAGCTCGGGCGCACCCAGTGGTGGGTGGGGTCGTCGCAGAACGCCATCGAGCGCTCACCGCCGGGGCCGGCGAGGACGTTGAGGTAGTACAGCGGGTAGCCGGGCGCGGCGACGCACGGGCCGTGGTAGCCGCGCTGGATCACGGAAGACGTCCTCGTCGCCGATCGTGACGGTGACGTCGACGTCGCCGTCGGGCGTGTACGTGCGGTGCATGCGCGAACCCGTCCGGCGGCGTAGTCGGTGGTGCCGGCGCGGCCGATGCGGAAGTAGTAGATCTCCTCGTTGTTCACCGGGCACTCCGGGCTGTCGTCGTGACGGTGCGGCGGGTAGCTCGACCAGTTGCCGTCGGGCGTCAGCAGCTCGACGCACATCAGCTTGTCGGCGCCGTCGAACGACTCCGGCGACATGAAGTTGGTGACCTGGCGCGTCGCCGGGCCGGCGCCGCGGATCTCGACGGCGACGTCCTGCGCCGGCGACCATCGCCGGGTCGAAGCGGCGCGTCGCCCGCGCCGACGGCAAGCGCGACCTCGGCGCCGGCCGGCGCTGGACAGCCGCACCTCGGCGTCGATCGGGCAGGTACGCCCAGTCGGTGACCGCGGCGAACACCGTGTCGCGCCCGGCGAGCTCGAACCGCCGCCCGTCGACGTCGACGGTGACGGCACCGCCCGACAGCGGCAGCACGGCCATCTCGGCGTCGCCCGTGACGAGCTCGTGCACGCCGCCCGGGCGCGATCGACACGATGCGCAGGCCGCAGTAGGTCCAGCCGGCGTCTCGCGGCGTCGACGTCGGCGACGGCGCCGAGGTGCCACGGTCGTGCCGGCGGGCGGTGCCAGCGAGTGCGGTCGTCATCGCCGGCGTCCGTTCGCGGCCTGCTGCGACGAGGTCGGCGGCCCGGCCGACGGCGCCCTCGACGTCGCCGTCGGGCGGGTACAGCAGCGCCCGGCCGACGACGAGGCCGCGGACGGTCGGCTGCGTGCAGCGCCCGCTCCCACGACGCGAACGTCGCCTCCGGGATCGGGCCCCGGCGCACCGCCGAGGATCAGCAGCGGCTGCGTCGTCACCGCGGCGACCGTGGCGATGTCGGCCGTCGCCTGGATCTTCAGCCAGGTGTACGCCGACGACCAGCCGAGCGCGGCGCACACGCCGACCGCCTTGCAGCAGGGCCGTCGGGGTCGTGGTCCCACACCGCCCGCCCGTTGCCGTCCTTGGTGTACGGGATCGGCTCGACCATCGCCATCATCCGCCGGTCGTTGAGCGCCGCGACGGCGGCGGCGCAGGCCGCGAGCGTCGGCACGGTGCCGGCGTCGTCGGGTCGATGCGCAGCAGCATCTTGCCGGCGTCGAGGTTGGCCGGCGACGAGGTGCTCGGCGTCGTAGGCGGTGAAGCGGTCGTCGAGCTCCCACGCGCGCCCCGGCGAGCCCGCCGCGGTTCATCGTGCCGACGGCGACCTTGTCGTCGAGGGCGCCGAGCACGACGAGGTCCTCGAGGATGTCGGCGCTGGCCAGCACGCCGTCGACCCGCGGGTTGTCGAGGGCGATCGAGCAGCCGGTCGAGCATCGTCCGCCGGTCGGCCATCGCCCGCGGGTCGTCGCCGAGCCCCGACCATCCCGCGGGCGGTGTGGTCGGCGGCGACGATGAACAGCGTCCCGTCGGCGGTCAGCGCGCTCGCGCCGGCGGCCGCGCGGCCAGCGCCTCGGCGATCCGCTCGGGGTCGTCGACGCGGACGTCGTGAGCAGCTGCGCGTAGGCGGCGTCGGTCAGCGCTGGCATGACTCGTCATCGTGCGTCACGACGCGTCCTGCAGCATCTCGTCGATCTCGGCGTCGGTCGGCATCGCGTCGGCGCACATCAGCCGCGCCGGCGACGATCGCCCCGGCGGCGTTGGCGTACTCGACGATCGCGCACCGGCGCCCACCCGGCGAGCAGCCCGTGGCACGAAGCGCGCCGCCGAACGCGTCGCCGGCGCCGAGCCCGCACACCACCTCGACCGGCCGCGGCGGCACGACCGTCGCGCCCGTCGGCGGTGGCGACGAGCACGCCGTCGCCGCCGAGCTTGACGACGGCGATCTCGACGCCGCGCCCGAGCAGCGCGTCGGCAGCCGCGTCGGGATCGTCGGTGCCGACGGCGACGCGGCACTCGGCGCGGTTGCCGATCGGCGACCGTGGCCGCGTCGACGGCCGCACCGATCACGGCCGACGCCGTCGCCTCGCTCGGCCCACAGCACCGGCCGGTAGTCGAGGTCGAGCACGGTGTGGCGCGCGCCGGCCGCGCTGGTCGAGCGATCGCCGGCGATCGTCGACGCGCGCCGGCTCCTCGGCCATCGCCGAGCCGGCGACCCACAACACGGCGACGTCGTCGACCGTCGCGTCGTCGACGTCGCCGGGCCGCAGCTGCATGTCCGGGCGCCGTCGGGCTCGCGGTAGAACAGCAGCTGCGGATCCTCCGGCGGGTCATCGCGGCGAAGGCCAGCGGCGTCCGCAGCGTCGGGTCGCGGCCGACGAACGCGGGTGTCGACGCCGAACGACTCGAGCTTGGCGACGCACGTAGTCGCCGAACGGATCGGCGCCGACCTTGCGTGAGCACGGCGCTGCGGTGCCCGAGCCGCGCCGCGGCGACGGCGACGTTGGTGGCCGTGCCGCCGATCGACTTGACGAAGCGCTGCGGGTCGATCGAAGCCGGCGCCGGCCTCGTCGGCGTAGAGGTCGACGCTGACCCGCCCGACCGTCAGCAGCTCGAGCGTCGGTCATCGGCCGCCGGTCATCGCAGTCTCAGCGACGACGACTCGATCTCGTGCTCGAGCTGCCTCGAGCTCGGCGCCGCCGGCCATCAGCTGGATGAGCTCGTCGCGGGTGATCTCGCTCCTTGGCGAAGTTGCCGAGGCTCTGGCCGCGCTTGAGGATCAGGAAGCGGTCGCCGACCGGGTAGGCGTGGTGCGGGTTGTGGGTGATGAAGATCACGCCGAGGCCACGGTCGCGGGCGGCGACGATGTAGCGCAGCACGACGCCCGACTGCTTCACGCCGAGCGCCGCCGTCGGCTCGTCGAGGATCAGCACCTTGGCGCCGAAGTAGACGGCGCGGGCGATCGCCACGCGACTGGCGCTCGCCGCCCGACAGCGTGCCGACCGGCTGCTCCGGGTCGCGCACGTCGATGCCCATCTTGGCCATCTCCTCGACGGCGATCGCCTTGGCCTTGCGTCATGTCGATCGTGCCGAGCCACGTCGTCGGCTCGGAGCCGAGGAAGAAGTTGCGCCAGATCGACATCAGCGGCGCCATCGCCAGGTCCTGGTACACGGTGGCGATGCCGGCCGCCTTGGCCTCGCGCGGCGAGTGGAACGTGACCGGCTCGCCCTCCATCAGGAAGTGGCCCTCGTCGTGGCGGTGCACGCCGGCGAGGATCTTGATGAACGTCGACTTGCCGGCGCCGTTGTCGCCGAGCACGCACGTGACCTCGCCGGCGTGCACGCTCGTCGTGATGTTCTGCAGGGCGATGACGTTGCCGAAGAACTTCGACAGCCGCTGCAGCTCGATCAGCGCGTGGCCGTCGACGTCGCGTCCGACCGGCTCGGCGAGTCGCTCTCGACCGGTCATCGCGCTCCTGCCGTCATGTCGGCCTCGACCATCGCCGCCGTCGCCTCGGCCTCGCGCTCGCCTCGACGGCGGCCTGTTCGATCTTCGCGCTCGGTGGCCGCGACACCGTACGTCGCCCAGCGCCGGATCCACTCGTTGGCGAAGGCGGCGACGAGCAGGATCACGCCGAGGAACAGGAAGTACAGGTTGTTGTCCCAGCCGGCGAGGGGGATGCCCTGCTGGGTCATGCCGAGGATGAGGCAGCCGAGGGCGGCGCCGACGATCGAGCCGAAGCCGCCGGTGAGCAGGCAGCCGCCGAGCACGGCGGCGATGATGAAGTAGAACTCCTGGCCGACGCCCTCGATGCACGTTGGAGCGGCTCGGTCTGGAACAGCACGATCTGCCGTGCACCCAGCCGCACACGGCGACGGTGACGAACAGGCCGATCTTGGTGGCCGTTCGCCGGCACGCCGACCATCCGGGCCGCCTCCTTGTTGCCGCCGACGGCGAAGATCCAGTTGCCGACCTTCGTGCGCGACAGCACCCAGGCGCCGATCGATCGCCATGACGACGAACCACAGGATCGACCACCTTGAACCCGGCGCGTGCCGATGTGGACGAAGTCGGAGGCGAACAGCTTGCGGGCGAACGAGTAGCCGTCGGCGTTCTCGATGCCGGTGACCTGGGTCTGGTCGGTGACCCGCTGGGTCAACCACAGGTTGAAGCCGCGGAGGGCGAAGAACACGCCGAGCGTGACGATGAAGCTCGGCAGCCCCGACTGCACGACCATGCACGCCGTTGAGGACGCCGATCGCGACGGCGATGACCAGCGACACGCAGCATCGCGACGACCGACGTTCCAGCCGGCGTGCACGGCGAACAGCGCGGCGAACATCCCGGTCGTGCCGACGATCACGCCCGACGACAGGTCGAACTCGCCGCCGATCATCAGCAGGGCGACGGCGAGCGCCGACACGCCGTAGCAGCGCCGCCGTCTCGACGTAGGTCGCCGTGCCCTGCCACGACAGCCAGGTGTCGCCGCCCTGCCAGGCGAACAGCAGCCAGCACGACGATGGCCCCGGCGAGCGCCCCGAACTCCGGGCGGATCATCAGCCGGACGCAGCGGCGACGGCGGGCGAGCCGCTCGTCGGTCGCCGCCTTCGGGATCGACGGAACCGTCGCGGTGGTCATGCGTCTCCTCCCTGATCGGACGGTCGTGATGCGGCAGCGATCCGGGCCGTGCGCCCGGATCCGCTCTCGCTGAGGCGTGCCTCAGCGGGAGCCCTCGCCGGTCAGCTCGAGCACCTGCTCGGCGTTGTCGGCGGTGACGAAGCCCGGGCCGGTGAGCACCGGCAGGCCGCCACCGACGGTGTTGAGGTTGTCGTGGTACAGCGTGAGGAACACGATCGGCAGGTAGCCCTGGAGGTACTGCTGCTGGTCGACGGCGAACAGCATGTTGCCGTCGATGATCGCCTGGATCACGTCGGGGCTGAGGTCGAACGTGGCGATCAGGATCTCGCCGGTCAGGCCGAGCTCGTCGAGCGCGGCCAGCGCCGGCGCGGCGCCGGTCGGGCCGAGGGCGAGGATCGGCGTCGATCGTGTCGTCGGCCTGCAGCGTCGCGCTGATCGTGCTCTGGACGCCGGCGGCGTCGTTGAGGTCGACCTGGACGACCTCGAGCGTGCCGCCGGCCTCCTCGATCGCCTCCTCGGCACCGGCGCAGCGGGCGTCGAGGCCGGCGTTGCCGACCTCCTGGTTGATGCACATCACGTGCGTCGCCCCGGCCTCGGCGAGGCGTGCGCCCGGCGCCCGCGCCGGCGATCGTCTCGTCCTGGCCGATGTGGGTGATCGCGCCGATCTCCTGGTAGACGTCGGAGCCGGAGTTGACGGTGATGATCGGGATGCCCGCCTCGTTCGCCGCGGCGAGCGAGTCCTGCGAGCGCCGGTAGTCGGGCACCGACACGACGAGACCGTCGGGTTCGTGGCGACGGCGGCGTCGATGAGCGACGACATCTCGACCATGTCGAACGTCGCCGGCGCCGAGTAGTTGGCGGTCACACCCATCTGCGCCGCGGCGTCGTCGACACCACGCTTGAACACCGACCAGAACGGGTCGGACGCCTGACCGTGGGTGACGACGGCGATCGTCATGCCCTCTTCGGCGCTCTCCGGCGACGGCGAGCGGCCGTCACCGTCGAGGCCAACCGGCGCCGAGCGCCCAGCGACGCGGCAGCGGCGAGCACTCCGATGCGGAGCTTGTTGGACATGCTTCCCCCTCAAGTTGCGGGCGACGTGAGCCCGCCTCGGTGATGATGCGTTCGACCATAGTCGCACCCCTGCGCGCGCGTGTTGTCGGGCGCGACTCCAATCCACGACTGGTCGCTGGCTTCGAAACCTGGCCCATGAACACTCACACGTCACGCCCCCGTGGACATGCCGCGCCGCCTCGCCATCGGCGTCGGCGTGCTGTCCCTCGCCTCGCTCGGCCTGCACCGGCTCGCCAATGCCGGCGGCACCGGCTCCGGCCGAGCCCGTCGGCCGACGGCACCGACGCTGTACTCGGTCGACCTCGCACTCCGGTGCCGCATCGTCGATCGGCGCCGTCGGCGCGGCCTACAGCTCGTCGGCCTCGCCATCGCCCCCGACCTCGGCAACGTCTACGGGCTCACCGACGCCGGTGAGCTGGCGACGTTCTCCGTCGACGACCTCACCGCCGTGACGACGGCGCCGATCACCGGCGCTCGCCGCCGACGATCCGCTCGTCGGCATCGACCGTCCGTCCGGCCGACGGCAGCCTCGTCGGACTCACCGGCAGCGGCGTCGTCTACACCATCGACCCCGCCACCGGCGCCGCGACCGCCGTCGGCGCGGCGATCGATCCGGCGCTCGAGTCGGCCGCCTTCGGCTTCGACTTCAACCCCACCGTCGACCGCATCCGCGTCGACGTGAGCACCGGGCAGAACCTGCGCCTCAACCCCGACACCGGCGCGATCGGCACCAACCCGGACACCGGCGCACCGACGATCGACGGCAAGCTCGCCTTCGCCGACGGCGACCCCAACGCCGGCACGGCGCCGCAAGGTCGTCGGCGCGGCGTACACCAACTCGGTCGCCGGGGCGACCCGGACGCAGCTCTTCGTCGTCGACGCGGCGACCGGCTCGCTGGCGATCCAGAACCCGCCGAACGACGGGATCCTCAACACGGTCGGGTCGCTCGGCGTCGATCTCCCGGACGCCGACGTCGTTCGACATCGCCGCCAACGGCGACGCCCTGCTCGCCGTGCCGTCCGGCGCCTTCGGCGCCGGTCGACGTGCGCGGCGACGCTGACGTCCGGTCCCGGCTGCGCGGCCGTGCCGACCGAGGGCGAGGGCAGCTTCGAAGGGATGGCCGACGATCCGGCCGCCACCGCCGCCGGCAACAACCCGCAGCTGTCCACGCTCGCCGCCGGCCGTCGAGGCGGCCGGGCTCACCGACACGCTCAACGGTGAGGGACCGTTCACGATCTTCGCCCCGTCGAACTCGGCGTTCGGCAAGATCCCGGCGGCCGACCTCGAGGCGCGTGCTCGCCGACCCCGCCGGCGTGCTCACCGACATCCTCACGCTGCACGTCGTGTGCCGGCCAGCAGCTGTCGACGACCGACCTCGTCGCCGCCGGCACCGTCGACACCTCGGCGGCACGCTGACGATCGATCAGTTCGGCGACCGGGTCACCGTCGACGCCGGCAGCGGTCCGGCGATCGTCGTGTGCGGCGACATCCAGACCGCCAACGCCACCGTGCACATCATCGACTCCGTGCTGCTGCCCGCAGGCAGCACTGGTCAGACGGCTGAGATAGACTCCAAGCTGCGCCCGAGCCGCCTCCACCGGCCCCGTGCCGGGAGGCGGCTCTGCCGCGCCGAGATCCGTGTCCTGCTCGAGCACGTACCACCCGCGTAGCCGGCGGCCTCGAGCGCGTCGACCGTCGTCGAGGATCGGCACGTCGCCGTCGCCGAGCGGGCAGAACAAGCCCGGCGCCGACGCCGTCCTGGATCGACAGCTCACCGCCGCGGACCCGTGGCGGCGACGTCGCCACGGACGTCCTTGAGGTGCACGTGGACGACGCGGTCGCCGGCGTCGACGGCGAACTGCGCCGGGTCGTAGCCACCGATCGAGCAGGTGCCCGGTGTCGAGGCACCAGCGCACGTCGGACCGCTCGAGCACCGTGGTCGACGTCGGCGGCGGTCTCGACGAGCGTGCCGACGTGCGGGTGCAGCGCCTGCGTGAGCCCGTGCTCGGCGCACAGCGCGTCGAGCTCGCCGAGCATGCCGACGAGGTGGTCCCACTGCGCCGCGGACAGCTCGAACCGCGGGGCCCAGCCCGGATCGACGACGACGGCGGTGACGAACATCGTCGCCCCGGCGGCGGCGAACAGCTCGGCCGTCGCGCGGGCCTCGGCGAGCGTCGCCTCGCGCTGGTCGGGGTCGTGGAGCACGACCGGGACGAACCCGCCGATCAGGCGACATGCCGTTGCGGTCGAGCACCTCGCCGAGCGCGTCGGGATCGTCGGGGCAGGAACCCGGGAGCCCCGAGCTCGGTGGCCGTGATGCCGAGCGAGCGCATCTCGCCGAGCACGCGGTCGGCCGGACAGCATCACGCCCCACCCAGGGACCTCGCACACGCCCCACGTGATCGGGGCACCGCCGATGCGGTCGAGCGGGATCACCGCAGCTCGACCTGGCTCGGTCGTCGAGCTGTCAGGCGGCTTGGTGAAGTTCGTCGCCAGGTCGATGAGCAGGCGGGTGCCGAAGCCGGTGGCGCCCTTCGAGCGCCACGACTCGTCGGCGTCGACCTTCATCGTCGGGGCGATGTCGAGGTGCGCCCACGGGACGTCGCCGACGAACTCGCTGAGGAACACGGCGGCGGTGATCGCCCCGCCGTACGGGCCGCCGACGTTCTTGATGTCGGCGACGTCGGAGTCGAGCAGCTTGCGGTAGCGCTTCGTCTCCAGCGGCAGCTGCCACACCGGCTCGTCGGTGGCGTCGGCGGCGGCGCGCACCTGGTCGACGAGCGCCTGGTCGTTGCCGAGCACGCCGGCGTAGCCGGTCCCGAGGGCGACGAGCGCGGCGCCGGTGAGCGTGGCGATGTCGACGATCGCGTCGGGCTGCTCCTCGACGGCGAGGGCCAGCCCGTCGGCGAGCACGAGGCGGCCCTCGGCGTCGGTGTTGTGGATCTCGACGGTCTTGCCGCCGTGGATGTGCAGCACGTCGCCGAGCTTCGTCGCCGAGCCCGACGGCATGTTGTCGGTGCACATCAGGAATCCGGTGACCGCGTTGCGGCAGCCGACGGCGGCGAGCGCCGACATCGTCGCCAGCACGGCGGCGGCGCCGGACATGTCCATCTTCATCGCCGCGTGCATCGGGTCGCTCGGCTTCAGGCTGATGCCGCCCGAGTCGTACATGATCCCCTTGCCGACGAGGGCGAGGTGGCGCGCCGCGCCTTCGCCGCCGCTGGGCCGGTACGTCAGCTTGATCATGCACGGCGGCTCGGCGCTGCCGGCGTTGACGCCGAGCAGCCCGCCGCACCCGAGCTCGGCGAGGCGGTCGACGTCGAACACCTCGACGCCGAGGCCCGACGTCCTTGCCGACCTCGGCGGCGAGGTCGGCGAGGCGGGTCGCCGTGAGGTGGCTGGGCGGCGTGTTGGCGAGGTCGCGGGCGAGCATCGCGGCGCGCGGCCGTCGCGCGGCCGCGGGCGATGCCGGCCTCGACCGCGGCGCTGCCGGTCGGCCGGGCGACGAGCAACGTCAACGACTCCAGCGGCGGCGTGTCGCCGTTGGACTTCAGCGAGTCGAAGCGGTAGCGGGCGAGCAGGACGCCCTCGACGACGGCCTGCGCCGCGGCGGCGGCGTCGCGCGCCGGCCTCGTGCAGGCTCGTCGCCAGCGCGGCGTGCTTCGGCACGGCGCGGGCGAACGGCGGCCGCGGCGTCGCGCAGCTCGGCGAGCGACGAGCTGGCCGCCGCCGGTGCCGACGGCGACGACGTCGGCGCCGTCCCGGCGCGGGACGACGAGCGTCTGGCCGACCTTGCCCTCGAAGCCGAGGCGCGGCGAGCGTCGCCCGGTCGACGCCGAGCTGGCGCGGGCACCGCGCCCTTCTCCCCGACCGGCACGCCGATCGCCCCGGCCGCCGGCCGGCGCCGCTGCGGGCGACGCCGACGACGAGGTCGCCGGCCCGGCGCCACGACGGCGCCGGATCGAACCAGCTGAGGTCGCGGCTCACCCTGGTGAGCGGTCCAGCGGCCGGCGGCGAGGGAATCGGTCTTCGTTGACATCGCCCGCCAGTCTGGCCGCCGATCGGATCTGCGGAAGTTCGTGGCAGCCCTGACACGGATCTCCGAGGCGCCGGTGGCACGGACTCCCCGATAGCGCTGGTAGCGATGCCGCATGACCCGGCAGCCCTACCTCGATGCCGTCGCCGAGCGGGTCGTCGTGTTCGACGGCGCGTTCGGCACGTACGTCCAGGGTCTCGACCTCGACCGCCGACGACTTCGGCGGCGCCGACGCTCGAGGGCTGCAACGAGATGCTCTGCCTCACCCGGCCCGACGTCATCGCGCGGCATGCACGCGGCGTTCTTCGACGTCGGCGTCGACGCCGTCGAGACGGCCAGCTTCGGCAGCTTCTCGACCGTGCTCAACGAGTACGACATCGCCGACCAGGCCTACGAGCTCAACGTCGCCGCCGGCCCGCCTCGCCCGCGAGGTCGCCGACGACTTCGCCACCGACGGCCGCACCCGCTACGTCGCCGGCTCGATCGGTCCCGGCACGAAGCTGCCGAGCCTCGGGCACATCGGCTTCGCCGAGCTGCGCGACGCCTACGAGGAGCAGGCCGCCGGGCTGCTCGAGGGCGGCGTCGACCTGTTCCTCATCGAGACGTGCATGGACCTGCTGCAGGTCAAGGCGGCGATGATCGCCTGCCGGCGGGCGATGAAGTCGGCGGGCCGCGCCGGTGCCGCTGCAGGTGCAGGTGACGATGGAGACGACCGGGCGGATGCTCGTCGGCAGCGAGATCGGCGCCGCCCTCGTGTCGCTCGCGGCGATGCGGCCCGACGTGCTCGGCATCAACTGCGCCACCGGCCCGGCGGAGATGCAGGAGCACCTGCGCTACCTGTCCCAGCACTCGCCGCTGCCGATCAGCGTGCTGCCCAACGCCGGCCTGCCGAGCATCGTCGACGGCCGCACGCACTACGACCTCACGCCCGAGCAGCTCGCCGAGTTCCACCGCCGCCACGTCACCGAGCTCGGCGTCGTCGATCGTCGGCGGCTGCTGCGGCACGACGCCCGAGCACCTCCGCCAGGTCGTCGAGGCGGTCCGCGGCCTCGAGCCGGCGCGCCGCTCGCCCGCGTTCGAGCCGAGCGTGTCGTCGATCTACAGCCCGGTCGCCGCTCGACCAGGACCTCAGCTTGCTGATCATCGGCGAGCGCACCAACGCCAACGGCTCGAAGGCGTTCCGCGACGCGATGCTCGCCGGCGACTGGGACACCTGCACGAAGATGGCCAACGAGCAGATCAGCGAGGGCGCCCACGTGCTCGACGTCTGCGTCGACTACGTCGGCCGCGACGGCGCCGTCGACATGGACGAGATCGCCAAGCGCTTCGCCACCCAGGCGAGCGTGCCGCTCGTGCTCGACTCCACCGAGCCGCCGGTGCTCGAGGCCGGCGCTGCAGCACATCGGCGGCCGGGCGATCCTCAACTCGGCCAACCTCGAGGACGGCGAGCTGCCCGGCAGCCGCATGGACCGGGTGTTCTCGCTCGCCCGCGACTACGGCGCGGCCGTGATCTGCCTGCTCATCGACGAGCGCGGCCAGGCCCGCGACGTCGAGTGGAAGATGGAGATCGCCCACCGCATCCACGAGATCGCCACCGAGCGCTACGGGCTGTCAGCCGAGCGACCTGATCTTCGACGCCCTGACGTTCCCGCTGTCGACCGGCGACGACGACCTGCGCCGCGACGCGATCGCACACGATCGAGGCGATCCGCCGGATCAAGGCCGAGATCCCCGGCGCCTACACCGATGCTCGGCCTGTCCAACGTCAGCTTCGGGCTCTCACCCGGCCGCCCGCCACGCCCTCAACAGCGTGTTCCTCCACGAGTGCGTGGAGGCCGGGCTCGACTCGGCGATCGTCCACGCCGGCAAGATCGTGCCGCTCAACCGGCTCCCCGACGAGCAGCGCGAGGTCTGCCTCGACCTCGTCTGCGACCGCCGGCGACCCGACTACGACCCGCTGCAGCAGCTGCTCGAGGTGTTCGCCGACGTCAAGTCGACGAAGACCGAGAAGCCCGACCGCAGCGGCCTGCCGGTCGACGAGCGCCTCAAGCACGCGCATCATCGACGGCGACCGCGACGGCCTCACCGCCGATCTCGACGAGGCGATGGCCGGCGGGCATGCCGGCCCTCGACATCGTCAACGACGTGCTGCTCGACGGGATGAAGGTCGTCGGCGAGCTGTTCGGCTCCGGGCAGATGCAGCTGCCGTTCGTGCTGCAGTCGGCGGAGACGATGAAGACGGCGGTCGCCTACCTCGAGCCGCACATGGAGCGCGTCGACGGCTCGACGTCGAAGGGCAAGCTCGTCATCGCCACGGTGAAGGGCGACGTCCACGACATCGGCAAGAACCTCGTCGACATCATCTGCACGAACAACGGCTACGAGGTCCACAACCTCGGCATCAAGGTGCCGATCGGCGAGATGGTCGCCAAGGTCAAGGAGGTCGACGCCGACGCCCTCGGCATGAGCGGCCTGCTCGTGAAGTCGACGCTGATCATGCGCGAGAACCTCGAGGAGCTGAACTCGCTCGGCCTCAGCGAGATCCCGGTGCTGCTCGGCGGCGCCGCGCTCACCCGCCGCTACGTCGAGCGCGACCTGCGCGAGATCTACGAGGGCCGCCTGTTCTACGGCCGCGACGCGTTCGAGGGGCTGTCGACGCTCGACGCGCTGATGACGATGAAGCGCAGCGGCGAGTGGGACCCCGACTTCGGCCGCGTGCCGACCGGCCGCGAGCTGCCCGAGCGCACCGGCGACGCCGACGCCGCCGTCGTCGAGCTGCCCCGCGCGCTCGCCCGACGTCGCCACCGACAACGAGGTGTTCACGCCGCCGTTCCTCGGCTCGCGGGTCGTCAAGGGCATCTCGCTCGACGAGATCGCCGCGTTCGTCAACGAGACGGCGCTGTACCGCAACCAGTGGCAGTTCCGGCCCGAGACGGACGCCGGCGGGACCGCCCGGAGAACGACGACGAGTTCAAGACCCGCATCCGCGCGACGTTCCGCGAGCAGCTCGCCGCGGCCAAGGCGTCCGGCGTGCTCGTGCCGCAGGTCGTCTACGGCTACTTCCCGGCCAACGGCGACGGCGACGACCTCGTCGTGTGGACCGACGAGTCGCGCACCGACCGAGGCGGCCCGCTTCCACTACCCGCGCCAGCAGGTCGACGCCGTTCCTGTGCATCGCCGACTTCTTCCGGCCGGTCGAGTCCGGCGAGGTCGACTACGCCGCCTTCCACATCGTCACGATGGGCTCGGCGGTCAGCGAGGAGACGGCCCGGCTGTTCGCCGCCAACGAGTACCAGCAGTACCTGCTGCTGCACGGCCTCGGCGTCGAGATGGCCGAGGCGCTCGCCGAGTACTGGCACCAGCGGATCCGCGAGGAGTGGGGGTTCGTCGGCGAGGACGGCCCGACGATCGGCGGGCTGTTCCGCCAGCAGTACCGCGGCGGCCGCTACTCGTGGGGCTACCCGGCGTGCCCCGACCTCGAGGACAACGCCACCGTCGCCGCGCTGCTCGGCGCCGACCGGCTCGGCATCGAGGTCAGCGAGGAGACCGGCTGGCAGTACCAGCCCGGAGCAGACGACCTCGGCGATCATCTGCCACCACCCCCAGGCCAAGTACTTCGTCGCCCGCTGATCGACGTCCATTGCGTTCCCCGGCCACGCAGGCCGTGTTGGCCGCTCCCTGCGGACGGCGCTACGGTCGTGCAGCGTGTCGGCCGAGCGAGCTCATCGACTCGGAGCGCGTCGCTCCGCGGAGGCTCCGTGCAGACGACCGGCACTCGCTCGCTGGCGCTACGGTCGGCACAGCGATGCTGATCTCGCTGATCGTCCGAGTCGGTGCGCCCGTACCGCCGGCGGGTCGCCCTCATCATCGTCTTCCAGGCCGTCGCCACGATGGCATCGCTGCAGCTGCCGAGCCTCAACGCCGACATCATCGACAACGGCGTGGCGACCGGCGACACCGGCTACATCGTCGCCGCCGGCGGGCGGATGCTGCTCGTCACGCTCGTGCAGATCGCCGCCTCGATCGCCGCCACCTACTTCAGCGCCGGCGTGGCGATGGCCGCCGGGCGCGACCTGCGGGCCCGGATCTTCCACCACGTCGGCACGTTCTCCGCCCGCGAGATCGGCCGCTTCGGCGCCGCCGTCGCTGATCACCCGCAACACCAACGACGTGCAGCAGGTGCAGATGCTCGTGCTGATGACGTTCACGATGCTCGTGACGGCCCCGATCATGGCCGTCGGCGGGATCGTCATGGCGATGCGCGAGGGCTTCGTCGCTGTCGTGGCTGCTGCTCGTCAGCGTGCCGGCGCTGGTGCTCGCCGTCGGCTTCATCGTCAGCCGGATGATCCCCGGCTTCCGCCAGCGTGCAGGAGCGCACCGACGACGTCAACCGGGTGCTGCGCGAGCAGATCGCCGGGATCCGCGTCGTGCGGGCGTTCGTCCGCGAGCGACAGCGAGGCGGCCCGCTTCGCCACGACCAACGACGAGCTCACCGACGCCGCCATCTGGGTCGGTCAGTGGATGGCGCTGATGTTCCCGACGGTGATGTTCGTGTTCAACGCGTCGAGCGTCGCCGTGCTGTGGTTCGGCGCCGGCCCGGTGGACGACGGGTCGCTGCAGATCGGCTCGCTCACCGCCTTCCTCAGCTACCTGATGCAGATCCTGATGGCGGTGATGATGGCGACGTTCGTCGCGCGTGCTGGCGCCGCGTGCGGCGGTGTCCGCCGATCGCATCGGCGAGGTGCTCGACACGGCGTCGTCGGTCGCCCCGCCGCAGCACCCGGTCACCGACGTCGCCGACGCACGGGCGCGTCGAGCTGCGCGACGTGACGTTCCGCTACCCCGGCGCCGAGGTCGCCCGTGCTCCGCGGCGTGTCGTTCACCGTCGGCCCGGGCCAGACGACGGCGATCGTCGGCAGCACCGGCGCCGGCAAGACGACGCTCGTCAACCTCATCCCCCGCCTGTTCGACGTCACCGAGCGGCGCCGTCCTCGTCGACGGCGTCGACGTGCGCGACCTCGACGAGGAGCTGCTGTGGAGCCGCATCGGCGTCGTCCCGCAGACCGCCTACCTGTTCAGCGGCACGATCGCCAGCAACCTGCGCTACGGGCTGCCCGACGGCGACCGACGACGAGATGTGGGACGCCCTCGAGGTGGCCCAGGCCGCCGACTTCGTGCGGGCGCTGCCGGACGGTCTGCGAGGCGCCCGTCGCCCAGGGCGGCACGAACTTCTCGGGTGGGCAGCGCCAGCGGCTGGCGATCGCCAGAGCGCTGATCCGCCGGCCGGAGATCTACCTGTTCGACGACGCCTTCTCGGCGCTCGACCTCGGCACCGACGCCCGGCTGCGCGCCGCCCTGGCGCCGCGGACCCGCGATGCCGCGGTGATCATCGTCGCCCAGCGCGTGTCGACGATCATCGGCGCCGACGAGATCGTCGTGCTCGAGGACGGCGCTCGTCGTCGGCATCGGCCGCCACGACGAGCTGCTCGCCGACGTGCCCGACCTACGTCGAGATCGTCGAGTCGCAGGCGGCGAGGAGGCGGCGTGAGCGACGACGGCCAGTCGGAGACCGCCGCGCCGCCGCTCGGCGGCGCGGCTGCCGGCGGCCGCCGGCGACGTCCAGCGCCGCGGGCCGATGGCCAACCTCGCCGCGCCGACCGAGAAGGCGGTCCACTTCCGCTCGTCGCTGCGGCCGCCTCGTCGCCCGGCTGCGGCCCGACCGCCTCGGTCTCGCTCCTCGTCGTCGCGCCTGTGCGCGGTCAGCGTCGACGCTGACGGTCGATCGGACCGCGCCTCCTCGGCGCGCCACCGACATCATCTTCCGCGGCGTCATCGGCGGCCGCATGCCGGCCGGCGAGCGACCGCCGAGGCGGAGCGCCGAGCTGCGCGGCAGCGGCGAGGACCGCCTCGCCGACATGGTGTCCGGGATGGACGTCGTGCCCGGCCGCGGCATCCAGTTCGACGAGCTGCGCAACGTCCTGCTCGCTCGCCCTCGGCCTGTACGTCATCGCCGCGCGTGCTGGCGATGCTCCAGGGTCGGCTGCTCAACCGCATCGTCAACCGCGCCGTGCGGCAGCTGCGCGGCGACGTCGAGAGCCAAGCTGCACCGCCTGCCGCTGAGCTACTTCGACCGCCAGCCGCGCGGCGAGATCCTCAGCCGGGCGACCAACGACATCGACAACATCCAGCAGAGCATGCAGCAGACGCTCAGCCAGCTGCTGACGTCGACGTTCACGGTCATCGGCGTCGTCGCGATGATGATGTCGATCTCGCCGCTGCTGGCGCTCGATCGCCCTGGTGACGATCCCGCTGGTGATGCTCGTGACGCGCCAGATCGCCAAGCGGTCGAAGCGCAAGTTCATCGCCCAGTGGGCGCACACCGGGCGGCTCAACGGGCAGATCGAGGAGGCGTTCAGCGGCCACTCGCTGGTCAAGGTGTTCGGCCGCCAGCGCGAGGTGCAGGCGCGCTTCGACGCCGAGAACGAGCAGCTGTACCAGGCCAGCTTCGGCGCCCAGTTCATCTCCGGGCTGATCATGCCGGTGACGATGTTCATCGGGAACCTCAACTACGTCGCCATCGCCGTCGTCGGCGGCCTGCGCGTGGCGTCCGGGGCGATGACGCTCGGCGACGTGCAGGCGTTCGTGCAGTACTCGCGGCAGTTCACCCAGCCGCTCACCCAGGTCGCCTCGATGATGAACGTGCTGCAGTCGGGGGTCGCCTCGGCCGAGCGGGTGTTCGAGCTGCTCGACGCCGCCGAGGAGCGACCCGACTCCGACGTGCCGGCGACGCTCGAGCGACGTCCGCGGCCACGTCGAGTTCGACGACGTGTCGTTCCGCTACGTCGCCGACCGCCCGCTCATCGAGCACCTGTCGCTCGACGTCGAGCCCGGCCAGACGGTCGCCATCGTCGGACCGACCGGTGCCGGCAAGACGACGCTGGTCAACCTGATCATGCGCTTCTACGACCTCGACGGCGGCACGATCCGCCTCGACGGCGTCGACATCGCGACGATGCGCCGGCGCGACGTGCGCGGCGAGATCGGCATGGTCCTGCAGGACGCCTGGCTGTTCGGCGGCACGATCCGCGACAACATCGCCTACGGCGGCCACGGCGCGACCGACGAGGAGATCCTCGAGGCGGCGCGGATCAGCTACGTCGACCGCTTCGTCCACTCGCTCCCCGACGGCTACGACACGGTCGTCGACGACCAGGGCAGCAACCTCAGCGCCGGCGAGCGCCAGCTGCGTGACGATCGCCAGGGCGTTCCTCGCCGACCCGGCGATCCTCATCCTCGACGAGGCGACGAGCTCGGTCGACACGCGCACCGAGGTGCTCGTGCAGCACGCGATGGCCGCGCTGCGCGCCGACCGCACGAGCTTCGTGATCGCCCACCGCCTGTCGACGATCCGCGACGCCGACACGATCCTCGTGATGGAGGACGGCCAGATCGTCGAGCAGGGCGACCACGACGAGCTGCTCGCCCGGCGCGGCGCCTACTACCGGCTGTACAACGCCCAGTTCACCGGCCCGCTCGTCGACGAGGCGGAGCTCGCCGACGCACCGGCCTGACACGTGCCGCGGCGCGGCACTGGCGTGATCACCCGAAGCCGCGCCCACCGGCGAGGTCGCTCGTGACCCGAAGCGATCGCGCCGGTCATCGACCGCCGCCGAAGAACTCGCTGACCCGCTCGGTCGGACGGCCGATGAACGCCCGGTCGGCCGTGACGATCAGCGGTCGCTCCATCAGCGACGGGTGCTCGGTGAGCACGTCGATGACGCCGTCCGGCGTGGCGACGTCGTCGGCGGTGACGCCGAGCTCGTCCCAGCGCTCGCGGCGGACGAGGCGAGCGGGCTCGTCCTCGAGCTTGGCGACGATCGCCCGCAGCTCGTCGGCGCGTCGGCGGCGTCTCGAGGTACTTGACGACGTCGACGGTGAACTCGTCGCCGGCGTCCTCGGCGATCTGCAGCGCCTGGCGCGACTTCGTGCAACGGGGGTTGTGGTACAGCGTGACGTCGGCCATGGTGGCACATTCAACCGTCAGCGGCGACCGCGATCGACCATGACACCCCTTCTCTACGGTCGTCGACACCGACATCTCCCTGGACTTCCGCTCACTCAGGGAGCAACACATGTCTACGTACTGCCGGCGAACCGTCGAGCTCGACGGCGACGTCCTCGGCGAGCGCGCGCTGCCGACCGTGGTCGACTCCGCCGATGCCGCCCTGGCGGTCATCACCACGGCGATGCACCATCCGCCGCAGCCCCAGGTGATCGTCCTCGTGCTCGACACCGACCTCGGCGGCCACGCCGTCGTCATCGTCGACGGAACCGACTCGCCCGACGCCGTCATCGACGTCGTCGAGCTGCTCGCCGAAGGCGCCGCCGAGGCCGGCCACCCGGCGACGTTCGTCGTCGCCGCCGTCCGGCCCGGCTACGGACGCCCTGCCGGGCGACGCCGACCGCTGGCTGGAGCTGTGCGAGATCGCCGAGACCCACGGCTGCGAGCTCCTCGAGTGGTTCATCTTCAGCGACGACGTCGCCTGGTGTCCACGCGACCTGCTCGCCGAGCCACCGCGGCTGGCCGTGATCGGTCGCCGACGCGCTCGCGATGACACGCTCGAGCCGAGCTGCGGCGTCGTGTGCTGGCGCCGACGCTGCGCCGGGCTCAGCCGCAGCCCGGCGGCGCGCAGGCGCCGAACCAGCTCGCGGCTGTCGACCTCCACGGCGCCCGCCGCCACCACCTCGATCGCGGTGCTCCTCTGGCACGTCGTAGTGGTCGCCCTGGAACCCGCGGCGTGGAATCCCGACGGCGGCGGCGAAGTCGTGCAGCTCCTCCAGCGACTCGTCCGACACGAGATGGCACCAACGGCGACCGCGCCACCACCACCGCGGCTGGTCGACGAGCACGGCCACGTCGCGCAGCCTCGCACAGCGGCGCGTCGGCGCCGGCGACCTGTGCGCTGCCTCGTTGCGCCGCGGCCGCCTCCCGGCGACACTGAGCAGCGGTGAGCGACGAGGTCGAGCTGCGCATCGCCTGGGCCTCGATCGCCCCGCCGACGCCCCGGTCGGCCGAGGTCTTCGACGACCTCGTCGGCCGCCACCGGCAGCCCCACCGTCGCTACCACGGACTCCGTCACGTCGTGTGGGTGCTGCGCCATAGCCGCCGGCTCGAGGCGGCGATCGCCGAGTGCCAGCAGGGCGTGCCCGGCTACGACGCCGCCGTCGTCACGGCGGCGGCGTGCTTCCACGACGCCGTCTACGACCCGCGGGCCGACGACAACGAGGAGCGCAGCGCCCGGCTCGCCGAGACCCAGCTGGCGTCGCTCGACTGGCCGACCGAGCGCTGCGCCTTCGTCGCCGAGCTGGTGCGGGCGACGGCCGGTCACCTCGCCGACGGCGACGGCGCCGGCGAGGCGGCGCCGTGGGAGCGGCAGGTGCTGCTCGACGCCGACCTCGCCGTGCTCGGCGCCGAGCCGGCGGCGCTACGCCGCCTACGTCAACGGCGTGCGCAGCGAGTACGCCCACCTGTCGGCCGCCGAGTGGGCGGACGGACGGTCGCGCGTCGTCGAGTCGCTGCTGGCGCGGACGTCGCTCTACGCCACCGCAGCCGGCGCGTTCGTGGTGGGACGAGCGGGCGCGGGCCAACCTCACGGCCGAGCTCGCCGGGCTGCGCGCTGAGCGCCAGGCGGTGACGTCGTGACGGCAGCGCCTCAGCGTGCCCTGGCGGCGGCGCGTGCGTCCGCTCTGCGACCCGCACCGGGATCGGCGCACGGGCGCCGGGCGCGGGCGGCGGCGATCGCAGCGACCGCGGCCGCGGCAGCAGCGGCGAGGGCGGCGATGATCGCACCGAGCACGCGACACATGCTAACCCGCGCTGCCAGCGCGCTCGTGCGCTCGTCGATTGCGCGCCAGCGTGCTGCCGACCGGCCTGGTTGACTGAAGGGGTGGCACAACCACAGCTGGTGACCGCTCCCGTCGAGACACGACCCGACGTCGACGCGACGCCGGACACCGACGAACCCAAACACGCCCACATCGTCAAGGTCGGGCCCGGCGAGTCGGCCGCCGCCAAGGTGCTCGAGGCGCGGATCTACGGCACCCCGGTCGAGGCGTTGTGCGGGTTCGTCTGGGTGCCGTCGCGAGATCCCAAGCAGCTTCCCGGTGTGCCAGAAGTGCAAGTCGATCTACGAGCTGTACCGAGCGTTCAACGACGGCCTCGGCGAGACACCCGACGACTGACGTGATGCCCGGCGACGGCCACGGCGCCGAGCCTGCGGATCCGCTCGGCGGCGCGTGCCGTGATCCTCGATCCCGACCGCCGCATCCTGCTCGTGCGCTGGGACTTTCCCGACCGACCCGAGCTCGGCTATCCCGCCGATGTCGGTGTGGGGGACGCCGGGCGGCGGGCATCGAGCCGGACGAGGACGTCGACCGCCGCGCTGCGCCGCGAGCTCGCCGAGGAGCTCGGGCTCGACGACGTCGTCGATCGGCCCGCAGATCTGGGAGCGCGTCCACGTCATCCCGTTCCTCGACGGGCGCTGGGACGGCCAGCACGACCGCTTCTTCCTGGTCGACGTCGAGCCGTTCGAGCCGGCGCCGCGCCTGTCCGTCGAGCAGCTGCGCGCCGAGCACCTGATGCACATCCGCTGGTGGACGCAGGACGAGCTGGCCGTCGTTCGTGCCCACCGACGACGGAGCTGTTCGCCCCCCGGACGCCTCCCGCAGCTCGTCGCCGACGTTGCTCGCCGACGGCGTGCCACCGATCGCCGATCGACACCGGGCGTGTGAGCGCGGCGATGCCGCGGCGCTAGACAGGGCCCATGCGGCTGACGCGGCGTCGACGGCGTCGGCGCGTGTCGCCCGCTCGGCCGACGAGGAGCACCGCACGCGCCACGTCGCTCGAGCTGTTCTACGACCTCTGCTTCGTCGTCGCCGTCGCCCAGGCGTCGTCCGAGCTGCACCACCTCATCGTCGAGCGGCGCTTCGCCGACGCCGTCATCGGGTTCACCGCCGCCTTCTTCGGGATCTGGTGGGCGTGGGTCAACTACGTCTGGTTCGCCAGCGGCCACGACTCGGACGACGTCCCGTTCCGCCTGCTCACGCTCGTGCAGATGGCCGGCGTGCTCGTCCTCGCCGCCGGGGTCCACGACGCCATGGTCGACTTCGACTTCACCACGATGACGATCGGCTACGTCGTGATGCGTCTCGGCCTCGTCGGGATGTGGCTGCGCGTGGCCCGCGACCAGCCGGCCCATCGACGCCGAGCGATGCGCTTCGTCGTCGGCATCACCGCCGTCCAGGTGCTGTGGCTGCTGCGCCTCGCCCTGCCCGACGACCGCGCCGCTCGGCGTCGCCAGCTTCGTCGTCCTCGCCCTCGTCGAGCTGGCCATCCCGATCTGGGCCGAGCGGGCCGCGCCCGGCCAGCAGTTCCACCCCGGACACCTCGCCGAGCGCTTCGGCCTGTTCACGATCATCGTCCTCGGCGAGGTGATCCTGTCGTCGACGGTCGCCGTGCGCGAGGCGATCGACGCGGTCGGCATCGAGTTCGACGTGCTGGTCGTCGCCGCCGCCGCCCTGGTGATCGCCTTCGCCGTGTGGTGGAGCTACTTCGGCCGCGACGACGAGCCGGAGGTCGACCGCCTCCACGGGGCGTTCTTCTGGGGCTACGGGCACCTCCCCGTGTTCGCCGGGCTCGCCGCCTTCGGCGCCGGCGTCCACGTCGCCGTCGAGGCGGCGGCCGGGTCGGCCGAGGTCACCGATCGTGTCGCCGCCCTCGCCGTCACCGTCCCGCTCGCCGTCGCCGTCGCCGGCTTCACGATCAGCGTCGCCAACGCCCGGTCGGCGCAGGAGCGCCGGCTGCTGCCCGTCGAGGCGCGTCAAGTTCGCCGTCGTCCTGCTGCTCGGACTCACTCGCCCCGCTGTACGTGGCGATCGTCGGCACGGCGGTGCTCTTCGTCGCCGGCACGATCGTCCAGGGGATCGTCCTCGAGCGCCGCCTCGGCGTGGAGGTGGCGACGATGAGCGAGCGACCGACGACGCGGCGATCGAGGCCGCCGTGCGCGCCCGTGTCGGCGACGCTGGCGACGCCGGACGTCGAGATCGTCGACTGCGACCCGGCCCTCGCCGACACGGCGGCGTTCTGCGCCGCCTACGGCTACGCCATGGAGGACTCGGCCAACGCCATCGTCGTGATCGGCAAGAGCGATCCACCGCGCTTCGCCCTGTGCCTCGTGCTGGCGACCACTCGCCTCGACGTCAACAAGACGGTGCGGGCTCGGCTCGGCACGCGCAAGGCGTCGTTCGCTCCCGCCGAGACGACGACCGAGTTGACCGGGATGACGATCGGCGGCGTCACCCCGTTCGCCGTTCCCGACGGGCTGCCGATCTGGGTCGACGCCGCCGTGATGGCACGAGACCGCATCGTCGTCGGCGGCGGCAGCCGCCGCTGCAAGGTGGTCGGGCCACCGGCGATGCTGCTCGAGCTCGACGGCGTCGAGGTCGTCGACGGGCTTGGCGACGCCGGCTGACGCTGACGCTCGCTCACGCCAGCGCACCGGCCCGGCGTGCCGCTCGGCCGACGGACGGCGGTGACCAGCCGGTAGCCGACGCGCACGACGGTCTCGATGCGCGGCCGCTGCGGCCCGTGGCCGAGCAGGCGGCGAAGCGAGCTGACGGCGACCCGCAGCCGGCGCCGATGCGCCGGCAGCGGGTCGACTCCCCAGACGTCGTGCAGCAGCTCCTCGCACGTCACGACCGTGTCCGGTCGGCGGGCGAGCTCGACGAGGGTGCGGAACAGGCGCACCGGGAAGCGCACGACATCGCCGCCGATCAGCACCGAGTGGCCGTCGACATCGACGACCACGTCGCCGACCACGAGGCGGCCCGGGCCCCGATCGCGGAACGGGCCGCTGCGCACGATCGCCATCATCCGTGTGCGGCATCATCGCCTCGGACGCGTCGTGCTCGAGCACGTCGTCGGCCCCGGCGTGCAGCGCTTCCATCATCCACGCCTCGTCCGCGGCCGGCGGCGGCACGACGACGATCCGCGCGGCGATCGAGCGGCGGAGGTCGCGGCACACCCGCATCACGTCGAAGTCGCCGAGCGAGCCGTCGACGACGACGACGTCCGGGCCGACCTCGGCCAGCTCGTCGATCAGTGACCGGCGCACCGGCGCGGTCGACGACGTCGTAGCCCGTCGGCGTCGAGCAGCCGGGGAGCTCCTCCGGGCGCTCGCGGCGGGAGTGGGCGACGGCGACGACGGCCATGGCGACCGCCTCGTGACGGCCCCGTGCTGGCTCCACCCGTTCGGGACGGCAGCCAGCGCACGGACTCAGCCGACGAGCGCCGGCTCCGGCTCCACCTCGACCGGCGCCTCCGGCTCGTGGAACTCGGGGTAGGCACGCACGCCCATCTCCGGCTCGTCGAGGCCGAGCAGCTCGTCGGCCTCCTTGGAGCGGATGCCGCCCTTGCCCATCGCCTTGGACACGGCGTCCTGGATGCGGAAGAACGCGTAGACGACGCCGAAGATGACCGTCCACAGCACGACGACGCCGAGCAGCTGGGCGAGGAACTGGCCGGCGTCGCCCCAGAACAGGCCCTTGACGCCCTCGACGTCGGAGCCGTTCCAGCCGGCGCCGTAGCTGCCGTTGGCGAACAGGCCGACGGCCAGCACGCCGAACGTGCCGTTGACGCCGTGCACGGCGATCGCGCCGACCGGGTCGTCGATCTTCAGCCTGCGCTCGACGAACCACACGGCCTCGACGACGAGGACACCGGCGATCAGGCCGATCACCGCGGCCATCGACCGGCGAGACGAAGGCGCACGGCGCGGTGATCGCCACGAGGCCGGCGAGCATGCCGTTGGCCATCATCCCCGGGTCCGGCTTGCCGGTCCGGCGGGTGACCCACAGCATCGCCACGACGGCGCCGAAGGCCGCCGGCGATCGCCGTGTTCGTCGGCGACGACGGCGAACTGCACGTCGGTGGCGGCGAACGTCGAGGCGGCGTTGAAGCCGAACCAGCCGAACAGCAGGATGAACGTGCCGAGCATCGCCATCGGGATGTGGTGGCCGGCGAGCGTGCGCGGCTTGCCGTCGGCGTCGAACTTGCCGATGCGCGGCCCGAGCACGAGCGCTCCGGCGAGGGCGGCGACGCCGCCGACGGTGTGCACGACGCCGGAGCCGGCGAAGTCGACGTAGCCGGCGCCGAGGCCATCGTGTCCCAGGTCTTCGACAGCCAGCCGCCGCCCCACGTCCAGGCGGCGAACAGCGGGTAGTAGAGGGCGCCGCAGAAGAAGCCCCAGATGACGAAGCTGCCCCACTTCCACCGTTCGGCCATCGCCCCCGTCGGGATCGTGGCCGACGGTGTCCATGAAGGCGACCATGTAGAGGAACAGGGCGACGACGCCGGCGTCGATGCCGCCGCCGGACAGCGCCCAGCCGCCCTTGAACAGGAAGATCCAGTTGCCCGACACCGATCAGCGGGCTGCCGACCGGCGCTCCGAGCCCGCCGAAGTAGCCGGTCATGTCGAGCGCGCTGAGCGACAACGGGAAGCCGATGAGGAAGAAGCCGACGAAGCCGAGGCCGAAGATGGCGAAGTTCGTGCTGACGACGTGGGCGGCGTGCTTGGCACGACAGAAGCCGGTCTCGACGAGGGCGAACCCGGCCTGCATGAAGATCACCAGGATCGCGCCGATGACCACCCACAGCATGTTGAGCTGGCCCGCCGAGGGCAACGACCTCCTCGGCCTGGGCGACCAGCGAGACACCCGACACGTCCATCCGCTACCTCCGACGGAACCGATCGCCGGCCGATCCGGCGCCTCGCGGCGACAGTACGAACGTGCTCGTTTCGGCGAAGTCGCCGCATTGTTTCCGGCGCGTTATGTCGTGTTCGGCGGTTCGTCATCGCGCTCAGCCGCCCGGCCGAACGCGGCGAGCACCGACGGCCGCGCGCCCGTGCTCGCCGAGCTTGCGTCCGTGCCGATCGGTGACCTGGAAGCGGTTCTCGACGAGGTCGCTCGACATCGCTGCCGACGCTGGCGGCGTGGACGTCGACCTTGGCCGCGTCGAAGGCGGCGGCGATCGCCGCCAGCAGCCCCGGCCGGTCGGGCCCGCGAACGACGCACTGGGTGTGCCACGGGAACACGCTGTCGTCGAACGTGACGTCGACGTCGGCGAGCGAGGCGAGGTCGATCTTCCCCTGCAGCCGACGCTCCATCCGCTCGGTGAGCCGGCCGGCGATCGGGACGCGTGCCGCCGCGCACGACGAACGAGTCGAGGACGCGCACCGTCCGGCCACGTCGTCAGCGAGGCGGCGACGACATCGAGGTCGGCGCCGGCGATGCGCGTCGGTGAGCCGGGCGAGCAGGCCGGGGCGGTCGCGGCACGACACGTCGATGCGGTACGTCCCGGGCTCGGCGAGCTCGTCGACGACGACACGAACGACGCCGCGTCGTGGCCGCACGCCGACCAGCGACGCCTGGCGGGCGAGCTCGGCCGGGTCGTGGGACACGAGGAACGTCGGCGACGCCTTCTCCAGACGCTGACCGGGCGACGTCGGCGTGCGGCCCGAGGCGTGCCGATCGCGGCGTCGCGCGCCGAGTGTCGACGAGCGTCGTCCGCCCCGCCGCGCAGCGTCGGGATGCGACAGCGCCGTGAGCAGCCGGTCGCGGATCTCGTCGAGCTCCTTGCGCCGCCAGTCGTCCTCGTCGAGGCGGGCGGCGGCGAGCTCGTGGGCAGCCTCGACGGCGCCCGCGCCGCCGAAGTGCTCGGCGAGCTGGAGGATGCTCGCCTCGCCGAGCGCATCGGGGTTGGCCAGGGCGCCGGCGAGCAGCTCGCGACCCGTGCACGGCGTCGACGATCTGCGCGGCCGCGCCGGGGTCGAGCCGCGCGGCCAGCGACTCGGCGCATCCCGGCGCACCGGTCGCGCAGACGTCGGCGACGAGGGCGGCGAGCAGCGTCGTGCGGTCGGCGTCGTCGGCGATGCGCTGCACGGTCGGGAGCTGCAGGACCCGCGTCGGGTCGAGCTCGCCGGGATCGGCGCGCCGCCGGGCCAGCGCCTCGCCGACCTCGGGCAGCGCCCGGTCGAGCACGCCGGTGACGTCGAGGAAGCGCAGGCTGCGGGCATCGCCCGTGCGCAGCACCGTCGACCAGCGCCGTCGGTGTCCTCCGGCCGCCACTCCAGGTCGCTGCCGACCCGGCCCCGAACCAGTCGACGACCGTCGAGTCAGGTGTCGCCAGCGGCGCCAGGCGGGCGACCTCGAGGGCCACGGGCACCGTGTCGGCGGTCGGCGGCCGGCCGCGGAGCACGATGCGGTCGCCGACCACGGCGATGTCCCACTCGCCGTGCCGCCGTCGTCGTCGGCATCGCCGCTGCGCTCGGCGACGCGCAGGCCGGCGATGCGCCAGCGCAGCAGCGGCGGCGTCATCAGCGTGGTGACGAGGATGACGATCAGCAGGGCGGCGTACTGGTCGTCGCCGAACACGCCCTCGGCGAGGCCGATCGAGGCGAAGATGATCCCGACCTCGCCGCGCGGGATCATGCCGATGCCGACGAGCAGCCGGTCGACGCGCAGGCCCGACGGTGCCGCCGGCCGACGACGAGCTTGCCGACGACGGCGACGATCAGCAGCGCCGACGGCGAGGCCGAGCACGGCCGGCCTGGACCATCGCCGCGAGGTCGGCGTCGAGGCCGATCTGCACGAAGAACACCGGGATCAACACGTTGGCGACGGCCCCGAACTCGCGCTCGATCGCGGGCGTGCTGGTCGCTGCGACCGATCGCCAGGCCGGCGACGAAGGCACCGATGATCGGCGCCAGGTTGGCCCACGACGGCCGCCCACGAGAAGGCCAGCACGAACGCCAGGGCGACGACGACGATCGTCGCCGACGACCGCGACCACCGTGTCGATCAGCCGGAACGCCGACCGGGACGGCGACGACCCCGACCGCCGTGGCGACGACGAGGAAGCCGATCGCACCGCCGATCGTGCCGAGCGATCGACAGCGCGTCGACGTCGCCACCCGTGACGATCTTGACGACGACGGTGAGGATGAGCAGGCCGAGCACGTCGTCGGCGACGGCCGCACCGAGCACGACCCGCGCCTCGGTGGTGGCGAGGGCGCGCAGGTCGCCGAACACCCGCGCCGTGATGCCGACGCTCGTCGCCGTGAGCGCGGCACCGATGAACAGCGCCGTGTTGCCCGACTCGCCGAAGCCGAGCCCGACCGCGCCGCCGAGGACGAACGGCACGGCGACACCGATCACGGCGACGATCATCGACGCGCGCCCGACGCGACCGAGCTCGGCGAGGTCCATCTCCATGCCGACCTGCACGAGCAGCAGCAGCACGCCGAGCTCGGCGAGGGCGACGATCGGCTCGCTGTCGGCGCGGGATCCAGCCGAGCAGCGACGGCCCGATGACGATGCCGACGACGATCTCGCCGACGACGGCCGGGACGTTGACCCGCTCGCACAGCTCGGCGGCGAGCTTGGCGGCGACCAGGATCACCGCCAGGTCGAGCAGCATCGACCGAGTGTAGGAACGCGCGTCGACGGTCGGATCCCGCTCGTCAGGCCGGCGACATCGAGAGATCACAGCGCCGGAAACACGCGCGGAAACACGGCGCTGACGCCGAGAGTGCGGTCGCTCAGCCCGCTCGGCCACCACCTCGCCGCCCACGGCGGATCAGCGCGGCGAGCTCGGCGGGACGTTCGACGGCCGGCCAGTGCCCGCCGTCGGGCCAGCGGACGATGTCGACGTCGTTGCCGGCATCGGTGCCGCAGCTGCGTCGAGCCGCTCGACCATCGCGCGGCACGGCGATCGGATCGAGCTCGACCCCACACCGCGGCCATCGGCATCGCGGCGTCGACCAGCCCGGCGGTCCAGCGCGGCTGGTTGCGCCGGCGCTCGTCGACGTAGCGGATCAGCCGGGGCAGCAGCAGGTCGCCGCCGTTGTGCTCGACGAGGGCGACGATGGCGTCGAGCTCGGCCGGTCGTCTGGAACGCCGGGCGGGAACGTGGCGGCGAGGCCGGCGCCGCAGCAGCTCGGAGCCGAGCGACTCGACGAGCGGCTCGTCGGGCAGGGCGAGCAGCGCCTCGCTGCCGTCGGACAGCTGCGACCAGGTCGATGAAGATCGACCCGTTGGTCAGCACGCAACCGGCGACGTCGAACGACAGCACGCCATCGCGGTGGCGGTGGAGCAACTCGGCGGCGACGGTGTCGCCGACGTCGTGGGCGACGATCACGGCCCGCTCGACATCGAGAGCCTGCGAGCGACCCGCTCGGTGCGGTCGGCCTGGGCGAACAGCGAGTAGTCGCGCGTCGACCGGCTTGTCGGACAGCCCGAAGCCGACGAAGTCGTGGCTCGACGACGCGATGGTCGGCGGCGAGGTCGTCGACGACATGCCGCCACTCGAACGTCGAGCCGGGAAACCCGTGGAGGACGACGATCGTCGGCGCGTCGCGGGCGGCCGCGGTCGATCGCGAAGACGTGCTCGCCGCCGAGATCGATCAGTCCGTCGCGCCATGCCGCACGCCACTGTCTCGACTGACGTCCGGCAGAGCGTCATCGGGCCAACAGCGCTTGCGCGCGATCGCTCAGTGGAAGTCGCGGCTGGCGTGGACGCTGGCGCCGGGGAGGGCGAGGCGTTCGAGGTGCTCGGCGACGACGTTGACCACGCCCTCGGAGCGCTCCAGGCGGCCGCGGATCAACATCGCCGGGGCCTCCTGGGCGACGCGGCGGAAGCGTGACCAGCAGCCCTTGGACACGACGATGTTGACGAGCCCGGTCTCGTCCTCGAGGTTGAGGAACGTGATCCCCTGGGCGGTCATCGGCCGCTGGCGGTGGGTGACGACGCCGGCGACCTTGACCCGGCTGCCCGGCTCGGCGGTGTGCAGGGCGGTCGACGTCAGCACGCCGAGCTCGTCGAGCTTGGTCGCGCAGGAACTGGGTCGGGTGGCCGTCGGGGGTGATCCCCGTCGACCACAGGTCGGCGACCGCCTCCTCGGCCGGGTTCATCAACGGCAGTTGCGGGGCGCTGGCGCCGGTGACGATGCCGGCGAGGCGGCCGGGCCGTGACTGGGCGACGGCGCCGGCAGCCCACAGCGCCCGCCGGCGGTCGAGCCCGAAGCACTCCCCGAACACCCCGGCCGTGGCCATCGTCTCGAGGTGGCGCAACGTCAGCTCCGGGACGCGGCGGGCGAGGTCCTCGGGGTCGCGGTACGGCCCGTCCTCGGTGCGCCGCCGCTCGATCTCGGCGGCCAGCTCCTTGCCCACCCCGCGCAGCTCCTGCAACCCGATGCGCACCGCCAACCACCGCGTCCCCGCGCCGCTGTGAGCCATCTTGCTCACAGTGGCCTCGGAATCGGGTTCAGGGTGGACGTGGCGAGCGACGTGTTGAGGTCGGGGCTGCGCACCTCGACGCCGTGGCGGCGGGCGTCGCGGACCAGGCTGTGCGGGCTCCAGAAGCCCATCGGCTGGGCGTTGAGCAGCGCCGCGCAGAACGCCGCCGGCTCGTGGTACTTGATCCACGACGAGGCGTAGACGAGGTAGGCGAACGACACCGAGTGCGACTCGGGGAAGCCGTAGTTGGCGAACGCCTTCATCTTCGTGAAGATCTGGTCGGCGATGTCGCCGGTGATGCCGCGCTCGGCCATCCCGGCGTAGAGCCGCTCGCGCAGCCGCTCCATCCGCGCCGCCGAGCGCTTCGAGCCCATCGCCTGGCGCAGCTCGTCGGACTCCGCCGGGGTGAACCCGGCGACGTCGATCGCCATCTGCATCAGCTGCTCCTGGAACAGCGGCACGCCGAGCGTCTTGCCGAGGCTGTTCTCGAGCAGCGGGTGGAGATACGTCACCGGTTCCTGCCCGTTGCGCCGGCGGATGTACGGGTGCACCGAGCCGCCCTGGATCGGCCCGGGACGGATCAGGGCGACCTCGACGACGAGGTCGTAGAAGCGCCGCGGCTTGAGCCGCGGCAGCGTCGCCATCTGCGCCCGCGACTCGATCTGGAACACGCCGACGGTGTCGGCGCGGCACAGCATGGCGTAGACGTCGTCCTCCTGGGGCAGCTTGGCGAGGTCGATCTCGTAGCCGCGGTGCTCGCGGACGAGGTCGACGGCGTAGTGCAGCGCCGACAGCATCCCGAGGCCGAGGAGGTCGAACTTGACGAGGCCGGCGGCGGCGCAGTCGTCCTTGTCCCACTGCAGCACGGAGCGGTCGGCCATCCTCCCCCACTCCACCGGGCACACCTCGATCACCGGGCGGTCGCAGATCACCATCCCGCCGGAGTGGATGCCGAGGTGGCGGGGGGCGTCCTCGACCTGGGCGGCGAGGTCGAGCACCTGATCGGGGATCGCTCGCTCCCGGTCCTCGTCGTTCTGCGCCTTGGTGACGGCCACCGTTGCCCCACCCGTCGATGCGCTTGGCCCAGGCGTCCTGCTGGCCGGGGGCGTAGCCGAGCGCCTTGGCCATGTCGCGGATCGCCGAGCGGGCGCGGTAGGTGATCACGTTGGCGACCTGGGCGGTGTGGTGGCGGCCGTGCTTGTCGTAGACGTACTGGATGACCTCCTCGCGGCGGTCGCTCTCGATGTCGATGTCGATGTCGGGCGGGCCGTCGCGCTCGGGCGACAGGAAGCGCTCGAACAGCAGGCCGAGCGACACGGCGTCGGCGGCGGTGACGCCGAGGGCGTAGCAGACCGCCGAGTTGGCCGCCGAGCCACGCCCCTGGCAGTAGATGTTGGCGCGCCGGCAGAACTCGACGAGGTCCCAGACGACGAGGAAGTAGCCGGCGAAGCCGAGCTGCTCGATGATGTCGAGCTCGCGGTCGATCGTCTGCCACGCCCTCGCCCGCAGCGAGAGATCCTCGTGCGGCGGCCGGGCGCTCGCCATAGCGGCGCCGCCCGCCGTCCTCGACGATGCGGCGGAGGTAGGCCATCTCGCTCAAGTTCGTCCGGGGCACGGGAAACGGCGGCAGCGACGGGGCGACGAGCTTGAGGTCGAACGCCGCGGCGCGGCCGATCTCGGCGGCCAGCTCGACGGCGCCCGGATAGCGGGCGAAGCGGCGCTGCTGCTCCCAGCCGGCGCGCAGGTGGGCACCGGCTGCCGCCGGGCAGCCACGGGTCGAGCTCGGCGAGGCTGCGGCGCGCGCGGACGGCGGCGAGGGCGGTGGCGAGACGGCGCTGCGCCGGGGTGGCGTAGTGGGCGTTGGTGGTGGCGACGCAGCCGACGTCGCGCTTGGCGGCGAGCTCGGCGAGGGCGTCGTTGCGGGCCGAGTCGAGCGGGTCGCCGTGGTCCCACAGCTCGACGAGGACGCGGTCGCGCCCGAACGCCTCGATCAGGCGGTCGAGCTGGCGGGCCGCCGCGGCCGGCCCGTCGGCGACGAGTGCGGCGGGGACGGCGCCCTTGCGGCAGCCGGTGAGCGCCCACGTGTGACCGGCGACGACTCCGGCGACGTCGGCGAGGGTGAACTGCGGCGCGCTCTTCTCCCCGGCGAGGTGACCGAGGCTGATCGCCCTGGCCAGCTTGGCGTACCCGCGTCGGCCCGTCGGCGAGGAGCAGCAGGTGCTCGCCGTGGGGATCCGGAGCCGTGGCGTCGGGCACTTGCCCGGTGTCGACCTGGGTGAGCGTCTCCTCCTCGGCTGTCGGAACCGCGGACCTGGTTGCCGAGCAGAGGCGTGAGCTCGGTGCCGAAGATCGTCGGCATCCCCAGCTCACGCGCCGCCTCGGCGAAGCGGACGATGCCGTAGAAGCCGTTGTGATCGGTGAGGGCGAGCGCTTCGAGGCCGAGACGGGCTGCCTCGGTGACGAGCTCCTCGGGGTGCGACGCCCCGTCGAGGAACGAGAAGTTGGAGTGGCAGTGCAGCTCGGCGTAGGGCACCGAGCCGCTGCCCGGGCCGCCACCACGGTCGGACCCCGGCGCCTCGAACGGCTGGCGCTTGCGGCTCCACGCCGGACCGTCGCCGCCGGCGTTCCACGACGGGACTGCCCGGGCGCCACGCACCGTCCCTGGCACCGCCGACCCTGCGTTGCGGCGCTCGTGGATCGCCACGCTCCCAGGGATCGGTGTCGCCGCCGCGGTCGGACAGCGCCGCTTCCAGCTCGCTCCACGTCCAATCCGGGTTGTTGAACCCCACGCGCCCATTATCGAACGTCTGTTTGGGCATTGGCAACTCCGGTCTGGAGATCAGTCCTGCCCGGACGGCACGGCCTTCCGGCGCTCCGGCCTGCCCGTCGCTTGCCCTCGTGCATCGCCTGCACCCGGCTCACCGGGATGGCGTGCCCTCCTCGACGAGCTCGGCGCTCAGGCGTTGCGGCGCCGGCATCAGCGCCGCCCACGGATCGCTGTCGCCGAGGTGGTCGAGGGCCGTGTGGATCGTGAAGTCCGACGGCTGGACGGCGTCGAGGTCGTCCCAGCGCAGCGGGAACGACACCGGAACGCCGGGCCGGGCACGCGGGCTGTACGGCGGCGACGACGGTCGCCCCACCGACCCGGGTCGAGTCGACGAACACCTTGCCGCCGCGGTCGTCCTTGATGAACGCCGTCGTGGCGATCGTCGGGTCGAGCTGCTCGGCGCGGGCGGCGATCGCCCGGGTCGCCGCCGCGGCGTCCTCGATCGTCGTCGCCGCCGACGTCGACCGGGACGAACACGTGCAGGCCCTTGGCCCCGCTCGTCTTGACCGCACCCTCGAGGCCGACGTCGGCGAGCGCCTGGCGGACGAGCTTGGCGACGCGCGACGACCGACGTCGAAGCCGGCGCCCGTCGGGCGGATCGAGATCGAGCACGAGGTGGGTGACGCGGTCGAGGCGATCGGCGCGCACCAGCGTCGGGTGGTACTCGACGGCGCGCTGGTTGGCGAACCACAGCAGCGTGCGCCGGTCGTTGCAGAGCGCGTAGGACACGTCGCGCTTCGACGACTCGGCCCACAGCGTGATCGTCGGCACCCAGTCCGGGGTGTACTTCGGCACGTTCTTCTGCATGAACGGCTGCTCGTCGCGCTGCACGCGGATCACCGACAGCGGACGATCGGCGAGCGCCGGGACGATCCGATCGGCGACGGCGTCGAGGTAGTCGACGAGGTCGCGCTTGGTCGCCCCGGCGTCGCCGAACAGCGGTTGGTCGAGGTTGGTCAGCTTGACGCCGTCACGGGTCTCCGTCTCGGCGGATGCCATCCCCCGATCTTCGCGCCCGGGCACCGGCCGACTACGCCGCGAACCGCTGCGACAGGCGATCGGAGGATGCTCGTGAGGCTCGGCTCGGCGATGGCGATCGCCTCCGGCCAGGCGAACCAGTGCACGTCCTGGCTCTCCTCCGCCGGCGGCGCCGGATCCATCGCTGCCGCCGTCGAACAGGTAGCGCAGGTCGAGATGGGTGTGTCCGTCGGGGACGTCGTGCACGCTGACGTGGGCGAGCTCGGGCGTCCCGCCGAGGAAGTCGACGTCCATCCCGGTCTCCTCGACGACCTCCCGGCGAGCGGCCTCCCACGGCGTCTCGCCGGGATCGAGGTGCCCGCCCGGCTGCAACCACGTGCCGATCTTGAGGTGGCGCAGCAGCACGATGCCGCGTCCGCCGACGACGAATCCGGAGCCGGTGACGTGCACCGGATCGGCGTGGCGGTCGAACGGCTCGGCCAGCCGCGACACCTCGGCGACGAAGCGCTCGATGTCGCGGCGTTCGACGTCGTCGACGGGCGTCAGCTCGGAGACGGCGGCGACGCACCTGCGTCGCGCAGGCCGCTGTCGGTTCGGTCGCCGCGCACGGACGGCGGCACGGTACCGGCTCGTATCGTGCTGGGCATGTCCGCCGACGCCGCCGCCGGCCGACGACACGCTCGTCGGGATCGAGTTCCCCGACGTGTTCCGCGCCCAGGAGTTCCTCACGGCGACGACCCGACTGGCCGCCCACGGCGACATCGAGCTGCGCGACGCCGTGATCGTCGTCAGCAACGCCGATGGCCGCGTCATCGTGCGCGAGACCCGCGACCTGCAGACCGTCGACGACTGCGGCGTCAGGAGCGATCTGGGCCGGGCTGTTCGGCCTGATCCTCGGCGGACCGGTGGGCTGGATCGCCGGCACGGCGGTCGGCGCGGCCGGCGGCGCGATCACGGCCAAGGTCGTCGATCACGGCATCCCCGACGAGTGGGTCGACTGGTTCCGCCAGGCGGTCCGCCCAGGCGCGTCGATCGTCGCCGTGCTCGTCGGCGACGCCCGGCGCGACGCCGTGTTCGACGAGCTGAAGCGCTTCGAGGGCGCCCACCTCGTCTACGCCAACGTGCCCCAGGAGTGGCAGGCACGGATCCGCGACGCGCTCGGAGAGCCGCCGCTCGCCCCGCCCGATCCGGCGACCGGCGAACCGCTGCCGCCGCCGCGGACCGCGGAGCGCACGACTGACCACCCCACGCCGGGGATCGGTCAATCACGCTGGGAGTCCGTGTCGGCGCTGATCACAACTCCCCAGATGCGTCGAGGGCGTCGACCGATCAGTCGGTGAGGTTGTCGATGCGGTCGCCGATCCAGTCGTAGAAGCTCTGCTGGACGATGAACTGGAACACGAACCAGCCGACGACGGCGATCACGAGGATCACCGAGGCGATCTTGAACAGGCGCATGAACTTCATCGAGTACTGGGTGATCAGCGGCTGGATCTCGCGGGTCGCCGCCCGGGCGCGGGCCGAGAACAGGTCGGCGGCGCGCTCGACCTCGCTGCGGGCGACCTTGCGCACCTCGGAGATGATCGCCTCGGTGTCGCGGCGCACCGCCCCGGCGCTCTCGACCGCCTCGGGCAGCTGGCTCGCCGCCGATCGCGGCGCCGCGCTGGCGGTCGTCCCGACGTCGCCCGACCGGCCACCTCGAAGTCCGTCGGACGGACCCGGTAGTGGTCGGTCCAGTCGCTGCCGTCCCACCAGCGCAGCCGCGTGCCGCCCGTCGGGTCGGGGTACCACCCGGCGCGTCGGGGCGTCGGCCAGCTTCATCGGCGCTCACCGCCGTCGGGCGGCGGCGCCTCGACGCGCTCGGCCTGCTCCGGGATCGGCAGCCCGCCCCGCGGGCGCACCTCGTCGGTGCCCTCCTCGGCACGCGTCGCCTCGGCGAGGGCGGCGACCGTGCCGAGCAGCCCGGAGAACTCGGCCGGGATCACCAGCTTGGTCGCCCGCCCGTCGCCGATCCGCTCGAGCGCGGCGAGGTACTCGACGGTGAGCACGTTCTTGTCGGTCTGCGCCTCCTTGATGCCGGTCAGCCTGGCGAGCGCCGCCGCTCCCTCGCCCTCGCCGACGAGCTGCAGGCGAGTCTTCTCGGCGTTCGCCCGCAGGGTGATCGCCTGGGCGTCGCCCTCGGCGTCGAGGATCGCCGCCTGCCTGCGGCCCTCGGCGACGAGGATCAACGACTGCTTCTCGCCGTCGGCGCGGGCGATCGTCGCCTCCTGGAAGCCGCGCGCCTCGGTGACCGTCGCCCGGCGATCGCGCTCGGCGCGCATCTGGGCGTGCATCGCCGAGACGACCTCCGGCGGTGGGTCGATGCGCTGGATCTCGACGCGCACGACCTGCACGCCCCACTTGTCGGTGGCGTCGTCGAGCACCTCGCGCAGCTGCGTGTTGATGCGGTCACGCGACGTCAGCGCCGTGTCCAGCTCGAGGTCGCCGATCAGGTTGCGCAGGTTGGTCTGGGCGAGCTTGGTGATCGCCGTGAAGAAGTCGGCGACGTTGTAGACCAAGCCGCTGCGGGTCGGTGGCCTCGTAGTAGACGACGGCGTCGACCGAGACGACGACGTTGTCCGACGTGATCACCTCCTGCGGCGGGCACGTCGACGACCTGCTCGCGCATGTCGACGAGCTGCATCGTCTCGATGAACGGCATGATCAGGTTGAAGCCGGGGTCCTTGGTGGTCTTGTAGCGACCGAGCCGCTCGACCAGCCCGCGCTGGAACGGCCGCACGATCTTCACGGCGTTGACCAGGAAGGCGATCAACGACGATGGCAACGGCGGCGATGATGATGATGGCGATCACGTCGCGTCCTCTCTGTTGATGTCCGTGTCGGCGTCGGCCGGCCGATCGGCTCGACGACGACACGCGTCCCGACCACGGCAGCGACGCGAACCCGCGTGCCGACGGGAAGCGGCTCGTCGTCCTTGCTGAGCGCGCCCCACAGCTCGCCGCCGACGGCGACCCGGCCGCGGCGGCTCGTGTCATCCGGTTCGATCTCGACGGTCACGACTCCGCGTCTCGCCGACGAGGCGGCCGGCGCCGACGCCACCGGCAGCTCGTGCTGGTCGAGGAAGCCGCGCACCCAGCGGTACATCAGGAAGAAGATGAGCGTCCCGCCGAGGACGAACGTCGCCCACTGCACCTCGATCGGCAACGTCGTAGAAGGCGAGGATCGCGGCGACGAACGCCGACGACGGCGAACGGCAGCAGCACGAACGTGCCGCCGATGAACGTGAGCTCGACGAGGGCGAACACGACCGCCAAGCCGAGCCAGATCCACGGCCAGACGTCGACGTCGATGCCGAGGTCGAGGACCCCGTTGGCGAGCACGAGCAGAACACTACGGTGTGCCGCGGTCAGGCGTAGGACGCCAGGACGCGCCACTGCTGGCGTTCGACGACGAGCGAGGTGGGCGGCGCCGTCGGCGGTGACGACCTGGAAGCGGGCGAGGCGGCGATGGCGGTGCTCGTCCCACCAGCGCTCGTCGAGCGGCCACGGCCCGGCCCATCCGATGATCGCCTGCGCCGGGCCGGCTGCCGATCGTCAGCGTCGCCGGTGGCGCGCTCAGCTCGCCGCGCCCGCCGACGACGACGGGGCGACCGTGCTCGTCGGCGACGACGGCAGCGACACCGTCACGTCGGCGCCGGCGCCGCCGTCGAGGACGAGCGGCCGGCGACGGCGCCGGCAGCGCGCCCGGCCACGGCCCGGCTGACGGCGTCTGCACGTCGTCGGCCGCAACCGGGAGGCGGTGTCGTCGGCGTCGGTGAGGTCGGCGGTGGTCGCCGGCACCCAGCGGTAGCGGTCGCCGGGGAGACGCCCGCCCTGCCATGCCGGGACGCGCACCGACTCCTCGCCGGCGAGACCGGCGAGACGGGCGACGGTGCGCACCGCCCGCTCGTCGGCCGCCGACAGGCCACCCCACAGGCGCAGCTGGTCGCCGCCGTCGTGGCGCACCTCGTCGGCGTCGAGGCGCAACAGCACGACGCCGGCCGACAACGCTCCCGGCTGCGCCATCCAGCCGTCGAGTTGCCAGCGGACCCGCTCGACCATCGCCCCCGCCGACAACCCGCGCGCCCGGAACCACACCCGCTCGCTGCGCTCGCCGTGCTCGGTCTCGGCGGTGACGACGAGGCGGGTGCACACCAACCCGCTCGAGCTCAGCTCGGCGATGAGCTCGTCGGCGAGTTGCTTGCCGACGAAGGCGAGCGGCTGCAGTTGCTCGACCGGTTCGTCGAAGATGCGCTCGGCACGTCGCTGCTGCGGCGGCTCGGTGGCCGTCGACGGACGCTCGTCGTCGCCGGACGCCAAGCGGTGGGCGAGCTCGCCGGGCGGCCCGAAGCGGTCGGCGACGTCGACTCTGGGCAGCTCGGCGACGGCGCCCAGCGTCGAGAGCCCGAGGCGGGCGAACAGGCTGACCAGCTCGGCGTCGACCTCGCCGGTCTCCTGCAGCCAGGCGACGGGCTGCGGGGCGAGGAAGCGCGGCGACGCCCGTCGGGGCGATCACCATCGTGCGTGTCGGCGTGGCGACGGCGAGGCGGGCGGCGACCGCCGAGGCGAAGCGACCGTCGGCGATGCCGATGCCCAACCCGGTGAGGTCGTCGACGCCCATCGCTCGACCGATCGTCACGACGAGGCGTTCGCCGAGGCGCTCGTCGCCGCCGAAGTAGCGCGACGGCCCGCGGGCTTCGATGCACAGCCATCCCGGCTCGACGATCTCCAGTCGCGGGGTCAACTCGTTGACGGCGCCGCACCACCGGCGTCGAACAGCGCGAGCGTCGCGATCGGGGTCGTGGTCGAGGAGCACCGCTTCGGGACAGCGCTGCTGGGCGACGCGGCGACGCTGCCCGACGGCGACACCGACGTCGACTGGCCGCCGGCGAACAGGCGACGACACGGTTGGCTGCGAGCACGATGGCGGGACGATCGACGCGGCGCATCCGCCGGCGATCGCCGCAGCGACGACCGGCCAGTGCGCCCACCACACCGTGAGCATGCGCGGACGGCTCGGCCCTGGCATCGTCACCCCGCGTGTGGTGGGCGAGGGGACGACCTCGGCGTCCGTGCTCGGCGACGTGCGACGGTGCCGTCGGCTCCCGGGAGCCACAACGACACCTGCCGCGGGCGCGGGACCCGTCGCCCCGACGACGAGACGGCGACGCGGCGACCGCGCAGGTATCCCGACCCGGCGGCGACGCCCTCCCAGTGCGGTTCGCCGGCGTGCAGCTCGACGTCGACGGAGAACGGATCCGTGGCGAGCCGAGCGTGATCATCACCGCCTCGCGCGCCTGCATGCGCGCCTGGACCCGCCGGGCGAGGACGGCGTTGAGACGTTGCGGCACCTTGGTGATGACGACCTCGAAGCCGTCGAACGTGGCGGCGACGAGCTCGGCCCAGCGCTCGCCGGCATTGCCGGTGGCGGCCGAGATCGACGCCGACGACACGCTCCAGCGGGATGCCGAACTCCTCGGCCGCCTCCAGCCCGAACGTCGGGACGCCGACGACGGCCAGCCACGACCCCGACGCCGTCGCCGCGACCGCCAGCGACACGGCGAGCGACATCGCCGCCACTCCCCCGCACGCCACCGCCTTGCCCCTGACGAGCCCGCCGTCGGGCAGCAGCGAGCACCAGCGGATCGACCACCGGCAGCATCCGGCTGCGGCTCAGGCTCGCCGCCGCCAACGGCTCGGCGAGTTGCTCGACAGGGACCGTGCGCAGGGACGACGCCGACGTCATCCCCTCATCGTTACCGAACGGGTGTTCGCAGCTCAACGGCAATCGTGCGATTCGGACGCCAACGCTCATGATCGCCGCGCGACGGCAGGATCGCCGCAGCGTGCGAGCTGGGCAGGTTGCGCACCTCGAACACGCCGTCGCACAGCTCGCGGTACTCCGCCAGCGCCGAGTCGGGGTCGTCCCACTCCGCCGCCGGTTCGGGGTTGAACCAGTACAGCCGCCGGCATCGGTGGCGGATCACCCGCAGGCTCTCGACACCGGAGCCGCGCAGGTTGGTGCGGGCATCGCCGGTGACGAGCACCGTCGTGCCGGCGCCGACGGCCCCGCCGTAACGCTCGACGAACGTGGCCGAGCGCTCGGCCGTAGTCGCTGTGCCCGTCACCGGCGATCACGCCCGGGACGGTCACGAGCAACCGCGGGTCGAGCGTCGACCTCGGCCTCCTCGAGCACCCGCGTCACCTCGGCCACCCCGTCGACGAACACGAACGCCCGCAGGCCGGCGAGCTCGGCGCGCATCGCGTGCAGCAGCATCAGCGTGAAGTGGGCGAACTCGGCGACCGACCCGGAGATGTCGCACAGCATCACCAGCTGCGGCTTCGTCCGCCGCGCCCGGCGCCACGCCGGGTCGAGCGGGATGCCCCCGGCGTCCAGCGACCGGCGCATCGTGCGCCGGACGTCGAGGCTGCCGTGGCGATGGCGGCGGCGCTGCCGGCCGACCCGGCTGGCCAGCTTGCGGGCGAGCGGGCGCACGGCGGCGCGCAGCGCGTGGAGCTCGGTCGTCGAGGCGGCGAGCACGTCGATGTCCTCGACCCGCCGCGGCGGCGTCATCGCGTCGGCGCTGGCCGGCACGCGAGCGCCAGCCGGCTGCGGACCGACGCCGACGAGCAGTTGGCGGAGGCGCTCGATCCGTTGCTGCGACGTCGTCGCGCAGCTGGCGCAACTCGAACTCCGAGCTGTCCGGGATGCTCGCTGCGCTGGCGCGCCATCACGGCGATCAGCAGGTTGGACAGGTCGAGCGCGCGCATCACGCGATACAGGAAGTAGCGCTCGCTGCCGGCCTGCGTCTCGATCCCCGAGTACCTGGCGACGGCCTCCTCGGCGAGCTGGACGAGGGCCTCGTCGTCGCCGAGCCGGACGGCGTCGACGAGCGCCAGCGGTAGCGCCGCCGACCGAGCGAACGCCGACGACGACGACGCGGCGCCGTCCTCGACGGCGAGCGCCGTCGGCGGGCGGCGCGGCGGCGGCAACCGGTCGCGGCGCCAGCGGGAAATGCCGGTCGAACAGCAACTCGAAGACGCCGATGTCCTCGGCCCGCTTGACGAGCGTCGCCTGCAGCGCCGCCCGCACGAGCAGGCGCTCGTCGACGCCGACCTGTTCGACCGCGCGCAGCCCGTCGATCGCCTCGGCGCTCGACGCGTCGACGCCGGCGGCGCGCAGGTCACGCGTCGAGCACGATGACCGCGTCGAGCAAGGTCGTCGACACCTGCTCAGGCGTCATGCGATGATGTTCTCACGGCGCACGTATGTTCGCAAGCCGAACGTTGTAGCATCACGGCGACGATCCTGGGGGCGCACGGTGGAGTACACGACGATCTTCGGTTCGCTCGACAGCTACCGCAAGGGCACGATCGAGATCATCGACGACGACCCCAAGCACTACGCCTTCTCCAACGTCTTCGAGGTCGCCGGGATGTCGGCGCCGTACGAGAAGGTCGCCGTCGGCAAGAACCAGCAGTACGTGCTCGAGGCGATCCGCGCCGAGGGCACGTCGGGATGGCGGACGTGCGACCACGACGAGGCGGTGCTGTGCATGGACGGCGACGTCACGGTGCGCCTCGTCAAGCTGGCGACGCCGCTGGCGCCCGCCGGCAAGGAGGGATCGATCGCCGTCGACGGCGACCCGGTCGGCGAGGAGATGGGCTACGTGCGCATCCGGCGCGGCCACATGGCCCTGCTGCCGCGCGGGTCGGCGTACCGCTTCGAGGCGGCGAGCCACGTCCGTGCTGCTGCAACAGACGTGCCTCGGCGACGACACGATCGAGCGCTGGGCCGACATCTGCCTGTCCTGAAAGGTGACGTCAGACCAATGACAGATCTCGTCGAACCAACCGTGCAGGCGTCGGAACCCGACGTCTTCGGCTACCGCGCAGTTCACGCTCGGCGGGTTCACGTTCCGCCGCGACGAGTACTTCGCCCACGTGACCTGGCCGACGGGCAGCCACGTGCTGAGCATCGACGACTTCCTCCGGGCCCTCCAGCGCGACTGCGCCTGGGACTTCTTCTACGGCACGGTCAACTTCGACGACGTCATCGGCACGGTCAACCACTACGGCACCGTCGACCTGTTCGCCGGTCGCTACAACGACAGCTACCGCAAGGCCGAGCTCGACCACACCGAGAACTTCCCGACCACCGACATCCGCGCCACGTTCCGGGCGATGCTCGACGACTGGACGAACACGACGTTCGACCCGTTCGCCAGCCCGGAGGAGACCGAGGAGCCGTGGGGCCTGAAGAACGGCAGCAACACCGCGGCCGTGACGCGGCGTCGGGTCGCCGCCCAGCGGATGGTCGGCGTGCCCGGCGACGAGCAGATCCGCACCGACGCGACGCACCCGGTCAACCGCATGTTCGCCGACGTGTCCCAGGACGAGCCCGAGGTTCACGCCAACCCCGGCTTCGAGGGCGAGGTCGCCGGGTTCAGCCTGTTCGCCTACCTGTCGCGTTCGGACGTGACGTGGAACCCGAGCGTCACGAGCGTCTGCAAGGACAGCCTGTTCTGCCCGACGACCGAGGAGTACATCCTCCCGATCATCCACGGCAACGACCGGGTCGAGTGGTTCGTCCAGCTGTCCGACGAGATCCGCTGGAACGTCGACGACCGCGACACCGGGGCGCCGCGCGCCAAGGTGATCATGCGCGCCGGCGACGTCGCCGCGATGCCAGCCGACATCCGCCACCGCGGCTTCAGCCCGAAGCGCTCGATGCTGCTCGTCTGGGAGAACGCCTCGCCGGACCTCCCCGGGCTGATCGCCACCGGCAAAGCTCCGCAGTACCCGATCGAGTTCTGATGGCTGGTCAGCCACCCAGACGATGACCGACGAGCAGCGCAAGAGCGTCGCCCTCGAGTACCTCAAGGCGTTCGACAACGGTGGCGTGACGTCGAGCGGCGGCAGCATCCTCGACCTGTTCGCCAACGACGCCCAGGTGTACTTCCCGAAGTGGGGCCTGGCCACCGGCAAGGAGGAGATCGGCAAGCTGTTCGGCGACGTCGGGGCGACGATCAAGTCGATCGTCCACCACTACTCGCACTTCAACTGGATCATGACGGGGACCGACACGTTCGCCTGCGAAGGCACCAGCCACGGCGAGCACCAGGACGGACCGTGGCGCGCCGGCAACCCGGAGTGGGCGGCCGGGCGCTGGTGCGACGTGTTCGAGGTCCGCGACTGGTTGATCCAGCGCTGCTTCATCTACCTCGACCCCGACTACGCCGCCAAGGACACGGCCCGCTACCGCGCTGGCTCGACGCAGGCGTGAGGCGTCGTCGCTGCGCCCTTCGAGTACACCTCACATCCCGAGCCGTGTCGTCTTCGGCCCTGGACGGGTCGGTGAGGTCGCCGCCGAGGTCGATCGCCTCGACGTCCGTCGGCTGTTCCTCATCGCCGACGGCCAGGCCAAGGACCTCGCCGACGAGACCGCCGGCCGGCTCGGCGGCAGGGTCGTCGGCCGCTGGCACGAGGTGATCCAGCACGTCCCCGTCGAGCTCGCCGAACGGGCCCGCGCCGCCGTCACCGCCGCCGACGCCGACGGCGTCGCCTGCCTCGGCGGCGGCTCGTCGACCGGCCTCGCCAAGGCGATCGCGCTCACCCACCGGTTGCCGATCGTCGCCGTGCCGACGACCTACGCCGGCAGCGAGATGACGACGATCTACGGGCTCACCGGCGGGCGGCACAAGCAGACGGGCACGTCGCCGGACGTCCTGCCGCGAACCGTCATCTACGACCCGCTGTTGACGATCGGCCTGCCCGCCAACGTCACCGGCGCCAGCGCGTTCAACGCCCTCGCCCACTCCGTCGAGTCGCTGTACGCCACCGGCCACAACCCGGTCACCTCGGCGCTGGCGCTGGAAGCGGTGCGGGCGATCGCCCGCTCGCTGCCGGCGGTGATGGCCGACCCCGCCGACGTCGGCGGGCGCAGCGACCTCCTCTACGGCGCCTACCTCTCGGGCATCGCCCTCGGGACGACGAGCGCCGGACTGCACCACAAGCTCTGCCACGTCCTCGGCGGGACGTTCAACCTCGTCCACGCCGACGCCCACGCCGCCGTGCTCCCCCACGCCGTCGCCTTCAACGCCCCGGCCCTGCCCGAGGAGATGGCCCGCCTTGCGGAGGCGCTCGGCGCCCCGGGCGGCGACCCCGCCGGCGCGCTCTGGGACCTGGCCGTGGCGAGCGGCGTGACGACGAGGCTGGCCGACCTCGGCCTCACCGCGGAGGATCTGCCCGAGGCCGCGGAGCGGGCGGCGAAGGAGATCACGAGCAATCCCGTCGCCTGTCGACGCCGATGCCCTCCTCGGCATCCTGCGCGGCGCGTTCGACAGGGACGCGGCCGGGGACGTGATCGGCGCGGCTGGCGGTCAGCCGCCGGTCTTCGCCTTCCACCGCTCGCGCCCGGCACGAGAGCGTTCGAGCAGGTGCGCCGGGACGCGCTGGGCGGCGGCGGACAACGCCGCCGAACCGTCCTCGCCTGCCGCGGCCGGCGCGCCGCCGGCCGGCTGCTCGTCGGGTGCCGCGAGATCCTCGAACGACGGCGGCTGCATCCCCGGCTGCCAGTAGCGGTACAGCTCGCGGACGACATCCGATCAGCGGGTCGGGTCGGCCACCGCGGGCGAGCTCGACCGTGACGATGTTGGAGTAGACGTGCACGGCGTCGACCTGGCCGGTGTCGAACAATCGGCGCGCCAGCACGTCCGGCGGCCGGTCGCCGAAAGCCTCGCTCGGCGGAGGTGTAGCGCTCGTGACCCATCCCCGTCAGCGAGCGGTTGAGCTCGAAGCGCACGACGCCCTGGATCGACGACGGTTCTTCCGTGACGGCGACGAGCTGTCCCACTTGCCGACAGTACCGTCACGGCGTTCCCCGGCCACGCAGGCCGTGTGGCCGCTCCGTCAGCTGGCGCTTCGTCGCTCGCACGTACGTGGGCTCAAAGCGCTACGGTCTGGCGGGTGGGTGCGCTGACGATCGAGGAGTTCACGGCGGCGGCGAGGCAGTTCCTCGATGCCACCGTCCGGCCGACGCGACGCCGACCGCAAGTTCGTGTGGGGTGAGGGCTCGGACAACGTGGCGATGTTCGAGGAACGGACGCGTGAGGAGGAGGACGCGGTCATCGCCGCGGCGCGGGCGTTCCGGCAGGCCCGCTTCGACGCCGGCTTCGGCTGGATCACCGGCCCGACCGAGTTCGGCGGCCGCGGTCTCGACAAGTCGTTCCAGGCGGCCTACGACGCGGTCGAGGCCGGCTACGACGTCCCCAACCAGAGCCCATTCCTCATCGGCCTCGGGATGATCGCCCCGACGATCCTCGCTCACGCCACGATGGCGGCGAAGCAGCGCTACCTGCGGTCGCTGTGGCGCGGCGACGTCATCGCCTGCCAGCTGTTCTCCGAGCCCGGCGCCGGGAGCGACCTCGCCGGCCTGCAGACGCGAGCCGAGCGCGACGGCGACGAGTGGGTGCTCAACGGCCAGAAGGTGTGGACGTCGGGGGCGCAGTACTCCGACATCGGCGAGATCATCGCCCGCACCGATCCCGAGCAACCCAAGCACAAGGGCCTGACCGGCTTCATCGTCGACATGCGGGCGACCGGAGTCGAGGTCCGGCCGCTGCGCCAGATGACCGGTGGGGCGAGCTTCAACGAGGTCTTCTTCAACGACGTGCGCGTCCCCGACGATCACCGTCTCGGCGACGTCAACGAAGGCTGGACGGTGGCGCTGACGACGCTGATGAACGAGCGGGCGGCGATCGGGGCGGGCGGCGTCACCAGCGCCGGCGCCGGGACGCTGACCCGGCTGATCGAGATGGCGCGCTACTTCGGCGCGGTCGAACGATCCGGTCGTGCGCCAGCACCTCGCCGACCTCATCACCCGTGGGCGGATCGCCGGCTACACCAACCAGCGCGCCCTCGCCAAGCTGGCCGTCGGCCAGCTCCCAGGGCCGGAGCTGAGCATCGCCAAGCTCGCCGCCACCGAGCTGCTGCGCCGGATCGGCGACTACGTCTCGCTCGTGCTCGGACCGAAGCTCGTCGCCGACAACGGCGAGTGGGGCACCTACGCATGGAGCCAGCTCGTACTCGGCACCCCTGGGATGCGCGTCGCCGGCGGCACCGACGAGGTGATGCGCAACATCATCGGCGAACGCGTCCTCGGCCTGCCCAAGGAGCCCCCACCCCGGTAGCCCACCGAGCCCGTCAGCTGACGTGGACGGTGACGCGCTGGACGGCGTTGTTGGCGTAGCCGCCGACGTTCCAGCGCGGATGCAGTGGCTGGGCGTTGCCCGCCGCGTCGGTGGCGCGACAGCACAGCTGATGCGTGCCCGGTCCCGCCTGCCACACGTACCGCCATGCCTGCCACGCGCCATCCGGCTCACACGCCTCGACGTCCGCCTGCTCCCACGACGCACCGCCGTCGCTGCTCACCTCGACGGTGGTGATCGGAGCGACGCCCGACCAGGCGCGGCCGCTGAGGCGGTGCGCTCCGCTGCGCGCGTAGCGCTCGCGGGTCACGAAGTCGGGGACCCCTGGGGGGATCATCAGCGCCCGCGGCAGCATTCGCGTCAGCGCGACCCCGGCCTCGTCGGCGTGCTGGCGCAACCGGTACGACGTCATCTGCTGATATCCGGTGAAGGGCGTGGCGACGGCGGCGATCGACGTCAACCACTTGACGTTCGTCATGCCGTACCAGCCGGGCACGATCAGCCGGAGGGGGAAGCCGTGCTGCGGCGGCAGCGGCACGCCGTTGACCTCGTAGGCGAGCAGCGGCGCCCGACCCGGTCGCCTCGGCGACCGGCAGGCTGCGGGCGAAATCCTGCTCGACGCCGTCCTCGACCCCGCGATCGGCGCCGGTGAAGACGACCTCGACGGCATCGGGAGCGAGCCGAACCCGCCCGAGCACGTCGGCCAGCGCCACGCCGGTCCACCGACACGTCCCGACCGCCTCGACGAACCACGGCTGGCTGACCGGACGCGGGTCCAGCAGGGCGCGGCCGTTGCCCGCGCACTCCATCGTCACGACCCTCGTCACGGCGGGCATCGCGCGCAGCTCGTCGATGGTGAGCTCGAGCTGGTCGCCGGCGCCACCGTCGACGCGGAGCGTCCAACCGGTGATGTCGATCGCCGGGATGTCGTAGTGCGCCAACAGGTAGTGCAGCCCGATTGGCGTGACGTCGTAGTGCAGCGCTTCCAGCGGCATCGCGTGGTTGCGTGCTGCGAGGCGCAGCTCGTCGAACGACACTCCGGCTTCGGCCGCCTCGGTCATCGCGGCGATCGTATGACAGCCTGGCCCGATGCGAGTCGGTCAAACGGCCCGGCGGTCGCGGCGGATCAGCGCACGCGACATCGAGCTGTTCACGGAGTTGACCGGCGACCGCAACCCGATCCACTACGACGCCGACGTCGCCGCCCGCAGCCGGTTCGGGGGGATCATCGTGCAAGGCGGTGTGACGTCGGGACTGCTCAACGCCCTCGTCGCCGAGGACCTACCCGGCCCGGGCAGCGTGTTCCTCCACGTCGACTGGAACTTCCGCGCTCCCGTCCGTCCCGGCGACGAGATCACCGCCGAAGCCGAGGTGCTGTCGGTCCGCGAAGACAAGCCGATCTGCACGCTGCGCACGACGATCACCAACCAGGACGGCACGGTGGTGCTCGACGGCACCGCCCTGGTCTTCCAGGATCCGCTCGACGGCGGGTGACGGATCGCGGCGGCTCGCCTGGTGGAACGCCGCCGTGGAGATGCCACGATTCTGGCCACTGATCTGCTAGGACAGACGCGCCCGAACGGTTCGGGCAACGAAAGGAGCTCAGCGTGCTGGCGTACGACTACCCATTGCTCGGGATGTTCTGGACATTCCTCTGGTTCTTCCTGTGGATCGCCTGGATCGTCGTGCTCTTCCGCGTCATCTTCGACATCTTCCGCAGCAAGGACATGGGCGGTTGGGGCAAGGCGCTGTGGGTGATCTTCGTGATCTTCCTGCCCTTCCTCGGCGTGCTCGTGTATCTGATCGCCCGTGGGCATGGGATGGGCGAACGTGACCTCGAGGAGGCGCAAGCCCGGGAGACGGCCTTCCGGGCCTACGTGCAGGATGCCGCTGCCACGAGTGGTGGCGGGTCGGCCGACGAGCTGACCAAGCTCGCCGACCTGCGCGACCGAGGCGTGATCAGCGAGGACGAGTTCCAGGCGCAGAAGGCCAAGCTGCTCGCCTGACCTGCGTCAGGCGTACTTCGGCGCCGTCACCCCACCGAGCAACACGGACACGAGGATGCCGAGGGGGAACGTCCCCCAGTAGCTGAGCCCGGTGCCGAAGTTGCCGAGGAACAGCATCAGCAACCACGTGGCCGGGAACGTTGCCACGAGGAAGACGACGACAAACGCGAGGGTCATGCGGATCACGACGACCTCCTGTTCTGGGTGACCTGAGTAGCCACGACTTCGGGCATTCTCACCGATCGCATCGTGCGAACGGGGGATGGTCGGTCAGGTGGCTCGCGGAGTCAGCGTGCACCAGGCGACGCCTCTACGCTGCAACCCATGTCACTGCCAACCCGGTCACTCGGCACCCACGGCCCGACGGTGGGCGCGATCGGCCTCGGGTGCATGAGCTTCAGCCCGGCGTACGGAGGTTACGAAGGCGTCGATCCCAACGAGGTGATCGGACGGGCCCTCGACCTCGGTGCGACGATGCTCGACACCGCCGACGCCTACGGTCCGCACACCAGCGAGCTCGCCATCGGCAAGGCGATCGCCGGACGCCGCGACGACGTGGTCATCGCCACCAAGTTCGGCATCGTGTCGGGCGCCGCGCCGGGACACCCCGGCGTCGTCGACGGCACCCCGGGCTTCGTCAGGTCCTCGGTCGAGGGGTCGCTGGACCGGCTGGGCGTCGACCACATCGACCTCTACTACCAGCACCGCGCCGACCCGAACGTGCCGATCGAGGAGACGGTCGGGGCGATGGCCGAACTCGTCACCGAGGGCAAGGTGGGCCACCTCGGGCTCTCCGAGGCTTCCGTCGAGACGATCCGCCGCGCCGCTGCCGTGCACCCGATCGCCGCGCTGCAGAGCGAGTGGTCGCTGTGGAGCCGCGACATCGAGGAGGAGGTCGTCCCGACGTGCCGGGAGCTCGGCATCGGCATCGTCCCGTTCAGCCCGCTCGGCCGCGGGATGTTCACAGGACGGATCGGCTCGATGGACGACCTCGGCGAACAGGACATGCGGCGCAGCCACCCGCGATTCCGCGACGGCGCCCTCGAGGCCAACCTCGACGCCGTCGACGTCGTGCGCGAGATCGCCGACGGCCACGGGGTCACGCCCGGCCAGGTGGCGCTGGCGTGGCTGCTCGCCCAGGGTCCCGACGTCGTGCCGATCCCCGGTACCAAGCGCGTCGCGCTATCTCGAGGAGAACCTCGGCGCCGTCGATGTCGAGCTCTCCTCCGACGACCTCGTCCGCCTCGACGCCGTCACCGCCGTCGGCGAGCGCTGGGTGGACCCGAGCTGGGTCTACCGGAACACGCCGCCGCTCGAGGCCTGAAGCACGCGGCCAGCCGCGCGATGCCCGCGGCGTGATCTCAGGTAGCTACGGCGCCGAAGTCGCGCTGCCAGGTGGCGGACATCTCGGGGTACTCGGCGCGGCAGGCGAGGTAGTCGTCCATCATCTGGCGCATCGTCGGGTCGAGGCGGGCGAGGTAGTCGTCGGTGAGACGGTCGGCGTCGAGCAGGTAGAAGTGCCACGTCGGTGGACGGGTGGCGCTGTGGTAGCCCATGTGCAGCGTCCGCCTGGAGGCGGTGGCGTCGGTGGAGTGGCCGCGGTGGATCAGGTTGTTGTTGTAGAACACGGCCTGCCCGCACGCAGCGGCACCGGCATCGGCGCCGGGCATCTCGACGTCGATGGGGGAGTAGTGCTTGCTGCCGGCGAAGACGGCGTTCTCCTCGTCGGTGTTCGGCCGCCGATGGCTGCCGGGCACGACCCACAGGCACTGCTCGTCGACGAGCGGCAGGTTGATCTGCACCGAGTTGTGGTGCCGCTCGGGCGAGAACAGCCAGTCCTCGATCTCGTCCTCGGGGATCTGGATGACGTCGCGGTGCCAGCCCTGGACGTACGTCACGCCGGGGTTGAACACGAGGATCGAGGCGTTGTTGACGATCGGTTGCGGCCCGAGCAACTGCTCGACGATGCCGAGCACCACCGGGTGGTAGAAGGCGGAGTGGATCGGCTCGGTGCCCGGCCTGGTGAGCAGATGGAAGTAGTACTGCCGTGACTCGCGGCCGAAGTCGCTGAGCTCGTCGCCGAAGTGCTGGTAGGCGGCGTCGTGGACCGTGTTGTCCTGAGGTTGCACGTCGGTGGCGAGCAGATCCTCCATCACGCCGAGGAACGGCGGCGATCTCGTCATCACCGAGGACGTCACAGATCACGTACCCGTCGGTCTCGAAACGCTCTCGCAAGTCGCTGCCGATGGCTCGACTATAGGTCTTTCTTGACAGCGCTGTCAGCGACCGTGTTTGTCTGGTTGACAGCGCTGTCAGCACGGGGGAATCGGACCGACAGCGCGCCACCACGCCCGGCGCCGAGCACCGTCGCTCGGCCGAGCACCGCCATCGGAAGATCGCCACGCCGGCACCCGGCGTCGGTCAGAGAGAAGGGGACTCCGACCTCATGTCACACGAGCCAGACCACCACGAGAACGCCAGCAGCGGAGGCATCTCCCGCCGCGATGTGATCAAGAAGGGCGCCGCCGGCGCGGCCGCCGGGCTGGCGCTGCCGTCGCTGCTCACCGCCACGGCGAGCGCCGCCCGCCCGGCTCCGGCGCCGACACGGCGCACGCAGTCGCGCCGGGTGACCAGCGGCAACCCGGCCACGGTGCGCTTCTGGACCTGGTACTTGGAGCAGGAGGACCAGATGCCGCAGGTCATCGCCGACTTCGAGGAGGCCAACCCGAACATCAAGGTCGAGATGCGGCTGATCACCGACGTCGAGGGCGCCTACCTGCCGGCGCTGCTCGCCGCCGCCGCCGGCGACGACCTGCCGGAGATCTACGCCCCGCACGTGCACTCCGTCGAGTTCGGCCGCCAGGGCCTCGCCGCCGACCTCAAGGCCGAGCTCGGCGCCGAGTTCATCGACGCGATTCTTCCCGTCGATGAACAGCATGTTCGTCCTCGGCGACGCGCAGTACGCGATCGGCTGGATGGCCCAGACGATGGGCATCTACTACGACTCCGAGATGTTCGCCGCCGCCGGCATCGACGGCGAGCCGGAGACGTGGGACGAGATGATCGAGGCGGCGAATCTGATCAAGAGCAACGTGTCCGGGAACCTCGGCGTCATGCAGCAGGCCGACAACGGCTTCAGCGTCTGTGACACCTGGTTGCCGATGATCACCCTCTACAGCGACGACCCCGACACCCTCCGCCAACTCGACGAGCGCGACGGGGCGACGTGGACCGACCAAGCGGTGGTCGACTCCCTCACGCTGTACCAGCGGACGATCGACGAGGGCCTCTGGCAGGAGAACATGACGGGGATGGACAACACCGCGTGTCTCAACGCGATGTACGCCGGCGCCGGCGCCGCCTACTACTCCGGTTCGTGGAACCCGCCGACGTTCTACGCCGACGGCCCGCCCGAGCTCGTCGAGCGGCTGCGGGTGATGAAGACCCCGACGCTCGAAGCCGGCGGACGGCACTGGACCGGCAACTCCGCCGGCGCCGCCTACTCCGTTTCCGAACACAGCCCGAACAAGGACGCCGCGCTGACGTTCATCGAGTACCTCTACTCGCCGGAGGTCTACAGCAAGGTGATGATCGATTCGTCGTCGATGCCGGCCACGCAGGCCGCCGCCGAGCAGGTCACCGACCCGCTGATCCTGACGATGGCGTCGTGGCTGCCCGACGGCTGCCGCCACTGGCTCGTCGGCCCTGCCGGGCAGATCGTCGCCGACACGGCGATGGAGCTCACCGCCGGCAACATCGACGCGGCCGGAGCTGCCGAGGCGATCGAAGCGGTGGCGGCGACGCTCGACTACGGCTCCTGAGCGCCTCGATGACGAAGCCGGAGCGGAGCTGGGCGTGACGGCGCGGCGCTGGCGTCGTGGCGCCCGTCGCCCATCTCCGCCTCCGGCGGGCCGAGCCTGCGCGCCGAGCGCATCGCCGGGCTGGCGATGACGCTGCCGGCGCTCGCCTTCTTCGTCGTCTTCGTCGGCTACCCGATCACCCAGACGATCCTCATCGGGTTCCAGCGCTGGAACGCGATCAGCGCCCCGGAGTGGATCGGCCTGGAGAACTACCGGCGGATGCTCGACGACCCGGTGTTCCGCCACGCCCTGTTCGTCACCCTCGTCCTCACCGCCGCGATGACGGTGCTGCTCACCGTGCTGCCGATGCTCGTCGCCGTCATCTTCGCCCAGGGCTGGGGCCGCTGCGGCACGCTGTACCGCACGATCCTGTTCATCCCGGCGGTGATCTCGTGGGTCGTCACCGGCGGGCTGTGGAAGCTGATCCTCGAACCCAACCTCGGCAGCCTCAACACGCTGCTCGGCCGCTTCGGGTTCGAGTCGTTGCGGCACAACTGGCTCGGCGACGAAGGGCTCGTCCTGTACGTGATCGTCGTCGTCGCCATCTGGCAGCAGATCGGGCTGTACGTGGTCATCTACTACGCCGGGCTGCAGAGCATCGACCCGACGCTGTACGAGGCCGCCCGCGTCGACGGCGCCAACGGCTGCAGCAGCTGCGCTCGGTCACCGTGCCGATGCTGCGCCCGGTGACGCTGCTGGTCATCACGCTCAACCTGCTCAACGGCATCAAGCTGTTCGACGTCATCTGGGTGATGACCGAGGGCGGCCCGGTCAACGCCTCGCAGGTGCTCGGCACGTACATGTACCGCGTCGCCTTCGCCAGCCCCGGGTTGCCCGACTTCGGCTACGGCTCGGCGTTGAGCACGGTGATCCTCGTCCTCTGCCTCGCCGCCGTGTCGGCGCAGATCCGCCTCGGCCGACGCTCCAATGTCTGACGGCTCGCTGCTGGTCGCCCGGCCGGACCGGCCCGAGCAGCGGGTCGATGACTCGGGCGGCGGGCTCGGTCGAGGCCAGTCTCCGCCACCGCGCCGGCCTCGCGGCACGACGAGGGCCATCGGCGTGGGGCGCTTCGCGCCGAGCCGCATCGGCGGCTTCAGCACCCTGACCGTGCTCGCCGTGATCAGCATCTACCCGTTCGTGTGGATGGTGCTGACGTCGCTGCGCGACCGCAACACCGTCTTCACCGGCCCGTTCATCCCCGAGCACTTCAAGTTCGGTGCCTACCCGGAGGCGTGGCGGGAGACGAACTTCGGCCACCACCTGCGCAACACCGTCGTCATCGCCGGGCTGTCGCTGCTCGGGATCATGGTCCTGTCGACGACGGCCGGCTACGCCTTCGCCAAGCTGCGCTTCCCGTTCAAGCGGACGATCTACATCCTCCTGCTGAGCACGATGGCGATGCCGGCGACATCGCTCGTCATCCCGCTCTACCTCCAGGTCAAGCGCCTCGGCCTGCTCGACTCGACGCTCGGGCTGATCCTCGTCTACGTCGGCTCGATGTCGCCGTTCTCGATCTTCCTGATGCGTGCGTTCTTCGCCACCTTGCCGGACGACCTGATCGAAGCCGCACGCCTCGACGGCGCCAGCGAGCTGACGATCTTCCGCAAGGTCATGCTCCCGCTCGCCAAGGCCGGCGTCGGCACCGTCGTCATCCTCCAGTTCCTCGTCCCTGTGGAACGAGTTCCTCTACGCCAACGTCCTGCTCCAGGACCCCGACAAGCACCCGCTGCAGCCCGTCGTGTTCAACCTCGTCGGCGCAGTTCAACACGCCGTGGAACCTGCTCACCGCCGCGCTGACGATGGCGATCGTGCCCGTCGTCATCGTCTACGTGCGCATGCAGAAGCGGTTCGCCGCCGGCCTCATGCTCGGGGCGATCAAGTGACCCCGCCGCATCCCCCGACCCCACCCGAGAAAGTGCTCCCCATGCCAGTGCTCCCGATCCGCTTCGTCGACGTCAACGTCACCGACCTCGACCGTTCCGTCGACTTCTACACGCGCCACCTCGAGCTGCCGGTCATCGACACCCCGCAGCTCGACGGCGACGAGGCGTGGCTCGACGGCGGTCCGGTCGTCATCCGCCTGCACCGTCCCGCCGACGCCAAGCCGTCGCGCTGGATCGCCGACGACCTGCAGCTCGGGTTCCGCCACTTCGGCTTCGCCGTCACCGGCCTCGACGAACGCGCCGAGCTGCTCCACGAGGCCGGGGTGCGCTTCCACCTCGAACCGCTCGACGCCACCGGCAACGTGCGCATCACGTTCTTCTTCGATCCCGACGGCGTGCTCCTCGAGTTCATCCAAGGCCACCTCGACCACCACGAGGTGTGGAACGCCGACATCGTCGAGGAGGTCCACGCCCGGCCGCTCCCGGCGCGCCCGACCTTCGACCACGTGGCGATGACGGCGCGGGACCACGACGCCACGGTCGACTTCTACCGCAGCACGCTCGGCTTCGACGTCGGCGGCCGGCTGTTCCTGAAGGACGACCCGCGCGGCTTCGACATCACCTACCTCCACGCCGGCGAGACGGTGATCGAGCTGTTCACGTTCGCCGACGAGAAGTCGCCGTCGCCGTGGAGCGCGGACGAGACGACGATCGGCTTTCGCCACGTCGGCTTCGACGCCGACGAGTCGAGCGGTGCGACGGTCGACGACGTCGTCGACCGGCTGGCCGAGCACGGGGCCACCCCCGTCGCCGACTCGCCGTGCCCGCTGCTGCTCGACCGCGACGGCTTCCCGTTGAGGATCGAGGACTGATGCGCAGCGCTGAACGCCGACTGGCTGCGCCCGCTCGGCGACACGGGACTCGTCGTCTCGGCGGTCGGCGCCGGCGGCGGGCCGCTCGGCAGCATGCCGGAGAACTTCGGCCGCGACGTCGGCGCCGACGAGGGCGTCGCCACCGTGCGGCGCGTCCTCGCCGGGCCGATCACGTTCCTCGACACGTCGAACGGCTACAGCGGTGGCGAGAGCGAACGGCGCATCGGCACGGCCCTCGCCGAGGCGGGCGGCCTGCCGGCCGGCTTCGTGCTGGCGACGAAGGTCGATGCTGGTGCCGACGGCTCGTTCGACGCCGCCCGCGTGCGGCGGTCGTTCGAGGAGAGCATGCAACGGCTCGGTCTCGACCGCATCCAGCTGCTGTTCCTCCACGACCCCGAGTTCGCCATCACGTTCGACGAGGCGATGGCGCCGCAGGGCGCGGTCGCCGAGTTGCAGCGGCTCAAGGACGAAGGCCTCGCCGGCGTCATCGGCGTCGCCGGCGGCGACGTCGCGCATGATGCGTCAGTTCGTCGAGACCGGGGCGTTCGACGTGCTGCTCACGCACAGCCGCTACTCCCTCGTCGATCGCTCCGCCGACGAGACGATCACGACGGCCCGCGAGCGAGGCGTCGCCGTCGTCAACGCCGCCGTCCTCGGCGGCAGCATCCTCGCCGTCGGCACGTCGCGGTCGACGCGCTACGGCTACCGCGAGGCATCGCCGGACACGCTGGCGGCGATCGAGGCGATCGAGGACGTGTGCCGCGCCCACGACGTCCCGCTCGCCGCCGCGGCGATGCAGTTCTCGCTGCGCGACGAGCGGATCAGCTCGACGCTCGTCGGGTTCTCCAGGCCCGAGCGCGTCGACGAGACCGTCCGTCTCGCCGAGTGGCCGATCCCCGACGAGCTGTGGAGCGAGGTCGAGCGCCACGTGCCGGCGCCCGACAACTGGCTCTGGTGAGCGACACCCCACCCCCGACAGAAAGGCATGACCGATGACGATCACCTCCGCCGAGCACTCGGCGACGCACGCCTTCCCGAGCGGCTTCCTCTGGGGGACGGCGACGGCCAGCTACCAGATCGAGGGCGGCGTCGACGAGGGCGGCCGCGGCGAGTCGATCTGGGACCGCTTCGCCCACACGCCCGGGACGATCCTCAACGGCGACACCGGCGACGTCGCCGCCGACCACTACCACCGCTATCGCGAGGACGTCGCCCTGATGGGCGAGCTCGGTCTCAACGCCTACCGCTTCTCGATCGCCTGGCCGCGCGCTGCAGCCCGACGGCTCCGGGCCGCTGTCCGCCGACGGTCTCGAGTTCTACGAGCGGCTCGTCGACGAGCTGCTCGGCGCCGGCATCCGCCCGTGGGTCACGCTGTACCACTGGGACCTGCCCGCAGGCGCTCGAGGACGCCGGCGGCTGGCCGGCCCGTGACACCGCGCTGCGCTTCGCCGACTACGCCGCCGCGGTCCACGACCGCCTCGCCGACCGCGTCGCCGACTGGACGACGCTGAACGAGCCGTGGTGCTCGGCGTTCCTCGGCTACGCCTCGGGCATCCACGCCCCGGGTCGCACCGAGCCGGCCGCCGTCGATCGCCGCCGTGCACCACCTGCTGCTCGGCCACGGCATGGCCGTCGCGGCGATGCGTTCGGCGCGGCCGGAGCAGCGCTACGGGATCACGCTCAACCTCTACCCGGTGACGGCGATCTCCGACGACGCCGACGACGTCGACGCAGCCCGCCGTGTCGACGGGCTGTCCAACCGGCTGTTCCTCGATCCGGTGCTGCGCGGCCAGTATCCCGACGACGTGCGCGCCGACCTCGAGCCGATCGCCGGCAGCGAGTTCATCGCCGACGGCGACGCCGCGTCGATCGCCGCGCCGATCGACTTTCTCGGCGTCAACTACTACAGCCGCCACGTCGTGCGCGGCCGCACGGGCGGACCGCAGCGAGCGACGGCGCCCGGCGCGAGCCGGCCTGGGTCGGGGCGGACGACGTCGAGAAGCTCGACACCGGGAGACCGAAGACGGCGGATGGGCTGGGAGATCGACGCGACCGGCCTCTACGACGTGCTCCGCCGAGTCACCGACGAGTACGACGCGCCGCCGCTGTACGTCACCGAGAACGGCGCCGCCTTCGTCGACGAGGTGACGGCCGATGGCGAGGTCGCACGACGCCGACCGCGTCGCCTACCTCGACGCCCACTTCCGCGCCGCCAAGCAGGCGATCGACGACGGCGTCGATCTGCGCGGCTACTTCGTCTGGACGCTGATCGACAACTTCGAGTGGTCGTGGGGCTTCGACCGGCGCTTCGGCGTCGTCCACGTCGACTTCGCCACGCAGCGGCGCACGATCAAGGACAGCGGACGGTGGCTGGCCGGCGTCGCCGCGGCGAACGGGGTCGGGTACGGCGACGATGAGATGACGGACGGCCCGAGGATGTCCGGCCGCGGCGGGCGGGCGACGCTGGCCGACGTGGCAGCCCACGCCGGGGTGTCGCCGTCGACCGTCTCACGGGTCGTCCGCAACGCCACGCCGGTGAGCCCCGAGCTCGAGCAAGCCGTCCGTGAAGCGATCGCCGTCACCGGGTACGTGCCCAACCTCGCCGCCCGTCAGCTCGTCACCACCCGATCCGACACGGTCGGCATGATCGTCGCCGAGGATCAGCGGCGGGTGTTCGGCGAGCCGTTCTTCGGCGCGCTGATGCACGGCGTCGTCGAGACGCTCACGGCGACCCGCTTCCACGTCGTCGTCGTCGTCGCCCGCTCGGCGCACGACCGGGTGTGGCTCGAGCACTACGTCGCCGGCGGGCACCTCGACGGGGTGATGCTGATCGCCCCGCCGAAGGGGGATCCGCTCGGGGCCACGCTCAACCGGCTCGGGGTGCCGATGGTGTACATCGGCCGCCCGTTCGAGGCCACCGACTGCACGTTCGTCGACGCCGACAACGCCGGCGGGGCGGCGCAGGCCGTGCGCCACCTCTACGAGACCGGCCGACGGCGCATCGCCATGGTCAACGGCATCCCGGCGATGCGTTCGGCGACCGACCGCCTACGCGGCTACAAGAAGGGGCTGGCCAGCGTCGGGCTTGCGGCCGACCGCGACCTCGTCGTCGAGAGCGACTACACCGAGGCCGGCGGGTTCGCGGCGACGCAAGCAGCTGCTCTCCCGGCGAACGCCGTTCGACGCCGTCGTCGCCGCCTCCGACGTCGTTGCCGCCGGCGTGCTGCGTGCGCTCAAGGACGCCGGACGCGCGGTGCCCGATGACGTCGCGGTGATCGGTTTCGGCGACGAAGGCGACGGCCCGGCGCGGTACGACCCGCCGCTGACGACGGTCGCGCAGCCGACCGTCGAGATGGGCAGCCAGCTCGCCCGTCTGACCGTCGCCGCGATCGAAGGGCACGACGAGCGCAAGTCGGTGATCATGCCGACGCAACTCGTCATCCGCGACTCCGCGTAACGCACCGAGCGGCTACGGCTGGACGGACTGCCCGCCCCACTCCTCCGGAGCGACGTCGCGCATCGTCTGTGTGAACTGCCAGCGGTGCCCGGCGAGATCCTCGACGGTGCACTCGCGCTCGCCGTACTCGTACTCGATCGGCTCCTGCAGCACACGTGCGCCGCCCGAGCGGGCCCGCTCGAACTGCGCGTCGACATCCTCGACACGCACCTTGATCACATGCGTCACCACACCGTCGCGCGGCGGCTGCTGTTCGCCGCGGACGTCGGCGACGATCACTGCCCCGTCGTCGCCGATGCGCATCTGCGAACGGTGGGCGTCACCGATGCGGACGCGCTCGACGAAGCCGAAGGCGTCGGTCAGCCACGCGACGGCGGCACGCACGTCGGGATACACCAGGACCGGGATCACCGTCGCGCTCGGGATCGATCGGTTCCTCAGCACCGACGACCGAGGCTACGTGACCGGAGGACTTGCACCACCGAGCCATGCGTCTGACCGCTACGGGCCAGGTGGTTCCCAGATCAGTTCGGCAACGTCGATGAACAGCTGTTCCGGGCGCACCTCGCCGGTTCCGACGCAGACACCGTCGTTCAGCCAGCGGTAGCCAGGGTGGTCACTGAGGTGCGTCAGCCAGCAGACGATCTGGCGTGCTCCAGGCGGATCGGTGCGACCGTACCCGCCGCAGTGGAAGAGAACGGTGGCGCCATCGTCGGTGGAGATCGCACCGTGGAAGTCGGGGCAGAACGTGCCGTCACCGCGGCGACGAGGGTGGTTGACGCCCTGCATCGATCCACCGATGCGGCCCTCGCATCGCCCCTCGGCGAGGAACAGGTGCTCGCTCTCCGTTCCTCCCGGCGTGACGGTGGCGCTCCAGCCGTGCGGATAGTCGAAGGTCATGCGGTAGAGCGGCTCGAGTCGCATCCGCCCAGTTGATCATCTCGCCGCGGACCGCGACTGTTACACCCTCCTGTCATGATCGGAACATGAGTTCGACCGCGGAGGTGGGTGCCGAGATCGGTGCGGCGCTGGCCGATGCCTGTGCCGCCTACCTCGATGATGCCGACCGCTTCGGCGCCGACGGCCGCCTCGCAGGCGCTCGACGATCGGGAGTTGGCGGAGCGGTTGCAGCAGCTGGAGCGGCTGGACCGCCGAGTCGAGCACGCCATCGTCGTCGGTTGTCGCAGAGGTCGACCGGCGCGGCGTGTGGGCGGTCGACGGGCATCGCAGCGTGCGCGGCTGGTGCCAGGCGACGGTGAACTGGTCCGGTGCCGAGACCACCCATCGCATCCGCACGGTGCGGCTGCTGTCGGACCTCGACGGCGTCGCCGAGCGCCCTCGCCGCCGGCACGGTCGGGGTCGCCCAGGTGCGCGAGCTGGCCCGGGCGCGGGCCAACCCGCGTTGCGGCGACCAGCTCGCCGACTGTGCCGACATCATGCTGGAGAACGCCCAAGCGCTGCGCTTCGACGAGTTCCGCCTGCTCGTCGATCGCTGGGAAGCGCTCGCCGACGCCGACGGCGCCCATCGCAGCCACGAGCAGACCCACGCCGCCCGCCACGCCTCGATCGAACGCGTCGGCGACGGCTACACGATCGATGGTGAGTGCGGTGTTGCCCAGGGTGCGACGATGCGGCAAGATCCTCGAACGGTTCTGCGAGGCGGAGTTCCAGGCCGACTGGGACGAAGCCCGAGGCCGACTCGGCGAGGGCGCCACCCCATCGGACCTTGCCCGCACCGCCGCGCAACGGCGGATGGATGCGCTCCACGCCATCTTCATCGCCGCAGCGGGCGCGCCGCCCGGTGGCAAGGCTCCCGAACCGGTGGTCGACATCGTCGTCGACCAGGCCACCTTCGAGGCGGCGCTGACGGCGATGGCCACCGGCACGTCACTCGACGACTGCATGCCGCCGGTTGGAGACCCGACCCGCCGGCGTTGCGAGACCATCGATGGCCGTCTCGTCGACCCCTGCGATGCCGTCGTCGCTGCCCTCCTCGGCCACGTCCGCCGCGTCGTGTTCGGCTCGGCGTCGTGCACGATCAACCTCGGTGTTGCCAGCCGCCTGTTCCGCGGCGCCTCCCGCCTCGCCGTCTGGCTCCAAGGCACCCGATGTCTGTGGCCCGGATGCGGGCGCCATCACTGCGAGATCGATCACACCCGCCATGGCACGACCACGGCCACACCAACCCCGACAACGGCGGACCGACCTGCGGCCACCACAACCGATGGAAGACCCGCGGCTACCACACCTGGCGCGACCCCGACGGTCGCTGGCACACCTACCGACCCGACGGCACCGAGATCCACCCGATCTGAGGCTCGGTTGTGACGTCCCCGATCATCGAGCGCTGCTGCCGAACAGCGGCGACCTCGGTGACTTCCGCCGGCAACTCACGGCCTTCCAGCGTCGCGGCGAGGACCTCGGGGAACTGGTCGGGCGTGCAGGTGGCGACGTGGGCGCCGAGGGCGGCGAGCGCCGCCGCCTCGTGGTGGTTGGCCACCGGGGCGCCCTCGTCGGACAGGGCGAGGAGGACCAGCACGGTCACGCCGCTGCGCACGAGCGCGGCGACGCGGCGAGCGCAGGAGGTCGACGTCACCGCCCTCGAAGAGATCGCTGACGAGCACCAGCACGGTTTCGGCGGGGCGGGTGATCAGACGCTGGCAGGCGCCGAGGGCGTTGCCGATGTCGGTGCCGCCGCCGAGCTGCACGCCGAACAGCACGTCGACCGGGTCGTCGAGCGAGTCGGAGAGGTCGACGGCGGCGGTGTCGAAGGCGACCAGCGATGTCCGCAGCGCCGGCATGCGGGCGAGCAGACAGGCGAACAGGGAGGCGTGGACGACGCTGTCGGCCATCGACCCGCTCTGGTCGAGGGCGATCACGACGTCACGGGCGAGCGACGGGGCGCGCCGGCCGTGGCCGATCAAGCGCTCGGGAACGACGGTGCGTTCCTCTGGGAGCCAGTGGCGCAGGTTGGCGCGGATCGTGCGCATCCAGTCGACGTCGGCCGGACCGCGGCCGCTGCGCCCGCGCCGACCTGGCCAGGGCGCCGGTCACGGCGGTGCGGGTGCGCTCGGCGAAGCGCTGGCGCAACGACTCGAGCACGACGGCGATCACCTGACGGGCGGTCTCCTTGGTGGCCTCGGGGAGCAGCCGGTTGAGCTCGACGAGCACGCTGACGAGATCGACGTCGGGTTCGAGCTCGGCGAGCAGCTCCGGTTCGAGCAACAGGTGGGTGAGGTCGAGCCGCTCGACCGCATCGCGCTGCAGCAGCTGGACCACGGGAACGGGGAAGTAGCGGCGGATGTCGCCGAGCCAGCCGCGTCACGGCCGGCGCAGACCTCGCCAGGCCGCCGACGCGACCGCGTGCCGCCTGTCGTCCGGCGGCAGCAGCGCCTTCGTCGCCCTGGTCGTAGAGCGCGCCGAGGGCGGCGTCGATGCGACGGTCGTCGCCGTCGAAGGCGGACGTCGGTGCCGTCTCCGTCGCCTCCTCCGAGCACGAGCCGCCAGCGGCGGATGCGTTCGGCGTCGGACACGCGTGCGGCGCAGGTCGATCGTCATCGACCCCTCCTCCACGGCAAGGCCGAGCATCCGCCGCGCGGTGACGATGCCGGCCGCGCGCCCGGCTCTCGTCGATGTCGCGCCCGAGCGTCGGTCGCTTGCGGCGCCCGGTTCGTGGTGACGAGCACGCCGAGTTGCCGCCGCTCGGCCGGCTCGAACGCCCCGAACGTCCGCCGCAGCAGCGCCACGGTGTCGATGAACGTCTCGCTGCTCATCGTCGAGATCCACGTGTCGACGATCTCGAGGAGGGCGACGTCGTGGACGAGCACGGTGCCGCTCCCGGCGAGGAAGCCCTCGACGAAGCGGGCCGCCTCGGCTGCCGGAGTGCCCGTCGTCAGCGCCCGGCCGACCCGCTGCGACACCGCATCGGAGTCCCACGAGCCTCCGTCGTGGAGCAGCCGCGTCGCCCTGCCGCGCACGAGCCCGTGAATGCCCCGTCCGTCGGCGAGCTTGGCGAGCGCCGCGGGGAGATCGGTGTGGCGGGACCCGTGATCGAGCATCGCCAAGGCACCCTGGAGGCCGCTGAGCCGCTCGATCATCGCTGCTGCGGCGTCGTCGTCGAGGTGACGGCAGGCGAGGTCGAGGCCGGCGATCACGCGGACGACGATCTCGTCGACGACGGTCGCCAGGGCGGCCGAGTCCGAGCCGCGCACGTCGCCGTATCGCAGCGCCGATGCCAGCGGGACGAGGGCATCGATGAGATCGGCGACGTCGGGCGCCGTGGCGGCCAGCGTCCCGAGCGCCGTGGCGGCGGCGCGTACGCCGTCAGGGAGGTCAGCGAGCAGAGCGTCGGCGACGAGTGCGGCCGCCTGCGGCAAGCGGGTGGCAGCGGCGGATTGCTCGATCAGCATCGCCGTCGCCGCGCCGGCCAGCGTCGTCCCGAAGCTGGCGCACTCGACGAGGCGTACCGACATCAGCGGATCCCACGCCAGCGACCACGTCTCGCGGAACGTGCTCCGGCTCCCCCGTCCCTCGTCGGGCGAGCCCCAGTCGAACGCCGAGGATGGCGAGCCGGTGCAGCAGGTGTGAGCGCCGCAACCCCGTCGGGGTGCGCAGGTCGAGCTCGAGGCGGCGTCGCTCGGTCGCGCGGCACGAGTCGGGCCGCCTTCTGTGCAGCGCGGACGTCGCGCGCCAGCGGGACCTGCGGCGCTTCGGGTGGTACGTCGCCGATCGCCGCCCCGATCGTGAGCTCGTCGATCACCCGGGCGACCGGTTCCTCGGCCGACAGCGAGAGCACGGCAGAGGCCGAGTCGAGTACCTCGGCGAGACCGCTGCGCGGCCGGCCGCGGAGGGCGGCGAGCGCATCGGCGAGTCGGGAGGCACCGATCAGGTGGTCGGGCGATGCTGCCAGCCCGTGGCTGCGCAGTGCCGCGGCGGCGTCGACGAAGAACCTGGCCACGCCTTCGGGACCCGGATGGTTGAAGACGTGGCGGTACCAGCCCGGCGTGGCCACGCCGGCGGCGTAGCCGGAGCGCTGCTGCAACCGGCGGTCCGTCCACGGAACCCAGGTCACCGCCGCCTTCGAACGCTGCGCCCGGGCGGCGGCCGCCTCGCGCAGCAGCGCCCGATCGGCAGCGGTGGTGGTCGAGGCGGGGTCGAGGGCGGGCACGTGCCAGGCACCGCACACGACCGCCACGGTCGAGCCGCTGGCCAGCGCCGTGCGGATGGCGATGCGCATGTGCGCTTCGCGCACCGCCTCCGCCGGCGATGGCACGGCGTCGCCGCGAACTGCCGCCATCGCCGCGGCGACGGCGGCGAAGGCCGGGGCGCCGTCGCCGCGGTGCTCGACGACGTCGTCCCACCAGCGCTCGGCGTCCGGCTCGCCGGCCGCAGCGGCGAGGGCGCCGAGCGGGTCGAGGTCGACGCCGCCGCGGACATCGCGCGGTCGCCCGTGAGCGCCCACGCCATCGGCACGTCGATCGGGGTCGGCTCGACGCCTCGGTCGTAGGCCCAGCGCAACGCCTGCCATTCGGGACTGAACTCGGCCAGCGGCCAGAAGGCGGCGCGGGTGACGTCGTTCGGGAGGTAGCCGAGCAGCGCCACCGGCGGCTGCAGCCGCGGGTCGGCGACCCACCGCAAGGCCGGTGCGCAGTCCGCCGGGAGCTCGACGAGAACGGCGTCGGGAGCGATGTCGTCGAGTGCACGCATGACCGAGCGCGCCGACCCGGGCCCGTGGTGGCGGATGCCGAGCAGGTGCAGCCGCGCGTCAGGCGAGCTCGCGGCAGGCCGCGTAGAAGTCGCTCCAGCCGTCGCGATCGCGCACCACCCCCTCGACGTACTCGCGCCAGGCGATCTCGTCGTGCACGGGGTCGCGCACGACCGCCCCGACGATCCCGGCCGCGACGTCGGTGGCGCGCAGGTCGCCGTCGCCGAAGTGGGCCGCAAGCGCGAGCCCGTTGGTGACCACCGAGATCGCCTCCGCCGTCGAGAGCGTGCCGGTGGGAACCTTGAGGCTCGTGCGCCCGTCGGCGGTGCGTCCCTCGCGCAGCTCGCGGAAGATGGTGACGACCCGCTCGATCTCCTCCGACGCGGTCGGGACTGCGGGCAGGGCGAGCGCGGCGCCGAGCTCGGCGACGCGGCGCGACACGATCGCCATCTCCTCCGCAGCGCTGGCGGGCAGCGGCAGCACGACCGTGTTGAAGCGACGGCGCAGCGCGCTCGACATCTCGTTGACGCCGCGGTCGCGGACGTTGGCCGTGGCGATGAGGTTGAACCCACCGACCGCGGCCAACTCGGTGGCGAGCTCCGGGACCGGCAACACCTTCTCCGACAGCACCGTGACGAGGGCGTCCTGGACCTCGGATGGCATCCGCGTGAGCTCCTCGACGCGGACGATGCGACCGCCTTCCATCGCCCGGTACACCGGGCTGGGGACGAGCGCCTCCGCAGTCGGGCCGCGAGACAACAGCAGGGCGTAATTCCAGCCGTAGCGCAGCGACTCCTCGGAGGTGCCGGCAGTGCCCTGGACGAGCAAGGTCGAGTCGCCGCTGATGGCGGCAGAGAGATGTTCGCTGACCCACGTCTTCGCCGTCCCGGGGACGCCGAGGAGCAGCAGCGCCCGGTCGGTGGCCAGCGTGGCGACGGCGATCTCGATCAGCCTCCGTTGTCCGATGTACTTGGGCGTGATCTCGGTGCCGTCGTCGAGGCGGCCGCCCAGCAGATAGGTGACGACGGCCCACGGCGACAGCCGCCACTGCGGCGGTCGCGGCCGCGAGTCGGCGACGGCGACGGCGGCGAGCTCGTCGGCGTAGGCCACCTCGGCGTGGGGGCGCAGCGCACCGCGCGCGTCGTTCATCCGGCTCCCCCGCTGCCGGGGCGCAGCTCGTGGAGCATCGCTCGCCGCACGAGAGCCAGCTCGATGAGCGCCTCCCACAGCGCCAGCGGCGCGACGTCAGCGGCCTCCGCTCCGAGCGCGTCGCGGCCGCTGCTGAGGGTTGCGACGATGTCGGCGAGCGAGGTCGGCTGGACCCGGGCGACGACGTTGAGCAGCACGGCGCGGTGCGACCAGCGGTACTCGCCGGAAGTCAGCCCCTCGGCGAGGGCCGCGGCGAGCGGCTCGGCCGGTCCGTCGAGGAGCGGCTCGAGCCGAGCGGGCACGGGAAGGGCACGAGCCGCGCCCGCTGGCGGCAACGGCCGGGCGTCGACCGGGCCGAGATCGGGAACGTTGTCGACGAGCCACGCCGCCAACGGGCCACCCCACGCCAGCACCGCGTCCGCCAGCACTCGGCTGCGGCGATGTCGGCGTAGCAGACCGACGAGCACGTCGGCAGCCGGGCGCCAGCCGCTCGCAGCTGCGACGGCGAGCCACTCCGCCTCGAGCACGGGCCACTCGGCGACGATCGCCAGCCACCGCTCGACGGCGGCGGTCGGCAGCATCGGACGTCGGTCGGGCTCGGGCGGCTGCAGCACCGGGAGCGGCGGCAGCGGGGTCGCGCCACTCCGCCGGGCGACGGTGGTGGCGGCGACAGCGGCGAGCAACCGCCCCTGGGGCGTCGGGCGCAGGGCATCGGCGACGGTGTCGGCGAGCGGGCCGACCGGCAGCTCCGGCGGGTCGCGGCGATCGGTCCCGAGCAGTGCGGCGGTCACCAGCTCGTCCCAGGTGTCGGCGATGGTCGCGGTCATGCCGCGCTCACGAAGCTGGCGTCGGCGCGGGGGCCGATGTCGATGGTCCGGTCGTCGAGGAACACCGTGATCGGGAGGAAACCGCGCGCCGTCCACTCGACGGCGACCCTGACCGGCGCACCCGCCGACGCGGCGAGCAGCGTGGCGACAGCGTCGCTGCGCGCCGACTCGGCAGCGATGGGCAACGACCCGACGTCGTCGGTGAGCAGCCACGCGCCACCGCTGCGCGTGACCGCTGCGGTGACGACGGCGGGCACCCGTTCGAGCCACGGTTCTGCGGCGAGGACGGTACCGACCAGGTCACAGACGCCGGCAGTCGTGGTCGCCGCGACGCTCGCCGCGGCATGGGCCGCCGACGGCGTGGCGTCGACCGCCGTGACGACGCCGACGAGGGCGCGCTGGCTCGATCCGGGGTACCGGTGGATGTCGGCGTGCACGACGGTTCCGGCGACCAGCGAGTCGTCGAGCGATTGGCGGTATGCGGCGAACGACAGCGCCATCGCCCAGCGACCCGACTCGATGCCGCGGAGCCACACCCGCCGCACCTCGACGAGGTCCTCTCTCGTGTCGCTGCGTCCGACGACCAGCCAGCGGTCGGTCTCGGGGACGGCAGCCTCGACGTCGGCCTTGCGCACCTGCCACCCGCACGCCACGGCGACGCCGTCGGCGAGCTCGCTCGGCAGCTGCGGCACGCGCTGGCCGGCGCGGGCGAGGAGGTGGAGGATGCCGATCTCGGCGAGCACGTGGGCGTGCCACTCGGGCTCGGCACCGACGCGGCCGGCGAGGCGGCGCACGCGGTTGGCGAGGGCGCCGGCGCGGGCATCGGTGAGACGCCTGGCGACCTCGTCCCAGGTGGCGAACCGGGCGATGCTCGGATCGGCGAGGCCGATGCGAACGCGGTCCTCGAGCCAGCGATCGAGCTCGACGAGCCCGCCGACGAGCGAGGCGATCCGATCGTCACGGCCGCGCTCGGCGGCCTCAGCGGAGGTGTCGTCGCGCCGATCGGCGACCGGCTCGTCGTCCTCCACGACGGGGGCGGCCGGCTCGTCGGCGGCCGGCGGGCGCTGCTGGCGTTCGATCCAGCGGGCCACCGCTGGCGGCTCGGTGCCGTTGGCGACGTGGCCGCGAACCCAGAGCACGAGCAGCCCGACGACGTGCTTGCACGGGTGCACCCGACTCGGGCACGAGCAGCGAGCACCGACGTCGACGTGGTCGACCGCGACGTCGTAGGGCTCGGCGCCGGACCCGTGGTAGCGACCCCACAGCGCGTGCTCGCTGGCGCCGACGGGCGACCAGCGCGCCGGCACCGCCGCGGCCTCGCCGGCACCGAACCGCGCCGACGAGCCGGCGAGGGCGACGACCTGCTCGATCGCCCACACCTGCGCACCGGAGTGCTCCGTCGTCACGCTGGCGACGTTACAGACACCCTGTCATGGTTGACTGCTGGCCCGTGGACCCAGCGACCGTGGCAGCTGCGTTCGCCACGGTGTTCCTCGCCGAGCTGCCGGACAAGACGATGGTCGCCACGATCGTGTTGTCGGCGCGCTTCCATCGCCCGCTGGCGGTGTGGGCCGGTGCGGCGTCCGCGCTGACGCTGCAGATGGTCATCGCCGTGGCCGCCGGGCAGCTGCTCCGCCTGCTCCCCGACCGGCCCGTCCGCTTCGCCGTCGCCGCGCATGTTCGCCATCGGTGCCGTCGTGCTCTGGCGCAGCCAGAGCGACAGCCGACGGTGACGGCGCGATTCCGCCGAAGCCGTCGCCGAGCGATGCCAAGCGCCTCTCGTTCCGGCGCATCGCCGTCACGGTGTTCGGCATCGTCTTCGTCGCCGAGTGGGGCGACCTCACCCAGCTGGCGACGGCCAGCCTGGCGACGACCCGACCGCCGTTGTCGGTGCTCGTCGGGGCGTCGCTGGCGATGATCACCGTCGTCGGCGATCGGCGTGGTCGCCGGCCGCGCCCTGCTGCGGGTCCTCCCCGAACGCATCCTGCATCGGGCCGCCGCCGTCGTCTTCGCCGCGCTCTCCGTGTCGTTCTTCGTCACCGCCGTGCGCACCGTCGACATCGACACGGCCATTGCGTTCCCCGGCCACGCAGGCCGTTGATGGCCGCTCGCTCGCTGGCGCTCGCTCGCTCGACGTCGGTCAGCCGAGTGTTCGTGGTGCACGTGGTCGTGATGGTGCTGCGGCAGCAGATCCGTCGGCGTCGACGTCGGCGTCGTCCGCCGCCGTCGTGGCCGTGCTCGTCGACGACGACGGCGCCCTCGGCCGTGCGGATCATCCGGTTGCCGAACGCCTCGGCGAGCAGCTGCGGCTGCAGCACCTGCGTCGGGCGGGCCGTCGGCCACCACGCACCCGGCGAGCAGCAGCACGCGGTCGGTGCGCCGGGCCTCGCCGAGGTGGTGGGTGGAGAGCACGACCGTCGTGCCCGCCGCCGTCTCGTCGGCGATGACCTCGAGGATGCGCTGCTGCGACGCCAGGTCGAGGCCGGTGATCGGCTCGTCGAGCAGCAGCAGGTCGGGCTCGGCCGCCAGCGCCTGGGCGACGAGCACGCGCTGGCGCTGACCGCCCGACAGCTCGCCGAACGGCCGGTGCAGCATCGAGGTCGACGTCCATCCGCTCGGCGGCGGCGGCGACGGCGCGGCGATCGGTCGGCCCGAGGCGGCCGAGCAGCCCGCGCTCGCCGTAGCGGCCCATGCGCAGCGACCTCGCCGACGCTGATCGGCATCCAGCGGTGCTGGAGCTGGTGCTGGGCGACGAACGCGACCCGTGCGCCGGGACGCCGCTCGACGTGCCCGACGTCGGCCGCAGCAGGCCGGCGAGGACGTGCAGCAGCGTGCTCTTGCCGCTGCCGTTGGGACCGACGAGCGCGACCGACTGCCCGGACGGGATCGTCAGCGAGCTCGGCGCCAGGGCGACGGTGGCGCCGTAGTGGACGCACACGTCCGTCGGCGGCGACCGTCGGCACCGTCGACGGCGACGCGGGAGCGGGTTGCCCATACGAGACCGCCACTCTACCATTTTGAGAATGCTTCTCATTTGTCGTCGGCGCTGCGGCCGCGCTCGTCGCCGCGGCTGCGGCGGCATCGACCGGCGGACAGCGGCGACGACCGCCGTCGTCGTGGCGACGACCTCGATCTGGGCCGACATCGTCGACCAGCTCGACTGCGCCGATCACTTCGAGGTCGCGGACCTTGATCCCGCGCGGCGGCGACCCCCACTCGTTCGAGCCGTCGATGCGCGACCGCGAGCGTGCTCGACGGACGCCGCGCTCGTCGTCGCCAACGGCGGCGGCCTCGAGGAGCTGCTCGACGACACCCTCGACGCCGTCGCCGACGACGGCACCCCGGTGCTACGGGTCTTCGACCACGTCGACCGACGGCGACGACCCGCACGTCTGGTTCGACCCGACGCTGGTCGCCGACGCCGCCGCCGCGATCGCCGACGCGCTCGTCGCCGCCGGGGCCGACGAGGCCGCGATCGCAGCGGTGCCTCGACGAGTTCAGCGACGCGACTGGACGCACTCGACGCCGAGGTCGCCGACATCCTCGTCGGCGGTGCCGCCCGACCGCCGCCTGCTGGTGACCAACCACGACGCCCTCGGCTACTTCGCCGATCGCTACGGCTTCGAGATCGTCGGCACCGTGCTGCCCGGTACGTCGACGCTGGCCGAGGCCATCCCCGGCCGAGCTCGAGCGATCTGGCCGACGACGATCGAGGCCACGGGCGTGCCGGCGATCTTCGCCGAGTCGCTGGCCTCGACCGACGAGGCCGACGGCGCTCGCCGACGGCCTCGGCGTCGACGTCGTCGACGCTGTACACCGACTCGCTCGGCGACGACGGGTCCGGCGCCGAGACGTACGCCGAGCTGATGCGCTCGACGCCGACGCGCCATCGCCGCCGCCGCTCGGGCTGAGCGTGACGATGCGACGTTCCTCACCGATCCGTGGTCGTGGTGGGTCGACGCCGTTCGTCGGACAACGAGTTCATGCGCACGACGCTGTGGGCCGTGCTGCTGACCGCGCTGTGCACGTCGCTCGTCGGCACCTGGGTCGTGCTGCGCGGCATGAGCTTCCTCGGTGACGCGCTCGCCCACGGCGTGCTGCCCGGGATCGCCATCGCCTTCGTCATCGGCGGCAACACCACGGTCGGCGCGTTCCTCGCCGCGCTGGCGATGGTCGCCGGCATCAACATCGTGCGGTCGGCGTCGCCGCTGCCCGACGACGCCTCGATCGGGATCCTCTTCGTCGGCTTCCTCAGCCTCGCCGTGGTGATCATGAGCAGCGCAGCAAGCGGGCTACGCCGGCGACCTCAACCGCTTCCTGTTCGGCTCGATCACCGGCGTCGACATCGGCCGACCTCGACCGCCAGCTCGTCGCCACGGCGATCACCCTCGTCGGCCGTCGTCGTGCTTCTACCGCGCCTTCCTCGTCGGCACGTTCGACGAGCGCCAGGCGGCGGTGCTCGGGCTGCACCCGCGGCTCGCCCACGTCGGGCTGCTCGTGCTGCTCGCGGTGGCGATCGTCTCGTCGTTCGCCACCGTCGGCAACCTGCTCGTGTTCGCCTTCCTCGTCGCCCCGCCGGCGACGGCGACGCTGTTCGCCGCCGGGTGCCGACGGTGATGGCCGTGGCGACCGTGATCGGTGTCGGTCGCCGGCGTCGTCGGCCTGCTGATCAGCTACCACCACGGCACCGCGGCCGGGGCGACGATGGCGCTGTGCACGGTCGTCGTGTTCTTCGCCGCGCTCGTCGTCCGGTCGGCGTCTGCTGGTGCAGCGCCGCCGCGCGTCCGCCTGACGCGACCGCTGCCGCCGGTACCCTCCGCGGCATGGCTGACGCCCGCCTCGAGGGCACCGAGATCGCCGACTCGGTGATCGACCTGATCGGCAACACGCCGCTCGTGCGGCTGAAGCGGGTCAGCGAGCTCGAGGCGCTGCCCTGCGTGCTGGCGATGAAGATGGAGACGATCGAACCCCGGCGGCTCGTCGAAGGACCGCCCGGCGTTGGAGATGATCCTCGCCGCCGAGCGCGACGGCCTGCTCCGGCCCGGCGGCACGATCGTCGAGCCGACGAGCGGCAACACCGGCGTCGGCCTGGCCATCGTCGCCGCCCAGCGCGGCTACCGCTGCGTGTTCGTGATGACCGACAAGGTGGCGCCGGAGAAGATCTCGCTGCTGCGCGCCTACGGCGCCGAGGTCGTCGTCTGCCCGGTCGCCGTCGCTCCCGAGGATCCCGCAGAGCTACTACTCGGTCGCCGCCCGGCTCACCGACGAGCTCGCCGCCTTCCGGCCCAACCAGTACGCCAACCCGGCCAACCCGCTGGCCCACGAGCTGACGACCGGGCCCGAGCTGTGGCGCCAGACCGCCGGGCGGATCACCCACTTCGTCGCCGGCGCCGGCACGTGCGGGACGATCACCGGCACGGCCCGCTACCTCAAGGCGCAGAACCCCGACATCAGGATCATCGCCGCCGACCCCGAGGGCTCGGTGTTCTCCGGCGGCTCGGGACGGCCCGTACCTCGTCGAGGGCGTCGGCGAGGACTTCTTCCCCGACGGCGTGGCAGCCGGAGCTGTACGACGACGTCATCGCCGATCTCGCGACGAGGAGAGCTTCCTCACGGCCCGCCGCGTGTCGCAGGCCGAGGGGATCCTCATCGGCGGATCCGGGGGCATGGCCGTCGCGGCCGCGATCCAGGTCGCCAAGCGCGGCCGGCCCGACGACATCGTCGTCGTGCTCAACCCCGACTCCGGCCGCGGCTACCTGTCGCGGGTGTTCGACGACGACTGGATGGCCAACTTCGGGTTCGTTCGCGAGTGCGACGCAGTGCGTCGGCGCGGTGCTCGAGACGCGCGGGGCGATGGCCGAGCTGCTCTACGTCAACCCCGGCCAGACCGTGCGCGAGGCGATCGAGCGTGATGAAGGCCAACGGGATCAGCCAGCTGCCCGGTGTGCAAGAACACGCCGCCGTTCGCCAACGCCGAGGTGTCCGGCTCGGTCGACGAGCTCGACCTGATGGAGGCGATCTCCCGCGACCCGTCGGTCATCGACATGCCGGTCGAGCGGGTGATGGGCCCGCGGCTGCCGACGATCGGCGTCGGCCAGACGATCGAGCAGGCGGTGCGAGATGCTCGAGGCCGCGCCGGCGCTGCTCGTGCTGTCGGGCGGCCGGCCGCTGGCCGTGATCACCCGCACCGACATCCTGTCGTACTTCGAAGCCGTCGCCGGCGACGACGGTCTATGGGTGAGCGAGGATCAGGAGTCCGAGCCGGCTGCTGGCGTTCGAGACCCGGGCGATCCACGCCGGGCAGGAGCCGGACCCCACCACCGGCGCCGTCGTCACGCCGATCTCGCTGGCGACGACGTTCGCCCAGGAGGCCGTCGGCGTGCACCGGGCTACGAGTACTCCCGCTCGGGCAACCCGACGCGCACCGCCGCTCGAGCAGTGCATCGCGTCGCTGGAGGGGGCGCGCCCACGGGCTCGCCTTCGCCAGCGGGCTGGCCGCCGAGGACACCGTGCTGCGCGTGCTCTGGTCGGCCGCCGGGCCGGCGGCGGGTGCTGCTCGGCAACGACGCCTACGGCGGCACGTACCGGCTGATCGCCAAGGTGTGGGGCCCGCTGCGGCGTCGCGTGGGCCGCCGTCGACCTCACCGACGTCGACGCGCTCGCCGCGTGCGTGGCCGGACGACACCACGCTGGTGTGGCTGGAGACGCCGACCAACCCGCTGCTGACGTGCATCGACATCGAGGCGGTCGCCGCGCTCGCCCACGACCGCGGCGCCCTGGTCGTCGTCGACAACACGTTCGCCACGCCGTACCTGCAGCAGCCGCTCACCCTCGGCGCCGACGTCGTCGTGCACTCGGCCACCAAGTACCTCGGCGGGCACAGCGACGTCGTCGGCGGGTTCGTCGCCGTCGACGACGACGACCTCGCCGAGCAGCTGCGCTTCACCTGCAGAACGCCGCCGGCGCGGTGCCGGCACCGTTCGACTGCTACCTCGTGCTGCGCGGCGTCAAGACGCTCGCCGTGCGCATGGACCGCCACTGCAGCAACGCCCGGGCCGTCGTCGACCTGCTGCGTCCGCCACCCGGCCGTCGAGCGGGTGCTCTACCCGCAGCTCCCCGACCATCCCGGCCACGCCGCCGCGGCGAAGCAGATGTCGCGACTTCGGCGGGATGGTCAGCTTCACCGTGCGCGGCGGCGCCGAGGCCGCCAAGCGGGTCGCCGCGTCGACCGCGCGTGTTCACGCTCGCCGAGTCGCTCGGCGCCGTCGAGAGCCTGATCGAGCACCCGGCGGCGATGACCCACGCCTCGGCGGCGGGCTCACCGCTGGAGGTTCCCGACAACCTCCTGCGGCTGTCCGTCGGCATCGAGTCGGCCGACCGACCTCGTCGCCGACCTCGCCGACGCCCTCGACTCCGTCGTCGGCTGACCACGGCGTCGTCGGCGACGTCGTCGAACAGCGACGGCGGCGCGTCGGGCTGCGGACGGTGGTACCGCTGGATGCCCGGTCCACGGCACGTAGTGGTCCATGAACACCCACGAGCGGCGGTGGATCGCCGACGGCCCCCACGCCTGCAGGGCGGCGAGGTGGGTCTGGCAGGGGTAGCCCTTGTTCGTGTCGAACGCCCAGGCCGGGTAGTGCTCGGCGTGCGTCGCGCATCACCCGGTCGCGGCTGACCTTGGCGAGGATGCTGGCGGCGGCGACGACGAGGCAGCGGGCGTCGGCCTTGATCACCCGCTCGACGTGGCCGACGCACGGCGAGACGAAGTCCCAGCTGCCGTCGACGATCGCCGCGTCGGGGACGACCGACAGCTGGGCGATCGCCCGGCTGGCATGCGAGGCGCTGGGCGGCGGCCATGCCCAGCTCGTCGCACTCCACCTGGGTGGCATGGCCGACACCCCAGGTGGCGCACCAGCGCGGCGACGCGGTCGAACAGCCGCTCGCGGTCGCTCTCGGTGAGCATCTTCGAGTCGCGGATGCCGTTGACCCGGCGGTCGCGTGGCAGCACCGCGGCGCCGACCGTGAGCGGCCCGGCCCACGCGCCGCGGCCGACCTCGTCGATGCCGACGACGACCGGGTAGCCGAGCTCCCACAGCTCCTTCTCGATCGCCCGCGTCGGCGCATGCTTCTTCGTCAGCGTTCGGTGGGGTGAGCGGCGCAACGGCGGCACGGAGCCAAGACTACGAAGGCCGGCCGGGTCACGGTTGCCAGGGCCGATTTTGGGGCGACATGCGTCGCCCGTGGCGTTACCGTCGCCGACGCATGGCGCGGCGGCGGTCACGACACATCGATCCAGCGGTGGCGCGCTGCTCGCCGGCATTCTCGACGCCGTCGCGTCGATCGGGCACGACGTCGACAACCTCTCCGCCGACGTGTTGACGCCGATCGATCATCTGCACACGTTCGGGCTGGCGGCCACGCTGCGCCTCGCCGCGCGCCGCGGGCATCGCCGCCGACGACGTCGTCCTCGATGTCGGTTGCGGAATCGGCGGACCGGCGCGGACCTTGGCCACCCACTTCGGCTGCCAAGTCGTCGGCGTCGACGTCGCCGCCGACTACTGCGACACCGCCGCCGAGCTCAACCGCCGCAGCGGTCTCGACGACCTCATCGAGGTCCGCCGCGGCGACGCCACGGCGCTGCCGTGCGAGAACGACGAGTTCACCGTCGCCTGGACGCAGCACGCGTCGATGAACATCGCGGCCAAGGCGCGGATGTACGCCGAGATGCGCCGGGTGCTGGTGACCGGCGGAAGGCTGGCGTTCTTCGACGTCCTCGCCGGGCGGCGCGAACCGGTGCACCTCCCGGTGCCGTGGGCCGACGAGGAGTCGCAGAGCCTGCTCGCCTCACCCGAGGAGACCCGGCAGCTGGTCACCGAGGCCGGGTTCGCGATCCGTCAGTGGGACGACGTGACGGCGGCCGCTGCCGAGTACGTGACGGCGCTGGCGCACGCGCCGCGGCTCCCCGGCGGGCTCGGCATGCACCTCGTCGTGCCGGACATGTCCGAGCGCGCCGCCGTGCTCGCCCGCAACGTCGCGAAGGGCGCGTCCGCTTCGTCCAGTGCGTCGCTGATTCGGTGTAGCAGCCGCATCCTCGCGCGGGGGCGCGGGGTCGGGGGCTATTGCCGGAGCAGCTCGGCCGAACGGAGCGAGCGAGCGCAGCGAGCGAACGAGTGAGGTCGAACGCTAGGCGACGTACGGCAAGGCCGGTGACCTCGTCGACGACGGTGGGGAGGGCGATCTTGCGCGGGCGGCCGCGGCCGCGGCGCACCGCCACGACCTGGCCGTCGACGAGGAACTCGCCGCCCCAGACGCCGAACGGCTCACCCCGCTCGAGGGCGCGGGCCAGGCACAGCCGGCGCACGGTGCAACGCGCGCAGATCGCCTTCGCCCGGGCCGCCTCGGCCGGGTTCTCCGAGAAGAACAGCGGCGTGTACGTGGAACGCGGGTCGGCGCAGCGCGCCGCCTTGGCGATCACCGCATCGACGGGATGCCGGCGGGCGGCCGACGTGCTCGACGTGTTCATGACAGCTTGCATTGGTGGCACCACCTCACTAGCCCTGGAGGCCTGTCCCGCCGAGGGACGGCACCGATCGCCTCGTCTCTATGAAGGCGTGAAGAATCGACGAACGGCCCCGTTCAACGCGATTGAACAATTTGTCAACCCCGCGAGCGGGGCCGCTAGCTGGAGCGTTGCGGGTCGAACACGCAGTAGGCGCCGGTGACCACGGTCACGTCGAGATAGTGACCGGCGTCACGGTCGAGCTCACCGATCTTGCGGATGGCGCTGCGGATCGCCCGCGTCACGTTGACGCGCGCCCGCTCGCTGACCGACACGGCCCGGCGGTCGCGGCCGCCGAGACCGACCGCTTGCGCCAGCTGCTCGATCAGCATGTCGCGCTCGGCGCCGAGCTGTGCGGCGCGGCCGATGTCGTTGAACCGCTCCGCTTCGCCGATCGATTCCTCGAGCTCGCTGAGTCGCCGGCGATAGGCGTTCTTGGCGGCGTCGTCGAGCACCTCGCCGGCATCGCCGAAACCGACGACGAAACCGACGCCCACCTCGCCGGCGTCGACGGCCTCGTCGACGTCACCGACGCCGCTGCCCGCCGACGTTGCCCGACGCGAGATCGAGCACGTGGATCGGCCGTCCCGGCTGACCGAGCAGGGTGGCGAGGTGGCGCATCCCCTTGGCGTCGCGGACGTGGGTGCTGCCGCGTGGCGTGATCACCGTCCAGAAGTCGCCGTCGCGGCGCAGCGTGCACGTCGGCGTCCCGACGGCCGGCGCCGTCGCCGGTGGCCGCCGGATGCTCGTCAGCACCGATCGCCTCGGCGGCGTCGACGACGGCGTCGAGACGATCGATGATTCGTTGCAGGTCGAGGGCGTAGGCCGTGCGACCGGCGACGGACAGCAAGCGCCATGCCGCGGTCGCGATCACCGCCGGCGGTGTTCAGCAGCAGGCTGCCGAACTCGAGGCGCGTCTCGGCCAGCAGCGCCGGTGCGCCGAGGCGGGCGCCGATGAGCGAGGGCGGCCTCGAAGTGCTCGGCCGCCCAGTCCGGGCGGCCACCGAGGGCGGCGAGGATGCCGAGGTAGTGGTCGACGGGACCCCAGCACGCCTGGGCCGGCGCGCCGACGACGACGACTCGACCGACATACGGCCGCAGCAGGTCGTAGATCTCCTCGGCGTGCGTCGCCTCGCCGAGCGTCGCGCACACGAGCGCCAGGTGGGCGAGACCGGGCAGGAACATCATGTCGTGGCGGAACTTGCGGAAGCCGGGGGCGGCGAGCTGCTCGACGCATCGCCGCCGCCGTCTCGCGCTCGCCGAGCTCGGCGTGGATCAACGCCATCGCACTCGGTGTCGGCCGGATGCGGGGGCGCACGCGAGCGAAGTCGCGCGCAGGAACGCGTCGAGCTCGTCGTGGTCGCCGGCAGCTGCCACCACACCGGGAACATCTGGGCGCCGTAGACCACGCTCGGCGAGGACGGATTGCCGGCGCGCTGCGCCTGCTGCCGGGCGTCGTCGGCGAGCGCCTCGCCGTCGCGGAAGCGGCCCTGCATGATCGCCCGCAGGGCGCGGAACTGCGTCGTGTAGGCGAGCAGGAACGGCTGGTGCAGGCGCTGCGCCAGCTCGGCGTGGGCGTCGAGCTCACGGTCGGCGGCGGCGACGTCGCCGTCCTCGAGCAGGTCGGTGAAGCGCCAGCGACTCGCCGACACGGCGAGCTCGAGGTCGTTCGCCTCGAAGGCCAGGGTGCGGCAGCGCGCCCCGTCGGCGAGCCGCTGCTCGAAGTTGTCCGGCCCCCATTGGGCGTAGCGCCGGCTGTGGATCGCCAGCGCCAGCGTCGCCGGGTCGCGCAGCCGGCGGGCCATCGCCACCGCCTCCTCGCTCAACTCGAAGCGGCGACCGTCGAGATCGGACCAGTACAGCGCCACCGACAGCCGGGCGAGCAGGCGAACACGCATCTCCGAGTCGCCCGGCGCGAGGCTGGCGATCGCTTCCTCGAGCAGGGCCACGAGCGTCTCGTCGCGCCGTCCGCTGAAGTGGTACCCGGTGATCCCGGCATACCCGAGGGCGGCCGCGGCGAGATGATCCTCGAGGCCGCGTTGGCGGGCGAGGGCGGCCGCCTCGAGGTAGATCGCCCGTCCGCCGGTGGTGTCGCCGCCGCGCGTGCGAGCTGCACCGAGGGCGAGGAGCAGGTCGCACCGTCGGACCGGATCGCTCGTGCCCGGCCGAGAGGAGCGTGTCGAGCGCCCGCCGGTAGTGCGCCGCCGCCTCGTCGTGGGCGGTCTGGGCCATCGCCCGGTCACCGGCTCGCGTCGAGTACTCGATCGCCCGCTCGGCGTCGCGTCCGGGCCCGATCGCCAGCAGGAAGTGGTGGGCGAGCTCGGCGACGTGCGGATCGAGGTCGCTGGCATTGACCTGTTCGAGGGCGGTGCCGACGCGCCAGTGCAGCTCCGCCCGCCGGCTCGGTTCGAGCTCGCGGTACAGCACGTCGCGGACGAGGATGTGCTCGAACACGAAGGAACCGGCGACGGTGGTGCTGGGCCGGATCGTCCCCCGGTTGACGGCGACGTCGAGGAGGTCGAGGAGGGTGTCCGGCGGGCGGCCGACCACGATGCCGAGCACCGGCAGCGTGAACGTGCGCCCGATGACAGCGGCGACGCGGAGCGCCGCGCGCGACTCGGCGTCGAGGTAGGCGAGACGCGAGCGGGTGGCGTCGCGAATGCTCGGTGGCAACGGCAATGCGACCGCGCCGGGCTCGTCGCCGCGCCCGGACGCCTCCTGCAGGCGATCCTCGGCGACGAGCAGGTGGGTGATCGAGTCGACGTAGAGCGGGTTCCCCTGTGTCGCTCGATGCACGCTGCGCACCACCCCGGCCCCGGCCGGTTCGCCGGCGATGCGCTCGACCAGCGCCGCCACCTGGGCCTCGGTGAGCCCGCGCAGTGGCAGCACCCGTCCGTCGCGCGCGAGCTTGGCGAGCAGCGCGTCGGCTCCGCTCTGGGCGGCGTCGTCGCCGCGGAACGTCCCGACGATCAGCAGCCGGCTCTGCGGAAGGTCGCGGGCGAGGAACTGCAGCAGACGCAGCGAGTCGTGGTCGGCTGCATGGAGGTCGTCGAGGATGAGCGCCGTCGGCCGCTCGGCGACGGTCTCCTGGAGCAGCGTCGTCGCGGCGTCGAAGAGGGCGAACTGTCCCGTCGGCGCCTCGCCGTTCGAGCTGTCCTCGGGGACGACGGCTGGCGAGCTCCGAAACGATCGGCACGAGCCGGTGCAGCGCGGCGACGTCGCCCTCGAGCAGGCGGTCGCGGCCGCGTTGGCGCACCAGCGCGCGCAGCACCTGCGTCCACGGCCAGTAGGCGGGCGCCCCGCCTTCCTCCCAACAACGCCCCCAGACGACCGCGAAGCCGCGTGCGCGCGCCTCGTCGCCGAGGGCGCGAGCGAGGTGGGTCTTGCCGATGCCGGGTTCACCTTCGAGGAGGAACAGCTGGCCGCTCCCGTCGGCGACGGCATCGAGCGTGGCGACCATCGCGTCCAGCTCGCGTCGGCGACCGATCAACGACGCGCGCGTCCCGAGGGCTGTGACCGGTGTCCCGGAGGTTCCCGCTAGCGACCTGGATCCGTCGTCGTCGATCGTTAGCAAAGTGTACGCACAGGCCGAGTGCCGGTGGTGCGGTCAGCCGCTGGCGAGGCGCCACAGCGCCTCGCCACGCGGCTCGTCGGTGCGCCATGGCGACGACCCGACCGTGGCCGACAGCGACACCGGCGCACCGTCGACATCCCACAGCACGGCCGCGTTGGGGCCGTGCCAGCGCACCGCCAGCGACAGGCGCGAGGCCGGTCCGGCGACGAGGCGATGGGCCTCGAACGTCGTGCCCGCGCCAGCGCGCCGGGATCCCCTCGGGGAACAGCCGCGGCCCGGCGGCGATGCGGCGCTCGACGATCGCGATCGTCGCCACGTCGTCGACCGCGTCGGCGGTCGCGGGCTCGGCGGCGACGTCGTCGAGCGCGGCATCGACGGCGGCCAGGTCGGCGAGCGCCCGCCGCTCCCCCGCCGCAGCGAGGATCACGCCGGCGGCCGCGAGCGCGGCCGCGCGGAGCGGGTGGCACCGCGTCGCGACCGCGTCGACGGCAGCCGCGACGTCGGGGGCGGCCGCGACCGCGTCGCGCTCGATCGGACTCGCCGAGTCGGAGCAGCTCGGCGAGTCCGAGCAGGTGCCGCTCCGGCTCGCTCGCCGGCGTCGTCGAGGCCACCGAGCAGCAGCTCGCATCGCGCCGCCCGCACAGCCTCGACGAGCGACCGCTCCGGCAGGTCGAGGCGGCTCGCCACGTCGGTGCGGGTGATCCAGCCGCGGACGACGGCCTCGTCGGACGGCAGCCCGGTCGGCAGCGCCGCACGTGCGGCGATCACCGTGCGCCAAGCCCGACGGTGACGGCCGTCCGATGGCCGACCGGCAGCACGATCGAACCGGCAGGCAGCTCGAGGCCCTCGATCGGAACGTCGGCCGCGGGCCGGCCGGTCGCCAGGTCGCTGCGGCTGAAGGCGACGGCGCACGGCCGCGGCGAGTCGTTGTGGATCGACGACGAGCGTGTACCCGCCCTGGTCGGCGACCGACCACACCCGCTGCACGGCGTCACCACCTGGGATCCGCAGCTTCGTCTCGAACACCGCCGTGCCGGCGACGCGCCGGTGGCGGACGCCGGCGTCGCTGCTCGGGTCGTGCCACCGATCGTCTGCGGCGACGAACCAGCGCAGCGGCGCGCTGCCGTCGCGCGGCTCGACGCAGCCGGCCGGCGTGATCGTCGCCCGCCACGGCTGTCCCACCACGCCGGTCGTCGCCCGGCGAGCTACGGCCGCCGTATCCTGACGTCCGTGGAGCTGGCGGTGCTGATCCCGGTGAAGCGCTTCCGGCTGGCCAAGCGCCGGTTGGCCGGCCTGCTCGACGACGACCAGCGCGTGCGGCTCGCACAGTGGCTCGCCGAGCGCGTCGTCGCCGCGGCCGGCCCGCTGCCGGTGTTCGTCGCATGTGACGACGAGGCGGTGGCCGTCATGGGCCGACACGGTCGGCGCCGACGTGCTGTGGACGCCGGGGCTCGGTCTCAACGGTGCCGTCGAGTCGAGCCGGACGACGATCTCCGGCAAGGGCTTCGACCACCTGCGTGATCGCCCACAGCGACCTGCCGCTGGCGCAGCGACCTGGCCGACGCTGGCCACGCCCGGGACGATCAGCCTCGTCCCCGATCGCGCCGGCAGCGGCACGAACGTGCTCGTCCTGCCGGTCGAGGCGCCGCTCGCCGTCAGCTACGGCGCCGGGTCGTTCCAGGCCCACCTCGACCAGGCACTGGCGATCGCCGAGGATCGACGGCTCGGGCTGCGCGTCGAGGTCCGCCGCGATCCGCGCCTCGCCCTCGACATCGACACGCCCGACGACCTCGCCCACCCGGCACTCACGCCGGAGCTGCCCGGATGGTTGCGAACGATCCTGGCCAGCCGACGCTGAGCAGCGACGCCGCGGCGCTGGCGCCGACGGCGACGATCGACCTCGACGTCCCGGCCAGTGCGTCTGGCGGTCGGCGCCCACCCCGACGACATCGAGTTCGGCTGCTGGCGGCACGCTCGCCAAGTGGGCCGACGCCGGTTGCGTCGTCCACCACCTCGTGTGCACCGACGGCTCGAAGGGGACGTGGGACCCCGACGCCGACACCGTGGCGCTCGTCGGGCGCCGCGAGGACGAGCAGCGCGAGGCGGCGCGGCGGCTCGCCGGCGACCGCGCGCGGCGAGGTGATCTTCCTCGGGCGCGTCGACGGCGAGCTGGAGAACGACGCGGCGACGAGGACCGAGATCGTCACGCGCGATCCGACGCCTCCGGCCCGACGTCGTGCTCGGCCACGATCCGTGGAAGCGCTACCGGCTGCATCCCGACCACCGCAACGCCGGGCAGCTCGTGTGCGACGCCATCGTCGGCGCCCGCGATCCGCACTTCCACCGCGACCTCGGCCTCGCCCCCCACCGCCCGACGGCGCTGATGCTGTTCGAGGCCGATCTCCCCAACCACGCCGAGGACGTCACCGCCACGCTCGAACGCAAGCTCGACGCCCTGCTCGCCCACGAGAGCCAGTTCGAGTCGACGATGCACGCCAAGGACGGCGACCCGGCGCAGCTCGACGCCTTCCGCGCCCGCATCACCGACCGCCTCGCCGAGCTCGGCCGACCGTGGAACCTCCCCTACGCCGAGGTCTTCGCGCTGATGATCGACCTCTGACCCCTCTGGGGCGGGGCTAGACGACGTCGATCGGCTTGGCGAAGTGGCAGGCGACCGGGTGGCCGGTGCCGCGGTCGACGAGCTCCGGCTCCTCGTCGGCGCAGATGTCCTGGGCCTTCCAGCAGCGGGTGCGGAAGCGGCAGCCCGACGGCGGGTCGATCGGGCTCGGCACGTCGCCGATCAGCATGATCCGCTGGCGCGCCCGCTCACGGTCGGGGTCGGGGATCGGGATCGCCGACAGCAGCGCCTGCGTGTACGGGTGCGCCGGCGCGTCGTAGATCTGGTCGCGCGTGCCGATCTCGACGATCTTGCCGAGGTACATCACGGCGACCCGGTCGGAGATGTGGCGCACCACCGACAGGTCGTGGGCGATGAACAGGTAGGCCAGCCCGAGCTCGTCCTGCAGCTCCTCGAGCAGGTTGACGACGCCGGCCTGGATGCTGCACGTCGAGCGCCGACACCGGCTCGTCGAGGACGATGAACTTCGGCTCGAGCGCCAGCGCCCGGGCGATGCCGACGCGCTGGCGCTGGCCGCCGGAGAACTCGTGCGGGTAGCGGCTGGCGTGCTCGGGCGACAGCCCGACGAGTCGCAGCAGCTCCCGCACCCGGGCCGCGGCCTGCTCGCTTGCTCATGCCGCGGTGGACGCGCAGCGCCTCGCCGATCGCCGCGCTCGACCGTCTTGCGCGGGTTGAGCGAGGCGTACGGGTCCTGGAACACGATCTGCAGCCGCTGGCGGAACTGCGATCAGCTCGTCGCCCTCGAGCGTCGTCGAGGTCGGCGCCCTCGAAGATCGACCGTGCCCGACGTCGGCGTGATCAGCCGCAGCACCAGCCGGCCGGTCGTCGACTTGCCGCAGCCCGACTCGCCGACCAGGCCGAGCGTCTCGCCGGGCAGCACGTCGAACGACACGCCCGACACCGCCTGCACCTTGGCGACCTCGCGGCCGAGCACGCCGCCGCGGACGGGGAACTCCTTGACCAGGTCGCGCACCGACATCAGCGGCGCCGGTCGTCGTCGACTCCGTCGCGGTCGCGTCGACCGCCGCCAGTCGGCCATCAGACGACGCTCTCCTCGACGGCTCCTCGGCGTCTCGTCGACGACCTCGCGGAACTCGGCGACGTCGACTCGCCGAGCTCCTCGGCGAAGTGGCACGCCGCGTAGTGGCCGGCGCCGGTGACGACGCGCAGCATCGGCACCTCCTGCGGAGCAGCGCTCGCGAGCGAAGTCGCAGCGCGGGTGGAACGCACACCCCGGCGGCGGGTTGAGCAGCGACGGCGGCGCGCCGCGGATCGGCCGCAGCTGCTCGTCGCCGCCGTCGTCGAGGCGGGGCATCGACGCCAGCAGGCCGAGCGTGTACGGGTGGCGCGTCTCGTAGAACACCTCGTCGGCGGTGCCGACCTCGACCTGCCGGCCGGCGTACATCACCATCACGCGGTCGGCGAGGCCGGCGACGACGCCGAGGTCGTGGGTGATCAGCACGATCGCCGAGTCGATCTCGTCCTTGATCTCCATCAGCACCTCGAGCACCTGCGCCTGCACGGTGACGTCGAGCGCGGTGGTCGGCTCGTCGGCGATCAGCAGGTCGGGGTTGCACGTGATCGCCATGGCGATCATCGCCCGCTGGCGCATGCCGCCGGAGAACTCGTGCGGGTGCATCTCCGCCCGCCGCTCCGGCTGCGGGATGCCGACGAGGCCGAGCATCTCGACGGCCCGCGTCCAGCGCCTGCCTTCTTGCTCAGGCCTGTCGTGGATGCGGGCCATCTCGGCGATCTGGCGGCCGACGGTGTGCACCGGGTTGAGCGCCGTCAGCGGGTCCTGGAAGATCATCGCGATCTCGCCGCCGCGGATCTGGCGCATCCGCTGCTCGCTGGCGCCGAGCAGGTCCTCGCCCTTCCACGTACATCACGTCGGCCTCGATCTTCGCCGGCGGCTGCTCGGAGCAGGCCCATGATGCTCATCGCCGTCACCGACTTGCCCGAGCCCGACTCGCCGACGATCGACGAGCACCTCGCCGCGGCGGACGTCGAAGCTGACGCCGTCGACGGCCTTGACGATGCCGGCCTCGGTGGCGAACGTCGTGCGCAGGTTGCGCACCGACAGCAGCACCTCGCGGTCGGTCGGCGGCGGTCGGCCGAGCTCGCCTCGATCGGTGCGGGCGTGCGTCGATCATCACCGCTTCAGCTTCGGGTCGAGCGCGTCGCGCAGGCCGTCACCGACGAGGACGAACGACGAGCACGGTGAGGAAGATGGCCGACGCCGGGAAGAACAGCATGTGCGGCGGCGCTGGCCAGCTGGCCCTTGGCCTCGGCGACCATCAGGCCCCACGCCGGCGTCGGCGACCTGCGGCCCGACGCCGAGGAACGACAGCGCCGCCTCGGCGAGGATCGCCCCGCCGATGGCGATCGTGCCGTAGACGATGATCGGCTGCAGTGGCGTTGGGCAGGATGTGGCCGAACATGATCCGCGTCCGGCTGAACCCGAGCGCGCGCGCCGCCTCGACGTACTCCAGCTTGCTTCAGGCTGAGGAAGCTCGCCCGCACGATGCGGCCGATCGCCAGCCACCCGGTGACGCCGAGGACGATGATGATCGAGTTCTCGCTGCGCCCGAACACGGTGGCGATGGCGATGGCGAGGATGATGTACGGGATCGACAGGAAGATGTCGATGATGCGCATGATGCAGCGAGTCGGTGCGCCCGCCGAAGAAGCCCGGCGACCGCCCCGAACGCGACGCCGATGAGCAGCGCCAGCACCGTCGACGAGGATGCCGATCTTCAGCGACACGCGGGCGCCGTAGACGACGCGGGTGAACACGTCGCGGCCGAGCGTGTCGGTGCCGAACCAGTGGTCGCACGACGGACCCTGGCGGAGGTCGCGGCGTGCGCTCCGTGTACGCCGTACGGCGTGATCCACGGGGCGAAGATGGCGACGAGCACGAGGAGGACGATGAACGACCAGCCCGACGAGCGCGAGCTTGTTCTTGCGAACCGCCCAACGTCGGCCCGCAGCGAAGGCTCCGTCACCGTCGGGACCGTCTCCATCGGCCGGCGTGACGTCGTCTCACCGCCCCCGAGGCGGATGCGCGGGTCGAACCACGCGTAGGAGAGGTCGACGACCAGGTTGACCACGGCGTAGGCGAGGACCACCGACCAGCGTGAGGCCGAGGATCACCGGGCAGGTCGCGTTCGTTGACCGACTCGGCGATGCGCGACCCGATCCCCGGCCACGAGAACACGGTCTCGGTGAGCACGGCGGCGCCGATCGACGGTGCCGAAGTCGATGCCGATCAGCGTGACGACCGGGATCAGGGCGTTGCGCAGCCCGTGGCGCAGGACGACCGAGCGTTCGCCGAGCCCCTTCGACCGTGCGGTGCGCATGTAGTCGGCGCTGCAGCACGTCGAGCATCGAGCCGCGCATCATCCGCGCCGCCAGCGCCGTCGACACCGCACGCCAGGGTGATCGCCGGCAGGATCAGGTAGCGCCACTGCTCACCGGTCGGGATGAAGAAGGCGGACCACGTGTCCGGCCCGAGGCCGGACGTGCGCAGGTGCATCCACTCCGGCCAGCCGTGCTTGTTCGGGTACGACGGCGAACACGTACTGCAGGACGAAGCCGAGCACGAACACCGGGATCGCCGACGCGGCGGCGGTGACGATCGTCGTCAGCTTGTCGGTGAGCGAGTAGCGCTTGACCGCCGAGATCAGCCCGACGGAGATGCCGACGACGATCTCGATCAGCGTCGCCCAGATGGCCAGGCGGATGCTGCGCGGCGCCTTGCTCGTCGAGGATGTCGTTGACGCTGCGGCTGTTGGCGAACGACTCGCCGAGGTCCCAGTGCAGCAGCGCGCACCCAGTAGTCCTCGAACTGCACGCACAGCGGGTCGTTGAGGCCGTAGCGCTCCTTCGCCCGCTCGATCACGCCGGGATCGACGGTGCGGTTGCCGCCGCCGACGATCAGCGTCGCCGGGTCGCCGGGCAGGACGAAGAAGAGGAAGAAGAGGAACGAGATGGCGACGAAGACCGTCGGGAGGATCAGCAGCAGCACGGCGGATGATGAAGCTGAACATGGGATTCCTACGGTCTCGGGCGGCCGGCGGTGGGACGCCGCAGCGAGGCCCCACCGCCGTCCGCGATGGTCACGTCGTCACTTGGTGACGGTGATCTGCTCCCACGGGATCAGGCCGAAGCGGCGTCTGGTGGAAGTTGCTGCAGCGCGCTCGGCGTTGTAGGCGTAGTCGCCGAGGTACCAGTTGATCGGGATCGCGCCGATCGTCCTCGTTGAGCAGGATCTCCTCGGCCTGCTGGAACAGCGCGGCCTGCGGCGTCGGGTCGGTGGTCTGCTTGGCCTCGTCGACGAGGGCGTCGAACTCGTCGTTGCTGAAGCCGTAGTTGTTGCCGCCGAGCGACTCGGTGTGGAACAGGTCGTACATGAAGTTGTCGTACGTCGGGTAGTCGGCGAACCAACCGGCCCGGCAGATCACGCACGCCCCGTCGGCGATCTCGGAGAAGTACGTCTCGCGTGATCGCGCGGGTCGGCCTCGGCCTCGATGCCGATCGCCGCCAGGTTGTCGATGATGATCGCCACCACCGGCTCGTGGCCGGCGTCGGCGTTGAACTGGATCGGGATCGGCCCGTCGGCTCGTTGCCGGCGGCCAGTCCACTCGTCGTACGCCGCCTGGGCCGCCGTCGGGGTCGTAGGCGCAGTAGTCGCACAGGTCCTCGGCTTGAAGCCGGGGATGCCCGGCGGGCGTGATGCCCGGTCGACACGGTGCGCGCGCCGTTGTAGACGGCCTCGTTGATCGCGTCGCGGTCGATCGCCATCGAGATCGCCTGACGCAGCAGCAGGTTCTCCGTCGCCACCGACACGCGGGTCGCGGTCGTTGAAGTCGAAGTGGTACGAGCCGAGGATGTTGACGTCGAGCGTGGTGCCCCAGTTCGACCGCGCCTCGGCGGCGCGTGCCGGCGGGATGTTGGCGGTGTCGACCTCACCGGCCTCGAGCGCGTTGTACGACGTGTCGGGGTCGGCGGATCACGCGGAACACGATCCGCTCGGCGCGGTCCGGCCACGTCTCGCCGTTGAAGTCGCCGGCCCAGTTGTCGTTGCGGACGAGGACGATCTCCTCGTCGGTGCGCGGCGACTCCAGCATGTACGGGCCGTTGCCGACCATCAGCTCGTTCTCGTAGTCGCCGCCGGCGCTCGACGGCCGCCTCCGGCATCGGGAAGAACAGCTGGAAGCCGGCGACGGCGTCGAAGTTGGAGTACGGCGCCGACAGCGTGACGGTGAGCGTCATCGCCTCGTCGTCGGCGACGACACCGGAGATGCGTGTCCGCCGTCACCGGCGAGCTTCTCGGCGCCACCCTCGATGAAGTTGAACAGGTAGCTGTAGTCGCCGGCGAAGTCCGGGTTCGACGCCCGCTCCCACGAGCGCTGGAACGTGCTCGGCAGGATCGGCTCGCCGTCGGCGAACTGCAGGCCCTCCTTGATCGTGAACGTCCACACCGTGGCGTCCTCGTTGGGCTCGAACGACTCGGCGAGCGAGCGGGACGATCTGGGTGTTCTCCGGATCGCTGGAGTCGATGTCGGTGAGCCCGTCGTACATCGCGTTGATCACCTGGTAGGCGTCGAGCGTCGTGTTCAGCGCCGGGTCGATGTGCTCGGGCGGACCGCCGACGAACGTGCCGCCGTCGATGATCTCTCCGCCTCCGCCGGCTGATTGCGGGGACGGCGGCGTTACCGACGATCGGCACCGTCATCACCCCGACTCCGACTAGCGCCGTTGCGAGCCAACGGCTGCGTTGCTTGTTCAAGATGTGAACCCTCCTTGGTTCTCCGCTCGCCGCCACGTTCCCCCACACGACCCGTGTGCAGTACGACGACGATGTCGTAGGCGCGGGAGGATAGTCCGATGTGACGCATCTCACATCATGGGCGGACGAAAACCGGCGGGTTCAGCGGGTGACCGTGATCTGCTCCCAGGTGATCAGGGCCAGCGGGTTCTGCCCGAAGCCGCTCGAGCGCGTCCGGGTTGTAGGCGTAGTCGCCGAGGTACCAGTTGATCGGCACCGACCCCGACGTCCTGGTTGAGCAGGATGTCCTCGGCCTGGTTGAACAGCTGCGCCCGGGCGTCGGGGTCGGTCGTCGCCTTGGCCTCGTCGATCAGGCGCGTCGAACTCCTCGTTGACGTAGCCGTAGTTGTTGCCGTCGAGCGAGTCGGTGTGGAACTGGTCGTACATGAAGTTGTCGTACGTCGGGTAGTCGGCGGTCCAGCCGAGCCGGCAGAGCACGCACGCCCCGTCGGCGAGCTCGGTGAAGTAGGTCTCGGTGATCCGCGGGTCGGGCTCGGCCTCGATGCCGATCGCCGCCAGGTTGTCGACGATGATCGCCACCACCGGCTCGTGCCCGGCGTCGGCGTTGAACTGGATCGGGATCGTCTGCGGCTCGTTGCCGGCGGCCAGCCACTCGTCGTAGGCCGCCTGCGCGCCCTCGGGGTCGTAGGCGCAGTAGTCGCACAGGTTCTCGGCGAAGCCCGGGATGCCTGGCGGCGTGATCCCGGTCGAGACGGTGCGCATGCCGTTGAACACCGCCTCGTTGATCGCGTCGCGGTCGATCGCCATCGAGATCGCCTGGCGCAGCAGCAGGTTCTCCGTCGCCGCCGATACGCGCGATCGCGCAGGTTGAACAGGTAGTGGTAGGACGCCAGCAGCGCGGTGTCGAGCGTCGTGCCCCAGTTCGACCGCGCCTCCTCCGAACGCGCCGGCGGAATCTGGCGTTGTCGACCTCGCCGGCTTCGAAGGCGTTGTACGACGTGTCGACGTCGGCGAACACCCGGCAGCATGATCCGTTCCGGACGCCCCTCCCAGGTCTCGCCGTTGAAGTCGCCGGCCCAGTTGTCGTTGCGCACGAGGACGATCTCCTCGTCGGAGCGCGGCGACTCCGAGCGTGTACGGGACCGTTGCCGACCATCAGGCTCGTCCTGGTAGTCCGTCAGGCCGCTCGTCCGCCGCCTCGGGGACCGGGAAGAACAGCTGGAACCCGGCGACGGCGTCGAAGTTGGAGTACGGCGCCGACAGCGTGACGGTGAGCGTCATCGCGTCGTCGTCGGCGACGACCCCGGAGATCGTGTCGGCGTCGCCGGCGAGCTTGCTCGGCGCCGCCGTCGATGAAGTTGAAGCAGGTAGGAGTAGTCGCCGGCGATGTCGGGATCGGACGCCCGCTCCCACGAGCGCTGGAACGTGCTCGGCAGGATCGGCTCGCCGTCGGCGAACTGCAGCCCATCCCTGATCGTGAACGTCCACACGGTGGCGTCCTCGTTGGGCTCGTACGACTCGGCGAGCAGCGGGACGATGCGCGTGTTCTCGGGGTCGCTGACGTCGATGTCGGTGAGCCCGTCGTACATCGCGTTGATCACCTGGTAGGCGTCGAGCGTCGAGTTGAGGGCCGGGTCGATGTGCTCCGGAGGACCGCCGATGAACGTGCCACCGTCGATCAGCTCACCGCCGCCCTCGGCGATTGCGGGTGCCGCGGCGGCGCCGGCGAAGGGAACGGACAGCGCGGCGACGGCGACGACAGCCAACGGCGAACCAAGCGGCCTCCTGGCGATTCATCCCCCACATGATGAACAGGCGCAGTGCGGCCGGGCGGGCTTGATCGCACTTGCGCGATTGCCGCCCTGGGGCTGACGAGCCGGGCCGACGCTGGCATGATCTTGCGCGGGGAGGACATCGTGACGATCACGGATCCCGACGAGCTCGAGCACAGCGACGACGCCGGCTCGGTCGCGACCGCCGAGGACGAGGGCTGGTTCCACGAGGACGACTGCGGCTGGGTCCGCCAGTCCCAGGCCTGGATGGGCGAAGGCGTCTACGTCGTCAACGAGGAGAACGAGATGCGGGCGCTACAGCCGTGGCACTACGCCGTCAACGAGGGCTACGGCCTCGGGATCTCCGTGCAGGGGGCGTACCGCCGTCGCGTCCGCGGCAGCGACCAGGTCGTCGACTCGAACACCGGCTTCCTGCGCTTCGCCGGCGACGAGGTGGGCGTCGAGCACTTCGTCGGCGGGCACGGCGCGGTCACGTTCGTCGGCGTCGAACCCGACGTCTGCCCCGGATTCTTCGACGATGTCGCCCCGGTGCCGGCGTTCACCGTCACACCGGAGATGGCGCTCACCCACCTCCGTCTCGTCCGCGCCCAGCGGTTCGACGCCGACGACGTCATTCTCGAGTCACTGGCGCTCGAGCTACTCAGCGCCGCCGTCGAGCAGCACCACGACGGCGTCAACGCCTACTCCAGGCGGACGACCGGCGATTCGCGCCGCCGCCTGGTCAGCCGAGGCGTGCGAGCTGCTCCATCGGCCCGGCCCGCAAGATCGGCCTCGTCGAGATCGCCCGCGACGATCGGCTGCTCGCCGTACCACCTGTCGCGGGTTTTCCACGAGATCACCGGCCTGACGATCCCGCAGTACCGGAAGCGACTGCGCATCCACGACGCGCTGCGCCGTCTCAACGACGGTGAACACGATCTCGCCGCCATCGCCGTGGCGAGCGGGTTCGCCGACCACAGCCACATGACGCGTTCGATCGTCGCGCAGTACGGCGACCCACCGTCGCGGCTGCGCGAGCTGTTGCAGGTGTACGCGGCTTCGGCGCGGCTGCTGCCGCACTGAACCGCGGCGCCGGAGCGGCGTCAGCCCGTCGCCTTCTTGGCGGTCGTCTTCTTCGCCGGGGCCTTCTTCGCCGGCGCCTTCTTCGCCGGGCGCCTTCTTCGCCGGCGGTCTTCTTCGCCGGCGCCTTCTTCGCCGGCGGCCTTCTTCGCCGGCGCCTTCTTGGCGGTCGTCTTCTTCGCCGGGGCCTTCTTCGCCGGCGCCTTCTTGGCGGCGGTCTTCTTCGCCGGCGCCTTCTTCGCCGGCGCCTTCTTGGCGGTCGTCTTCTTCGCCGGGGCCTTCTTCGCCGGCGCCTTCTTGGCGGTCGTCTTCTTGCGCTGCGGTCTTTAGAACCATGGTTGCTTCTCCCCTTGGGGCCGAGGATTGTGCTCGCCGCGGTTGTCCGCGACGACATGATATGACAACGCAGCACGTCGCCAATCGCAAGCACTCATCTCGTTGCAAATGCAACGACGCGACTCAGTCGAGTGCTGCGCGGATGCGCGCGGCGCACGCTCGCGGCCTCGCCCGGCGCGTACTTCGACCGCGGCCAGAAGAACCCGCGCAGGCCGTCACCCTTGGTTCGCGGCACGACGTGGGCGTGGAGGTGCGGGACGCTCTGGCTCACGACGTTGTTCATCGCGACGAACGTGCCCTGCGCGCCGAGCGCCGCCGGGACGGCGGCGGCGACGCGCTGCACGGCGTCGAAGAACGGCCCGACGTCGTCCGAGCTCGGGCAAGCGTGACGACGTGGTCGCGGGGCACGACGAGCACGTGTCCCGGGAACAGCGGCGAGCGGTCGAGGAACGCGACGGCGACGTCGACGTCGAGGACGACCTCGGCGTCGGCCTCGCCGGCGACGATCGCGCAGAACGGGCACGGCGGAGTCGGCTGCCACGTCCCTGTTGTAGCCGCCCATCCACCACTGCGCCGGCGCCGCTGCGCTACAACTCACTGCGGCCTGTGTCGTCATCGCTCGCCGATCACAAGGACGTCGCACGTGACTCGATCTCGCTGCCCTCGGTCCGGCGCGATCGGAGGTCGCAGCGACGACCGGCATGCCGCGCAGCGGGTCGTGCTCGACACCTCCGTGCTCATCGCCGATCCCGGCGTGCATCGACGTCGTTCGACGACGTCGACGTCGTCATCCCGCTGACCGTCATCGAGGAGCTCGACGGCCTGAAGAACCGGCCCGACGACGTCGGCCGGGCGGCCCGCGCCGCGCTGCGGACGATCGAGGAGCTGCGCATCCGCAACGGCGGCTCGCTCGCCGATCCGGTGCCGCTCGGATCGAGCGACCGCTGCAGATCGAGATCAACGGCATCCAGAAGCACCTCCTCGTCGAGCACGGCCTCGATCCGGCGAGCCCCGACAACCGGATCATCGGCGCCGCCCTCGGCCAGGCCGAGCGGGGCCCGACGACGATGGTGTCCAACGACGCCGCGCTGCGCATCAAGGCCGCCCACCTCGGCGTGGCCGCCGCCGAGCACCGCCGACCGGCGCGGCCCGAGCGCGACGCCAGCGGTCGGCTGGTCGACGATCGAGACCGAGCCACGAGATCGATCGACTGCCTGTACGCCGCCGGCGCCGTCGACGCCGACGCGGTCGACGGCGCCGACGCCGTCGGCGAGAACGAGTTCGCCGTGCTGCGCGCCGGTTCGCAGTCGGCGCTGACCCGCCGCGTCGGCGACGACCTCGCGCTGCTGCCGCACGCGCGCCCGGAGGCGTGGGGCCTGCGGGCCCGCTCGAAGGAGCAGCGCTTCGCCCTCGAGCTGCTGCTCGACCCGGCGATCGAGGTCGTCGCCCTCGACGGCCGGGCCGGCACCGGCAAGACGCTGCTGGCCGATCGCCGCCGGGCTCGAGCAGGTCGTCGAGCACAGCCGCTACGAGCGGCTCGCCGTCTACCGCCCGCTCGTCCCGGTCGGTCGGGCCGACGTCGGGTTCCTGCCCGGCGGGCTCGACGAGAAGCTCGACCCGTGGATGGCGGCGATCCACGACGCCATCGTCGCCCTCACCGACCACGCGGTCGAGCACCGACGCCCGCCACCTGATCGACGAGCTGACCAGCCGCGGCCAGCTGTCGCTGGAGTCGGTGACGTTCCTGCGCGGCCGCTCGCTGCAGCGCCAGATGGTCGTCATCGACGAGGCCCAGAACCTCGAGCCGACGACGCTGCAGACGATCCTCACCCGCGTCGGCGAGGGCACGCAAGGTGGTCTTCACCGGCGACACCAGCCAGATCGACGCCCCCTACCTCGGCGAGTCGAACAACGCCCTCGCCGTGCTCACCCAGGCGTTCAGCGGCCAGCGCTGCTTCGGCCACATCACGCTGACCGCCTGCGAGCGCAGCGACGTCGCCAGCCTCGCCGCCGAGCTGCTGTAGACTCCGGTCTCGCGGCTGAGTTCGCAGCGCGCATCGGCGCGTCGCGACTCGGACGCCAGCTCGAAGCGCTGACACCCCCGTCGTAGGGTCGACGGCGTGGGACTGCCGCGGTTCGCCGTCGTCGACGTGGAGACGTCCGGGCTGTCGAGCCGCGCGCCACCGCATCCTGCAGATCGGCCTCGTCACCGTCGAGCCCGACGGCACCGTCGTCGACCGTGGTCGACCCTCGTCCGGCTGCGCCTGGCCGTGGAGCCGGGTCGGTCCGCGCCACGTCCACGGCATCACCCGCCGGTCGCCTGCGCACGCGCCCCGCCGGCCGCCGACGCGCTCGCCGAGCTGCGCCGCGCGGCTCGACGGCGCCGTGTTCACCGCCCACAACGCCGACTTCGACGCCGAGTTCATCGAGCAGGCGGCCCGCCGCGCACGGCGTCCCGCTGGCGCTCGACCGCCGGCTGTGCACGCTGCGAGCTGTCCCGCCGGCTCGACCCCGACCGCCAGCTGACCCACGGCCTCGCCGACGCTGTGCGCCCGCTACGACGTCGCCGCTCGACCGCCCACCACGACGCCCTCGCCGACGCCACGCGCCACCGCCGCCGTGCTCCCCCACCTCCTCGCCGCCCACGGCGTCGTCGACGACGCCGACCTCGACGCGCTCTACTCGCCGTAGCCGCTGCAGCGAGCACGCGGCCGCGCCGCGCGCGGCGGCCCGAGGTCGCGCCACTCCGGCCGGCTCGACGCACCTCGGCGTCCGTGCCCGAGCGCGCAGCAGCAGCCGCTCCAGCCAGCGCTCGCTGGCGACGGGGAAGCGGGCCTCGACGCAGCCGGCCGTCGACGCTCGACGACGTCGTCGACCGGGTAGCGCTCGACCACCCACCGCGCCGCCGGCTGCAGCCGCAGCGTGACCCGCGGCAGCCCGCCGTCGGCGAACCACTCCGCCGACGCGCCGGCGACGTCGGCGTCGTCGATCGGCTCGTCGTGCTCGCCGGTGCGGCTCGACCGACTCGATCGCGGTCGATGCGGAACGTGCGCCGCTCGCCGGAGCGCTCGTCGTCGGCCGACGACGTACCACTCGCCGCGGTCGTGGAACACCCGCCGCGGCGTGATCGCGCGCTCGGTGACCTCGTCGCGCGACGGCGTCCAGTACTCGCACGCGCAGCCGCTCGACCCGTCGCGACGGCGTCGTCACGAGCTCGTCGACCATCGGCGTCGTCGCCGGCGTCGACCGGCGAGGTCGACGACGACGCCGTCGTCGCCGAGCGCGGCGGCCAGCTTCTGCAGCCCGCGCCCGAGCGGCGCCGTCGGGTCGGCGCCGGGCAGCTGCATCGCCGCCCGCCCGGCGGCGACGAGGGCGAAGCCCTCCGGCGCGGTCAGCCGCAGCGGCCGGGTGAACAGCCGGGGCACGCCGACGAAGACGATGTCGTCGTCGATGAACACGTCGATCATCTCGTCGACGAACGGCGGCAGCCCGCACATCGCCGCCAGCTCGAGGTCGGCGGCGACCTCGCTCGGGCGTCATCCGGAACGCGGCGGCGACCTCGGCGAGCGGCACCTCGCCGCCGCTCCATCAGCCACGGCAGCATCACGAGCAGCCGGCTGCAGCCGCTCCTCGGCGCGTTCGCCGCGCCGCCGGTCGCGGCGCTCACGGTCGGCTCGCCGCCGCCGGCTCGTGGCCATGCCGCAGCCAGTCGACGACGTCGCCGCGCACGTCCGGCGGACCGAGCACCTCGGCGTGGTCGAGCGAGGCCGAGCACCCACGACGCGGAACGCCGGGACGTTGGCGCACGGCACCTCGACCTCGATCGCCCCGTCGCGCGCGGCGCGCGACGACCCGCTCGCGCGCCGAGCTCGCGCTCGACGACCGCGGCCCGCGCCGGCGTCGACGCGCACGACGCCGCGGCGACCGCGTCGTCGCCGTCGGCGCCGAGCTGCTTCGGGTCGCTCGGGAACGCCGTCGCGCAGGTCGAAGCCCGGCCGGCCGCTCGAACGCGCCGTCCTCGCCGACGTCGACGTCGCCCTCGATGCGATCGACGCGGTACGTGCGCAGCTCGTCGTGCTCGTGGTCGTGGCCGACGACGTACCAGAACCCGTCGCGCAGCAGCAGGCCGTACGGATCGACGCGCCGCGGCCGCGCCGCGGTAGCTCGAACGCGACCGTCGGCCCGGCGGGCCGCGGCGCTCGCGCAGCACCGGCAGGCCGGCGAGCTCGGGCACGGTCGCGGTCACCGCCGACGCCGCCGTCGATCGGCGTCGACCGCCGAGCTTCCACAGCGCCTCGCCGACCCTGCCGCCGGACGGACGGCGGCGACGGCGACCTGCAGCGCCCGCATCTCGTCGGGCTCGAGGTCGAGGTCGGCGAGCTCGTAGCGGTCGCGGTCGATCCAGTAGCGCGCTGACGCCGGCCTGGTCGCCGCTGAGCACCGTCCGTCTCGATCGGCACGCCGATCTCGCGCAGCGCCGCCTTGTCGCGCTCGAACGCGGCCCGCCGCGTCGCCTCCTTGTCGGGGTACTGGCCGTCGCAGCTCGCCGGCGATCTCGACGAGCGTCAGCGGCCGCGGCGTCTCGAGCAGCAGGGCGAGCAGGTTGGTGAGGCGCTCGACGCGGTCGACGGCCGCGCCACCGTCAGCGCGCGCGAGGCGATGGCGTCGCGCATCACGGCGACCACCTGCGTCGCCGGTCGCGCCCGGCGTCAGCACGCCGGCGACGCCGGCCTCGAGCAGCTTGGGCGACGTCGGCGTCGGGCACGATGCCGCCGACGACGACCGGGATGTCGGCGCCCGCGCTCGCGCACCTTGTCGACGACGAGCGGGGCGAGCGTCATGTGGGCACCCGACAGCATCGACAGGCCGATGGCGTCGACGTCCTCGTCGACGGCCGCCGCGGCGACCGTGTCGGGCGTCTGGAACAGCCCGGTGTAGATCACCTCGTAGCCGGCGTCGCGCAGGATCCGGGCGACGACCTTGACGCCGCGGTCGTGGCCGTCGAGGCCGACCTTGGCGACGAGCACCCGCCCGTGCTCGGCCGTCCATCACGGCCTCGCTCAGGTCGTCGAGTAGTCGTAGAACCCGCGGCCGGTCTTGCGGCCGAGCAGCCCGGCCTCGACCATCCGCGACAGCATCGGCGGCGGCGCGTACAGCGGCTCCTTGAACTCCTCGTAGAGGCTCTCGGCGACGGCCAGCGTGGTGTCGAGGCCGATCAGGTCGGCGAGGTGCAGCGGACCCATCGGGTGGTTGCAGCCCTCGACCATGCCGGTGTCGATGTCGTCGGCGGTGGCGAAGCCCGACTCCATCATCCGGATCGCCGACAGGAGGTACGGGATCAGCAGGGCGTTGACGACGAAGCCGGCGCGGTCCTGGCTGCGGATCACCTTCTTGCCGAGCACGTCGGTGGCGAAGTCGTCGGCCGCGGCGATCGTCTCCGGCGACGTCATCAGGCTGGTGACGAGCTCGACGAGGCGCAGCACCGGCACCGGGTTGAAGAAGTGGATGCCGATCACCTGCTCGGGCCGCTCGGTGGCGATGCCCAGCTTCATGATCGGGATCGAGCTGGTGTTGCTGGCGAGGATCGCGTCGCGGGTCGTGACGACCTTGTCGAGGCGCACGGAACACGTCGATCTTGCGTCTCCTCGTCCTCGATGACCGCCTCGACGACGAGCTGGCGGTCGGCGAGCTCGCCGAGGTCGGTGGTGAACGCGATGCGCGCCGAGCGCCGCGTCGCGGTCCTCCTCGGTCAGCTTGCCCGACCGCACGCCACGGTCGAGCGACGTCGTCACCCGCTGCTGGCCGGCCTCGGCGGCGCCGGCGTCGACCTCGCGCGACGACGACGTCGAGCCCGGCCCGGGCGCACACCTCGGCGATGCCCGACCCCATCAGCCCGCTGCCGACGACACCGACGCGCTCGAATGTCACTCACCGCGGTCAATGTAACGGCGCAGCTGTCGGTGGATGAGAATGACGTTCGTGGCCGCTGCTCTCGCGACGCCAGCTCCTGGCTCTCGGCGCCGCCGTGGCCATCACCCCGCGCTGTCCGGCGGTGTCCGCTCGGCGCGTGCCGACCGACAACCCGTTCACGCTCGGCGTGACGTCCGGCGATCCCGACGAGCGGTCCGCAGTGCTGTGGACACGGCTGACGCGGCCGGACGGCTCGCCCCTCGGCGGCGACGACGTCACCGTCGCGTGGGAGCTCGCCGCCGACGAGGCGTTCACGTCCGATCGTCGGTTCGGGCGAGGTCGATCGCCCGGGCCGACGAGGCGCACAGCGTGCACGTCGTCGTCGACGCTCGCCGGTCCGTCGTGGTACCGCTTCCGCACCGGCGACTGGACGAGCCCGACCGGGCGGGTCGCCCCGACCGGCGACGGATCCGGCACAGCTGCGCCTCGCCGCCGCCACCTGCCAGCACTTCGAGACCGGCTTCTACGCCGCCCACGGCGACCTCGCCGAGTGGGCACCGGACCTCGTCGTCTTCCTCGGCGACTTCATCTACGAGTACGGGGTCGAGTCCTCGGCGGCGCCGTGGTGCGCAGCCACGACGGCGAGCGAGACCGTCACGCTCGACGACTACCGCGACCGCTACGCCCTGTACCTCTCCGACGCCGATCTGCAGGCGGCGCGGGCGGCGTGCCCGTGGCTGGTCGATCTGGGACGACCACGAGGTCGAGAACAACTACGCCGGTGTCGACGTCCGAGGACACCGTCCCAGCGGACGCGTTCGCCGCCCGGCGCCTCGCCGCCTACCAGGCGTGGTGGGAGCACATGCCGGTGCGCATCCGCCGGCCCGCCGACGGCGTCGACACGATCATCTACCGCACGGTCCGTTGGGGCGGGCTCGCCGACGTGATGCTGCTCGACGGCCGCCAGTTCCGCTCCGACCAGACGTGCGGCGACGTCGTGCTGTCGGTCGATCCCGCCTGCCCGGAGACCGCCGACCCGGCCCGGACGATGCTCGGCACCGAGCAGGAGCGCTGGATCGGCGAACAGCTCGCCGCCACGACGGCGACGTGGCCGGTGATCGCCCAGCAGACCGTGCTCAGCGACCTCACGCTTGCCCAACGGGGCGATCCTCAACTACGACCAGTGGGACGGCTACCCGGCCGCCCGGCAGCGACTGCTGCTGCAAGCGGCGCAGGCGGCACGCGCGCGTCGTGCTCACCGGCGACATCCACCTCGCCGCCGTCGGCACGCTGCCAGGCGTCGGCGTCGAGTTCGTCACGACGTCGATCTCCTCGCCCGGACTCGTGCCGCCCGACGTGATCGACGTGCTGACGGGCTTTCCCGACATCGTCGACGCCGAGTTCGCCCACCGCGGCTACACGCGCCACACCGTCACGCCCGAGGCGTGGACGGCCGAGTACCGCATCGTCGACGACGTCGCCGATCCCCGGTCGACGGTGTCGACGTGGAAGACGTTCACCGTCGACGTCAACAGCGTGACGTCGTCGCCTGAGGTCTGCGCGGTCGATCCGAGCGGGACCTGTTACCTCGTCACCTCATGGAGGACGACGATGGAACCGGTTCGCTCGACCTCGTAGAGCGTGACGATGTTGCTGCCCTCGCGGTAGAGATCGGCGACGTAGCCCACGAACTCCCAGCCATCGTCGGCCGGCCGGTAGCCGCCGATCACGCCGGCGACGCGACCGTTGACCGCCGCCAGCAGTTCGGGCGGCACACCTTCACTCGACCCGCCGACGACGGAGCCGGCAAGAAGGAAGGGCATCGTGCCATCGGTGGTCGGCAGATCGTCGAGCAGCGGATCGTCGACCAACGTCGCCCGGTAGGCGCTGGGTGCACCCGACTGGAAGTCGGCGACGTCCCGGCCGACAAGATCGCCGAACTCGCCCACCGCGGCCAGTCCCAGCCAACCGTCGCCGTACGGGAATTCGGCGGCCCGCCGCGCGGCGATGGCGAGCACCTCGGAGACGTCGGATGACACCCGGGGCGATGTCGTCGGCTCACTCCCGTCGTAGAGCGAATGGCCATCGAACTCCCAGCCGCCGCCAACGCTGACGTCGAGGAGGTCGACGAGCGAGGGGACGACGTCGATCGTCCGGGCGACGTCGTCGCGGATCTCGCCCTCTGTCTGGCCGGGCTCCTTGATGAACAGCGGCATCCGGTAGACCTCGGCGGCGTTGGCGTCGGTGACCCGCCGGCGACCGAGGTTGGGAGGCGTGAAGTTCATGCCGTGGTCCGACGCGACGACCAGCGTCGTGTCGTCCCATGTCGGCAGTCCCTGGAGGTGGTCGAGCACTTCGCTCAGCAGGGCGTCGACGGCGCCGACCTGCATGCTGTGCATCTGATACTCGACTCGGGCACGGAAATCGAAGCCGGGAGCATTGGCGTCGAGATCCTCGGGCCGCCGTGCCTGCGAGAACGACGTCGTCATCCCGGTCTGCGACAGCGTCCACGGGAAGTGTGGGAGGGCGACGTGCACGACGTGCAGGGCGGGCTCGCCCGTGACCTGGCGGATCCGGTCGGCGAGCACCCGGGCCTGGCCGCGGGGACTGCGCTCGTCTTCGCTCCGGGAGTACCACCGGCCGAACAGGTCGGCGCCCGTGGGCTCGACCTCGTCCGGGGTGCTGACAACCTCGGAGGCGGCAGAGTCATCGGTCGAGCCGTACGCCCCCCACGTGTTGTCGATCCGTGGGAGGCGGTCGCGCAACGAGCTGGGCAGGACCCGATGCCCGTAGACGATCGCCGAATCGGTCAACACCCGGCTGAACGGTGACGTCGGCGGCGGATCGCAGATCGACGCTGGGCACAGGCTGGTGATCGGTTCGTAGTTGTACACCGGCACGTCGTAGCCGAGGAGCGTGTACAGGCTGCGGGGATGATCGGCCGCCGTCGGCAACGTGTCCGACGGGGGGACGATCCCCGTCAGCAATCCCGGCACCGCTCCCGGTGTCCAATTCGACGTGCTCGACGCGTTGCGGAACCAGGTGCTGACACGAGCGAGCTCGGCGAATCCCGGGTAGCGCTCGGCGTTGATCCTTCCGTCCCGGCCCATGATCGTGGCTGCCGGCAGCTCGTCGAGAATGATCACGACGACCGGCCCGCTGAGTTCGGGGACGGTCACCTCGTCGTCGGCGGCGCTGGACGTGCCACCCCCGACCACGAGCGCGGATGTCGGGCTCGACGAACAGAAACGAACCGAGGAAGAGCAGGTTCGCCGCCGCTAGGTACGACACGAACAGCCGGCCCGGCTTCGTACGCAGACACGAGGCCGACCGTGATCGCGGCGAGGCCTGCGGCGGCGATCACGACGAGCACCGATGGCGTCGACACCGACGGTCCGCAACAGTGCAAGCCCGAAGGCGGCGGCGAGCAAGGCGACCACAGCGGCGAACACGACCGTGCCGACCCGGCGATCGACGAGGTAGCCGAGCGTTGTGAGACCGATCCCGATCAGCGGCAGCACCGACGCGACGAACAGGGCAAAGGCGACGATCTGCGACGTCGAGTAGCTGCCGGCGACGAAGAACTCGGCGTTGTTGCCGAACAGGTCGAGTACCGGCTGCGTCACGGCCAACCCGCTCAACCCGCAGATGATGAGCCCACGTCGCCAGACGACGTCGACGAGCTCTCGTCCGCGCACGCCGTCGAGCCCCCGCCGTACACCGTCCGTTCGCCGAACAGCCACCTGCAGCAACCTAGGCAAGCCTCACGGTGGGTCTCCAAGCGACCGTGACGAATCGCGCAGTACCGATCGAATCGACACGGCTCCGGATCGCAAGTCGACACGCTCGCCATCGCACGTACACAGATGCGTGTCGCCGCGCGATCGATCATCGCCGTGGCATCGACGCTCGCCATCGACAGCGGCCCGACCGACGTCGCCGCTGCTCGACGAGACGATCGGCGCCAACCTGCGCCCGCACGGTCGCCGCCCACGGCGACCGCGAGGCGCTCGTCGCCCGCCACCAGGGCATCCGCTGGACCTACGCCGAGTTCGCCGAGCGGGTCGAGCGGCTCGCGCCGGGGCCTGCTCGGGCTCGGCCTCGAGGTCGGCGACCGGGTCGGGCTGTGGAGCCCGAACTACGCCGAGTGGACGCTGCTGCAGTACGCCACGGCCGAGATCGGCGTGATCCTCGTCAACATCAACCCGGCCTACCGCACCCACGAGCTGGCGTACGCGCTCAACCAGTCGGGCTGCCGGATGCTGTTCGCCGCGCCGTCGTTCAAGACGTCCGACTACGTCGAGATGGTCGAGCAGGTCGCGGCCGAGCGTGCCGGCGCTCGAGCGGGCGATCTTCTTCTGGGAGGACGAGTGGGACGAGCTCGTCGCCGGCGCCGGCGGCGTCGACCGACGACGACGCTCGCCGCGCGGCGCGGCCGCGGCTGCGCCCCGACGACCCGATCAACATCCAGTACACGTCGGGCACGACCGGGTTCCCCAAGGGCGCCACGCTCACCCACCGCAACATCCTCAACAACGGCTACTTCGTCGCCCGCCTGCAGGGCTTCACCGCGCGCGACCGGCTGTGCATCCCCGTGCCCTTCTACCACTGCTTCGGCATGGTGATGGGCAACCTCGGCTGCACGACGCACGGCGCCACGATGGTGATCCCGGCCGACGCCTTCGACCCGACGCACGTGCTCGAGACGGTCGAGGCCGAGCGCTGCACGGCGCTGTACGGCGTGCCGACGATGTTCATCGCCGAGCTCGCCCACCCCGAGTTCGACCGCTTCGACCTGTCGTCGCTGCGCACCGGCGTGATGGCCGGCTCGCCGTGCCCGGTCGAGGTGATGAAGGCGTGCGTCGACCGCATGCACATGACCGACGTGACGATCTGCTACGGCATGACCGAGACGTCGCCGGTGTCGACGCAGACGCTGCCCGACGACTCGCTGCACCACCGCACGGCGACCGTCGGGCGGGCCCACCCGCACGTCGAGATCCGCATCGCCGACCCGACGACCGGCGACGACGCTGCGAGCGCGGCGAGACCGGCGAGTTCTGCACCCGCGGCTACTCGGTGATGCAGGGCTACTGGAACGACGCCGGCACGGACCGCCGAGGCGATCGACGCCGACGGCTGGATGCACACCGGCGACCTCGCCGTGATGGCCGAGGACGGCTACGTCAACATCGTCGGGCGGATCAAGGACATGGTGATCCGCGGCGGCGAGAACGTCTACCCGCGCGAGGTCGAGGAGTTCCTCTACACCCATCCCGACGTCGAGGACGTGCAGGTGATCGGCGTGCCCGACGACCGCTACGGCGAGGAGCTGATGGCCTGGGTCAAGCTGCGCCCGGGCGCGACGTCGACGCCGAGGACGCTGCGCGAGTTCTGCCGCGGCCAGATCGCCCACTTCAAGATCCCCCGCTACGTCAAGCTTCGTCGACGAGTTCCCGATGACCGTCACCGGCAAGGTGCAGAAGTTCAAGATGCGCGAGCAGTCGATCGCCGAGCTCGGCCTCGCCGCCGTCGCCGAGACGGCATAGCGACGCCACCGATCAGGGCGCGTCGAACCGTGTCGGATCGAACAGCGCGATCGGCGCCTCGGTGCCGCCGTCGACGGCGAGGTCGGCGAGGATCTCGCCGACCACCGGGGCGAACTTGAAGCCGTGGCCGGAGAACCCGGCGGCGACCGTGACGACGCCGTCGCTGCCGGGAAGGTGGCCGATGACGAAGTGCTCGTCGGGCGTCATCGTGTACATGCACACGGTGGTGGCGACGCACGGGCCGGCAAGGCCGGGGATGCGGACTGCGAGCTGCTCGTCCATCGCCCCCTTCTCCGCCGACGACACCGAACGGTCGAGGTGGTCGGGATCGGTCGGCGTGCGGCGATGGTGGAAGCCGAACTTGCACGCGCCGGTCGCCGGCTCGGCCATGCCGTAGAGGGAGTCACCGTCGTCGAGCTCCCACACGAAGGCGGGGAACCGCGCGGCGGCGAACGTGCCGGCGTCGGGCGGCGCGTAGTGGTACGTCACGGTGCGCACGGGATCGAGGGGGAACCGGTGGTCGAGCACTCGCCACGCCCACGGCCCGGCGGTGATCACGAGCCGTCGCGCCGATGCGGCGGTTCCGCCGACATCGACCACCACGCCGCCGTCGGCGATCTCCCAGCCGCCGACGGCGGACTCGAACCGCAGCGCCGCGCCGTGGGCGGCGGCGTCGTCGAGCTGGCTGCGCACGGCATGCTCGGGGTGGACGACGCCGGCGTTGCGCTCGAACACGGCGACCTCGCCGTCGTCGAGGACGAACTGCGGGAACGCCGCTGCCATCGCCGCGCCGTCGAGCAGCTCGATGCGGCAGCTCCCACCGACTGGCGCTGTCGAGCGTGCCGGCGACGACGACGCCGTCGGGGCGTCCGATCATCAGCGCGCCGCACCACGTGATCAGCCGCCGGCCGGTCGTCGCCTCCAGCCGCGCCCAGCCTTCGTAGGCGCGCTGCAACAGCGGGACATAGTCGGGGTGCTCGAAGTAGGCCATGCGCACGATCCGCGAGGCTCCATGACTCGACCCGCGATCGTGCACGGCGCCGAACTGCTCGACACCGAGCACGTCGACGCCACGGCGGGCGAGGGCGGCAGCGGTCGCCGAGCCCATCGCGCCGAGGCCGACGACGATCACGTCGTAGCGATCCACGGCGCCGAGCGTAAGCACCGCCTTGCGGTCGAGCGCGTCCGATCCATCTACGCTCGGCGGATCGGAGAACAGCGGGCTGGAGACGGCGACCTCGACGCCCTGCGGCGCCGAGCCGAAGCGCTCGGCGCTGAGACGTTCTATTGGGACGACCAGGGCAACTACCACGACGCCGACCCGGAGTCGCTGCGCCGCGTCGTCGAGGTGCTCGAAGCCGATGTCGCGACGGGTGAGCGGCGAACCCCGGCAGTCGTCATCGGCTCCGGGGGAACGTTGTCGGTCGGCACGGGGATCGACGACGCCGCGCTGACGCTCGCCGACGGCACGACCGTCGCCCTCGATGTCACCGGTGCGCGCGTCGACGTGCCCGACCCGCTCCCCGTCGGCTGCCACACGCTCACGCTCGCCGGACCGGGCGTCGAGGAGGCCACGACGATCGTCACGCCGCCCGCCGAGATGCCGACCTCGCCGGCGCTCGCCGGACGGGCAGCGATGTTCGCCCCGGCCTACGCATTGTGGGAGCACGACGCGCCGCTCCCCTCGTTCACCCATCTGGCGTCGTTGGGGTCGATGCTGCCCACGCTCGGCGTCGACGCGCTGATCACGCTGCCGCTGTACGCCGCATTCCTCGACGAGCCGTTCGATCCCAGTCCCTACGCGCCGATCAGCCGGCTGCACTGGAACGAGGCGTACCTCGACGACGGCTGGACTGCCGAACGCGCCCGTCCCGCCCATCGGCGACCTCATCGACTGGCGCGCCGCTCGGCAGGCGCCGGCGGCGCCCAGCTGCTCGACGCCGTCGGCACCATCCCCGCCACGCTCGCCACCGAGGTGCGCCACTGGGTCGCCGCCAACCCGGACATCGCCGACTACGCCCGCTTCCGCGCCAAGGTCGCCGTCGACCCGACCGACGCCACGCGCCCGACCGATGTCGTGGAAGCGAGCCACCAGCTCGCCCAGTACCTCTGTCACGTTGCTCTCTCGCAGCTGCACGAGACCGGCCGGGCCGCCTTCGCCCTCGATCTGCCGATCGGCAGCCACCCGCTGGGCTACGAGACGTGGGCCAACCCCGACCTGTTCGCCACCGGCATGGGCGTCGGCGCGCCGCCCGACACGATGTATCCCGACGGCCAGAACTGGGGCTTCCCGCCGCAGCTACCAGGCGCAGCCGAACGCAGCGGCTTCGCCCTCTGGCGCGCCGTCGTGCGGCGCTGCGGCCGTTACGCCTCGCTGCTGCGCATCGACCACGTCCTCGGGGTCCACCGCCTGTGGTGGATCCCCGACGGCGTGGGCCCCGACAAGGGCGTGTACGTGCGCTATCCGCGGACCACGCTGCTCGCCGTGATCGCCGCCGAGGCGGCGTGCGCCGGCACGACCGTCGTCGGCGAGGATCTCGGCACCGTGCCCGAGGCGATCACCGAGGCGATGCAGGAGTGGAACATGCTCGGCCTGTATGCCGAGCAGACCCAGCTCGGTGCCGGGTCTGGGCGGTGCCCAGAGGACACGGAGCTGCCGACGATCCCGGCGCGCACGGTCGCCGGCCTGCGCACCCACGACATGGAGCCGTTCGCCATGCTCTACGCGCGCTGGCGACCTCGTCGACTACCGACGCAAGCTGCAGCGCGCCCTCGGCCGCCCCGTCGGCCCGTCGGCAGCCGCGCTGCTGACGGCCGCGCTCACCCGCCTCGCCGCCTCCGATGCCTACCTCGTCTTCGCCGATCTCGACGACCTGCTCGGCGAGGTCACCCCGCACAACATCCCCGGCAAGGTGTTGCCGACGATCTGGCGGCGGCGGCTGCGCCGGCCGACGTCCGAGACGCTCGCCGACACCGAGGTGCGCCGCCTGCTCGCGGTGCTGACGGAGCGGCCGCGATGACGCGCGATGCGAGCGAGTGAGCGCCAGCGAACGAGCGGCCACAAGCGGCCTGCGTGGCCGGGGAACGCAATGAACGGTCCGCCGGGCGAGCTCGATCTCCACCTCCTCAACGAGGGCACGCACCGCCGCATCCACGATTTCCTCGGCGCCCACCACGACGCCGGCGGTTGCTGGTTCGCCGTGTGGGCCCCGAATGCGCGGGCGGTCGACGTCGTCGGCGACTTCACCCGGTGGAAGGACCCGATCGCGCTCGAACCCGTTGCCACCTCCGGTGTCTGGTCGGGCTACGTCGCCGGCGCAGAGGTCGGCCACGGCTACCGCTACGGCATCACGGCCGGCGACGGTGGGCGTGACGAGCACGCCGATCCGGTCGCCGCCGCCACGTTCGAGCCACCGTCGACCGCATCGCGCATCGCCGACCTGACGTACCGGTGGGGCGACAGCGCCTGGACCAGGTCCCGCGGCGCGACGGTCGCGCGCGGACGCGCCGATCTCGATCTACGAGGTGCACCTCGGGTCGTGGGGCCGCCACGTGACCAGGGGCAAGCGGTGGCCGCGCTACGACGAGCTCGCCGACCCGCTCGCCGAGCACGCGCTCAGCCACGGCTTCACCCACGTCGAGCTGCTGCCCGTGATGGAGCATCCGTTCTACGGATCGTGGGGCTACCAGGTGACCGGCTACTTCGCCCCGACGGCCCGCTACGGCGCGCCGACCGACCTGATGCGGATGATCGACCGCCTCCACGAGCGCGGCGTCGGCGTGCTCCTCGACTGGGTGCCGTCGCACTTCCCGATGGACGAGCACGCGTTGTTCCGCTTCGACGGCACCTACCTCTACGAGCACGCCGACCCGCGCCAGGGCTTCCACCCCGACTGGAAGTCGGCGATCTTCAACTACGGGCGGCCGGAGGTGCGCTCGTTCCTGCTGTCGAGCGCGATCAGCTGGCTCGAGCGCTACCACGCCGACGGGCTGCGCGTCGACGCCGTGGCGTCGATGCTGTACCTCGACTACTCGCGGAGCGAGGGGCAGTGGGTGCCGAACCGCCACGGCGGTCGCGAGAACCTCGACGCCATCGAGTTCCTCAAGCAGTTCAACACCGCCGTCGACGAGGAGTTCCCCGACACCGCCACCTTCGCCGAGGAGTCGACGGCCTGGCCGCTGGTCACCGGCACGGTGGGCGACGGCGGGCTCGGGTTCGGCTTCAAGTGGGACATGGGCTGGATGCACGACATGCTCCAGTACCTGGCTCGCGAGCCGGTGCACCGCCGCTTCCACCACGACGAGGTGACGTTCCGCAGCATGTACGCGTTCTCCGAGCGCTACGTGTTGCCGCTGTCCCACGACGAGGTCGTCCACGGCAAGGGCTCGCTGCTGCGCAAGATGTCCGGCGACGAGTGGCAGCGCTTCGCCAACCTGCGCCTGCTGTACGGGACGATGTGGGCACAGCCGGGGAAGAAGCTGCTGTTCATGGGCGGCGAGTTGGCGACGCCCGCCGAGTGGGCGCACGAGGGAACGCTCGACTGGGCGCTGCACGACGCGCCCAACCACGACGGCGTGCGCCGGCTGGTCGCCGACCTCAACGCGACGTATCGGCGCGAGCCGGCGCTCCACCGCGGCGACTGTGAGCCTGCCGGGTTCCGCTTCGTGGTCGGCGACGACGACACCCACAGCGTGTTCGCCTGGCTCCGCATCGACCCCGCGGGCGACGCACCCGCGGTGCTCGTCGTCGTCAACGCCACCCCGGCCGTGCACTACGGCTACCGGGTCGGCGTGCCCGACGCCGGCCAGTGGGTCGAGATCCTCAACACCGACGCCGTCGACTACGGCGGCAGCGGCGTCGGCAACCTCGGGATGGTGGTGACAGAGGAGCAGCAGTGGCACGGCTTCCCGCAGTCGCTCGCCCTGACCGTCCCCCCGCTCGTCGGTCGTCTACCTCCGCGAGCACCGCTGACGGCCCGAAGTCCCATTTCCACAGCGGATTCGGTGCAGATCTGCTCCGATCTCCCTGTGGAAAGCGGGTCCCGCCTCACTCGAAGGAGAAGTTGGACATCCGCACGGGGCGGACGCGCTGGGCGACGCTGCTCGCCACCCACGCCGCCCCGCCGGCGATCAGTGGCACCGCCAGGATCAACCCGGCGATCGCCAGCCACGGCACCTGGAACGGGATGTCCAGCGCCTCGGTGATCGCCTTCGTCGGGATCAGCCCGACGGGGATCGCCAGGCCGATCCCCGTCAGCGTCATCACGACCGCCTTCGTCCCGGCGAGTGATCGCATCGTCCGCGGGCGAGCGCCGATGGCGACGAGCACGTCGCGCTCGTCGCGGCTCTCCGTCGCCGCGAGCGACGAGCCCGATCGCGACCACCAAGCAGCGTGAGCACGAGCACGCCGCCGACGGCCACTCCCTGCACGACCGATGCAGCCGGCGGTGGCTGCTCGCCGTACTCGATCAGCGGCCACCAACTCACCGCCGCCGCTCTCGGCGTCGCGATACCAGTCGGCGAGCGGCGCGTCGCCGGCGAACGTCCGCTCCACGGCGTCGCGCTGTTGCCGAGTGAGGGCGGAGCCGTTGCGCACGATCGCACCGTGCTCGACGACGTCGAATCCGAGGCGGCGAGCCTGCTGCTCGGTCATCATCAGCACGTCGAAGCCGTACACGACGTCGAAGTCGGCTGTTCGCCTCCGGGTTCTCCATCAGCTCGCGCACGTGATCACGCATGGCGAACGGCACGACGATCTCACCATCGCTCGTGGCGACAGACAATTCGTCGGCGGCGGGCTGGTCACCGTCGAACCAGGGCGACAAGAGCAGCGCGCCCTTCCGACTCGCAGCGCCGCCCGCTCCGCCGCGTCGAGCTCGTAGAGGTCGATGGCGGCCGGATCGGCGATCAGGATGCCGAGTCCCATCGACTCGCCGGTCCGGAGCCGGCGTCCACGTGGCGACACGACGCGGGTACACCGACGCCGTCGGGAGGATCAGCTCGAGCTGCCGGCGAGCCGAGTCGTCGAGCGGTGCGCCCGACGTCGCCTCGTCCACGCTCGGTGCGCCCGACGTCGCCGCGTCGACGCTCGGTGTGCCCGACGTCGCCTCGTCGACGCTCGGCGGCCCGTGCTTCGGGCGCACCTCCACGGCGGGCTGGAGCACGACCGCGTCGAACGGCAGCAAGCGGCCGCCGGTCGCCGTCATGACCAGCGTTCATCGCCAGCGCCGACCCGACATACCCCGATCGCTCCGGTCACGGCGATCGCCGTGACGACGGCGGCGCTGCGCGCCCGGCTGCGCCCGAGGCTGCGACCGGCGAAGCGCCACGAGCGTCCCACCGCGGCGCTGAGCCCGGCTCATCGCCTCGATCGCCACCGGGCTCCAGCAGCACGTCCCGGCGAGCACCATCACGCCGCCGAGCACGGCGGCCGCGGCGGAGGCGTTGCTCCCACTGTCGCTGCTCGCGCCGACGAACAGCAGGAACACGCCGAGGGCGAACGTCGCCGCGCCGAGCGGGAGCGAGCCGGCGGCGGAAGGTCGCCGAGCGGGCGCCGCCCGGCGAGGGCGGCGAGCACCGGCACACGGCTCGCCGAACGCGCCGGCACGAGGGCGGCGAGCGTCGCCGCCACGGTCCCGGTGGCGACGATCACGAGGAGGTCGAGCGACGGCGAAGTCGGTACGCGGGGAGGACCGATCCGATGATCTCCTCGATCCTCGATCGGGCGAGGAGCAGCGCGACGACCGCCGCCGGCAGCGCCGAGCAACGACCCGACGAGCCCGGTCCACGCGCCCTGCAGCGCCAGCGACCGCCGGATCAGTCGCTCGGGGGCGCCGTTGGCGGAGAGCTGGCCGACGGTCACGAGCTGACGCCGGGCGCTGGTGGCGAACGCCGCGGCGACGATGATCCCGGTCGCCGCCAGGGCGATCGCACCGGCGACCCAGCCCCAGGCCAGCGGACCGGGTGACGATCGTCGGAGCTGAGGTCCTCGCCTCGCCACGAAACCCGCGCAGTCGGACGTCGTGTCGGAACCCGGCCGTTCGACGATCGTCCGCAGGGACGCTGCCGACGGAGGCGACGTCGGCGTCGGAGGCGTCGCCGGGCAGGTCGATCAGGGTGACGGCGTCGAGCGCACCGTCGACGAACTGCTCGGTGGGCAGGTCCGGGACGATCATCATCCGCTTGTCGAAGTCGGCGTCGACGCGGCCGATTCCGACGACCGTCCAGGCGCCGTGGGTGGTGCGCCAGCGTCGACCGTGTCGCCGACGTCGACGCCGAGCTGCGCGGCGAGCGGCGCGGACAGCCACACCTCACCGGCGTCGGGCAGTCGTCCGTCGTGCGGTGGTGATCGTCCGTGACGGTGTGTTCTCGCCGGGATCCTCGATGGCGACGTCCCGCAGCACGGAGCCGTCCCCGGCGACGATCGGTGCCCAGTCGCTGCCGACGACGGCCGAGACCTCGGCGCCCTCGGGGATGCCGGCGCTCAGCGACACGGCGTCGTCGAAGGGCTGGGCGACGACGATGTCGGTCCCCGAACGGGCCGTCCAGTTGCGCGCCGGCGTCGCTGGTGCGCACGAGGGCGCTGCCGGCGACCATGCCAGAACACCGGCACGGCGACGAGCAGGACCACCAGGAGCGGTGCGCCCCGGGCGCCGACGCACCTCGCGCCGGGCGAGCCGCGCCGCCAGGCGCCACTGCGTCGTGCTCACTCGGTACGACCCAGCCAGCTCGGCGGCGCGTGTCCGGCACCGGCCGCGGCGTCTCGTCGACGATCCACCCGTCGCGGAGGAAGACGACCCGGTCGGCCTACGACGCGAAGCGCGGCTCGTGGGTGACGAGCACGACGGCCGTGCCGAACCGGCTCGGGCAGCGCGGCGAGCAGCTCGATGATCTGGTCGCTGTTCGACCGTGTCGAGCGAGCCGGTCGGCTCGTCGGCGAGCAGCAGGCGGCGCTCGCCGACGATGGCGCGGGCGATGGCGATGCGCTGCTGCTGACCGCCGGAGAAGTCGTCGGGATAGCGGTCGAGGTGGTGCGTCAGCCCGACGCGTGCAGCGCGGCGATCGCCGCCTGGCGCGCCGGCCTGGCGGCCGCCGGCCGTCGAGCTCGAGCGGCAGCATCACGTTCTCGACCGCGGTGAGCGACGGGACGAGGTTGAGGCGCTGGAACACGTAGCCGACGTCGCGACGCCGCAGCGTCGCCGCTCGGCGGCCGACCGGTCGCCGAGGTCGCGGCCGTCGACCCGGCACCCGTCCGGCGCTCGGCGTCTCGAGCCCGCCGGCGAGGTGGAGCAGCGTCGACTTGCCGCAGCCCGACGGCCCCATCACGGCGACGAGCTCGCCCGGCGCCGACGGCGAGGTTGATGCCACGCAGGGCGTACACCTCGGTCTCGCCCCGGCCGTAGGACTTGACGACGTCGACGAACTCGAGGATCGGCGGTGGTCATCGCGACCGCCTTTCACGGGTGGAGGGGTCTGGCTTCGCCGCGGTCAGGCGGGCTTCGCAGAGGTCGAGCCAGCGCAGGTCGGCCTCGGCGCGCACCACGAGGGCGTCGGCGACGAGGCGTGGCGGCCAGTCGACCGGGCGCGGCGGTCGCTGCGGCTCGCGGCGGCGCAGCTGCAGGAGGGCGAGCGAGCGCCGTGCGGTGGCGGGTGATCACGGCGAGGGCGTGCTCGGGACCGTGCTCGATCGCCATCAGCACCTTCAGCATCAGCTCGTCGCGCGGCGGCGGGTCGTCGACGGGCACCGCCTGCCACCACGCCCCGAGCTCCTCGCGCCCGGCGGCGGTGAGCTCGTAGGACTTCTGGCCGTTCGTCCTCGGCGACGGCGACGAGGCCGTCGCGCTCGAGGCGTTCGAGCGTCGTGTACACCTGCCCGACGTTGAGCGGCCAGACGCCGCCGGTGCGCCGCTCGAACGTCGGTCTTCAGCTGGTAGCCGTGGCGCGGCCCGTCGTCGAGCAGCGCCAGCAGCCCTTCACGCACGGCCATAGGTTACCGAGTATGCATACTCGGTAACCAGCTGTCAAGTCGCGCGCGATCGCTCGTGCTGCGGTACCAGTCGATCATCGCCGCCGTCGACGCGTCGTGCTCCGCAACCGTCGTCGCCGGTCAGCTCGGGCGTGATGCGGTTGGCCAGCTCCTTGCCGAGCTCGACGCCCCACTGGTCGAAGCTGTCGATGCCCCACACCACGCCCTGGACGAACACGATGTGCTCGTAGAGGGCGATCAGCTGACCGAGCACCGACGGCGTGAGCTCGGGCGCCAGGATCGTCGTCGTCGGCCGGTTGCCGGCGAACGAGCGCCACGGCTCGTCGGGGCGGTCGCGACCGAACGCCAGCGCCTCGGTCTGGGCGATCAGGTTGGCGACGAGCAGGTCGTGGTGGTGGCGGTAGCGGGTGGTGCGGGTTGGCGAAGCCGATGAAGTCGGCGGGCACGATCTCGGTGCCCTGGTGGAGCAGTTGGTAGAACGCGTGCTGGCCGTTCGTCCCCGGCTCGCCCCACACGATCGGTCCGGTGTCGAGGGTGACCGGCGAGCCGTCGAGGCGCACCGACTTGCCGTTCGACTCCATGTCGAGCTGCTGCAGGTAGGCCGGGAAGCGGGCGAGCTCCTCGGCGTACGGCAGCACGGCCTTCGTCGCCAGCCCGAGGACGTTGCGATTCCAGATGCCGATCATCCCGAGCACGACCGGCGCGTTCTCCGCCAGCGGCGCCGTGCGGAAGTGCTCGTCGACGAGCGCGGAACCCGGCGAGGAACTCGGCGAAGCGCTCGGCACCGATGGCGATCATCAGCGACAGCCCGATCGCCGAGTCGACCGAGTAGCGGCCACCGACCCACTCCCAGAAGCCGAACATGTTGTCGGTGTCGATGCCGAAGGCGGCCACCTCGTCGGCGTTGGTGCTGACGGCGACGAAGTGCCTGGCGACGGCGTCCTCGCCGAGGGCGTCGACGAGCCAGGCCCGGGCCGTGCGGGCGTTGGTCAGCGTCTCGATCGTCGTGAACGTCTTCGACGAGACGACGAACAGCGTCTCGGCCGGGTCGAGGTCGGCGAGGGCGTCGGTGATCGCCGGCGCCGTCGACGTTGGACACGAAGCGGCACGACGAGCTCCGGGTGGCGCGAACGCGCCGCAGCGCCCGGTAGGCCATCGCCGGCCCGAGGTCGGAACCGCCGATGCCGATGTTGACGACCGTGCGGATGCGGCGCCGGTGGCACCGAGCCACAGTGCCGTTGCGGACGTGCTCGGCGAACTCGCCCATCGCCCCGAGCACGTCGTGGACGTCCGGCACGACGTTCGTCGTGGCCGTCGGCGCCGATCGGCCCGATCACGGCGCTGCGGTCGCGCGCAGGGCGACGTGCAGCACGGCGCGGTCCTCGGTGACGTTGATCCGCTCGCCGCGCGAACATCGCGTCGCGGCGCTCGGCGACGCCGGCGGCGCCGGCGACGGCGAGCAGGGCGACGAGCACGGCGTCGTCGACGCGCTGCTTGGAGTAGTCGATGCGCAGGTCGCCGACGGTGATCACGTAGCGCTCGGCCGCGGCCGGGATCGGCGGCGAAGAGCTCGCCGCAGGTGGGCGGTCGCCGGCAGCGCCGTCAGCTCCTCCCACTGCGGCGTCGTCGTGATGTCGACGGGGTGATGCAGGTCCATCGTCGACGGACGCTACGGCTGATCTGTGTCCGCTGTCACGTCGACCTCGGCATGTCGGTCAGGTACGGTTGTCAACTAGTTAGTTGATCAAAGGAGAGGTTGAATATTGATCGTCGATCCGTCCGCCGACGATCGGCTCGACCGGGCGTTCATGGCGCTGGCCGACCCGGTGCGGCGGCGGATCATCGCCCGCCTCAGCCGCGGGCCGGCGACGGTCAACGAGCTCGCCGAACCGTTCGCCATCACCAAGCAGGCGGTCTCGAAGCACATCCAGGTGCTCGAGCAGGCCGGTCTCGTCACGCGCACCCGCGACGCCCAGCGCCGCCCGGTGCACCTCGACGCCGCCGCAGCTCGAAGCGCTGACCGCCTGGATCGACCGGTACCGGCTGATCCACGAGCAGCAGTTCCGCACCCTCGACGCGCTGCTCGCCACCGATCGCACCGGCGCCGCACGTCCGCCGGCGACCAACCCAACCAAGGAGCAACGCACCAATGACCACCAACCCGCTCACCGTCACCGCCCCGGAGGGCGTGCCGTTCATCGAGTTCGAGCGCGAGTTCGACGCCCCGGTCGCGGCGGTGTTCCGCGCCCACACGCGACCCCGACCTGATCAAGCAGTGGCTCGGCCCGCGCGGCTACGAGATGAAGATCGAGCGCTACGACTTCCGCACCGGCGGCGGCTACCGCTACATCCACACGCGACCCCGACGGCGAGCGAGTACGCCTTCAACGGCGTGTTCCACACCGTCCGCGCCGAACGAGTTCGCCATCCAGACGTTCGAGTTCGAGGGCTTCCCCGACGTCGTCAGCATCGAGTCGATGACGTTCGAGGACCTCGGCGGCGGCCGCACGCGGCTCGCGGCCACTCCGTCTACCCGACGGTCGAGTCCCGCGACGGCATGGTCGCCAGCGACATGGAGCTCGGCATGCCCGAGGGCTACGAGCGCCTCGACGCGCTCGTCGCCGCCTGACCGACGAGCGGATCCGCGTCCGGCGCTGCCGCGCATCCGCCGCCACTGCGCACCCGATCGGAGCAGCACCATGGACTGGACCCTCGAAGTCGTCGTCGTCCCGGTCAGCGACATCGACCGGTCGATCGCGTTCTACCGCGACCAGGTCGGCTTCGACCTCGACCACGACACCCAGACCGAGCACATGCACGTCGCGCAGCTCACGCCACGGGGCTCCGGCTGCTCGATCGTCATCGGCGACCTGCCGGGCAGCGGGACGATGGCACCGGGCTCGCTGAAGGGCGTCGCAGCTCGTCGTCGCCGACGCCGACCGCGGCGCGCCAGGAGCTGCTCGACCGCGGCGTCGAGGCGAGCGAGATCACCGTCTTCGACCCACGCGACGGCGGCACCTTCTTCGGGTTCACCGATCCCGACGGCAACACCTGGGCCGTGCAGCAGATCGAAGGTCGCGCGGCGGAGAAACCGCTGATCCCACGCTGAGTCAGATCGTCGGGACCTCGACGTGGCGGCCGAAGACGCCGCCGAGCGTGGCCATGATCTCGCCGAGGGTGGCGTACGTCGACACGGCGTCGATCAGCGCCGGCATCAGGTTGACCTCGGGATCGGCGGCCTCGCTCGGCGAGCGCGGCCGAGCGCGGCCGTCGACGGCGTCGCCGTCGCGGTCGTGGCGGACCTGGTCGAGCCGCTTGAGCTGGCGCGCCTCGTCCTCGTTGGTGATCTGCAGCAGCTCGATCTCGTCGTCGTCGTTGCCCTCGGTGAAGCCGCTGACGCCGACGATCGTGCGCCGGCCGTCGTTGAACGCCCGCTCCAGCTCGTAGGCCGAGTCGGCGATGCGGCCCTGGAACCAGTTGTCCTCGATGCCGCGGATGCACCCCTCGAGCATCGAGCCGCCGCCGAGGTCGTCGAGGTGGGCGAAGAGCTCCTCGGCCTGGCGCTCCATCTCGTCGGTGAGCGCCTCGACGAACCACGAGCCGCCGAGCGGGTCGGCGACGTGGGCGACGTTGGTCTCGTGGGCGATCACCTGCTGGGTGCGCAGGGCGATGCGCGCCGCCTTCTCGGTCGGCAGCGCCATCGCCTCGTCCATCGAGTTGGTGTGCAGGGACTGCGTGCCGCCGAGCACGCCGGCCAGCGCCTCGATCGCCGTGCGCACGATGTTGACCTCGGGCTGCTGCGCCGTCAGCGACACGCCGGCGGTCTGGGTGTGGAAGCGCAGCTGCATCGAGCGCTCGCTCTGGCGCCCGTAGCGCTCGCGCATCCAGCGCGCCCAGATCCGCCGCGCCGCCCGGTACTTGGCGATCTCCTCGAAGAAGTCGATGTGGGCGTTGAAGAAGAAGCTCAGCCGCGGCGCGAAGGCGTCGACCGGCAGGCCCGCCTGCAGCGCCAGCTCGACGTAGGCGAAGCCGTTGGCCAGCGTGAACGCCAGCTCCTCGGCGGCCGTCGAGCCGGCCTCGCGGATGTGGTAGCCGGAGATCGAGATCGAGTGCCACCGCGGCATCTCGGCGGCGGCGAACGCGATCGTGTCGCGCACCAGGCGCATCGACGGCCGCGGCGGGAAGACGAACTCCTTCTGCGCCTGGTACTCCTTCAGGATGTCGTTCTGCAGCGTGCCGCCGAGCCGCGCCCGGTGGCACGCCCGGCCTTCTCGGCCTGGGCGACGAACATCGCCAGGATCACCGCGGCCGGCGAGTTGATCGTCATCGACGTGGTGATCGCGCCGAGGTCGATGCCGGCGTAGAGGTCCTCCATGTCGGCGAGGCGTGTCGATGGCGACGCCGCAGCGCCCGACCTCGCCGAGCGCCATCGGGTCGTCGGAGTCGATGCCGAGCAGCGTCGGCATGTCGAACGCCGTCGACAGCCCGTCGCCGCCGGCCTTGATGATCTCCTTGAACCGCCAGTTGGTGTCGTCGGCGGTGCCGAAGCCGGCGAACATGCGCATCGTCCACAGCTTCGAGCGGTACATCGAGGCGTACGGGCCCCGGGTGTACGGGTACACGCCCGGGATACTCGCCGTCGTCGGGGCCGTACACCGGCTCGAGCGGGATGCCCGACATCGTCGTGAAGTCGACGTCGCGGAGCGTCGACGCCTCGTACGCCTCGCCGCCACTGCTGCCGCGGATCGCGCTGCGTCGCCACGCGCCGATGGTACGGCGACGCTCGCCCGTAGGCGTCGTCGCGTCGTGGATGTCGGCGAGCCGGATCCCACGACCTCGGTCGGGGATCCGCGCCGGCGATCGCCGCCTACGCCATCTGGGGGCTGCTGACCATCTACTGGAAGCAGCTCACCGACTTCGACCCGTTCGAGCTGATCGGCTGGCGGATCTGTCGGCGCCGCCGTCGTGATGGCGGTCGTCGTGTCGCGCGCGCGGCGCGGTGGCCGGTCGCTCGCGCGCCGCGCTTCGCCGATCGCGCCTCGCTCGCGCGCATCGCGGTCGCCGCCGTGCTGCTCACGGCGAACTGGACGTCGTACGTCTACGCCGTCGTCCACGACCGCGTCATCGAGACCGCGCTCGGCTACTTCATGGCCCCGCTGGGCACGATGATCCTCGGCATCACCGTGCTCGAGCGAACGGCCGTCGACGGCGCAGAAGGTGGCCCTCGGCGCTCGCCGCGCCGCCGTCGTCGAGCTCACCGTCTCGTACGGCCGCCCGCCGGTCGTCGCCCTCGTCATCGCCGTCACGTGGAGCATGTACGGCCTGCTCAAGCGCCACGTCCCGCTGCCGGCGGTCGAGAGCTTCGCCGCCGAGACGTTCGTGCTCGTCGTCCCGGCCGGCGATCGTCGTCGCTGGCCCTCGGCCGGCTCGGCGCGACAGCATCCCCCGCAGCGGCGCCGCCGGCGACCTCGTCCTCGTCGCGCTCACCGGCGTCGTCACGGCCGTGCCGCTCATGCTCTTCGCCTTCGCCGCCACGCGCGTGCCGTTCACCGTGCTCGGGCCGCTGCAGTACCTCGTGCCGACGATCAACCTCCTGCTCGGCTGGCTCGTCTACGACGAGGCGCTGCCGTCGCCCGGCTCGTCGGGTTCGCCCTGGTCTGGGCGGCGCTGCTGATCGTCACCGTCGACCGGTGTCCACAGCACCGTCGCCCGCCGGGCCGACCGCCCGCGTCCCCGCCGGTCGGCCGATTAGCCTCACGCCCGTGCCTGCCCCCGACCCGAGGTTGATCCGATGCGCCGACTGACCGCCGCCGCGGCCGCTGCCGCAGCTGCTCGCGCTCGTCGCCTGCTCACCCGACGCCGGCGACTTCAAGGCCGAGGCGGAGAAGTACATCGAGAGCAGGGACTTCTCCGAGGACGCCGGACTGCTGCGGTACTCACGACGCCGAGTGCGAGGAGCCGGCGTCGACCGCCGAGGACACGCGCTACACGTGCACGGCGACCGCCGAGGACGGCACGCCGTGGCGCTTCAACGTCGAGATCACCGGCGAGTCCGACCTCGCCTGACTCGCGCCGGCACGTGCGGCGAGTCGTCGACGCCGGACGTCGAGCGCAGCGACGGCTGACACGACGGCGGCCGCCGCGACGACCACTCGCCGCCGACGACGCATCCGGCGCGACGACCGCCGACCGACGCCGGCCGCGACCACGACCGCCAGCGGCTGCGACGACGACGCCACCGACGGCCAGCCGACGGAGTCGACCTGACGTCGGCTGGGCGCCACCGAGCGTCGCCGGATCGCCAGCCGAGTGCGACCGGGCCGTGCCGGCACTGGAGCGTCAGACCACGGGCCGGCGTCACGACGGCGGCTACTCCCCCGGTGCTCGACTCGAAGGTGTACGGCTCGCCGATGTCGGTGAAGATGCCGGCGGCGGCGTCGTACTGCACGATCTGGACGTCCTCGACGAGTAGTAGCGCGTCCTCCTCGCCGTTCATCATGTAGCTCGATCCCCTCGCGGACGCAGCGACGGGTGGAAGTCGAGGTTGCGGGCGGCGTTGATGATCGACGCCTGGGTCAGCCCGTCGGGCGACTCGGCCGCCGCGGCGCAGGATCGGCGACGGTCACCTCGCCGACGTTCCAGCCGGCGGCGCCGGTGGTGATGATGTCGCCGAGCCCCTGCGCCTCCATGTAGGCGATGTACGACGGCCGCCGGGTCGGCGGCTGCGACCTCCGGGTTGCCGACGTCGACGATGCCCATCGCCGCCGACGTGTAGATGCCGTTGGCGGCCTCGCCGGCGGCGCCGAGGATCAGCGGGCTGGCGCACGTGTTGGTGAGGTAGACGCCGCGGCTCCCAGCCGGGGTTGGCCGCCTTGGCGTTGGCCAGCTCGTTGAGGAACGTGACGCACTGGCCGCCGAGCGGCACCGCCATGATGACGTCCGGGGCGTGCCTCGGCGATGCTGCGACAGCTGCGCCTCCGGCGGCGCGTCGTCGCCGGCTCGATCGTCTGCTCGTCGACGATCTCGAGCCCGGCCTCGTCGGCGGCGTCCTCGGAAGCTGTCGATGTAGACCTTGCCGAACTCGTTGTTGACGTAGAACAGCGCCGACCGTGCGCGTCGGGGAAGTTCTCGGCGATGTCCTCGGCGTAGCCGCCGAACTCGTACTCGTACGACATCAGCAGGCCGGTCGTCCACGGGTAGTCGGCGACCTCGCCGCACCGCGGGATCGCCGGCTGAGCACGTTGAGCTGCGGGATGCACTCCTCGTTGAGGGTGTCGCGCACGGCGAGGTTGTTCGGCGTGCCGATGATCCCGGCGAACAGGTGGACGCCGCCGTCGATGCAAGCCGTTGACGACGCCCGGCGTCAGCGCCGGGTCGTACTGGTCGTCGCCGATCGTCGAGCTCGAGCTCGTAGCCCGGGCAGCAGCTCGTTCTCGTTGGCGTAGTCGATGTAGGCCTGCAAGCCGCGGGCGACCGGCGCGAACGCGGCCGCGGCGGCGCCGCCCGACAGCGGCATCGCCGAACCGATGCTGATCGTGCCCTCGATCGGCGCGTTCGCCCGGTCGGGGTCGGCGCAGTCCTCGGTGTCGACCGTCCAGCCCTCCTCCGAGCCCGGCGCCGGCGTGGCCGAGCCCGGCGACCGGAGAAGGCCGAGCACGGCCGCGCCGGCGACCGCGAGGACGCGAGTGGATCGGCGACGTCATGGAGTCTCCCCCTGTGGATGCGGGTAGCGAACGGTTCGTCGATGCGGACGGGCTCGAGGCCCTCCGTCGACCGGCGGGGACGCTACTACGCGGTGCCGGCCGGGCTCGGCACGATCACGACGACCTTGGCGGCGAGGCGCTTGAGCAGGCCGACGATGCCGAACGGGGCGACGAACATCACGACGAGGAGGACGACGGCGAGGATGAACGTCGCCGGCGAGCTCGTTCAGCCAGTCCGAACACCATGCCGACGATGCCCTCGCTGTCGGCGCCCCAGCCTCGCGGGTGCGGTTGTCGACGATCACGTAGAGCGAGCGCGCCGACGATCGGGCCCCACAGCGTCGCCGCGCCGCCGAGCACCATGATCACGACGAACGTGATGCTGCCGACGAGGGTGAACGTAGCGGATGTCGGGGCTGACGAGGTTGCGCCGGATCGCCGAACAGCGACCCGGCGAGCGGCGCACATCGCCGCCGAGATGCCGAACACGAGCGTCTTCGTGCGCGCCCGGTTGACACCCATCACCGCCGCCGCGGTCTCGTTGTCGCGGATGGCGATCAGCGAGCGGCCGACGCGGCTCTTCACGATGCCGCGGCACACGAGGTAGGCGAGCACGAGCACGACGACGCCGAGCCAGTACATGAACACGGCCCGGCCCTCGCGGCCGCGGAGCTCGCCGAGGATCGGCCAGTCCGGGATGTCGTCGTAGCGCACGCCGTCGATGCCCGCCGGGCCCCCGGTGAGCCACTCCAGCTTCTGCCACTTGACGAGCAGCGGGAACAGCACGGCCAGCGCCGAGCGTGACGAGGGCGAGGTAGACCCCCTTCAGCCGCAGCGCCGGCAGCGACGTCAGGCAGCCGACGACGAAGCCGACGACCGCGGCGACGTACAGCGTCCAGCCCTGGCGTCCAGCCGTAGTGGTCGACGAGGATCGCCATCGTGTAGCCGCCGAGGCCGAAGAACGCCGAGTGGCCGAGCGAGATGATCCCGCCGTAGCCGATCACGAGGTTGAGCGACATCGCCGGCGATCGCCAGCTCGAAGGCGAGCGTCATGTCGCCGATCGTGCTCGGCCTCGGTCTTGCGTCGGGATGTAGAGGACGAACGCGACGTCGCCAGCGACCCAGCACGAGCGCGGATCACCCAGTGCCCGGCGCGAGCCCTGGTGGATCCTGACCGGCACGCACTCAGACCCGCTCCACCTTGGCCGTGCCGAACAGACCCGACGGCTTGACCAGCAGCACGACGAAGATGCACAGCAGGGCGACGGACAGCTTCATCTCCTGGCCGATCCAGCCCGGGGCGAACTCGGCGGCCACGTTCTCGACGACGCCGATGCCCGAGGCCGCCGACACCGCGCCGCCCGGGCTGTCGAGGCCGCCGAGCGTCGCCGCCGCCGAGGCGTAGACGAAGATCGTGAACATCATCGTCGGCGTGACCTGCCGTCTGCGCTCCGGCGACGAGCACGCCGGCGAGCGCGCCGAGCGCACCGGCGAGGCCCCACGAGCCGGCGAGGATCGCGTCCGGTCGGGATGCCGACGAGCCGTGCCGACTCGGGGTTGCTGGCCACCGCCCGCATCGCCAGCCCGAACCTTGGTCTTGCTGGAACAGCAGGAACAGCAGCGCCGGTGACGACGAGCGTGACGACGAGGATGCCGATGTCCTCGTAGCGCCACACCGTGCCGAGCAGGCGGACGAAGTCGTCGGGCTCGTTCGGGAACAGGCTGGCGATCGCTCTCGGGCGGCGGCGCGCCCCAGCTGCCCGTGCGTCGAAGGCGTTGATGCCGAGGAACAGGGCGATCGAGGGCGACGAACACGGCGAGCGGCGACTTCTTCGCCAGCGGGCGGACGATGAACACCTCGGTGGCCGCGCCGAGGACGAACCCGAACACCATGCCGACGATCGTCGCCACCCACAGCGGGACCTGCCAGTCGCCGAACAGCGTCCACGTCGTCACGACCCACGCGATGTACGCCGACAGCGTCGCCATCTCGCCCTGCGGCGAAGTTGAGGTGGCCGGTGCCGCGGAAGACGACGACGAGGCCGAGCGCGACGAGCGCGTAGATCGCCCCGCGACGACAGCCCGAGGAAGACGGCTTCGAAGAACCGGTCCATCGTCAGTACCCCAGGTAGGCCTTGCGGATGCTGTCGTCGTCGGCGATCGTCTCGGCGTCGCCGGAGGCGACGATGCGCCCGGTCTCGAGCAGGTAGACGCGGTGGGCGATCTCCATGGCGAGGTTGGCGTTCTGCTCGACCAGCAGCACGGCGATGCTCCACCGGGCGTTGAGGTCGGCGATGATGCCGAACAGCTCCTTGGTGATCAGCGGCGCCAGGCCGAGGCTCGGCTCGTCGCACAGCAGCAGCTTGGGCCGGCTCATCAGCGCCCGGGCGATGGCCAGCATCTGCTGCTCGCCGCCCGACAGGCTGCCGGCCCGCTGGTCGCGCCGCTCGGCGAGCCGCGGGAACGTCTCGTACCACCGGTCGATGTCGAGCGCCGACCTCGCCGTCCTTGCGGGTGTAGGCGCCGATGCGCAGGTTGTCCTCGACGCGTGAGCTCGGGGAACGTGCCGCGGCCCTGGGGCACCTGGGCGATGCCGAGGCGGACGATCTGCTCGGGCGACGCCTTGGTGATGTCGTCGCCGTCGAACGTGATCGTGCCCTGGCGCGGGATCGTGCCCGAGATCGCCCGCATCGTCGTCGTCTTGCCGGCCCCGTTGGCGCCGAGGATGACGACGATCTCGCCCTCGCTCGACCGTCGAGGTCGAGCTCGTGCAGCACGTTGACCGGGCCGTAGCCGGCGCGCAGCCCGTCGACCTCGAGCAGCGCGTCATTCCGCCGCTCCCGAGGTAGGCCTCGATGACGAGCGGGTCCTGCTGCACCTCGGCGGGCAGGCCCTCGGCGATCTTGCGGCCGAACTCCATCGCCACGACCCTGTCGGAGATCCCGCATCACCATCGACATGTGGTGCTCGACGAGCAGCACGGTGAGCGTCGAACTCGTCGCGGATGCGCAGCGATCGTGTCGCCGAGCTCGTCGACCTCGCCGTGGGTGAGCCCGGCCGCCGGCTCGTCCATCAGCAGGAACCGCGGCCGGGCGGCCAGCGCCCGGGCGATCTCGAGCCGCTTCAGCGTGCCGAACGGCAGCCCGGCGGCCGGCCGGAACATCAGCGGCCCGAGGCCGAGCTGGGCGAGCAGGTCGCCGGCGACGTCGCGCGTCCGGCGGTTCTCGCGCGGCCACGCCGATCCGGCTGATCGCCCGGACGACGCCGACCTCGCCCTGGCTGTGGGCGCCGACCATCACGTTCTCGAGCAGCGTCATCGACGGGAACAGGGCGAGGTTCTGGAACGTGCGGGCGATGCCGAGGCCGGCGATGCCGTGGGCCGGCACGGCGAGCAGGTCCTCGCCGTCGTAGCGTCACCCGGCCCGACGTCGGCTCGTAGATGCGGCTGACGACGTTGAACATCGTCGTCTTGCCGGCGCCGTTCGGGCCGATCAGCCCGCAGATCTGGCCCTGCGTCGATCGCGAACGACAGGCCGTCGAGGGCGACGATGCCGCCGAAGCGCACCGTGACGTCCTGCACGTCGACCAACGTCACCGGCATGCCCCCAACACAACTCCCCGACGGGCCTGGCCGGGTCATCCTCCCGCCGACACCGGAACGGCACCGTAGCAGTCCGGCACCGAGCCGTTGGCAGACTTCCCCGGTGACGAACCCGACCGCACCGAGCATCGCCGTCGCCGACGATCGACGACGCGGCGCGACGAGGACGACGACGACGTCGTCGTGCTGCCGTGGTGGCAGCACCCGGTCAACATCGTCATCGTCGCTCGTCGCCGTCGCCGCTGATCGCCGGGATGGTCGGCTGGCTGGTCGCCGACTCGCAGCAACGAGGTCGGCGTCGTCCGACGTCGACGTCGGCTTCCTCCAGGACATGCGCGTCCACCACGAGCAGGCGGTGCAGATGAGCTTCATCTACCTCGACCTCGACCGGACACCGATCCCCGGCTGCGCACGGTCGCCCACAGCGATCATCTTCGGCCAGGGCATCGAGATCGGCGTGATGATCCAGCTGCTGCGCGACATGGACGCGCCGACGGTCGTCCGACGACGGGACAGGCGATGGCGTGGATGGGGCACGCCGATCGACCCATCGGACGATGCCCGGCATGGCGACCGAGGAGCAGCTCGACGAGCTCGCCGCGCGCCACCGGCGCCGAGGCCGACGAGCTGTTCGTCGAGCTGATGGTCGCCCACCACCAGGGCGGCATCGACATGGCCGAGGACGCCGCCGCCGAGGCCGAGAACGCCGACGTGCGCACGCTTCGCCGTCGTCGTGGGCGACGAGCCAGCAGGCCGAGATCGTCGAGCTGGAGGGCCTCCTCGCAGCATCGGCCGTCGACGCGCGCACGGCGATCGGCGTGAGCGTCGCCCGTACAGCTCGCCGCCATGACCCCCCGACCGGCGCTCGGCTGCCAGCCATCGCCGCGAGCGTGCTGGTGCTCGGCGCCGACCGGCGCGCTGGCGGCCGGCTCGCCGCAGCTCGGCCGGCCGCCGCCGCCGGACAAGACGAGCCCGACGACGGCCCGTGACCGCGCCGCCGACGACCGGCCGGCACCGACCTCGACGCGCCGGCCGACCGACGACCGCACCGCCGACCGACGACCGGTCGGCGCCGTCGGCACCGGTCCGGCGATCGGCGACGTCGTCGACGTCGGCGACGCCAAGCCGCCGCGCTTCTACGACGCCTACCTCGCCGCCGCGCTCGCCGACATCCAGGCGTGGTGGGCCGAGCAGTACCCGCGCGCTCTACGGCGAGCCGTTCGAGCCGCTCGCGCGGCGGCATCTACGCCGCCTACCCGGAGCGCACCGACGCCGATCCCCGGGTGCGGGTTCGCCCAGCACGACGACCTACCAGGAGGTCAGCGACTACGGCGCCTTCTACTGCCCCGACGGCGACTTCATGGTCTACGACGACGGCGAGCACGGCGTCCTCTACGACCTCGCCGAGCGAGTTCGGCCCGTCGATCGTCGCCGTCGTGCTGGCCCACGAGTTCGGCCACGCCATCCAGGCCCGCACCGGCGACCTCGACCGCGACCTGCCGACGATCTACACCGAGCAGCAGGCCGACTGCTTCGCCGGGGCGTGGGCGCGGCGAGTCTGGCACGGCGAGGCCGCCGGCCTGACGTTCACCGACGCCGACGTCCGCACCGGGCTGATCGCCATGATCGCCGTCGCGCGACCCGCTCGGCACCGAGCGTGCTCGAGCCCGGCGGCCACGGCTCGGCGTTCGACCGCGTCGGCGCCTTCCAGGTCGGCTTCATCGGCGGCGTCGACGACTGCGCCGACCTGATCGACAAGCCGCTGCCGCTGCTGCCGAACGAGTTCGCCACCGAGCACGACGCGGTCAGCGACGGCAACGCCGCGTTCGGCTGCGGCCAGCAGCGAGATCATGGGCATCCTCGTCAGACGACCTCATCGCGTTCTGGCCGGCCGCAGCTGGCCGCCAGTCGGGCACGACGCTGCCGCCGCTGACGGTCCGTGCCGGTCGAGCGATCCGCACGCCGACAACTGCGGCGACCCCGACGGCGATGGCCACGTTCGGCGCCGTGTACTGCGCGGCGACCGAGCGAGGTGTTCTTCGACGAGGCGCTCGGCCGCGTGCTCTACGACGACTTCGGCGACTTCGCCGTCGGCTACGTGCTCGGCCTGGCCTGGGCCGACGCGGTCCAGACGGCGCTCGGCAGCCCGCTGCAGGGCGAGGCGCGGGCCCTGGCGTCGGACTGCCTCGCCGGCGCGTGGATCGGCACGGCCATCACCCGGCTTCGACAGCGGCGCGACCACGACGACCGTGCCGCAAGCGCGGTACCTGCGGTGTCGCCCGGCGACCTCGACGAGGCGATCCAGACCGCGCTCGTCGTCGGCGACCGCGCGGCTCAGCGACGACCGTCGAGGGCAGCGCCTTCGAGAAGATCGCGGCGATCCGCCACGGCGTGCTCAACGGCCTGCCGACGTGCCTCGCCGAGATCCCAGCGGCTGACGTCGGCCGAGCCGGCCGACGGCCGGACGCTGACCACGCGCCAGCGCTCGCGGCGCTCGACATCGGCACCAACAGCTTCCACCTCGTCGTCGCCCGCCCGGTCGGCGGCGACCGCTTCGAGACGCTGACCCGCGAGCGGGAGGTCGTCCGCCTCGGCTCACGGCGGCGGCGACATGAAGGAGCTCACGCCCGACGCGCATCGACCGCGGGCATCGCCTGCCTGACGCCGGATGCAGGCGCATCGCCGACAGCTTCGACGCCGACGCTCCGCGCCGTCGCCACGAGCGCGGTCCGCGAGGCGGCCAACGCCCGCGAGTTCCTCGAGCGGGCGCGCGACGAGGCGGGCGTCGACGATCGAGGTGATCTCCGGCGTCGAGGAGGCCCGGCTGATCCACCTCGGCGTGCTCGCAGGCGGTGCCGGTGTTCGACCGGCGGCTGCTGCTCGTCGACATCGGCGGCGGCTCGACCGAGCTGCTGCATCGGCGAGCGCGGCGAGACGCTCGCCGCCCGCAGCTTCAAGCTCGGCGCCGTGCGCCTCACCGACCGCTTCTTCCCCGGCGGCGACGTCGACCGCCGACGCCGTCACGGCCTGCCGCAACCACGTCCGCAGCCTCATCGAGCACTTCCACCGCGAGGTCGACCGAGCACGGCTTCGAGGTCGCCGTCGCCTCGTCGGGAACGGCCGAGACGGTCGCCCGCATCGCCCACGCCGCGCACCGGCGCCGAGCCGCTGCGCACGTACAACTGCTTCGAGTTCACCGCCGCCGAGCTCGACGACGTCGTCGCCCGAGCTGCGTCGAGCCACCGCACGGCGGCGGCGCGGGCCAAGGTGCCCGGGCTCGAGGCCGCAGCGCGCCGACATCATCGTCGCCGGGGCGCTGATCCTGGCGACGGTCGTCGACGACGTTCGACGTCGAGCGCGTTCACTGTACAGCGAGGCGGCGCTGCGCGACGGCGTGCTGCTCGACACGATCAGCCGGACGGCGCGGCGGCGCCGAGCGTCCACCACCTCGCGCGACGTGTCGCGGCGCAGCATCCGCCAGCTCGCCGATCGCTGCGACGACGACCCGGCGCACTCGGCCCACGTCGCCCGCCTCGCCGTCGAGCTGTTCGACGCCATCCGGCGCCGCTGCACGGCCTCGACGCCGGCCGCCCGCGAGTACCTCGAGGCCGGCGCGCTGCTCGCCAACGTCGGCCTCGTCGTCGCCCACAGCAAGCACCACCTGCACGCCTACTACGTGATCCGCAACAGCGAGCTGGCCGGGCTGACCGACAACGAGATCGAGGTCATCGCCCAGATCGCCCGCTACCACCGCAAGAGCGAGCCGAAGCCGTCGCACCCGGAGTTCGCCGCCCTGTCGGCGCGGCGATCAGCGACTCGTGCGGTCGCTCGCCGGCATCCTGCGCGTCGCGATCGGGCTCGACCGCAGCCACGAGGGACGCGTCGCCGCCGTCGCGCGCCGCGGACGGCGACGGCCCAGCTGGTGATCAGGGCGCTCGCCGCCGACGGGCGCCGACATCGGCCTCGAGCTGTACGCCGCCAACGAGCGCACGGCGCTGCTCGAGCGCGTCCTCGAGCCGCGACGTCGAGGTGGTCGCCGGCTGACGCCGCTCGAGCCGCTGGCGGAACCGTCGTCGACGTCGTCGTCGGCGGTCGTCGGCCGGTGGTGGTCGGCGGCGTCGTGGTGGTCGTCGTCGTGCCGGCGTCGGTGCCGGCGTCGGTGGCGTCGGCGGTCGGCGGCGACGTCGGCTGCCGGGACGTCGGCGGCTGGTGGCGCCACGTCGGCGCCGCGGTCGTCGGCGGCGCCGTCGTCGTCGTGGTCGTCGTCGTGTACGTCGGGATCGATCCGGTTGAAGATCGGCAGCTGGCCTCGCGGGTAGGCGGCGTCGGGGTTCTGGCGTAGTACTCGGGCTCCTTGACGCCGTCCCACACGAACACCTGGTCGCCGATCGTCGATGAACTGGTGGAACGTCCGCCCGACCGTCTGCGGGATGCGGATGCAGCCGTGCGACGCCGGGTGCAGCGGCACGTTGAGCGCGCCGTGGATGGCGATGCCGTAGTTGAAGTACACCGGGTTCCACATCCCGCCGAGCGCGCTCTCGCGCAGCCCGTCGACCCTCCGGTCGAAGCGGAACACGCCACCGGGCGTCAGCGACACGCCGCTCTCGCCGGCGCACGAGCGGCTCGGTGCCGTTCTCGTTGCCGTACTCGCCGGGGTCGATCGTGACCTCCTCGCACCACTCCTGCCCGTCGCCGCTCGACATGTGGCTGATCAGCGCCGGCTTGTCGTCGACGAAGAACACGACGACCTGCTCGGGCAGGTAGATCTCGATGTGGTTGCGCGTCGCCTCGCCCTCGGAGGCCGGCGCACGGCTCGATGCGGATGCCGCTCCTGCATGCCCTGCCACATCTCGTCGGTGACGATCGCCCGTCGCCTCGTCCCGCGGGACGTCTGCAGGACGAGCTTCTCGAACGCCCACACGGCCTGCTCGGGTGAGCGGCGCCGAACTGGCCGTCGATCGGGCCGGCGATCGAAGCCCGAGCTCGTCGAGCCGCTGCTGCACCTGCGCGCACGTCGTCGCCGGCCATGCCCGTCGCCGAGCGGCTGCGGCAGAGCGTCGTCGTTGCGGGACCGTCGGTCGACTCGACGGCGATCGGCTGCGTCGACGGCGCACGGTCGTCGTCGATGCCGGCGCGCGCGTCGACGTCGTCTGCGGCTCGCCGCCGCCGTCACCGCCGAAGCCGCCGGCGACACCGGCGATGACGACGGTGCCGACCACCGCCACGGCGGCGAGCGCGGGCAGCGACCGGGTGGCTGATCGGGAGGCGGGTCGGGGGAGGTCGAGGGGTTCACGATGCGAGGCGCTTGCAGCCCGCAGCGCTACCGAGCGATCCTCGCCGGTGCCGCGAGCCGGGTCGCCCGATCGTCGAGCGTCGGTGCGACCGGTCGATGCGCCTGCAGCTCGCCGCGCAGAGCTGGACCATCTCGCGCGAGGATCGTGCGCGATGACGCCGGCGAGCTCAGCGTCGACTCGCCCCGGGTGCGCGGGAAGTAGTCGACGCCGAACTGCAGGAGCTCGAAGCCCGAGCGCGGGTCGCCCGGATGATCAGCTCGGCGTCGATGAACGAGCCCTCGCTGCGCAGCTCGATCGTGTCGAGGACGCGGCGGCGGCAGCAGCTTGAAGGCGAAGTTGATGTCGCGGGCCTTGACCCCGAACATCGTGCGGATCAGCAGGTTGTAGAAGAACGTGTAGATCGCCCGCGTGTAGCCCTCGCCGGTGCGGTCGAAGCGGTAGGCGCTGACGATGTCGGCGTCGTACTGGCGCAGCAGGCGGATCGCCCGCGGCACCTCCTCCATGTCGAACGGCAGGTCGGCGTCGGAGTACAGCACGAGGTCGCCCTTGGCCGTCGGCGAACCCGGTCTTGATCGACCCGCCGAGCTTGCGGTTGACGCTCGTGGTGGACGACGCGGACGTGCGGGTCGGCGGCGGCCAGCGCGTCGGCGATCTCGGGGGTGCGGTCGGTCGACGCGTCGTCGACGATGATCAGCTCGTAGTCGCCGATCGACGCCGTCGGCGACCATCGCGCTCGCAGACTCGCCGGGCGGCGTCGACGGCCCGCTCGACGTAGTGCCTCCTCGTTCCACATCGGGAAGAAGATCGACAGCAGCTCGTCGGACGCCGGCGTCATGGAGTTCGCCGAGGGTACCGGCGCGCACGGCGTCCGGATCGCTCGCACGACGGGTGGAACCGGTCGCCGAGCCCGAGACGGCCGCGCCGCCACCGCCGCCGCCGCCGCCACCGCCGGCGCCGACGCGCCGTGCACGCCGGTCGCCGGCGCGCCGCGTCGCCGGGCAGCTGACGCCCGGCTGGCGGCTCGTCACCGGGGTCGGCGTGGGCGCTCGTGATCGTCGCCTTCGCCGCCGTGTGGAAGACGAGCCGCGAGCTCGGCCTGACCACGTGGTGGCTCGGCCCGCTCGGCGACCCGCAGCCGGTCGTTCGTGACGATGCTGCCGTTCGTCGCCCCGCTCGGCGATGGTCGCTGCTCGCCGTCAACAACGCCCGCTGGCTGCCGTGGGCCGGCCTCGGCGCGGCGGCCGTCGCTCGCCGTCATCGCCGTCGTCGACCTCGACCGCGTGCCCCGCCTCGGCGATCGTCGAGCTGGCGATCGCCGCCGCCGGCGCGCTGCTCGCCGTCGCCGGCTTCGCCGGCCGCTACCGGGCGTGACGCGGTCGACCGGTAGCTTCGCTCGACGTGAACGAGGAGCCGTCGCATCCTGATGTCGCTGCCGGTCGGCGAGCGCGTCGGCATCGCCTTCTCCGGCGGGCTCGACACGTCGGCGGCGGTCGCCTGGATGCGCGCCACGCGGGGCGATCCCGTACGCCTACACCGCCGACCTCGGCCAGTACGACGAGCCCGACCTCGCCGGCGTGCCCGACCGGGCGACGCAGTACGGCGCCGAGCAGGCCCGCCTCGTCGACTGCCGCCCCGAGCTGGTCCGCGAAGGGCTGATGGCGCTGCAGTGCGGCGCCTTCCACATCACGACCGCCGGCAAGACGTACTTCAACACGACGCCGCTCGGGCGGGCGGTCACCGGCACGCTGCTCGTGCGGGCGATGCACGACGACGGCGTCGACATCTGGGGCGACGGCAGCACCTACAAGGGCAACGACATCGAGCGCTTCTACCGCTACGGGCTGCTCGTCAACCCGGCGCTGCGCATCTACAAGCCGTGGCTCGACGCCAGCGTTCGTCGACGAGCTCGGCGGGCGGGCGGAGATGAGCGAGTTCCTCGCAGTCGCACGGCCTGCCGTACCGCGACCCGACGCGAGAAGGCGTACTCGACCGACGCCAACATCTGGGGCGCCACCCACGAGGCCAAGGCGCTCGAGGAGCTGTCGACGGGGATGGAGATCGTCGCGCCGATCATGGGCGTCGCCCACTGGGACCCGGCCGTCGACGATCGCCACCGAGGACGTCACGATCCGCTTCGAGGACGGCTGGCCGGTCGCGCTCAACGGGCGCGAGCTCGCCGACCAGGTCGAGCTCGTGCGTCGAGGCCAACGCGATCGGCGGCCGCCACGGCCTCGGCATGAGCGACCAGATCGAGAACCGCATCATCGAGGCCAAGAGCCGCGGCATCTACGAGGCGCCCGGGCTGGCGCTGCTGCACATCGCCTACGAGCGCCTGGTCACGGCGATCCACAACGAGGGCACGATCGAGAACTACCGCACGATGGGCCGCCGCCTCGGCCGGCTGCTCTACGAGGGCCGCTGGTTCGACCCGCAGAGCCTGATGCTGCGCGAGCCGCTGCTGCGCTGGGTCGGCGTCGGCGGTCACCGGCGAGGTGACGCTGCGCCTGCGCCGCGGCGACGACTACACGATCCTCGACACGACCGGGCCCGACCTCACCTACGCCCCCGAGCGGCTGTCGATGGAGCGCGTCGACGACGCCGCCTTCGGCCCGCTCGACCGCATCGGCCAGCTGACGATGCGCAACCTCGACATCGACGACACCCGCGCCAAGCTCGACGTCTACCGCGCCGCCGGCACGCTCGGCGCGCGGCGGCCACGGCCGAGCTCGACCCGAGTCGCACGCCGAGTCCGGCTCGACGCACTCGGACGGTCGGCGTCGATGCAGGGCGGCGAGGAGGCGCGGCGCGGTCGGGCATCGTGACGAGGCGTCGACCCACTCGTGGTCGGCGTGGGCGCCGCCGCCGACGACGCCGAGCCCGTCGAGCGTCGGGATGCCGAGGGCGGCGGTGAAGTTGCCGTCGCTGCCGCCGCCGACGCTGACGCCCGTCGAGCGCGGCCGATGCCGACGTCGACGCGCCGCCTGCCGGGCGAGCGGCGAACAGCTCGGCCGTCGCCGACTCCGGCATCGGCGGGCGGTTGACGCCCGCCGTGACCTCGAGATCGTCGCCGCGCGGATCGACCGGCGTCGAGCGCCGCCATCGCCGCGTCGACGCGCTCGCGCCTCGTCGAGCGTCGGTGACCCGCACGTCGACGCGGATCGACGCCTCGGCCGGGCACGACGTTGTCGGCCGTGCCGGCGCGGCGCCACGGTCGGCGTCACCGTCGTGCCCACGCTCGGGTCGGCGAGCGCGGTGATCGCCAGCACCTGGTGCGCCGCCTCGACGAGGGCGTTGACCCCCTTCTCCGGCTCGAGCCCGGCGTGGGCGGCCCGCCCGTGGACGACCACGTCGAACGTGCCGGCGCCCTTGCGCCCGATCTTCACCGCCCCGCCGTCGGCCGCCGGCTCGAGCACGAGCACCGCGTCCGCACGCCGTCGCCCGCTCCTCGATCAGCGGCCGCGACGTCGCCGAGCCGACCTCCTCGTCGCCGTGAACAGCAGCTCGACGCCGCGACGGTCGGCGAGCGACGGCGACGGCGTGGATGGCGAGCGACGATGCCCGCCCTTCATGTCGAACACGCCCGGGCCCGGTGGCCCGCCCGTCGGCGACGCGCGAACGGCCGGGCGGCCAGCGTGCCGAGCGGGAACACGGTGTCGTGATGGCCGACGAGGAGCACGCGCGGCGTCGCCGCCGCCGCGCCAGTGCACGTGCGGACCGGCGGGGCCGGCGACGAGCTCGGGCGCGGAGCCGAGCCGGCGCCGACCGATCAGCTCGGCGACGCACGGCGCCGACGCGCGTGATCACGGCGTCGACGTCGTGCGACGGCGACTCGACGTCGACGAGGTCGCCGAGGTCGGCGACCATCACGTCGACGTCGAACGCGAGCGGGTGGTCACCGCCGCAACCGTAGCTCGACGGCGAGTGCGGCCGGTCACCACGCGCAGCGCCTGAGGGTGCGAGCCGCGCTGCACCTGGCGTCGACACCGACGCGCGACGGCGAGTGCTCGAACTGCCGGCGGCGTCAGTGACGCTGAACTGTCCGAGCCCGTGGGCACCGCAGCGCACCGACGCGACCACCGCGCCGCCCTCGCCGAGTTCCTGCGCGCCCGCCGCGAGGCGCTGTCGCCCGTCCCAGGTCGGGCTCCCCGCCGGCCGCGTCGCGCCGCACGCCCGGCCTGCGCCGCGAGGAGGTCGCGATGCTCGCCGGCGTGTCGGTCACGTGGTACACGTGGCTCGAGCAGGGCCGGCGGATCAACGCCTCGACCGACGTGCTGCGGGCGATCGGCCGGGCGCTGCGCCTCGACGACGCCGGCGTCGACCACCTGCTGCGCTCGGCCCAGCCGGCGACGGTGCCACCGGCAGCGGTGCCGGGCTCGGGCCCGACGACGTCCCGTCGGCGCTGCGCCGGCTGATCGACGCGTTCGAGCCGGCGCCGGCGTACGTGCTCGGGCCGCACTGGGAGTTCGCCGCGTGGAACGCGGCCGCAGGCGCGGCTGTACCCGCGCATCGAGCCGCTCGACGGGGACGACCGCAACCTGTTGTGGGTGCTGTTCGCCGATCCGTCGACGCCGCCAGCTGATCGTCGACTGGGACATCCACGCCCGCCAGGCGCTCGCCGAGTTCCGCGCCGCGACGACGGCGCGTGCGCGACGACCCGGCGATGGTCGCGCTGGTCGAGCGGCTGCGCGCCGCCAGCGACGAGTTCGCCGCGTGGTGGCCCGAGCACGACGTCGCCCGCTTCGAGACCCGCCTGCGCCGCTTCAACCACCCGAGCGCCGGGCTGCTCACGTTCGAGTACCAGCTGCTGACGCCGGCCGAGTGGCCGGAGCTCACGCGTCGCCGTGCAGCTGCCCGTGCCCGGCGACGACTCCGCCCAGCGCCTCGCCGTCCGCCACCACGTCGCCTGACCGTCATTTCCACAGGGATTTCGGGGAAGACCTGCGCCGCATTCCCCTGTGGAAACGGCTTGACTGTGACGGCGGAACCACAGGCGAACAGCGAACCGGCCGGGCCGCTCGTCGGCGTGCGGGTGATCGACGCCTCGACGTTGTTCGCCGGGCCGCTGGCGGCGATGTTCCTCGGCGACCTCGGCGCCGACGTCGTCAAGATCGAGCACCCGGCGCGAGCCGGACGCGGCGCGCACGCACGGGCCCTCGCGTGACGGCGCCGGGCTGTGGTGGAAGACGCTCGGGCGCAACAAGCGGGCGGTGACACTCGACCTGTCGCGGCCAGAAGGGCCGGCGCTGCTGCTGCGGCTGGCGGCACGCACCGACGTGCTGATCGAGAACTTCCGCCCGGGCACGCTGGAACGCTGGGGCCTCGGGCCCGAGCAACTCCACGCCGCCAACCCGGCGCTGGTGATCGCCAGGGTGACGGCGTTCGGCCAGACCGGCCCGTACGCCCGGCGGCCCGGCTTCGGAACCGTCGCCGAGGCGATGAGCGGGTTCGCCGCGCTCACCGGCGAGCCCGACGGTCCGCCGACGCTGCCGCCGTTCGGTCTCGCCGACGGCATCGCCGCCCTGGCGACGAGCTTCGCCGTCACCGCCGCGCTGCGCAGCGCCGAGGCGACGGGCCACGGGCAGGTCGTCGACGTGGCGATCATCGAACCGATCCTGATGCTGCTCGGCGCCGCAGATCACGACGTTCGACCAGCTCGGCGAGGTGCAGCAACGCCTCGGCAACCGCTCGGTGAACAACGCCCCGCGCAACGTCTACCGGACGGCCGATGGCGGGTGGGTCGCCGTCAGCACGTCGTCGCAGTCGATCGCCGAACGGGTGATGCGCCTCGTCGGGCGGCCCGACCTCGTCGAGCAGCCGTGGTTCGCCACCGGGCAGCAGCGGGCGCAGCACGCCGACGAGCTCGACGCACGCCGTCGGCGGCTGGATCGCGACGCGCTCGACCGCCGGACGTGCTCGCCGCCTTCGAGGCGGCGGAGGCGGCGATCGGTCCGGTGTACGACGTGCGCGGCGTGATGGGCGACCCGCAGTACGCGGCGATCGGCACCGTGCAGACGGTCGACGACGACGAGCTCGGACCGGTCAAGATGCAGAACGTGCCGTTCCGCCTCTCCGCCACGCCGGGGGCGATCCGCTGGGCGGGCCGTCCGCACGGCGCAGACACCGCCGCGGTGCTCGCCGAGATCGGCGTCGACCGTGACGAGCTCGCCGCGCCTGCGTCGAGCTCGGAGTGGTATGACCGAGCTGATCGTCACCGGGCTGTACGTGCCGGGAGATCGACCCGAGCGGTTCGACAAGGCGGTCGCCAGCGGTGCCGAGCTGGTGATCCTCGACCTCGAGGACGCCGTCGCTGCAGACCGCAAGGACGCCGCCCGCGAGCACGTCGTCGCCTGGCTCGACTCCGGCAGACACGAAACCGACGGTCGTCGAGGTGCGCGTCAACGCCGGCTCGAGCGCCGACCTCGAGGCGCTGGCGGCCGTGCGCGCCGCGGTTCGCGGTGCGCCTGCCCAAGGTCGAGTCCGCCGGCGACGTCGACGCCGTCGTCGCCGTGCTCGGCCGTGACGTCCCGATCAGCGTCCTGATCGAGACGGCGCGCGGGCTCGAGGAAGCTGGCAGCGATCGCCGCCCACCCGGCGGTGGCGTCGGTCAGCCTCGGCGAGGCGGACCTGGCGAGCGATCTCGGCAGCGCCGACGTCGCCGTCCTCGACTGGGCGCGCGCTCGCCTGCTCGTCGCCGCCCGCGCCGCCGGCAAGCCGCCGCCGATGATGGCGGTGTACACCGACATCGCCGACCTCGACGGCCTCGCCGCCGACACCCGCCGGGGCAAGGCGATGGGTTACGTCGGACGCACGGCGATCCACCCGAGCCAGGTGCCGGTCATCGCCGTCGCCTTCGCCCCGACCTCGGAGGAGCTCGCCTGGGCCACCGAGGTGCTGGCGGCGACCGCGGCCGGCGGCGTCACGACGCTCGCGTCAGGTGAGATGGTCGACCCGGCGATGCGCCGTCGCGCCGAATCGATCCTCGAGCTCGGGCGGCGCGCCAAGATCGTACGATGACCGAACTCTGGGAACTCGGCGCCGTCGAGCTGGCCGCGGCGATCCGCAATCGCGAGGTGACGAGCCGTGAGGTCGTCGAGGCGCACCTCGCCCGCATCGACGCCGTCAACCCTGCGCTCAACGCCATCGTCCGCCGCCTCGACGACGAGGCGCGCATGTCGGCCGACGCCGCCGACGCGACGCGTCGCCGCCGGGGACAGGCTCGGTCGCGCTCCACGGCGTGCCGTTCACCGTCAAGGAGAACATCGACGTCGCCGGCACGCCGACGACGCAGGCAGTCGTCGCCCTGGCCGAGGCCGTCGCTGCCACCGACGCGCCGGTGGTCGAGCGCCTGCGCGCCGCCGGGGCGATCCCCATCGGGCGCACCAACCTGCCCGACCTCGGATTGCGTCTCCACACCGACTCGGCGTTGCACGGGCTGACCCGCAACCCGTGGAATGCCGCCGTGACGGCGGGCGGGTCGAGCGGCGGCGAGGCCTCGGCGCTGGCCAGCGGGATGTCGCCGCTCGGACTGGGCAACGACATCGGCGGCTCGCTCCGCAACCCGGCGCACTGCTGCGGCATCGCGGCGATCAAGCCGACCGCTGGCGTCGTGCCCCACGCCACGGAGATCCCCCCGATCGACATGATCATGGCGAGTCAGCTGATGTTCGCCGAGGGCGTGATGGCCCGCCGCGTCGAGGACGTGCTGGCCGGGTTCGAGGCCGTGGCCGGCCAGCATCCCCGTGATCCGCTGTCCCTTCCGGTCACGCTGCCGCCGGCACCGACGCGCCCGTTACGGATCGCCGTCGTCGCCGAGCCACCAGGCGGCTCCACCGACGCCGGCATCGCCGGCGCCATCCGGGCGGCCGCCGACGTCCTCGCCGAAGCAGGACATGACGTCACCGAGGCACTCCCGCCGTCCTACGAACAGGCGATCGCGCAGTGGGCGCGTTGCTGACGCCCGACCTCGAGGCGCAGCGTCCGCTCATCGAGGCGGTGATCGGCGACGACGGGCTGCGCTTCCTCGAGCTCACCGGCGAGCGACTCGCCGGCTTCGGCACCGACGGCTGCCGGCGCTGTTCCTCGACCGCTACCGCATCGCCAACGAGTGGCAGCAGTTCTTCGGCCGCTTCGACGTGCTGCTCACGCCGACGTGGACGGCGCCACCGTTCGAGCACGGCTTCGACATCCTCTCCGTCGACACGGCGATGACGGTCCTCGAGACGATCCGCCCAGTGTTGCCCGCCAACTACCTCGGCCTGCCGGCGGTGGTGGTCCCGGCCGCTGTCGTCGACGGCCTGCCGGTCGGCGCCCAGTTCACGGCCGCGCGCTTCGCCGACCTCACCGCGCTCGCCGCAGCGGCCGCGCTGGAAGCCGCCGTCGGGACGTTCACCCCGATCGATCCGCGTTGAGCGGCGTCAGAACGGTCCTCGGCTACCTGGGGCGGCGGCATCCAGGACCGATGCGTCGTTCGAGGGATGGACGGCTGCACGGGTACCCAGCGGAGGCGAGAGGAGTTCGTGATGGCGATCTGAGCTCGAAGCGGCGAGAACATGCGCGACGAAGGACTTCGGATTGCCGGAAAGGCGAGGACCAAGCAGGCCAAGAAGGAATCGGGCAACTATCCGATGCCGGACAAGCCTCACGCTCGCAACGCCAAGGCCCGCGCCGCGCAGCAACAGAAGGCGGGCAACCTCACCGAAGAACGACGCGCGAACGCATCGAACGCAAGGCCGACAAGATCCTCGACGACTGACACGGTCGCCCATCTCGCCACCACGCCGGCGCGGATGCATGAGCGGTCGCAGCTCCCCGACTCCGACCAGTCGGTGTCGTTGTCGAGAATCACCGACGAGTCGCGCCAGCCTGCTGATCGGCGACGATGCGAACGCACATCGGGGGCCGGAGTGAGCACCGTCCGTCCTCGCCGCCGATCGATCGTGCCACCCCCGCCGGACGCGACGCGTTCCTCAATGCATTCGGAAAGCGGTCGACGGCAGGGCCCGCAGTCGTCGCCCATTGTTCGGTACGTCGGGTCGCTCGGCCACGTACAGCCTCCCATGAGGACCGTCTGCAGAGGCGACCGCTGTGGCCTCCGGTGCAGGCTTTCGACCGGCAGGCGGTGGTCAGAAGCTGGTGGCACGTATCGTGTGATCCGTTCCGGCGCTCGGCTTCGAACGGTGGCCGTGGAGAGGACTTGCCTCATGGACGGACCGCATCAGGCCTGGTGGGCGGAGCGGGTGCTGGTCGAGCGTCTGTCCGGCGGCGATGAGACGGCCCTCGCTCGACCTCTACGACCGTTACGCAGGCTTCGTCTACGGACTCGCGGTGCGGACCCTCGTCGACCCGCAGGCCGCCGAGGACATCACCCAGGAGGTGTTCGTCTCCCTCTGGGAGCATCCGGAGCGCATCGACTCGGGGCGCGGGACCCTGCGCGGCTTCCTCGGGACGCTCACCCACCGCCGGGCGGTCGACGCGGTCCGACGGGAGGAGGCGCACCGGCGCCGCGAGGCGCGGGTGGCACGGGACGCGGGTGACGTGCCCGACGTTGCCGAGGCGGTGCTGCGGTCGGACACTTCCGGCAAGGTCCGCACGGCCCTCGAGGTGCTGCCCGAGGACCAGCGCCGAGCATTGGACCTCGCGTACTTCCACGGGTACACGTACCGTCAGGTCGCCGAAGTGCTGAACATCCCGGAGGGCACGGCCAAGTCGCGGCTACGCCTGGCGTTGGGGCGCATCGCCGAGGTCCTCGGTTCCGAGATCAGCGTGGAGAGCGAACGATGAGCATGAACGACGAATCTCCACGGGCTCCGGTCTCGCCGGACGATCTGGCCGCCTACGCGATCGACGCACACGATGCCGAGCACGCCGCCGGGATCGCCGCCCACCTCGACGCCAGTCCCGACGCCTTGCGTCGGGAGCAGGACCTGCGCTTCGCGGCCGGCGAGTTCGCCGCTGCGGTCGTGCACGAGGTCACGCCTGCTCCCGAGTTGCGCTCCCGGGTGCTCGCCGAGGCACGGCGCCGCCGGGAGCCGGCTGCGGTGGTCGCCGGCTCTTCGCCGATCGACGTCCACCGCGTCGAGTTGGCGCGAGCCATCCTGCTCCTGCGCGACCTGACGGTCGACGACTGGGCCCGACCGGTCGACCCGCCCGAGTTCGCCGGCTGGACCGTCCACGACGTCGTCGTTCACCTGGTGGCCAACGAGTCGCTGCTCGCCTACCAGCTGGGCGTGCCCGTGCCGCGGCATCCCCGAGACCGCCACGGACAACGAGGGTCGCACCGCGCAGGCCCGCGCCCGGCACGCCGGCGCGGCCGCCGGCGCACGCCGTCGCCGAACTGGAGGCCGCGGCGGAGGCGACCGATGCGGAGGTCACGGTCCGCGGCGAGGCCCGCCTCAACGAGCCGATCACCTGGTGGGGCGGGCGTGCCGCGACCAGGATCGCGGTGCTGGTGCGCGCCTTCGAGACGTGGACCCACGCGGACGACATCCGCCGTGCCATCGGAGCAGACATGGTGGTCCCGCCGCCGGCGTCGCTCCTCACGATGGCTCACACCGCGTGCGGCTTCGTGCCGACGTTGCTGGCGGCCAAGGGCGCCTACCATCCGGGCCGGATCGTCCGGTTCCGATTCACCGACCTCGACAGCGCCGCCTGGGACATCGACCTGGGAACCGTCGGCGGGATCCGTCCGGCCGGCGACGACGCCGTCGACGCCGAGATCGTCACCGAGGCTGCCGCTGCGTGTCGGGCGATCAGCGCCCGGCTCGATCCTTGCGAGCTGGCCTACGAGGTCGTCGGCGACGAGCAGCTGGCCCGTGAGGTCGTCGACGCCCTCCCGGCCCTGGCGGTGCTCTGACCCGTCGTGTGACGGACGTCATCGGCGGGGACTGATCCGCACCCGCGCCGGTTTCGAACATCGCCCGCATGTCGTGCGTGCGGGCGACGTGAGCGCTGACCACGGTGCGTTGATGGCTCGGGTCGCGAGGGGCGACGAGCGGGCGTTCGCCGAGCTCTACGACGAGCTGGCGCCGACGCTCTACGGCATCGTGCTGCGCGTCGTCCGCGATCCCGCCCAGGCCGAGGAGGTCACGCAAGAGGCCTTCGTCGAGCTCTGGCGCCAAGCAGCTCGGTTCGACTCGGACTCGCGGTGGGGTGCGTGGTTGGGCCGTGACGATCGCTCGTCGACGTGCGGTTGACCGCGTGCGTTCGGAACAGTCGCGACGCGACCGCCAGCTCCGCCACGCCGTGATTCCGGCAGGCGCGCACGACAGTCCGCCGGACGCCGTCATCGACTCGCTCGACCGTGATCGAGCACGTCGCGCACTGGCCCAGTTGGGAGAAGCCCACCGACACGCGCTCGAACTTGCCTACTTCGACGGTCTGACCCACGTCGAGATCGCCGAGCAGCTCGGCGTTCCGCTCGGAACGGCGAAGACGCGGATCAGGGATGGGCTGATCCGGCTGCGCAGCCTGATGGAAGCTCAGACGTGACGGGTGGGGTGCGGCCGCAACACCGGCCGGCCGGCGGCTGCCGTCAGGCTGCGGTGATCACGTAGTGCGCTTCAGGTCTGAACACGGCGACCTCATCGAGGATCGACAATCGAGCCCAGGCCGGGCGATCACCGTCGAACAGATCGAGCAACACCAAATCGTCCTCGGTGATGAGCATCGCTTCGGCGGTTCGACGCTCACCGCGCAGCGTGAACTCGATGACGTCGCCTTCCTGCACGTTCCTGTTCGACTCCATCACGCCATCACCTTCCGAATCAGTTGTCGCGACCGTCAACGGAACGGACGATGGATCCATTCCCGCGACCGCCACCTGCCGTTGGTGACGTTGGACACGCGCCACACCGTCCGGCGGATGCCGATAGCTCGTCGGATCTGCAGTGCGGCTACTGGATGCCCATCGCGACGCGGAGGCGGTCCTCGGGCTTGATCAGGTGGTTGTGGTCGTCGAGCCCGAGGTCGAGCTCGACCCAGTTGACCTCGCCGGTGAACTTCTTGACCGAGTAGTCGGTCGTGACCGGCGAGCCGAACTCGTCGCCGACGTCGCAGGTCTCGTCGGCGGAGAAGAGGAACGCCTCGGTCTGCTCGATGCGCCCGTCGCCGACGGCGACCCCGTCGATGTAGAGCGTGACCGTGCCGCCCTTGCCGACGCCGCCGCCGTCGTAGGTGAACTCCATGCGCACCTGGTGGTTGCCTTCGGGGATCGGTTCGGTGCCCTCGGCGTAGTAGCGCTCGAGGCCGAAGAAGTTGTAGCAGTACTTCGGCTTGCCGTCCTTGACGTAGAGGCTGTGCCCACCGCGTGACGCCGCCCTGGGCGAGGATCACGCCCTCGGGCGGGTCGCCGCCCTTCACGGTGATGTCGGCGGTGATCGAGAACGACGTGTTCTTCATCATCACGACCGAGTTCTCGGTGAGCCGGCCCATGCCGCCGAAGAGCAGCTGCCGCTTGCCCTGGATCAGCGTCGGCCGTCCGGCCGTCTCGGGCAGCCCGCGCTCGACGAAGCGGTCGTCGAGCGGCACGACGTTGTACTTGACCGCCTCGATCAGCCACAGCCGCTGCAGCTCGGGCAGCTTCTCCGGGTGCTCCTTGGCGAGGTCGTGCGCCTGCGTCCAGTCGGTGTTGGTGTCGTAGAGCTCCCAGACGTCGTCGTCGAAGGCCGGCACGACGGCGTCGACGCCGGTCTCCCACGGCGTGCGGTGCTTGGTCACCGCGGTCCAGCCCTTGTGGTAGATGCCGCGGTTGCCGAACATCTCGAAGTACTGCGTCTCGTGGCGCTCGGCGGCGTCGGCGTCGTTGAAGCAGTAGGCCATGCTGACGCCCTCGATCGGCTTCTGCTGCACCCCGTTGACCATCACCGGCGCCGGCAGCCCGGCCACCTCGAGCACCGTCGGGGCGACGTCGATGACGTGGTGGAACTGCGAGCGCATCTCGCCCTTGCCGTGATGCCGCCCGGCCAGTGGACGATCGTGCCGTTGCGGGTGCCGCCCCAGTGCGACGCGACCTGCTTGGTCCACTGGTACGGCGTGTCCATCGCGTGCGCCCAGCCGACGGCGTAGTGGTTGTAGGCCTCGGGCCCGCCGAACAGGTCGATCTTCGAGGACATGAACTCGGCGTCTCCAGCGCCCCGAAGCCGCCGAGGGTGATCATCTCGTTGAACGTGCCCTGCAGCGAGCCCTCGGCCGAGGCGCCGTTGTCGCCGATGATCACGTAGATCAACGTGTCGTCGAGGATGCCGAGGTCCTCGAGCGCGTCGATCAGCAGCCCGACGTGGTGGTCGGTGTTCTCGAGGTAGCCGGCGTAGATCTCCATCTGCCGGGCGAGCACCGGTCGCAGCTCGGGATCGATGTCGTCCCAGGCCGGGATGCCGGCGCTGCGCTCGGTCAGGTCGCAGTCGGCCGGGATGACGCCGAGCTCCTTCTGCCGGGCGAACGTCTCCTCGCGCAGCTCGTCCCAGCCCTGGTCGAACTGGCCCTTGTACTTGTCGGCCCACTCCTTCGGCACGTGGTGCGGCGCGTGGGTCGCCCCCGGCGCGAAGTAGGCGAAGAACGGCTTGTCGGGCATCAGCGCCTTCTGCTGGCGGATCCACTTGGTCGCCTTCGACGTGAGGTCGTCGTTGAAGTAGTAGCCCTCCTCCGGCGTCTTGTCCGGCTCGACCGGCGTGGTGCCCTCGTAGAGCGCCGGGTAGCACTGGTTCGTCTCGCCGCCGAGGAAGCCGTAGAAGTACTCGAAGCCCATGCCGGTCGGCCACTGCCGGTACGGCCCCATCGGGCTCGTCTCCCACACCGGCACCTCGTGGCACTTGCCGAACTGCGCGGTGCTGTAGCCGTTGAGCTGCAGGATCTTGGCCAGCGGGGCGGCGGTGTTCGGCCAGATCGAGTTGTTGCCCGGCGCCGACGTCGCCAGCTCGGCGATGTTGCCCATCCCGACCGAGTGGTGGTTGCGGCCGGTCAGCAGCGCCGAGCGGGTCGGCGAGCACAGCGCCGTCGTGTGGAAGCGGGTGTACTTCAGCCCGTTGGCGGCGAGTCGCTCGAAGTTCGGCGTGCTGCACGGGCTGACCACCTACGACGCGCCGGCGGGATGTCCGGGATCGGCAAGACATCGCGACCTGCAACAGCTTCGTACCCCATGTGATCTCCTCCACTCCACGTCATCGCAGACGCTCCACGATCACGCCCTCGTGCGTGGGTGGGACAGGACGTCGGGGTTGACGACATTGATCGGTGAGCCGGCGTCGTACGCATTGATCTGGTCGAAGACGTCGGCGAACTGGACCTCCCACTCGTCGCGTGTGACGTATCCGATGTGGGGGGTGCACACGACGTTGTCGATGTTGAGCAGGGGGTGAGTCGTGTCGAGGAGCGGCTCGTCCTCGTAGACGTCGACCGCAGCCATGCCCGGCCGGCCCGAGCGCAGCGCGGCGACGAGCGCTCCTGGCTCGATCAGACCCGCCCGGCTCGTGTTGACCAGCAAGGCCGTCGGCTTCATCCGGGCCAGGTCGGTGGCGGTGACGATCCCTCGTGTGGCGTCGACGAGGCGCAGGTGGAGGCTGACGATGTCGCAGGTCTCGAAGAAGGCATCCTTGCTGTCGGCCACGGCGATGCCGTCGGCTTCTGCCGTGGCGCGGGACGCTTCGCTGGCCCACACCACCACGTTCATCCCGAAGGCATGCCCGTAGCCGGCCACGACCTTGCCGATCCGTCCGTAGCCGAAGATGCCCAGCGTCTTGGACAACACCGTCCGGCCGACGCCGGCCTGCCAGGTCCCGGCCTTGAGCGACGCGACCTGCTGAGGAATCTGACGCATCGCGGCGAGGACCAACCCCCACGTCAGCTCTGCGGTCGCGTAGGACGGAGAGCCTGCGTGCAGGTCGGAGGAGACGACGATGCCCAAGCGGGTGCAGGCGTCGACGTCGATGTGGGGGTACACGCTGCGTTGGCTGATCAGGCGCAGATTCGGCAACCGCTCCAGCAGCGGAGCTCGGATCTCGGTGCGTTCACGAATGAGCACCAGCGCTTCGCTGTCGCGCAGACGGTCGGCGAGCCGGTCGACATCCTGCACGTGATCGGTGAAGACCGTTACCTCGTGGCCGTTCAGCTTCTCGAAGCAGTCCAGCGTGCGCAGCGTGTCGAAGTAGTCGTCGAGGATTGTGACCCTCATGCCTCCAGCTTCGATGATGCGGCTCTCCCGTCGCCAACATGAATGGTGCGCGATCGGTTCGGGAGCCTGTACCAGCTCACCCATCTCCGACCCGCGTGAGCCGGGGCGGAAGCGAACCAATTCTCCGGCACGCCGGCCGCTCCCCGTACCATCGCCGCTGTGCGATCGCTGGAGCCCATCGACCTGATCAGCTCTGTCGACATGGCGCGGTTCGTCGCGACCGGGATCGTTCGGCTCGACGCTGTCGTGCCGGACGAGCTGAACCGCCGGGCACTGGCGCAGCTCGACGCCGGGCTGTCGCCGTTCCCGTACGGAACGCCTCTCGCCGACGTGCACCCCGCTCGGTCACCGCTCGGTGCCGTGCTCGGCCTGCCCGCCGTCGCCGGCGCGATCCAGAGCCTGGTCGGCCCGGATCCGACGGCTGATCACCAGTACGTCCACGTGCGCGCCCCGCATGAGGGCGAGGCGCAGCCGCTGCATGCCGATGCCGTCATCGACGAGCGGACGGACGCCTTCGACGTGCAGATGATGTACTACCCCGAGGCGGTCACCGCCGACGCCGGTGGAACCCTGCTGGTGCCTGGCTCTCACTTCCGCCGGGTGAGCCACATGGACGTTGCCCGCTACCAGAACGTGGTCGGGCAGGAGCGCGTCGTCTGCGCGGCCGGCACCGTGGTGTTCGTGCACCACGCGATCTGGCACGCCGGCCGGCGCAACGACTCCGATCGGCGCCGCGTGATGTACAAGCTTCGGCTCAATCCAACCGTGCGCCAGCTGCGGCTGTGGAACACCGATGACATCGACGAGCCGGAGGTCACCGCCACGCTGTTGCGCGAGCCGGCGTGGGCGGGCAACGACGGCCGGCTCGAGCAGGTGAACCGGGCCCGCCTGTGGCGCTACCTCACCGGCGACGACGAGTTCGATCTCGACTACTACCTCACCCGCAACACCTTGCGACCACAGGCGGTGTCCGCCACAGCGACCGACAGACGGGTTGCGAGAGCGCCCGGGGCGCCGGGTTCGGCGTGGTGGAGGCAGCGACGTGAGCAGCTCCGACCGCACGCGCCAGCAAGTGCTGATCCTCTACCTCGCCACACCGGCGCTCGACTCCGAGGTGTGCGCGTGGACGCTGTACGACGGCACGGGTCGGTCGCGGCCGACGACCGGTGACAACGACGCGCCGCCGTACGTGACCGGCCTCGCTGCACTCACCGACGGGTGGCGCCTCGTGCAGATGTCGCCGGTCGTGCCTCCGGCGCCCGGCCACGAGTACGACGTCTCCACACTGCGTCACGAGTTCATGTTCGAGCGCCTCGTCGAGATGTAGAGCCGGCTGGAGGGACCGATGACCGAGAAGCAGGAGGAAAGCGGGGCGATCCGGACCCCGGACCAGCGTCTGCGTGTCTTCGTGAGCTCCACGTTGGTCGAGCTCGCGGACGAGCGCGCGGCTGTGGCCCGCGCCATCTCCGCGCTCGGGCTGACGCCGGTGATGTTCGAGCTCGGGGCCCGACCGCACCCACCTCGCGAGCTGTACCGCGCCTACTTGGCGCAGTCGGACATCTTCGTCGGTCTGTACTGGCAGCGGTACGGCTGGATCGGTCCCGACATGGAGATCTCGGGTCTGGAGGACGAGTTCCGGCTGTCACGATCCATCCCGCGGCTGCTGTACGTCAAGGCTCCGGCGCCCGAGCGAGAGCCTCGACTGGCGGCGATGATCGCCGAGCTCCAGACGGAGGGGACCGACTCCTACCGGTCGTTCGGTTCCCCTCGGGAGCTCGGACGCCTGGTCCGCGACGACCTCGCTCTGCTGCTGAGCGAGGCTTTCACGACAGGCACCCGAGGCGGTCGCGCCCCTTCCGCTGCCTCCGAGGCCGACGGGCGCGCTCCGCGGTCGCTGCCCGTGACGTCGACGTCGTTGATCGGACGAGAGCGCGACATCGTCGAGGTCTCGGAGCTGCTGCAGTCACCCGACGTGCGCTTGGTCACCCTCACCGGTCCTGGCGGCGTCGGCAAGACGCGGCTCGCCATTGCCGTGGGCGAGCGCCTTGACGAGCGCTACCCGAAAGGGACGGCTTTCGTGTCGCTCGCGGCGATCGACACGCCCGAGCTGGTGCTGCCCCGCATCGCGGCTGCGGTGGGTGCGCCGATGGAGGGCGCGCGGCAGGCGCTCGACGTCCTGATCGACCACTTCGCGGACGAGCCGGCCCTGCTCGTGCTCGACAACCTGGAACAGATCGTGGGTGTCGCGCCCTCGCTCGATCAGCTCCTGGCCCGCTGCCCGGGCGTTGAGATCCTGGCGACGAGCCGCACGGTCCTTCGCCTCCGGGCGGAACGCGAGTTCCCGGTCGACGCGCTCGCCGTGCCCTCGTTCTCGCAACGTCCGCCGACCGACGAGTTGGCCTCGCTGCCGGCGGTGCAGCTCTTCGTCGATCGAGCGCAGGCGGTCCGCCACAACTTCGCCCTGACCGATGACAACGTCGTCGCCATCGTGGACATCTGTCGGCTCGTCGACGGTCTGCCTCTCGCCATCGAGCTGGCCGCTGCTCGCACCCGAGTGATGCAGCCAGGCGCGCTGCTCGCGCGGCTGCAACGAAGCCTCGATGCGTTGGGCACGGGCTCGATCGACCTCCCCGAACGGCAGCGAACGCTGCGTGCGACCGTCGAGTGGAGTTTCGGGCTGCTCGACGAAGCCGAACAACGGATGCTGGCCACCTTGTCGGTCTTCGTCGACGGGTGGACGGTCGAGGCGGCGGTGGACATCGCCGACCTCACCGAGGACCGGACGCTCGATCTGCTGGACGCGCTCGCCGGGCACAGCCTCGTCGTCGTCGACGCCGTCGACCCCGAGCCGAGGTTCCACATGTTGGCCGCCGTGCGGGAGTTCGCCCACGAACGCCTCGCCGACAGCGAGGACGTCGCCGACGTCGAGAGGCGGCACGCCGAGCACTTCGGTGCGTTCGTGGCGAACGCCGACTGGCCGGTGGAAGGACAAGCCGAGTGGGCCGAGCGCCTGCGGGCAGACGAGGAGAACCTTCGGGTCGCCATCAGCTGGTTCCTCGCGCACGACATCGCGCCACTCCCGCACCTGTTCCGCATCCTGTGGTTGTTCTGGCAGATGCAGGGACGCATGCCCGAGGGCCGAGCCTGGATCGACGAGGTGCAGCACAGAGCCGACGCCTTGGACGACCACGCTCGAGCCGAGCTGCTGTTCACCTCCGCCGTCACGGCCGTAGAGGTCGGCGATGACGAGAGCGCCCTGGCCGCCGTCGACGGGCTCGCCGGTCTCGTGGGGCACATCGACGATCCGTACCTCGAGAGCGCGGCGCAACTGGCGATCTCCTGGATCCTCCCCATCGTCGATGATTTCGACGGCGCGCTTCGTGCTGCCTCAATGGCGCTCGACGGCTTCCGCCTGCAGAACGATCCGTTCGTCGCGTTCGCCGCGCTGACGGTCGGGATGGTGGAGATGGCGCTCGGCAACGACGACGCAGCACGTGCCCACCTCGCCACCGCCGACGAGCTCGGCGGCCGGTTCGACAACCTTTGGCTGCGGTCCAGCGCCTGCGCCCAGCTCGCGTCGCTCGAGGTGCGGATCGGTCACCTCGACGAGGCGCGGGCGCTCCTCGTGCAGTCGGTGGACGCCGGCGACGACGCCGAGTTGAGCACCTTGACCGTGACCTTCTCGCTCGTCACCGCCGCCCAGCTCGCACTGGCCGACGGAGACGCGCGGCGCGCTGCGGTGGCGCTCGGCGCGGCCGACGGGCTGCGGGGCCGGGCGGGCCTGAAGGCATGGCCGTCGACGCGACGTCGCGAGGCCGAACTGGTCACACGGGTTACGCAGGCGGTCGACTCGTGGGACTTCGAGGAAGCGCTGAGGGCCGGCGCCCAGCTCAGCCACCGCGAAGCCGTCGTCTTCGTACGCGGTGCCCTCCTGAGCACGTGACCGTTCCCCGAGGAGTGACTCACTCCCCTTCGGCTGGGAGGCTGTCGAGGACGACTTTCGCCTGGTTGTAGGTGTCGAACTCGGCCATGATCACGTCGCCGTCGACGGGGATGACGCCGTGAATCGCCCAGGTGTTGGTGGCGACCTCCGTGATGTCGCCGGCGATCGTGGCGTTCTCGTCGACCAGTTCTCGAAGGAACACGAGTTGACGATCTGACTGCTCGCCGTCCGTGTCGTCCACGGCGCTGCTGTCGCTGCCTGCGGTGCTCATCGCTCCATCATCGCGCCGTGCGACGTTCCTCGACACCGTGTGACACCCCATTGGTCGCTCGGCTGGCCGCCGTGGGCCGCTACGAGCGACGGGACGACAGCACGCAGAACTCGTTGCCTTCCGGATCGCCCAGAACGATCCACGACTCGTCGCCCTGGCCGACGTCGGCACGGGTTGCGCCGAGATCGAGGAGGCGGGCCACGGCGGCGTCGCGGTCGTCGGGCCGGAAGTCAAGGTGCAGACGGTTCTTGAGGGTCTTCGGCTCCGGGACGCGAGCGAACAGGAGTCCAGGCAGCCGGTCCGGCGCGGGCCGGATCTCGAACTCCTCCGGGTCGTCGTTGACCACGACCCACTCCAGAGCAGCCGCCCACCATCGGCCCAGCGCGACGGGGTCGGCGGCGTCCACGATGACCTGCTCCCACTCCAGCGCGTGGACCGAGGTGTGCGAGATTCGTGACGTCATCGCCACCCAGCCTGGCGCATGCGTCACACCGGCTCGAGTTCGGTTACCGCGCAATGCCGATGATCGCACGGGAGCGGAGGAGCACCCCGACGATCTCGCTGTCGCCCGAGGCGATCGGCGCACCGTGACGATCGCGATCGAGATTGTTGCTGAGCAGCCGCCACGCTTGATCGGTGGTCACCCGCAAGTGCGCGATCAGCGGCCCATCAACCGGCGGGCTGAACTGCCACGCCTCGCCGTCGGAGCGTGAGCGCCCACTCGACAACGACGTCGGGACCGGTGACGGTGACGACGACCCGGCTACCCGCGGGCCGGCGAAGCGAGCCGAGACGGTAGGGGTAGGCCCAACGCAACCCGTCGAGCACAGGCTCGGCGAGGTCCGGGCGCAGGTCGGCGGGACGTTCGAGTGCCTGCAGGAGTTGTTGACGATGGATCCACCGCTCCGACAGCTCACGTGCATGATCGAGCCACACCGGGACCGGTGCGGCACTCGCCCACGACACGCCCGCGGCGACGGCGCGTGGGTCTTGCGCGGCGACGGTGTCGGCCACCTGTCGGTCGAGCCACCGGAGCAGGTCGACCGCGAGCGTCGGACTCAGTCGCCGAGAGGCGTGGACCCACTCGATCTGCAGCCCGTCGAGCCAAGCGACGAACCCACGCTCGTCCAACCCCTCGGGTGCCGTGTCCGTGGTGCGCGTGGCGAGATGAAGCCGAGTGTCACCAGGGCAAGGACGCTCCAGCCTGGGCACGGCGTCGGTCGATTCCAAGCTGGCGGATCCAGACTTCGCAGCAGATCCAACAGCCGACGGCGCTCGAGCGTCAACAGCGGCGCATACGCCCATCGCGGTTCGGGCCATTCGACCATCGGGCCAGTCTGACGTGGACCTGTGGGTTCGATCGGGAATGATGAGCACCATGTCTCGCATTGCCGCGGCGCTGCTGCCGCTGATGGCGACCGCCCTCGCCGCGCCGTCCGTCGCCGCGGACACGGTCGCGGGTGCATCGGCCACTCCCGGTCAGTCGGCCCCGGAGTGGCAACGGGTGGTCGACGACACCGGCACGATCGCCGTCATGGTGCCGGCGACGTGGACGGAGCTCGCCACGGCGCCCGACGTGGTCCTCGATACGGCGCTGCCCCAGGTCCGTGTTTCCAGCCAGCCGGGAGGACCCGCCATCCACATCGCCGTCGGCGTGTACATCGATGACCTCGAGCGAGCAGGTTGCGACAAGTGATCTCCGGCGGCACGGCCAACGTCATCGACGACGACGATCCCGACTACGTCGTCGTCGACAACAATCCGCGAACGCGAGCGGTTCCCAACAGGGCCCAGTCGATCGAGACGAGCTTCGCCGACAGCCGCACCGATGGACGCTGCCTCGGCGGCGGTGGCCAGATCGCAGGCCCGGACGACGACCACATCGTCCTCGACCCGGGGCAGTTCGAGATGCTGTACAGCACGACGCACCAGGCGTGGCTACGCATCCACGATGGGGCGGTGACGTGGATCCGCTTCGGCTGCGACAGCGATCTGTGGCCCGGTCCGGGCGGCTGAAACGCCTCGTCGAGGCGGCCCGCCATCGCCGGGGCACGGTGCTCGGCTCGCTCTCGACGAGGTCGCCTGACTCGGATCCGGCGGCACCGGGCGGCGCATGATCGCCCGCTGATCGTCGAGTCGTAGAGTCGTGGTCGTGGCCAGCGTTGACGCGGCGCTACACCAGGCACTGTCGTCGCAGGACGACCTCATCGCTCGGCGCGAGCACTGTTCGGTCGATGCACGGCTGCTCGACGCACTCGGCGTCGCCGTCGGGCAGCAGGTCCGCATCGAGCGCAGGCCGACCGAGCTTGCCCTGTTCACGATCAGCGAGTGCCGTGACGAGGACGAGGAGCTCGTCGTCCGCGCCGGTCTGCGCGGTCGGCGACGCCTCGGCACCGACGACGAGTTCGCCGCCGTGGTCTCGACCCCGGCGGCGGACCCGACGTTGTCAGACGCCGTGGCCGAGGAGCGCGGCGAGTTCGTCGAACGCCTCGACGACGACGGTGCCCAGCGGGCCCTCATCGTGCTCGCACCCCACGGTGGCGACATCGAACGCCACACCGACGAGCAGGCCGACCGCGTCGTCGCCTACCTCGCCGACTTCGGCGTGTCGTCGTGGCGGTGCAAGGGCTGGAGGGCACGGCGTGCCGACGGCACGGGTGGTGCCTTCGAGTGCTGGCACATCACCTCGACCGACCTGGCTCAGGCGAGCTTCCCTGGGCTGGCCTCAGTCATCGACCGCGGCTTCAACCACGCCGTGGCCTTCCATGGGTTCGACGAGTGTGAGGTGCTGATCGGCGGCTCGGCACCGGTCGCGGTGAAAGAGCAGATCAGGTGTGCGATCGCGAGAGCGATCGCCGGGTCCGGCATCACGGTCCGGGTGGCCACACCCGAGGATCACTACGGCGGCGACGACGAGCGCAACATCGTCAACCGGCTGAGCCGCGGTGGGGTCGGAGGCGTGCAGCTCGAGCAGAGCCTGCCGGCACGGCGCGACCACGGCACGGCGATCGCCGACGCCGTCGCGAGCGTCTACCGACGCAGGCTTCGACCTCGATGGCAGCGGCTGCCGCTCGACGTCGTCGAGTGGGTCCGCGACGCGTCGCGTCGGACGATCGAGTTGGCCCGACGGCGGTTCGGGGCCGACGAGTCGGAGTCGCCGACACCGTGATCGAGCCAGCGTTCGTGACGCTACGCGGTTGAGCAATCCGTTTCGGTGGCCGCAGGCAGATCGAGGTCGACGAGGTAGTCGGTGATGAGGTCGTCGGCGCATTGCGACACTCCGGAACAGCTGAACTGGTGGCGTCGACGACGATGAGGTAGCTGTCCTCGAGGGCGTCGGCCATGGCGCGTGTGCCCTGCAGCGGCGTTGCGGCGTCGCCAGTCGCGCCGCAGACCAGGATCGGCCCGGCACCGGCACCGGTGATCTCGATGCGCGGATCGGTCGACGCCGGAAAGAACGTGCAGAAGTAGCCGCCGGTGGTGCCAGGCGGGGCGAAGCGGGGTGCCACCTCGGTGAACATCGGCGCGGTGGCATCGTCCTCCTCGACCGAGAGTCGTTCGTCGGTGTCCATGCAGCGTGATCGTCTGGAACGCCTCGAGCTCGTTGCCCCACGTGCCGTCACCGTTGTACTCGAAGTACAAGTCGTACAGCTGCAGCAGGCCGGCGCCGTCGCCGCGCTGGGCGGCACTGAGGGCGCGCGGACAGCTGGGGCCACGGCGACGTCGTCGTACATCGCCTGGGCGACGGCGTTCAAGGCGACACCACGGGTGATGCTCGGGCCGTCCTTCGACGCTCGGGATCGGCGTCTCATCGAGTTGCAGCATCAGCTCGTCGAACGCGCCTTCGGCGTCGCCGTCGTTGTGGAACGCGCAGCCGGGATCGGCGCTGCATTGAGCCAGGTACGTCGTCGAGGGCGTCCTCGAAGCCCTCGGACTGGCGCAACGCTGCCTGCAGCTGGTCGGCGTTGGGATCGGGCGCTGCGTCGAACACGGCGGCCCGCACGGTGGTCGGGAACATCGTCGCCCACGCGCCGCCAAGCTCGGATCCGTAGCTCAAGCCGAAGTAGCTGATCTCGTCCTCGCCGAGCGCCCGGCGGATCGAGTCGATGTCACGCGCCGCGTTGTTGGTGCCGACGAACTGGATGATCTCGGCGTTGTTCGCCGCGCAGGCGTCGGCGAACTCCTCGGCCAGATCGACGATCTGCTGGCGTTCGGCGTCGTCGTCGGGGGTGATGTCGGTGCCGGCGTAGAAGTGGTCGTAGTCGTCGACGCAGTCGATCGCCGGTTCAGACAGACCGGTGCCACGCGGGTCGAACCCGACGATGTCGAAGGCGTCGAGCACCTCGGCGTCGAAGACTTGATCGGCGTAGTTGGCGAAGTCGGTCCCACCGAAGCCGGGACCGCCCGGGTTCACCAGCAGCGAGCCGACACGTGCGTCGGGATCGTCGGCGAGACGTCGCGTCAGGTAGAGCCGCAACATGCCGTCGTCGGGGTGGGCGTAGTCGATCGGCACGTCGAGATACCCCTCCTCGAAACCAGGCCTCAACTCCGTCACTCGATCCCCGCCGGGACCTCGCCCGCGCCTCGGCCTGCAGCGTCGACTGGCACCGCGCGAACGTGGCGTCATCGTTCATCGAGGACCCGATCGACCAATGGGCGCTCTTGTCGCTACGCAGTCGCGCAATCGCGGGCGTCGGTCAGCTCGGCACTTCGCCGGCCACCGTCGTGCGATACATCTCGCGGCGATAGCCGTCATGGTCGTTGAACGCCTGATGCACGCAGAGTCGGTTGTCCCACACCGCGAAGGTGCCAGACGACCAGCGCAGCCGACACGTGAACGCCGGTTGCGTCGCGTGATCCGAGAGGAACTTGAGCAGCGGTTCCGACTCGGCTTCGGTGAGACCCTCGATGCCGACCGCATACGTCTTGTCGCAATACAGCGACCGTTCGCCAGTCACGGGATGCGTGCGGACCAGCGGATGGGCGACACCGTGAACCTTGCGAACGATCTCAGGATCGAGTGTTCCGGCGTCACGGGTCGCCGCGAGCCTCCCGATCGGCGTGTCGGCTGGCTCCATGTACTGCTGTGCCGCTGCCAGCACCTTGCGCATCGACATGCGAACCCTGAGGCCGGTGAGCATCGACTGCATCGTGTCGCTCAGGGTGGCGTACGCCAGCGCAGCGTTCGCCCACATCGTGTCGCCCCCGTACGGCGGGATGTCGACTCCGTACAGCATGCTGATCGCCGGTGGCCGCGGAAGAAACGCTGAGTCGGTGTGCCAGCCGGAACCGAAGATCATCGCCACCTCAGAACTGGCTTCCTTGATCACCGGCTGGATGTTGACGTGCCCGTCCACGCCCTTGGTGTACGCATCGTCGGCGAACTCGCCGAAGCGCAGGCTGAACGACTCATGGTCAGCGTGTGAGATCTGTTGATCGCGGAAGAAGATCATCTTGTGCCGGAACAACGCATGCTCGATCTCGGCGAACTGAGCATCGGTGAGCCGGGCCAGGTCGACCCCCTTGACTTCGGCACCCATCGCCGCAGCGAGCTCCTCGACGACGATGTGCTCGTAGCGGACGGCCTTGTTGTCGAAGCGACCGGTCGGATGGATGATCAACCGAGCTTCCCTCCGGCAGCCATACGCGGTGGGACAACGACGTCGACATGCTCACGAGCGCTGCATCAGGTCGCGCAGCGTCGCCAGGTCGGCGGCGACCGCGTTGGCATCGGCGGCGAAGTCTGCGGCGCTGACACCCAGGGTTCGGCGACGCGAACGCCACGACAACCCGACCCATCGGCGACTCGATGACCCAGTCACCGTCAACGAGCTCGGCGTCCCGCTGGGCGAGCCCAGCGGCCCATGCCGACAGGTTCCGCGGATCCGAGACGTAGGCGTACACCTCGTCGGCGGACCGCTCGATGGTCGTTGAAACGTGTGTGCTCTCGAAGACCATCGCGTCAGTCTCCCCCAGCCACCCTGGCGGCGTCGACGTCGGCGACTGCGCTGCGCCCCCAGCGTCAGACATCGACTCTCGGCATCGATGCGGCTCGGTGGCGTCGACGAGCGCGCCGCAGCGATCGCAGACGCTGCTCAGCCAGCACGCAGGATCGCCCCCGTAATCGGTCATACACACCAGTCTGTCGTCGTCGGCAGCACGCCGCGCGGTCGAAGGGCATGCGATCGATGATCGTGACAGAGTTCGGATGGCCACCGAAGTCCGGTGGCGAAGGAGGACAGGTCATGAGGATCGCATTGGTGCATGGTGCATGGGCGGATGGTTCGTCCTGGGCGGCGGTGATCCGTCGTCTGCAGGCGGCTGGTCATGACGTGATCGCTCCCCAGCTCCCGCACACGTCGTTGGCGGACAACGTCGCCAAGTTGCGCCACGTCCTGACCTTGCAGGCTGAGCCGACGGTGGTCGCGGCGCACTCCTACGGCGGTCAGGTCATGACCGCGCTCGGATCAGACGCACCGAACGTCGTCGGCTTGGTGTACGTAGCCGGGTTCGGCCTCGACGAGGGCGAGTCGATCGGCGCGTTGCTCGGCCAGGGCCCTCCGACGCCTGCGATCGCCAGCTTGCAGATCGACGACCAGGGCTTCGCCTGGCTGCCGGAGGATGCCTTCCTTCAGCATTTCGCTCCTGACGTCGACCCGGTCGAGGCCCGCGTGATGTGCGCCGTCCAGCAGCCGTTGGCCGCTTCGACACTGAACGACGTGATGACGACGCCGGCCTGGAAGACGTTGCCGACATGGTTCGCCGTCGCCCAGCACGACGAAGTCATCCCTCCCGATGCCGAGCGGCAGTTCGCCCAGCGGATGGGCGCCACCACCGTCGAGGTGGACTCGAGCCACGTCGCGATGATCTCGCACCCCGACGAGGTGACCACCCTCATCCAGTCCGCCGTCGACGCCGTGTAACGCCGATCTTCCATCGCCGCGTGTCGTGCGATGTCGCAGTTGGTGGTCGTTGTCGAGGAGGCGGATGCTCACTGCTCCGGCGTGCAGGGCTGGATGTTCTTGTTGTTGTGGAACACGTTGTCGGGGTCGTACTTGGCCTTCACCCCGGCGAGCCGCGCGTAGATGTCGTCGCCGTATGCCTCGCGGATGCGGCTCGTGTCGTCGTCGGAGTCGAGGAAGTTCACATAGACGCCGGCGCGGTGGGGTTGGAGGGCGTCGAGGAATCCTCGTGCCCACGCGGTCTCTGCCGACTCGACGGTGTCGTCCTGCTCGGGGAGCCATGCGGCGTCGATGATGATGTTGTGCTCGACGTCGCGGCCGGGGTAGGCGGTGGCGTCCCGGGCTCGGGCAACTGCGCCACCCAGGTGGAACATCGCCGCGTACGACCTCGGCGATGTTGCGCCGTAGGCGTGCTCGGCGACGATGTCGATGACCTCGTCGGACATGCCAGTGAGGTTCGTGGCCTTCCAGTAGTAGTGCCAGCCGTGCGGGACGGTGTCGTCGATGCTGCGCTGGTGGTCGACGTACAGGGTTGGTCCGACAAGGTCCACGAGCGGCGTCCCGAACCCGCGGAGTGCGCGGATGGCACGTTCCCCGTCCTCGACGGGCCCGGCGTAGCAGCTGCCAACGGCGACGGCCGGCCGGAAGTGCAGCTGCTCGCTGATGACTGGCAGTGGCGGGATCGTGCCCAGCCGAACGACGTTGCCGAGCTCGTCTGGCGCGTCGGTGACGAATTCACGGTAGAAGCGCAGCACGTCGGTGGTGTCCTCGGCCGCCCAGAACACCGGCCCGGCCATGACGGTGGGGCCGACTGGGTGCAACGTGAACCGGAACCAGCTGACGATGCCGAAGTTCCCGCCGCCGCCCCGCAGCGCCCAGAACAGGTCGGGGTGATCGTCGGCCGATGCCCGAATGATGTCGCCCTCGGCGGTGACCACCTCGGCCTCGACGAGGTTGTCGACGGTGAGCCCGTGTTTGCGCATGAGCCAGCCGAGGCCGCCGCCCAGGCTGAGGCCACCGACGCCGGTGTGGCCCACGATGCCGCCCGTGGTGGCAAGACCGTGTGCCTGTGTCTCGTGGTCGACGTCGCCCCACAGGGCGCCACCCTGCACGACGGCTGCGCGCTCGACGGGATCGACCGAGACTGCGCGCATCGCCGAGAGGTCGATCACGATGCCGTCGTCGCAGACCGCGGTGCCGGCCACGTTGTGGCCTCCCCCTCGCACAGCGATCTGCGAGGCCACAGTCGCGGGCGAATCGCACCGCTGCGGACACGTCGGCGGTGCCGCTGCAGCGGGCGATCAGTCGAGGTCGTCGGTCGACGGTGGCATTCCAGACGGCGCGGGCGTCGTCGTATCCGTCGTCGTCGGGAGCGATCACGCTGCCAAGGAACCCGGGGATCTGCGTCGTGGTTGGTGCGGTCATCGTTCCTCCTCTGGTCGATGGGCTCATCGCACCATCAGGAGGTACCGAGGTGAAGGCAGCTCTCTGGACTAGGTAGTAAGGAATCTGGACTTCACGGCGGTCGAGAGGCGCGGGACACTGTGCCCATGAGGACCTACGGGCAGTACTGCCCGATCGCTCGTGGCGCGGAGATCTTCGCTGAGCGTTGGACGCCGTTGATCATCCGCAACCTGCATCTGGGCTGCGAAACATTCGGCGAGATCCTCGAGGGTGCGCCTGGGCTGTCCCACACGCTCCTCACGCAGCGGCTCAAGCAGCTCGAACGCTTCGGCATCGTCGAGTCGGCACCGAAGGCTCACGGGCGCGGTCACCGTTACCAGCTCACGAGCTCGGGCCACGACCTGTTCAAGGTCTGCCAGACCCTCGGCGAGTGGGGGGCTCGGTGGCTCGAGATCGCCCCAGAGAACCTCGATCCATTCGTGGCGCTGTGGTCGATGTGCAACGCGCTGCGCCGGGACCGACTCCCGGGCCAGCGCGTGGTCATCCGGCTGGACTTCACAGGCTGTCGGCCCCACCAGCGCTACTGGCTGCTGATCGAGCACGGCGAGGCCGAGATCTGCAAGACGTATCCCGGTCTGGACGAAGACCTCTACATCACCGCCGACGCCGAGGCGTTCGTGAAGTGGCACGCTGGCCAGCTCTCTTGGGCGGAGGCCCGCCGCGACTCGCGGATCCAGCTCGACGGCCCCTCATGGCTCGTACGTGCCTTCCCGGCCTGGAACGGCCGCAGCATGTTCGCTCACATCAAGCCCGACGCCCGCGCCTCACCGCGAACTGATGCACAGCGTCCCGAGCGCGGGACCGAGTGCCAAGCCCGGCGTGCCGCATCCGGTACGGCGGCACTCGCATGGCGACCGCAGCACTCGGCCTGCCGAGACGTCAGCCGAGGCGGAGGATCTGGTCGGCGCGCTCGAAGGCGACCGCGCGGTGCGAGACGGCGAGGACGGTGAGGCCGGCGGCGGCGAGGTTGTCCCACAGCCGCAGCTCGGTCTCGACGTCGACGGCGCTCGACAGGTCGTCGAGCACGACCAGCTCGGGCGCGTGGACCAGCGCCCGCGCGGTCGCCAGGCGCTGACGCTGGCCGCCCGACAGGCGCAGCCCGCGCGGACCGATCAGCGTGTCGGCGGCGTCCGGCATCGCCGCGACGTCGTCGGCGATCGCCGCCAGCTCCAGCGCCGGTGACGATCGCCTCCTCGTCGCATCGGGCCGAGCGCCGACGTTGTCGCGCACCGAGTCGGAGACGAGTTGCGGCACCTGCGGCAGGAACGCCGCGTTCGGCGGCACGAGGAACGGCGCCCGGTCGTCGATCGCCACGCCGTTCCAGCGCACCTCGCCGGACGACGTCGGCGCGCCACGCCGAGGCCGAGCATCGCCCGCAGCAGCGTGCGTCTTGCCGGCGCCGACCGGGCCGGTGACGACGGTGAAGCTGCCGCGCTCGACGGTGAACGACACCGGTCCGACGCCGGCACCGCCGGGGTAGCGCGCCGTCAGGCCGACGACCTCGAGGCGCTCGCAGCGGGACCCGCGCCGGGCGCTTCGCGTCCGGGCGGACGCCGCGCTGCCGCCGCTCGATCGGCAGCGTAGCGCGCGCGCACGGTGTTGTCGACGTCGCGTCTCGGCGACGAGCATGGCGCATCCGGTCGAAGGCGACGTCGGCCTGCTTGCGGCGGGCGAGCACGCGCCCGACCATCCGCGGCAGGAAGCTCAGCCAGCCGAGGTAGGCGGCGAACAGCGCCAGCGTGCCGACGTCGAAGCTGCCGCGGCGATCGCCCCGGCGCTGACGAGCAGCACGAGGCCGAGGCCGACGTCGGCGGCGCCCTGGCTGAACGCGAACACGCCCTCGTCGAGCACACGGTCGCGCACCGCCGTCTCGCCGGCGCCGGTCGACGAGGACCTCGAGCCGGGCGAGCATGGTTCGTCGGTGGCGTCGTTGACCTTGACGGTCGTCGCCGCCGCCATCATGTCGCCGACGAGCCCGGTGACGTGCGCCGGTGGCGGCGCGGTCGGCCGCCCGGTACGCCTTGATCCGGCCGTCGAGCGACGCGGGTCACCAGCACGACGCCGATCAGCGGCAGCAGCAGCACCGCCGCCGCCCGGGCGTCGGCCAGCCCGAGCATGAACCCGGCGGCGACGGTGAACACGAGGCCGGCCGGACACGTCGACGATACCGTCGATCAGCAGCGTGACGTCCTCGGTGTCGTCGCGGAAGTGGGTCAGCGCCTCGCCCGCCGAGCCGACCGGCTGGCCCGGCCTCGGGTCCGCCGCTCGCCATCTGCGCGGTGAGCAGGTTGGCCCGCAGCAGCGTCTGCATGTGCACCCACGACTTGGTCCACGTGATCGCGCGCGAAGTGGATCGACCGCCATGCGCACCATCTCGGCGACGCCGAGCACGGCGGCGCAGCGGTAGACGGTCGGCGGTGTCGCCCTCGGCGAGCGCGTCGAAGCCGCGCGCCGAGCAGGTAGCCGCTGAGCGCCGGGCAGCGTGAAGAACACGACGAACGCGATCCAGCCGAGCCAGAACGAACGCGGCTCGTGCTGGCTGACCCGCCAGGCGAGGCGCCAGAGGTCAGCAGCACGCTCACTGCGTTCCCCGGCCACGCAGGCCGCTGCTGGCCGCTCGCTCGCTGGCGCTCACTCGCTCGCATCGGAGCTCATGACAACTCGCTTCGACCGGTGCAGCGAGGTCCTCGATGATCGCCTCCAGCTCGACCTCCGCCGCGGCATCGCGTCGCCACCGTCCGATTCGACGGCGAGGGCGAGCTCGAGCAGGTGGCGGAAGCGGCTGTCCTCGTCGTCGACCAGCGCCGCGCGGTCGCCGTGCTCGACGATCGCGGCCGTGGTCGAACACGATGACCTCGTCGACCATGTCGCAGCGTCGACAGCCGGTGGGCGATGATGAACGTCGTGCGGCCCGGCGATCAGCTCGGCGACGGCCTCGGCGATGCGCCGCTCGGTCTCCGGGTCGACGCGGGCCGTCGCCTCGTCGAGCACGACGAGGTCGGGCTGGCGCAGCCACACCCGGGCGAGCGCGAGCAGCTGCGCCTGCCCGGCGGACAGCCCGGCGCCGCCGGCGCCGAGCGGGCGATGGATCCCGGCGTCGACGAGCGGCGTCGAGCCCGACGCGGCGCAGCGCGTCGCTCGACGTCGGCGTCGGTCGGCGCCGGGTCGAACAGCGTCACGTTGTCGCGGATCGTGCCCTCGAACAGCTCGACCTCCTGGGGCACGAGGGCGACGCGGCGGCGCAGCTCGGCCAGCGGGATGTCGGCGATCGGCACGCCGCCGAGCGGCGACGGTGCCGTCGGTCGCCTCGACGAGCCGCAGCAGCAGCCGCGAGAACGTCGTCTTGCCGCTGCCCGTGCGCCCGACGACGCCGACCGAGCGGCCCGCCGGCGATCGTCGACGTCGACGTCGTGGAGGATCGGCTGCGTCGTCGCCGTCGATAGTCGAACGCCGACGCCGCGTGCAGGTCGACGCGCCAGCGGTCCCGGCGGCGGCGACGGTCGTGCCGCCGTCGACGATCGTCGGCTCGATCGCCAGCAGGTCGACGACGCGGACCATCGCCCCGTTGGCCTTCTGCACCGTCTCGAGCTGGTGCGACGAGGTCCTCGAGCGGGCGGATCATCAGCAGCACGTACTGGAACAGCAGGAACGCCGTGCCGAGCGTGATCGCCCCGTTGGCCACGAGCGAGCGCCGACAGCACGAGCGTCACCGACCGAGCCCGACGGCGACCGCGCTCTGCACCGCCCACCACATGCGCAGGAACGCCCGCTCGCGCCGCACCGAGCTGGCGAGCGCTGTCGGCGCTGTCCTCGACGAAGCGCCACATCGCGTGCGCGCTCGGCGCCGTTGGCGCGCAGGTCCTCGGCCGCGGTGAGCCGCTCCTCGATGCCGCCGTACAGCCGGGCGTAGCGAGCCCATCTCGTCGGACGACTCGCGCACCGCGCGGTGGCGCATGCTGACCAGCACGAGCGACGGCAGCCGGCGAGGTAGACGACCATGCCGAGCGCCGAGGCGCCAGTCGAGCACGAGCAGCACGACGAGCATCCCGACGACGAGCAGCATCGCCGCGCCGACCGACCTTCGGCACGACCTGCGACGAGGAAGTCGGACACCGAGTGACGTCGCCGTCGACGCGCTGGATCAGCTCGCCCGGCGTGTGCCGGCGGTGGAACTCGTGGTCGAGGCCGAGCACGTGGCGGGTGATGTCGAGGCGCAGCTCGTTGGTGGTCCGCCACGCCGCCCGCGTGGCCGACGCCGACGACGACGACGGCGAGCACCTGGGTCGACGCACGGCGACGACGAGGAACAGCGACGCCGAGGCGGACGACCTCCGCCGTCGTCGTCCCGTCGGCTCGCCTCGTCGACGATCTGGCGGACGACCAGCGGGCCGGCGAGCGACCCCGCCGACGCCGCGGCGATGAGCGCGCCGAGGACAGCCCAACGACGGGCGTCGGGCCGGAGCAGCGCGTCAGGGCGCGCCGGCGCGACGTCGTTGTCGCGCCACGGCTCAGTCTCGCTCGCCCGCTGGGCGGTCGCGACGCGGTGGGTTTCAGTCGCCGCACGGCCTGCTCGGCGACGAGCGCGGCGCCGACGATGCCGGCCTCGTTCTCGAGCGCGGCGGCGATGATCTCGGTCTCGATCTCGACGTATGGGAGCCACTTGTCGGCCTTGCGGCTGACCCCACCGCCGACGATGATCAGGTCGGGCGAGAACAGGAACTCGACGTGTTCGAGGTAGCGGTCGACGCGGCTGGCCCACTCCTTCCACGACAGCTGCTCGCGGTCGCGCACGCTCGCCGCCGCCCGGTCCTCGGCGTCCTCGCCGTCGAGCTCGAGGTGACCGAGCTCGGTGTTGGGCACGAGCTTGCCGTCGAGGAACAGCCCCGAGCCGATGCCGGTCCCGAACGTGAGCATGATGACCACGCCCGTCCGCGTCCGCGTCCGACTCCGTAGCGCATCTCGGCGAGACCGGCGGCGTCGGCGTCGTTGATGACGTGGACGGCGCGGCCGGAGGCCTCGGTGAACACGGCGTCGACGTCGGTGCCGATCCACGAGCGGGTCGATGTTCGCAGCGGTGCTGGCGACGCCGTTGCGGACCACCGCCGGGAAGGCGACGCCGACGCTTGCCGTGCCAGTCGAAGTGCTCGACGAGTTGGTGCACGACCTTCGCCATCGCCTCGGGTGTCGCCGGCTTGGGCGTGGCGATCTTGAACCGCTCGGCGGTCAGCGTGCCGGTGTCGAGGTCGACCGGCGCGGCCTTCATGCCCGAGCCGCCGATGTCGATGCCGAACGCCTCGGGCTCGCCGGCTCGCCTCCGCTCGTGTGCTCGTCACGGTCGAGGTCGTCAGGTCCGGTCGCGGCGGTGCCAGCGTCACGGAGACGCTCGGCGACGAGTCGAGCCGCCGCGTCGACGTCGTCGACGAGGTGCGATCGCGGACCGAACCCGCTGGTCGGCGGCCAGCGACGCTCAGCAGCGGCCACGCCGGGACCGTCTCGGTCCAGTGGCGGCGCCGACGAGCACCATCGGGGCGACGCAGGCGGGCGTCGGCGTAGAAGTTCTCGCAGGCGTCCTGGAAGACCTCCTGCACCGTGCCGGCGGCGCCGGGCAGGAACACGACTCCCCCGTCGCACCGGTCGAGCAGCGTCGCCTCGCGCACCGAGTTCTGGAACAGCTTGGCGATCCCGGACGGCGAACAGGTTGGTCGGCTCGTGGCCGTAGAACCACGTCGGCACGCCGAGGCCGCCGTCGCCGCCGGGCCAGCGTTCGCGCACGTCGATCGCGGCGACGGCCCAGGCGTCGATCGGACGGCTTGAACGACGGCAACGGCGGCGAGCAGCGTCGACGCGCGGCGTCGAGGTCGGCGTCCGGCGCCGGCGGCAAGGTAGGCGCCGAGGTTGGCCGCCTCCATCGCCCCGGGTCCCCCACCCGTGGCGACGACGCATGCCGGCGCCGGCCGAGCTGCCGGCCGAGCACGCGCCGCGTCGCGGAAGCCGTCGCTCCCCGCGGAGCACCGCGTGGCCACCCATCACGCCGACGATCGGCGCTCGTCGGACGCCGCCAGACGTCCGCATCGAGGGCCGCCTCGATCGGCGGCGTCGTGCAGCGCCCGTGACGACGACGTCGGCGGGGTCGCCGCTGCGAGTCGCTGCGACCAGGCGTAGACGCGGGCGTCGGGCGTCGCCGGCGTAGCCGCCTGCTGCGGACGACCGGCGTAGAGCTCGTCGGCGGTGTACAGCGTGCGCCGGTACTCGTCGACCGGTGCGCCCGGCACGTCGGGGAACACCAGCGCGCCGCCCATCTCGAGGTGCGCCAGCGCCTCGGCTTCGAGGGCGCAGCCGAGGAACAGCGACCCGGCCGGGTCCAGTCGCAGCAGCGCCGCGGTCCGGTCGGTGAGGTCGAGCGCCGCGAACGCGCCAGCCGTCCATCGCTGCGTCTCCGGCGCGCGACGACGGCGTCGAACTCGTCGAGGCGTGTCGATCTCGACGATCCGGCGCTGCAGGTTCAGCCGGGCGGCGCTACACGACGCCGAGCGAGCGGCCGATGATCTCCTTCATGATCTCGGTCGTGCCGCCGTAGATGCGCGTGATCCGGGCGTCGGCGTAGGCGCGGGCGATCGGGTACTCGGTCATGTAGCCGTAGCCGCCGTGCAGCTGCACGCAGGCGTCGACGACGCGGCCCTGCAGCTCGGTGCACCACCACTTCGCCATCGCCGCTTCCTCGGCGGTCAGCGCGCCGTCGTTGAGCGCGAGCACGCAGCGGTCGACGAACGTCTGGGCGATCTCGATCTCGGTGCGCCATCTCGGCGAAGCTTGAAGCGGCTGTTCTGGAACGTGCCGATCGGCTGCCCGAATGCCGTGCGCTCCTTGACGTACTCGAGGGTGCGGTCGAACGCTGCGCGCGCCGCGGCGACGCCGGTGACGGCGATCGACAGCCGCTCCTGGGGCAGGTTGGACACGAGCTGGAGGAAGCCCGTTGCCCTCGTCGCCGAGGCGGTTGTCGACGGGGACGCGGGCGTCGGTGAAGAACAGCTCGGCGGTGTCCTGCGCGTGCATGCCGACCTTGTCGAGGTTGCGACCGCGTTCGAACCCGGGCGTGCCACGCTCGACGACGAGCAGCGACATCCCCCGGTGGCGCTGCGCCGGGTCCGTCTTCACGGCGGTGATCACGAGGTCGGCGTTGATGCCGTTGGTGATGAACGTCTTCGAGCCGTTGACGACGTAGTCGTCGCCGTCGCGGATGGCCGTCGTCGCCATCGAGGCGAGGTCGGAGCCGATCCCCGGCTCGGTCATCGCGATCGCCGTGATCAGCTCGCCGGCACAGATGCCGGGCAGCCACCGTCGCTTCTGCTCGTCGTTCGTGAGGCGGAGGAAGTACGGCAGGCAGATGTCGTTGTGCAGCGTGATGCCGAGCCCGGCGGCGTTGACGTCGGCGCGCTGCAGCTCCTCGGCGATCACGACGTTGAAGCGGAAGTCGTCGACGCCGCCGCCGCCGTACTCCTCGGGGACGTCGATGCCGAGGAACCCGTTGGCGCCGGCCGCCGTGAACAGCGAACGGTCGACGATGCCCGCGACGACTCCCAGCGCTCGCGGTGCGGCACCATCTCCCGGTCGAGGAACGTGGCGAAGGCGTCGCGGAACTGCTCGTGCGTGTCGTCGAACAAGCCCCGCTGCACGCTACGGACACTACGACCGCAGCGAGGTCGCCCCGGTGCGAGCCGGCGGCCGAGCGATTTGTACGATTCGCGCCGAGTCGGCCACACCCTCGTGGTCCGAGGAGTTCATCGTGCCAGCCTCGCACCGCCGCATCCCGCAACCACGGTCAGGACTCGCGGCTGCGGGTGCCGAAGACCGCCGAGTTGGTCGCCGACCAGCTGCGCAGGCAGATCGTCCGCGGCGAGCTCGCGCGAGGGCGAGTCGCTCCCGTCCGAGGCCACGCTCACCGAGCAGTTCGGGATCTCCCGGCCGACGTTGCGCGAGGCGTTCCGGGTGCTCGAGACCGAGCAGCTGATCACCGTGCGGCGCGGCGCCCGTGGTGGCGCCAGCGTGCACGCGCCGAGCGCCAGCGATGGTCGCCCGCTACGCCGGGTTCTACCTCGAGCACGACGGCGCGACGCTCGCCGACGTGTTCGAGGCGCGCGTCACGATCGAGAGCCCCGCCGCCGCGCCTCGCCGCCCGACGTCGCACCGACGACGACATCGAGCTGCTGCGGGCGGCGATCGCCGAGTGCGAGCAGCTCGCCGCCGACCGCCGCCGGCTCGTGCTGCAGTTCAGCGAGTTCCACGCCCTCGTCGTCGCCGCCGCGCGACAACCGCACGATCACCCTGCTGCACGCCGTGCTCCGCGAGATCATCGACATGGCCAAGCTGCGCCGCTTCGCCAACGAGGACGGCCCGAGCCCTGCGCTCGCCCGCGGCGCCACGTCGCACCGTGAGCTCGTCGAGCTGATCGCAGCCGGCGACGCCGAAGCGGCCGAGGGGTTGTGGCGGGCCCACCTCACCGATGCCAACCGCTATCTGCTGGCCATCCCCGGCGGCGACGACCCGCTGGACCTGTTCGACTGACGCCCTTACAGCTCGACGACGGTGCGCGGTCGCTCGCGCCCGCTCGGCGGCGAAGACGATCGCGGTGCGTGGCGAGGCTGCGCCGTGCCGCTGCGACGGGAACCGATCCGGCTCGCCCAGCCGCAGCGCATCGACGAAGGCGGCGAGCATCGCCGTCGTCGCCGCCGCCGTGTCCGCTCCCGTCGCCGGTCACGTCGTAGCTGGCAGTCGCTCGCGGGTGCAGGAAGTCGAACACCTCGACCGTGTGCCCGTCGCCTGGTGAGCTGGCCGCGGCTTCCGAAGATCGAGGTGCGACGGTCCTCGAACGCGTGTCGCCGCCGTCACCGTGAATGACGGCGGTGACTACCGTTGGCGTACTCGATGGCGACGACCTGGTGGTCGACGACGTCGTTGTCGCTCTCGAACACGCAGCGTCCGAACGGGCCGCCTCGCGGAAAGCCACGTCGACGGCGGCAGGCGTCGCCTCCGGGGCGGCGATGCGGGTGAAGTACGACTCCGACACGATCCGGATCGAGTCCGGCGTGGTACATCGCCACCGCCGAGAAGGCGCACTCCGGCTCGATGGCGCAGGTGATGCAGCGATCCGAGGCGGCGGCAGGTTTGTTCGCCGCCGTGAACAGCGTCCGTGACCCGAACGACGACACCCGGGCGACCGGTGCGCCGACGATGACGCTGAGCCAGTCGAGGTCGTGACACGACTTGGTCAGCAGCATCGGCCCGGACAGGTCCTCGCGGCGCCACGGCCCGCGGACGAACGAGTGGGCGAAGTGGAACCATCCGACCGGTTCGAGATGATGGATGGCGATGAGGTCGCCGATCGCGCCGGCAGCGATCAGGTCGAGGATGCGCGCGCGTGTTCGGCGTGTAGCGCAGCACGTGGCACACGCCGAGGAAGACGCCGGCAGACGAGGCAGCGGCGACGGCGGCGGCGCAGTCGTGCTCGGTGCCTGCCAGCGGCTTCTCGCAGAGGATGTCGTAGCCGGCGGCGGCGAAGGCCTCGATCGCCGGCCGATGGTCGCGGTCCTGGGTCGCGATGACCACGGCGTCGGCGACGCGGTCGGCGGCGACGAGGTCGTGCCAGTCGGTGAACGTCGCGCTCGGCGGCGAGGCCGAGCGGCCCGGCGACCCGATCGCGGTGAACGGGCGCTGGCTCGGCGATCTGGACGACACTCGGCTTCACCGCGATGCGCGGCGGAGATCGCCTCGGCGTAGATCGAGCCGCGGCCGCCGAGGCCGACGACGGCGAGGCGCAACGGCCGCTCGAGTGGCCGCGCCGAGGTGATCCGCCAGATTCGTCGCCGCCGCGGTGAGCCCACGCGGTCACGCTACGACGGATCACGCGAGCGTCGCCCCCGTCGACTCGACGATCACGGCGACGGCTGGTCGCCGCGCTCGAGGCGGACGACGATCGCCTTCGACGTCGGCGTGCGGCTGCCGTCGGCGACGCTGTCGAGCGGGACGAGCACGTTGGCCTCGGGGAAGTAGGCGGCACAGTTGCCCGCGGGCCGTCGGGTAGGCGACGAGCCGGAAGCGCGCGGCCCGGCGCTCGCGGCCGTCGCTCCACTCGCTGACGATGTCGACGAGGTCGCCGTCGGCGAGCCCGAGCGCGTCGAGGTCGGCGGGGTTCACGAACACCACCCGCCGGCCGCCCGTGCACGCCGCGGTAGCGGTCGTCGAGCCCGTAGATCGTCGTGTTGAACTGGTCGTGCGAGCGCACGGTCTGCAGCAGCAGGCGCCCGGGCGGCACGTCGATCGGCTCGAAGTCGTTGACGGTGAGTCGCGCCCGTGCCCGTCGCCGTCGGGAACGTCCGTGCGTCACGCGGCGGGTTGGGCAGGGCGAAGCCGCCCGGCTGGCGCACGCGCTCGTTGAACTCGGCGAACCCCGGGATCGCCGCGGCGATGTGGTCGCGAATGGCGTCGTAGTCGGCGGCCAGGGCGCCCCAGTCGATCGGCACGGTCGCCGAGCGTGGCCGCGGCGATGGCGCACACGATCTCGACCTCGCTGCGCAGGTGCGGCGACGCCGGCTGCGTTGGCACCGCGCGTGGCGTGGACGATGCCCATCGAGTCCTCGACCGTGACGAAGCGCTCGCGTCCGCCCGTCGGTCGTCCTCGGTGCGCCCGAGGCAGGGCAGGATCAGCGCCTCCTGCGCCGCAGCGGACGTGCGAGCGGTTGAGCTTCGTCGAGACCTGCACGGTCAGCGCGCAGCGCTCGAGCGCCTGCCGGTCGTGACGTCGGTGTCCGGCGCCGCGGCGGCGAAGTTGCCGCCCAGGCCGACGAACACGTCGACGTCGCCGGCGGCCATCGCCGCGATCGCGTCGACGGTGTCGTAGCCGTGGTGGCGCGGCGGGTCGAACCCGAACCGTGCCGCCAAGGCGTCGAGCAAGGCGTCCGACGGCCGCTCGACGATGCCCATCGTGCGGTCGCCCTGCACGTTGCTGTGCCCGCGCACCGGGCACAGCCCGGCGCCGCGTCGCCCGATGGAGCCGCGCAGCAGCACGGTGTTGACGATCTCGCGGATCGTCGCCACCGCCTGGCGGTGCTGGGTGAGCCCCATCGCCCAGCAGACGATGATCCGTCGTCGCTGCCGGCGAGGCGGTCGACGAGCTCCTCGGCCGACGACGCGCGTCGAGGCCGGTGGCGGCGAGCAGCGCCGTCGGCATCGAGCGCACGCGAGGTGGGCGGCGAGCTCGTCGAAGCCCGTCGCAGTGACGCGTCGACGAACTCGTCGGTCGACGGCGTCCGCGCTCGACGCAGCCGGCGGTTGACCAACTGGAACAGGGCGAGGTCGGCGCCGACCGCGACCGGCAGGTGCAGGTCGGCGAGCGCGGTGCCCCGGCCGACCAGCCGCGGAGCCGCTGCGGGTTGCGGAAGGCGATCAGCCCGGCCTCCGGCAGCGGGTTGATCGGCGACGATCGCCGCGCCGTTGCGCTTGGCCTGCTCGAGGGCGCTGAGCATCCGCGGGTGGTTGGTGCCCGGGTTCTGGCCGACGACGATGATCAGCTCGGCCGCGTGGATGTCGTCGAGCGTGACGGTGCCCTTGCCGATGCCGATCGTCTCGCCGAGGGCGACGCCGCTCGACTCGTGGCACATGTTCGAGCAGTCCGGCAGGTTGTTGGTGCCCGAACGCGCGGACGAACAGCTGGTACAGGAAGGCGGCCTCGTTGCTCGTGCGGCCCGACGTGTAGAAGACGGCACGATCGGGGGACGCCAGCGCCCGCAGACGATCGGCGACGAGGTCGACGGCGCGCGTCCCAGCCGATCGGCCGGTAGTGCGTCGTCGCCGGCGCGCTCGGTACATCGGCTCGGTCAGGCGGCCCTGCTGGCCGAGCCAGTAGTCGGATCGGCCGGCGAGGTCGGCGATCGAGTGGGCGGCGAAGAAGTCGGCGGTGACCCGGCGGTCGGTGGCCTCCTCGGCGACGGCCTTGGCCCCGTTCTCGCAGAACTCGAGACCGCGACGTGTCGTGCGGTTCCGGCCACGCGCACCCCGGGCAGTCGAAACCGTCCGGCTGGTTGATGTGCAGCATCGTGCGGGTCGCCTTGCGTCGCGCTCATCTGGGCGCGAGAGCGCGCGCACGGAGGCGAAGACACCCGGCATCCCCGCTGCCCATCGCTTCGGGGCGGTGACGCGAAGCTGGTCCTCGCCGACGTCGTCACGCGGCGCGCCCGCTGGCCATGACGCCCAACCTACTGTCGCGACGCACGGTGGTCGCAGGGAACCCTGGGCGCTGCCGCTCCGTCTATGCCAGCATCACACTGTCCGAGAGACGGGGGCGCAGACGATGAAGCAGCAACGGTGACACTCCTCGTGGCCGGCGGCGCCGCGCTGGTGACCGGCGCCATCGCTCCCTCGATGCTCGCCGGCGCGGTGACCGCTGCGGAGCCAACCACGACGACGACCGCGAGAAGGCGGCGACAACCGAGCCGGCGTTCGAGTTGCCCGCCGGCTACCGCTACCTCGTCGACGACACCAACCGGATCACCGTCGCGGTGCCCGAGACATGGACAGATATCGCCACCTTCCCGGGCAACATCGGCGGCGCGTCCGTGCCGGCGATCAACGCGGCGACGGACCTTCAGTTGTGGAACGACACGTTCGACGCGCCGGGTGTGCTCTACGCCGCCTTCCCCTACACCTCTGACCCGCAAACCCTGATCAACGTCTACGGTTTGACCGCCGGGTGTTCCAGCAGCACGGTCGTTCCCTACGCCGACGGCGTGTTCACTGGCTCGTGGGCGCAGTGGACGGACTGCGGCCCCGGCGGTGCCGCGGAGTGGCACCTCATCGTCGCCAGCCCCGCCGACCAGGCGTTCACGGCCCTCGTCGCAGATCCAGCTCACCGGTCCGCAGGACCAGCAGGCCTTCGACGTGGTGCTCGAGACGTTCAACGTGACGCCGGCGGCGACGTGGCCGTGTCGCCCACCACGACGCCGACCAGCCCGTCGACCACGCCGCGCCGACCGCCGCCGCACCGACCACGACCGCCGGCGCCGACCACGGCCGCACCGCCGCCGTCGACGCGTCGTCCGACGCCGGGCGACGACGTGTTCGTTCCGACGACGCCGGCTCGCCGACGGCCGGGACACGGCTGGTCGACGAGACCGACTTCCTCACCGTCACCGTCCCGGCGGACTGGACCGATCAGAACCTCAGCTTCGGTCGTCATGACGACGGCAGTCCGACGGGCGACGATCACCGCCGCGCCGAACCTGCAGCAGTTCTACGACACCTGGGACGGCCCCGGGACCCACGTCATCGCCCTCCCGCCGACCACCGATCTCGGCTGCCATGCTCCAGCGCTTCGACTATCCGGGCGCATGCACCGATGGCGGCGTTACGCCGTACGACGACGGCCGCTTCGTCGGCCAGCAACAGCTCTGGGTCGATTGCGATGGGAAGACGACCCGCGTCGTCAACGTCGCCGCCCGGCCGTCCGACAACTCGTTCACCCTGTTCGTCCAAGTCCAACAGACGTCGCCGGACGACGCCGTCCTCGATCAGATCCTCGGCTCCGCCGGCGTCGTGCCTGGCGCTGTGTATCCCACGCCGGCTGCCGAGCCCCCGTTGAACCCGACCGGCCCGGTGCCACCCGAACTGTTGTTGGCGCCGGCGGCGCCGCTGACGACCGTCACCGACAGCCGTGGCCGGATATCCGTCGGCGTGCCGAGCACGTGGATCGACACCGATGTCGGCGCCCTGATGAACGACGATGGCAGCGATCGTCCACGAGTCGCGGCGGCACCGGTGCTCGACGACTTCTACACCGAATGGGAGGTGCCCGGCGCCCAGGTCGTCGCCTACCCCTTCGCCAGCGACCCGTCGACGCTGCTGAGAAACCTCGGCTTCGCCGATCAGTGCACCGACGCCGGCGTGCAGGCGTTCGACAACGGGACGTTCACCGGGCTGATGCAGACGTGGTCGGCTTGCGGTGGCACGGCCTCGCGCAACGTGCTGCTCGCCATCAGCCCGACGGACCAGTCGAACACCGTGTACATCGAGGTCCAGCTGCCGGATGCCGACAACACTCCCCTGCAGGCGGTGCTGTCCACGCTGCGTCTCACATGAGGCGGGGCACCTCGGCGGCGCTGATCGGCGCGGCGTTCGCCGTGTTGGCCGTGGCGACCCCGACGGCATCTGCCCTGACCGGCGGCGAACCGACCGAGCCGCCGTCGACGACCGTTGCGGTGATCTCGGCGCCTGACTTTCCCGACGACTTCGTCGTGCCCTCCGGCTACGAGACGCTCGTCGACGCCACCGGCCACCTCAGCGTCGCCGTGCCCGAGCACTGGGACGACGTCGACCTCGCTCCCGCTGCATTCGAGGGCTCCGAGGTGCCGTGGATCAATGCCGCGACCAACCTGCGCGTCTGGGACGAGACGTTCAACGCACCAGGGGTGCTCTATGCGGCGTACCCGTTCGATGCCGACGTGGAAACCGTCTACGAGCGGTTCGAGCTGACCTCCGGATGCGCCGCCCTCGAAGTGGTGCCGTACGACGACGGTGCGTTCTCCGGGCAGTGGTGGCAGCACACCCAGTGCGGTCCCGAACGAGCGGCGGAATGGCACGCCATCGTCGCCAGCCCGGCGAGCGAGGATGCCACCGTCGTCGTCATCGTGCAGCTGGCCAGCGCCGCGGACCGCCCTGCCCTCGACATCGTGTTGCAGTCGTTCAACTTCACGCCGACGGCGACGTGGCCGACGGCGACGATCGCGACGACGACCACGACATCGACGACGTCGACCACGACATCGACGACGTCGACCACCACGTCCACGGTTGCGCCGACGACATCGACGAGCACCGAGACGTCGACTTCGGCGGCGCCCGGGACCCGCTACATCGTCGACGACACCAACCTGCTCTCCGTCACCGTTCCCGGCGGCTGGACCGACGTGACGACGGCGTCGGGCGCCAACGACGACGGAACCGATCGCCCGACGATCGTCGCCGCGCCGGACGCCCGCGAGTTCCTCGGTGGCTTCGACGTTCCCGGCACGCGCATCCTCGCCCTGCCTCCGGACGTCGATCCGGCGACCGTGCTCGCCAACAACGCGTACAGCGAGAACTGCTCGTCCGACGGCACCGAACCCTTCGACAACGGACGCTTCGCCGGGCTGATCGAGGTCTGGACCGGCTGCGCCGGCGGCGACACCAGCCTCACGGTCGTTGCCGCCCGCCCGCCGGACAACTCGTTCACGATCCTCGCTGAGGTTCAGGAGACATCCGCCGACCGCTCGGCGTCGGCGGTCCTCGACTCGATCGCCCTCGTCGCCGGTTCGACGTATCCGGCGACGACGCTCCCGGCTCCGGTTGCGCCAGTGGGCGTCGTGCCCGACGCGCTGCTGCACGGTTCGGTGCAGCCCGGCGCCGCGACCGTCGTCGACAGCAGTCGGCAGCATCTCGGTCGCGGTGCCGGCGGAGTGGAGCGAACGACGCCTAGGCGGGACGTTCAACGACGACATGACCTCACGGGCGCGCATCATCGCTGCCCCCGATGTCGACGCCATGCTCGGCGGGTGGACGACACCCGGCGTGATCTTCGTCGAGTATCCGTACACCGACGATCCCGCCGCGCTGCTCGCCAACCTCGGGTGGGAGGACGATTGCGACGACGGCGGGTGTGCAGTCGTTCGACAACGGCACCTACACCGGGTACCTGCAGACGTGGAGCGGCTGCGACGGCACCGAGACGCGGATCGTGTCGGTGGCGGTGAGCCCGGCGGATCACTCGGCGACGTTGCACCTCGAGGTGCAGCTTCCCACGGCCGATGACACCCCGCTGCAAACGGTGCTGGCGTCGTTCCAGCAACGCTGAGGCGGTCAACTGGCGGCGACGTCGACGTCGAGGAATGCCCGCAGATCGGCTCGGGCACGCGCCACTCGCGATCGGATCGTGCCGATCGGGCACCCGACGACCCCGGCGGCCTCCTCGTAGCTGAGCCCGGCGAGTTGCGTCAGGGCGAAAGCCTCGCGCCGATCGGGATCGAGCCGCAGCAACAGTTCCATCGAGGGCACCACGGGCGCGTCGACGACGACGTCGCCGGCGCTGCCGGCCTCGATCGTCAAGCGGTCGAGCAGACGGCGCTGGCGCTGCCTGCGACGGACGTGGTCGGCGCACGTGTGCCTGGCGATCGACAGCAGCCACACGCGCACCGGCGCCTCGCCGCGGAACCGTGGCAGCGAGCGCAGCGCCCGCAGGTAGGTCTCTTGGACGAGGTCCTCTGTCTCCCCGGCCGACCCAAGGACTGCGCACAGCTGCCACACCGCCTGTTCGGTTCGCCGCACCAGTTCGGCCACCGCACCGTTGTCGCCTTCGGCTGCCGCCGCGGCGCAACGCCGCAGCGGATCGTCGAGGGCCACCCGCCCAGCATGCCGGGAACCACCCGGGTTCCCCCAGCGACCGGACCACCATGACGTGCGAGCGCTGGCGCGAGGCGATCTCCGCCCGCGCCGACGGCGAGGAGCTGGCGGTCGACGAACGGATGCTCGACGCCCACCTCCGCCGCTGCCCGGGGTGCCGGAGCTTCGCCGCGACGGCGCCGATGGCGGTCGTCGGCGCAGCCACGGGCAGCGCCTCCGGACGAGCTGCCGCGGCGCATCGCCCGGTTGACGGCGGCGGCCGATCGCGCCGCCACGTGGAGCATGGTGCGCGCGCTCCTGGCGGTCGTCGCCGTGGAGATCATCGTCGTGTCGGTCCCGCCATTGCTCGGCGACGAGCAGGCGACGTCGCCGCACGCCGCCCGCCACCTCGGCGCCTTCGCCGTTGCCTACGGCGTCGGGTTGCTCGTGGTCGTCGCACGCCCGGCGCGCTCACGCACGATGCTGCCGGTGGCGATCGTGGTCGCAGCCGCCCTCGTGATCGGCTCGATCGTCGACCTCGCCCAGCGCCGCATCCCGCTCTTCGACGAGGCCGCCCACCTTCCCGAGATCGTCAGCGTCGTGCTCGTGTGGCTGCTCGCCGTGCCGTCTCGACGTCCTGGCGACGGGCGCGGTCTCGGCGCGCTACTCGATCGCCACGTGGTGGTGCCGACGACCGATTCGAACTCGCCGGTCCGCACGCGGATCGACAGCTCCCAGCTCCCGGCGAAGCTGAGGTCGACGTTCGCCTGGTAGTGCCCGATCCCGAGCGGCAGCACTTCCGGACGTAGTGGCCCGATCTCGGACGCGGGCAACGAGAAGCTCGACCACCGGCGCTTCGTAGGGGTTGATGACGCGACCCTCGACGTCGTGGAGCACGATGTCGATCACGTTGCTGCCGACGCGACCCGGCATGACGCTCACGTCGGCGGTGCCACCGTCGTTGGACAGCGTCACCGTCGCCATCGCCATCTCGTGGGCTTCGGCCGGCGCCGCCGTCGCCGCGGCGGTACGTCGAGCTCAACGGTGATCGCGTCACCATCACGGCGGTGACGCCGACGACCGCAACCAACAGGACGAGCTCGACCCGGACGATGTCGCCGAGCCGGCGGCGGGCACGGGCTTGGGCAGCCTGCTGCGGTTCGTCGTCGGGACCAGCTTGGCGAACCTCCACAGCCGGAACGAGGCGGTAGCGGTTGTAGGCGCCGAGGATGATCACGACGACGACGAGCGCCACCTTGAGGAGCAGCGCGAGCCCGTACCCCGTGCTGGTCAGCTCGCCTGCCGACGGGAGGATGATCCATGCCATCGTCACCCCGGTCACGGCGACGATGCCGACGGCGATGAGGGCGACGTCGCTGAAGCGGCGGACCATCCCGGCGAGCGCGCGGGCATCGCTCATCGCGCGGAAGGCGAGGGCGAGGGCGACGAGGCCGCCGAGCCACACCGCGGCGGCGACGAGATGGACGACGTCCGACCCCACGAGCCACCACCGCCGCACCGGCGTGCGGGTGTGCCCCTCGATGGCGAAGCCACCGAGGGCGACGATGGTGAACGCCGTCGGCACCCAACGCGGCAGCCCGACGGTCGGTGAGCACGGCGGCGACGAGCAACGCGAGGGCGGTGACCGCGGTCGACACGCCGATCGGCCCGCGCAGCGCCGCCGTCAGCACGTCGTTGTCGCGCAGCGCGTCGAGGCCGCCGCCGAGGCGAGCGATGCGGAACGGCGTGGCGGCGACGAGGGCGACGGCACCGAGCACGGCTGCCTTGCTGCTCACGTCGAGCAGCCGCTCGCTGCTGTCGGCGTAGAGCGAGAAGCAGAGGGTTCCGGCGGCGACGAGGGCGCCGGCGTAGGCGATCGCCGTGAGGATCGCCGCGCCGGTACGAACGCCCCAGCCGGCGTCGTCCCCGCCGAGATCGAGCTGGTCGGCGGTGAGGCCGTGCGACGACGGCGCCCCGACGTGGAACACCGAGGCCCCGGAGATCCGGTGCGAGTCGACAGAGACGACTTCCCAGACCACGGTGTAGGTGCCGTTGGCGAGACCGTCGGCGAGCTCGACGGTGACCGTCTCGTTCTCGAGCGTCGTCGCCGTGGCCACGTCGTTGGCATCGTCATCGAGCACGCGCACCGAGCCGCCGGTCAACGACACCGGCTCGCTGAACGTCAGCACCACGTCCGCCGGCGCGACGTCGACGATCTCGCCGTCGGCAGGCGTGATGCTGATCAGCTCGGCGTGCGCGGCCGCCGTGCCGTAGCCGAGGAGAAGGGCTACGGCCGCGACGACGGCACCGATCAGCGCACGGCTCACCCACTGCATTCGAGGTGCGCGGCTCGCCGGATGGCCGAACGTCAGCCGGCGCCTTGTCCGGGGGCCGTCACGGCGACGATCTCGACCCCGGATGGGTTCATGTGGTGACTCCTTGGTGAGACGGTCACCATCCGGTCGCTGCGCCGACGGCTCCAGTTCCCGACCGAGCGGTCCACTCGGCGAGGTACTCACGTGCGACCTGCGTCGGCCCCTCGACCGAGCCCTGCACACCGCCTGAACATCGCCAGATGGAGTTCGCCAACCGGACGCGTTCCGTACACTCTCCCGAACGTCGTCGGCGCCACCGGCGCCGATACCGGCTGGTCTCGACGAGGGGAGGTGGAATGCTCGCCGGCAACGATGCTCTGGAGGCTCGCCTCCGCCACGTCGAGACGAAGGCGGCACTCGACCTCGATGCCGTCGACGCGGCGATCCAACGCCTTCGCCGGCCCGACGTCGTCCGCCGAGCACATCGGCGACGCACTGCTGTACGCCCAGCGCGTCGAGGCGGAGGTCGGCGGGCTGTCGATCGAGACGCTGCTGCCGCACTCGAGCAACGACTACGTCGGCCGCTTCCTCACGGTCTGGGTACCCGACGAGCAAGGCCACGGTGAGGCCCAGGCCCGGCTCGCCCGCTCGCTCGGCCTGCAGCCGTATGAACCGCGGCCGGAGGACGCCGTTCCGCTGCACAACCGCGCCGCCGGTTTCCTCGCCCGCCTGCTGCCGCGGGTCAAGGGCGTGATCGAGATGACCTATCACACGATCGGGGCGATCAACGAGCGTCTCGCCCTCGAGGCGTACCGGCGGATGGCGGCGATCCTCGAACACCACGGCGAGCACGAGATGGCGAAGGTGCTGATGGTGCCGATGCGCAACGACGAAGCCGCCCACCTGTCGTACTACCGGACCTACGCGCGGCAGCTGCGCCCGACGCTGGCGGCGTGGCAGCTCGCCATCGTTCGCGCCCTGATCGTCCACACCTACGCACCGGTCGGTGCCGGTGAGCACCACGACAAGGCGCCGCTCGGCCGCGCCCTGCTGCAGCTGGAGTCCGATCCCGACGACCCCGGCATCGCCACGTCGGTGCAGTCGATCGCCGAGGAACTGCTCGCCGACGGCGCCGCGCTGCGCCCGTTCGTCCGCCAGTCGCTGCGCAAGTGCGTCGACCTCGCCCGCACCGCCGCGGCGTGACAGTCGGTCGCGGCTTGCACTCACCGCTCATCGGCCTCGACCACGCCGCTCCGACACGGCATCGACGGACGGGAAATCAGTACGGTCGAACCGGTGCTGACCGCGACGCTGTTCGCTCCCCCGACGGCGTCACGGTCAGCCTGACCGGCGGTGGTTGAGGCCCAACTGACGGAGTCGTGGGTCATGCGACGCTGGCCCAGGGCAGGTCGGGGGGCGATGCCGGCGCGGTCGAGCATGATCATGGTGATGAAGGCGTGGGGGTCGTGGAAGCCGCGGGCGTTGGCGCGGATGCGGCCGATGGCGGCGTTGTTGGACTCGGCGATCCCGTTGGTGAGCTTCCATTCGATGGTCGCTTCGATCGATGGCCGGTAGCTGCGGATGGTGCGGGCCAGCTTGACGAACGGGGCCAGCTTCGAGCGGGAGGCGTAGGCGAGCCAGTCATCGAGGGCCCGGCGGGCGGCCAGCAACGGCAGGGTGAAGATGTCTCGAAGTTCCTCCTTCAGCTGCCATCCCCGCAGCAACCTCCGGTTCGATCCGTCGAGGGCGCGGATGGTGGCGCGTTGAGCGCCGGTGAGGTTCTCCCAGTTGCGCAGCAGCAAGAACCGCAGCCCCTTGAGCGTCTTGGCCGCCGCGGCGCCGCCGCTGCGGCGCAGCTGGTTCCACTCGCCGCGGCGGACCTCGTCGAGGGCGTCGGTGGCCCACGAGATGACGTGGAAGGTGTCCAGGCAGACGATCGCGTCGGCGGCCCGCTCGGCGACGACGTCACGGATCCAGTCGGCACCATCAGCGGTCACGAACTGCAACGCGGCGGCGCGTTCGTCGCCGAGGGCGTCGAAGAACTCGCCGACGGTGGCCTTGCGAGCGACCCTTGGCGGCCCACACGACCTTGCCGGTGACGTGATCGCACACGACGGTCAAGTAGCGCTGCCCCTTCTTGTACTTGACCTCATCGATGGCGATGGCGACGAGCCCGTCGAGCAGATCGACCCGACCGAGGGCTTCGGTCGCCACTCGCACGCACATGTGGTTCACCGCTCGCCACGAGATCCCGTAGCGGTCCGCCGCAGCCTGCTTGTTGCCGACGATGGCGTCATGCACGACGAGATCCTCGAAGGCCCGGGTGAACGCCGAGTCGTGCCGCGCCCACGGCACCTGCGCCACCGTCGGGCCGCACGCCGGGCAGTCGACTCGCCGGGCATCGGCGATCAGCTCGCAGGTGGCGAACCCGACGTCGACGTGCCGCCAGCGGCGCTCACCGCCGCCTCGGTCGTAGAACGAGGCCAGCTCACCGCAGCGACCACAGCGGCCCCGCCGACGAGCCTTCACGCGTAGCCACACCTCGACAAGCGGCCGATCACCGTCATGCAGCTCCCACGCCACGACCACCGTCTCACGGCACAGCCCGAGCACCGCCATGAGTACCTTCTTGACGCGCACGCCGTTCTCTCCTCGCTCCCAGCCTTCGAACAGCCGGAAACGTAGGAACAGCACGGCGTGCGCACGCGGACCCTCACCCAGCCAGCGCCTCACCCACCCACGACAGCGTCCTCCGACACGGCATCGACGGACGGGAAATGAGTACGGTCGACCGGTGCGAGCGCTAGGCGTGATTGGCTCCCCCGACGGCGTCGGGTCAGCCGACGGGCGCGGCGCAGGTGGACGAGCAGGTCGGGCGACACTCTCGCCATGCGGCGAGGGGTCAGCCTGTCGGCTCGCCGATGTTGACCAACCAGGTGACGCCGAACTGGTCCTCGCACATGCCGAAGACGTCGCCCCACATCTGCTTCTCGAGCGGCACCGACACCGAGCCACCACTGGACAGCTTGTCCCAGTAACCGCGGAGCAGATCGGCTTCATCGCCGCTGAGGCTGACCGACATGTCGGTGCCGGACTTGTACTCCATCCCCGGCGGATTGTCCGCCGCCATCAACGTGTAGCCGCTGTCGGTTTCGAGCATGCCGTGCATGACCTTGTCGGCACCCGCCGGGTCGGGCGACCCCATGTCGCCGAAGGTCATCACCGACAACTCGCCGCCGAACACGGACTTGTAGAACTCCAGAGCCTGGCGGGCGTTGCCGTCGAAGCTGATGTACGGATTGAGGCGAGATGCCATCGGGCGTCCTTGGCGGACGAGCGACACGTGTCGCGACGAGTCACGGATTCTTCGGTCGAGCGTAACGACCCTGGCCGACGTGTGCCGGTCGGCGACGCTCCGGCGGTGATCGATCGGTCTGCTAGACACGCCGCGGTGACGTGCGGCGGCTCACCAAGCAAGCGGCTCGCCGCATCGCCGTGCGCGCCCAGCTGCTCGATGCCGAGCGGCCCGACCGACCTCCTCGAGGTCGTCGACCGGCTGACGTTCCTGCAGCTCGACCCGACGGCCGTCGTGGCGCCGAGCGCCGACCTCGTCGCCTGGAGTCGCCTCGGCAACTCCTACGACCCGGCGCAGCTGCAGCAGGCGCTCGAGCGGCGACCGCACGCTGTTCGAGTTCCGCGCCCAGGACCACGACGCCGAGCCACCCCTGGCGATGGTGCGCCCGATGGCGAACCTCGGCCTCTACCTCGCGGACATGGCCGACTGGCCGCGGCGCAACCGGCGGGCCGGCGCGGCTGGCTCGACGCCAACAGGCGTTCCGCAGAACGTGCTCGAGCCTGCTGCGCGCGTCCGGCCCGCTGCGGTCGTCGCGAGATCCCGGACACCGCCGCCGTGCCGTGGGCATCGTCGGGATGGACGAACGAGCGCAACGTCACCCAGTTGCTCGAGTTCCTCGCGGCGCACGGAGAGGTGGCGGTCGCCGCCCGCCGTGGCCGCCACCGCCTCTGGGACCTGGCCGAGCGGGTCTACCCGATCCGAGCACTGCCGGTCGTCCCGGCCGACGAGGCCCGCCGGATCCGCGACGAGAAGCGGCTGCGCTCGCTCGGCGTCGCCCGCCGCAGATCGTCGGCGACGCCGGCGTCACCGCGGAGGTCGAGGGCACGTCGGGCCAATGGCGGGTCGATCCGGAGCGTCTCGGCCGACGACTTCGCCGGCCGCACCGCCGTGCTGTCACCGTTCGACCGGCTCATCCACAACCGGGCACGCGCCGCTCGACCTGTTCGAGTTCGAGTACCTCCTCGAGATGTACAAGCCGAAGGAGAAGCGGCGCTGGGGGTACTTCGCCCTGCCCGTGCTCCACGACGATCGGCTGATCGGCAAGGTCGACGCCGCCGCCGATCGCAAGACATCGCAGCTCCGTGTCGACGCCATCCACGAGGACGTGCGGTTCACACGTGCGATGAGGTCGGCGGTCGACGCCGAGCTGCGTTCGCTGGCGGACTGGCTGCGACCTCGACGAGGTGCAGGTCGCGTAGGCCCGACCCCTCGTCGGGGACCACCACTTAGCCGAGATGCCGCAGCAGCGCGTCGAGAGCGACGAAGTAGCTGTTGCGGCCGAACCCGGCGACGACGCCGAGGCAGACCGCGGCGAGCACGGACGTGTGGCGGAACGGCTCGCGAGCGTGGACGTTGGACAGGTGGGTCTCGACGACGGCGAGTCCGGTGCCGGCGATCGCGTCGCGCAGGGCGTAGCTGTAGTGGCTGAACGCGCCGGGATTGAAGATCACGCCGTCGACCTCGCCCCGCGCGGCATGGAGCCGGCCGATCAGCTCGCCTTCGACGTTCGACTGGAAGTCGACGATGTCGACGTCGGACTTGGCGGCATGAGCCCGCAGGTCGGCGAGGATGTCGGCGAGGGTTTCGCGACCGTAGACCTCCGGTTCCCGGCGTGCCGAGCAGGTTGAGGTTCGGTCCGTTGAGGACGAGCACGGTTCGAGCCATGGTGAGTCGGCCAATGTAGTCGCCGTGGTCGCGCACCTAGCCTTGCCCGCCAGCGATGAGTACCGCTGACGCTCGCAACGTCGTCCTGACCGGGTTCATGGGGACCGGCAAGACGACGGTCGGACGGCTCCTCGCCGCACGGCTCGGCTACGAGTTCGTCGACACCGATCAGGTCATCGTCGAGCGATACGGCGAGATCGCCGACATCTTTCGCACCGCCGGTGAGGACGCGTTCCGCCAGATCGAGCGCGAGCTGGCCGCCGAGCTCGCCGCGCGGGAGCGGTTGGTGATCTCCACCGGCGGACGGATGATGCTCGACCCCGACAACGTCGCCGCCCTCGGCCGCAGCGGGCGCGTCTTCTGCCTCGTCGCGACGCCCGACGAGATCTTCGATCGCCTCAGCAACGACGCGTCGGCCATCGAGCGACCGTTGCTCGCGGTGCCGGATCCGCGCCAGCGCATCGTCGAGCTGCTCGCCGAACGGAGCGCTGCCTACCGGCGCTTCGTCCAGGTCAGCACCGACGGCATCGAGCCGGACGACGTCGCCGCTGAGCTGGCGCTGCTCGTGCGATCCGACGCGGGCGGCGTCAGCCCGACCGTTCGTCGACGAGCCTGACGATCTCCGCCGCCGCTTCGTCGACCGTCACCTCGGCGACGTCGATGATCAGCGCCGCGAGCGGCAGCACGAGCGGCTCGCGCACCGCCATCTGCCTGGCGAACAGCTCGACCGGATCTTCGCGATCGACGAGCGGCCGGTGCGACTTCATCACCGCTGTCCGCGCGAGGTAGTCGAGCGGGGCGCGCAGCCACACGACGAGGTGCTCCGCCAACGCGTCGCGCACGGATGCCGACTCGCATACCGACGATGCCGGTCCGATGACGGCGGGGTGGGCCACCGCCAGGGCCTCGAGGGCGATCTCGGCCTCGATCTGGTGGAGCACCTCCAGCCCGCAGTCGTTGCCGATCTCGGCGGCCGTTCGTCCCCCGGTCCGCTCGGCGAGGCGTTCGTCGCTGTCGATCAGCGGTCGGCCGAGCCGCGCCGCAACCTCCGTCCCGATCGAGGTCTTGCCGGCCCCCATCAGCCCGAGCAGCACGACGTGACGGTCCACGACGTCACGCTACGAGTTGGCGGGCCCCATACTGAGCGTCGTGCGCAGAGCCCGCGAGCGTGCCGACCTCGAGCGGCTTGCCGCCGAGATCGACGACGCCGGCCCGTATCTCGAGCTCGCCCGCGAGATCCAAGCCGAGGTGGCGCGCATCGCTGCCGACCCGTCTGCGCACGTCGACCTGCTCGTCGAGCTGCTCGATTCGGTGCCGCGGGACGCACGGATGAAGCTGGCCCAGCGGATCTTCAGCGAGCTCGCTCCAGAACGGCAATGGGACGTGCTCGAGCAGGCGTACGGCGACGAGGAGATCAAGGAGTACCTCCAAGCGCAGCGATCGGTGCAGGTGGCCGAGGCCCGTGCCCGAACGGAGCGCCTCCGCCTGGTCGCCGCAGCCCAGGCCGGACACGGTCTCGGAACCGGCGAGATCCCGGCCGGCGAACTGCTCACCCTCGGACTCTTCCGCGAGCACGACGTCCGCGCCGCCCTGTCCCGTGGCGAGGAGTCGTCGACGTGCGCCCGCCGACTCGTCCTTCGCTCGACCGGCGATGGACGGTTCCAGGTGATCGAGGACGTGTTCAACCCCGCCGGCGGATACTTCGTCACCGCCGAGTACTCGGAGGAGACGTGGCGCACGCGCGACCGTCTCTCCGCCCACACCATCGTCCGGGTCGGATCGGTCATCGAGGCGGATGAGGCGTCTGGACCGCGCTTCGAACCGGTGCTGTACCCGGGCGGGCGCACCGATTTCGAGGTCGCTGGCCGACAGGCGAAGGGCCAACTTCACCTTGGCTTCGCTAGCTTGAGTGGTGTCGGCATCTTCGCCGACTGACATACGGAGGTGGCCAGTGGCCATCGTGATCGGCATCCTCGTTGTAGTCGTCCTCCTCGGCGTGGTGATCGTGGCGAGCTTGCACTCGATCGGTCCCTCGCAGGTCGGGCTCGTCACCAAGCGCGTCGGCAGGAAGCTCGAAGCCGACCAGCTCCTCGCCCTCGACGGCGAGGCCGGCTACCAGGCGGCGCTGCTGATGCCAGGGCTTCGATTCAAGCCGTGGCCGCTCTACGGCGTGCAGGCGTTCGACTGGGTGCAGGTCCCTCCGGGCCGCATCGGCCTGGTGATCGCCCAGGTCGGCAGCCCGCTCCCGACCGGTGCCAAGTCCGCGGTGTACAAGGCCGAGTTCGGGAACTTCGCCAACGTGCGGACGTTCCTCGACAACGGCGGCCAGAAGGGTGTCCAGCGGCCGGTGCTCCCGCCCGGCACGACGGCGCCGATCCACCCGATCGGGTTCGTCGTCGCCACCGGCGACGAGGTGTTCGGCAAGATCATCTCCGACGCCGCCGAGACGTCGATCAACCAGGTCGACCCGTCCGTGCTCAGCATCGTGCACATCACACCGCAGGGCGACCGCGACGTCGTCGGCGTGGTCACGACGCTCGAAGGTCCGGCGTCGAGCGGGATCGCCAGCCGCATCGGCGGATTCAGCGACATCGCCGACCTGGAACGTTCTGGGACGGGATCCGCCACGCAGATCATCCAGGCGGTGCTGCGGTCGAAGAACGACCTCCACGACAACTACCAGGACTACCAGGCGTTCCTCGACGACGGCGGCTGCATCGGCCTGCAGCACGACCCGCTCCTCTACGGCTCCTACCTGCTCAACCCGTTCCTCGTCCGCGTCGAACTGCGCGAGATGCTCGTCGTGCGCCAGGGCGAGGTCGCCGTGATCAAGTCCTACGTCGGATTGCCGACCGAGGACACTTCGGGCGAGGAGTTCAAGTTCGGCTCGATCGTCGATCCCGGTCACCAGGGCATCTGGGAGGAACCGCTGCGCACGGGCAAGTACACGCTCAACCCGCGGATCTACGAGGCCGAGATCGTGCCGACGTCGATCCTCACCCTCAACTGGTCGGCCGCGACCAGCGAGGCGCACAGCCTCGACGCCCGGCTGTCGCGCGATCGACGCCAAGAGCAAGGAAGCGTTCACGTTCAGCATCGACCTGCAGGTGCAGATCCACGTCCCCGACACGCGTGCGCCGAAGGTGATCAGCATGGTCGGCACGATGCAGAACCTCGTCAACGAGGTGCTCCACTCAGCGGTCGGCAACTACTTCCGCAACAAGCTGCAGACGCTCGGCGCGACGGAGTTCATCGAGAAGCGCGACGAGGTGCAAGCCGCCGCCGAGGGCTACATCCGCCAGTATCTCGCCCGCTACGAGGTCGAGACGCGCGGTGTCTACATCCAGGACGTCGTGTTCCCGGCCGACCTCGTCGCGGTGCTCACGAGCAGGGAGATCGCCGCCCAGGAACGCGCCACCTTCGCCCAACAGCGGGCCGCCCAGGAGGCGCGCGTGAGCCTCGAGCAACAGCGCGGTGTCGCCGACATGCAGGGGCAACTCGCCCAGGCCAACGTCTCGATCGACATCGAGACGGCGAACGCCCACGCCGCGCGCGCCCGTGCCCAGGGCGAGGCCGACGTGATCACCACCACCGGTGGGGCCGAGGCGACTCGGCGCAGAGCGATCGGCGAGGCCGAGGCAGCGGCGGAGCAAGCGCTCGGGCTGGCGCGGGCGAAGGGGTTCAGCGCCCAGACCGAAGCGATCGGGTCGTCGCAGACAGCCCTCGTCGCGGCCTTGCGCGAGGTGTCGGCGGGCGGGGTCAAGATCGTGCCCGACGTCCAGGTCGGCAGCGAATCCGGCGTGGTCGGCGGGCTCGGCGCCCTGCTGATGCGATCGCTGTCGTCCAGCGGGCAGGCGAACGCCGACGCCAACGGCGATGCCGGGGCCGACGCCGAGCTGCCGGAACGGACCGACGCCCCGACCTGACGTCAGTCGGTCGCTTCGGCGACGCGCAGCTCCCACGTGCGGCCAGGCCGGCTCGGCTCCCTGAGGTCGACGTCGAAGTGCTCTGACAGCGCGTCCGCCAGTCCCTCGGGATCGGGTGGGTCGACGGAGTCGGTGACGATCCGGCGGACGACGAGTCCGCCGGTGTGCTTGGCGCTGTACGAGCCGGCGCCCCGCGTGCCGTCGCGATGACGGACCCGGACGGCAACGGTGCGCTCGGCGAGCTGCGCCGGACGGCCGCCATGCCGTGGCGAAGTCGGCGACCCGGAAGTCGGCGATGACGCCACTGCCGGCCGCCGCCGGGAGCACGTCGGCGAGCGGTTCCTGCCAGACCTGCGGGAGGTGGGCCAGACCCGGCAGGCGGCCGCACATGTTCAGGCGATAGGGCGGAATGCGATCGCCCAGGCGGACGGCGCCCCACAACGCCGAGATGATCACGATCCACGCCCGAGCCCGCCGCCGCGACGCCGCGTCGAGGTCGGCCAGCCCGATCGCGTCGTACAGAACGCCCGAGTAGACCGTTCCCGCAGGAGCGGCCGGGGCGTCGAGGATCGTGACGTTGCCGAGGACGACGTGGCCCAACGTCGGCGGGACGCCGAGGCGTCGAGTCGCGTCGGGCTCGGCGCTGACCTCGATCAAGGCGTCGAGCACCGCGGCGCGGGTCGGCGCCAGCGAGGGGAAGGACAGGCCGGCTGGGTCGAGCGGCTTGCCGCGTGCGATCGGGGCCTTCGCCTCCGACGCCGGCAGCAGGATCAGCACGACCAGTTCCTACCAGCGGTCGTCACTCCTCGGCGTCGGCCTCCTCCTCCGCTTCCTCGAGCTCGGCTTCGTCGCCGAGCGCGATGCCGAGGGTGATGAGGTCCTCGGCGGTCACCGAGTGGTGGGCGATGACGATGCCGCCAGCGTCGCGGACGGCGTCGCGGAGCGGGATCGCCCAGAGGTGCTCGATCGCCAGCACGAGCGCCGAACTGCCTTCAGGCAGGTCCTCGACCAGGCCGGCCGCGACCGCTTCGGCAGCGGTCGGCGCATCGGCATCGAGGGAGGCGCCCAGCGCGCCCCCGACCACGGCCCCTTCGGCACCGGCGACTCCGAGTCCGACCAGGGCACCGATGGCGGTGCGCAGCTCGGCGCGCTGGTCGTCGTCGAGGTCCGAGACCCCGAGCACGGAGAGTTCGCCTTCCTCGCGAAGCACGAAGACGGCGTCGATGATCCTGATCTGGCCGACGTCGCTGAGGCGCGCCAACTCCTCGGCGATGCGACCCTCGAGCAGGTCATTGTCCGGGAAGCCGATCACGAACGCCTGGATCGGTCCGATGCTCATGGGTGTGTTCCTCCTCGTTCGGGCCGCTGGCTGCAGCACGACCCATCATCGGTCATCGGGGCGGCGGCCGCATCATCCAGATCGGTCGGTTCCAGGGGTGCGCCCCCGAGCAGCGATCCGCTTCAGCCGCTCGCCTCGAGCGTCTCGCCCGGCGATGTCCATGCCGGCGCACAGCTCGCTCAGGTTCTGGCCGTTGCGTCGGTTCAGACTGTCGAGGAGTCGACGACGCGTCGAGTCGCTGTTCCTGGGGCGCAAACAGGCAGCACACACCGTCAAGACGCAGGCGATCTCCGTGTACCGCAAGTTGGGCGTGTCGTCTCGCAGCGAAGCGATCACGCGGATGCGCGAGCTCGGCCTCCTCGCCCACGCCTGAGTTTGTCGCTGACCCGTCGGCTCATCCGATCCGGGCGATGACCGACCGCACATGTCGGACGTAGGGTCGGACATCATCCGCATCGACCGTGGCGTCCACGGCGGGGTGTGAACGAGCAGGAGGTGCACGATGGCGATCCGGTGGCCGTGGTTGCGGTCCGCGATGAGGCGACTCCCATGACCAGCGCCGAGCGCCAACGCGTCGAGGGCTTCGGGCAACTCGCCGACGGCTTGCTCGATGCCGACGAGTGGTACGTGTGGGGCCCGTACCTCAGCGAGCGCCAGTGGGGCACGGTGCGCGAGGACTACAGCGCCGATGGTGAGGCATGGAACTCGTTCCCCCACGATCACGCCCGCTCGCGCGCCTACCGCTGGGGCGAGGACGGGATGGCCGGCTTCTGTGACATCGAGCAGCGGCTGTGCCTCGGGTTGGCGCTGTGGAACGGTCGAGATCCGATCCTCAAGGAGCGGATGTTCGGGCTCACCGGCGCCCAGGCCAACCACGGGGAGGACGTCAAGGAGTACTGGTGGTACCTCGACGCCGTGCCGAGCCACGCGTGGAACCGATGGCGCTACCACTACCCGCAGTCGGCGTTCCCCTACGACGCGTTGATCGCAGAGAACGGTCGTCGTGGCAAGTTCGATCCCGAGTACGAGCTCCTCGACACCGGCGCCTTCGACGGCGACCGCTATTGGATCGTCGAGGTCGACTACGTCAAGGCCGACCCCACCGACCTGATCATGGTCGTGCGAGCCACCAACGCCGGGCCGGACACCGACACGCTGCACGTGCTGCCGACGGTGTGGTTCCGGAACACGTGGTCGTGGGACGTCGACGCACCCCGACCTGGGCTCGAGTCGGCCGCCGATGGTGCCGTCTCGATCGCCCACCCGCTGTTCGGCGACCTCGAGCTGCTCGTCGGACCGAGCCCGGACGGCGCCGACCCGACGCTGCTGTTCTGTGAGAACGAGACGAACGACGAACGCCTCTACGGGTCGCCGGGAACGACGCCGTACCCGAAGGACGGCATCAACGACCACGTCGTCCGCGGGGCAGACACCGTCAACCCGGCCAGGCGCGGAACCAAGGCGGCAGCGTGGTACCGGTGCACGATCCCGGCCGGGGAGACGGTGGAGTTGCGACTCCGGCTCCGACCGCGCGGATCGGGGCCGGCCGCGCCGGCTGCGCTCGGCGCGGATGCGACGAGGATCGCCGAGCAGCGCCGCCGCGAGGCCGACGACTTCTACGCCGAGCTGACGCCTGCCGGCACCGCGCCCGAGAGCGCTGAGGTGATGCGCCAGGCGTTCGCCGGGATGCTGTGGAGCAAGCAGCTGTACGCCTACGACATCGAGCGATGGTTGGCCGGCGATCCCACCCAGCCGGCCCCTCCGGCGTCACGCCGGAGCGGGCGCAACTCGAGGTGGACGACGTTCGACGCCTTCGACATCATGTCGATGCCCGACAAGTGGGAGTACCCGTGGTTCGCCGCGTGGGACATGGCGTTTCACTGCGTCGCCCTCGCCCACGTCGATCCCGCCTTCGCCAAGTACCAGCTGCTGCTGTTGTGCCGTGAGTGGTTCCAGCATCCCAACGGTGCGTTGCCCGCGTACGAGTGGGACTTCGGAGACGTCAATCCTCCCGTGCAGGCATGGGCCGCGCTCGAGGTGTTCGTCATCGACGGCGCTCGCGACCTGGACTTCCTCAGCGTCGTCTTCGACAAGCTGCTCGTCAACTTCACGTGGTGGGTCAACCTGCAGGACGCCGACGGTTCCAACGTGTTCGAGGGCGGCTTCCTCGGACTCGACAACATCGGGCCGATCGACCGGTCGCACCTGCCCGTCGGCGGACGGTTGGAGCAGTCCGATGCGACCGGGTGGATGGCGTTCTACGCGCTGTCGATGGCCGGTATCGCCACGATCCTCAATCGGTCCGGCCAGCGCCCGGCGACGGACCTCGTGCTCAAGTTCCTCGAGCACTTCGCGGCGATCCGCAGGGCGATGCACACCGCCGGTGTGTGGGACGACACCGACGGCCTCTACTACGACCAGCTCGTCACGCCTACCGGTGATGTCGTGCCGGTGAAGGTGCGCTCGATGGTCGGGATCATCCCGCTGTTCGCCGCGGTGGTCCTCGACGAGTCCCTGCTCGACCGCGCCCGCACCCTCGGCAAGAGCTTTGCCCGCCTCGTCGAGGAGCTCGGCGGGCAGCAGGCGCTCATCGACCAAGGCGTGATCCGCGGCGAGCCGGGCGACCGTCGCCTGCTGCTCGGCGTGGTCGGCGTCGCCCAGATCGTCCAGGTGCTCACCAAGGTGTTCGACGAGGCCGAGTTCCTCTCGCCGTACGGTCTCCGTGCCCTCTCCGCGTACCACCGCGAGCACCCCTATGAGCTCGACGTCGAAGGCCTCCGCGCGACGATCGACTACGAGCCGGCCGAGTCGACGACGTCGATGTTCGGCGGCAACTCCAACTGGCGAGGCCCGATCTGGATGCCGCTCAACTACCTGTTGATCAGCGCCCTCGATCGCTACGCCCGCTTCTTCGGCGACGAGTTGCAGCTCGAGTACCCCACCGGCTCCGGCCGTACGCTCGGCCTCGCCGACATCGCCGCCGACCTGCGCTCTCGCCTGATCCAGCTGTTCGTCCGCGGTGACGACGGACGACGACCGTGCTTCGGCGGCGTCGAACGACTTCAGCGCGATCCGGCGTGGAAAGACAACCTGATGTTCAACGAGTACTTCCACGGCGACGACGGCGCCGGCCTCGGAGCCTCCCACCAGACCGGTTGGACCGGCGTCGTCGCCGACCTCATCCGGGGACGTCCCGGCGATGGTGTCTACGCCGTCGGCGACCTGTTCCGCATCGTCCACCCCACGCGGAGCTGACGGCGATCATGCAGGCGGTGAGCGTCGTACCCGGTGCGGCCGGATCGGCGATGCTCGACGAGGTCCCCGAGCCGAGCGTCGACCTCGGTGCGGTCCTCGTCGAGGCGCTCGCGGTCGGTGTCTGCGGCACCGATGCCGAGATCGCGAGCGGCGCGTACGGGTGGGCGCCACCCGGTGAGGAGCGGCTGATCCTCGGCCACGAGTCGCTGGGCAGGGTGCTCGATCCGGGCCCGACCGGGCTGGCCGTCGGCGATCATGTCGTCGGCATCGTGCGGCGGCCGGATCCGATGCCGTGCGCGAGTTGCGCCGTCGGCGAGTGGGACATGTGCTCCAACGGCGGCTACACCGAGCGGGGCATCAAGCAGCTGCACGGCTTCATGTCGCAGCGCTGGCGAATCGAACCCGAGTACGTGGTCCGGGTCGACGCCGGCCTCGGCGATCTCGGCGTCCTGCTGGAGCCGACGACGGTCGTCGCCAAGGCGTGGGAGCAGATCATCAAGATCGGCCAGCGGACGTTCTGGGAAGCGAACACGGTGCTGGTCGTCGGGGCGGGGCCGATCGGGTTGCTGGCCGCGCTGATCGGCGTCCAACTCGGCAGAGACGTCCACGTGCTCGACCGTGTCACCACCGGCCCGAAGCCGGCGTTGGTCGAGGAGCTGGGGGCCAGCTATCACACCGGCACGGTGGCGGACCTGGGGTTGTCGCCGGACATCGTCGTCGAGTGCACCGGGGTGGCCCCGCTGATCCTCGAGGCGACGGCGGCAACGGCCCCGGGCGGCATCGTTTGCCTCACCGGCATCGGGCCGGTCGCCACGGAGACGGTCACCGGCAGAGGCCTCGCCAACGACGCGGTGCTCGGCAACCTCGTGATCTTCGGCTCTGTCAACGCCAACCGGCGCCACTACTACCGCGCGGCAAAGGTGCTGGCCGAAGGCGGACCGGTCGTGGCTGGAGCAGCTCATCACGCGCCGGGTCGCGCCCGATGCTGTTGGCGACGCCCTCGCCCGCAGCCCGGACGACATCAAGGTCGTCGTCGAGTTTGCCATCGTGATGACCGGTGGCATCGTCGCTCAGCGACGGTCGGTGGGGAGCGTGATCGGCCACGTCGCGATGCGAGGCCCCCGTGGAGGCTCGGGTGTGAGCGGCGTCAGAGGCATGCCGCACCGCCTGACGCGCGGTGACCGAGGTTGCCCGCCATGATCGCAGCGAGCACGTGGGTGCGTTCCTCCTGGTACGGGCAGCCGAGCGCGGCGAAGGTCGCCGCCAGTTCGGCGACCGCAGGGCGGTCGCCTGCTGCGATCGCGGCGGCGCGCTCCACCATCGCGGCGGTGATCGGGTTGTCCCGCGTCGCCCGGCGGGCCCGCGCGACCCGGTCGCTGGCGTCGTCACATCGCGCCAGCACGGCCGCCTCGGCCCAGACGGCGGCGTACCACGGGCGGTACATCGTCTGGCCGGCGTGCCACCACGTCACCGCGATCGTCGATGTCGACCGCCAGCCGATCCAACGCGATCGCGACATTCCCGAGGTGGAGCTCGACGAACGCGTCGAACGTCGACTGCCACGCAAATCGGCTCGGCGATGGCTGCCCGCCGAGGAGGTCGTCGGTGATCTGCACCCATTCGGCGCGGCCGGCGTCGTCACCGAGGATGCCGTGCACCATCGCCACGGCATAGGCACACTGGGCGAGGTTCGGCACGACCGGCCGACCGTCACGCTCCCAGCTCGTCCGGAAGCGTGACGCATCGCGCAGCACGTCGTCGAAGCGACCAGCGATGGCGTCGACCTTGAGCCGGCGAGCGAGGCCGAGAAACTCCTCGTCGCGGTGGAACGGCAGGCGCGCCAGCGCGGTCGGCGTACTCCGCCGCGCCACGCAGATCGCCGGCCGCGAGCAGGACCTCGGACCCGTACAGGTGGTGATCGCTGTGCTCGAACCCGTTGCCGGGCGACATCGGCAGCGACTCGATCACCTCGTCGCGACGGCGCACGGTGTCGACCGCTGCGGGAAGGTCGTTGAACCGGAGGTGCAGTGCGGTCAGCAGGTCCAACGCAGCGTCCTCGAGGGTCGGGTCACCCGCCTGTCGGGCCAGCGCGACCGCCTGCTCCGCCCGCTCGACGGTGAGGCCGACGTAGTCGGCAAACGCTCGCGCCACGGCGATCGCAGCCTCGACCGTGTCCGATCCGTCCGAGATCGCCGTGGCTTCGGCGAGGAGTGCGGCGCCCTCCTCGGGCGTGTGCGTCTCCGCCATGATGCCCGGCGAGCGGACGATGGTCAGCGACATCCAGGCGAGATCGCGGGCGGCACCCCGGGCGTCGCCGAGCGACAACGCGAGGTCCGCCGACCTGCGGAGCAGACGCAGCACGTCGTTGCCGTCGAACCCCGTGCCCGCCGCGCCGGCCGCGTCCCGCAAGAGCTCGACTCGCTTCGCCGGCGCAGGCTCCAGATCGGCGGCCTGCTCGAACCAGCGTCGTGCCTCCGTCGAGGCGCCCGCGGAGCCACAGCTGCCCGGCCAGCCGAGCAGCCAGTGCCGCTGCATCGGCGCGGTGATCGTGGAACGCGGCGCAGCGGACGAGCGCCGCCCTGGCGTCGTCGACGACCCGGTCGAAGCGCTCACACCAGGCGTCGTCCGGCTCGCGCGGCGGCGATCTCGGCGAGCACCGCACAGCACCACGCTTCGTGGCGACGCTCGACCTCGGCGAGCTCGTTCGTCGTTTCGAGCTGTTCCTGACCGTACTGACGGATCGTCTCCAGGGCGCGGTAGCGGGTCGGCGTGCTGCGGTCGACGACGAGCAGGCTGTGGTCGACGAGCCGGGCCAGCCCGTCGGCGACGGTCGGCACGGCTGCTCCCGGGAGCGACCACGGCGACGGCGGCGTCGACGTCGAACCACGAGGCGAACACCGCCACGCCGCGCAGCAGGGCCTGGTCGGCGGGATCGAGCAGGTCGTAGCTCCATCGGATCGTGTCGCGCAGCGAGCGGTGCCGCCCAGCCGTCTGGCTGCCCACGGTGAAGAACCGCAACCGCTCGTGCAGGCCGGCTTCCAGTCCGTCGAGGCCCAGCGTCGGGTAGCGGGACGCGGCCAGCTCGATCGCCAGCGCCATCCCGTCCAGCGCCTGGCACAGCGCGCCGACTCGACTGGCGTCGGACACGCGCCTCGCCGGTGGCCTCGTGGACGCGTGCCGCGAACAGCTCGACCGCGTCGCGGCACCGAGAGCCCGGGCACCGCGAACAGGCACTCGTACGGCAGGAGCAGCCGGGTCCGGGTCGTCGCCAGCACCGTGATCTGGGGACACGCGGTCACGATCTGCTCGACGCAGTCGCGAACGCCGTCGAGCAGGTGCTCGCAGTTGTCCAACACGAGCAGCTCCGTCGCGGCGAGCCAGCGACGCGACCAACGCGGCGTCCGGCGTCGACGCCCACTGCTGCGACGAGCCCACGACCTCCGCCACCGCACCGACGACCGCCGCCGGATCCGTCAGCCGCACGAGGTCGACGAACCAGCAGCCGTCGCGCCGCACCGCGGCGAGATCCGCGGCGACGCTGATCGCCAGTCGGCTCTTGCCGATCCCGCCGGGACCGATCGCCGTGACGAGGCGGTGCTCGGCGAGCGCCCGCCGCCAGCGCGGCGCGTTCGGCAGCGCGGCCGATGAACGGGGTCACCGGCACCGGCAGCACGCTGCGTGCCGGCTGCTCCGATGCGACCTGCCGCGCCAACGAGCGCCGGTCGGGCAGCTGCGTCTTGCGGAGCAGTGCCGCCACGTGCGCTTCGACGGTGCGCACCGAGATGAACAGCTCGGCGGCGATCTGCGCGTTCGTCAGGTGCCGGCCGACCAGCGCGAGGACCTCCGACTCGCGCGCCGTCACCGCCGTCCCCACCGCATCCACGGTGCCCAGTGTGCTCCTCAGTAGCGGCGTACGTAGTCGAAATAGGTGACCACTGCGGATGTGCGGCGTCCTCGCGTCCCGTCACTGTCGAGGTACGCCAACGAGCCGTCCGCAGGCCGATCACGGCGCCGGCCGATCACCGACAGGAGCACACCTCATGAGCACGACGATGGACAACCCGGTCCGCAACGGCGTGGACACGGCGGCGCTGTTCGCCACCATCGACGCCGTCAAGGGCGACCCGGACCTCGCCAACTTCCGGTTCCGGGCGACGAACCGCTGGGTCAGCGGTACGCACAACCAGTCCACGATCCACGCCTTCTACGGCGCCAAGCAGGAGATGACGCACACGTCGCCGTGGACCTACGACGCAGACCATCCGGCGGTGCTGGTCGGCGATGACCACGGGCCGACACCGGTCGAATACCTGCTCCACGCGCTGGCAGCGTGCCTGGCGTCGGGACTGGCCAACATCGCCGCAGCGCGAGGCGTGAACCTCGAGGAGGTGACCACCACCGTCGAGGGCGACATCGACCTGCGCGGCATCCTCGGCCTCTCCGGCGACGTCCGCAACGGCTTCCAGCAGATCGCGGTCCGCTTCGCCCTGCGCGGCGACGACCCCGACAAGCTCCGAGCCGTCGTCGAGCAGTCGCGCCGCCGCTCGGCGGTGTACGACCTGCTGACCAATGGGGTGCCGGTGTCGATCGAAGTCGACGCCGGATGATGTACGACGTCGTCGTGGTCGGAGCCCGCGCCGCGGGCGCCTCCACCGCACTGCTGCTCGCCCGGGCCGGCCTCGGCGTGTTGCTCGTGGACCGCACGGCGTACGGCAGCGACACGATGTCCACGCACGCGCTGATGCGCGGCGGCGTGGTGCAGCTGTGCCGCTGGGGAGTGCTCGACCGAGTGATCGCGGCGGGTACTCCACCGGTGCGGCAGGCGACATTCCGCTACGACGACCAGGTCGTCCCGATCGCGATCAAGCCATCGCACGTCGATGGAGTACGAAGGTGCATTGGACCTCAGCAAACAAATAGTTGTCGATTTGCTCAAGGCGGGTGTGATTGTCCGTACCAGGGTTGAGGGTCTCGGACCGGTGCCGGCCAATAAACCTGGCCGGAAGTAATGCCGCGCTTCGAGAGGGCATTCTGCATAGTGCGCGGTAGGTGGGCTAAGCGGTCCGCCCATAGCGCGTCGAAGACGCGCGTAAACGCGCGCTTATGGCGGACGCGAGCGCAACGGCTAACTCGCCGGTTGCCGCGGTGGGCTCGCGTCCGCCTTCGGCGGCCGCTTAGCCCACCCTACGAATCCGTCGGAGTTAGGGTCGCCGTCACCGTCCCTGATAGGCCGGCGTGTGCACGATCAGGCCGTCGAGCGCCTCGGTCACCTTGATCTGGCAGGAGAGACGCGAGGTCGGTTTCACCTCAAACGCGGCGTCGAGCTGCTCTTCTTCCTCGGCCGACGGCGGGCCGACCGCCGCGAACCATTTGTCGTCGACATGCACCAGGCAGGTCGCGCAGGTGCAGGAGCCGCCGCACTCGGCGACGATGCTGGCGATCTCGTTGCGCAGCGCGGTCTCCATCACGGTCGAGCCGAGCTCGGCGTCGACCGTGTGCTGTGCGCCGTCGTGCTCGATGTAGGTGATCCTGGGCATGGCGACTAGTTGCGTTTTGTCTGGCAGTCGGGTGCCTAAAACTCAGGCGTCATGCGCGCCGACCTCTCTGCTGTCATTGCCGGACTTGGTCCGGCAATCCACGAGGCTGCTCGGTATGCACGGCCGTAAGGTATCGTCGTGCTGCGCCTCATCATGGATGGCCGGACCATAGGCGTGCGAAAGCACGCCGTTCTTCGAACGGCTATGTCCGGCCATGACGATCAAGAATCACTGCAAAACGGAAGAAGTCGGCCTTTGTCGGAAAAGGCGGCCGCAGGATCCCGTGCCCGTGAGGTGCGGCGTTATACGGCGCACAGCCCGCGGATTGCTTTGAAGCGCCGAACTCACTGCGTTTCAGTTGTCATGCGCGGGCTTGAGCCCGCATCCATGATGAGATGCAGCTGGCGTCGGCCTTACGGCCGTGCGCGTGGAGCCGCCTCATGGATTGCCGGGTCAAGCCCGGCAATGACAGCGGAGAGGAAGTACGAAAGCGTGACAGCTATAGGTCAAGCCCGGCCATGACAACGGAGAGGCCGGTAGTGCCGCTCCGGGCCGATCGGCCTTATCGCCTGCGATAGGCCGGCGTGAAATCCTCACACGCGATGCCATCGTGGTCGGCGTCGAGGTAACTCCAATATCCCGGCTGACCGGCGCGCGCGGGCGCCAGGCCGACCATCCTCCGCAGCGGTGCAGCTCGGGGATGCGGCAAGGTGTTTCAAAGTTAGGCCGAGCGGCGAGGGACTGTTGGCCAGGTACCAAAAGAAGCCGAAGCTGCAGGCCGAGACGACACTCATCAAAATCAGCCGCAGAAAGAATTGTCTGAGCTTAAGTCTCCGATCCCATCGGCTCGAGATTTTGTTGAAACTTCCCTTCAAGTCACGCAATCGTCTCTCGGCGCCGGCACTGTCGCTGTGAACGACATCCGGCGGAGACGGCTTTTGGTGCAACGTCAGGGCCATCGCAAGCCTTGCTCAGCGTTTGGGTGACGTCAATCAAGCAAGAAAGCGTTCAAAAAGCGTAATTGCCGTCAGGCAAAAGCACTGACTTGCGCACGTCATACGGCCAACATCGGGTAGGTCAAAAGCGGCCGCTCGCGAATTGACGCGCGCAAAAGAAAGACCTGCTCGCGGCGGCCTTTCTTTTTCTGGCGTGCCTGACGGCCGCTATCCTCCTCACAGCCGATAAGCGAACAGATTTCTGTGACCAAATTACAACAATGGGGGACAAAGTCGGCAGCGGCCTATAGTAGGTACCACTGCCGCTCGGTATGTTGCGAAATCAAAGGGCAACTTGATGCGACGTAATCTCCTTGCCTCGACGGTGCTGACGACGTCGACCGCCTTGATGGCAAGCGCGGCGTGGGCGGCTGACCTGCCCGTAAAGGCGCCGGGTGCCGCGCCTGCGAAAGCGCGCTTTTCCTGGACCGGCTGCTATGCGGGCGTCAATGCTGGCGGCGCGTTCAACCACATCGACCAGAATGTCGCGATCCCGGGCGTCGCGACCTTTGGCGCGGGCGAGAGGGATACAAGCTTCACCGGAGGCGGTCAGCTCGGCTGCAATTTGCAATTTGATCCGAATTGGGTCGTCGGCATCGAGGGCGACATTAATTACCTCAGGGGCAATCACAGCCAGAATTTTGGGTTCCCCTTTCCTGGCGAAGATACCGTTGGCAGGCAGGAGACCAGTCTGCGTTGGCTTGCCACCGTTCGCGGCCGGTTTGGCTATGCCTGGGATCGCGTGTTTCTCTATGCGACCGGTGGTTTGGCAGGTGGCCGTGTGAAGTCGTCAGTGTCGGCAACCACGACGGAGCCGGCAGCATTTGCAGGGTCCTACTCTTCAACTCGTACCGGATGGACGGCCGGCGGAGGCTTCGAGTATGCATTCGCCGAGCGCTTCTCCTTGAAGGCCGAGTATCTCCACTTCGATCTCGGGACCGCGCAATATCCGGTAACAGGAAATTCCCCACGTCTGCCATTGCCGTGGAATGCTTCCGCCAAGGTGAGCGGTGACATCGCCAGGGTGGGGCTCAACTACAGATTTGCCCCGTAGGCCAGATCGATTTTCAAAGCCATCGCGGACGCCTATTCCGCCTCTGCTCTCGTGCGCGCAACCAGAGTTTGCGCGGCTGCCGTGAACGCGTCGAACTGATCGGTCAGACGCTCCACCCCCAGCGCCGCCTGCAATCTCGTCGTCATCTCACCCTTGGAGAATATCCAGGTGTTCCCGCCAGGATTGGCTTCGAGGACATAGAGCTTTCCGGAACTCGCCTCGCGAATGATGTCGACGCCCTGCAGCGCTATTTCCGGCAGAGCGGAATATGTCCGGGACGCAAGTTCGAGGATGTCAGTGTCCGAGGTGAATTCCCGTCTGATCGGTCCGTCGCGGCGTCTGGCCTTCACGGCGATGGCTGAAAGCACATCGTCAGAAGACCCGAGCGAAGGTCTCGGGTTCTCCGAGGTCGTCTTGAATGCGAGGAGCGGCACGCCAAACAGCGTCAGCACGCGATGGTGATTAACGAAAGGCCCGGTATCGATGAACCTTTGCGCAACCATCGGACCGTAGTGACCGGGATGATCCCCCGGGAAACTTTTTTTCGACTGAAATCGCACGGCTTCGCGCCGCATCAGCGTGATGGATTGGCCGCGTGAGGACTCGGAAAATCCGGGTTTGACGACGACATACGGGCCGAACGTATTTTCCGGCAGGTCAGGGTCCGGGGTGATTTCCACACTGGCCGGCACCGGCAAACCCGCAGCCTGGAAGCGCGCGATCTGCTCCAGCTTCGGTATTGGCGAGCCTGCATAGACTTTGCCCCGCGCAGGACGAAAGCTCAGCAACTTGCCGGGCGAAAAAACCAGGGCCGGTCGTCTGCCGGCGAGCCGGCGCGTAACGGACGAAGAGATATTGTTCGACGCGATGTACACTTCGATATCCGGCGCCAGCTCCTGAACCTTTCCGGCAATGACCTGAAAATCTGCAACATCCTGATACCCAGGCGTATGCACAAGGACGAGATTGCGTTCAATTGTCATCTGGCAATAAGCATGAAGCGACGTTTCGAAATGTGAGACACATAATTCTGCGCGGCGCCTGCAAGCCTGACGCCCACTTGCGTGGAGCTGACAAGCATGAAGCCGGCCGTCTTCAGCAGCAGTTCGGCATCGGCAGGCGCGGCAAAGGCAGCCCTCCCGCAACTGACGCCGGCGTGAATGCGCCGAAAGTCGCTCGCGGATTGTCGCCTCGTTGTCCGGCAAGGCTATGCGCAGGCGCTTTAATTCATCGAGCACAGTGTTGGCGTAGCCACTATGGAAATTGTCGTCGATCCCGACAGTGGCGGGTTTGCTGGTGTTGAACATGAGGACAAGGCGACCCCCGGGACGCAGCGCGCGGTGAATGCGAGTCAAGGCATCAAGCCTGCTGTCGGCGGAAATAAAGTGCAGGGTGCCGTGCACGAGAACGAGATCAAATTCCCCACGGTCATCCAGCGCAAGCAAATCCTGTCGACGCGTCTCTATCTGCATCGACCATTGGCTGGCCAGCCGGCGACAGAGCTCAAGCGGGGTTTCACATATGTCGAGGACAATGATCTCCGCGCCATGATCGGCCCCTGCTCGCGCCACAAGCGCGAGAAGACCGGTGTCTGCGGAGCCGGCAATAAGGATCCTGCGCAGTCCGCCGCCAACAAGTTCTCGTAAAGCGAGCTCCAGCTCCGAGCCCTCACTTTCGAAACCGGTCGACGATCGCGAGAGGCGGATATAAGGCCAAAGTGCATGCAGGTCGCGGCACGACCCGCACAGGTGGCCGGACAATTCGTAGGCCTGGGCAGCAATATCGCCAAGACATTCAGTATAGAAAGACGGCGTGCGGCTCATGCTGGGTTTGATATCCGATGAATCAAGAGCATGGCCCAGGCAAAACTTTCACGTGCGGTCGGCGAGACCGTGTGGTCTGGAATCGCTTGCGCCGTCGCGCAACTCCGGTTCAGAATGGACACCTAACCCGCTTTCCCCGAAACGAAAAGCCCATGCGCGCCGCTGGCTCAGGATTCTTTGCGTTGACGCTCGTCGCGGCGATCTGCGTTGTTTGGTCTGTCCATGCTACGTCGGATCGGACGGCGCGGACAATCAAGATCATCGTTCCGTCCTCCGTTGGAGGGGGCGCCGACATTCTGGGCCGACTGCTCGCGGAGCAGATCAGCCGTACGCAAAATGTCACGATGGTCGTCGAGAACCGCCCGGGGGCAAGCAATACGATCGGGACGGAAGTCGCGGCGCGCGCAGCACCCGACGGCAACACGCTGCTGATCGTCACCCCTGAGTTTGTCATCAATCCTCATCTCCGGAAGCTGAACTACGATCCGCTGAACGGGTTCACGCCCGGTTGTTACCTTGCACGGTCTCCACAGATCTTCGTCGTCAACAGTGAGTCGTCCTACCGCACTCTCGACGACCTGCTCGATGCGGCGCGCGCCAGCCCCGGCCAACTGACGCTTGCGAGTGCCGGCCCCGCATCGAGTACCCGTCTTGCATTCGAAACCCTCAAATACGCGGCCAATATCGAAATGGTCTATGTGCCCTATCAGGGATCGGCACCCGCAGTGAACGCGCTGCTCGCCCGCCAGGTCACGTCTGTCCTGGCCAGCTACCCGAATGTGATCGAGCAATTGAAGGCCGGCACGTTGCGCGCGCTTGCCGCAACCTCTCCAACCAGGATCAGGGAAATACCGGACGTCCCAACCGTCGCCGAGTCTGGCTTCAAGGGATATGAATCAGAGATCTGGTTTGGCTTTCGTGGCGCCCGCAAGGACGCCGGGTGTGACTGTCTCACAACTTGCAGATTGGTTTACGACTGCGCTCAAGACACCTGAAATCAAAACGAAGCTTGAAACCTTGGGGTTATTTACCGTCGGATTTTGTGGGGCAGATTTTGGCGCTTTTATTCAAAAACAATACGACGACTATGGCCATGTTATCCGGAAGACCAACCTCACGACACGATAGCGCCGTCCGGAGCTGCCGATACTGTTGTTGCTGGACCCGCTTATGGCCAATCAATCATCGGGGCTCAAATGCGCGTCGGGAACGGCTGAGTTGGGGTCTTGCCTGACTGATGCGACCCCGGAGGCCGTTCCCGGCGTGCCGTCCTGAAACTCGCCGCTCCGCTAGGCCCGGACGTCTGGCGCTAGCGATCGTCGCGGCCTCGCTGGCCCGGTGGCGTCATTGGAACCTCCGTGTCTGTGGGGTCCTCTCTTCACATAGGCCGGGTGTGACCGCGCTTCAAGTATGGACGCGCGCCGCGCTCATATGCCCGCATGAATTTGCAGCGCACAAGCCGATGTCGGCCAAGTGCCACTCGCAGCCGTCGGAGCTGCCGCCGCGGAAACTCAGCCGCGCCGCGCCGCATTGATTGCGGCGACGTCGATCTTCTTCATGTCCATCATCGCTTCAAACGCGCGCTTTGCTTCATCGCCGCCGGCCACCATTGCTTCGGTCAGGACACGCGGCGTGATCTGCCACGACACGCCCCACTTGTCTTTGCACCAGCCGCACGCGCTTTCCTGGCCGCCATTGCCGACGATGGCGTTCCAATAGCGATCGGTCTCGGCCTGATCGTCAGTGGCGATCACGAACGAAAAGGCTTCGCTGTGCTTGAACTGCGGACCGCCGTTGAGGCCGATACAGGAGACGCCGGCAACCTTGAATTCGACCACCAGCACATCTCCCTTCTTGCCGGATGGATAGTCACTGGGTGCACGCCAGATGGCACCCACCGCGCTGTCGGGAAAGGTTTCCGCGTAAAATCGCGCAGCGGCCTCGGCATCCTTATCGTACCAGACGCAAATTGTGTTCTTTGCCATTGCATATCCTTTCGCTTTGAAGCCCTTGAATTGTTAGTGCCAAAAACGGGCATCGCTCGGATCATCTTTTATCTGGTTTTTGCGGAACGACGCCAGGCGACAACCGTGACGGCGTTTTCGGCGTCAAGGATCTGATGCTCACGGGGCTCAAGCCCGTGACGTTCAAGCACTTGTTCCGGCGGTCGCATCGGTACGTCCGGAAATACCGGTCTTCCACCTGGAAGGCGCACACCGGGCGCGCGGGACAGATAGAAGACATCATATCGATCCAGAAAAAATCCAAACACGTCCGTTCCGCCGATCACCGCAACGCTGCCTTCCGGAATTCCCAGCACCGCCATGGCGCGTTCCAGAGTGGCGCCGGCGGGATTCCAGAAAAGAGCCTTTGTGTTGGAGGGATCCGGCGCGGTTGCCGAGACTTTGTGAGTTAGAAATCAACCGATGCCGCAGATCCGAATGTCGTTGCTGCTCGTGCGAATGCCGCCCATGCACGATCACGTCGACGTCATCCAGACCGCGTTCGAAGAAGGCCTGATCGGCTTTGAATTTAAGGGAGTTGGGCATCACGCCTGCGGAATTCGCCAGCATGCCGTCCTCGGAAACGATGGCATATCCCTCGATACGGCTTGGGCCCTTTGGACCCTTTGGACCTTGCGAAACGGACATTGCGACGCCCTTTGCGATGCCCGGCTCACGGCTCGGACCCGCAGCTGTCTGATAACGCCCGAGAGCGGATGTCCAGCATGGGCGCGATTAGCCTTCCAATATCAGCCGCTTAAGTCCATGGCAGGACAACGCCAACTGTGAGGTCAAAAGGCCACTTGACAACATACCAACTGGTCGGTATGAATAATCATCGCTGGTTCGGATGCAAGTGGACCGCCCGTCTGCGCCTGAACCGAAGATGTACGGGGACTTTCGTCATGGACACTCTCTTCGTCGCCACCCAGGTCCTCTGCTACGGCGTCAGCATCGTCGCGGCCTCACTGAACATCGCCACTTTCGTGCAGCGGCGCGTCAAATGGCGCCGCCTGCACACGATCCGCAGGGGGCGATCGTTTGGAACAGAGGAAAGATGAGGGGGAGGCCGACATGCCGGCACGCCAGCAAAAACTATCGGCGAAGGACAAAATTCTCGACGCCGCGCTCACGGTGATCCGCGCCAAAGGCTACACGGCAACGACCGTGGACGATCTTTGTGCGGCCAGCGACGTGACCAAGGGCGCCTTCTTCCATCACTTCAAGAGCAAGGACGATCTGGCCATCGCGGCTGCCGGCCATTGGTCGGAGATGGCCAGCGAACTTTTCGCAGCGGCGCCCTATCACACGCATCCCGATCCGCTCGACCGCGTGCTCGGCTACATCGACTTCCGCAAAACGATACTGACCGGCACGATCGGTGAGTTCACCTGCCTCGTGGGCACGATGGTCCAGGAAACCTATGAGAGTCACCCGGCGATCCGCGATGCTTGCGCTCGCTCGATCCGCGCTCATGCCGAGACGATCGAGGCGGATATAGCCGCTGCGATCAAAGCACGGGGCATCAAGGCGGAATGGACCGCTCGCAGCCTGGCCCTGCACACGCAAGCCGTGCTGCAAGGCGCTTTTATTCTTGCGAAAGCCACAGGCGGACCCAAGGTCGCCGTCGAGTTGATCGATCATCTGCGCCGCTACATCGAACTGCTCTTCGCGCGCGCCCCGGCGGCCAAGGCTGCATGACCGCATAGGCGTGCGAAGCACGCCGTCTTTCGAATGGCTATGCGCGCGAATGAGCGGAGTTTGTTGCACGTCATCAAGCTCTCACCGCTCGTCCGCGCGCCAACATCGGGTTTACCCGATGTTGGCCGTATTACGTGCGCAAGTCGGCTACAGCCGACTTGCGATGGGGACCCAGGGCCACACGACGGGACCAAGCTGTTCTGGATCCCCGCTTTCGCGGGGATGAGCGGAGAATGGGAAACGGCGAGAGCCGGTGTGCCCGCGCGCAATACACTCAGGCGTCATGCGCGGGCACAGCCGTCCGAAGGACGCACGCCTACCCTCTCAATTGTCATGCGCGGGCATAGCCGTCCGAAGGACGCACGCCTGCCTCTCAATTGTCATGCGCGGGCTTGACCCGCGCATCCATGATGAAGAGCAGCGGCAGGTAGCCTTACATTTGTGCTTGCAGCGCGGCCTCATGGATTGCCGGGTCATAGGCGTGCGAAAGCACGCCGTTCTTCGAACGGCTATGCCCGGCAATGACAGCGGAGAGGTTGTGCGTCGCCCGTTTTTTAACCGCCGTCACCGCCCCTGATAGGCCGGCGTGTGCACGATCAGGCCGTCGAGCGCGTCGGTCACCTTGATCTGGCAGGAGAGGCGCGAGGTCGGCTTCACCTCAAACGCGGCGTCGAGCTGCTCTTCTTCCTCCGCCGACGGCGGGCCGACCACCGCGAACCATTTGTCGTCGACATGCACGAGGCAGGTCGCGCAGGTGCAGGAGCCGCCGCACTCGGCGACGATGCTGGCGATCTCGTTGCGCAGCGCGGTCTCCATCACGGTCGAGCCGAGCTCGGCGTCGACCGTATGCTGTGCGCCGTCGTGCTCGATGTAGGTGATCCTGGGCATTGTTGTTTTGAATTAGTGAGACGCGCGCGCAACGCACTGATGCGCGTCATGGCCGGACTTGTTCCGGCCATCCACGTCTTCCTTGTTGCAAGGCCGCAAGACGTGGATGCCCGGCATGCGTGGAAAGGGCCGGGCATGACCGGAGGAGGGACGGTGCGCACAACCATCACGCCACGCCCAGCTTCTTCTGCAGGCTGGTCGAGGAGGTCGTGTACTGGAACACCAGCTTCTTCTCCGGATAGACGTAGCGGTGCGCCTTCTGCGCCATCAGCGCGCCCTCGTGAAAACCGGAGAGGATCAGCTTGAGCTTGCCGGGATAGGTGTTGATGTCGCCGATCGCAAAGAGGCCGGGAATGTTGGTCTCGAAGGTGCCTGTGTCCACGGGAATGAGCTCCTCGTCCATCGCGATGCCCCAGTTCGCCACCGGGCCGAGCTTCATGGTCAGGCCGAAGAAGGGCAGCATGCAGTCAACCTCGACGCGGTGAAGCGCGCCGTCATTGCCCTTGATCGAGCAGGCGGCGAGCACGCCGTCGTCGCCTTCGAGATCCGTCACCTGGCCGATCTTGAGATCCATGGTGCCGGCCGCGACCAGCGCGCGCATCTTGTTGACGCTGTCGGGTGCGCCGCGGAAATCATCACGCCGGTGCACCAAAGTGAGGCTCTTCGCGATCGGCTGCAGATTGAGCGTCCAGTCGAGCGCGCTGTCGCCGCCGCCGACAATGAGCAGTTTCTTGTCGCGGAAGGCGTCCATCTTGCGCACGGCATAGAAGACCGACTTCTCCTCGTAGGGCTCGATGCCGTTGATCGGCGGGCGCTTGGGCTGGAACGAGCCGCCGCCGGCCGCCACCACCACGCATTTGCACTCGAAAATCTTGCCGCCATCGGTGGTGACCCGAAAACCAGGATCGCCGGTCTTTTCCAGCGAGGTCACCATCTCGCCGAGGTGGAAGGCCGGATTGAACGGCTTGATCTGCTGCATCAAGGCGTCGGTGAGGCCGTGGCCGGTGATGTAGGGGATGCCGGGAATGTCGTAGATCGGCTTCTCAGGATAGAGCTCGGCGCACTGGCCGCCGACCTTGTCGAGGATGTCGACGAGGTGCGCCTTGATGTCGAGCAGGCCGAGCTCGAACACGGCGAAGAGCCCCACCGGCCCCGCGCCGACAATGAGAACGTCGGTTTTAATGGTCTCACTCATTATACAAGTGCCTCTCTCATGATCCGGACGGCCCGTCGTTTTCCTGTAGGGTGGGCTAAGGCGCGCTGTTGCGCGCCGAGCCCACCGAAAAATTGCAACTCTGCCGGTGGGCTCGCGTCCGCCTGCGGCGGCCGCTTAGCCCACCCTACGAACTTCGCATTCGCGCACTGCCTTTCAATTGTCATGCGCGGGCTTGACCCGCGCATCCACGTCTTGCGGTCGCGCGTCGGACGAAGGCGTGGATGGCCGGGACGAGCCCGGCCATGACGGCTCAAAGTCTGTGCACTCCGCACTACACCCTCTCCTTATCCAATGTGGGGGAACCGCTGCGCTGCCGCGGTATGCGACTATCGGGAACTTCGATCAAACGCAAGAGTTCCGCCACATTCTGCTCCGGGGTGCGCCCGCTGGTCGCGAGTGCAATGTCGGCCTTGGCGTAAAGCGGCTCGCGGCTGCGCAAGATCGAGACGAGGTCTTCCATGGCGCGCGCGCTGTTCGCCATCGGGCGCATGTCGCCCTGCGCCATCACGCGCTTCATGTGCTCGTCCGGCGCGGCCTTCACCCAGACGGTGAAACACGAGGCGAGCAGCAGTTCGAGCGTGCCCGGCTCGGTGACGATGCTGCCGCTGGTCGCGATCACGAAGCCCTTGTGCCTCCGCAGCACGTCGTCGAGCGCCTCGCGCTCGGCGCGCCGGAAGGTCTCCTGGCCGAACATGTCGAAGATCTCGCTTAACGTTGCACCGCTGCGCTTCTCGATCTCGCGGTCGAGCTCGATGAACGGCACGCCGAGGCGCTCGGCGGCGAGCCGGCCGAGCGTCGACTTGCCGCCGCCGCGCAGGCCGATCAGCGCGATGCGATGGCGGCGCGCGTCGTCCTGCGGTTCGCTGAAATGACGCAGCAGCAGGTCGCGCGCTTCCGACAACGTCGGCGGGGAGAGACGCTCGAGGAATTGCGTGAGCAGCACGAGGTCGAGCGCGGGCTCGGCGCCCTCATGCACCAGTTGCGTGACGGGCAGGCCGATGGCGCGCGAGATCCTGCGCAAGAGAACGATCGAGCCGTTGCCGAGGCCGGCCTCGAGCTGGGCGAGGTAGCGCTCGGAGACTTTGGCGTGGCGGGCGAGGGCCTTGCGCGTCATGCCGCGCTGGTTGCGCAGCATGCGCACGCGCTCGCCGAGCGCCCGCAGATAGGCGTCGGTCTCGCGGCCCGGCAGTTTTGCTGCCGGTTTTGCCGCGGGCTTTACCGCGGACTTGGCACGGGAGCTTGGCTGCGGATTTGCCGTTCGTTTTGCGGGCCTGCGTCATGGTTCCGGCCTAACATGCATTATATTGCCAGGCAATAGGGCAATAATACTGGCTTAATATATGTGCAGTTGTAGCCTGGCCGGCAAGGTGTTATTCGTATGCAAGATAGTGCATGGCCCGGCGGAGGGGCCGTAGGGTGGGCTAAGGCGCGCATAAGCGCGCCGAGCCCACCGAACGCGTTGCAACGTCCATGGTGGGCTCGCTTCGCTTAGCCCACCCTACGAAGCGATCGTTGAATGACCGACACAATCGACTACCAGACCGACCCCTCGCGCTACCGTCACTGGAAAATCCAGTACGACGGCGACGTCGCCTACCTGATCATGGACGTCGACCAGGCCGGCGGGCTCGGCGAGTACGAGCTCAAGCTCAATTCCTACGACCTCGGCGTCGACATCGAATTGAACGACGCGGTGCAGCGGCTGCGCTTCGAGCACCCCGAGGTGCGTTGCGTCGTCATCAAGTCGGGCAAGGACAATGTGTTCTGCGCCGGCGCCAATATCCGCATGCTCGGCAAGGCGACGCATGGCGCCAAGGTGAACTTCTGCAAGTTCACCAACGAGACGCGGCTCGCCATCGAGGATGCCGGCGAGAATTCCGGGCAGGACTATGTGTGCGCCATCAAGGGCAATGCCGCGGGCGGCGGCTACGAGCTCGCGCTCGCCGCCGGCCACATCATGCTGGTCGATGACCGCCGCTCGGCGGTGGCGCTGCCGGAGACGCCGCTGCTTGCGGTGCTGCCGGGCACCGGCGGGCTCACGCGCGTCACCGACAAGCGCAAGGTGCGGCGCGACCGCGCCGATATTTTCTGCTCGATCGAGGAGGGCGTGCGTGGCAGCAAGGCCGTCGACTGGCGGCTGGTGGACGAGGTGGTGCCGAACTCGAAGTGGGACGACACGGTCACTGCGCGTGCAAAGGAGATTGCGGCGCGCTCCGATCGGCCGAAAGATGCCAAAGGCATCACGCTGACGCCGATCGAACGAAAGTTCGAGAAGGATCGCGTCACCTATTCGCATGTCGACGTCGAGATCGACCGCGAGCGTGGGCTCGCAACGGTGACGGTGCGCGGGCCGTCGGGTGCGGCACCTTCTTCCGTTGAAGCCGCGCATGCGCTGGGCGCGAAATTCTGGCCGCTCACCGTCGCGCGCGAGCTGGAAGATGCCATTCTGCATTTGCGATCGAACGAGGCCGCAACCGGCGTGGTGCTGTTCCGCACCGATGGAAACGCGCAGGCCGTGCTCGCGCACGACGACTTCCTCGCCAAGGCCAATGGCGACTGGCTGATGCGCGAGACCCGCCATTATTTGAAGCGCGTTCTGAAGCGCATCGACGTGACGGCAAAAAGCTTCATCGCCCTGATCGAGCCGGGCTCCTGCTTTGCCGGCACGTTGGCCGAGCTTGCCTTTGCCGCCGATCGCTCGCTGATGCTGATCGGGACGCGCGAGGGCGACAACCGCAAGCCGGCGGCGATCACGCTGGGAGCGGCCAATTTCGGCTTCTATCCGATGGGTAACGGATTGACGCGCCTGCAGACACGGTTCCTCGGCGAGCCCGACACCCTGGCCGAACTCAAAAGCAAGACCGGCGTTGCGGTAGAGGGCGAAGAGGCGGCCGAGATCGGCGTCATCACCTCGGCCTACGAGGATTTCGACTGGGACGACGAGCTGCGCGTGATGCTCGAGGAGCGCACCAGTTTCTCGCCCGATGCCATGACCGGCATGGAGGCGAATTTGCGCTTCGCCGGTCCCGAGACGATGGAGACCAAGATCTTCGGGCGGCTCACCGCCTGGCAGAACTGGATCTTCCAGCGCCCCAACGCGATCGGCGAACAGGGCGCGCTGAAGCTCTACGGCAGCGGCGTGTCGCCGACGTTCAGCAAGGACCGGGTGTGATGGATGGACCGATGCACAATCTCTCTTCCCTCTCCCCTTGTGGGAGAGGGTGCCCGAGCGGAGGCGAAGCCGAGCGAGGGCGGGTGAGGGGTCAGTGCCTCAATTGAATTTCAACCCCTCACCCGGCTCGCGCTCGCTATCGCTGCGCGCTCGCCACCCTCTCCCACGAGGGGAGAGGGAAAGTGAGCCCGCGGCAATGCCGGGTCAGTGGCCGGCCATGACGAATGCGAGGCAATGCGTGTCGCCGACGTTCAGCAAGGACCGGGTGTGATGGCCGGGCGCGCCAAGCACCGGCTTGTAGGGTGGGCTAAGCGCCGCGAGCGCGACAGCGCGACGCGGCGCGAGCCCACCGGGTGAAATCGAATTCGGTGGGCTAGGCGCTACCGCGCCTTAGCCCACCCTACGGGCTCCGCGCTCGCCACCCTCTCCCACGAGGGGAGAGGGAAAGTGAGCCCGCGGCAATGCCGGGTCAGTGGCCGGGTGAAATCGAATTCGGTGGGCTCGGCGCTATCGCGCCTTAGCCCACCCTACGGATACGAACGAAAGTGAGGGTAGTGCCATGAATATCGCTCAGGTCGACTATGACGGTCTGATCCCGAACAATGTCGGACTTGGGCAGGACGTGCGCGTCAAGCGCGCGCTGGAGAAATGGCACCCCGGCTACCTCAGCTGGTGGAACGACATGGGGCCGGAGGGCTTCCAGGAGTCGCTGGTCTACCTGCGCACGGCGGTCTCCGTCGACTCGAAAGGCTGGGCCAAGTTCGACTACGTCCGCATGCCGGAATACCGCTGGGGAATTCTGCTCGCGCCGGCGGCCGAGGGCCGCGTCATTCCATTCGGCGCCCACAAAGGCGAGCCCGCCTGGCAGGAGGTGCCGGGCGAGTATCGCGCGATGCTGCGGCGCCTGATCGTCATCCAGGGCGACACCGAGCCCGCCTCCGTCGAGCAGCAGCGCCATCTCGGCAAGACCGCGCCGTCGCTTTACGACATGCGCAATCTGTTCCAGGTCAATGTCGAAGAGGGCCGCCATCTCTGGGCGATGGTCTATCTGCTGCACAAATATTTCGGCACCGACGGCCGCGACGAAGCGGAAGGCCTGCTGCAGCGCCGCTCCGGCGACGTCGACACGCCGCGCATGCTCGGCGCCTTCAACGAGGCGACGCCGGACTGGCTCTCGTTCTTCATGTTCACATTCTTCGTCGACCGCGACGGCAAGATGCAGCTCGAGGCACAGGCGCAGTCGGGCTTCGATCCGCTGTCGCGCACCTGCCGCTTCATGCTCACCGAAGAGGCCCACCACATGTTCGTGGGCGAGACCGGGATCGGCCGCACGGTGCAGCGCACTTGCGAGGCCATGGTGCAGGCCGGCATCGACGATCCGCATAATATCGAGGCCGTGCGAAAGCTCGGCGTGATCGACCTGCCGACCATCCAGAAAAAGCTCAATCTGCATTACTCGCTGGCGCTCGACCTGTTCGGGTCCGAGGTGTCGACCAACGCCGCGAACGCTTTCAATTCCGGGCTCAAGGGTCGCTACCAGGAGAACCGGCTGCAGGACGATCATCAGCTGCAGAACGACGTCTATCCGGTGCTCAAGATGGTCAACGGCGAGATCAAGCGCGTCGACGAGCCGGCGCTCACGGCGCTCAACATGCGCCTGCGCGACGACTACACCAACGACTGCAACAAGGGCGTCGCGCGCTGGAACAAGATCATCGAGGCGACCGGCGTTAAGTTCGAGCTCGCGCTGCCGCACGTGGCGTTCCACCGGCACATCGGCGAATTTCGCGACGTCGAGGCCTCCATGACCGGCGAGCTTCTGGACGCCGCCGCGTGGGCAAAGAAGAAAGATGAATGGCTGCCGTCGGGCGCAGACGGCGACTTCATCGCGGGCCTCATGCAGCCGGTGGCCGAGCCCGGCAAATTCGCGAGCTGGATCGCGCCGCCCAAAGTCGGCATCGACAACAAGTCGGGCGAGTTCGAATACGTGAAGATCGGGTAGGGTGGGCTAAGCGTCGCCATAGCGCGTCGAAGACGCGCGCTTATGGCGACGCGAGCCCACCGGCTGACTTGCCCGCGGTGGGCTCGCGTCCGCCTGCGGCGGCCGCTTAGCCCACCCTACAAATTTCTTGCGGTTGCCCTAATCCGGCGACTTGAAATTCGCGCACCATTTCGGCCGGAACTGCGGCTTCACTTTTTGCGAGCAGTTGATCTTGCACGACTGGGTCACGCATTCCAGCAACTCGCCCGGCGCGGCGCCGGTGGTGGACGACGCGGCGGCACTCGCCGCCGGTGTCATCGGACCGCGCGGCCCGGCTTGCGGCGCAGCTTGTGACGTCTGCGGCACGGCACTTTGTTCCGGTGCAGGCGGCGGGGGCGGCGGCTCGTTCGATGTAAAGAGGCTGCTGGTCGACGTGCACCCGGCAAATCCCAAACCAAGGCCGACGATGAGCATTGCAATGAACGATCGTGTCACGTCCGTCTCCCCGCTTGCTTCAGTGCCGCGCGATGTTTGCGCAGCGTCCCGGCAGATGCCGCCACGCCGCACATCAGCCCTTGCCCTCGAACTTGAACGAGACCTTCACCTTCGCCCGATAGGCTTCGACCTTTCCGTTCTTCAGCACCATGTCCTGCGCGACGATCTCCGCGACGCGAAGGTCCCGCAGGGTTTTGGCCGCCCGGTCGACGGCAGCCTTTGCGGCTTTCTCCCACGATTCCGTGCTGGTGCCGACCAGCTCGATGACCTTGTAGACGGATTCAGCCATGACATCCTCCGGGTAATCAACCAACTAAATCTTGCAATGCCCGGAGTGTAGCTCATGCGGCGGCGAGACCCAATGTGGCATTACGCGGGGACGGTGCCGGGCTGCTGTCTTTCTATGGTCATTCCGGGGGCGCGAGCTCCACTCGCGCGCCGCAACGATGGATTGTAGGGTGGGCTAAGCGTCGCCATAGCGCGTCGAAGACGCGCGCAAACGCGTTTATGGCGACGCGAGCCCACCGGCTGGCCGTGTTTGGTGCGGTGGGCTCGCGTCCGCCTTCGGCGGAGGCTTAGCCCACCCTACGAGTCGGCATCACGATCATGGACAGACACATCGCAGCCGTCGCGGTTCTCATGATCGCCCTGCTGCGCGTCGAAGCATTCGCCGAGGACCGCTACGGCGCGGTGCCCGACTCCATAAAACAGGATCTGGACCAACTCGTGGCGGCCTATCCGGATACGGTCGCCGGCCACGACGGCACATTTCTCATGCTCAAGAACGGCGCGCGCTTGCGCATCTCGGACGGCCGCACCGGGAAGACGTTCCAGGACCTGCTGGAAAGTCCTGACATCGACGACATGTTCTATGCGCGCTATCCGGCAAATGCGGAGCCGAAACAACCCGGAACCAACAGCGACCCCGGCCGCGTGCGCTTCGCGCCGCTATTCGCCGCCATGTATGGCGACTGCAACAAGAACGAAGTCGCCAGGAACCTGCGCGCGGTCAAATGGCTGCCGAAGCATGGCGGCGGCAGTGTGAAGGTGACGACGGTGAACGGCGTCGCCACTGCGCTTGAAAAGGTTTCGCGCGAGCTCGATGAACTGCCGGCCGATTTCGTCAAATATCTTCTGCCGGCGGCCGGCACCTATCATTGCCGCACGGTTGCCGGCTCGCGCGCAATTTCAATGCACGCCTACGGCGCCGCCATCGACATCAACACGAAGCACGCGGACTACTGGCGCTGGTCAGCCGATCGCAGCACGCCGCGCTGGCGCAACCGGATTCCGGTCGAGATCGTGCGGATCTTCGAGGAGCACGGCTTCATCTGGGGCGGCGCCTGGTATCACTACGACACCATGCACTTCGAGTATCGGCCGGAGCTGTTGCGGTAACCGTGCCGCAGACGGGAGACCGTAGGGTGGGCTAAGGCGCGCCGAAAGCGCGCCGAGCCCACCGAAACAATTGCGAGTTGGCCGGTGGGCTCGCGCCGCATAGCGCGTCGAAGACGCGCTATGCGGCGCTTAGCCCACCCTACGGTCTCCGACACGAATACGATGCATTCTAGCCCCCGAACGCACCCTTGCGCGGCAGGATGATGCGAATTTCGGTGAACGCGCCGGGCTGCGTGTCGACCTCGATCGACCCGGCATGCTGCTTGACCACGATGTCATGGCTGATCGACAGGCCGAGCCCGGTGCCTTCGCCGGCCGGCTTGGTGGTGAAGAACGGATTGAAGATCTTCTCTCGCACGTCGGGCGGCATGCCGGTGCCATTGTCGCGGATGCGGATCTCCACGCGGTCGCCGAGGCTGCGGGTTGCCGCGGCAAGAGTCGGCGCGAAGCCATCGCCGGCCTGCGTCTTGCGTTTGCTTGCCGCGTAGAAGCCGTTCGAGATCAGGTTCAGCAGCACGCGCGTGATGTCCTGCGGGAACACGTCGGCTTCGCCGGCGGCGGGATCGAGCGCCCGCTCGAGGGTGATATTGAAGTCCTGTTTCTCGGCGCGCGCGCCGTGATAGGCGAAGTTGAGGCTTTCCTCGACCAGCGCATTGATATCGACGACCCGGTGCTCACCCGAGCCCTCGCGCGAGTGCAGCAGCATGTTCTTGACGATGGCATCGGCGCGCTTGCCGTGCTGCACGACCTTGTCGAGATTGCCGCGCAGCATCTGGGTCAGCTCGTCGAATTGCGTGCGCGCCCTGTCGCCGATTGCGAGCCCTTTGAGCGCATCCTGCAACTCGTCGACCAGCTCGCTGGAGATGATCGAGAAGTTATTGACGAAATTGAGCGGGTTCTTGATCTCGTGCGCGATGCCGGCGGTGAGCTGGCCGAGCGAGGCGAGCTTCTGGGTCTGGACCAGGCGGTCCTGCGTGGTGCGCAAATCTTCCAGCGACGCGGCCAATTCGCGCGTGCGTCCCTGCACTTCGTCGAACAGGCGCACGTTCTCGATCGCGATTGCCGCCTGGTCGGCGAAGGTCGACGCCAGCTCAATTTGCCTTTCGGTGAATGGCTGGGCTTCCGAACGCATCAACGTCAGCACGCCGGTTGCCACACTCTCGCGCAACATCGGCACGGCCAGGACCGTTCGATAGTCTCCCAGCTTCTGCATCTCGACCGAGGTGTATTCCGGGTCAGCCTTGACGTCGGGTATATGCACGGCGCGCTGTTCAAGCAGCGCGCGGCCGAATGCGGAGCCACGCTCGGCTGCGATCGGTATGTTTCGGACATAATCCATGAATTCACGGGAAAGGCCGTGTGCTTCGGCGCGATAAAAGGCACCGTCTTTTTGACGCGTGATAACAGTCTTGTCGGCGTTGCAGAGCTTCGCCGCCAACTCAACGAGGGTTTGCAGCACGGTCCGTAGATCGAAGGTCGAGCGGCTGATGAGCTTGAGCACATCCGAGGTGGCGGTCTGCTGCTGCAGCAACTCGCGGAGCTCGCTCAGCAGCCGCGCGTTCTCGATGGCGATGACGGCCTGGTCCGCGAAGGTACCCACCAGTTCAATTTGTTTGTCGCTGAACGGGCGTACTTCGCTCCGGCGCACAGTCAGGCAACCGATGGACTCGTTCTCCCGCAAAAGCGGAACTGACAAGATCGTCCGATGCCCCATCCGCACGGCCATCTCGTGCCCGTCAGGGAACTCATCACCGGATGCAGTCAGGTCGTGGACGTGAACAGGCTGGCCATCAATGACGGCACGGCCGGCGGTCCATTTTCTTGTGAGCGGCCATTTGTCGAAATCCACGGGGATCGGTCCGTGATGAGCCCCCAAAACGAGCAATTCATCATCGCGCAATAAAATAACGGAATCGAATCCGTCACAGAGGCGGACAGCCGATTCCACGAGTGTGTTCAACACCGGCGACAGATCGAACGTCGAACGGCTGATGACCTTGAGCACATCCGAGGTGGCGGTCTGCTGCTGCAGCGACTCGCGGAGCTCGCTGAGCAGGCGCGTGTTCTCGATGGCGATGACCGCCTGCGCGGCGAAGTTCCTGAGCAGCTCGATCTGTCTCTCGGTGAAGGGACGCACCTCCTGGCGGTAGATGACGATGGCGCCGACGAGCTTGTCCTCCTTGAGCATCGGCACTCCGACAAACGAACGCGCGCCTGCCTGCTCGACGGTAACGACACGCAGCGGCTCGCGCGCAGCATAGGCAGCATCCGCCTTGAGATCCGGAATATGGAACGTCTGCTTGTCGCGGACGATGCGGCCGAGACCGGTGTTCGGGCTTGGACGAATCGGTCCGTGCTTTTGCCAGTACTCACGATAGGCCGCGGGAACATCGTGCAGATGCGTCGCGTGAAAACGCTCACCGTCATAGAGCAGGAGGTGGCCGAACTTGGCCTCGCAGATTCGCAAGGCGTTCGCGAGCATCGCCTCAAAGACCGGCTTCATGTCGCCGGGTGATGAGCTGATGACCTTGAGCACATCGGCGGTCGCCGTCTGCTGCTCAGCGACTCGCAGAGGTCATCGGTGCGCTCGCGCAGCTCGTTCAGCAGCCGCGCGTTCTCGATGGCGATGACGGCCTGGGCGGCGAAGTTCTTGACGAGTTCGATCTGCTTTTCGTTAAAAGCCAGCACCTCTTGCCGATAGATGCTGATGACCCCGATCAACTCATCATCCTTGAGCATCGGCACTGAAATGATTGTCCGGTAGCCGCCAAGGTCCGCACCGGTGACCGTGAAGGGATCGCCCTGGCGATACGCATCGCGCTTCGTGGCATCCAAGATCTGAGTGACCTGCCTGGTCTGCGCCGCGCGGGCGAGCGTGCTTTCGGGACTGGGGTGAAGCGGCTTGTCTTTGCGCGCATCGACAAAAGCCGGAGGGGCGTTGTGAAATGCCCTCGCGTAAAATGCGTCGCCTTTGCGCAAATAGAGCGTGCCGAATTTGGCTCCGCATAAATGGGTCGCATTCGCCAAAATGGCCTTGAACACCGGTTCAAGCTCGCTGGGCGACGCGCTGATAACCTTGAGCACTTCGGCGGTCGCCGTCTGTTGCTCAAGCGACTCGCGCAGCTCGTTGAGCACCCGCGTGTTCTCGATGGCGATGACGGCCTGTGCGGCGTAGGTCTTCAGCGCTGCATTTTGCCTGGTCGGAGAGCTTGCCGGGCGCCAGCCGCACGACGCTGAGCGTGCCAATGGCAGTGCGGCCGCGCATCAGCGGCATGATCGTGAGCGCGCGATAACCGGTGGGCAGAAAGTTTTTCGCTCCAATGGCAAGTTCGGGTGGCGCTTCCCGGGCGTCGGGAATGTCCACGGTCTTTCGATCGAGAAACGCAAGGCTGTGCATGTATTCGCGGGTGAACGGGATCGGCCACTGGCGCGCCCACGTTTTTGCGCGATCGGGGTCCGTCCCGGCAAAAGCAGCAGGCCGCAACTTGTCTCCGTCGGGAACCGCAATGAAAATGGCGGCGTCCGGGAAGAGCTTGAGCCCGCTCCGCACGATCGCCTCGAATACCGGCTGCGTGTCGGCCGGCGAACTGCTGATCAGCTTGAGAATTTCGGCTGTCGCCGCCTGCTGCTGCAGCGCCTCGTCGCGCTCGCGGATGAGCTCGGCGGGTTTTTTGGGGCGCGCGCGCGGCGAGGCGATCGCCTTGCGCGCTTTCGACCGTGTCGTCTTGCGCCGCCGGCTTTTGACCGGCTGACTGCCTGCTTTACCGCGCCGCTTCATGTCGCCCCAACGTTCACGACCGTGCACAATTCTACGCAAAACCGGGCATTGTCACCACAGCTCACCGCGTGATGCGTGGAGTGGGGTGGCAGCTGAGCTGAGTGTTTTCGCCGTGCCCAGCTTTCCGCTCACCCCCGCGAAAGGCCTTAAATTGGGGCGCGCCGCCGACACGGCCGTAGGGTGGGCTAAGCGACGCTGAGCGCGGAGCGCGAAGCGGCGCGAGCCCACCGGCCGACTTGCATTTGCTTCGGTGGGCTCGGCGCCATAAGCGCGTTTACGCGCGTCTTCGACGCGCCATAAGCGCGTTTACGCGCGTCTTCGACGCGCCATAAGCGCGTTTACGCGCGTCTTCGACGCGCTATGGCGCCTTAGCCCACCCTACGGTCTCCCGTTCGTGCATCTTCCTCACGCAACTTGAAGCGCTGGATCTTGCCCGTGGCGGTGCGCGGGAGCTCGTCGCGCGCTTCGATCCAGCGCGGAAATTTCCACGCGCCGGCCTTGTCCTTGACGTGGTGCTTGAGCGTCTCGAGCAGGCCGTCGTCGGCCTTGTAGCCGTTGCGCAGCACGATGAAGGCCTTCGGCTTGATCAGCCCGTCGGCGTCTTCCTTGCCGATGACGGCGGCTTCGAGCACGGCTTCGTGCGACACCAGCGCGGCCTCGACGTCGAAGGGCGACACCCACATGCCGGAGACCTTGAACATGTCGTCGGTGCGCCCGCAGTAATAGAAGTAGCCCTCGGCGTCGCGCCGGTATTTGTCGCCGGTGTGCGTCCACTCGCCGGCAAAGGTGCGGCGGCTTTTCTCGCGCTGGTTCCAGTAGCCTTCGCCGGCCGACGGCCCGCGCACGATCAGTTCACCGATCTCGCCGGCTCCGACATCGCTGCCGTGCTCGTCGACGATGCGCGCGTCGTAGCCGGGCACCGGCTTGCCGGTCGAGCCATAGCGGATGTCGCCGGGGCGGTTCGACAGGAACGTGTTGAGCATCTCGGTCGAGCCGAGGCCGTCGAGCACGTCGACACCGGTCACCTCGTGCCAGCGCTCGCCGATATGCGCGGGCAAAGCCTCACCGGCCGACACGCAGAGGCGCAGGCGGTCGGAGCCCGCGCCCTTGCCGATGTCCTGATGCGCGAGCAGGGCCGTGTAGAGCGACGGCACGCCGTAGAAAATCGTCACGCGGTTGCGCTTGAGCGTCTCGAACACGCCTTCCGGCGACGGCCGGTGCGGCCAGAGCGCGGCGGTGGCGCCGACCGACAAGGGAAAGGTCAGGGCATTGCCGAGCCCATAGGCGAAGAACAGCTTCGATGCCGAATGCACGACATCGTTCTCGGTGATGCCGAGGATGCCCTGGCCGAACAGTTTCGCCGTCGCCATCAGGTTGGAGTGGACGTGCTTGACGCCCTTGGGGTCGCCGGTCGAGCCCGAGGTGTAGAACCAGAAGGCGACTTCATCCGACAAAGTGTCGGCGGTGAAGGGTGTGGTGTCCGCCTTGGCGATAAGGTCCTCGAAACGGTGCATTACCTCTCCGCCGTCATGGCCGGACTTGTTCCGGCCATCCACGCCTTTTGCAACTGTACGGCCCGAAGCCGTGGATGGCAACGGAAGTCGGGCTTGCCCGACTTCCGAGTCAATATGTGCCGCAAGTCGGGTAAACCCGACTTGCGGTGACAAGCGCGGCCATGACGATGTTGCGGCGTCCATGCCTTCGACAACAATGAGCACCGGCCGCCGCTGCAGCCTGTCCAGCACCGGCGCGATACGTCTCGGCGAGGCGCGCATCGACGACCAGCACGCGCGCGCGGCAGTCGGCCAAAATGTATGCGTATTGCGGCAGCGTCAGATAGACATTGAGCGGGATCGCGACGCAGCCGGCGCGGATCGCGCCCCAGAAGGCAACGGGATAGTCGACGGTGTCGTTGAGCAGCAGCGCAATACGCTGCTCGTGCACAATCCCGAGGTCGCGCAGCGCGTTGGCGAAACGGATCGAGCGCGCCTGCAGCTCGCCATAGGTGAGGGAGCGCTCCGGATCGACGAAGGCGACCTTGTTGGCGCGCCCCTGCGTAATGTGCGCATCGACAAAATCGGAAACGGCGTTGTAGGGCCTGCGTTCGGTGATGCGATCCACCCAACCGTCCATTTGCCCCCGCCTTCAGCTTTCGAACAGCCGCGTGAGCAGGCGCCGCGCCAGCACGCCGGCGACACGCCGGCGATAGTGCCCGGGCGTGAACGTCGTCTTCATCGGCATGATCTGGTCGCGCACCAGCGCATCGAGGCCCTTAATGACGCGCTCATCGAGCGAAGCCCCGCACAGCTCGGCGGTGCCGGCGAGCAGCACCGGGCGCGGATTGGTGCCGGTGAAGGCGATGCGCAGATCGGTGAGCTTGTCTTTGTCTTTCTTGAGCGCCACCGCGACGCCGGCGACCGGATACTCGATCGAGCGGCGGATGCGGATCTTGTCGTAGCCCGAGCGCAAACCGGCCGTGTTCTTTGCACGCACCGCAGTGACGAGCTCGCCCGGGCGCAGCGAGAGATAAAATTTGCCGTCGCCCTGCGTCTGCGTGACGGGAACGTCCTGGCGCGCGAAGCCGATATAGAGCGTCTCGAGAGGAATAGTGCGCTTGCCGGCAGGACCCGCAATGTCGACCTCGGCGCCAAGCGTGAGCAAAGCAGGGGCAAGATCGCCCGAGAAGGTCGCAAAGCACACGCCGCGGCTCTTCGGCGCCACGTGGCAGATGGTGCCGGTCGTCTTCAGGCAATGATTATTGGCGTCACGCCACCATTCGCTCTGGTTATAGAAGATGCAGCGCGTGTCGAGACAGAGATTGCCGCCGACGGTGCCCATGTTGCGGTGGGTGGGGCCGGCGATGTGCGCCGCTGCCTGCGCGACCACGGGATAGTGCTTGTTGATCGCCGGGTGCGCGGCGATCTCGCTCAGGGTCACGGAGGCGCCGAGCGCGAGCGATTTTTCGTCGGCGTGAATCGTGTGCAGCTCCGGCACGCGGTTCATGTCGATCAGCACCGGCGGCGCGACGATGCCGCGGCGGATGTTGACGACGAGATCAGTGCCGCCGCCGAGCGGCATGGCTTTTGGATTGTCCGTGCGCGCGGCAATCGCTTCCTCGACCGTGCGCGGCGTGACGATGCGAAATTCGGGCAGGGCGTCCATCAGGCGGCTCCCCGTTTTTCTTCACCCTCCCCTGAAGGGGGAGGGTCGACCGCTGCAGCGGCGCGCAGCGACGCAAGGCGGTCGGGGTGGGGTGACGGAAGTCTAACTTGATCACCCCACCCCGCTCGCTTCGCTCGCGACCCTCCCCCTCCAGGGGAGGGTGAACGGAAATCGCTGGACGCAATGACCACCATCACCCGCCACCCTTTTTCTTCTCCGCCGCCCGCCGCCGCTTTTCGATCGCCTCGAACACCCGGTCGGGCGTCACCGGCAGATCGTTGAAGCGGATGCCGATCGCATCGGCGATGGCATTGGTGAGCGCCGGCAAAAACGCCGCGAGCGAGCCTTCACCCGCTTCCTTGGCGCCGAACGGCCCGTGCGGGTCGTTGCTCTCGACGATGCCGACCTCGATCGGCGGGGAGTCCTGGATGGTCGGCACGCGGTAATCGAGCATGTTGGCGGTGACCATCAGGCCCTCGTGATAGGCGGCTTCCTCGCTCATGGCCTGGCCCATGCCCATCCAGACCGAGCCCTGCACCTGGCCTTCGACGGTGAGGCGATTGAGCGCCTTGCCGCAGTCGTGCGCGACCCAGACCTTGTCGACGGTGACGACGCCGGTCTCCTCGTCGACCGAGACTTCGACCACCTGCGCCGAATAGGAGTAGCCCATGGTGCCGCCGATGGCGGAGCCGCGATATTTCTTGCCGCCGTGCGATTCAGGAATCGTCGAGTAGTTGCCCGTGACGGTGATGGTGCCCGTGTCCTTCAGCGCCTCGGTCACGACGTCCTCGAACGTCGCACCCTTGTCCTGCTTGCCGGCGCGATAGACCTCGCCGAGGCATTCGATGTCCTCAGGCCGCGCCTCGAGCTTGCGCGCGGCCGCGTTGGTGAGCACGGCCTTGAGATTGCGCGCGGCCTCGATCGCGGCATTGCCGACCATGAAGGTGACGCGCGACGAATACGAGCCGTTGTCCTTCGGAACCACCTCGCTGTCGCCGGTAACGACGCGCACCCGCGCGAGATCGAGGCCGAGCACCTCGGCGACGGTCTGCGCCAGGATGGTGGTCGAGCCCTGGCCGATATCGGCCGCGCCGGAGAGCACGACGATCGAGCCGTCGAAATCGAGCTTGATCTTCACCGTGGCATGCGGCTCGCCGGTCCAGTTCACCGGCTTGGACGCGCCGCTAATATAATGAGAGCAGGCCATGCCAAATCCCTTGCGCAGGCCCAAGTTTGGTTTCTTGCCGTTGCCCTTACCCTTGCGTTTCGCCCAGCCGCTTTCGCGCTCGACCCAGTCGAGACATTCCGGCAGGCCGTAGGAGTTCACCATCAGGTCGTTGTCGGTAAATGTGGGGGCCGTCAGCAGATTGGCGCGCCGCACCGCGAAGGGATCGAGGCCGAGTGCGATCGCCATCTCGTCGACCAGGCTCTCGAATGCGAAGCGGATGTCGACGGTGCCGTGGCCGCGGAAGGCGCCGCAGGGCGGCGTATTGGTGAGCACGCGGCGGCCGGTGTATTTGACGTTGTGCAGGTCGTAGATGGCGTAGAGCATCGAGCCGGCGTAAAGGATCGTGACCACGCCGTAGCCGGAATGCGCGCCGCCGCGCTGGTCGCAGTCGCATTCGACCGCGGTGATGCGGCCGTCCTTGCGCATGCCGATCTTGAGCTTGATGTCGGTCTCGGGCCGGCCGCGATGGGTGATGAAGGTTTCCTCGCGCGTCGTCACCATGCGTACAATGGCGTTGGCCTTGCGCGCGAGCAAAGCGGCGATCAGCTCGATGGCGAGCGTCTCGGTGCGGCAGCCGAAGCCGCCGCCGACATGCGGCTTGATCACGCGGATGCGCGACATGTCCATGCCGAGGATCTGCGACAGCATCAGGTGCACGTAGTAGGGGACCTGCGTCGAGGCGTGCACGGTCATGCGGTCGCGCACGGCGTCGTATTCGGCGACGGCCGCGTGCATTTCCATCTGGTTCTGGCAGACCTCGGCGCAGTTGTAGGTGCCTTCGCGGACGAGATCGGCCGCGGCGAAGCCCTGCGTGGTCGAGCCGAGCTCGAACAATACATCGCGCTCGAGATTGCCGGGCTTCTTCTCGTGCAGGAGCGCTGCGCCGGGCGCGAGCGCGTCCTTCGCGGTGTAGTAGGCCGGCAGCTCTTTCACCGTCATCGTGATGTGGCGGAGCGCCTCGCGGGCGGCGTTATCGTCGATCGCCGCCACGGCCGCGACCGGCTCGCCGCGGTAGCGCACGCGGTCGCGCGCCAGCGGATATTCGGTGCGCGCGATCGGCAGCACGCCGAAGCCCTTGTCGCAGTCGGCGCCGGTGACGATCGCGATGACGCCGGGGACTTTCAGCGCCTCCGACACATCGACGCTAACGATCTCGGCATGCGAGTAGGGGCTGCGGTAGATGCGGCCGGCGAGTTGGCCCGGCGCCACGATGTCGGCTGTGTATTTGGCGCGGCCGGACACTTTCTCCGGCCCGTCGATCATCGGGATATAGCCGCCGATGTTGCGCGCGGGGAGGGGCTTGTTCATGGGACCGTACCGCGCGTGCTTTGGCGCAAAGCCTCTCCACCCGTCATGCCCGGGCTTGTCCCGGGCATCCACGCCTTTACGTCGTTGCCGCATTTAAGACGTGGATGGCCGGAACAAGTCCGGCCATGACGATCGAGGGTCCGCGCTCCACGCCTAAGTTCTAAGTGAGTGATGCTCGATAATATTCCGTTCACGGCGCCAGGCCCTGCTTGCCGAGCGCGACGGCGTATTTCACCGCCTCGATGATCTTCACATAGCCGGTGCAGCGGCAGATGTTGCTGCCGAGCGCTTCGAGAATCTCGTCATCGCTCGGATCGGGATTTTTTCGCAGCAGACCAGCCGAGGCCATGATGAAGCCGGGCGTGCAGTAGCCGCACTGCGAGCCGAGCTTCTCGTGGAAGCCGCGCTGCACGGCGGAAAGCTGCCCGTCGTGGCCGAGCGACTCGATGGTGTCGACGTGCTTGCCCTCAACGGTCGCCGCGAGCGTGAGGCAGGACAGAGTCGGTCTGTCGTCGACCAGCACCGTGCAGGCGCCGCACTCGCCGCCATCGCAACCGGTCTTGGTGCCGGTGAGGCCGACTTTTTCGCGCAGATAATCGAGCAACAGGATATTGTCGGCGACCGCGTCCGAGCGATCGCGCCCGTTCAGCGTGCATGACAGCAGCCGGGCCAAAAGTTTCTTCCCCTTCAAGGCGCCTTTATTGGCGCGCCTTCTCATTGTTCTTATTCGCGCAACGGGCCGATATTAGCTGCGTCGCGGGCGGTCCCGAAGCGCTTCCACAAGCCAATTCCCGGGAATGGATGGGACGATTGCTTGAGCTATTTGGATCCGAATTTCGCGATCACGTCGGCGGGGATGGCGATACCGGCGACCTTTTCGGGGTCGTCCTTGTTGCGTGCGGCCCAGACGCGGGTTTCGCCGCCCTCGACCGCAAGCTCACCGTTGACCGACAGCCGATGCTCGACGTCGAAGCTGGAGCGACGGAATTCGCTGACCCGCGAGGTCATCTCGACGGTATCGCCGAATCTGACGGGCTTGAGGAAGTTGGCGCGCGCGTCGACCAGCGGGATGCCGATGATGCCGAAGGCGTTGGCGAGCTCGTGCGGCTTCACGCCGAGCGCGGCCTCGAACATCCACCACGTGGCCGTGTCGAAGATCTCGAAGAAGCGGCTGTTGAACACGATGCCGGCCGGATCGCACTGGCCCCATTCGATGGTCAGCTGCTTGCGGTAGGTGAACGACGCCACGCGGATTGCCTCAGATTATGCAGTGTCGGCTTTATAGCCGCGGGCCCTTCATCTGTCATGGCCATGACGAATGAGATTCCGTAGGGTGGGCTAAGTGGCCGCCGATAGCGCGTCGAAGACGCGCGTAAACGCGCTTATGGCGCGCAAGCGCAGAGGCGGACGCGAGCCCACCGGCGGCGTTGCAATTTGTTTCGGTGGGCTCGGCGCTATCGCGCCTTAGCCCACCCTACGATTTCTTCTTTTTCTTCTTCCTTGGATCCGGCCACTCGACCACGTCCTGTGACAGCATCTCCACGAGTGAGGCGCGGCGGCGCCTGCGCAACGCCTGCGGCGGCGCGACGGGACGGTGCGGCGAGGTGTCGAGATCGACCAGCAGCTGATCGAGGTCTTCCGGCGCGATCACCCAACTCTTCGGCGTATAGCAGCAGCCTTCCCCTGACGACGACAATGACACTCCGTAGGGTGGGCTAAGCGGCGCTGCGCGCGCTAGCGCGGAGCGGCGCGAGCCCACCGATGGCGTCGCAATGTGCGTCGGTGGGCTCGGCGCGACGAGTCGCGCCTTAGCCCACCCTACGAACCGTGCTTCTTTTTCTTCCTTTTCTTCTTCGTCGGGTCGGGCCACTCGACCACGTCCTGTGACAGCATCTCCACACGTGAGGCGCGGCGGCGCCTGCGCAACGCCTGCGGCGGTGCGACGGGACGATGCGGCGAGGTGTCGAGATCGACCAGCAGCTGATCGAGGTCTTCCGGCGCGATCACCCAACTTTTCGGCGCATAGCGCGCGAGCGAAAACGGTTTCGAATAAGACAGCATCGATTTCTTGCCGCCCGGCAAACAATATTCGTGCGCGTAGCTCATCGCGAGCTCGCGCACGCTGCGATAGATCGGGTCGCGCCAGCGCAGGATGGCGTGGTTGGTCTTGCTGATTGCGCCCCACAATCCGCGCTCGCGAAACAGCGTGACGATGTGATCCTGGTCGCTTGGCAGCGCGCGGATGTCCATCAGAAGCGGCGGCCGGCCGTGATAGGCAAGCGCCGCGGCGGCGAAGACCGCGCCCTCCGCGCAATGCGCCATGCGTGCCTCAAGCACGCGGCGCGGCGACATCGCGGTATCGCCATCGAGACTGAAGTTCACCGGCAGCCTGTCGAGAAATGTCTGAATTTTTTGCGGCGTGTCGAGACGCGCGAACAGGCGGCGCTCGCGCGCCGACAGAACGTCGTGCACCCTGCGGCGATAGCTAGACATCAGTGACTATGTTCCGGAGTGAGCAACATCTTCCGTGTTTTGCATACGTAAAGGGGGCTTACGAGCGTAACCGGCGTTCTCCACAACACGCGCGGAGAAGGAAATTGTTACGCTGCTTGTGGCCTGAGGAAGCAAATTTCTTCTTATTTTCCGGCACTTATTGCGGTTTCGCAGAATAATCTCCTATTTAGCGACTCCTGTTGATTGGACGGGAGTTGTTCCGATGACCGATTTTTCGCACGAACCTCGCCTCCTGCAGCGCATCACGCTCGACAGCTGGGCCGTGGCGATCGCGACCGCGTTCGTCGTCCTGGTCGTTCTCGGCATCCTGCCGCGCGTTCCGTGGTGAGACCGAGGTAGCCCTATGAGCACTGCGGTTGCGGCTGCGTCACGATTTTCCCTGCCTCAGCGTTTTGTCGAGCTTCTGCCCGGCGTCGCGCTGCTGCTGACCATCGGCTATAGCGGCAAGCTGATCGAGCAGAGCGTCAATGCCTACGGCAAGACCAATCATCTTGCGCTTCCGAATATCGAATACGTGCTGTGGGCGATCGTCATCGGGTTGATCGTCTCCAACACAGTCGGCGTGCCGAAGATCTTCAAGGCCGGCATCGCCACCTACGAATTCTTCCTTAAGCTCGGCATCGTGCTGCTCGGCGTGCGCTTCCTCGTCGGCGACGTGCTCAAGCTCGGCGGCATCAGTCTGGTGGCGGTCACACTCGAACTGGCCATGTCGATCGTGCTGATGACCTGGCTGGGCCGGACTTTCAAGCTCTCGCCCAAGCTCACCAGCCTGCTCGCCGTCGGCTCCTCGATCTGCGGCGTTTCCGCCATCATCGCGGCCAAGGGCGCGATCAACGCCAAGGATGAAGACGCGTCGTTTGCGATTGCCGCGATCCTGGCGCTCGGCGCCATCGGCCTTTTCACCTATCCGCTGATTGGCCAATTCGTTGGCCTCACCGATCACGCCTATGGGCTGTGGGCGGGCCTGTCGATCGACAACACGGCCGAAGCGGTCGCTGCCGGCAATCTGTGGTCGGAACAGGCCGGCAAGATCGCCGTGCTGGCCAAGACCACGCGCAACGCGACCATCGGCTTTGTCGTGCTCGGCTACGCCATCTACTGGGCCGCCAAGGGCGAGGCCCGCACGGTCGACAACAAGCTCGCGTTCCTGTGGGCGAAGTTTCCGAAATTCGTGCTGGGCTTTCTTGCGGTGTCGCTGCTCGCGACCTTCGGCGCCTTCTCGAAGGAGCAGACCGCCGACATCGCCAATTTGTCGCGATGGGCCTTCCTGCTGACGTTTGCGGGCGTCGGGCTTTCCACCGACTTCCGCGCCATGCGCAAGCAGGGACTGTATCCGTTCATCGTCGGGGCCGTCGGCGAGGTTGGCATCGCCATCCTGACGCTCGGCATCGTCATTGCCATCCAGCCCTGGCTGCCCAACTGAGGTCAATGAATGTCGTCCGGTTTCGCCAATATCCCAAAGACTGCGCCGTTCTCCGAGGAGGAGGTTGCGCTGCTCAACCGCGTGGTTGGGCCGGCAAACGCAATTCAACGCGCGTGGCTGGCAGGCTTTCTGGCGGGTGTTGAATCCGCAACGGGACAGCAGGCGCTGCAGCCGGCAGCGCCGGCGAGGCCGGCGGAGCCTTTGACCATTGTGTATGCGAGCGAGTCCGGAAATTCGGAAAAGCTCGCCGGCGACATCGCCAAGGCGGCGCGCAAGAACGGCCTCAAGCCGACGATCATCGACATGGCGGACCTCGATTTGGCTGCGCTCACCTCGGCCAAGAAGCTCGTTTTCATCGCCGCCACCTGGGGCGAGGGCGACCCGCCGGCGCGCGCCGTGCGCACCTACAACGAACTGATGGGCGAGGGCGCGCCGCGCCTCGACGGCATCGAGTTCGGCGTGCTGGCACTGGGCGACACGGCCTATGTGGAATTCTGCTCGATCGGCAAGAAGATTGACGAAAGGCTTGCGGCCCTCGGCGGCAAGCGTGTGGTCGATCGCGTCGATTGCGATCTCGATTTTGCGGAACCTGCGGCGCGCTGGATCGGTGACGCCGTGAAGGTGCTGACGCCGCCGAACGCCGGCGGCCGCGTCATCGAGGTCGATTTTGGCAGCAAGCCCGCCGCGCCCGCGAGCACCGACATTGTCGAGGCCGAGATCGCCGAGCATGTCGATCTCAATTCCTCGCGCTCGGACAAGGAGACCGTCCACCTGGCGCTGTCATTCGAGCATGGCGCGCCGGCCTATGAGCCGGGCGACTCGCTCGACCTCTATCCCGAGAACGACCCCGCTTATGTCGATGAGTTGCTGAAGGTCGCAGGCCTTGCGGGCGACGAGACGCTGCGCAGCGACTTCATCAAATCGCGCGACGTCACCACGTTGTCGCTCAAGACGGTCGAAACCTATGCCGAGAAGACCGGCCATCACTACGTCAAGGCGCTGATCGCCGACGGGCAGGCGCGCGAGTGGATTGCCGGGCGTCAGCTGATGGACCTGATTGCCACCTTCCCGATCGCGCTTAATGCCGAGACGCTACGCGCACTGACGCGGCCGCTGGCGCCGCGCGCCTATTCGATCGCGTCGTCCCGCCGCGACGTGGGAGACGAGGCGCATCTGCTGATCTCCGCGGTGCGCTACGAGAGCCACGGCCGCGCGCGCAAGGGCGTCGCGTCGAACTACGTCGCCGAGCAGCTCAAGCGCGGCGGCCGCGTGCGCGTGAAGCTGAAGCCCAACAAGCATTTCGCGCTGCCAGCGTCTGACAAGGACATCATTATGGTCGGCCCCGGCACCGGTGTCGCGCCGTTCCGCGCCTTCGTGCAGGAGCGCCGTGCGACCGAGGCAAGCGGCCGCAGCTGGCTGTTCTTCGGCGACCGCAGCTTCACGCACGACTTCCTCTACCAGCTCGACTGGCAGGACGCGCTCAAGGACGGCGCGCTGACGCGCATGGACGTCGCCTTCTCGCGCGACACGCCCGAGAAGATCTACGTCCAGCACAAATTGTGGGACCGCCGCGTCGCGCTGGTCGAATGGCTCGACGGCGGCGCCTACTTCTACGTGTGCGGCGATGCCAAGGCGATGGCGAAGGATGTGCGCGCCGCGCTGGTGCGCGCTTTCGCCGACGTGAAGTCCCTCACCCCCGAAGCAGCCGAGCAGGCGGTGGTGACATTGGAGCGCGAAAAGCGCTATCTGCAGGATACCTACTGATCCTGCGCCTATTGAACCGCCCAAAAGCGCGTTCACGCGCGTCTTCGACAGGCTAACAATGACCGACGAAGTGTCGCGCAACGAACGCATCAAGGAAGCGAGCAATTATCTGCGTGGCACGCTGGCCGACGGCCTGCGCGAGGAGATCACCGGCGCCATCATCGAGGATGACGCGCAGCTGGTGAAATTCCACGGCATGTACCTGCAGGACGACCGCGACCTGCGGCCCGAGCGCACCCGCAAGAAGATGGAGAAGGCCTTCGCCTTCATGATCCGCGTGCGCATCCCGGGCGGGGTGCTGACGCCGCAGCAATGGCTCGCGCTGGATAAAGTCGCCCGCGACTACGGCAATGGCACGATGCGGCTGACGACGCGGCAGACGGTGCAGCTGCACGGCATCATCAAGTCGAACCTGAAGGCCACGCTCAAGGCAATCGACACCGTTTTGCTGAATTCAATCGCGGCCTGCGGCGACATCAACCGCAACGTCATGTGCAACGTGCTGCCCGAGCAGTCACGCGCGCATGCGGAAGCGATCGCGCTGGCGCGCGCGATCTCCGACGACCTGCTGCCGCATACGCCGGCCTATCGCGAGATCTGGCTCGACGGCGAGCGCATCGCCGGCGGTGAAGGGGAGGTGATGGAGCCGATCTACGGCAAGACCTATTTGCCGCGAAAATTCAAGGTCGTGGTGGCGGTGCCGCCCTCGAACGACGTCGATATCTTCGCGCACGACCTCGGCTACATCGCGATCACGGATGACGCCGGAAACATCGCCGGGTGGAACGTGACGGTCGGCGGCGGCATGGGCATGACCCATGGCGAGCCCGACACCTATCCGCGCATCGCCGAGGTGATGGGCTTCTGCCACACGGAAGATGTTCTGAAGGTCTCCGAGGCCGTCGTCACCGTGCAGCGCGACTGGGGCGACCGCAAGAACCGCAAGCACGCGCGTCTCAAGTACACGATCGAGGATCGCGGGCTCGACGTGTTCCGCGCCGAGGTCGAGAAGCGCTCCGGCGTCAAGCTGGCGCCCGCAAAACCCTACACATTCACCTCGACCGGCGACCGCTACGGCTGGACCGAAGGCGCCGACGGAAGCGGGCATCTCACGTTGTTTGTGCAGAACGGTCGCGTTCACGACGTGCCCGGCGCCGCGCAGCAGAGTGCGCTGCGCACCATCGCGCAGATGCACGATGGCGACCTGCGCATCACGCCGAACCAGAACCTGATTATTTCCAACGTGCCGACGGAGAAGCAGGCCGAGATCGAGCGCATCGCGCGTGAGGCGGGCCTGCTGGCGCCCTGGTCAGGGCTGCGGCGCAATTCGATGGCTTGCGTCGCGCTGCCGACCTGCGGTCTCGCGCTCGCCGAGAGCGAGCGTTATTTGCCGGAGCTGTTGGATGCACTGGACGCAAGTCTCGCGGCGCATGGGCTGTCCGCCGACGACATCGTCATCCGCATGACGGGTTGCCCGAACGGCTGCGCGCGGCCTTATCTCGCCGAAATCGGCTTGGTCGGCAAAGGGCCTGGCCGCTACAATCTTTATCTCGGCGCGGCCTTCGACGGCTCGCGCATGAACAAGCTCTACGCCGAAGATCTCGATCACGCCGGCATCGTTGCGGCACTCGATCCATTGTTTGCGGCTTACGTTTCAAAGCGGCAGAAGGGCGAGCGCTTCGGCGACTTCGCGATCCGCACGGGCCACATTGCCGCGAGTGGCAACGGTGCAGACTTTCACGCGAATGTCAGGCCTTGCAAGCCGAAGTAACCGTGGGAACAGCCACGCACTCCGCTTGGTCATGCGCGGGTCATAGGCGTGCGAAAGCACGCCGTTCTTCGAACGGCTATGCCCGCGTATTACATTGCGGAAGGGCGTGCCTGCTTGTTGAGCATTGTGACAAGGCGCGCGGCTGCCCAAAAATTCGACCACTGCCGGCGCAATGCGCGGCACCGTTGTGCAGCAGATCCGGCCTGCTCAAAATAACTTAGGAAGATCAAGCACCTCCCAACTGGCACGGTCCTTGCTGCTATGCAGCATACATCTTGCAAAGGCTGGCCGGATTGGCCCGGGATCAGGCAGCCGACAGGAAAGGGAGTCGCGGAATGGATTACGTGAAGCCGGCGGACGTCGCAGCCGCCATGGTCGACACCGGGCGTCGCAAGCTCGCGCTTTCGCCAACGAATTTGCTGATCCGCGGCGTGCTTGCGGGTTCAATTCTCGGCGCCGCGACCAGTCTGGCTTTCACGGGTGCGCTGCAGACCGGCGTGCCATTGGTCGGCGCACTGATCTTTCCGGTCGGCCTCTGCATCATTGTATTGCTTGGCCTCGATCTGGTGACTGGCAGCTTCGGTCTCCTGCCGCTGCCATGGATCGAGAACGACGGCGACGCCCGAACGATGCTCGCCAACTGGACCTATGTCTTCATCGGCAACCTGATCGGCAGCATGGCTTATGGCGCACTGCTGGCGATCACGCTGACCAATTTCGGCACAACGCCGCCTGCGGGAGTTGCCACGCAGATCATCGCCATCGCGCAGGTGAAGACGACGGGCTACGAGGCGCTCGGCTTCGCCGGTCTGGTGACGGTGTTCGTCAAAGCGATTTTGTGCAACTGGATGGTTTGCCTCGCCATCGTGATGACCATGACCACCTCATCGACGGTGGGCAAGATTGCCGCGGCCTGGATGCCGATGCTGATCTTTTTCGGGCAGGGGTTCGAGCACTCTGTCGTCAACATGTTCGTGATTCCAACTGGCATGTTGATGGGCGCAAACGTGACCGTGGCGGACTGGTGGCTGTGGAATCAGATTCCCGTCACGCTCGGCAATCTGGTCGGCGGATTCATCTTCACGGGCCTTGCGATTTATCTCACGCACAGACCGCGCGCGGCGGCGCCCGCGCCGTTGACCGCGCCGACGCAGGTGCCGGCGGAATGAGCGGCACTGAAATCGAGCTCGAGGGCGTAACGGATCAGCAGGCTGGCGACTTCGGACCCGAACAGAAACGCTACCTGGAAGGGTTCGTCGCCGGCCTGCAGATCGCCAAGGCGGTCAAGAGCGTCGCCGGCGGCGCGCCTGCCGCTGCGCCATCCATCCCCGAACCGGTCGGTCCGGATGCTCCTGCGCTCAGGGCGCAGAACCGCGTGCTGGCGGTCGGCGGTAAGCTTTCGGCCCCGGAGACGTTCAAGCGCGAAGAGCATCCGTTCGACGCCTATGAGCGCCTGAAGGCGCAAGCCGCGAACAATGAGTTTCCCAAGCCGCCGGACAATTTCCGCTGGCGCTTCTACGGCCTGTTCTATGTTGCGCCCAACCAGAACGCTTTTATGTGCCGGCTGCGGTTGCCGAACGGCCTCCTGAAGGCCGCACAATTTGCGGGCGTCGCCGATCTCGCCGAGCGCTTTGGCGGCGGCTACGCGCATGTCACCACCCGCGCCAACCTGCAGATCCGAGAGATTGCCGCGGGCAACGCCGTGACCATGATCGAGGCAATCCAGGACCTCGGCCTCTGCTCACGCGGCTCCGGCGCGGACAATATCCGCAACGTCACCGGGACGCCGACAGCGGGGATCGACCCGCAGGAGCTCATCGACACGCGGCCTTACGCGCGCGAATGGCACTTCCACATCCTCAACGACCGCTCGCTCTACGGTCTGCCGCGCAAGTTCAACGTCGCCTTTGACGGCGCCGGTACGATCCCGGTTCTCGAGGACACCAACGACATCGGGTTTCAGGCGGTGCCAGTGAAGGAGGGGTTCAATCTCGAACCCGGGATTTGGTTCAAACTCTGCCTCGGTGGCCTCACCGGTCACAAGGACTTTGCGCGCGAGACCGGTGTCATCGTCAGGCCGGCCGACGCCACCAATGTCGCCGATGCCGTTGTGCGGGTGTTCATCGACCACGGCAACCGCACCGACCGCACCAAGGCGCGGCTGAAATACGTGCTGGACGCGATCGGCGTCGAGAAGTTCCTCGGCCTGGTCGAGGAAAAACTGGGACGCAAGCTCGACCGCGCGGTACCCGGCTCGCTCGCGGCGCGGCCGCCGTTCTCGCGCACAGCCCACATCGGCGTTCACGCGCAAAAGCAGGACGGGCTGCACTGGATCGGCGTTGCCGTTCCGGTGGGCTACCTGACTGTTGCGCAGATCCGCGGGCTCGCCGACATCGCCCGCGAGTATGGTGACGGCGATATCCGGCTCACGGTCTGGCAGAACCTGCTGATTTCCGGCGTGCCGTCGAAGAAATTGAAGGCCGCGCAGGCAAAAATCGAAGCGCTCGGCCTCGCGGTCGAGGCGAATGCGATCCGCTCGGGGCTCGTGGCCTGCACCGGCAACACTGGCTGCAAATTTGCAGCCTCTGATACCAAACGTCATGCCGAAGAGATCGCGCGCTGGTGCGAGACGCGCGTTGCGCTCGACACGCCGGTGAACATCCATCTCACCGGCTGTCATCACTCGTGCGCCCAGCATTTCGTCAGCGAGATCGGGCTCCTGGCCTGCAAGGTGCAGACAGATGGAGACGGCGACGCCGTCGAGGGCTATCACATTCTGGTCGGCGGCGGCTTCGGCCCGCAGGCCGCGCTCGGACGCGAGCTTTACCGCGACGTGAAGGCGGACGACGCGCCGCAGATGGTCGAGCGCATCCTGAAGGCCTATCTCAAGAACCGCGCGGCGCGGGAAGAAAGCTTTATTGCCTTCGCGCGCCGGCACGAAATCGACGCGCTCAAATCGATGACGGAGGCCGCGGCATGAGCCTCACGCAGCGCCCGCCGATCCCGTCGTTCATCCCGGAATCCGCGCCCTTCTCGCCCGAGCAGCGTCTCTGGCTCAACGGCCTGTTTGCCGGCGTTTTCGGGCTCGAAGAGGGCGTCACGCCGCTTTCAAGCGCCGACGTCGTCAGGCTTCTGCCCGGATTTGCAGGCGGCGAAACGACGCCTGCGCCAACCGCCGATGGCGCGCCCTGGCACGATCCGGCGATGCCGATCACCGATCGCATGAGACTCGCGGAGGGTCGTCCGTTGCCGCGCCGCATGATGGCGGCGATGGCGCAGCAGGATTGCGGCCAGTGCGGCTATAACTGCAAGGACTATTCCGATGCCATCGTTCGCCAAAAAGGAAGAGCGGCTAAATCTGTGCGTGCCGGGTGGCAAGGAAACCGCCCGCATGCTCAAACAGCTTTACGAAGAAATCGGCGGAGCGCCAGCCGCGGCGAAAGCCGAGCCTGTTCCGGTTGTTGAAAAGCCATCCGCGCCGAAAAGCGCCGCCGGCCGCTCGCGCGACAACCCGATCAACGCGACGTTTCTCTCGCGCCAGCGGCTCAACAAGCCGGGGTCGCAGAAGGAAACCTGGCATATAGAATTTGATCTCGCCGGGACCGATCTCGACTACGCGGTTGGGGATTCATTCGGCATTTTTCCGGCAAACGAACCGGCACTCGTCGATGCGGTGATCGATGCGCTCGGTGCGCCGGCCGATTTTCCGATCGGCGGGCGAACTTTGCGCGAGGTGCTCACCGATGGCGTGTCGCTGTCGCCGGCGCCCGACATGCTCTTCCAGCTCATCTCTTATCTGACCGGAGGCGACCGGCGGCAAAAAGCGAAAGCGCTTGCGACGGGTCTCGACCCGGATGGCGATGCCGCCGTGCTTGACGTGCTTGCCGCGCTGCAGAAATTTCCCGGCGTGCGGCCCGACCCGGAAGCCTTCATCGAGTCGCTCGACGTCCTGCAGCCGCGTGTCTACTCGATTTCGTCCTCGTTGAAATGCAATCCAGGCCGCGTGGCATTGACGGTCGATGCCGTGCGCTACGAGGTCGAGAAGCGCACCCGGCTGGGTGTAGCCTCAACCTTTCTCGCGAGCCGTGTGTCGCCCGGAGACAAGATCAGAGTCTACGTCCAAAAGGCGCAGCATTTCGCGCTGCCCGCCGATCCCAACAAGCCGATCATCATGATCGGTCCCGGCACAGGCGTCGCACCGTTCCGCGCGTTCCTGCAGGAACGCCTCGCCACGCAGGCTCCCGGACCGAACTGGCTTTATTTCGGCCATCAGCGCAGCGACTATGACTTCTTCTACGAAGACGAACTGAAAGCGATGCGCAAGACCGGCCATCTCGGCCGGCTGACGCTCGCCTGGTCGCGCGATGGCGACGAGAAGATCTATGTTCAGCATCGCATGCGCGACGAAGGCCGCGATCTGTGGGCCTGGATCGAGCGTGGTGCGCATATATATGTGTGTGGTGACGCGTTACGCATGGCGAAAGACGTCGAGCGCGCGCTGATCGACGTGGTGGCGGAGCATGGCAAGCGCAATCCGGACGACGCCGCGCGTTACGTTGCTGAATTGAAAAAGAATGACCGCTATCAGATGGACGTATATTAAAGAGCCATGTCGATAGACGAGCGTCGAACCCCGTCCGAAGCAAGACCCGCGCGCATGGGTGCGCTGGCGCGGCTGCCCGTGTTCCTGTCGCTCGACGGGAAACGCGCAGTGCTCGCCGGCGGAAACCCGGCGGCGGCCTGGAAGGCGGAGTTGCTGTCGGCTTCCGGCGCGCGCGTCGAGGTCTATGCGGCCGACATCTGCGACGAACTGCAAGAGCTGGCCGCGGATCCGCCGCGCGGAGCGATCGTCATCAATCGTTGCGCGTGGTCCCCGGAGAATCTGGACAATGCCGCCGTCGCCATCGGCGCGTTCGACGACGACGAAAGTGCTGCCGCATTTGCGTCGGCTGCGCGCGCGACCGGCGTGCCGGTCAACGTGATCGACAAACCCGCGTTCTGCGATTTTTCCTTCGGTGCCATCGTCAATCGTTCGCCGCTGGTGATCGGGATTTCGACCGACGGCGCAGCACCTGTGTTTGCCCAGGCAATCCGCGCCAAGCTCGAGGCGCTGTTGCCGAGAGGCTTCGCGGATTGGGCCGCCGCCGCGGCGCGCTGGCGCGGCGCGTTGAAGCTCTCGGGACTGCCATTCGCGGCGCGGCGCAGGTTCTGGCAGATCTTCACCGCTTATGCGGTCGCCAATCCCGACCGCGCGCCGGCGCAGGCCGATTTCGACAGCTTCATCGCCGAAGTGAAGGGCCTGGGAGCGGCGGTCGAGAGCGGATCGGTGACTTTGGTCGGCGCCGGACCGGGCGATCCGGAATTACTGACGTTGCGTGCCGTGCGCGCGCTGCAATCCGCGGACGTGATCCTGTTCGACGACCTCGTGTCGCGCGAGGTGATGGACTTCGCGCGCCGTGAAGCACGGAAAATGCTGGTCGGCAAGACGGGCTTCGGGCCGTCCTGCACGCAGGACGACATCAACAGCCTGATGGTGAGCCTCGCAAAGCAAGGCAAACGCGTCGTTCGCCTCAAGGGCGGCGATCCGCTGATTTTCGGACGCGCGGCCGAGGAGATCGCGGCATGCGAGGCGGCCAACATCGCCGTCGATGTCGTGCCCGGGATTACCTCGGTGCAGGGCGCGGCGTCACGGCTCGGCATTGCGCTGACCGACCGCAAGAAGGCGCGCCGGCTGCAATACGTCACCGGACATGCGAAAAACGGCGGCGTGCCGGCCGATCTCGACTGGAAAAGCCTCGCGGATCCGTCGACAACAACGGCTGTCTTCATGCCGACCCGAACGCTCGCCGCGCTGGCCAAAAAGGCTATCGCCGAAGGGCTCGATCCGCACACACCGGCGTTGGCGATTTCGCGCGCGACCCGTCCCGATCAGGCCGTCGTTACGGCGTCCATCGCTGAGCTTCCGGAGCGGCTTGCGCAAGCCGGATTGCCCAGCCCGGTTCTTGTGATGATCGGAAAAACCGTGATGCCGGCGGGCGCTTCGGAATCGCGGCGCTCGACCAAGACAGGCTGACGCCTGGCAAATCCCTCGCTGACTTCGATTAGCGCAAGACATCAACCGCTGTTGCTGCGAAAACAAGCGATGCCATGCCAGCGATGGCGATAATTGCTGACGCCCGGCCGACAATTTCGCAACATTGATCAAGTCCAAGTCCGAGCAGCATGACACAATCCTCCTGCTGCACATGTCCTGACGAATAAGGCCGATCGAGCGTCAGACCGGCGGGTTGCAGAACTCCGCGCGATACAGAAAATTTTTCTCGATCGTGATATTGAAACTCAAGAAGCCTTGGGGCTTTTTGCGGCCGCAAGCTTTTCGGATTAATTCGGAAGACCGTCCCGCTCCCACTGGGAACGTATGCTCGGGTTGGGAGCCGCGCCGATTAATGTGCCATCCGGTCCGATGACATAATTGCCGGCATTCTCGTGGTCAGCCGTTGCCGCCCCATTGTGGACCCAGGCAAGCGTACCCGAACCGATTACGACCGCCGCAACGACGGCTGTTCCGAGCAGTGTCAGTTTGCTCATTGTCATTTTTTCTTGCCTCGTTTGAGGAAATCACTCAGGTGTTAGACATAACGACTTTGTTGCAATGCACAATCGTCTATATATTTGTTTTCAAACGGAACATTCACATAATGGTGCGATGCACAAATTATAGGCATCGCTGACGCAAGCCGCGCTGCGTGGCTGTCGATCGTCGTGGTGTGGTGGCCAAATGAATGCAGAAAAAGCCCGAGGAAACTCGGGCTTCAAGATGCTGAAATTGAACCGGAGCAGCTTACGAGAGCTGGCTAAATGCCTTGGTGGCGCCCGCCTTGATGGGATCCGCGGTCGCAAGCGTAACTTTTTGAGCCAGCGTTGCGAGCTCCTTGGCTTGCGCGGTCAGCGTTTCGAACTGCTTGCGTGAATGATTGGTCGACAATTCGAAAAACTCTGAAGGCGATTTCACGCCTATCAGTTCTTGGGCAAAGTCAAAAGCCGCTTCGGAGTTGGCCTGAGCGAATTCGATGACTTTCGTATTGTACTCCTGCGCACCCTTCACGGTCTTCGAATAGCTGTCCTTCATCAGAGTTGTGGCATCAGCCGCGACGGCGCTCACCTTATCGAAGGCCGCTTTGGCCTGTGCGGCGCCGTTTTCGGCCGTTTCACGAAATGCTTGCGTAGCGTCGGTCCTGGAAGAGCCGCTCGGCTTTGTCGCTGTCGTTTTGGTCGAAGAATCCATCATGGCACTTGTCCTTAGGGCGTGTTCCGTTGCGGCTTTCCGGAAGCGACGCCCTGGGCGCTGGTCGGATCATCATGGATCGCAGCGCCGAGTAATTTTAAACGCCAATACGATCCTGTTAGTGGTTATGTGGCTATCGCAACGCTGCAGCGCAACACCATCCGAAGTGCGGTTACAATTCGTGATCGAAAAAACAATAACGCACGCACGTTCACTGGACTGTTTCAGAGATCCGTTTGGCTGGAACAAAGTTCATCTTGTTCGCCTGAGGTGGTTTGGCTTTGAACGTCGCGTGCGTCAGGGACACGGCAGTGCCGTGGCCATCGCTTGCGATATCCACGCGAGCATCAAGCTGCTTCGCCAACGCCTGGATAAGACTGGTCCCGAGCCCGCCCTTGCTTTCGCTCGCTTTCACATCCGGCTTGCCGATGCCGTTGTCGGAAATCGTCAGCTTCCAGTCGCTTTCCGCGACCTTGTACGAAACCACGATTGCCGCATTCTGCCTCGCAGCGGGGAACGCATGCTTTAGTGCGTTCATCACCAGCTCTGTAACAATAAGTCCAATGCTGACGGCCTCGCGGGAAACGGCGGTGCCGGCATCGGCCTCGACCTTAAGCGAGATCGGCCGGCTGTCGCCGATCATCGATTGCGCCAATGTTTCGCAGAGCTTCGAAAGATAGCTGCCGACATCAATCGGCTCGTTTCGACCGGCAATATGCAGGTGTTGCTGGACGGCGCTGACCGAAAGGACGCGCTGATGCGCGTCCTCCAGCTGCAATCGCGCCTCTTCCGATTGGACGGTGCGCGCCTTGATCAGGAGAATGCTGGCTATGATTTGCAGACTATTGGCGACACGGTGCTGCATTTCCTCGAGCAACATGTCCTTTTCCCGCAGCAGTTCCTGCACCTGCTGCTCAATGGCACGCCGGTCGGTAATGTCCTCGAATGCCAAAAGTACAGTGGTGTGGGGCTCGTTCTCATAGAAGACCTCACGCGCATTCAAGAGCATGATGCGCCGACCGATCGCCGGAAACTCGCGATCGACTTCGTATCCCTCGATAGGCGAGCCGCTGGTTGTGATCGTCTCTAAAAGGTGCCGAAGCTCCGGGATGTTCCACTGACCGTTGTCGATCTCGTAGAGCAGACGCCCAATGACGTCGTCAGTCACGAGCCGAAAGGTTTGGAAGAAGGAGCGGCTGGCGGCGATGACACGCAGATTCTGGTCGAGAACCACGAGTGGATCGCGGACGGTATCGACGATGGCCTGCGCAAGCGTAAGTCCATCCCGGATATTGACGAAAGGTACGGCTTTCGCCGGAAGCGAAGTGAGCATGTGAACCTTTCGCCCCGCTTTTCGAGCAAGGGCAAGGCAGCGCTGATTTTCCGAAAAAGGTAGCGCGAACGCCAAAGACACCTTTATGGGTGTCGATTGCACGCACGATGCGCCTTTATTCGCGGATAGTCGAGTGTCCTGTCATCACGATAAAGGGATGCATGGCCGATAGCCGTCCCAAGATGATGCGTAAGCGTCACTGACATGAACATCAAAATAAAAATCTCAGGCGCGTTACAATTTTGACTGGTCGCGCATATGTACAGAAAATCTCTGATGATCGAAGTACGGCGATATCGAGCAATGACCGAGTCAAATCCGCATTACGTCAACGAACGTCAGTCAGATTTGCGCGCAGTTAAGGAGGGTTGGTACGCGACGGACGAACATGGCAACCTCTTACTTGGCCCATTTTCCAGTCGTGAGAATTGCCTGGCGAGCATCAACCAATCAGTGAAAGGGGCAGCGCCCTTTGAGTCATCACCGCGAGCGCCTACACGATCCCAGTAAAAGGTCCATCGCAAGATGGGAGAACGAAGGTGGCGCGACCAAAAATGGTCGCGACAAGCGACCTAACGATCTCCCCACCCTACAGCGGTCGGAGATCGACCGGCGGCGCAGGAGACCAAATGAAAGGGCGCCCACGCCGCGGGATATAGCGCCCTCATAGTCGGACAATGTCCGATTTACGCCCGACCAAAGATCTTTGTTGGAAGGGGCTCTGTCATGCTTTGGAAAGCGTGACGTCAGGAAACTGCCGTCTTCATTGTCGGTGTCTCTACCTAACCCCATATACCAGAGAGAGATTACCGGACAGTCATTGGAGGGTGACTTCAGTTCATGCTCTTCAAGGTGTGGCCACCAGAATATTCTATTTCTCCATGACAGCGAGTGTTTTCGTTTTTCTCTTAATGTTGTTGACCGGTATTCATCCCTAAAGCTCTTCTGCGAAAGCGCCGTTTTGCAAAGGACAAGTTCAACTTACATGACCGATATTCTAGATAATGCTCTGTGGGCGGCGAAGAACCAAAGCTGATTGTTCGAAAGGCATCTCATGCCCCGGTTTGGTCGGTATGGGCCGTACTTGAAGGCACCCCATCCGAGGAGATCTTCGAGGGGGCTTCTGAGGAAGCTGCGTCAAGCTGGATCAATACCGGCGCACGATCGTGGCTTGAAGAACGTAGGCGAAAACGCAATGCCTAGCGGGCGAGTGGCAAGCGTTACGAGAAAAAGGCCGCGAAAGCGAAATGGACAAAGAAATCGTACCAATGCTATTCGCCGTTAGCCGACATTCTGCCGAGCCGATCCCGAACGGTTTCCGCCTATTATCGGAGCCTAGTTAAGAAGACGAGCAAGCGCCGCACGATTTTTGAGAAGAATCGATCGCGCCGACACGCGCTCGATCAGCAAGACCCGCTCAAGTTCGGTAATGGTCCGGCTAACCGTCTCAATCGATAAACCGAGATGATCGGCAATATCCTGGTGCGACATCGGGAGGTCGATGTCCGTCGCTTCATTAATTCGCTTCGCAAGATCGAGCAAAAAACTCGCAACCCTGCATTTTGCGCTGCGGTTGAGCAGCAGCGAGTGCTCCTGGATGCGCCGCAACTCACTTGTTGTCGAAGTCAGCAGGAAACTTGCGACCTTCTGCTCGCGTGCCGCAATCGAAACCAGAGCGCTGCGTTTGAAAAACAGGATCAACGCGTCAGTCGCCGCTTCAATCGACAATGCGTGTTTTAGTTCGTCGGTCCACCCGAAAAGCTCGCCGGGAGTGTGAAAAGCCACGATCGCGCGCGCGCCGTCTTGGAAAGTCTTGCAACGGCGGGCGATCCCATCAACGACCATGAAGATATAGTCGGCCGGGTCTCCTTGGCAGACGATGGTGCTGTTGCGTCGGTAGCGGATCGGCCCGCGCCGCACCGAAAGAACGGCGCGCTCGGCCAACGTCTGACCGTCTTCGAGGATAAACGCACTTGGCAGGCTTGACCCTGAGTCGGCCAAGACCTTGTAAAAAAGGCGATGTCGCGTGGTTGGCTTGGACGTTTTTACGACTTCAACGTCATTCATCGAACTCCTCCGGGATCGCCGTCAGTCCCGCCTTGCGAGGCGTGAAAAGACTAGCGTGTCACGGTAGTTCGGGTAGTGGACCTTAGCCCAACCTAGAGGTGTATTCTGACGTCATAATTTCGGGCGCACACGCCTACCTCATCCAAAGCATGGAACATTGCGTCCAATCGTCGCCCACCGAAGCTCGGCGATTGCTTGCCCCAAAGGCATCCGTCGCCTGGCGGCTGACGAACGTCGGATCCAACTTTCAGAATGCTTTGGCCTGCGGTTTCTTTCCGACCTCGCGCAGGTGGGTTTTGGTCGTACCGCCATCAAGACCGAAAAGACGGCCGATGTCTTTCAGTCGCGCGTTGTCTTCGGAGCTCAGATCGCCGCGCGCGAGCAACAGTTGCTGGATCAGCTCGTATGCTTTCTGCCGGCTCGCGGAATCGGTTGGGAGCATTGACGGAATGGCCTCAAGCGCGGCCTTCTGATCGATCAGCAGGATATTGAACTGCTCGCGCACCAGCTCCTTGAGTTCGGCAAGAGGCATATCACCGTGCGCTTCGCGGATGCGCCGCGCCAACTCGAAACCTCTCTCGTCGATGGAGGCGCGATTCATCCCGGCATAGATCAGGCTGCGGATAACCGCTGCCCGCAATCCGCCAGCCGCAATGAGCGCCTTAAGACCGGCAATGCGTTTCTGCAGAAGCTCGCGATGCAGAGGGTTCTTGGCGGCCTTTCTCGGACGCTGCGTGCCGGACGGGTCGACGCCGACCGCTGCCTGAAGTGTCGGCGAGCCATAGATCGTCAGGAACATCCGCTCAGCCAACGCCTCATTGGCCTCGCGCCAGGAATCGAGCGCAGTCTCGATCCGCTTTGACATGGTTTCCTGCGCCACAAGAACGGCATTGTCGTTATCGACGGTCTTCCGGTTGGCGCGAACCTGCTCGGCTAACCTGGCCACCGGAGCCATGAACGGGTTCTGATCCGAGAAGAGTTCGTACTGCAGGCGTAGCGGGTGAAATTGCCGGATCCAATCGGCAACGGGCGCCGGCGTCATCGCGCGCACCATCGGCTGCATGAAGGTACGGTAGAGCGACAGATTTATCTCCGAAACCCGGGCGGCTGTCGCAAAGCGAAGGTCGTCGGCCATATCGTTGGCGCCAAGCGCGCGGATGTCGTCCAGCGTTCTTGCCTCGCAACGCATTATCCAGCTTCCACTGGCGAGATCCGGATTGACTGTGTCGTCGCCTTTGTTCTCGAACACGGCTTCGTAGAGACCGGGCGGCAGAGTGTCGATCAAATCGATATTGCTGGAGAATTCGCCGTGCTCTTTCTTTGCGACGCCGCTCGAAACGAAGATGCCGAGATGCCCCACCGATTCGTGGATCGTGTAGACGATGGTTTGCCCATAAGAGCGGATGTCGTCGACGTTATCGTATAGATCGAGAATCCAACCGAGCGCCTGCTGCGGCGGCGTAATGTTGTCGCCTTTCGAGCAGAACACGACGATCGGCGAGCGGATATTCCGGAGGTCAATCGTAGTTCCGTCCGGTGTTTCGATGCGCCCAGCGGCGAGATTATTGCCGATGAACAACTCGTCGACGATGAACTGGATTTCCTCGGCATTCAAATTGACATGGCCGCCCCACCACTTCTCGAATCCCAGATAGCGAGCAGCTTCCGTATCGATTTTCGAATAGAGATTGTATTGCTTGGTCCACAGCGTATTGGCGGGATTTTGATTTTCGAAGTTCTGCACCAGCCAGGCGCCATCGAACTTGCCGTTGCCGAGATCGCTCACAAGCGCGGTCAGCCAGCTGCCGCCCAGCAATCCGCCCGAATAGCGCATTGGGTTCTTGCCGTGCACGCCCGCCCAATATGAGAGCGGCGAGCCGGCAACAATGATGGGGCCGAACAATTCGGGGCGCAGGGCTGCCAGTATCATGATCGCCCAGCCGGCCTGGCAGTTTCCGATCACGCAGGGCTTGCCGCTCGCGTCCGGGTGCGCGGCAATGACCTTTTCGATGAAGACCGCCTCGGCACGAGCAATGTCGCCGATTGTCTGACCTGGAACAGGCTCGGGGAGAAATCCGACGAAATAGCAAGGATGGCCGGCCTTGAACGCAACGCCGATCTCGCTGTCAGCCTTGAAGCCGCCAATGCCCGGGCCGTGTCCGGCGCGCGGATCGACCACGATGAAAGGTCGCAGCTTCGGATTGATGTTGGTGCCGTCGGGCGGGATGACTTGCACTAGGCCGTAGTTTACCGGCCGATCAAGCTTACGGCCGTCCACAACCAGCTCAACCAGGTAGTCGAGCACGTGCGGCGCGTTTTCGGCCATGTGCTCGCGATACTGATTTCCGCGCTGACGCAGGACATCCCAGAACAGCACGTTGCGCTGAGCGGCGTCGATTGCGTACTCGACTGCCGACGTGAAAACACCAAACGGCGTCGCGTTTGAGTTGGAAGAGCCTTTCTGTTCCGATGCCATTTGCTCGCCCCATCTTTGGCAGCCGTTTGCACGGTATTCTGAAGGAATATCGTTCAATAGCGTCGAAAACCTGTCGGTCATTGATGCAGGTCAATGAACCGCGACATGTCGTCCGCATGCTGCGCGCCAAGGTGACCCGAAAGGTATCGTGCTATGGCCAGCAAAGAGACAAGTAATTCAACGGTTCCCACGGCCAAAGCCAAGCTTCTGGACGGAAAAAAGGGCCTGATCGTTGGCATAGCCAACGATCAATCAATTGCCTGGGGGTGCGCCAAGGCATTCCGTGCCTTAGGCGCCGAGGTCGCCGTCACCTACGTGAACGACAAGGCAAAGAAGTACGTCGAGCCGCTCGCACGTGCACTTGAGTCCCCGATTTTCATGCCGCTCGATGTCAACAAACCGGGGCAAATGGAAGCTGTCTTCGAACGGATCACTGAAGAATGGGGTAGCCTCGATTTTGTCGTCCACTCGATCGCGTTTTCGCCAAAGGAAGCGCTGCAGGGTCGCGTTGTCGATGTATCGCGTGACGGCTTCGCAATTACCATGGACATTTCCTGCTGGACCTTCATTCGCATGGCGCATCTGGCGGAGCCGCTCATGCGCAAAGGCGGCACCCTGTTCACCATGTCGTATTACGGCAGCCAGATGGTCGTTAAGAACTACAACATCATGGGGGTTGCAAAAGCCGCGCTCGAATGCGCGGTTCGCTACATCGCGGCGGAGCTTGGCCCGAAAGGGATTCGCGTTCACGCGATCTCGCCCGGTCCGCTCGCGACGCGAGCCGCCTCAGGGATTCCTGAATTCGACGCGTTGCTCGACAAGGCCAAGGCAAAGGCGCCGGCACGCAGTCTTGTGAGCATCGATGACGTCGGCGCCGCCACAGCGTTCCTGGCTCACGACGCGGCGCGCCTCATCACGGGCGAAACTTTGTATATCGACGGCGGCTACCACATCATGGACTAGGAGCCGCGATGAACTTGGTCAGGCGCGCCGCGGCACGCTGCAATCGCCGTGGACGCTACTTTTCGCCCCAACTCAACGCGATGCCGATATCGCCAGGCTTCCCGCCAGGCCAATCGACGATCTGGAATTTTAGTCGATAGCCCTTTGGCTGCAGATATTGCTTCCAGAATTCAAACAACTCCTTGGGCAATCCGGTGAGCGTTGCCTCCCAGCCGGCCTCTTGCTGATTGATGGCGCGGCCACGGTCCGAGAAGAGAGTGTTCGGAAAACGGCCAACCTCGATTTCGGTCTGCCCATTGTTGACCGCCCTGTTGATGATCGCGGCCGCACGCTTCAACCGCTCTTCATCCGATACGCCCGAGGGACCCGTCAGCTTGTCGAGCAATGCCTTCTTTTCGGCCTCAACGGTCGCCTGCTTGCGTATGTATTCGGAAGCCTTTGCGGCCTCGGCCTCGGCCGTCTTCTTGTTGCAATCCGCGGCTGAGGGCAGGAGCTCGTCAATTTTCACATTCATGGCGGTCCTCCAGGGACGTTATCCTTTGTATAAAATGGCCCAAGGGCCGGTTTTGACCTAAGTCAAAGAGCATTCATCGATCATAGCCTCAATATGCGGCATTTGCCGCAGAGCACCGGACCAATGGGCAAGGAAAAAAAGAAGCGCTCCAAAACCGGACGGGACGGCGAGCGGATGAAACGCAAGACTTATGAAGCTGAAATGCGCAAACTTCAGGTCAAGCTATGTCATCTGCAGGAGTGGGTTAAGCAAAAGGGCCTGCGAGTCATTATCGCCTTCGAAGGCCGCGACGCGGCGGGCAAGGGCGGCACCATTCGCGCTATTACCGAAAAGGTCAGCCCAAGAGTGTTCCGGATCGTTGCCTTACCTGCACCCTCCGAACGGCAAAAGAGCCAGCTCTTTGCCCAGCGCTATATCGAACAGTTTCCGGCGGCCGGGGAAGTCGTGATTTTCGATCGCAGCTGGTACAACCGCGCCGGCGTAGAACACGTCATGGGTTTTGTGGGCGAGAAGGGATACAAGCGGTTCCTCACGCTCGCCCCGACGATCGAAAAATATATCGTCAACGCCGGGATCATTCTCATAAAGTTCTGGCTGGAAGTCGGCAAAGACGAGCAGGAAAAGCGCTTTCTGGCCCGCATCAACGATCCGCTGCGCCAGTGGAAGCTAAGCCCGATGGACACTGAATCATACAAGCACTGGTACAGCTACTCCAAAGCGCGCGACATGATGCTCGACGCAACGGACAGCCCGGACGCGCCATGGTACGTGGTGCGTTCCGACGACAAACGGCGCGCGCGGCTGAATTGCATTTCGCATATACTGTCGACAATTCCGCACAAGAAGCTCCGCGTCGAAAAGATCAAGCTCCCCAAGCGAATTGAAAAGAACCGTTACGACGACCAACGCCCAATGAAAAACCGGCGCTTCGTGCGGGAGATCTACTGAGAGCCCGGTTGTAAATGACCGGCGGCCGCGATCACTTGACGTGACGCGCGGCCGCAAAACCCGCCATAGATCCGATCAGATTTTATAGCCGTGCTTTTTCATGCAGCCGGCGCCGCGCGTATGGCGCTCGTTGGCCTGGGTGGACGTTCCAAAAATTCCCATTTTGTCCATTTCTTTCTTGCAAACGTCCCAGGCCTGTTCGTAGGTCAGCTTCTTCTTCTTTGCTGCCAAAGCGTCATCCGCGAGGCCGAAAGCCGCGACGAACGCGCCGGCCACAAGCAGAGTAAGGATCCTGTAATTGAGCGTCATCGTTCACTCCTCTTAGCGTCATGCCTAGTTGATCCTGAATTCGAACGCGCGCGGTGCATTGATCTATGTCAAAAGAGCGTTTTTTGATGTTGTGTAGAAGCGGCATCACATTCTGCGAGCTGCCGACCTGATGGACGCGGCCACCTACATAGCAACGGAACGACTACGCGACGGGCGCACATGTGAGATTCGCGCGCTCGGGCCAAACGATGAAGCCGAATTTTTGACAGCGGTTGGCCGGGTTGGCACGCGGTCCCTTTACCGCCAATTCATGGGCGCGAAACGCGAATTTTCGACGAAAGAGCGCGCGTTCTTTCTAAATGTTGACTTCGTCAATCACGTTGCACTGGTCGCGCTGGTGAACGAAGGAGACCGAGCCTCAATCGTCGCCGGCGGCCGCTATATCGTTGAAAAACCCGGGACAGCCGAAATCGCTTTCGCCGTCATCGACGACTACCAAGGACAAGGCATTGGTGCGGTTTTGTTGCGCCACCTTGCAACGATTGCCCGCCAGGCCGGCCTGAAGGAGTTTACGGCCGAGGTTCTCGCGGATAACGCCCCGATGCTGAAGGTCTTCGAGAGGTCCGGGCTAAAAGTCAGTTCGCAACGTTCCGCTGACGGCGTGCACGCCGTGCTGATATTGTGAAATGGGATTATTCTGCGGCTCTTTCCGCCCGGCCCGAGATCAGATCCAGCGTGTGCCGCGCAATCATCAGCTCTTCGTTGGTAGGTATGACGTATACGGTAACACGGCTGTCCTTGCGCGATATCACCTGCGCCGAGCCCGCGTTGGCGTCCTCATCAAGAGCGACGCCCAGCCACGATAGCCGTTCGGATATACGCGCACGCATCGTCGGGGAGTTCTCGCCGATGCCGGCCGTGAACACAAAGGCGTCGACGCCTTGCAACGCCGCGGCGAGCATCCCGGCAAAAAGGCCGGCGCGATAGACAAAATACTCGAGAGCAAAGGCGGCTTTCGGATCGGCGCTCACTTCGAGTTCGCGCACGTCGTTGCTTACGCCCGACAGGCCCTTAAGGCCGGATTCCTTGTAGAAGAGATCCTGAACCGCGGCCGCGCTCATTCCCTTTTCTGCGATGAGGTAAAGCACAACACCAGGATCGAGCTGCCCGGGCCGTGTCCCCATCGGCAAGCCGTCGAGCGCGGTGAATCCGAATGTGCTTTCGACGCTACGCCCGTTGGCCAGCGCGCACATCGAGGCGCCGCTGCCAAGGTGGGCAACGATCACGCGACCCTTTGCGGCCTCGGGCGCCACCTGACGCAGGCGATCGGCAATATATTCGTAGGACAGGCCGTGAAAGCCATAGCGGCGCACGCCTTCGTCGTAGAGTTTCTCTGGCAGTGCGAAGTGATCCGCCAGCGCGCCGTGGTCGCGGTGGAACGCCGTGTCGAAGCATGCAACCTGGGGAAGCTCGGGACGGCGCGCGGAAAGCGCTCGGATTGGCGCAAGATTGTTCGGCTGATGCAGCGGGGCGAGCGACACGTAGCGCTCGAGTTTGGCAACAACATCTGCTCGTCAGGCGAACCGGGCGGCTGTATTCGGGTCCGCCATGAACGACACGATGGCCCACCGCGACAAGATTGACCTTTTGGGTTTTACGCAGCCAGTCGCCGGTTTCCTGCGTCGCCGCCGGAAGGTCCGGCACTTTTTCGGCGGGATAGGACTGGTCGATCAGCGGTTTCCCGTCGGGCCCTGCCGCCCGCAACCGCGGCCGAGTGCCGATACCGTCCATCTGACCTTTGACGAGGCAATCGAGTTCGCCGTTCGAGCCGGTTCCGAATACCTGAAACTTGAGGCTCGATGAGCCGGCATTGACGACCAGAATTGCGTCCATGACCTTCACACGGCGGCAACAGCTGCCTTCTGACGGCGGGCATCGGCGTAAAGCACGGCTACCGCGGCTGACGCCATGCGACTGCGCACTGAATCTGCCGCGGGACGTCAGGATGACCGGGACCCGGGCGCCCAGCACAATGCCCGCGGCGTCGGCCTTCGAAAGGAAGGTCAGATTTTTGGCCAGCATGTTGCCGGCCTCCAGGTCGGGAACGACGAGAATCTGAGCGCGCCCTGCGACTGGAGATTTGATGCCCTTGATTTTCGCGGCTTCAGGATCGATGGCATTGTCGAAGGCGAGCGGGCCGTCGAGCACGCCGCCGGTTATTTGGCCGCGATCCGCCATCTTGCACAAAGCGGCCGCTTCGATCGTCGACGGAATTTTCGGCGTCACAGTTTCGACCGCGGACAGGATAGCAACGCGCGGTGTGCCGAGACCGACGTCGACGAAGAGGTCGATTGCGTTCTGGATGATGTCGCGTTTCACCTCGAGATCCGGGAAAATGTTGATGGCCGCATCGGTGATAAACAGCGTCTCCGGGTAAGTCGGCACGTCCATGACAAAGACATGGCTGATACGGCGCGCCGTCCGCAGTCCGTTACTGGAAGACGTCACCGCCCGCATGAGCTCGTCAGTATGCAAGCTCCCCTTCATCAGGAGCTCGCCTTTGGATTCGCGAATGAGTTCCACTGCTTTGGCCGCAGCCGCTTCGCTATGCGGTGCATCGACGATGTTGCGACCTTTGATATCGATGCCGTGCTCGCCGGCGACGGCCTTGATCTTTGCGGCAGGCCCGACCAGAACCGGCTCAATAATGCCGAGCTGAGCGGCCTCGACCGCGCCACGCAAGGATAACTCGTCACAGGGGTGCGCGACTATGGTGATCGCGGGACGCGCCTCCTTTGCACGTGCTACCAGGCGGTCATATTTCGAGCCGGGCGCCGGCCCGGCTGCGCTGATCGGCGCGATCGTGTCGACATCGTCGCGCATGTCATCTCCCAGGACTCTGTTCGTCGGCCAGCGCAAAGACATGCCGCCAACCCGAACGCCATGTTGACCAGTAGGGGCCACGCGAAACGTGTCCGCATTGACCTAAGTCAACGGGGACCGATCAACACCGGCAATTGGCGTCCGTTTTTCAGTTGTTTGATTGAGCGTGGCGCGCGCACGCGCCGTGCAGGGTTGACATAGGTCAATGAAGACGAAGGGAGCGCGCCTAGCATGACAGACGACACCAGGCGTCAGGGAGAGCGGCCATGAAAGCTAGCGCAGCCGTAAAGAAAGAAGCGAAAGACGAGGGTTGCTGGCGAAGCTTCAAGCCAGGCGATTGGAGCAGGTCCATCGGCGTGCGCGACTTTATCGTCCGTAACGTGACACCCTATGACGGCGATGAAAAGTTTCTCGTGGCCGCGTCAAAACGAACCAAGTCGGTCTGGGAAAAGCTTCAGCCCTATTTTCAGGCGGAACGGAAGAAAGGCGTGCTAGCCGTCGATGCGAAAAATCCATCGACATTGCTCGCCCACAAGGCCGGCTACATCGACCGCGACAATGAAGTGATCGTGGGCTTGCAGACCGACGAGCCATTCAAGCGCGCGATTTTCCCGTACGGCGGCCTGCGCATGGTCGAAGCGGGTCTGAAGGCGGCCGGCTTCCCGGCAGATCCGCAGGTCCATGAGGCTTTCACCAAATACAGGAAATCTCACAACGACGGCGTTTTCGATGCGTACACACCCGAAATCATGAAGTGCCGAAAGTCCGGCATCATCACCGGTCTCCCCGACGCATACGGTCGCGGCCGCATCATCGGCGATTACCGCCGGGTGGCCCTCTACGGGGTCGACAGGCTGCTCGAAGTAAAGCGTGAAGAACGCGCGCAAATGGACGACATGTGGCCGACCGACGAGGTGATACGGGTGCGCGAGGAATTGGCAGAGCAAATGCGTGCGCTGAAAGATCTCGTCGCGATGGCAAAGCTCTATGATTGCGACATCGCGCGGCCGGCCAACGACGCCCGGGAAGCGGTCCAGTGGACGTATCTCGCCTACCTCGGCGCTATCAAAGAGGCCAATGGTGCCGCCATGTCGATCGGGCGAATCTCGACCTTCCTCGATGTCTACATCGAGCGCGATTTGCAGGAAGGCAGCCTCGACGAGGCCGGCGCACAGGAATTGTGGGACCAACTGGTCCAGAAGCTGCGTATTGTCCGCTTTCTTCGCACGCCGGACTACGACGCGCTGTTCAGCGGCGACCCTTACTGGGCAACCGAATGCGTCGGCGGCATGGATCTCGACGGACGCGCGCTGGTGACCAGAAGCAGCTATCGCATGCTGCATACGCTTTACAATCTGGGCCCGGCGCCGGAGCCGAACATCACTGTGCTTTGGTCGAAGCACATGCCCGACCCGTTCAAGCGCTTCTGCGTCAAGGTGAGCCGTGACACCTCTTCGCTGCAGTATGAGAACGACGACCTGATGCGGCCGTTCTGGGGCGATGATTACGGTATTGCTTGCTGCGTCTCCGCGATGCGGCTCGGAAAGCAGATGCAGTTCTTCGGCGCGCGCGTGAATCTCGCGAAAGCGCTTCTCTACGCCATCAATGGCGGCCGCGACGAAGTGTCAGGCGAACAAGTTTCGCCTCAGACGCCGGCGGTCGCAGGCGACTTTCTCGACTATGACGACGTGATGGCCAAGTTCGACATCACGATGGAATGGCTCGCACGAACCTATGTGCACGCCATGAACTGCATCCACTACATGCACGACAAGTACTTCTACGAACGGCTCGAGATGGCGCTGCACGACCGCGACATTCTGCGGACGATGGCCTTCGGCATTGCGGGTCTTTCCGTCGTCGCCGACAGCTTGAGTGCGATCAAATACGGCAAGATGCGCGTCACCCGCAACGAGACCGGGCTCATCGTCGACTATCAAAACGAAGGCAACAAGGCGACGCCGCAATTCGGTAACAATGACGACCGTGTCGACAAGATCGCGTCCGACCTTGTCACGAGCTTCATGGCGAAGATCCGCAAGCACCCGACGTATAGAAACGCGGTCCATACCCAAAGCGTGCTGACGATCACCTCGAACGTCGTCTACGGCAAGGCGACCGGAAACACCCCGGATGGTCGCAGGAAGGGCGAGCCTTTCGGGCCGGGCGCCAATCCGATGCACGGCCGCGATAGCCATGGCTGGCTCGCCTCCTGCCTGTCGGTTGCGAAGCTTCCTTACAAGGATTCGCAGGACGGGATCAGCTACACCGTTTCCGTTTCACCACAGAAGGCGCACCTGTCTGAAAGCCAGCTCATAGAAGATGCGACCAAGGCTTTCGACGTCTATTTCGATCGCGGCGGATTCCATATGAATCTGAACGTCATTGACAAGGACACGCTCGAAGATGCCATGAAGAACCCGGACAAATATCCTCAGCTCACCATTCGCGTGTCCGGCTACGCCGTCAATTTCATCCGCCTGACGCCCGAACAGCAAAGGGATGTGATCAGCCGCACGTTCCATGGCCAGATCTGAACTGGAGCCGTGTGATGGCCGCGCTGCAACCGCTGGAGGCCGGCAGTCGGCATGACCTGCGCGTCGGGATTTCACCTGACGCGCCGGACGAGAACCTGTTCAAGGACGATAACGAAGGCGCTTTCGGCTATTGCCACTCCTATGAGACCTCCTCCCGCTACGACGGACCCGGTCTGCGTCTCGTGCTGTTCGTTTCCGGCTGCCTGCTGCGATGCACGTATTGCCACAACCCCGACACCTGGCATCTCAAGGACGGCACCCATGTCTCCGCGCAACAGGTGCTCGATCGCATTGGAAGCTTTGCATCTGCCATCCAAGCGCTTGGCGGCGGCCTGACCATTTCGGGCGGAGAGCCTATGGTGCAGCTCGCCTTCACGAAGCGGATATTCGCCGGCGCCAGGAAGATGGGGCTGCACACCGCCATTCAGACGTCGGGCTTTTTGGGCGACCGGGCCGATAATTCCTTCCTGTCGGTCGTCGACCTGGTGTTGCTCGACATTAAAAGTTCGAAATCCTGACACCTATCGCAAGGTCACCGGCCGCGAACTGGCACCTACTCTGCGATTTGCCGAACGGCTTGCGTCGATCGGCAAGCCGGCTTGGGTGCGGTTCACGCTCGTGCCTGGCCAGACCGACGATCCCGAGAATGTCGAGGGCATCGCCAAGTTTGTCGCGCCCATGAAGAACGTCGAGTGGGTGGAGGTGCAGCCCTTCCATCAGATGGGCGCATTCAAATGGGAGGCGCTGAAGCTCGAATACAAATGTGCCGATACGCCTGCGGCGCCGCCTGAACTTACCAAGCGAGTCATCGAACAATTTCGCGCCGCGGGCTGCCGTGCCCGCTGACCTAGCTTTCTGCAACCAAGCGTCGTCCAATTCCGAGGGAACTTTCCATGTTAGATCTTGCCCGCGAGATCATCGGCACCCAGCCAATTCTCACCGCATTCCTGGCGATCGGCCTCGGTTACCTGGTCGGACAGATCAACATCGGCGGATTTTCACTTGGCGTGGGCGCCGTTCTGTTCGTCGGCCTCGCCCTCGGTGCATTTGCCCCGAAGGCGCAGATCACCGGGCCCATCGGGCTGACCGGTCTGATCATGTTCCTCTACGGCATCGGGATCCTGTATGGGCGACAGTTCTTCGAAGGAATGCGGGGAGTTGGCCGCAAATACAATCTGCTCGCATTGATCGGCTGCCTTGCAGGTCTTCTGGTGGCGCTCGGTTTGGGCCAGGCGTTCGGCATAAAACTAGGCCACACCCTCGGTATATACGCAGGATCAATGACGAGCACTGCCACGCTGCAGGCGGCACTCGATGTCATGAATAACAAGGAGCCGTCGATCGGCTACTCGATCGCCTACCCCTTCGGCGTGATCGGGCCGATCCTGTGCATCTACTTTATGACGCGGGTTGTGCAGCCAAAGTTTCCGGCGAAAGCGCAACGCTTTCATATGGGCGAAATCTCCATTGGAGAGAAATTCTCCGGCCGCAGGTTCGATGAGTTCACCAAGGAACTGCCGGAAGGCGTTCAGGTGACAATGGTTCGTCAGGGCGGGCACAACGTTATTCCGGCCTCGGACCTTGTGCTGTCCGCCGGCGATGCGGTCTTGATCATCGCCGAACGGCAGGGCGCAATCGCGGAAGCAGCAGCAGGGCTGGGAAAACTCGAGCCTGGCCGCCTGGCTAGAGACCGGGCCGATCTCGATTACATCCGGGTCTTCGTCGGCAAAGCCAGCGTCGTCGGCGTGCCGCTCGCCCGTCTTCCGATGCCCGCCGGTTTTTCGGCTCATCTGTTGCATGTAAGGCGATATGACGCCGACCTCGTGCCGACCCCCGATCTGATGCTCGAATTCGGCGACCGCGTCGGCGTGTTGATGCCACCCGACCGGCGCGATGACGTCAGAAAGCATTTCGGCGATACCGTGAAAGCTGCGGCCGAATTCAGCTACGTCTCGCTGGGTATCGGCATGGTCATCGGCGTGCTGATCGGCCTCATTCCAATTCCAATTCCAGGTGTTGGCACCGTCACGCTCGGCATTGGCGGCGGCCCGCTGATCGTTGCCCTCATCCTTGGCAAGTTGCGGCGGACAGGACCCATGCTGTGGACGATGCCGCTGCCCGCGAACATCGTTCTCCGCAACTTCGGACTTGCGATGTTCCTTGCAACGGTCGGCGTCAATGCCGGTCAGCCCTTTGTGCGTACGATCGCAGAGTCCGGCTTTACAATGTTCTTTATCGGGATCGCCATTCTGCTGACGACCGTGCTTATCGTGCTGATTGTCGGCTATTACCTCATGAAGATTCCGTACGACGATCTCGTTGGTGTTGCATCGGGCGCGACGGGAAATCCTGCCATCCTGGTCTATTCCACCAAGATGGCGCCGACCGAGCGGCCCGACATCGGTTACGCCATGATCTTCCCGTCGATGACGATCGTGAAAGTCATCGCGGTGCAGATTGTCGGCATTCTCGCCAGCACTGGGGCAGGCGGATAACGGCGCAAATGAAGCCCAAGCCGCCTTCCGATGAGAGTGTTGCGCCGCAGGTCGTCACATTCGACGCCATCATGCCGGCAAGCATGGCCGTTCGCGCCGAAGAAAGCGGAGTTAAAAGGGCCGCAACCGACCCGGTGACCGTGTTCGTGTTGAGTATTCTTGCGGGCGCCTTCATTTCGTTCGGCGCAATTTTCGCAACGACCGTCACGGCCGGTGTGGGCCTACCTTATGGTGTCGCGCGTCTGCTGACGGGGCTCGTATTTTCCGCCGGCCTTCTCATGGTGATCATCGCCGGCGCCGAGCTTTTTACAGGCAACAATCTCATCGTCATGGCCTGGGCTAGCGGGAAGGTCAAGACCCGCGCGCTTTTGCTCAACTGGGTTCTTTCTTTCACCGGTAATTTTGTCGGGGCGATCGCGACCGCCGTGCTCGTATTTTACTCGACGCAGTACACATTCGGCGACGGCGCCGTTGGGCTGGTTGCATTGAACACTGCAAATACTAAGGCCTCATTGGAATTTATCCCGGCTTTAATGCTCGGGATCTTGTGCAATGCCCTGGTTTGCCTGGCGGTTTGGATGTGTTTCAGCGCGCGCACGAACATCGACCGGGTCGTTACAGCTGTCCCGCCGATTGCTGCCTTTGCCGCAGCCGGCTTCGAACATTGCATCGCGAATATCTATTTCATTCCGATGGGCCTGTTCATCAAGGCCGGTGCTCCACAGTCCTTCTGGACTGCCATTGGGAAGACCGCATCCGATTTTCCGGAGCTGACCTGGAGCAAGTTTTTCCTTGGCAACCTGTTGCCGGTTACGATTGGCAATATTATCGGGGGGTCGATCATGATCGGTGCCGTCTATTGGTTTGTCTATTTGCGACCTCCGTTAGGCCGTTAGCGGATATTCTTTCCACCGCGTTCGGCGGCCTTCGCTCAGCGCTCGTTGTAACGGATCGGCACAAGGATCGGAATTTGCGCGCCTTGGACTTCCGGCGGCGGAGGCGGCAACGGCTGTGCGCGCTGCACCAGCGCGAGTGTTTCGTGATCGAGAGCGCTCGAGCCGGAACTGCGAACGATGCGCGCGTTGTGCACGCCGCCATGACGGTCGACGCTGAATGCAAGCTGGGCGGTGCCATGGTCGCCACGCGCCTCCGACGGATACCTCTTGCTGCGCTCGAGCTTGGCCACGAGCTGTGTCTTCCAGTTTGGCAACGCATCCGAGTTGCGCGACGACAGTCCCGGCATCGGGGCGGCCAGCCGATCGGCCTGCTGATCGGCCCTGCTTGGCGCGCTCGCAACGCTCGCATGCTTCTGCTTGGGCTTTTTCTCCTTCGGCTTTTCGACCGGCTTCGGCGGTGGCGTCACTGCGACGAGCGGCTCGGCCTGTCGGATCCGGCGGCAGCTCGATTTTCTCGATTGGCTTCTCCGGCTCAGGCTCGGGCTGCGCCTCCTGCTGCAGCGGCCCGGGCGCCACGTCGGTCGTGATGTTCGGGGAAACCGCTACGGGCGCAAGATCGACCATGACGATCGCCGTGCCGGCAACCAGATTGGAATCCTCGGTCCAGCGTGCAAAGAGCGCCGCCGCGCCGGCGGCATGAAACGCAATGGCGAACGCAAAACATGCGCCCCAGCGGGCCGCCTCGGGCCACCGGCTGAACGAGAATGTCCTGGAGCCGTCAGCCATAATTACATCTTGTCGGCTTCGAGCCCGACCAGCGCCACGTGGAGATATCCGGCCCCGCGCAGCTCGTTCATCAGGCTCATCAGTTCGCCATAGGGGACCGTCTTGTCGGCGCGCAGGAAGACACGCTGTTGTTTGTCCCCTGCGGTTGCGCGATCGAGCGCGCCCGCCAGCGTTGTCCGGTTGATGGTGTCGTTGTCGAGCGACACGGTCAGATCCGACTTGAGTGTCAGAAACAGCGGCTTCTCGGGCCGCGGCGTCCGCTCTGCGCTCGATGACGGCAGGTCAACCGAGATATCCACCGTCGCCAGCGGCGCCGCGATCATGAAGATGATCAGCAGCACCAGGATCACGTCGATGAACGGCGTGACGTTGATCTCGTGGACCTCACTGAGCTCTTCGTCGCCATGGTCGAGACGCACGCTCATGGCATCACTCGGCGGCTATGGCGCGGCGGCGGTCGACCGGACGCTCGTCAAAGGCTCCACGATCGAGATCGCGGCTGACAATCCGCAGAATCTCGGCAGCGGCATCGGCGTGCAGCGCGCGATAGCCCGCGATCCAGCGTGAAAACATGTTGTACATGACCACCGCGGGAATGGCGGCGACGAGACCGAGCGCGGTTGCAAGCAGGGCCTCGGCAATGCCGGGTGCCACCACCGCAAGATTGGTGGTGTGCGATTTCGAAATGCCGATGAAGCTGTTCATGATGCCCCACACCGTGCCGAACAGACCGACGAACGGAGCCGTGGCGCCGATGGTTGCCAGAATCCCTGTGCCGCGGATCATCTGCCGCCCGGCGGCAGCCTCAGCGCGTTCCAGACGTGAGGCGATGCGTTCCTTGACGCCGGATGGCGAAAGCGCATCGGCCGACATCCGTAACTCGGTATCGGCGGCGCGAAGCAGTTCGCCGGCGCCGCCCAGGCGGCCCTTTGTGCGGACGTTGGCTTCGCTCCACGACTTCGCATGAGCAAGCTTCGCGATCGCTTTCCGCATCTGGCGCCGCGCGATCATCAACTCGATAGCCTTGGCGAACCAGATCGTCCAGGTGAGCACGGACGCAAATGCGAGGCCGACCATCACCGCCTTCACGACGATGTCGGCCGCCATGAACATGCCCCATGGCGTGAGGTCGCGCGGCAACTTGAGCGTGATGTCCGGCGAATTTGCTGCCGGCGCGGCGGCGGGTGAATCGGCAGCAGGAGGCGCGGCGGGGACCGCGGCCGGTTCAGCCGGTGCAGCGGGATTGGCCATTGACGGTGCCGGCGCAGCGGACGTGGGCGCAGCCTGCGGGCCCGTCGCAGACGGCGCCGCTGTGGCAGGCGCAGGTGCGGCTTGCGGAACCGTGGGAGACGGTGTGGTCGGCGCCGTCTGTGCGAGAACGGGTGCCGGCAGAACGAGGACGGCGGCAACAATGGCCGCCACGATGGCGCGGTACGTGCGGCGGTACTTGCGATTGACAGTCATTGAACGCTCGATCCTTTCTGCCTTCCAAATTCTAGCACAACACGATCACTCTGCGGGGCGTAAGCGCGGTTTGGCGCCTTTGCCAGCCAGTTCCTTGCGGTCGGAACGCTTGCGCAGCCACATGATGACGCCCAGTGACCGCAAAGATCGTCGGAACAATTCCTGTCAGGGTCACGACAATGGCCCACAGCAATCCGCTGTGGCTGCCCTCATGGATCCACCGGATCCATGAGGCGGCTCGGTCGCCGGAAAGCGGCTCGGTCGCCGGCGAGGTTTTCCCGCTGCTGTCGTCGGTCGTCACGGTGACAATCTCGCCGCTGCCCGCGCGTGAAATCTGCATGCGCCAGGTAAGCGGCCGGTCACGCTGCTGCACCGGCAGGAAAAGCGCGACGGGTTTTCCATTCGGTTCGGCCATGAGCGCCGCTGCCAGTGCCTGGTCCGCAGTCAACGCCGTGCGCTGCGCAACCTGTCCGAAGCCGCGTTGCCCTTGCGGAGTCATCGGCGCGATGGACGACATCGCCTCGCGGGCCGTCTGCGGAAATGACAGATAAATTCCGGTCGCCGACACCACCGCGAGCGGCAATGAGATCCAGAAGCCGAGAAGGTGGTGCAGGTTGAAGGTGAAGAGCGACGATCGCCGCCAGCGCAGGCCGCGCAGAAAATCGCCGCCGCGCGGCCACCACAGCCAGATTCCCGTCAGTGACAGTATCAGCATCCCGACGCCGGCCCAGCCGACAATCTGGCGGCCGCTGTACTCCGGGATTGTCAGGTTCTCGTGGAACACGTGCAGGAATCCGAACAATGACGCGCGGAAATCGACGACATCCAAAACCTTGCCCGTTGGCGGATCGATATAGGCTGTCACCAGCCGCGGCCGCGCGCCGGCTTCGCGGGGTTGCGCGCGCATGACAACGCGCACCGGCCAACCGGGTTCGGGATATCGGAGTGCTGACGCGCGCGGCTTCGTTGGATCGACGGCGACCGCCGCCTCCGCTTTTGCCAGATAGTCTGACGGCCGCAACGAGGCTTGCGGTCCTGAAACCGCATAGCGCTTCGGATTGATCAGGGAATCGATCTCGTCGTGCCAGACCAGCAGGCCGCCGGAAATGGAAATGGGAACGAGCAGGGCTACAAGGCCCAGCGCGATCCAGAGATGTACGTTGAGCCACAGGCGGCGCAATTGTGCCGCGCGCGTGTCCGCCATCGGACGCCCTTTCGCAATTCGTGCGCCGAGCTATAACAGCCAACCCGGCGCCGCGAAATACAAAACAGCATCCAGCGCTCACTTTGTAAGTATTCAAAACAGTAAAGATAGTTTAGAAGTATTCTAATTCGATAATCGTGCTTGAATATCAACTTGTTCTTGACGGCGAATACTGACCGTGGTTTCAAATATAGCCTAATAATCAGCCTGATTATTGCGGTTCTAAAGTATAGTATTCGACGGGGCTGGGGAAGATGAACAACGATATTTCAAGTATTCGGTCGGAGACATTCGACCGACGCGACCACTTTGCACAATTTGTGAAGTCAAAGACGGGCCGCTCTCCGCAGACGTCCAACCGTACTTTGTTGCGTACGGCGGTAAGTCTTGCCTCCTTGATGGCGGCTTCCACGGCATCGGCGCAGGAAGGCGGAAGTTCAGGTTTGCAGCTGCCGACGATTGACGTTTCTGGCAACAACCAGGGCGGTTACCAGGCGACCCAGCAGTCCATCACCCGCCTGCAGACGCCGCTGCTCAACACGCCGCAGACCATCAACGTGGTTCCGCAGCAGGAAATCCAGGAGCGGCGTCTCACCACAATGGAGGATGCGCTTCGCACCGTCCCCGGCATCACGTTCAGCGCCGGCGAGGGCGGCCAGCAGGGCGACAGTCCGATCATCCGCGGCTTCGTCGCCCGGGGCGATATTTTCCGCGACGGATTCCGCGATCCCGGTTGGTACACCCGCGATCTTTTCGACGTCGATCGTGTCGAGGTCTACAAGGGACCTTCCTCGTTCGCCTTCGGCCGCGGCTCGACCGGTGGCGCCATCAACAACGTCTCGAAGCTTCCGACTGGTCAGACCTTCGTCGAGGGCACGGCAACGATTAACTCAGTGGGCGGTTATCGCGCCGATATCGACGCCAGCGGCAAGCGCGACAATATTTCGGGCCGCATCGCCGCGCTCTATACCGAAACCGACACGCCGAATCGCGACAATGTCTGGACAAGGCGTTGGGGCGTGGCGCCTTCGATGAGCGTGCAGTTCGACGAAGCTACCAAGTTGACGCTCTGGTATATCTATCAGGGCGAAGAGGGCGCGCCGGACTATGGGTGGCCCTATCTGCCGCAGCCCGGCTACAGTCCGGTAACCGGCTCGCTGGTAAACCCCGGTTACAATGGCAACGGGATGGCGGTGACACCGGTGCCGATTCCCCGCAACACCTGGTTCGGCATCGCAACCGGCCCGCTGCGCGACATCGTCACCACCGAAACGCACATCTTAACCGCCAAGATCGAGCGGGAGCTCGGAAGCAATTTCAAGATCACGAACGGCACGCGCTATATGCTCAACGATCGCTTTGGCCGCAACACGGCACCGCGCGGTCTTGGCAACGTGGCGATGCAGCCATTCACCAGCGGATTGACCACCGGCACTGGCGGCAACGGCATCGGCTATCCGGTTGGTCTCATGACCATCGGCCGCGAGCGGCGCGAACGCGAAACCGACGCTGGCTATTTGGTCAATGCAACCGATCTTACCGGGAAGTTCGATACCGGCATCATCAATCACACGCTGACTGCCGGCGTCGAGCTGTCGCGTGAAACGCGCAATCAGACGCGTACCGATCTGTGCGTCCGACGGGCTACCGCCAATCTCGCCTGCTATACCAGCCTGGTGAATCCGACGGTGGGTGGCGTGCCTGCGACAGGCTTCACGGTGGTCCCGGGAAACAACACCCTGTCGACCGATTACGCGGCCTACGTGATCGATCAGATGAAGATCACGCAATATTTCGAGTTGCTTGGCTCGTTCCGGTTCGACCGATACTCCACCCATTATCTCGTGGATTCGGCGCGCGCGGGTCAGCAACGATCTGCAGCGCACCGACAACCTGCCGAGCTACCGCTTCGGCGCGGTCTATCATCCGACGCCGAACTCAAGCCTCTATGTCGTTTACGGCAATTCCTACAATCCCTCCGCCGAACTCGGCACGCTGTCCGGCAGCGCGAACAATGCTGCGAGTGTGACGCTCGCACCGGAAAAGAATGTTTCCTATGAGGCCGGTGTCAAAGTGGATGTGCTGGAGGGCAACCTCAGCCTCACCGGTGCGGTTTTCCGCATCGAAAAGACCAACCTGCGCATACCCAACGATCCGAGTCGCGCCGACGGCACAGCAATTCCTGGTGCTTGACGGCCTTGCGCGCGTCGACGGCTTCGAACTCGGGGCTGCCGGCAAGGTGACCGACAAATGGCAGGTCATCGGCGGCTACAGCTACCTCGATTCCAGCATCCCGAAGACGCGCAATCTTGCCGAGCTCGATCGCTGGCTGCCCAACGCGCCGCACCACAATCTGTCAGTCTGGACGACCTACGATGTCACGCCGAAATTGACGGTCGGCGCCGGCGCGACCTATCAGTCGGACGCGTTCGTCAACACGACGAACACTGCTTTTGTGCCCGAGTACTGGAAGTTCGACGCGATGGTGAGCTACAAGGTCGACAACAAATCGACGATCCAGCTCAACGTCTACAACATCACCGATGAGTTCTATTACTGCGCAATACTACCAAGGCCATGCGGTGCCGGCATCCGGCCGCTGGGCGTCGCTCTCTTACCGCGCGCGGTGGTAAGCGAGAGAGGACAGGCCGTCGATGATGGTCCATGTGCCGAACGTGCTGACGCCCGAACAGGTCGGGCGTTGTCGTGAGGTCATGGAAAAGGCGGCCTGGGTCGACGGCCGCGTCACCGCAGGGCACCAATCGTCCAAGGTGAAGAACAACCTGCAGCTTCCTGAAGGCTCGCCGGAGGCGCGCGAGCTGGGCGGCATGGTGGTCGAAGCGCTGGCACGCAATAACCTGTTCATGTCGGCGGTCTTGCCGAAGCAGGTGTTTCCGCCCCTGTTCAACAGATATGACGCCGGAATGACCTTCGGCTCGCACGTTGATAACGCCATCCGCGGCATCGCCAATACCGGCATCCGCATCCGTACCGACGTCTCATCGACCTTGTTTATCTCAGCTCCCGAGGATTATGACGGCGGTGAGCTTGTGGTCGAAGACACATATGGCAGCCACACCGTAAAGCTTCCTGCCGGCGACATGATCCTCTATCCGGCGACCTCCTTGCATCACGTCACGCCGATCACGCGTGGGTCGCGCATCGCGTCATTCTTCTGGACGCAGAGCATGGTCCGCGACGAGAGCAAGCGATCGCTCCTGTTCGACATGGACATGGCCATCATCAAGCTCTCGCGCGATCACCCCGAACACACGTCGGTTGTCGAGCTCACGTCCATCTATCACAACCTGCTGAGGCAGTGGGCCGAGCTTTAGGTCGCGATTGATTGAATTTTGGTGATTACCGCAGTGTCGACTAACAACGTCATGGCCGGGCGTAGCCGTTCGAAGAACGGCGTGCTTTCGCACGCCTATTTCCCGGCCATCCACGTCTTTGAACTTGCACGGTCTTTTAAGACGTGGATGCCCGCGACGAGCGCGGGCATGACGATTCAATCTGAAAGGATCCTGCACTGGCGCATAGAAGGCGCCAAAAACGGCCCCGAGGAACCCGGAGCCGCTTTTGTATTACCGAAGAGTCTATTTCAGCCGCTTGGCGGCTTCCTGAACCAGGCTGAGATCCGAGTATTTCTTGATATCGATCTTCTTCTTCACGAAGCCGAGCTCGCGCGTCGTGTCGACGTTGCGCTGCAGGGCCTCGAGGTTCGGGATCAGATTCGGATCGCGATAGGTGTCCTGTTTGGTGAACAGCCAACCGAAACGCTCCGGCGGCGCCTTGGTGATCTTGGAAGCGATCTGCGCCACCTCGTTATGGTTCTTCGGGTCGGTATACCAGCGCGTGATGCGCAGCATATCTTCCATGAAGTCCACCATGGCGGCGCGGTTCTTGTCGATGAACGACTTGCGTGCCGTCCATACGATCATTTGCGTCACGCCGAGCGCTTCGCTCTGCTTGAACAGGACCTTTCCTTCCTCGCGAAGCTTCGGATTGAACGAGAAAGGCAGCACGGCCGGGATCAGGTCGGCCTTCTTGTCCGACAGGACCGCCGGCATTGTCGGCAGGGGCGCCTCGAGCATCGTGTAGTCGCGATTGGCCTCGAGTCCGTGTTTTTTCAGCATGGCGCGCATGGCCACGTCCACGGCGCTGCCGCCGGCATTGGTGCCGACGACCTTGCCCTTGAGGTCCTCGACCTTGTTGATGCCGCTGTCCTTGCGGACGAAATATTCCTGCGTGTAGTAGCCCGGCACGCCGTCCTGGAATTCATCGGCGATGACGCGAATGTCGTCGAGCCCCGCGTTTTCGATAGCGATGGCGAGCGATGAATAGGCGAGGTTGGAGACTTCCAGCTCATTGTTGGCGATCGCCGTGATCATCGGCGGCGTGCCCTGATAGCGAACTGGCTCCAGCGTGTAGGACTTGCCGAGATGCTTGGCGAGATCCTTCTTCTCCAGCACGATCGACGCCCAGTTCGAGACCGGCGCCACCCACGACATGCGAATTTTTACCGGCTCTGCGCTATTGGCGATGCCGGCGAGGCCGAGCACGCACACGCCGGCCAGCGCGAGTTTCAAAAAGCGCATGATTTTCCTCCCAGTTTCGCCGGGCTTGCACGCTCCAGCGGCAAGCTTCTCGTTGCGAAGACGGCGAGATTGTCGGGTGTCCAACTGATTTTGGCAAGCCTGCCGCGCGCGGCAAACGCCCGCCATCCGGTACACTCAGGCGGCTCAAAGCGCGTTCGCGGACCTATTTCGAGAACGGATATTGCAGATCGCCCGACTTGTACTGCGTGGGGTAGACGACGACCTGCCGTCCGCCGGTGAGATACTGATCAAGCCCGCTGCCGTGCACGTTCTGGAACTGCACGACGAGGAGCCGCGGGGTTGCCCATTCGCCGCTTTCGTCAAAGCGGATTTCTCCGACGATTGTCTGGAACGGGTTCTTGTGGATGTATTGTCCGAGCTTGTCGTCGTCGAGACCGCCGGTCGCAGTGATCGCCTGTTCGAGCACCTGCATCGCAGCGTAGGCGAAGGGTGGCTGGTAGAACCCGAGCGGATCGGTCCCGACGCCAGGCGCGCGCTCCTGGTACTTCTTGAGGAAACTTTCGATTCCGGGAAAACTCAACGTCGGGCTGGGCACATAAAGATGATAGTTGACCACCCGATTGAGCTTCTCGGAAAGTTGGCTCATGAAGGACGCATACTGCATCCCCACCATGGCGCCGCCGAACAGGGTGGTCTTCAATCCGAACTCGTCGGCAGCCCGCACCATACCCACGGAGTCGATCGGATACGAGGCAACGAGAACTATATCGGGATTGGTTGCGGCGACCGCGCGCACGATCGGAGCAAAGTCGAGCGTCGAGGGCGGATACATGCGGTCGTAAACAATCTTCAGATTGTATTTGGGCGCATTGGCGCGGGCACCCGTGAGGACGTTTTTGGAAAACTCGGCATCGGCGCCGACCAACGCCACCGTCTTCGGCTCGGGCTTGATCGTCTTGGCGACCTCGAAGAAGTTCTTCGATATCTCGCCGTAGTCGTTGCCGAAAGGCGCGCTCTGGAAATAGAGCGGATATTTGAGCTTGGCATTCGAGCCATAGGCCAAGAGGGTCATGACCATCTTTTTGCGCGTGGTGATAATTGGCAGCGCCGCAACGATGAGATTGGTCGCATGTCCCACCAGCAGGTCGACCTTGTCGATATCGAGGAGCTTGGCGTAGATCGGGGGAACGTTCGCAGCATTGGTCTGGTCATCGTAGAAGACGATCTGCACTGGACGGCCGAGCAATCCACCCCTGGCATTGACCTCTTCGGCCCAAATCTGCATTGCAAGGAGATGCGCCTTGCCGGACGAGGCGAGTCCTCCGGTCAACGAGACACCGAAGCCGATCTTGATCGGCTCGGCTGCCTGCGCAGCCACTGCCGTGATGAACAGTGCAGACGCTGCCAGAACGAACAAACGTGACAACAACGATTGAACCAGCTTGTGCAATCCACTCATCGGTCTTCTCCCGCAGACTAGCCAGAAACTTTTATCGTATCAGTCCGTCAGATGTGCGGCGAGGCCACCCATTCACGTGCAGGGAGCACGTTGTCCCAACTTTACACTACGCGTCTGCAGTGGGCTGGAAACGGGCCGCTTCATCAACGTCGCGTCATCGCCGCTCACCAGGCCCAAAGCGGATAGCCGGAATTTTGCAGAGCCTCTTGGGAACGCCTGTCTAGGCAGTACTGGGCGCGCTCGCTTCCTGGTGCCAGATCAGCAGGCGGCGCCGGATGAGGCTCATGGTCTTGACCAGGATGTAACCGACGACGGCGATTTCCAGGATGCCGGCAAAGACGCTGGTGGAATTGGCAAAGCGAGAGGCCGTCATCATGGCGCCGCCGAGGCCGTATCCACCCATCAGCATCTCGGCGACCACCGCGACGATCAACGACAACGGCAGGGCAACCTGCAACCCGGTCATGATCTGCGGCAGGGCCGCCGGCAGAATGATCTGATACAGCAGCTCGCGGTTGGTCGCCCCCATGTTGCGTGCCGACCAGATCAGCTCGCGCTCGACACCCTGGATGGCGATGACGGTTGCCGCGATCACGGGGAAAATTGCGTCAATGACGATGATGGTGATCTTGGAGACGTCGTAGACGCCAAGCCACAGGATCACCACCGGAAGGAAGGCGATCTTCGGCATTGGAAAGCCAACCGAGACGATCGGGTCGAAAAACCAGTTGGCGAAGACGTTGCGAGACATCGCCATGCCGATCAGCACGCCGCCGACCGCGCAGATCGCGAAGGCGACAAGCGCGCGATAGAGCGTCAACGCGGTGTTGATCCACAGATCGCCATCAATGGCGTCGCTCCAGATCCGTTCGAGCACCGCGCTCAATGCCGGCAGTTGAAACGGGGTGAATGTCCCGCTGCGGGCCAGCCATTCCCAGGCAATTGCGAGCGCGAGCACGGAGAAAATGCGCGCAAAGCCCCAGAGCACCATATAGAAAAGCCGTGCCGCCTTTTCGGGCATGCCATCCGGCGGCGCGCCGGCGGCCGGATTGGCTGGGTTCAGTCGCGCCATGCGAGCGCCCGCCTGGTGATCTGCAGATAGATGCGATCGGCGGCAAAGCCCAGAAATGCCACCGTGAGAACCACCGCATACATGGCGTCGTAATTGCCATTGGCGCCCGTGAATCCGATCAGGTAGCCGAAGCCCTTCTGCGCCACGATCAGTTCTGACGAGACGAGCAGGATGAACGAAAGCGCAAGCGCCGTGCGGACACCATTGAGCAGCTCCGGCATGGCGCTCGGCACCACAACGTCCCACAGCATGCGCAGCCGGCTTGCGCCCATGCTGCGCGCCGACCACACCAGCACCTGCTCGCTCGAACGCGCGCCGTTAAACGCGCCGATGGTTACCGGCAGCATGCAGCCCAGGAATATCAGCAGGATTTTCGATCCGTCACCGAAGCCCAGCCAGATGACGGTGACGGGGATCAATGCCGATTTCGGGAGCGGATAGAAGATTTCGACAAGTGGCGCGACCAGGACGTTCACCGGCTTCCACCAGGCCATTGCGATGCCGACCGTGCTGCCGATCAGGATTGCGAGCGCCAATCCGGCACCGGCCCGGTAGAGCGAGGATGCGCCGTTGCTGATGAGCTCGCCGTCCTTGACCATGGCAACCCCGGCGGAGATCACTTCGGTCAAAGGCGGCAAAGCCGACGTCGATACCAGCTCGAACCTCGCCACGATCTCCCAGGCGATTGCGAGAAGGAGCAGTGGAAGATAGCGGAACAAAGATTGCCTCATGACCGCTTGCCCTGCGCTTTGATCGCCTCTTCCTTCACCAGGTTCCAGATTTCGTCGACTTTCTCGACGAAGAACTTGTTCTTGAAGATGTCGGGGGTGTTCTTGTCGAATTTGGTGTCGACGATTGTCTTGATGCGGCCGGGCCGCGCCGACATCACCGCAACCCGATCGGCAAGGTAGACGGCTTCCTGCACGTCGTGGGTCACGAAGATGACCGTTTTCGGCGTGCGTTGCCAGATGCGCAGCAGTTCGCTTTGCATCAGGCCGCGGGTCTGTGCGTCGAGCGCGCCGAACGGTTCATCCATCAGCAGGATCTTCGGGTCGATGGCGAGCGTGCGCGCGATGGCTGTGCGCTGCTTCATGCCGCCGGAGAGTTGCGACGGATAGCTGTCCTCGAAGCCGGCGAGGCCCACCAGCTCAATGAAATCCATCGCGCGCTTCTCGCGCTCGTCCTTGGGCATACCTTGCCGCTCGAGTCCGTAAAGAATATTGCCGCGCACGGTCTTCCACGGAAACAGGGCAAAGTGCTGAAAGACGATGCCGCGGTCGGGCCCTGGCCCGGCGACATTCTGGCCGTCGATCAGTATCGCGCCGGTCTCGACCGGCAAAAATCCGCCGATAAGGTAGAGCAAGGTGGATTTGCCGCAGCCAGATGGCCCGAGCAGCGCGACGAACTCGCGATTGGCAACCTCAAGCGAAACCTGGTCGAGCGCCAGCACCTCGCGCCCGCGCGGCGGACGATAGAGATGGTTGACCCGGTCGATGACGATCTGTGATGCGGCAGCCATGACGGATGAAGCGTCCCCAACCGGCACGATCTGTCAAGCGCCGTTCGCTCTGGCTCGACGTCAATGATGTCCTATAATGCGGGACCTCACACTTTCAGCACTTTCAAGAGGAAATGCCAGTGGCCAACACGCTTATCGAAGCCCGCCGCGAGCTCGCGCTTGCAAACCGCATTGTCGGCAATGAGGGCGTGATCGATGCCTTCGGCCATGTCAGCATGCGGCATCCGGACAATCCGAAACGCTATTTACTGTCGCGCTCGCGCGCACCCGAGCTGGTGACGCCTGACGACTTCATTGAATATGACCTCGAACTCGCAGCCGCAGCGCGATCCCGGCGTCGGGCAGTATTCCGAGCGCGTGATCCATGGCGAAATCTACAAGGCGCGTCCGGACGTGAATTCGGTCTGTCACCATCACTGTCCGGCATTCATGCCGCTGCTCGCGACCGGAACCGACTACATGCCGATTTTCCACCTCGGCGCAGTCGGCGGCATCAGGCCGCCGTTCTGGGATCAGCGGGATGAATTCGGCGACACCAATATGCTGGTCATAAAGCCGGAGGAGGGGGCTTCGCTGGCGCGCGCGCTTGGCAAGCATTGGATGGTGCTGATGATGCGCCACGGCGTCACGGTGGCCGGCACCAGCGTGCGCGATTGTGTTTTCCGCTCGGTCTTTTCGGCTCGCAATGCCGAGTATCAGGTGCGTGCGATGACCGTCGGCTCCGACATCGCCACGCTGTCGCCCGGCGAAACCATGTTGGCGGGACAAATCAGCTCCAAGACCACGGGGCTCACGCGCTCGTGGGAATATTGGTCGATGCGGGTCGCCAAATCGGGCGGGCTTGCGGCTCCTGCTGAGCGCAAATCGAGCCAAAAGCGGCGTGTCGCCGCGGCCAAAAGGTCACGACCAAAGCGAAGCCGCAAAAAGCGGCTCTGACATTGCGCTTTTCTGCGGTGAGAAGCCGGGGTTGAATGCTGCCCGCAAGGGGGCATAGGTTAACAAGCAAAAGCACTATGGGAGGAAACGCATGAAAGCCTTCACAACAATAGGCGGCATGCTCGGGATTGCGGTCGCGCTGGCCGTCGCTCCGGCTGCGGCTGAGGATCACCTGAAGGTCGCCATCGGCCAGATCAACAATTGGGAAAATCAGGCGCCGACGCTGGGCCAGGATGCCGGCATCTTCAAGAAGCACGGACTGGTGCTCGAAAATGTCGGCACGCAAGGCGCAGGCGAAACCATACAGGCGGTGATTTCGGGTTCAGCCGATATCGGCGCCGGCGTCGGCGCGGCCGGCGTGATGCGTGCCTTCTCGAAAGGCGCGCCGGTGCGCATTCTGGCGCCCGCATTCACCGGCACTGGCGATCTTTACTGGTACGTGAAGGCAGATTCGAAAATTCACAGTCTGAAGGACACCACGCCTGAGACCACGATCGCCTACTCGACCAATGGGTCAAGCTCGAACAACATCGTTGTTGCGTTTGTCAGCGAACTCGGCGCCAAGGCCAAACCCACCGCGACGGGCGGCCCACCGGGCACGTTAACAGCCGTAATGTCCGGCCAGGTCGATATCGGCTGGGCCGCGCCGCCGTTTGGTCTGCAGGAAATCAAGGAAGGTAAAATCCGCATCGTCGCCCATGGTAGCGACGTGCCGTCGCTGCGCGGTCAAACGGTCCGCACGTTGATCGTCAATGAAAATTCGCTGAAGACCAAGCGCGACGCGATCATGCGTTTCATGGAAGCTTACCGGGAGTCGGTTGATTGGATGTACTCCGATCCCAAGGCTGTCGAAATGTATTCGGCAAAAATTCACCGGCCCGTCGATCTGCTCAAAGAATCGATGGCGAAATTCCAGCCGAAGGAAGCGCTGCAAACTGACAAGTTCGCCGATCTCGACGGTGCGGTCGCCGACGCGGTGAAATTGAAATTCCTGGAGAAGCCGTTGACCAAGGAACAGATCGCGGAATTGCTCCAGATTCCGCCGCGCAAAAAATAATATTTACGACGCGAATTGAAAACGGGCCGCTGCCAGAAGCAGCGGCCCGTGCGTTTAGACTGAATTCCGTATTTACGCTTTCTTCTTCTTTGACTTTTTCTTGCCGCCGGCCGCCTTGGCCGCTTTGCATGCGCCCGGCTTGGCGGCTTTCGCGCCATCTTTCGCGGCCCAGCAGGCATTGTGATAGGTGAACTTCTGGTCGCCCTTGGTTGCGCACACCGGAGCCGGTCCTCCGGCGCACACGACCTGCGGCGGTGCGGGCGGCGCGGCTGCCGCTTTCTTCTTCTTTGCGGCTTCGCTGGGCACGGCCGAGCCGATCACAAATGCAACGGCGGCCGCCGCAACGAACGTGGCATATGCAAGATTTTTGAATTTCATTTATTCCTCCCCACCAGTTTTTGGACGAAACATAGTAGAAGGTGACACGCCACGATGACAAGAATTTTGCGCTGAAGCGGCCGCCCCCAAATCTGAACGTGCATTCATGTGGGTGGCGCGTCAATGCCTGTTTTTGGATGCTGCGTTTATCGCGCCAAGAATTGCGGCGCGCCCGGATTTGAGGGCGGCACGTACGGTTTCGAGCTTGCCGATGGCGCCCATCTCACGCTGGCGCTCGACGGTTGATTTCACCATCAATGGGTCTAGCCCGAGCTCGCGCAAGGTTGCGGCGGACTCCTCCATTTCGGCCGCCCGCCTGGCCCCGTGGCTCGCCATACGCTCGAGGTTGTAGTCGGCGATCTGTCCCCAATCGAGGGTTGGGTAGTTGTTCTTCAAAGACGCCGTCACCTCGTCCAGGACCCCGGCACGCGCCGCGGCCAGGAAACATTCCAGCGTCAGGGCCTCGATGCCCTTGATCATCACGCTGCGGATCATCTTGATGGCCGCCGCCGAGCCGGTTTCCGGACCGACCACGGAGAGCTGCATCTCGAGTTCACGCAATAAAGGAGAAATTTCCTCGGCATGCGGGCCGGCGATCAGGAGAGGCGTCCGGTGCCGGGCCGGGTGGATGGCAGCGACCACAGCGACATCCACGTAGCGGGCCCGTTCGCCGAGGAGTTTGGAAGTCTCCTGCTTACGGCCGGGAGAAACCGAATTGATATCGAGAAAATAGGGATTGCCGTTCAGGTGCGGTGCGACGGAACGCGCGGCGTCCAGGCTCGAGGCGGCCGTGACGGCACAGATGACGATATCGGTTTCGCGCACGGCGTCGGCGGCGGAGGCGGCCGCGCGCACCCCGATTGCTTCGCCTGCCGTTTTGAGAGATTTGCCGGCCTGTTCGGGAAACAGGATATCCCAGGCTGCGATGCGCTCGACGCCGGCATCCTTCAGGCCGGACGCTATTGCCTGGCCGGCCTCGCCGAAACCGATAAAGGAAATTCGCGGGGTGTTGCGACGATTCATAGCACTTTTAGGATTCCGGAACGCCGGGAACGGGAGGTGTGCCTTTGGTGTGAAACGATTTGATCGTTTGGAGACCCCATGCCTGGCCCTTCTTTCGTTCCGCTTCGGTCCAGGTGACCGGCTTCCAGTCGGGGGCGAGCACGAGCCGTGCGCCGGCGCATGAGACCTCGACCCGGTTGCCGCCCGGTTCGTAGACGTACAGGAAAAAAGTTTGCTGAATTGCGTGCTTGTGCGGCCCGGTCTCTATGTAAATGCCGTTTTCCAGGAATACGTCGGCGGCGCGCAACACGTCTTCGCGTGCATCCAGCGCGAATGTGACGTGGTGCAGACGTCCTTTCGTGCCGGTGTGATCGCGCGTGTAGGCGAAATCGTAGCTCTTGTTCGTCGCCGTCATCCACATGCCGGCTTCGGTGCCGTCGTCGAGCACGATCTGCTCGGTCAGCATGAAGCCGAGATAGTTCTGGAAGAATTCGCGGTTGGCTTTGATGTCCACCGCCAGGCCGTTGAAGTGGTCGATGCGCCGCACGTTGATCCCGCGCGCCGGAAATTTTTGCGCCTGATTCTTGAGCGCAGGCTTTAGTTCGCGCGGTGCCTCGTACCATTCGGTGTCGTAGTAGATCTCGAACCGATGCCCGTCCGGATCCTTGAAGACGAACGTCTTGCCGTGGCCGAGATCGCCATCCGTCCATCCGATGTCGAAGCCCGATCCTTTCAGCGCAGCAGCGCGGCGCTCGAGCGCCTGCGGCGAGCGCGTGCGGAAGGCAGCATGGCCAAGACCGGACGTCTTCGAGTCCGTCAGCTTGAGCGAATAACGCTCATAGTCGTCCCAGCCGCGCAGGTACGCGCTCCCGTCTTTTTCGCCACTCTGTGTCATCCCCATGACATCGATGAAGAAGCGGCGGCTCTCCTCGAATTTCGGCGTCAGCAACTCGACATGGCCAAGATGTGCGATGTCGTGGATCGGTTCAGGCTGCATGGTTGAGGTCTTTTTGTGTTGCCGTCGCTAAACTGAATTCTGCCCAAGCGTTCGCGCGAAGGCCAGCACCAGATTGTTTGCCGGCATCGGTGAAATCTCCGCCTCCGTCAAGCCTGCCGACCGGGCGAGGTCATTCAGATCCGAGACGTCGCGCACGCCCCATTCCGGATTCTCCGCCCGCAGGCTGGCATCGAACGCAGCATTGCTCGGCGATGTATGGGCGCCGTCCCGCCGGAACGGGCCGTATACAAACAGGCGGCCATGCTTTCGCAGGAATCGGCTCGCCCCTGCAAACAAATTCCGTGAGACGCGCCAGGGCGAGATGTGGAGGACGTTGATGCACAGCATCACCGTCAGCGGCGCATTGCGGTTGCTTTCGCCGGTCCAGCTCCAGCCGGGGTCGCCAAGATCGATGCGCTGAGGCGGGCGCAAGTTTGCGGCGCCCGAAAATGTGCGCCATGCCGCAATGCTCTTGAGGTGAGAGTCGTAAATATCGCTCGGCCACCACGTAATCCCAGGTGCGCGCGAACAAAGCGCTGCAGCGTGCTGACCTGTGCCGCTGCCGATTTCCAGAAGGTCGCCACGCTGCGTCGCCAGGAAACCGCCGATTGCCGACCAGATCGGCTCGTGGTTGCGATGAAAAGCGGGGGCATCCAGCCGCCCGTCGGGTTGCGGCGGCGTGGTGGTTTTACCGTACTCACTGACGAATTGCGTCATTGTGACCGCCGGGGATGGCTCCGATAAGTGCCTTAACCCTTGCATTAGCTATCGGTCAAAGGTCACGCGCTTTGGGGGGACTAAGGTGCCTAGCTTCGTTGTTTTTGCACTGACAATGGGGCAAAATCCACGCTTTCACGGGCCATTTGCGCACGAACAACAAAAATCCAGGGAGGAGCAAAGATGCAAAACTTCAAATCATCGCTGGCGGTGTTGGCCGCTGCGATCATGCTGCCGGCTGCCGCACAGGCGCAGACCAAGATCACCATCGGCATACCGACGTCGCCGCCCAACATCGTCCATATGCCGACTATCGTCGCCAAGGAACTTGGCCTTTACAAGAAAGCCGGCCTCGACGTCGACATCGTGTCACTCGGAGACGGGACAAAGGTCTACCGCGCGCTGCTCGCGGGCAATATCGAATTCGGGCTTACGCCCGGCGCCCCCACGATTATCGGCCGCTCGAACGGCGCTGCCGTGAAAGCGCTGACCTCCAATCTGCCGAAATTCGAGGCGTCGATGGTCGTGCGCGCCGACATCAAGACGTTGGCCGATCTTAAAGGCAAGCGTATCGGCATCCAGGAGCCGGGCGGCTTCGCCGACATCCTCAGCCGCAGCGTCCTGCGCGCCGCGAAGATCGATCCGAAAGAGGTCAACTTCGTCACGATCGCGAGCGAAGACGTGCCGGCGCTCGTTGCCAATCAAGTCGACACCGCCATCCTGCATGTCGAGCAGGAAATGTTCGCAAAGACCAAGGTGCCGGACCTGCACGCCATTGCGCGCATGTGGGAGCTCCAGCCGAAGACGCTCTATACGTTCCTTTCGGCGACCGAAAAGACGATCAAGGATCATCCGGACGTGGTTCAGAAGGTTGTCACGGCCAATATCGAAGCCACGCGGATCATGTACTCGGACCGGGCCAAGATCATTCCGATTCTCGTCAAGCAGACCGGCTACCCGGAAAAAGTTCTGGCCGAGAGTTTCGACTTCCTGGTCAAGCAGTGCATCTGGGACGCCAATAGCGGCTTGAGCCCCGAGCGCGTAAACTTCACCGCCGAGTTGATGACCAAGGTCGGCAACATCAAAGAAGGCAAGACGCCGAAATACGAGGACGTGGTCGACACCTCTTTCGCCAAGAAAACGATCGAGCAGATTGGCGAGTGGAAGGGGCCGGTTTGCCCGACTGCGGCGTTCTGACGTAGACGCTTTACCGAAAATGGCGGGTGCCGCAGATGGTACGGCACCCGCCACACCAAACGCGCCCCAGGCGCGGCGAAAGGATCACGATGACTGTCGCCCAGCATGCCGATACCGGCTCAATCGCCGGCAACGCGCAAGCGCCGGCTGTGGTCAAGACGCCCTGGTGGGAACACGCCGCGCTCTACCGTTACGGCTTTGTCGTCGTCCTCCTGATCGTCTGGGAGATGGTCGCACCCTTTATCAGCCCAATCTTTTTCACGTCGCCTAGCAACATCGCGATTGCTTTCTACGAAACGACCGTTTCCGGCGAATTGCCGTACTTCCTGGCGCAAAGCCTGGAGGTCATGATCTACGGGCTGGTGACTGCCATCGTTGTCGGCATCCCGCTTGGCGTTGCGATGGCGCGCATTCGCTGGCTCGACTGGGCACTCGACCTGCCGATCAATGCTCTTTATGCGACGCCGCTGGTTGCGGTTGTGCCGCTGCTCGTCCTGTGGTTCGGCATTTACCTGAAAGCCAAGATCATCGTCGTCTTCCTGTTCGCGGTATTTCCGATCCTGATCAACACCTATCAGGGCGTGCGCGAATGCGACAAAGGCATGATCGAAGTCGCGCAGTCTTTCCGCTCGAGCGAATGGAGAATGTGGCAGGACGTGCTGCTGCCGTTTGCGGTGCCCTACATCATCGCGGGCCTGCGCCTTGCCATTGGACGCGGTCTGATCGGCATGATCATCGCGGAGTTTTACACGACGATTTCAGGCCTGGGATTCATGATCACGAAATACGCGAACATTTTCGCGATGGATAAGACGTTTGTGCCCGTGATCGTGTTGATGGTCTTGGGCGTATCGCTGACCACCTTGCTGAAATGGGTCGGCCGCCGCATCGCGCCCTGGAGCGCCGCAAACCGCTAGAGCAGGATCGAGTCAAATTGAATCGTCATGCCCGCGCTCGTCGCGGGCATCCACGTCTTAATGATCGTGAAAATTCAAAGACGTGGATGGCCGGGACAAGCCCGGCCATGACGACGTTGAGTGTCAACCTCAATGGATCATGCTCTAGCGTTCGCGCTTTCGTCCTATTGCAGTTGGCACTTCCGCACGGGACAATGCGTGAGCGGATAATTGCGCGCTTTGGATCGGGGGTGTCCGATGATTGCCGGCCTGTCGATTGAAAACTTCACCATTCTTCACGTCGCTGTCAGCCTGCTCGCGATTGTTAGCGGTCTCATTGTGCTGTCTGGAATGCTTGGAGCCCGCCGGCTGCCCGGCTGGACGGCATTGTTTCTTTTCACCACCGTTCTCACGAGCGTGACCGGTTTCATGTTTCCGATAAATGGCCTCACGCCGGCCATCGTCTTTGGACTGATATCAATCGTGATATTGGCGATGGCGCTCGTTGCGCTTTACGTGCAGCACCTGGGCGGGGCGTGGAGATGGATCTACGTCACGACAGCGCTGGTGGCGCTCTATTTAAACGTGTTCGTTTTGATCGTGCAGTCGTTCCAGAAAGTGCCGGCGTTGCAAAAACTTGCACCGACGCAATCCGAGCCCCCGTTCTCGGTTACTCAGGGCGTTGTTCTGCTCGCGTTCCTTGTTCTGGGAACGTTAGCCGCGCGGAGATTTCGCCCAGCCCCGTAAGCACCGCCGCGGCCCCGAAATCTCGGCCAAAAAGATAGAAGCCGCCGTTGCCGGCGGCTTCAATCAACTCAGACAACCGCTGATATTACGGCTTCAGTTCGGTAGAGATGAACTGGAACTTGGCGTTCAGGGTCGAACCGACCGCGTTCACCGTGGCGATAATCACGACCGAGATGCCGGCCGCAATGAGACCATATTCGATCGCGGTCGCGCCGGACTCATCTTTCAGAAACGCAACAACCTTAGACATCACGCATCCTCCATGTAGCTGGGAACTCGAGTACCTAGTTATCATCTGGGTGGATGATGGCAGGACCTTACCGGCGGCCCGTTAAGAAGAAGCTTCGCTGATGCCATGAGATTTGTTTAAAATTGTTATTGCTATTCCGATCCGGACTCGCACGTTGCCAGTGCGCAGGCTGCGCCCCGTGCTTGGTTTGATGCGAATTTTCAATGGAAATCGAGACAGCGGGCGCTTCAGGCGCAGTTGCTAACTCCGCCGATAACCTGAGTCGACGCCATGCTCGTTAACGAGCCGTTATCCACGAGGGCTAAATCGCTCATGTGAGCGCCACGCCCTTAGGAAAGCGCAAGAGGGTGCCGGAACGAGAAGGGAATGCGCCAAAGAAGAAGCCGCTGTTACCAGCGGCTTCTTCCACCCGAGGTCTGCCAGTTCCCTGGCGAGCCAGATCGCGAGGATGCGTACACGCGGCTGGCTCGCTTGCGGACGCCGCCATGCAGGCAAACATTCCGCATTTACCCACAGGGGGATGAGGCGAGGTGCACCCGGATAATTTCCGTCTGCGAAAGAAGCCGCCGTTGCCGGCGGCTTCGATCGATTCAGGCGGCCGCCATTACTGCGGCTTCAGCTGCCCCGAGATGAAGGCGAACTTGGTGTTCAAGGTCGAACCGATTGCGTTCACCGTGCCGATGATCACAACCGAAATGCCGGCCGCGATGAGGCCGTATTCGATCGCGGTGGCGCCCGACTCATCTTTCAGAAAAGAAAAAATCTTGGACATCTGCGTACTCCATGTGACTGCTTACACGGTCAAAGTAGCGGCGTCCTCTTAAGAGCACCTTCGATCTTGCGCGCGAAATTTCCAAAAATCCGGACCGCTTGCGGACAAGTATGAGTCGTCACACGCAACAATTTTTGCGTGGCGCCGAGAACAGATTATTTTTCAATGCTGCTTCAATAGCCGAACGGATGATGACGTTTGCGGAAAGAGTTTTTGGCAGCCCCGCACGTTAACGGAGCGTTGTGCACGAACGGTGTCAGTCATCCTCCGGATGGTCGATGTAGACCAATCCAGCTTTCGCGAGCGGCTCGCGCATCTTGTACATGTCGAGGCTGAGCATGCCGGCCTCGAGCTGCTTGCGCTTGCCGTCTTCGTCGTCCTTGCGCTTCTGGGCCTTCTGCGCGGTCTCGACGGCAAATTTCCTTGGAATCACGACAACGCCATCGTCGTCCGCGACCACGACATCACCAGGCTCAACATTGACTCCGGCGCAAACGACTGGGACGTTGACCGCACCGAGCGTGGCTTTCACGGTGCCTTTTGCTGAAATGGCTTTCGACCACACGGGAAAGCCCATCTCTGAAATTGGCCGCACGTCGCGGCAGCCGGCGTCGATGACGAGCCCAATGACGCCACGCGCGCGTAGTGCTGTCGCCAATAATTCCCCGAACATGCCGTCGCTATTGTCCGCCGTGCAGCCGACGACCAGGACATCGCCCTTCTGGCACTGCTCGACCGCGACGTGGATCATCCAGTTATCACCGGGCTGTGCCAGCACGGTGACTGCGGGCCCGGCGATCTGTGCGCCGGCCCAAATCGGCCGCATATAGGGTTTCATCAAACCCGATCGTCCAAGAGCTTCGTGAGCCGTGGAGACACCGACCGCGCCGAGTGTCCCAACAGCATTGCTGTCGGCGCGTTTGATATTGCGGACGACGACGGGCTTCATTTTAAAATCTCCTCAACGGTCGGAAACAATCGCTGATACGCCTCGCCATAGGTCATCGGAACGCCGGTATTGCGGCTGCCCTGGATGCCGCGATTGAGGGCGACCCGCTCATAGTAGCCCCACAGGTGCTTTTGCGCCGCGAGGATCTGGAAGGCCTTGTACTTCTGCTCCCAGACGTCGTCGATTTTCAGAATGAGGTTGGGTTTGTAGTTGCACATTTCAGGTTGGTGCGGTTCGAACAGAAACATCGGCGGGGCCGCATATTTGTATTTGGCGTCCGGCTTGTGGCCCATCGCCTGGGCGACAATGCGCGTTTCCTGCGCGAAGTGAGCCGCGTTGGGATGGTCGAAATTGTACGGATCCTCCAGCGCGTGCGTCAGCACGAAAGACGGGTTGAGTTCGCGATAGATATCGACCATGCGATCGAAATGGCTTTCATCGAGCTTGAGAGGATAGTCGCCGCAATCGAAGAACTCGATTTCGGCGCCGAGCAGTTTTGCGGCACGTTCGGCTTCATCCTTGCGGCCAGCCTTGACCTTTTCCAGTGTGGCGCCCGGCTCTTTCCAGGCAAACTGGCTTTCCCCGCGCTCGCCGTATGACATGCAGACGATTTTGACCCGATAGCCGCGCTTGGCATGTAGCGCGATCGCTCCGCCCGCGCGCCAGACGAAATCACCGGGATGGGCCGTGACGACAAGCCCGGTCTTCTGATCCGCCATGCCACCGCTCCTTTTACATACCGGCTTGTTAAACTAGGTTGGGAGGCGGGCGGTCAAGCCGCCGGCAGCGGGTCAAGTGGAGGCACCTCACAATGGCAAATGGCGGCACAATGTTGCGCGTCGCACTCGGCGACTATCCGCACACGCTGCCGCTCAAGCGTGGCGAGATCACCTCGCCTTGGCTCAAACTCGATTTTGTCGAGGTAAAGCCCCTATACCAGGCCTTCAAACCGATGGTCCGTGAGCACGCGTTCGATGCCAGCGAGATGGCACTCGTGACGTACTTCCAGGCCAAAGATCACAATAAGGGACTGACATTGCTGCCGGCCGCGATGCTCGCGCGTTTTCAGCATGGCACCATGCTGTTCAATGCAGAGCGGGGAAAGCTTGCGCCGGCCGATCTTCCGGGCAAGCGCATTGGTGTGCGTTCATACAGCCAGACCACGGGTGTCTGGATTCGCGGCATTCTCGAAAACGACTACGGTGTTGATCTTAGTGGCGTGCAATGGGTGACGTTCGAGGATGGGCACGTCGCCGAAGCCAGCGATCCGGGCGGCATTGTCCGCGCCCGCAATAAGCAGGACATCACCGAAATGCTGATTGCCGGAGAACTGGACGCGGCGGTCTATGGTGCCGCGCTGCCCAAGGATCGACGGCTGCAAAGCGTCATACCTGATCCGGAGGCGGCTGCGCGCGGCTGGTACGGCAAGCACGGCCTCGTTCCCGTGAACCACATGGTCGTGGTCACCGACGAGCTTGTCCGATCAAATCCGAAAGCCGTTGCCGAGCTCTACCGCTTGCTGGAAGAGGGACGGAAAGCCGCCCCGCCGCCCGGGACGATCGACACTGCACCGTTCGGCAAGGAGGCCAACCGGCGCTGCCTGGAACTCCTGATGTCGTATTGTGAGCAGCAGCATTTGATTTCGCGGCGGCCGAATTTCGACGAACTTTGGTGACAGCAAAAAGCCGGGAACAAGGAGCCCGTGGCCAATGAAAAAAACCTACACCGGCGGCTGCCAGTGCGGAAAAGTGCGCTACGAAGCGGAGGCGGACATTGGAGAAGTGATCACCTGCAACTGCTCGCGCTGCCGCAAGCTCGGCCCGTTGCTGTCCGCCGTCGCGATGTCCGACTTCAAACTGCTGTCGGGCGAGGATGAAATGACCGACTATCAGTTCAACAAGCGCGCGATTCATCATCCATTCTGCAAGACGTGCGGCATCCAGCCTTACGCCTACGGCAAAGGGCCGGGTGGCAGGGACATGGTGATGCTCAACGTGCGCTGTCTGGATGGCGTCGACGCCGAGCAATTCCAGGTGAAGAAATTCGACGGCGCCAACCTGTAAACGGCGAGGGCATTCGCGAACGGGTCCCCAAAAAGCCATAACGGGCAGACCGTCGTCCGCCCGTCACAAGCTCTCGGATCCATTCCTGGCGCGCAGGCCGAAACCCGCAGCGAAGGTACCAGTTACTGAGAGCCAGGGCCGGTAGTCATGAGCCACGAATACTGCAAGCAGCACCCACGTCCCATGTCCAGTCCGGTCATGGCGGCCATCCTTGTCCGGCAGAGCCGAAGATGGGCGACCTGTCGGGAAGCCTACCTCCATCATGCGGCGAGGCAAGGCCGAAGAATTGCTGTTGATAATTCTGAGGATGAAATATGGCGGCGCTGATCAGCCCAAAATCGTACCTTTGCCGCGGCCGTCCTTACTTTGCTCGATCATGACCGTGTCATGCTTGAGCGCGAGTTGTTTGGTGAGCTCGGCGTTCATCAGCTGATCCTGCGTGAGCGCGTGCATGTCCGCGAACATTCCCTCAGTACCGGCGGGACTGTAGATCATCAGCATGCGCACGCCTTCTTTCGATGTCACCTGATGCGGCACGCCGGGCGGGATGTGAACGCAGGATCCCTTCGTGGCGTGGAACAATTCATCGCCAACCTGAAAGTCCGCGCTGCCGTCGAACAGGTAAAACGTCTCGTAGGCCTTGATGTGATAGTGCGCGCGCGACTGAAAGCCGGGTTTGCAGTTCTCCTCGACCACCTCGAAAGTCTGAGCGGTGTCATCGCCCGTGATCTTCACGATGACCTCGTTGGCCTTGGCGTAGATATTTCCTTTGCCCGGTGGCGAGTGCTTGCCCTTCACAGTCATGACGGCCTCTCGATCGTTTCCAGACCAATTGATGACACAGGCGTGCCCTGGCTGAACAGAGGCCGGTTGTTGAGCAGTGGGCTGGACGGGACGTGAAAATGGCCCGACAGTCGCCCCACGGCGCCGATCAAAAGAGGAAGTCCCAATGGCACGGAATTCCGCACGCGAACGGCTTGAGGCCGCGCTTGCCCGTATCGATGATCCGAACGGGGAAGGGGCACGCACCTGTCTCACCGTCTATCGCGAGCAGGCGAAGGCCGCCGCCGACGCGGCTGATGCGCGCGCCAAGTCCGGAATCTCGCTGGGTCCTCTGGACGGTACGATTGTGAGCATCAAGGATCTTTTCGACGTGGCAGGTGAAGTCACGCGGGCCGGATCCAGGATTCTCGCGGAAGAAGGAAAGCCGGCGACCGCCGATGCGCCGGTCGTCCGCAGGCTGCGCGCCGGAGGCGCGATCATCGTTGCCAAGACGAACATGAGTGAGTTTGCCTATACCGCTATCGGCGCGAACCCGCATTTTGGAACGCCTGGCAATCCGGCCGACCGCAAGCGGGTTCCTGGCGGCTCGTCGTCAGGCGCCGTGGTCTCGGCCGCCGATGGCATGTGCGAAGTTGCCATTGGCTCGGACACCGGCGGCTCATGCCGGATCCCGGCGGCGATTTGCGGGATCGTCGGCTATAAGCCGAGCCGTCAACGTATCCCGACCGACGGCGCTTTTCCGTTGTCATACAGCATCGATTCAATCGGCCCGATTGCACGGACGGTCGAGGCTTGCGCCAGGGCCGATGCCGTCATGGCGAATGAAGATTTAGTGCCGCTCGAGCCTGCGCAGCTCGCCGGCCTTCGTATCGGCATTGTGCAGGGGGCGCCTCTGGAGAATCTCGACGAGACGGTGTCGAGGCGTTTCGCGGGCGCAATCGATGAATTGCGCAAAACAGGTGCGCATCTGTCGGACGAAAAGATCGCGTTGCTCGCCGACATGGCCGACGTCAACAGCAAAGGCGGCGTGCATCCCGCCGAGGCATTTGCGGTCCACCGCGAGACGATGTCGCGCCGTGCCGACGACATCGATCCGAATGTCCGGGTCAGGCTTGAGCGGGCACGCAGCATTAGCGCCGCTGACTACGTCGATATGGTGCGGCGGCGCGCGCGGCTCATTCAGCTGATGGATGCGAGGCTGACCGGTCTCGACATTCTGGCATTGCCGACGACCCCGATTGTGGCGCCGACGATGCAAGAGGTGGCGCCAGCCGATGAATTCGCGCGCAGGAACCTGATGTTGTTGCGCAATACGGTTTTTGTGAATTTCTTCGATCTCTGCGCCATCTCCATACCGATCCCGCGTGAAGGCGGTCTTCCGGCCAGCCTGATGCTGGTTGCCCGTAACGGTCAGGACAGTCGCCTTTTCCGTACCGCAATGGCACTGGAGCGGTTATTTGGCGGGTAGGCGCCTAGAACTCGCGTAGTGATTCAAGCAGCGATTGATGGCGCTCCGCGCCGAGTTTTTCCTTCAGTGCAGCTTCGTGTTGAGCAGCCAACGTTTTGGCGCGGGCCAGCGTCTTTTGGCCATCCGCGGTCAGCCGCAAGGCATGACGACGGCCATCCGCAGAAGATGGCAGCCGCTGCGTCAGACCGCGTCTTTCCAGACGGTGCAACAGGCGCACCAGCCGGGCCCGCTCAATGCCCAGGGTCGTCGCCAACTCCGACTGGGACAGCCCTGTATTGGCGCCGATGACCACCAGGACAGAGAATTCTGCCGGGCTGATGTCGATCGATGACAATCTGCGGATGAAGTCCTGAAACACCCAAAGCTGCGCCCGGCGCACGAAATAACCGAGCCGTTCGTTGAGAACGCCGAGGTCGATAACGGGCGCACTCGCACGCTTCTGCGGCGTTTTGCGTCGCGGCATGGCCCGTTTGGTCACGTGTTTGGCGCCAGACATAGGGTAGCCTTGGCCCGTAGTGCCTAATGGTGTTGACGAAATTTGTTGTCCTAGTCAACAATATGCCTATTGGGCACGGGGCGACCGACCCGCGCGAAGGTCCGCTCCGGCCGAGGTTCGATCTTGTGAAGATTGGAAAAAATCCGGCATCATCCGGAACAAGGGCCGCGTGCTCGGCCAGGGAGGATATCCGATGAAGAAGAAATCTCAGTCGAAGGCGGCTGTGACCCGCCGAAGCTTCAGCGCCGGGCTCGGAGCGGCCGGCATCGTCGCGGGAACAACGCCGTTCAATATCGTTCGTGCGCAAGGCGCCGCATTAAAGGTCGGCGTGCTCCTGCCACGGTCAGGCCTGCAGGCCAGCATTGGGCAGGACTGCCAGCGCGGTGTCGATATTTCCGCCGGAATCCTCAAGGATCTCGGCCTGCCGTCCCTTCAGATCATGAATGCGGACACCGAAACGAACGTGGATGTCGCCCGTTCGCGCGCCGAAAAGTTGATCAGCGAGGGCGCCCAGCTGCTGATCGGTGCCTTCAACTCCGGCCAGACCACTGCGATTGCACAGGTCGCCGAGCAGAAGGGCATTCCCCTTGTCATCAATATTGCCGCCGCTCCGCCAATCACGGAGCAAGGCTACAAGTTCGTATTCCGCAATTTCCCGACCGGACCCATGATCTTGCGTGACGCCTTCCTCAACCAAAAAGAGGTTTTCCAGATCACCGGCTCGGCTCCGAAAACGGCGGTCATGCTGCACGTCAACGACACTTATGGCACGTCGATCCAGAAGGGCATGGCCGCCATGTTCCCGAAGTTCGACATGCCCTACAAAATTCTGCAGGAAATCGCCTATGACCCAGGCGCGCGCGATCTCTCGGTCGAAATCTCAAAAGCCAAGGCAACCGGCGCTGAAGCGCTGATTGCAGTCAGCCGTCTCAACGATGCGATCCTGCTGACCCGTGAGTTGGTCAAGCAGCGCTGGAATCCAATGGCAGTGCTGAGCATCGGCCCGGGATGGTACGAAGATCAATATCTCAAGACCCTCGGCAAATTGTCGGATGGTCCAATCAGCCTGGTGCCCTGGTACGACCCCAACAAGAAGGTCAGCAAGGTTCTGGAAGCCGCGCTCGCAAAGGCGTATCCGGGCGTGAGCATGTCCACGAACCACGTTTATACGTTCGAGGCATTGCTGGTCGCCGCGGACGCCTATAAGCGCGCTGGCTCGGCCGATCCCAAGGCGCTCGCCGACGCCATTCGCACAACAAATATCACCAACAATGTCAGCCCCGGTCCGGGCATCATGTTCGACGCCAAGGGCCAGAACGACAAACTGAAGGGCTCTGCGATCCAAAATCGCGGTGGCAAGCTGGTGACGTTGGCGCCAAAAGAAGCGGCCAATGCCAAACCGGAATGGCCGCTGAAGCCCTACGACAAGCGCGGCTGACAAGCATCGCTTCGACTGCGCTCCGGCCGCCAGATTGGGCGGCCGGATCATTGCCTATCAGGATTCATCTGTGCCGATCGATGTCTACCTCAATGTCGCCATCAGCGGCGTGCTGACCGGCCTTGTCTACGGCCTGATGGCGCTCGGCCTGTCGGTGATTTTCGGTGTCGTGCGCGTGGTCAATTTCGCCCACGGCGAGATGATGACCGTGGCGATGTATATCGCGGTCACACTATTTTCGACTTTGCATCTCGATCCGCTGGTCATGCTGGTGCCGATTGCCGCCGTTCTGTTTGCATTTGGCTATGTATTGCAGGCTGGTTTGATCAATCCCTTCATCACTCGCCCTGAACACAGCCAGTTTTTGTTGCTGATTGCGGTGGCGATCATGATCGTCAACGGCCTTCTCATCATGTTCGGCCCCAATTCACAGAACGTGCAGGTCGCCTACGGCTTTGACAGCTTTCAGATCGGCAGGCTGATCATCGATGCCACCAAAGCCTATGCCGCGCTTGCGGCGGTGGTGGTATCTGCCGCGCTGTTCATTTTCTTCCGCAGCACGATGCTCGGCACGTCAATACGCGCCTGCGCTGACAATTACACCGGGGCGCTGGTGGTCGGGCTCAATGTGAAGCGGCTCTACGCGCTGACATTCGCACTCGGCGCCGCGTGCGTCGGCGCCGCAGGCCCGATGTTGCTGTTGATCTTCGACGTCACGCCGGCGGCAGGCCCGGCCTATACGTTACTCGCCTTCGTCATCGTCATCACCGGCGGCCTGGGCTCGATGCCCGGTGCGCTTGTCGGCGGTGTCCTGATTGGGCTTACCGAAGCATTGGCAGGCTTGCTGTTTACGCCGTCGGCCAAGAGCATGTTCGCCTTTGCCATTCTGGTTCTGGTCTTGCTCTTCCGTCCGCAGGGCATCATGGGCAAGAGGGCGACATGATCCGGCGCCTGACGGCCGGCGTCCCTGCGCGCGCCTTGCTGCTGCTTGGCGCGCTCCTTGTCGGTTTTCTCGCCGCGCCATTGTTCGCCGGCGATTACGTGCTCACGGTACTGATATTGATCCTGTACTTTGCGTACACGGGCCAAGCCTGGAACATCATGATGGGCTTTGCCGGCCAGTTGTCGCTTGGCCACGCGCTCTATGTTGGATTGGGCGCCTATACCGCGGCGGCGCTCTACGTCCATTTTGGTCTTGGCCCCTGGATCGGCTTGCTTGTGGCGATTCCCGTCGCGGCGATCACCGGTGCATTTATCGGCTTCCTTGCTTTTCGCTTTCGGGTTGCCGGCGTCTATTTTGCCATTCTCACCATTGCGTTTGCCGAATTCGCGCGGGTCGGGTTCGACCACCTCGGTTGGACCAATGCTTCGTCGGGCCTGTTTCTGCCAGTCGCGCAATACGCCCACAACGACCTTTGGCAGCTGCGTGGCCATCCGGTGATGTTTTATTATGTGCTGTTGACGGCAACAGTGCTGGCCTTTGTCTTTTGCCGCGCGCTGCTGAAAAGCCGTATCGGATATTTCTGGCTGGCAATCCGCGAAGATGAAGAAGCCGCGCGCTCGACGGGCATCGACACGTTTCGCTGCAAGATGATCGCGGTGGTGATCTCCGCCGCAATGACGTCGTTTGCCGGGGTAATTTATGCGTTCTATTACAACAACCTGTTTCCCGAGCAGGTGTTCAACATTTCCCGCTCGATCGACATCATCCTTGGCCCCATCGTCGGCGGGGTCGGCACGTTGTTCGGCCCCATCCTTGGGAGCTTTTTGATCGAAATCCTCGGTGAGGGGCTACGAAGTCTGCTGGAGTCGTTCGGCATCGACGTTCCCGGCATCAAACAGGTGGTGTTTGGCGTAATCCTGCTGCTCGTTGTTGTTGCCATGCCCGACGGAGTGTGGCCCTGGCTCGCACGGAAGCTGCGTCTGATGGAGCGGCAGAAATGACCGCGCTTCTTTCAGTCAACGGAGTTACCAAGCGGTTTCGCGGCCTGCTGGCGGTCGATAGCGTGACTTTTGACGTTGCCGACGGCGGGATTTTTGCGGTGATCGGGCCGAACGGCGCCGGCAAGACGACGCTCTTTAATATGATCGCGGGGGTGCTCGCGCCGAACACCGGAAGCATCACATTTGCCGGAGAGCGTATCGAGGGTCTCGCGCCGGACAAGATCTGCAGGCGAGGCATCGGGCGCACATTTCAGATCGTGCGGCCATTCCCCGCGCTGACTGTGGAGGATAACGTCATCATCGGCGCGCTGCTGCATCGCCATGACGTCGATGACGCGCGCGAGCACGCCGCTGACGTATTGCGTCGGCTTGATTTATACGTCAAGCGCAATCAAACGGCTTCCTCGCTGACGCTGCCTGATCGGAAGAGGTTGGAGCTTGCGCGTGCGCTTGCCACCGACCCGAAGCTGCTCTTGCTCGATGAAGTGATGGCGGGCCTGCGGCCGATGGAAGTCGACGTGGTCGTTGCGACCCTGCGTGAGCTCAATCGTGAGACAGGGCTTACCATCTTGCTGATCGAGCACGTCATGCGGGCCGTGATGGCGCTCGCCGGGCGTGTCCTCGTGCTTCATCATGGTGCGGCGATTGCGGAAGGTACACCGGATGCGGTGGTGCGGAACCCGGCTGTCATCGACTCTTATCTCGGCGCGGAGGCCGTCGGCTGATGCTCAGCGTCGAAAATCTCGATGTGTTTTACGGCGATGCGCAGGCGCTCGACGGCATTGCAATCGAAATCGAGCAGGGGGCGATCGTCACGATCGTCGGGGCGAATGGTGCCGGCAAGAGTTCGCTCATCCGCACCATCGCGGGAATGCACAAGCCCGCGCGGGGAAGAATTCTTTATCGGGGCACGGACATAACGGGATGGCCGAGCCATAAGGTCTGCGACCTCGGAATCGGCCAGGTTGCGGAGGGAAGGCAGGTATTCCCAACGCTCACTGTCGCCGAAAATCTTGCAATGGGTGCCCTGGTGTCGCGAGCCCGTGCCGGGCGGGAACGCAATCTCGACCGTATCTATGCAATGTTTCCGGTTTTGGCGGCGCGCCGGAATCAGGCGGCCGGAACGCTTTCAGGCGGCGAGCAGCAAATGCTCGCGATCGGGCGTTGCCTGATGAGTGATCCGGAGCTCATCATGTTTGATGAGCCGTCGCTCGGGCTTGCGCCCGCGATCGTGCAAAGCGTGCTCACAACTGTGCGCGATCTCAACCGCGACGGTCTCACCTGCGTGCTGGTCGAGCAGAACGTTGCGGTCTCGCTGAAGCTTGCCAGTCACGCCTATGTGCTGGAAAACGGCCGCATTACACTCGCCGGATCAGGCGAGCAACTGCTCCGCGATGACCGCGTACGGCAGGCGTATCTGGGGCTATAGCCCGCTTACTTCAGCGGCGGACCGATCGTAACGGCGAGCTTGCCGACGCCTTCGACCTCGCATTCGATCTTGTCGCCGGCGACGGTGGCGGCGACGCCCGAAGGCGTCCCGGTCATGATCACATCGCCCGCTTCAAGCGCCACCATTTCGGACAGCTTGGAAATCGTTTCCGGCACGTTCCAGATCATCTGGTTGAGGTCGCCGTCCTGGCGGACTTGGCCATTGACCTTAAGGGCAATTTTGCCCTTGGCCGGATGGCCGATCTTGCTTGCCGGCATCAATGGTCCGCACGGCGCCGAGCTGTCGAATGCCTTGCCGACCTCCCAGGGCCGCTTCACGTCGCGTGAAGCGATCTGCAGATCGCGGCGGGTGAGGTCGATGCCGACCGCGTAGCCGTAGATGCAGTCATTCGCCTTGGCGACCGGGATGTTCCGGCCGCCGCTTTTCAGCGCGACCACCAGCTCGACCTCGTGGTGCATGTCCTTTGTCAGCGAGGGATAGGGGACTGTGCCACCATCAGGAACGATCGCATCGGCAGGCTTTGCAAAGAAAAACGGCGGCGCGCGCTCGTCCTGGCCCATCTCGCGGATGTGCTCGATGTAGTTACGGCCGACGCACCAGATGCGGCGAACCGGAAAGACTTTGTCGGTCCCTGCCACCGCAATCGTGGTCTGGGGCGCGGGCGAAATGACGTAGCGGCTATCGGACATATCTATTGGCCGTTGGATTTTGCTGTTGATGCTGGATGCCCCGACGGCGCGAGACGGCTGCCGGGCGAAAGACGGCTGTGCGTATCAGGTGCAATGCGCCGCCGTCAACCACGCCGGCTTACGTCGACGCTGCGGCTATGGCCGGACTGTCCCGTTCCTGCGGCTTGAGCTGCAGACTGTAGAAGGACGCATAACGGCCGCCCTTGCGGAGCAATTCATCGTGGCGGCCGGACTCGACCGCAGACCCGTCCTCCACAACATAAATTCTATCGGCGTGCGACACCGTGTGCAGCCGGTGCGCGATCGCCAGTGTCGTCCGGCCTTGGCACAGATGTTCCATGGCCTCGCGTACCTGCAGTTCGGATTCCGAATCGAGCGCAGCGGTTGCCTCATCGAGCAGGATGATCGGCGCATTCTTGATGAGCGCGCGCGCAATGGCGACGCGTTGCCGTTGCCCCCCGGACAGTTGCAGGCCGTGCTCGCCGACCGGGGTATCGTATCCGCGCGGAAAGGCCAGGATGAAATCATGGGCATAGGCGGCTTTGGCCGCAGCAATGATTTCGTCATCGCTGGCACCCGGTTTTCCGAAAGCAATGTTTTCCCGGATCGTGCCGCGGAACAAAAACACGTCCTGGCCGACATAGGCGATGTGCTGGCGCAGCGAACGGCGCGAAACCTTCGAGATGTCCTGACCGTCGATTGTGATCGCTCCGCGTTCGTTTTCGTAGAATCTCAGAAGCAAATTGAACACGGTCGATTTTCCGCCCCCCGACGGGCCAACCAGTGCGGTGAGCTTGCCGGCCTCGGCGACGAAGGACATGCCGCGCAGGACCGCCTCCTCGGCGCGATAGGCGAAGTGCACGTCATTGAATTCAAGCCGCGCGGTTGTTGTCTGCAGGTCAGGCTTGCCGGCGTCGGGCGCCTCTGTTGGGGGGCTGTCAATGACCTCAAACAGGACGCGCACACCGACCAATGCGCTGTTGAGCTCTATATTGAGCCGGGCGAGGCGTTTTGCCGGCTCGTAGGCCAGCAAAAATGCTGTAATGAACGAGAAAAACTGGCCCGGCGTGGCGCCTGTGTCGATCACGCGGTAGCCGCCATAGGTGATGGCAATCGCAATGGCAACTCCGCCGAGGGTTTCCATCAAGGGACTGGCGCGATTGGATACGCGCGCCAGCTTGTTGGCTTCGTGCTCGACCGCTGCGACGTTCCGGTCGAAACGCTCGCGCATGATGTCTTCGAGGGTGAAGGCTTTCACGATGCGGATGCCTTGCAAGGTTTCCTGCAAGGTTTCGATGATGCGTGTCCCGCCGTGAAACTGGCTGCGGGCGATCGAATAGATGCGCCGGATCAATTTGCGGAGAACGAAGAACGCGGGGGGAACCACGACAAAGCTGAAGAACGACAATACCGGATCCTGCACCACCATCACCGTGATCAATCCGATGAGCGAGAGCAGGTCGCGCCCGACCGAAGTGATCAGCAGATTGATGACTTGCGTTGCGGCTGCGGCGCCAGTCGACAGGCGGGCGATGAACTCGGTTGAATGACGGTCCGAGAAGAAGCCGAGTCCTTCGTTGAGCAACTTCGAAAAAACTGCGCGCTGATTGTCGGCGACAATGCGATTGCCGATGCGTGACAGCATCACGCTGTGGCCGTAGGTGGCGAGGCCCTTCACCGAAAACAGGACGACCGTGATTGCCCCGAGAACAATGATTCCCGGGAGGTTCCGATTAACGTACGCCTGGTTGATCACGTCACCGATCAGGTAGGCGCTGAATGCGGTGCAGCCGGCCGCCACCGCCATCAACGTGAACGCGATCGCATATTTGCGCCAATGCGCCAGGCCCTGTTCCGTGAGCAAACGCCGGATCAGGGTCAGCGCGCTGTAGCGCTCCTCGGCCATTGGCAGGCGGTGTTCGTTCATCCGCCCTCTGTCGGGCTGTTAATAGGACACGTTGGGCAGGGATGAGCGTTTCCTTGCCTGTCAGCAAAGAAATTTTCAAGCCAAAACTCGGTAAAGGGGCGGAAAACGCCTGTGCGGCCCCTAATCAGGCCACTGCGCTCTTGCGCCGGGCCGCAAGCTGCTTTTCCCACGCGAGCGCGTGAGCAACGATCGTATCGAGGTTCTGGAACTGCGGACGCCACGACAAGGCAGAGCGCATGCGATCGACGTTTGCCACGAGTGAAGGCGGATCGCCGGGACGGCGACCCGCGATCTCCACCGGAAAGTCCCGGCCGCTTGCGCGCCGTACCGCCGCAATCACCTCGAGAACGGAAGAGCCGTGGCCGTATCCGCAGTTGAACGTCGTGCTTGCTCCGCCATTGCGCAAATAGGCAAGCGCCGCCGAATGCGCCTTCGCAAGATCGCTGACATGAATGTAATCGCGGATGCAGGTGCCGTCTGGTGTCGGATAGTCGGTCCCGAATACATCCATCTTCGGTCGTTTGCCGATTGCAGTCTCGCACGCAATCTTGATCAGATGCGTTGCAGCGGGTGTTGCCTGCCCGGTTCGCAATTTAGGATCGGCGCCGGCGACATTGAAATAGCGAAGCGCGACGAAACGAAGGCCGTGCGCTTTGGCGGTGTCATGAAGCATAATCTCGGACATCAGCTTCGACGTGCCGTAAGGCGAAATAGGAACGGTTGGAGCATCCTCGCGCACGGGCGCGCCGCTTGCATTGCCGTATACGGCGGCAGTTGAGGAGAAGATGAATTCGCGGACACCGGCCTTGATGGCAACATCCAGCAGTGCGCAGGTATTCATCGTGTTGTTGCTGTAGTACCCGAGAGGGTCGACGACCGATTCCGGAACGACGATCGATGCAGCAAAGTGGATGATCGCGCTGACGCGATGGTGAGCAATGACTTCGCTGACCAGGGGCCGATCGCCCGTGCTGCCTGCAACGAAGGGAACGGATGTCGGGATCAGGAATCGGAAGCCGGTCGACAGGTTGTCGAGCACGACGACAGGCTCGCCCGCGTCGGCGAGTTCGTGCACCATGTGGCTGCCGATGTAGCCGGCGCCTCCCGTCACCAGAATTGTCATTCCCTTGCCCCTTGCGCGTGCGGCAATGTGCCGGTCGACAGTAAAAACTGCGTCTTGATCGCGCCACCCGATGGCATGGTTATGGCGGCCATCCTTAATGACCGGTATATGAGTGCCACAAACGCACCATGCCCGACGTTCTTTTCATCAAGACATCTTCGCTCGGCGATGTGATTCATCATATGCCGGCCGTCATCGACGCCCGCAAGGCGCGTCCGGAGACGGCCTTTGCCTGGCTCGTCGAGGAAGCCTTTGCGCCGCTCGTGCGGCTCCATCCCGCAGTCGACCACGTTATTCCGGTCGCATGGCGGCGTTGGCGAAAGTCGCTCTATGCGCCGCCGACCCTGCGCCAGATTGCCGCCAGCCTGCGCGCCATCCGTAACCAGCATTTCGACGACATCGTTGACACGCAGGGACTTCTGCGTTCCGCCCTGATCGCGCGCACGGCGCGGGGACGGCGCCACGGCTACGACTCGTCCAGCATCCGCGAGCCACTGGCTTCGGCATTTTATGACGAGCGGTACAGTGTCAGCCGCGAATTGCACGCAGTCGAGCGTAACCGGATTCTGAGCGGACTTGCCCTTGGCTATTCGCCGCGAGGCACGCCGGATTTTGGCTTCGATCGCGCACGGTTTTCCGGTGCGGCCTCACGCTACGGACTATTGCTCCACGCCACCGCACGACCGGAGAAACTTTGGCCTGAGGCGCATTGGACTGCGCTCGGAAAAAGCCTCGCCCGAAACATCGAGTTGCGGCTGCCATGGGGCACAGATTTGGAACGGGTGCGGAGCGAGCGTATTGCCGCCGCAGTGCCGGGTGCGCGCGTCGAGGAGCGCCGGCCGCTCGACCGGATCGTGACATTGATTGCCGGCGCACAATTTGTGGTCGGTGTGGATACAGGACTGTTGCACCTTGCCGCGGCCCTCGGCGTTCCGTTGGTTGCAATCTTCACCGGCAGTGAGCCTGGTCTCACCGGGCCGGTCGGCAGTGGAACCATCGCCATTCTCGGCACAGACAGAGAGCCGCCGGCGGTCGATGCCGTGATCGACGCGGTTGAGAAAGTCGTCCGATAACGGTGATCTTATGCCGCGCCCGTGCGCAGGAGATCGTGCACGTGGATGATTCCGACCGGTTTTCCGGCCTCGACGGCGAACAGCGCGGTCACCTTCATTGAATTGAGGATATCCAGCGTCTCGCTCAGGAGCTGGTCGGGCCGTACCGACTTCGGGCTGCGAGTCATGACGTCGTCGACACGCGCATTGAGCAAATCGTTACGCATATGCCGCCGCAGGTCGCCGTCGGTGATAATACCGGTCAGCAGGCCACGTCCGTCCATGATTCCGACGCAGCCAAATCCTTTTGTGGTCATCTCCAGAATGGCGTCGGACATGCGGGTGCCGAGCGGCGCCAGCGGCATCGCCGTGCCGCTATGCATGATGTCGCGCACGGTCTTCAGCAGCGTGCCCAACTTGCCGCCGGGATGCAGGAGACCGAAATCGATCGCGGTGAAGCCGTGGCTTTCCAGAAGTGCGATCGCCAGAGCATCGCCAAGGGCAAGCTGCATGAGCGACGATGTCGTTGGCGCCAGGTTGTGCGGACAGGCTTCACGCGCCTGCGGCAACACGAGCGCGACATCGGCCACTTTGGCGAGTGCGCTGTCGGCGATGGCGGTCATCGCAACAAGCTTGATGCCGTAGCGCTTTGAGTAGTCGGTAATATTCTTTAGCTCCGCTGTCTCGCCCGACCACGACAGTGCGAGGATCACGTCGTTGTTGGCGATCATCCCCAGGTCGCCGTGGCTCGCCTCGCTCGGATGCACGAAGAAGGCAGGCGTGCCGGTCGATGCCAAAGTCGAGGCAATCTTGCGCGCGACGTGACCGGATTTGCCCATGCCTGTGACGATCACCCGGCCTTGCGCACCGCGGATGATATCGACGGCCGAAGCGAAAGTCCCGCCGAGCCCGTCACGCAATGCAGCTTTAAGAGCGTCGACGCCGCTACCCTCGGCTTCGAGCGTGCGCAAAGCCGATGCGATCGCATCCTGCGCGCGGTCACTTGTCATCGAGGCGGGTTTGGGTGTTGCCATTGAGTCTTGATAGCACGGAAAGGGTGTCGCGTCAGGCTCGCGCGCCAAATTCGTTAACTCGCGCGGCCTGCAGAGACATTATTTACGGTCTTTTTCCTCCGGCGAGAACGCGTTTGACGGTCGCAAGCACGTCGCCGACGGCAACGTCGTCGGTGCGCCGGTGGCGAACCGCGTCATTACCATCGATGCGCGCGCGCTGCCGCGCTTCATCGTCACCCGGCGGTTCGAGAATTGCGGCGACCGGATTGAGCGGCTTCCAATGCCAGGGGCTGGTCGGTCCGAAGATTGCGACCGTCGGGGCCCCGATTGCGGCCGCCACATGCATCAGCCCGGAATCGTTTGTCACCGAAATGTCGGCCGCAGCCAACGCCAGAATTGCATTGCGCAAGTCGGATCCGGTGAGGTCACGCACGCGATCTCCGGCCGCCGCAGCGATTTTTTTCGCCAGCGGAGTCTCCGACGGTCCCCCGAGAATCCAGACCGATGCGCCGTCCATTGCAAGTGACTTTGCCAATGCGGCGTAATGAGCAACCGGCCATGCCTTTCCGGCGCCAACCGCTCCCGGGGACAGCGTTACGATCGGCCCGCTTTCTCCTGCGAGCGATTGCCGCGCGAGCCAGGTTTGCACGTCGTGAGCCGGCACTGTCAGCTCGGGCAGCGGCCACCCGGCCGGCAGCGAGACATCTTTCGGCAGCGCCAGCGCGCCCATCTGGTCGATCATGCGCGGCAGCTTGCGCTCGCCGAAGCGAACGTCGTTGAGGAGACCAAAACGGAACTCTCCGGCGAAACCGGTCCGCAGGGGAATTCCGGCGAGCCATGGCGCGAGCGCTGCCTTCCATTTGCGCGACATGACCAGCGCCTGTCCGTATTGTCCTTCGCGTAGGCGGTCTGCGAGCTGGCGCTGTCTTGCGACGCCAAGACGGCGGCGCGGCAGGTCAGCGACGATTGTCGCGCGAATTCCGGGCATGTAGTCGGCGAGCGGCGCGCACAGGGTACTGCTGACGATATCGACGGCCCGATCGGGGTTCTGCATGCGCAGCAGCTTGACGACCGAATGACAACGGACGAAATCGCCGATCCATACGAAGGGGACGATCACCACCGGGGCAGCGGCTTGATTGAACTCGTGGCTCATGGATTTCGCGCCGCGCTTCCCCCGTGTCGCCCAATCCTATGCGGACAGGGCAGGCGTTAGCCTGCGCGCCAGCGACATGTCCAGTCGCGATTTTTGCCCTGTTGTGAGCGTTTTGTGGGCCCAAACGGCATATGATTGCGCCCGGCCGCCGACTGGGGCAAAGGTTGCCGCAAGGTTCAATCGCCGGCGAGGGGTAGAATGTTTTTGGTCACCGGTGGGGCCGGATTCATTGGGTCAAACATCGTCGCCAGCCTCAACGAGGCGGGCTCGACCGATGTCGTGGTCAGCGACCTACTGGGTCGAGACGACGCCAAGTGGCGCAACCTCGCGAAGCACCAGGTCATGGATCTCGTGCCGCCAGTCGAGCTCGCACGATGGATTGAGACGCGCAAGCTCGACGCCGTCATCCATATGGGCGCCATCTCCGACACCACCGCCACGGACGGCGATCTGGTGATGGAGAACAATTTCCGTCTCTCGCTCAGGCTGCTCGACTGGTGCACGCTGACGCGCACACCGTTCATCTACGCGTCCTCAGCCGCGACCTACGGCGACGGCAGCCATGGGTTTGACGATGACTGGTCGCTTGAGGCTTTACGGAATCTCAAGCCGATAAATCTTTACGGGTGGAGCAAGCACCTGTTCGACCTTGCGGTCGTCGATCGCTGCATGAAGAAAGAAAAAATGCCGCCCCATTGGGTCGGGTTGAAATTTTTCAACGTGTATGGCCCGAACGAATATCACAAAGCGCACATGGCGAGCGTTCTTGCCAAAGTCTTTGACCTGGCAAAGTCGGGACAGGCGGTGAAGCTGTTCAAGTCGCACCGAGACGGAATCGCCGATGGCGACCAGCGCCGTGACTTTATTTATGTAGACGACGCGGTTTCCGTCCTGCGGTGGCTGCTGGAGACATCAGGCATCAATGGCATTTTCAACGTCGGCACCGGAAAGGCGGAGAGTTTCCGCGACATGATCGGCGCCATGTTCAAGGCTCTGGGTAAGCCTGCGAATATCGAATACATCGATATGCCTCAGCCGATCCGCGGACAATATCAGTACTTCACCGAGGCGCGGGTCGAGCGGTTGCGCCGCGCCGGTTACAATGCCGGATTTACGCCGCTCGAGGCTGCCGTCGGCCAATACGTCACCGGTTATCTCGACCGCGACGACCGCTATCGGTAGGGCCATGTACGATTTCGACAAACATCTTTCGGCGCTCGGCAAGCAGACAATTCTCTGCGTCGGCGACCTGATGCTGGACGAGTTCGTCTACGGCGACGTGTCGCGCATCTCGCCGGAGGCACCGACGCCGGTGATTGCGGTAAAGCGCACCGAGTTGATGATCGGCGGTGCTGGTAACGTCGCGCGCAATCTCGTGGCGCTTGGCGCGCGTTGCATATTCGTCGGGGCGGTTGGCGATGATGAGGCCGGCGGAGCACTGACCAAGGCGCTGGGCACGCATCCTTTGATCGAATTTCATTTGGTGGTCGACGGCAAGCGGCAGACGACCCGAAAAGTCCGTTTCGTCTCCGAGCACCACTCGACGCATCTTTTGCGCGCCGATTGGGAAACGCCGTCTGCCGTTGATGCCGGCAGTGAGGATGCGCTCATCGGCCATGTCATCAAAGCCATGCCGCGCGTGGGTGCGGTCGTCTTGTCCGACTATGCCAAAGGGGCGCTCACGCCACGCGTCATTCGTGCGGTGATCGACGCGGCGAACGAGCGCGGAAAACCGGTCGTGGTCGATCCGAAGGGCCGTGACTATGGCATTTATCGGGGCGCGACCCTGATCACGCCAAACCGGCAGGAACTCGCCGATGCGACGGTCCGGGCCGCAAATACCGATGATGAAATAGCGGCTGCGGCAATCGAGTTGCGTGACGCTCTCGGGGCAAAGGCGGTTCTCGTGACTCGCAGCGAGGCCGGCATGACGCTCGTGGGCAAAGATGCGGCAGTACATGTGCCTGCCTATCCGGTGCGCGTGAGGGACGTTTCGGGCGCCGGCGATACGGTCGTCGCGGTTGTCTCGGCCATGCTGGCGATGCAGGCTGATTTCGAGGCTGCCATGCGGGCGGCCAATGCAGCCGCCGCCGTGGTCGTCGGGAAGCGCGGAACAGCGACGGCATCAGTCGCCGAATTGCGGTCGCGTATTTTGCCGGCCGCGACGCTCGCCCCCGAAGAAAAGATCGTGTTCGACTGGAATGTGCTCGACGACCACTTATCCGACTGGCGCAAGCAGGGGCTTCGGGTCGGTTTCACCAACGGCTGCTTCGATCTGTTGCACCCGGGCCACGTCAAATTGCTGGCTGGCGCGCGTGCGGCCTGCGATCGGCTCGTCATCGGTCTCAACGGCGACGGCTCCGTGACCAGGCTTAAGGGCGCGGGCCGCCCGGTGCAGCCGGTGCAAGCGCGCGCCGAAGTGCTGGCAGCACTCGAGGCCGTCGATCTTGTCGCGGTGTTCGAGGAAGACACGCCCGAGAAGCTGATTGCACGCGTCAAGCCGACCGTGCTGGTCAAGGGCGCGGACTATACCCGCGAACAGGTGGTTGGCCGCGAAATCGTCGAGGCGCTTGGCGGCGAGATCATCCTGATCGATCTGGTGCCCGGCCACTCGACCAGTTCGATGGTGGAGCGTACGCGCGCACCGAAATCGCGTTCGGGCTGAAAGCTTCGACCTTGGCGCGCTATTCGTCCGACCAGGAAACGCGGCTGGTGTCCGCCTTTTTTGGAAATATCAAAGGTTATTACGTCGAGGTGGGCGCCAACGATCCGCGGCAGCGCTCGCAAACCTGGCATCTTGAGCAGCAGGGCTGGAGTGGCGTGCTCATCGAGCCGCAGCCGGATCTTGCGGCGACGCTGCGCGCCGAACGCAAGGCCAAGGTGTTCGCCGTCGCCTGCTCATCGCCCGCGAACGCCGGGCGGGAGCTGCCGCTGCACGTCGCCGGTCCTTTGTCGTCGCTCGACCGGCGCAGCATGGCGCCAGGGGCAGCCCCTGAAAAAGTCATCCGCGTGCCGGTCCGCACCCTCGACAGTATTCTCGAAGAGGCAGGCAGCCCTGCTGCGTTCGATTTCCTGTCGATCGATGTCGAGGGGCACGAGATCGAGGTGTTGCAAGGCTTCGACATTGCGCGCTGGCGCCCGCGTCTCATCATGATCGAGGACCACGTCGCTGATCTGTCGAAGCACAGGTACCTGATTTCGTCCGGTTATCGCATCGTGCGGCGATACGAGAACAATGGCTGGTATGTGCCCGTCAATTCTGCGGTCGCTTGCCGGTGGACCGATCGCCGGGAAATCCTGCGCAAATATTATTTTGCGTTACCGTTTCGGATGCTGCGCAATCTCTCGCGGCGGGTGCGCAAACCTGTCAGGGAGTAGTCTCGCGCCGGATTGCCTGGCTTGCCGGCGGCTTCCAGCCTTGCATCTGCTCGTAGCGCTTGGCGTAGCGGTAGAATGTGCCTTCGAAATTCCCCAGCGCGATCACGAATCCGGCCCAGCCGTCGATGAATCCGAGCTTGAAAATGTAGTGCTTGAGAAACGACCAGATGCCATGCCCGAGGGCGCTGCCCATCGAAACCCGCTTGTGCACGAGCTTGGGTGCGCCGAGCGTCGAGTAGCGGTTCATCTTGTTGATGACTTCCTCGAGATTGCGGAATGGAAACTGCCAGACCGCATTTTTCAGCCTGCCAACCGACCGCTCGCCGATCACTTCGTAGCCTTCGTGCACAGGCTCCAGCGTGTAGCGGATGCTGCCTTTGCGGAAGAGCTGCGGCTGACGGAAATTCGGATACCACCCTGATCCCTTGATCCACCTGCCCATCATGTAGCTGCGCCGGGGCACCATGTAGATGTCGTGCGGCGGTGAAGCTGACAGCAGCGCCAGAATCTCATCGCGCACTGCTTCCGTACAGCGCTCGTCGGCATCAAGACTGAAAATCCATTCAAACTCACAGGCTTCGATCGCGCGGTTGCGCAGATCCCCAAAACCCTTGAATGGCACATCCACGACACGAGCGCCGAGCGCGCGCGCGATCTGGGCGGTGCGATCGACGCTGAAGGAGTTGACCACGACGACTTCGTCGGCCCACAAGACGCTGGACACGGCCGCCTCGATTTTTTCCGCCTCATTATAAGTGAGGATATAGGCTGATATTTTTTGCATACTTGCTTGCCCGCAAAGGCTTCGGAGTCGGTGACAAGTTAACATCGAGGCGTGCACCGGCCCTAGGGGTTTGTCGGCATGAGCGACTTCGGCTAAAGCCGGGAGGAGAGGGTGCCTGTGGCCGAACTGATTTCCGTCATCGTTACGACATTCAACCGCGAAGATGCGCTGGATGCGGTGTTGCGGTCGCTTTCGATCCAGAGCGACCGGGGTTTCGAGGTCATTGTGGCTGACGACGGTTCGGGCGCGACCACCGCAAGGTTGATTGATGCCTGGAAGCCGAAATTTGCGCACCGCCTCGATCATGTCTGGCACGCCGACCAGGGCTTTCGCGCGGCGGAAATTCGCAACCGCGCAATTCTCTCGGCGCGCGGTATTTACTGCATTTTCCTGGACGGGGATTGCATTGTGCGGCCCGATTTCGTCACCACGCATCGGCGTCTGGCGGCGCCCGGCTGGTTCGTGACCGGCAACCGTGTCTTGCTATCGCCGTCACTGACGACGAGCGTGCTGCGGGAGAACAGAACTCCGGAAACCTGGGGTGCCGGCCGGTGGCTCGGCGAGCGCTCGCGTGGCGGCGTCAACCGTTTGTCGGCGCTTCTAAGCCTGCCGCTTGGCGTGCTTCGGCGAATCCGAAAAAATGCCTGGCAGGGTGCGCGCTCGTGCAATCTCGCCATCTGGCGATCCGATCTTGATCGTGTCGACGGATTCGACGCGGATTATCGGGGCTGGGGAAAGGAAGACTCCGACATTATCGCCCGTCTTCTTCATGCCGGCGTCCGCCGCAAGGACGGCATTTTTGCCACCGGGGTGATCCATCTCTGGCATCCGGAGGCGGAGCGTTCGCAGCTGGCGCAGAATGAAACCAAGCTTGCCGATGTGCTGGCAGGTGATCGCGTGCGTGCGGTTCGCGGCCTATCGTCGCTGCAAGCCACTTCGACAACCCCTGTGCGCGCGAGCTGAACCATGGCGGCGCTTGTGACTACGGAAAGCCAAAAGAAGGTTGCAACATGGGCGGATACTCTTGCCGTTGCAATTGCGGTGTCGCTTCCGTGGTCAACGTCCGCCACCGCCGTTCTCATCGGCCTCTGGTTTTTCACGCTGGTTCCGGTCGTTCGCTGGGATGAACTTCGTCAGGAAATTTTGACGCCCGTCGGCGGGTTGCCGGTTTTGCTTGCGCTGCTGGGTGTTGCCGGGATGCTGTGGGCCGATGTGTCCTGGCTTGAGCGATGGAGAGGGCTTGAGTCTTTTCTCAAATTGCTCGCGATACCGCTGCTGCTGGTGCAATTCCGTCGATCCGAGCACGGGAACTGGGTCTTCGCGGGCTATATGTTGTCGTGCGTTGCGCTCTTGACCATTACGATCATTGTCATCGCTGTGCCGCCATTGGCGGCAACGTTCCTGCATGCCGACAATGTCATTGTGAAGAACGCCGCGACGCAGAGCGGCGAGTTTGTCCTCTCCATTTTCGGTCTGCTCTACCTAATGGTGGGTACCAGCGCGCAGAAGCGCTGGTCATGGGTGCTTGCCTGTGTCGCAATCATTCTCGCCATGCTCGCGAATATCTTTTATTTCTCGACCGGGCGCACCGCGCTTGTCATGATCTGCGTTCTGTTCGTCCTCCTTGCGCTCAAGATCCGCGCTATCAAGACTGTTGCAGGACTGCTTGCCGCAGCGATCGTTCTTGGCATCATCGCCTGGACCTCTTCGCCGTATTTGCGCGAGCGCACTGTGGCGCTCCAGGCGGAGGTTCAGAAATACGAAAAGACAAACGAAAGAACGTCAACGGGCGAAAGACTGGAATTCTGGAAAAAGTCGCTGGAATTCATCCGGCAGGCGCCGGTGATCGGTCATGGGACCGGCTCGATCCGCACGCTGTTTGAAAAAGCCGCCGCCGGTCAGACGGGTGCCGCAGGCGTCGCTGCAGCCAATCCGCACAATCAGACGCTTGCCGTCGGAATACAGCTCGGCCTCCTCGGCATTGCTGTGCTGTGGGCCATGTGGATGGCCCATCTCACTTTGTGTCGCGGCAACACTCTTGCTGCATGGATTGGCCTTGTCGTTGTCGTTCAAAACATCACAGGCTCGCTGTTCAATTCGCACATTTTCGATTTTGTGCAGGGATGGACCTATGTCATCGGGTTGGGCGTGGCCGGTGGCATGATATTGCGAAGTCGAGGGACCGTGCCGGTCTGAGCCGGGATTTGGAGCCTCGACATATCGCCTGCATCCATGCAAATTCCACTCTGGGCGAAGGCACATAAAGCAAATGTCAAATAACGGCCTGCCACCGGCACAACCTGAGGCAAAGCGCCGGCACATCAATCGTCTGGAGCTTCATGTGACGCATGCCTGCAACCTGGCATGTGAAAGCTGTTCGCATTATTCAAACCACAATCATCGCGGTCATATGAGTTTGTCGGACGCCGATCGTTGGATGGGCGTTTGGAGCTCGCGCGTTTTCCTGGATGAATTTCATCTCTTGGGCGGTGAGCCTACGATTTATCCGGAATTGACAGAATTTGTCCGTCTCGCGCGGCGGCATTGGCCTGAAACGATCATCCGCATCCGTACCAACGGCTTTTTTCTGAACCGGCATCCCGGCCTGCCGGAACTGCTTGCGGCCGACAAACGGGTGATCATCGGCGTGGCCGTCCATCACGACTCCGCCGAGTATCGCGAACGGTTGCAGACCACCTTCGACCTGATCGATCGTTGGCAGAAGGAATTTGCGATCAGCGGTGGAAGTCGATCAATCGTTCAAAAACTGGACGCAACGCTACATAGGGTTCGGCGCGGACATGCAGCCGTTCGAGGATGGTGCGCCGCGCGCAAGCTGGGAGATCTGCCCGGCGCGCGAATGCATGCAGCTCTTCGAAGGAAAGATCTGGAAGTGCGCGCCTTTGGCCTATCTGGCGATGCAAAAGGCCAAGTACGGCCTTTCGTCGAAATGGGACTTCTATCTTGGCTACAAGCCGCTGGAGCCATCCTGTAGCGACAGCGAGTTCGATGCATTCGTGGCCAAAGAAGATGAGCCCTATTGTGGCATGTGCTCGAGCCGCCGCAGGCCGTTGGATCTTCCAAATCCGATTCGCGGGCGCCAAAGTCACGCCTTGCAAGTCCGTTGACAGGCCACGCGTCAGCTGAGCGAACGATGATAACGACCGAAGTCAGAACGATCCGGTTCGCCGATGCCGATCTGGCAGGAGAAAAATGGCGGATTCATTGTTATCCGGCCAGACGCGCGCGTTCAACGATATGGCGTGTCATTGCTCGCTGCTGAGCCTTGGCCACTCGCTGCAGAAGAAATCCTGACAATTCTCAAACGCCCGGCCGAGCAGACGCTGATAGAGAATACGTTCCGGATGCGGTCTACGATCGAACCAAAAAAAAGTAAGTCGCAAAATTGACTATTGGCTGGCCGACTGGCAACTACCGTTTCAAATTAGTTCTGTAATCTGCTTGCGCATTGATTCCGTTGTCCCGAGTTGACAACTTTTTTGTTTGGAAAAGGTCGTATTTGTGCCCACTCGCAATCAGGCCTCGATCGCACGTGCCGAGCTTCAAAAAGTTCGTGAGGCGGGCGCACCTGCCGTAAGCGTTATTGTTCCTGTCTTCGACGGGGAGAAGACAATCGAGCGTGCGTTAACAAGTATTCTTGCACAGACATTCACTGATTTTGAAATTATCGTGGTCGATGATGGCAGTGCAGATCTGACCGTCGAAGCCGTTTCTCGCAGATATGGCGAACAGGTGAGGCTCATTGAACACGGGAAAAATCGAGGCGCTGCAGCGGCACGGAATACGGGCATTGCTGCTGCGCGAGGGCGCTGGATTGCATTCCTGGACTGCGACGACACGTGGAGACCGGAGAAGCTTGCCCGTCAGCTTGAGATGCTGGAAAAAGCCGGTTCCTCGGCGAAGGCATGCGCAACCGGGTTTCAGCTACACAAGAATGGACGCGAGATAACGTTCAAGACGAAATCCAGCCCCGAGCAGTTTCGTCGCGAAATCTTATTTGGCTGTACGATCTCACCTGGGTCGACCCTTTTGGTAGATCGAAGTGTTTTTGATGACATAGGAATATTTGACGAGCAGTTTCGACGCCTTGAAGATTGGGATTGGCTTCTACGCTTTGCGAACCGATACGACATGGTGTTCGTGCCGCTTCCGCTCGCGGATATTTACCTTGGCGGTCGCGTTGCCCGGGACAGTGATAAAGTCGAAGAAGCTCTCAATCGTATTCTCGCCAAGCATTTGCCCCACCTGTCTTTGGTAGCAAAGATGCGGCTCCGAAGTTCCCTATTGGTCGAGAAGTCCGCGATACAGTACCGGGCGGGACGCTCATTTAGAGCGGCAATCTACGTGCTTGCTGCCTTGGCAATCTTTCCCACCCGCAACGCCGCATTCTTCCGAATGATCTGGCGCTCTGTTATGAAGAGCACGCCGCCAAAACGCGGCTGAGACCCAATGTCCCGCGGGGGCGTTCATCCGATCATAAAAATCACGGGCGCGACGGTCTTCAACCGGTCACTGGTGTCGGATGGCTATTCGGAACCTTATTTGCTCGTTCGCAAGCACGACAGCGCTCTAGGTATCGTTTTTGCAAAGAGTGACATCGTGGTGTAGTTGGTTTGGGCTATTGATTGGATTTCACGCGACACGTCCCGTCGGCGACGGTCGTTTGCCAGGAAGTAATCTAGCTTCCCGGCGAGATCAGAAGCGTCGCTGTAAATAACTTCATTGGCGACCGAACCGAACGCTCGAACGAAATCGGCTTTAAAGTTGGTAAGGACAAAGCCGCCGGCTGCAAAACAGACGATCGGCTTAACCGAAAAGCCGTTGATGAATGCTGCATTTGCTACATCGATCACAACGCGGGTATTGCGAAACGCGTCCGCAAGCGTCTTGTCATAGGGAAGCGCCTTCCGCATGAGACAGCGGTCACCGAGCATGCTGCTTGAATCAGGGTCGTTGAAATTGCCATAACACGCTACTGTGTGACCACATGACTGCAAAACGTTCATTCGGTATTCCGCGTTCATCACTCGAGACAGTTCATCATACATGAACCGCCAATAGAATGATTGGTCTGGGTCGAGACGGCAGGAAGCCTTTGTGTCAGCGTCAAGGTTGGCGATCAGATCGGAGTACGCTTGAAATGCCGGCAGACTCCAATCGGCGGAGCAAGCCGCCTGCGCCCCACTTCTGATTTCGATGAGTTTGCGGTCTTTGGAATATGGCAAGGCTCTTGATTTGGCGAGGTATAGGTTTCCGAAGAACGCGACATCCTCGTCATATCGTTCAATCGACTCCAGCGACTGATCTTTGTGATTGAACGCATCGCCAACATCTTGAACGTACCATCTTGCGTCATCGAAAGAGGCTATTCCGAACCGGTCAAGCGCACGCAAATGTCCGCTATCCGGGAAGTAGTGCTCAATGCGGGGATCGCAAAACAAATCCCTAAGGATAGAAATGGCGCCGGCGTGTGATTCCGAAGGGTGGGCAGGCTGAGGATTGAGCAGGTAGGACGCGGGCTGTGTCAGCGCGTGATCCCAGAACAGAATGGCAGGCAGCTCCAAGTCGTCGAGAAACAAGTTTCGGCTAGAGGCATTTTTAGTGATTAAGCCGCCTTGCACAACATAACCGGCGTTTGGAGTACTGACGACCGCATCTGCATTGAAACTCTGAATCTCATCTTTTTGCCGTTTGATCGCAATCTCATCCAAGAGATAAACAGCAGTTGTATCAAACTCGTAGACAGCGGCGCCAAGGCGCCGTAACGCCGCGATTTGATACTGGGCTCGTTTTAAATTATTTCCGCCAAAAAAATTCGCCGGCGGCAAGGTTGCAACCAACCGACTTTTCGCCAAAGGTAAGTGTCTTGAAGTCACTTGATAGCCCTTAAAGGCAGATGTTGTTGTCGTCCAGTCATCTGTGCGATTTGCAGCACTCAATGCGAAGCTCCGCGCCATGGAAGGTATTCTGTCCAACGTGCCACTCGTTCGCGAGATTGCCCCTCGTCTCGCGCCCAATGAATTCACTCTAGTCGATATAGGCTGCAGTGGCGGGATCGACGCCGCATGGCGCGAGTTTGGCAGTGCACTGCGCGCGTTTTGTTTCGACCCGAATATTGAAGAAGTAAAGCGGCTTCAGGCGGCGGAACGGCTAGCGAGTATTGAATACATCGCCGCATTCGTTGGTGTCGAGCCAAACAATCCTGATGCTGTCAGGTTTCGGGCTGGTGCGTTTACGACCCGAAATCCCTGGGCCAGATTTAGCGTAGCAAGATCCTTGCAACTACGTACCGCGAAGCAGATGTCGCATAAAGAAAAATCGGACCTCAATCAATGGGAGCAGGTGTCATTGGCTGATCGAGATAACCCGATTGTTCTGAGCAAGTTTTTGGAAGAGCGGGCAATAGAGGATGTGGATTTTTTGAAGATAGACGTTGATGGAGCGGATTTTCTGATCTTGCGAGCCCTCAAATCAATGCTGGCCGAAAAAAGCGTTTTGGGTGTCTGTATCGAAGTAAACTATTTCGGCTCGGCCGATGCGGACACACACACTCTTCACAACGTTGACCGATTGATGAAGTCCGTCAATTTTGAGCTCTTTAATCTGACGAAGCGATGTTACTCGATGGCGGCATTGCCTGCGCCGTATCTCTATGCAGTCCCAGCGCAGGGCCAATGGGGGCGCATCCTGCAAGGCGACGCAATGTACTTTAGAGATCTCGTTGCACCAGAAAACGCTCAATTCGCCGCCACGCTTCCCGCTACGAAAATCGCCAAACTTGCCGCCTTGTTCGCAATGTTTGGGCTTCCCGACTGCGCCGCCGAGCTATTGCTCCGATTTCGGTCAGCAACTTACGCCGATTCTCGACGTCGACGCCTGTATTGCTGCCCTCGTTACACAAGCAACCATTGGCTCGCGGAAAATTCCAAATTATGCCGAATACATTAGGGAATTTGAGAACGATGGCCCGCGTTTTTACCCCGCGCGCTCGTAGAGGTGCCAGCGCGCGAGCTCGCACAACAATCGACGTCAAGCAATACCTTGAGGGCCGGCTGTCAGCTTCCGCATTTTCGTCCCTGAAATCGCTTCAATCGCTTCGTCAAGCACGATGCGCTCGATGTTGTAGCCAACATCGCGGCCGTAGAACACATTGGTAATATTGGGAAACGAGACGATTACAAATCGCCCGTCATATGCTGAAAGAGCAGCTTCAATACGCTGCTTCACCGCAAAGAAGGGCAGGGGATTTTTAGTGTCGATCCCATGCGTATCTCGAACGCCAATGCAAACCTGGCCAACTCGCTTTAGCCCTTCTTCGATCAAGCGTTGATGCCCGTCATGAAAGGGCTGGTACCGGCCAATAAAAAGTGCCGTCGGCTTCTGCGGATCAAAAGGCGGACGCAGCAGCATCAGTGCCTGCTCGGCCCAATATTGCGGCGTGCCCTCAGCGCTGATTCGCACATCGAACCGTTCTGGAGGAACAAAAATCCGGTTTGTATCCTCAAAACGCCCGGCCTGAATGCGGTCGAGCCAGATCGTGAAGCAATCACCAAAGGCTGCACGAGTCTCAGAAGTTGGACAGATAAAGTCAGCGATGACTGTGCCGCCGGCTTCCACAACCCGATCGCACATCCAGCCCATGCGCCGCGCGTGCTCTATGCGGTCTTGGTGGCTAAAACCCAGATCGCGTGAGAGATTGGCGCGCACCGCATCGGCATTGAAAACTACGGCGTTTAAAAGCGGTGCCAGCACGTTGGCGAGAGTGGTTTTGCCCGCACCAGGCAGGCCCATGACGAGAATTTTTCGTTGCATCAACGTTCCCTCAGTCGACATGCCGCCTTTTGGAATTGCGATTTCAAGGCCGCGCAATTAAGCCAATAAGGAAAGTACAGTCAATTTGCCGGACCGTCGACACCCTGTTGGCGACAAAAGACATTTCCATCGGGGCTTTCCGCCGGGAATTGCACACATCGTCGCGGACATCGGAGTGACGCCCCTTTCATGGCGATCGTCAGCAACTGATTGAGGAGGTTTGCGGCGAGGTTGCCCGGTCTAGATCGCAAAACGCAATGCGAACGGATGGACAAGAACAGCCACGGCCATTTCTCGCACGAAAGTAGCCCATCGACATCGCGCTATAGGCATATGCGGGGCAATTCGCACTGGGGCCCCTGTCTAGAAACACAAATGTTGATAGCGTCGATGTGTTGGCTACAATATGAGGCATTGTATTCGGCGAGCCGCTGAGAAGATTTCTGCCACCGGGTTTCGTCAGTCGGCCATCGAACTGTGATCGTCGCAATTGAACTTGAGCCAAGTTCGTTATTCCGGCTACGACCCGTCAGCGTAACAAAAGACGTTAGGAGTTGTGCCGCGCATGCCGCGCCCATTGACGATCCTCCTGACGAATATCGCTTTTGCATTCCGTTCTGGAACCGAAATCGTCATAGATCAGGTTGCACGCGGTCTGCTCCGGCGCGGACATCGGCCAATCGTGTTCGCTCCTTACGTTGGCGGCGGCCTTACCGAAGGGCTACGTAAACAGGGAATTGCGGTTATTAATTCGCTCAGAAGTCCGGGCTTTGAGCCGGACATCATCCAAGGACAACACAACGTGGCCACGGTCATGGCTCTTGCGGCATTTCCAAACGCGAGAGCGCTATTCTGGTGTCATGATTTTGACGCGCCGAAGGATCAACCGCCGCTAGTATCCCGCATCCGACGGTTCCTGGCGGTGGACGAAGCGTGCCGCGAGCGGCTTTTGCTCGAACATGCTCCGCCGGAGCGAACAATCACTGTCTACAACGCCGTTGATCTCGAACTATTCAAGCAACGCGGCCCCCTGCCGGAAAAGCCGAAGCGCCTGCTTTGTCTTACCAAGGGAAGCGAGCATGTCGCCGCCGTCAAAGAGGCCAGCCTTGCGGCTGGACTCGAATTCGCGGCGCTGGGCGGTGGCGTGGGTCAAGTCGTCGACGACCTGGCCAAACGCTTACACGATTACGACATTGTCGTTGCGACTGCGAGAATGGCGATGGAGGCTGTCGCGGCCGGTTGCGCTGTAATTGTATGCGACGACCGTGGATTTGCCGGCTTGGTAACAACGGCAAATCTCAGGGAATGGCGCAGGAAAAACTTTGGTCGTCAACTGCTTCAGCAGCAAGTAAGCGTCAGAAACCTGGGGGACGCAATCAGACAATATGATCCGTCGGATGCAACGATGGTAACGGAGATGTACAGACAGGAAGCGGACCTCGAACGGCAGATTGATCAGCTGGAAGAAATCTACCAGGACATTCTTTCGGAACCTTACACCATCGATTCCGCTGAAGATCTGCGTTCGCTAGCGCCGTTCCTGGAGGATTTTCTGATCTCTCGCGACTTTACGCGCTCGTGGGCTGCACTCTACGTGAATGTGACGGGAGAGCCGATGGCGGCCGCCGACGACCCACTCTTGCGGCGCATTGAACTGCTAAACTCTCAGCTGCTGGACCGATATTCTGACGGCAATCTGGTCCGTCAAGGATTGGCATTACTCAAGCGCGCATTCCGCAAGAAAAAACATGAGTGACCGATCAACGTTCCATCCTTACGGGCAGTGTAAGTCTCGAATGAGTTGGAACGAATGAGTCCAAAAGGAAATATGCCTATCTGTGCCGATCGAGGTTATGCCATCTGCACATCGCCGCGGGCCGGAAGCAATTTTTTGTGCCAGAATCTCACCAGCACGGGGGTGCTCGGGCGTCCAAGCGAATATTTTAATGGTGCAGCTCGCAGAGCTCTCGATGACCCCCTTTATCCCGACGAGCCAGCCGACCAGATACGCTGGATTCTCACCAAGGGGGCCACGCCTAACGGGGTTTATGGAGTCAAGCTTTTTGCCTATCAGCAAGACCTAATCGCACCACACCTGTCTTGGACCCAAGCGCTGCCGGCTCTCCATTTCATTTATCTTGAAAGGCGGGACCTGCTCGGCCAGGCGCTATCATGGTCGCGCGCGCTGCAAACGGGACAGTATCGGTCAACGCAGTCACCGGGCTCCCCTGCGCGCTATGATGCCTCCTTGATACTCCAGCAACTTCGTGAAATCGTTCGGGAACGCGCACGGTGGTCTTTATTCTTCGCGCGGACGGGAATCGAGCCACTAATCATCTATTACGAGGACTTAGTCTCTTGCATCCAGGCCGAGATTGATCGCATCGCCACGTTAGTTGAACTCAATGATATTGCGCGCATCGACCCTTCTCAGGTCAACCTGAAGATTCAACGCGATGCTATAATGGATTCATGGCGGAAATGCTTTCTGCGCGACCATGGCGATCCTAATCATGTTGACCCAATCTGAAACTGCTTCCTTTAATGTGACGTCCGTCTCGCTCGGTTCTGGCTGCTCGTTATCGATGAATGCACAATACGATTTGGCAATACACTTGAAACGCAAACAGAGTTTCGTTCCAACGCGTTGATGAAACGCAACGGCGGATCGATCTCCGCGTGAATAATATTTACGGTCAACATTGTCTGATCTTTGACGACGTTCAGATCGGCGTAGAGACGCGGATTGGAAATTTCACCATGATCCGTGATCGTACCACCATTGGTACGAACTGCGTTATCGGCTCTTATGTCGATATTGAGGGCGAAGTACAGATCGGCGATTTTGTGTCGCTGCAGTCCGGCTGTTACATCACGCGGGGCGTCATTATCGAGTCTGAGGTTTTCTGCGGACCGCGAGTTTTGACCATCAACGACAAGCGGATCAGCTACCGCCGTACAGCATTAAAATTCGTACGGAACGCGCCGCGAATATTTCGGGCGGCTCGAATTGGAGGTGGCAGTGTTATATGTCCGGGAATAACTGTCGGCGAAAATGCACTTGTCGGAGCAGGGTCCGTCGTCACTCGTGACGTGCCAGATCGGGCCATCGTCGCCGGCAACCCGGCCAAAATCATTGGGACAGTAGACGCCAGTCATATTATCTAAGTCTCATGAGGGAAATCTTGTCCCGCAGTCATGAGATATGCTGCTCTCAAATGCAGCGCGACCGGTCATCAGTCGCAATAACCGGCGGCCAAAATGGTATCGCACAAGGTGTCGTCGAGCGCCATCGTCAACAGCGCCTCGACGTGGTCGGAGCTCAGCTCTTCGAACTGCAGCACATTGTAGTCGAACAGCTTGAGCGCGATGTCCCGGCAACCAACTTGAGTCAGCATCCACATGACCTCGTCCGCCGTATATTCCCGGTGATGCCCCGTGTAGGGGATATCGGCGTGGAATTGAATGTCGATCGGCTGATGAACTGATCGTCCTTCGGCGAATCGCTTGCGGTTCCAGTAGCGGGCGATGTTAGGCGTATCGACAGCGAGAATACCGCCTGGTCGTACGTGCGAAACTAACATGCGGAGGAACTCTCGCGGTGTGTGCGGAACGTGCTCAATGACGGCCATGCTGATGACCGCGTCGAACTCGCCCAATTGCCCAAGGATATCGAGCTCATTCCGCTGCGAGGTCTCGACGACGCGCACACCAATCGATCGCAAACGATCAAGGTATGCGTAGTATCCACCGTTCGAATCCTGGTAGCGGTCCACGGCCGTGACCTGATACCCGAGCAGCTGCAACGGCCGGGCGAAGTACCCGAACGCCGAGCCGACGTCGAGCACGCTGCCGGTTGTCAGGCCGAGTCTGCGAAGCAGCGTGACCAGCTGGTAGACGCGAATGATCGTTTGCCGGAAATACTTACTCACGGCCTCCCTGCTGGGCCGCGCCCCAGGCTTGGGCCATTTGTTGATGTCATACGTCGATAGCAGGTTGATTTGGTCGGTATAATTCCCGCACAAAAATTTGCCGACCTCATCATTGAAGATATCGGTCGGGCATAAACTCGGCGATGCGCCGCACGTCAGGTGGCCGAGTTCGTTTGGTGATATGACGCGCCCGTGCCGGTGGGAGAGGGCATCCGCCACCGTCGCGGCAGCTTGTTCCCCCGGGGACACAATGAGAGTCGGCAGCACAGCTGCGAAATCACTCGTTATGTCATAACTGCGCTGAGTCCATGCGCTGATATTCTTGATGCGCATGGTGGCTGGACCGGCCTGCCCGGTTCGTACGAGCAGATGTGTGCACTGTTCGCTGCCCTTCAGGGAGACCGTGCGAGCGCCATCGGCCTTGATAAGAAGTTCCTGCTCGAAACGAGTAGGATCGCTGCCGACAAGCGCGAGTCCTATTTCGCCTGTAAGCACTTCCACCTCGGCCTTAACCACTATACCGATGGACGACTCCTCCTCGCTGTCTTTGCGCTCGAGCCGACACCCCGCTGCATAGGACCAAGCCCGGGGAGGCGTCGTAATTTTCCACGCCCCATCATCGTTCTGAATAGATGTTTCGGCATTCATCGCGATGGGGACGCCAGCAACTCTCATGACAGCCTCATCCGCCCATAGTGGGCGTTGCGATTGTCACGGTAGGGCGGGACCGGAGAAGATGTCCACTTGCCTTTGGCGAAAAGACGCGTGGTTGCAACCTTGCCACCTGCAATTTTTTTGTCGGAAATAATATACAATGCGCTGGCGGCGCGGCTGCATTTGGATGAGGGGAGTCGATGCCCGGTGATCTGTCCAGTCCTCTCATTTCCGTGGCGCTGGCCGTCAAAAATGGCATGCCGCACCTGAGGCGTGCCATCGAGTTGCTGCAACGACAAACTTATCGCAATTTCGAGCTGATTGTTCACGATGGCACATCGAAAGACGACTCCGTAGCCTTCATACGGGCTGCCCAGGACATCCCTCGCATTGATATCGAGAGCGCGCCTGACCGCTCGATCGCCGACGGCTACAATCTGGCCTACCGGCGCTGCCGCGGCGACCTGGTGCACACGCTCGGCAGCGACGAAATTCTCGAGCCGCAGGCGCTCGAGACGTTCGCGAAGTGGCATCGCGAACACCCTGACGCAGTGATGGTCTATGGCGACTACAATCTGGTCGATGCCGCCGACCGAATCGTCGCTACAGTCCGCCCGAGCCCGTTCGACCTCCTCAAATACCTCAAGCTAGAGATGAGCCCGGCGACCGGGCCGGCTTTTCTGAACCGCAGATTGATTGGCGCCGAGCTGTACCAGCACGGACACCTGCTCGCCGCAGGTGATCGCGAGCTCTACGTGAGGCTTGCGCTGAAGTTCGGCGAAGAGCGCTTCGTGAAGAAGAGCGGCCTGATAATCAACCTACGGTCCGATCCGGTCAGCCAGTCATTCCGGCTGGATGACTATAATAAGTTCATCGCGACCGGGGCGAAGGTCATCGAGAATATCTTCGCCGAGCCGCTGCTGTCGCTCCTGCGTCGTTATCTGGTTCAAAAGGGCGTGGCGTCTGCTGATGCTCCAGCCGATGGTCCACTGTCCGCCGGAGAGCAGGCGCTCAAGCAGGAGCTTCTGTTTCACGGCAATGCCCATCAGGCCGAACTGGTTTACGGGCTGGCCGGCGACAGCGAGCAATACCGCAGCTACATCATGGCCGCGGCGCGCTTTAAGCCCGAAGCGGAGCGACTGGCTGCGCTGTTGCGCAACACCAGTGCACTTGAGCTCGATCCGGCGACGAAATCGGTTCGCATCAGACACGTAGTGCCGACGGCGCCGCCGCCCGGCACCACGAAGAGCAATGGTGCGCTATCGGCCTCCGCAACCAAGGTGCTGCCGCACTGGGCGGCCCTTGGCGCCCGCCGACGCCGGCGTTTCCATTCCATCGATGTCTACACCCCGGCTAACCATTGGAGCTATGCGGCGATACTGCCGATCGACCAGCACAAGATCGCGTGCGGGCACCTCTGGCATTGGGTGGAGTTGCGGCTCGCGGTGCTGGAGGGCGCCGTCGGCATTGCGCTGTACAATCTGATGACCGATGTCCTGGAGCGACCTGTCATCCTCACCTCCGATGCGGTGAAGACGATCCACATTCCCATCAATGACATCAGGCGCATCGACAGCGTCTTGATCCGTAACGGCCCGCTGGATGGCGTCTCGCGCATACGCATCTGGCACGCAGCTGTGGTGTCGGGTCCGCGCGACGATACGTTATGACGAATTACGGCGCGACTTTGCATGCCCTGCCTGGTCCTGCTGCTGCCAGCGCGTGTCTATTGCAAGCGCGTTTGGTGTTTGATCTGGCTACTCTGTAGTCCTCTGATACGCTCTAATCGATAGCAAGAGCGGCTACGTCGAAGAGCGTTGTGAAAGGTGTGCAGAGCTCGGCAGCGTATTCTGATGCGTCTGATGAAATACACGACAAAGGTTGGAGCGTATGACGGACACCGAGGTGGCTTACGGAAAACACCTTCCAAATTCTGTGCATCTGCATAGTGTCGTGGCGGATACGAGCTTGGGCGTCTAATGAGCAAGCAATCTGTAGACAAATCCGCCCCGCATCTTAGCGTTGTCGCGGTGTCTCGTAACGACGATCACGGCGGCGACATGCTCGGCCGCATGCAGCACTTCGTCCACGGCGTTATTGCGCAATGCCGGAAGCATGAACTTGATGCGGAATTGATCCTGGTGGAATGGAACCCGCCGCCTGATCGTCCACCTTTGGACGAAGTACTGGATTGGCCGCAGGATTTTGGGCCTGTCACTGTCAGAATTGTAACCGTCCCGCCGGATGTCCACGCGCAATTTCCGCATGCGGAAAAGCTCCCGCTGTTCCAGATGATCGGCAAAAATGTGGGGATCCGGCGCGCGCGCGGTCGGTATGTGCTTGCGACCAACGTTGACATTCTGCTCGATGACGAAACGATCATCTTCCTGCGGGATCGGCTGACACCAGGAACCGTGCTGCGGGTTGATCGCTACGACGTGCCTGGCGATCTTAACAAAGAGGCCTCTTTCGATCCGGTACTTGCTGAATGCCGTCGGCGCTTTTTCCAGGTCAATACACGCTTCGGCACACTCGACGTGCAGCGGCGGCGCTATGTCGGACCGGCCGGCGGAATTCGGTGGCGGCTGCTGGCCCTTTACACTGAAATGCGTATTTTCGGGCTCGGCCATCCGTTTCGTCGGACAATGGAAGAACTGAGAGATGCAATTTTCTCTTTATGGCGCACACTACGTCGTTTGGCGCGGAGCGGGTTCGGTATTTTCCGTTCAATATTGCGGCGGCCGGCAAAGGCGGTTGGCGGCATTGCACATTTTTGCTTTCTAACCGTAAGAAGTGCGCCAGGATGGTTGCATCGACAGGCCCATAAAATTTGGCGTGTCCCGCGGCGTCTGAAATCTGTTGCCAAACAAATCGCCAAAGGTTGGCGCTTGCTGGGTCCATCGGCGCTGTTTTCACACCGTTCGGCCGCCGACCGTCGCTTTGCGCGGTCCCAGCAACTGCACACGAATGCCTGCGGCGACTTCACTTTACTTGCGCGTGATGATTGGTTCCGGCTGCGGGGCTACCCTGAATGGCCAATTTTCTCTTGGCATGTCGACTTAGTTTTCCTGTTCGCGGCAGACGCAAATGACATAAGGCAAATTGCCTTGGGGCCAAGGTGTCGGATTTTTCACATCGATCATTCAGTTGGTTCCGGCTGGTCTCCCGAGGGAGCGGCACAGCTGTTTGCTCGTCTCGACAAGAAAGGTATTCCGTACCTCGGCGATGACGATGTCTTGAATATGCGTAAAACGTTTGCGAACGATCCTTTGGCAGCGATTGCAAACGATGAAAACTGGGGTCTCGGCGGAATTACGTTGCCCGAGCGTGAAACCATCTCCGGTACGACGGTTTTGAATGCACGAAATATAATGGCTGATATAGATTCCAGCCCGCAGGACAGGATGCCGCAAGCGCGGCTTGCAAAAGGATCTTCCTGCAATGCCGTTTGAATCTGTGTCGGTTGACGACGTTCAGGCGTATTGGAACGCGCGGCCGTGCAATCTGCGCCACTCTCCCAAGAAAATCGGAAGCCGCGAATATTTTGACGAAGTCGAAACACGTAAATATCTTGTCGAGCCACATATCCCTGCATTTGCCGACTTTCACCGGTGGGACGGAAAGCGCGTGCTTGAAGTCGGCTGCGGGATTGGAACAGACACAATCAATTTTGCACGATGCGGCGCGAGTGTGGCGGCCGTTGACCTGTCGGAACAATCATTGGCAATCGCTCAAGAACGGGCAAAGGTGTTCGGTCTTTCGGATAAAATAAAATTCTACCATGCGAATGCCGAACAGCTATCGTCCACATTGCCAATGGAAAAATTCGATCTCGTGTACTCCTTCGGGGTCATCCACCACAGCCCGAATCCGGCGCGGGCCTTGGCTGAGATGGGGCGGTACATGCGACCTGGCAGCAAGCTCAAACTGATGGTGTATCACCGCCATTCCTGGAAAGTGCTCTGGATACTGATGACGTATGCGCATGGGCGGTTGTGGGATTTGAACGAAATGGTTGCGCGGCATTCCGAGGCGCAGACCGGTTGTCCCGTCACCTATACATATAGTCGTTCTGAAGGACGGCGCTTCGTAGAAGCTCAAGGACTTCGGGTAACCGATGTTTGGGTGGACCACATTTTTCCGTATCGTATTACGGACTATGTGGAGTATCGCTACGTGCGCGAATGGTACTTTCGATGGATGTCAGATAAGGTCTTCCGCAGGTTTGAACGCAATTTTGGATGGCACTTACTAATTTCAGCTGAAATGGATTAGTATCATTGCAGGCCAGTGACGCAGTATCTTTTCAATGCTGACGATTTTCTCGATTCCAAAGGCCTTCGTCAGCCACGCGAAAATCATCCAGGACAACGCGATCGGCAGCTGGACCCGTCTCGGTTCAGGCTGCGATATTATTCTGTTCGGCGACGACCCGGGCGTGGCGGACGCCGCGGAGCGGCATAAAACGCGGCACGAGCCTTTCACACTGCGTAGCGAGCTCGGCACGCCTCTGATCTCGGATGTATTTCATCGCATGGATGTTTTGGCACACCATCCGATTGTTGCATTCGTCAATTCAGACATCATTCTTTTAGATGATTTTCTGCCTGCAATCGATGCGGTCGCTCGATGCCACGAGAAATTTCTCATTGTTGCAAGCCGTTTCAATTGCCACATCGATCACCCTTTCTCATTCGAAAATGGTTGGGCGACTGAATTGCGCCAACGGGCGCGATCCGAGAACCGCATGTATCCCGCGGGTGGAAGCGACATTTTTGTTTTTCCGCGAGGGCTACTTCTCGAGGTCCCTCCGTTCGCAATCGGCCGTGGCTACTGGGACAATTGGCTAATGCGCGAGGCGCGACGAACCGGTGCCGACCTCATTGACGTGACGGCAGCGGTGACCGCAGTGCATCAGATGCACTCCTATAGTACCGTTTCTGGTTTGCCCGCGGAAACTTCTATGGACACATATGTCTATGAAACCGACGAGGGACGGCACAATTTGGAACTCGCGGGTGGACGAAGCCGCCTCTACACGGTCTTCGACGCAACGAAAATCATGAGCGAGGACCGACGCCTTCGTTCAAGTTGGAACCCGATGTTGGTTCGCCGCCGCGTGAAAGCCTCCTTACGACGAATCCTCAATTCGTATTCGTAGCAGATCGGCAAAAAGGTCTATTAAACTAGGGGTTGCGTTTCTGGGTTCTGCCGGTAAATCTTCAAAGGGCGACGGCTTTGGAGGGGGGAAATGCGAGTTTCCGTTGTTGGGCTGGGAAAACTCGGTGCGCCTTGGCTTGCGGTTTTGGCGAGTAAAGGTTTCGACGTTATTGGGGTCGACCGCATTTCGGGGCACGTTGCCGCGGTTCAAAACCGTCAAGTCTCCATCGTCGAACCGGGACTTCAAAGTCTGCTTTCGGAGGCAACCGGACCGATCGAGGCTACATCCGACATTAAGGGCGCTGTTTCTGCCAGCGACGTAACCTTCGTCGTCGTGCCGACACCCAGCGGCGGCGACGGCAGCTTTTCCAATGTGCATGTGATTTCCGCGATCCGGGAAATTGGCGCCGCGCTTCGGGGAAAGAAGGATTATCATCTTGTGGTGATCACGAGCACGGTGATGCCGGGGTCAACGGATGGCCCAATCCGCCAGGCGCTTGAGACGTCGTCAGGCCGCGTCGTTGGCGCTGATCTGGGCCTCTGTTACAATCCCGAGTTCATAGCGCTTGGCAGTGTCATTCGTGACATGCTCCGCCCTGATTTCGTTCTCATTGGCGAATCGGATGGCCGCGCAGGCGATCTTCTTGCCTCCATCTACGAACGGGTATGCGAGAATCGACCACAAATTCGGCGTATGAATTGGGTGAATGCCGAAATCACGAAGCTGACGGTCAATTCGTTTGTCACCGCGAAAATTTCGTTCGCAAATATGATTTCTGATCTTTGCGACCGGTTACCAGGTGCCGATGCGGGAACCGTATTGAACGCGGTTGGCAGCGATAGCCGCATTGGAGGAAAATATCTGGCGCCTGCGCTCGGATATGGTGGTCCATGTTTCCCTCGCGACAATGCAGCATTCACTACGATGGCGCGAAACGTGGGCGCTCGCGCTGACATTGCAGAGGCAACAGATGCAATAAACCGCCAGCAGGTAGGCCGGGTTGTCGCGCTTGTTCGTAGCCTGTTGCCGCGCGGTTCGGTTGGTATCCTGGGACTGTCGTACAAACCCGATACCGCCGTCGTTGAGGAAAGCCAGAGCGTGGCGATTGCTTTACAGCTCGCGAATGAAAGCTATCGAGTGCTCGCCTACGATCCGCAAGCAAGCGATGCAGCGAAATCGGTTCTTGGCGGCAAAGTTGAAGTTGTTGCTGATGCAGAAAGCTGCGTTAAAGCCGTTGATATATTGATCATTGCGACGGCTTGGCCGAGCTTCAAGGATATTCCTCGTGAGGCGTTCTGTCGCGCGAAACGTCAACTGATCGTCATCGATTGTTGGCGAATGTTACCATCGACCGATTTTGCCGATGTAGTAAACTTGGTCTACCTCGGTAAGAATTCCGAGTCCGCAATCGAAAATCCGATAGCGAAGGCAACCGCCTAATTCAAAAAGTCCTGGTATTGTGGTGGACAACATTAAATCCGACGAACTTATCGTCGTAGCCGGTGCGGGCGGTTTTATAGGCGGCTGGCTGGTTCATCGTTTGTTAGATCTTGGTTTCGAGCGAATTCGTGCCGTAGATCTAAAACCCACCAATGAATGGTACCAAGTATTTCCCGGGGCCGAAAATCTGGTCCTTGATTTGCGGGAAATTCCAGCGTGTCGGACTGCCTGTCTTGAAGCGGCCTATGTGTTCAATCTCGCGGCTGATATGGGCGGCATGGGCTTTATCGAAACGCACAAAGCCGAATGCATGCTTTCCGTTCTCATCAACACGCATCTTCTGATGGCTGCACGCGAAGCGTCAGTGCAACGGTACTTCTTTGCATCCTCGGCATGTGTGTATGCCGCTGAAAAGCAGGTCTCGGCGCAAGTCGCACCTCTGCGGGAGGAGGATGCATATCCTGCGATGCCGGAAGATGGCTATGGTTGGGAGAAGCTCTTCTCGGAAAGAATGTGCCGTCATTTTTGCGAGGATTTCAGCCTCGCCACACGGATCGCCCGTTATCACAATGTCTATGGGCCACTAGGGACATTCGACGGCGGCCGTGAAAAGGCCCCCGCTGCCATCTGCCGGAAAGTGATCGCGGCCAAACTCTCCGGAAAACACGAAATTGAAATTTGGGGCGATGGCGAACAGACGCGCAGTTTTATGTATATCGATGACTGCCTCAAAGGCACATTGACGATCATGGGCAGCGACATCGTCGACCCGATCAATCTTGGCTCTTCCGAACTTGTCACGATCAATCGGCTCGTCGATATCGTCGAACGCATTGCGGGCGTGAAATTATTGCGGCGTTACAATCTCGATGCCCCCAAAGGGGTGCGCGGGCGAAATTCCGATAATGAACTGATCCGCAAATATCTGGGCTGGGAACCGTCGGTTCGTCTCGAAGACGGTATCGAGAAAACCTATCGATGGATTTTTGACCAGATGGCAGGCAATTCCAGGCTTCGTGCGTAATGGCTCAGTAGGGTCTAGATATCGGCGCGAACGTCGAAGAACGTTGGCCGGCCAACAACCAGAAATCGGACATGCGACGATTAAAGCGCCGGGGACGGCAGCCCTGCGAGGTCTGCGTCTGTGCAGGTTGGGAAGGGAGTCTGCGCCAGCTCGAGAATTTTGTGAAATCCGCTGAGCCGGAATAGGGCCTGATCACGCAGCGCGAAGCCGGCTTGCGCCAGCTCGTAGGCCCGCCGCGGATTGCTGCAGACGAGGTCGAGGTGTTCTCGCAGCGTGTCGTCCCGATAGCTGAAAAACAATGCAGTCTCACCGTCGGCCAGAACGGACCGGTTCATGGCGTTGTTCTCGATGATGTTGACGCAACCCGCATTGACGCCGTTATGGATGCGATTATGAAGTTCGTCATTGACCCGGCTTGCGCTTATCACCGCGCGCGCCGACTTCAGGCGGGCCAAAGTGGTCTGCATGCTGACATTCGCTTCGAATCGTGCCTTTCCCCCGGAAGCGAATGGGGCAGCCGAACTCGTCGGATTGGATCAAAACCGGAAACGCGCGAGCGATTTCGAAGATCCTTTGCCGCCGCCGGATCTGAACGACGTCCTCGATAATTTGGAATGCGTCGTTGAAGAGGCTGTTGTCCAAAGCAAGGCTGGCATCAGCCAGCGCGTTTTCCAGGTGACGTTCGAGCGGGCCGTCCAGGTCGTAATAGGCCTGCTCGCAGGCAATATCCACCGCCCGCGCGAGCTTTCTGTCGAGCGCCTGTCGCCGCAATATTGCGTCTTCAAACGAGCCACTGATGCGTTGCAGATTGAGGGGAATAAGACAGGCGATATCGCGCGCGAGAAAATCGTCGCGTGTGAGTTGTCGAATGCGCGAGCGACGGCTCTGACCAGTGTTCACGGTGCAGGCCGTAAGGCTGCCGGGCAAGGCGTAACGGCGAAAATACTGCTCCGAAATTGGAGACAGAAAGAGAAAACGCGAGTTTTGCGCAGTCGCCTTTGTGAACTGACGCCACCTTGAGCTGGCGTGGTCAAGTATCCAATGGATCACGGGCACGCCGGCTTTGGCGGCAAGGTCGAGAAAGTTGTCGGAATCGATCCACGAATGGTCGAGCTGAGTGTTCAGGCCGATGATGCCAAGTGTTGAATCGTTCAGGCAGCGACGCAACGCGCGTTGCGGATTTTCCGGTCGTAACCTGATGCCCTCGGCGGCCGTACCGGCCTCACGGAAGAATTCCAGCAGGTTTTCCGCATAGACCAAGTCGTTCGGGTGCGGCCCATAGCACACGTAGAAAGTTTTTCTGCGAGCGCGATATCGGATCTTTTCCGCGAAAGCCAATAAACCATGCATACCCGTTACCAACCACGAGAATAATGTTCTCACCGTATGATCCGTAACTTCGTAGCGCAATCCGCCGCTACCGACCACGGTATGGCGGCGAAGGACCGCAGGTTTTGGCGCAGTTATTGGCTGCTGGTGACGAGGCGGTCGTAAAGTTGAACGGTCTGCCGGCCGATCGCTGTGGCTGAGAATTTTTCAACCGCAAGGATCCGCGCGGCGCCGCCGTAACGCGTCCGCAGATCGGGCGACGCCGCAAGTGTGCCTATCGCATCAGCCAAAGCGTTTCTATCGTCCAGAGGAACGAGAAGTCCCGTCTTGTCTGCAATCACAATCTCCCGGCAGCCCGGCACATCGGTTGCAATCATCGGTCGGCCACAGGCGGCGGCTTCGAGCAATGCCTTGGGCAATCCCTCGCGCCGGGATGGAAGGGCGGCGATATGCGACTTTGCCCAGACCGCCGATATGTCGTTCACATGGCCCACCCAAGTGATACCCAGAGATCTTATCCATTCGTCGAGTTCGGTGGCCTTCACCGAGGTCGGATTGGCCGGATCCATATCGCCTGCGATGAGCAGGCTGACGGCGGTGCCGCGCTCTTGCAGCAGGCGGATCGCGGCAACAAGCGAGCGAATGCCTTTGTCCTCGAGCAGGCGTCCTACGAAGGCGACGGTTGGCGTTCCTTCGGGTTCGGGCGACGGCTGCAGGCGTTCGACGTCGACACCAGAGCCGGGAATGACAGCAATGTGATCGGCGGCAATCCCGAGAGAAAGCAAAGCGTCACGATCGTCCGGGTTTTGCACCAGCGCGACGTTTTTTCCACGCATGCAAAGGAAGCGCAACAGAAATACGATGAGAGGTTTCAGCAGCCGCGCTTTGATGTTTTCTGAAATGAAGGTGAAGCCGAAACCGGTCAGGGCGTTCACGCACGTGGTGCGGCGACCGATGACGGCCAGTGACCCCAGCACCGCTGCCTGCAACGCGACATGATGGGCCAGGACCGGACGAACATTGCGGTGAATGCGGCGCAAGGCTGAAATGGTGCGAAGGGCCGCGAAAGGTCCGACCCGGCCGCGCACAAACGGAATGGAATGTAGCTTGAAACCTTCCGCTTCGATCGCCTCGGCTCCATCGACGACCCGCGTTGCGACATGCACCTCGTAGCCGGAATCGCGGGCCGCGCGGGCCATGGGGAGCCGGTGCGACAGAAAATACCAATCCTCCGAAACGACATAGAGGAGGCGAGGGGCGCTTGCGAGGCTCATCTGGCGGCCCAGCGATTGTACCACGCCTGAAACATCAAAATCGTCCATAACGGGTATTGCCAGTCGCGAATGCCCGTCTGGTGTTCGGCAAAGACCCGCCGGATTTCGCCGACATTGAAGAGCCCGCTCTTTGCAAGGGAGCCGTCGGATAACAGGTCGGCGGCCCAGTCCGACAGGGGGCCTCGGATCCAGTCTCCGATCGGAATTGCGAACCCGGCTTTCGGCCGTTCAACCAGGCTTTTGGGCACGTATTTGCGGAGGATGCGTCGCAGGATAATTTTGCCTTTCGAGCCGTCGATCAACGCGGAGCGCGGAAGACGCCACGAATATTCTACCACGCGATGATCAAGCAATGGCACACGCGCTTCCAGCGAGACCGCCATGCTGGCGCGATCGACCTTGGTGAGGATGTCGTCGGGCAGATAATGCATCATGTCGAAGTAGCGGGTCCGCGCGCTCGGGTCGGGGACATCGTGTGCAATGGCCGGGTCGTCCCAGACCGCGGAAGGTTCGTTTGTGGTGCGTAACGCGCGCGATGGCTCCGCCCATTGCGCGATCATTCGCCGGTAGATCTGTTCTGTGCTGCCCAGCGCCACGAGCGCCGCAGCCTTGTGAATCTTGTCACCGACGAAGGTTGGCCGCAGACGCGCCGGTAACGGGCTCAGAAGTGCGTCCCAGGCTGCCGGCGAGAGTGCTCGCAGGCCGCCGCCGAGCGTGCGCGATAATGGTCCGGGCACGAAGCGATTCCATACACTGAGCCTGTTGATCCAATGGTGGCGCACATAGCCGCCGAAGCCTTCGTCGCCACCGTCGCCGGACAGCGCAACGGTGACCGAGCGGCGCGCAAGCTCGGAAACAAGAAAAGTGGGAATTTGCGAGGAATCGGCGAACGGCTCATCGTAGATTTCAGGCAACCGGGTGATCGTGGCCTGCGCGACGGCCGGTTCGACAACGAGTTCGGTATGTTCGGTTCCGAGATGCTCCGCGACGCGTCGCGCCTCGTCCGCCTCGTTGTAGCGCTTGTCGCGAAATCCGATCGTGAATGTGCGAACTGCTCTGGATGCCTTTGCTTGCATCAGAGCGACGACAAGCGATGAATCGATGCCTCCCGACAGGAGCGCGCCCAAAGGCACGTCGGACACCATTTGCCGCACGACCGAATCGGCAAGCAGGCTCTCCAGGTCTGCCGCAAGCTCGTCCTGGCTGCGGCCCTCGATGCGTCGCTGTCCGTCCACGGCGATCTGGCGCAAATCCCAGTAGCAGGAAAGCTTCGGCTGCTTGCCGGCCTCTGCACACAGCACGTGGCCCGGCAGAAGCTTGTACGTCTCCTCATAGATCGTGTGCGGGGCAGGGATGCATGCCGACCGCAGATAGGCGCTGACAGCTTTCGTATCGATCCGCGCGCTGAACCCGGGGTAGCTGCGGAATGCGCGCAATTCGGAGCCGAACAAAAGGCCGCCGCCAGGCAGCGTTGTCCAATAGAGCGGCTTGATGCCGATGCGATCGCGCACCAGCCACAGGCGCCGCTCACGGCGATCCCAGAATGCCAGCGCGAACATGCCGTTGCAGCGCTTGATGGCTTCGGCGACGCCCCAGAGCGACGACGGCTTCGAGCAGGACTTCGGTGTCCGAATGCCCGCGCCAGCGCGCGTCAGGATTTGCACGCTCGACCTCGGCCCGCAAATCGGCGGTGTTGTACAGCTCTCCGTTATAGGTGGTGATCCAGCGCCCGTCGGCCGATGCCATCGGCTGTGCACCTGCCGATGTGACATCGACGATCGAGAGTCTCCGGTGCCCCAGTCCAATGCCGGCCTCGGCGTCGATCCATAGGCCGTCGGCATCCGGGCCGCGGTGCGCCAGTAGTCCAGTCATCGGCGCAAGCCGTTGCCTTAAATCGGCGGTCCCACGGCCGGCGGGATCGAAGATTCCGGCAATTCCGCACATGCGGGCTGAGGCTCCTTGAGTGCGCAGCAGGCCAGGCGGTCTTTGCCGTTATCACAGTCGTTGCAGAGGTGACAGCGCAGCCCGGAGCCTGCGCTCAGCACTGCGGGCGCTATTTGCGCCGGTACACGCGATTGGAGATGCGCCGGACGACGATGTCGACGAGAGTATGAAATACCGACAGCATGTTCTTGAACGTCAGCGCTTTTGAATCGCCCTTCTTGCGCTCGATCGTCCTGACCGGGATTTCCTTGTAGGTGAATCCCTGGTCGAGCAGCATGCAGATAATGTCGGCCTGGAATCCGAACCCCCGCGTGTTCGGATGCCAACGCATGATATTATAGCGAAGGTGAACCGCGAGCCCGTTGTAATAATGAAGGCGAAAGCCGCTGATTAAATTCACCAGCCATGAGTAGCTGTTGGAAATGACCCGGCGGGACAGACTCTTTCCTTCGCTGCTCACGTAATAGGGGATCAATATGTCGGCCGCGCCGATCTCCCTGAATACGGCGACCATCGTGTCCAGCGGCTCGGCATCATCGCCGCAGATCAGCCGGTAATATGTGCCCTTGCCGATGAATGCCGCGTCGAAATAGTTCTGCGCCAGCCCCTGGTTACGCTTGTTTCTCCGGAGCAGGATGCGATCGCTCGGATGCGCGCGAATATAGTCCTCAACCAGATTTGCTGAGTTGTCGGAAGAGCAATCGTCAATGACGATGATTTCAAACTGCGGACGGCCGGCTTCGGCGAAGGCCGCACGGACGGTCTCGATTGTCTGGATGATGTAGCGCTCTTCATTGTAACACGAAACAAAGACCGTAACGTCGATCACGCTTTCACGCGCCGGTGCAATAACACTTGCCGGCGTGTGAAGTTCGGCCGCGGCGGGCGTCATGACGACCTCCGCCGGAAGTGGGCGAGCGCTGTTCATGCGCCGGTGCCGCCAATTGAATCGATCCGTACCGCGGCTTGCTGTCGCGCGAAACCGAGATAAGTGTATTTGCCGCTTTTTTGGGCGACGAATTCCTGGAATGCCTTGAATTCGTGGTTTTCCCAGTTCGGGAAATTGAAGTACTCGTCGAACAGGATCACGGTGCCGGGCACGATCCGTTCGGACAAGAGATTGAAGATTGTCTGCGTCGAGCTGTACAGATCGCAGTCGATGTGCAGGAAGGCGACCGGGCCGCTGTTATCTTTCAGCCATGGTGGCAGCGAGTTCTCGAACCATCCTCGATGCAGGCGGACATTGTCCGGAACGCGCGGAAGTTTGCCTTGCACGTCGAAAGCGCTGCGGCCGAGATTGAAGCCGCCCCAGGATTCGGGAAGTCCTTCGAAGCTGTCAAAGCCGTGGATGACGCGTTTCCGCAGACGCGATGCGAGAAAACGGATGGTTCCGCCTTTGTAGACCCCGAACTCGAGATAATGACCTTCGATCCTCGTTTCTGTCAGCGCAAAATCGATCAATTCGCGCTGGCTGTCGAAGCCGAGCGCATCGGGCATTGTGCGCTCGATGTAGTCCACCGTCCGCTGAAGCGCGCGCATCGACCGTTCGCGCATCGGGTGAATCCGGCCGACGTCGAAAAGCTGGTAGAACCCGCAGACGATCTTGTAGAGGACGTATTTAAGCTTGAAATTTGTGACGAGCATGACCGCTACACGTCGTTATCGGCAGACTGCGCCGAACATGTTTACCGTGCAGAGCGCGTTCAAAAGCGAGCTCCTCTCGATATATGGCTCGACAGGCGCGAGCAGCCGGTAGGCCAGGCTCGGCGTGAAATTGGGAAACAGGTTGAGCCGCTTCGCCACCAAAGTTTGCCAGCCTCCTTGTGAAAATATATCGACCATTTCCCGCGTGCGGAAGCTGTCTTCTCCGGCACTGCGATAGCTGGGCGTAAACTCGAGCAGCTTGCGGACAATATTGTTGCCGTTCGGTTCAAGCACGACGATCTTGTCGGTGATGCGCGTCAACGATCGAAGCACGTCGGGGGCAGCCGCCTTGATGTGATGCAGGATGCCGATCAGGAATACGCCGTCGTATCGCGGCAGCGCGTCGTAATCGAGTGTCACCAGGTCGGCGGAAAAAAATTTCAAATGGGTACCCGGCGCCGCGGCGTTTGCGCGTTCGATGGCGGCAGGCGCCAGGTCGTAGCCGTCGATTGCGCGGTAGTGTGAGGCAAGGGTCTCGTTGGCGAACGCGCCGTCACCGCAACCGAAATCCAGCACACGCCCGCTACGGGGGATGCCGAGTTCATCGGCGATGTCGATGGCGATATTCCATAGCCGCAGCCGGACATGACGCTCTACGTCGGCGCTGCTGTACATCGCCTCCGCATAGCTGACCTCGCCGGCGCGGTTCCAATAGGCCTCTGGTTCGCCGAGATGCTGCTTGGTGTTCATCGCTTTATTGCGCGTTCCCCGGGAAATCACCACCGCTGCATATCACGCCGGCGGGTTCGGCGCGCGTTCTTTGGTCTGCAGCATCAGCCACAATATCCCGCCCGGGAGCACCACGAGCAGCGCGAGAAGCCCCAGTTGCAGCGAAAGCACCAAGGCGGCGCTGGAAGGGACCCCGATCAGTCCGAACAGCAGGACGACGGCCGTCTCGCGGACGCCCCATCCGCCCACCGAGATCGGAAGGTTGGCCAACAGCGCGACCGGCTGCATCAAAACGATACAATCGAGCAGGCTGACCTTTATGCCGAGGCTTGCCGCCATCGAAAAGGTTGCCATCCCGAGAGCGAGCTGCGCGGCAATGGCAAAGCTCAGCACCGGCAACGCAGCCTTCGGCGTCAGAAAAATTTGCTGGACGGAGCCGCCGAGCGACTGCAGGTATCGCGCCAACCGCGATCGAAGCCACGCAGCAGGCATCCGGCGGAGATTTGCGGCCACAATGATCCCGGCCAGGCCCGCGCAGGCAAAGCCTAACGGGATGTACATCGGCAGTGTGTTCCCGACCCGCGCGAAGAATATCGGGGCGGTCGCCAATATCAGAAGCGCTACACCCGCGACTGCGGCGACACGATCCAGGACGACCGAATGAACCGCGATCTTCGCGCTGAGCTGGCGGCGGTAGGTCAACCAGGCTCGGAGCACATCGCCACCGACTGCTCCCCAGAGATACGCATTGAAGAACGCGGATATGTAGTAGAGGCGAACCGACTCCCGCAGCGAGGGATTTGCGCCAAGTCGTGCGAGAATTGTGTGCCAGCGCAGGCCACAAAGCAGGAGCTGCACCGAAAGGATCAAAGCCGACAGGATAACAAAGGGAAGCGATTGGTTGGCCGCGCGTTCCCATGCCGCTGACAGATCGACGGACAGCGCCACAACAGCAAATGCAAGTACGGACAGGCCGATCTTGAGCACGGTCATCAGCCATGACCAGCGGTGTGCTGGGTCTAGAACCGTGCCACCTCTATTTAGCGTGTTAGACAATTTTGCTATCCTAGGCTGTACACGTCCGTGAACGACACTTAACCCAGCAAGAGCACGATGAGAACGAACAAAGGCTGCCGCTACGTGCGTCTCGATTCATTGCAATTGGATGCCGGTTCATCCGATTGAGGCGCGAGAACACCGATCTGCCAGCGCGCGTTCGGCCGCGATGTCTACGCTTTTTGCCCGCATAGATCGCGTTCCGCTGGCAAAAAAATCCTGGTCCGTTTTGATCATCGCTTCTGCGGTCAGCGAATAAAAAAATGGTTGAAACGTTTGATTCCGATTTCAATCGCAGCTGTCTGTCAGGTCGTGCGGCTATCGTGTTGCTGTGCGTAGCGTTTGTAGCAGCAGTAGTCTTACACATAACACTGTTATTGCCCTACTTTCATGCCGGCATCGGAGTGTACTATGTGCCGGCCGGCTCCGTAACAATTGGCAGTTTTGTAGGTGATGAAGCGCTGTATCGGCTTTATGCCGCAAGCTTCATACACCTTGCGCCGTATCCTGCTGCTGCGCTTTATCCGCCACTATATCCCTTGTTGTTAGCGCTTGCTGAGTTGCTATCACCGTCCGCTCCGATTGAAGGGATGATCATCCTGAATATTGTAGCAGCTTCGGCGGCGATGTTTCCGACTTATGTATTAGCGCGGCAAATGCTCGCGCGTGATTTCTCATTTGGCGCGGCGGTTGTGGCCGGACTCCTACCAGCCTCGTTTATTTTCACTCCCGCGCTAATGAGTGAAAACTTGTCAACGACCCTATTTATTGTTGCGTTTTGGCTGGCGGTTCGTCGACAACCGTCGACGTTGTTCATCGCCGGACTATTCGGAGTTGTAGGCGCGTTCTGCTTTCTTACCAAATTCATTTTCCTGGCGGCGCTACCGTTTCTCGACGCCGCGTTCATTATCAATCAATGGTCAATGACTTCTAATCTTCAAGAAAGGTCCGTGCGGATACGACGGATGGTTCGGCTCGCCATGGTTGCTGCCGCGGCGGGAATAACACCTGTGGCACTCTGGAGTGCCCATCTCATTGTATCAGGTGGAAATGTGAGCCAAGCGCTTGGGTTTCACGTCGCTAAGATTGGCTTTACTTCAGACCTTCCTCCTCTGGCATATATCCCGTGCAATTATGGGACTAAATGGTCTTGCTATCGTCGCAAGTGCACTGCCCGTCTTGCCCGCGCTTCTAGTCGGGAGTTGCTAGCCGCCGGTGTACCCGATCTCGCTCTATGCGGTTTTGCTGGTTCGCTGACGGCGTTTCTGTGGTTGTTCGTTGCTGGATTTGCTTGGATTGCAGTGGGACTATTTGGTTATCCGCAGCCTATTTGCCAGCGTTATTTCATGATGCTGGTGCCGGTTTTTATTCCGTTGGCTTTTGTGGGTGTGGAGTCAGTGGTTAGGCAGTGAAACGATATGGCGGGGTGCTAGTTACGCTTTTCATGGTCGCTTTTTTTTCTTTAGGCGCTCGCGATCTTTGTGCAAGCAGGGTTGTACGACCGCACAATTTGGCCAGTGCCGGCATGGACGACGATGATTTGGGTCGGTGGTTGTGACGTTCTCTATGGCGCTCTTGGCTTTCCGGTTAGTTGTCGTAACTGGAGCAGCGTTGGCGGTCCTGATTGTTTTGAGATTGGTGAGCGTCACTCAGTTGGAGGTTCGAATTGATAGGTCAGCAAGCCATTCGATTCGGTGCAATCGCGGATTCAACAGCGTGTTTGGCCGTGTTCAACGTTCAAAGCGGCTTGGCTGGAGCCCGCTTCGCTTGGGCTGACCCGTTCCTCGCAATCAATGCGGCTCATGCCCGCGCCATCACCGAAATTATTGGCGATCGAAGCCGGGATCCGCGCCCAGCGTTGGTTACGATTGACCCGGCAGTGCTTGCTTCGATCGAGCAAAGCACCGGAATAAAGGTACTCAGCGCGTCGCGATGGTGGGTAAATTTGTCGTTCTGGAGTGGACGGCAGATTACTGCTGATGAACGATAGAAGATCAGCCTGGACATCAACCGCACTACTGGGTTCGCCAGGCGCACTCCGGTGCGGATCCATCCAGTACCTATTCGGTTGGCACCGAAATGTTTCAGGTGACAGCCGCACCTCGGTAAGTCTGCTGGCGAAGATTCACGTTAGCGCTCCCACGCTGGATCGGCCGATGCTGATCGAATAGTGTCGCACAATGATCTCACGGGTGTCTGGGCTGTGCGGACGAATATGAGCGCGCGCCAATGACTGTGTTGCTGGCTGGAATCGGTCTTTTGTTCATCTCTTTTTGCGCTCAGCTCGTGCTTTGGCGCATTTTTATTCCCGGCCGTCAGATACGCTCGCTTCTGGTGATCTTCGTCCTCGTGCCATTGATCGCGGTTGGCCTCCTGAAAATCATCGGCATGCCGGAAGCGTTTGCCACGCTCTCGGCCGCCGAGATCGTTCGCCTCGCCATTTTCTATGTGTCCTGCGCTTTGACGTACATCGTTCTATATTCGGCGATCGAAGAGCAAAGCCCGACACTCGCGATTGTTTCTTATGTGGCCGGAAGGTCTCAGTGCACCGGCGCCGATCTTGTTGACAGGTTCGGCAAGGGTCACGAGCTAACGCAGCGTATCGAACTTTTGGCACGGAGTGAGTTCGTCAGACAAGATGGCGACCGTTACCGGCTCGCCCCTGCAGGCCATCGCTTTGCGAAGCTTTTCGATGCCGCCAATCGGCTGTTCGGTCTTGAATCGGGGGGATGACCACTTGCGTGCCGAATGGCTTTTGACGTTTGCGCCGATAATTGGGCTTGGAACAAACTGCCTGATGTACATTTTAGGTCGCAAGGTCTTTGGCATCCGAACCGGTTTCGCCCTGGTCTGCGGATTTTTGCTCGGCCTTTTCATTGCGGCAGTTGTTGTCGCCACCAATGTGCCGGCAGCCATATCCACCGGCGACTTGGCGGGTTTATGGGCGACGCTCGGTCTGACTTATGTTGCCCTTGCGTTCGGCTTCTGGGCATTTCTCAATCTCAACATGACATCGTTGCGGATTCGAATGCTGCGCGAGTTGTTGCGTTCCGAACACGGCATGGCTCGAGCAGAACTTTTCGACCGATACTCGCCCGAAGAGTTCCTGCGACGCCGCCTCGCACGCCTGGAGCGCTCCGGGGATCTTGGGCTCTTCGATGGGCACTACAGCGTTAGATCGCGGAAGCTTCTTTACGTGGACAACTGCCTGAAGGTCTTGCGTGCCGTCATCTTTGCCGGTGCCGGACGCAAACAGGACGGCTGACGCTCAACGGCCTTTCCGCTTCCAGGCCATCAGACGATCACCGACAGCATCAAGCACGAAATCTTGCTCCAGTGCCGGCATGACAAGTGCAGCCAAGTCCGCACTATGGATCTTCGGTTTGCCATCGGGTCCTTTCGCAACGAACCAATACTCTGCGGCACCCATGCGCTTCCAGGATTCATCGAGCTGGCGTTTTGTGAAAATAGCTCCGGATGGAAGGAATGCCATCAATGGCGGCCGATGGGCATCGATAAGATAGGTCCAATCGAACAGGTCGCCGACGATTGCCACCTGCTCGCCGGGCTTCGTCCGCTCGCGGATCAGCGCCACATCGCGCGGATCCGGCCGGTTGTCGACGCAGCTCATATCTGTGCAACCGCCCGGCCGGTGGAGCGGACGGATCAGGATCGACGGATAGCGGACCCACGAATTTAAACCGTAAAAGTGCGGATTTCGTCGATCGCTTGATATGGCAGCTAGTGCAACGGCAAAAACGACCATGAGCGTTACGGCAAGCGCCCGCGCAGGTATCGCCTCCTTCCGGACTTCGAGCCGGTGTGGAATGACTCTGGCGACGGACACTGCCCACCAGCCCAGCACGACAAGAAAGCCGAGCGCATTCATTTGCCAGACCGCGACAATTGACTGGTTTATGAATTTTGCCGACATAAGAAGCCCGCACGCCCCAAAAAACACGACCAACGCCGCGCGCGGGCGATCGATCTGCTCACTGCGGGCAATTCGCGGCATGACGCCGATGGTCGCCAGGACAATGCCTGGCGCTACCAGGTTGTAGAGCCAGTTCCATTCCCGCAGTGTCCAGACAATGGGGTAACCACCAAATCCGACTATGCCATAGATCGTGAGCGGCTCGATCAATCCGCTCACGAACTGAACCGTAAGAGCACGCGGCCCAAATATGAGCAGGAGCAGCGCGGCAAAAAATACAAAACTTGATGCCCCGACTGCAGCCATCAAAACCAGACTCGAAAGCCGCCACGGCGACAGCAGTAGAAATGAAAGGGTGACTGAAACCGCGATGACAATGCCGGTTTCGGTCTCGAGGAACAGCGCTAGCGAAATTGCGAGGGCCAGCAACAGCAGTCTTGTCCAGTCGTGCGGGGTGGCGACCCACCGCGTCAGCAATGCCGCACAAATCGTGAGTAAGGGATATCTCAGCACGAACGAACTCGGATCGGAAAAATGCCGTCCGGTATGAAACAGCAGGACAAGAACGAGCAGCCCGACGACCGCGGCCGCGAGCCACGACCGGTAAAGCCAATTCAGTATCCAGACCAGGTGTGCGAAAAAAAGCCCGAGTACGACGACGATGAGGATGACGTAATTTATCATCGTGCCCTCGGCTGTTTTTGCGACGAGAAACGAGAACAGCCAGCCGAGTCCGATCCCGTACTGTGCAAAGTAGTCGATGCCGGGGAGTAGTCCGGGTCCGAAGAAATACAGTGAAGGACCGATCAAAAAAGCAACGACATGCGTTTCCATGCCAATGCGTGCCGCGACGGTCTGAAAAGACGACGGGACAATGGCTAGCGCGAGGATCACAAAAATTACAACGGCGGCTCCAGGACGCGGCCGTGATTGAGGCGGTGCGGGCGGACTTTCAGCAGGTTCGTCAATTCCGAATTTCGCGAGCAATCCGAAGTAAAAAACTGCCAGTAAAAGTGCGCCGACAAATCCGATCCACGGGAGTAGAGTGCCCTGTAAACTGAAATGAGCATAAGCATTGCCCAATGGAATTGCCGCCAGCAGGAGCACGGCTATTGCTGAATATCGCCTGTCGCCGCGAAAGGTCCGGTATGACGCTAAAAACGCACCGGCAGAGCCGAGAACAAGCGATAACAGATAGAATGCCTTTTCGCGCGGCTCAGACCGGATGAATTCCAGCGTCCATGGCAACAAACCGTCGGGCGGGGAGAGTGGTTGCCCGTCCGCGGGAAAGAAACTGCGCGCCAAGGCAACCGCGATAATGAATCCGATGAGCGTGCCGACGCAGCCCTGCAGGAGCAGGCGGAGTGGCCGCGTCTTGGTTTCTCCTGAGCGTGAAATCAAAGCGTCGACCTGGAATGCATCTGATGTTCCCGTGCCAAATACTATCTTCCGGAATGCATAAGCCAATACCGGGTGCTAAATTCGCATTGGCTGGCGTTTCATTAGAGCTCGATATGCCGTCCTTATGCGAGCTCTAGGTTTCGTGTCCGAAAAAGTGGGAGGACTTATGAGCGAGACACAGAAGATCAACGAATCAAAAGCAGATGTCACTGATGGTTTCGTCAATTTTTTAATCAGGTCATGTATGATCGGGGCTGTTATCACCGCGTGTACCATATTCACCGCGGATTGGATAATTGGAAGCGTCGAAGAATGATTTGCTCGTTCGATCAAAAGTATTCAGCAAACATCGATTGGAGGCCGCAAGTTTTGGACCCGGCTGGAAGAGGAGCTGGATCACGCCGCCGCGCCTGCCTCCGATTTGTCCCCGGAACGGAAACAAAAGCTCATCAATAATGTGCGCATCATAGCCGCACGATGGCGTCCTTTGATCGACGCAGTTGCAGGACGATAGACAAACTCCAGCTGCAACGACCTCGAAGTCGACAAATAGTTTGGGGTCGATCACTGCTACCAGGGCAACGGGATCGGCTTCCACGGGTGCGGCATCGCATCGTAGCGTTGGTAGATGTCACGCACAGCGTTGAGGGGATATGTTTTGATTCTCGTTGAGTTTTTGATCCCCTCTCGGTAGCCAGCCATCCAATCATCATCGAGCGGTCGCGTATCGGGACCGGGCCATGTCAGCAACGAGGTCGTTCCGTCGGTCCAACGCAGCGCCAGATGTTCGGCAATGTGGTCCGGGGAAAACAGGTTGCTGAGGGGAAGGGGATCGGTGATTCCAAGGCCAGGACCGGCGAGTTCGCGGGAATACAGGAAATAATTGATGCCGGCACGCTGAAGGATCTTCTTGGCCTCTTCCGCCGAGCCGAACATGACGCGATACCAATTGTCCGTCATGTTGAAGGAAAAGAAGGTTTCCATCTGGCAGTCGGGCAACATGCAATAGCTATGGATGTGGAGCGACCAGATCGGAGTGCGAGGGCCGACGATCGCGTAGGCTGTCCTCGCTGCCGGGTAAATGGCACCCCACGGCAAATGATATCCCCAGCTGCCGCGGCTGACATAGGCATCATCGATGCTTCTCATTCCAGCGGCATAGGCCATCGACCCGACGAAGACGTCGCGATGACGGTTTAGTTTCGTTTCGATGGCGATCGTTAAAAGGCACGAAGCGGTCACGGCAACTGGCATCCAATGCTTTCCGGCGAGTTTCGTGAGCCAATTTTCGCGATCCACGTCAACGGTCCACAGTATGACGCCCATCAGGATAACGATCGGAACGGCAAACGACGAATAGCGATGAAAACTTATCGGCTGAGTACGTCCAATGCTCAAGCAAATAACGAGAGCGACGAAAGCGCATGTGGAAACAATGGTGAAGGTGTTAAATCGCAAAGCGTCGCCGAATATCGGGAAATTCCTGCCGTCTGATTTTCTTTTTGTGAAGATCGATAGTCCTGCAAGGCCTATGGCCGGAACGATCAGGGGATAGAAGAGATCAAGGCGGAAAGATTGGACAATTAATTTGCCGGTCGGCGGCGAGAACAGAGGAGCCGCCCTTGTTGCAAGTGCCATGGTCCCCCGATAGAGGTCGATGACCATGGGCAGACTGCCGTTCGCATGTAGTTTTTCGACATCGGCGAATGGCCAGGCCCACGAGATTCCCTGGTCGATGGGCAGGCCGGCGGTGATGTAGTTGAGCACCATGGTGCCCGCTACGATGATGCCGGCCCACGTCGCCAGCCCTGCGCAAATGCCTGCGTTGCGGTGTTCGCCGGACCAAAAGAGCACCGGCGCGACGAACGCAAATACGACGGTGAGATACAGGCCAAATTGAGTATTGACGATCACTGCGGCGGCGACCGCGGACCCGCATGCGAAGAGATAGTTCGCAGCAGCTCGTCCCCGCGCACCGAGAGCACGTTGAAGCGTCCAGATGATGCCGAGAATCAGGGCAGTTTTTAATTCGTGGTCCTTTTCGAATTCTCCCCAGCCCGGCGTGAATAAATAGGTGCCGATGAACAAGAGGACACTGGCCGTGGGCCAGTTTGTCCTTGGAGCAACATTGTTGACGATGAGATACAGAGCTGCTGCCGCAACGGCCATGAAGCAAAAAGTGACCAGTTGAGGCGCCAGCGGGTCGGTCAGCAGCATTCCGAAGAAAGAACAGCCCGGAGCCCTTCGAATAATAATAGTGGTACCAGACCTTGTTCGGCCAAATGCCGCCCTGCTGTATGACCTCCTGGTAGTAGGGAAAATAGTGCGTGTAGTAATCGTGTCCGCCGCCTGGATAGAGACCTTTGATGACCAAAAGGAGAGCCAGCTGCCACGGCAATACAAGCACGCCATGATGCGATCGCGCCGATCTGTCGCCCGTAGCGAGAAAAGGTAGCGGCGAAATTCCGATGCGGCCATCCGCGCGTCCGGGTACGCGTAGATCACCGCAGGCACTGTGATCGCGATGGCAACCGGAACGGTATAAAAATTGAGGTAGCCAAGCGCGAGCAGTGCGATGTGCCATAGGCCTGCGCCGGCGAAAAACCCCAGCGCGAGACGTTCGATCGTTTGCAATTCGGAGAACCTGCCAAGCCGGCGCAGCACGAGCGCACCGGCGGCATACACGATCCAGAACAGATAGAAGATGAACAGGAGACGAAAGACGTTGTAGGTAAGGACCACCATGCCTTTGGTGGCGAAGTGTGCGTGATAAACGTCTACCAATTTAAACCAAGCGAGTGCCGCTATATATCCGCCGACGAACACCATAAATCCTGTCGCCCGGATAAGGCGCCGGATATCCAGACGTTGGGCTGTCACGAACATGCTCTATAGCTGAGACTGGACAATGCGCGCACGTGCGCGTGCACAGTGCGGTGACTCTCAGTTTTTTCGCAATTCATCCCGCAGATTGCGGGTTGGTGGCCTTCGCCGCGCCAGCAACCCGTGTCCGATAATTTGCGATGACGGTTTCAAACTCGCCGTATTGCATAAGGCTACCCTGATTGAGCCATATGGCCTTATTGCAAATCTTGCGCAGAATCTCTTCTGAATGCGACGCAAGAAAAAGGATTTGCGATCGTTGAATTATGTTCTGCAAACGGTTGAATGCCTTTGCGAAAAATTCTGCGTCTCCGACGCCGACAACTTCGTCTAGCAGGAGTATTTCCGGGTCGCGCACGGTTGCGATTGCAAAGGCGAGCCGCAACAGCATGCCTGTCGAATAAGTGCGTACCGGCACGTTCAGGTAGTCGCCGAGCTCGGTGAATTCAGCAATGTCATCAATGCTGTTCTTGACCTGGGCCGGCGAGAGACCCCAGAGACGCCCGCAGATCCAGATATTCTCCATGCCGGTCGCGTCCATGCTCATGCCCAACATGGGGTCGAACATCGGCGACACTTCGCCGACAACTCTCACGCGGCCGCTGCTGGCCGGATAGACATCGGATATCAGCCGCAACAACGTGCTTTTGCCCGAGCCGTTATTGCCGACAAGGGCAATGCGGTCGCCGTCATGCGCTTCAAAACTCACATCCTTAAGGGCGTCGACGATAAGGTGTGAGCCCGACGTTTCGAAACGTCCGCCGACCGTCTTGCTCAGGATCATCTTGCGCAGCGATGACGCCCCGATGTCGTAGATCGGGATCTGGATCGTGACGTTCTCAAGTGCGATTTCGGCCACTACGTGAGTTCCTCACAGAGTCAGAGCCAAAAAACCAGTCGTCGCGTGGCCCGGCGCAGCAGAAGGATCGCGATCGTCCAGCCGACAATCGCGCATAGAACAACGGCGAACCACGACAGAGCCGAAGGAACCTCGCCGAGCATAGGCGCGCGAACCACCTCGATAAGATGGTAGAGCGGATTGATGTGAGCGATGATCACCGCAGGTCCTAACGCGCTCACTGGCCACATGATCGGCGTTGCGAACAGCATGATCTGAATGCCGGTGGCCACAATCTGCTGCACGTCGCGGTAGCGCGTGCAAAGGATCGCCAGCGAAAGCGTGACCCATGCCTGATTGATATAAACCAGCACGAGCCCCGGTATGGCCAACAAGGCAGTTATGCCTGGCTGCACGTCGTAGATGATGGCGATCGGGATGAAAATGATGATGGTGTGGAGGAACACAATGAAATTCCGCCACACCACGCGAAACACATAGATTGAATAAGGCAGCCTGATCTGCCGGATGATGCGTTCGCTTTCCTGGAAAGAGACAAAGCTCTCCGCCATCGTCTGGGAAATAAAGCCCCACATGATGTAACCGAGTGACAGGTAGGGCAGGTAGGTCTTCAATCCGATATTGAAAATGTGGCTGTAGATCACGCCGAGCAGCGCGATGAATACCGCCATGCTGATCGTGATCCAGAATGGCCCAAGGACCGAACGGCGGTAGCGCTGCCGGATGTCGTTCCATCCGAGCATCGTCCACAGCGGCCACGCGCGAACCCCTGCCAGGAGATCGCGGTCAATGTCGGCGAAAAAGCCCCGGCTGCCGCGAACCGATGCGTCGAGACTTGTTGTGTTGCTCATAGATTTGGATTGACAACCGTTAACACGCCGTCATTGGTCGAGAATGTTCCGAGCGGACTTGTGAATGTGGAATTTGGCTCGTAGTTGAAGACAATATCCCATCCGTCTTTATTGAACAGCTCTAGGAGCGTACTGTGAACGTGGTGCCCATGCGTTCCAATATGCACCCGGCGGACCTTTTGCTTCAACAAAGTCATGTATGGCGGAAAGACAAAAATTTCCGACTGTTGGATATCGGACTCGACGTAGTCGACAATGTCGAATGGGCTAAGGATATCCTGCAACGTAATTGCGCTCACCATCTTGATCTCGGCGGGAAAATTCTCGCCCGGAACGAGGTTTTTGGTGATGCCGGTGCTGTTTGTCGTCATGAGTTTGCGCAGGATGTCGGCTGCGTGTCCGGCGCGGATTATCTCGTTTGCATAAACCTGACGCGAACGATCTTCGTTCGTCGTAACACAGTTCTGTGCGCCGGATCCGGGCGACCCGACGGGAAATAAGATCGGATCGTTGCGTGAGCTGATGGCCAATTTCACGAGCCATTGAGCGTCGGGGTCTATGCCGTTGTCCTGCATGTGACGCCGCGTCCATTCGTAATTGTCGGGCTCCGGCTCCACGGCAATAAGCTTGTAAGGCATGGGGTTCAGTAGTCCCAGCGCGCGACAGCTGCCCACCGCTTGCGCCCCCCAGCAGGCGCCCAGAGTCGCCATCACGTACCGGCCGCGGGCGGCTCGCGCTGCGAGAACCCAGTTTGCCGCCTCGAACCAGATTTCACCGTCTTCGATCGTTGGCAATCGTGTTTCGACGTAATCTCCGCCGGCTGGCTCGGGATCGATACCGGCAAGCATGCGAAATTTCGCCTCGGTAAGGATGCCGAGGAAATCGACCAGGTAGCCTTTTGGAACCTTGCCGGCCCAGGGCTTTATTCCATCAAAGACGTTCGCGAAATTTTGCAGCTCGTTCACGCTAGGTCCCCCCGTCATTTGCCGCGCTGGTTCTGCCAACCTCGCGTCAATGCTTAAGGACGCGGCAAATGTCGCCCCATATCCGTGCGGGTATCATTTTGAACTAAGCCGATCAAGCATCGTGCAGTGGCCGCAACGATTTTCGGAACAAAGTGTCCAACCATCGTGCGATCGAAGTAGTCGCAAGAGCCGCAAGCGAAAACGGGCGAAATCGCCACCAAAGCCAGCCAAGGGCCAACACGCGGGCGGTTACTCGGCCGAATGTATTCAGAAAATAGTTCAGTGCGGCGCGGTCCCCGCTGTTCTGCGCTCCCATATCGATCAACAGCTCGCGGTTGACCGGACTTTCCTGAAGAGCCAGCCGCGCCGTTGAAAAATGCCAGCGGCGCTTGAACGCATCTGCATACCAATCGGGAAACGAGCGATCAGTTGCCAATCGCGAAACGATCGTGGCCAGGAGCTGTTTCGCCCGCTCGGGGTGCGTGGAGGTCGCGCGCGATACGCTCCCGGGAAACACGCACCACGTCATCGCCGCCATTGGAGCGTAGCAAAAGCCGCGCATCAGCATAATCTTGCGGACAAGGTAGCCGTCCGCGAACGTGGAAAGTTCGTTCTGGAATCCGCCGGCCGAAACAACGGCATCCCGCCGAAACAGCGCCGCGCCGGTCACGACAAAATTATCATTTCGTCGCAATAGCGTTGCGACCGCAGGTGCATCGATGAAGCCCGCGAAATATCGCGGCCGTACGGGCGGCCGAACACCGAGAAAGCGCCCCGATTGTCCGTCCACCAATCTAGCGTCACCAAAAAACAAACCCGCCTGCGGATAGGTCTGTAGCGCGCCCATCGCGGTCTCGAAGAAACCGGGCAGCACGAAATCGTCGGCGGCACCGAAATAGACAAATTGCCCGCGCGCCTCGCCAACACCGCGCGACAATGTAGGGATGACACCGACGTTCTCTCTATTGGCAACGAGCCGGATCGAGGGATGGTTGGCGCCATAGCTTGTGACAATGTCACGGCTGCCATCGGTCGAACAATCGTCGACGACGATGATTTCATCGGGCGGCCACTCTTGCGACAGCAGCGCCTCGAGCGCACGCGGTAAATAGTCGGCGTGATTGTAATTGGGAAGAACGACGGAAAGAACCGGGCCAACAGTGCTGACGCAGCCGCTCCCGCATGACGCGTATCCTGTAGCCTCAGCCTTCGCGGCGATGGCAGGCAACGCCCAGAAGGTAATGTGCCATCGGATAGAACCCGGTGTGCACAACCTCGTCGTTCATCGAGAAGACGAAGACGGTGTGGAAGTAGCGCTCAAGCGTGTGCTTCAGGGCCTCGCCGGACTTGCAATTCACGTGGCCGGCCTTGCTTTGCGGCGATGCGTGGGTTTGCGATTCGAGCGACGGCATTCCGAAAATAGCGACACCTTCCGGAGTGAGGGAGGCAATCGTATTCCTGATGAACCGTGTCTTCGTCCTTTTCCTGAATATGCTCGAGCACATCGAGTGCGTAAGCAGCGTCGAACTTTCCAGGCACCGGGCCTTTCAACATGTCGTGGACGAAGACCTCGATCGGCCAATGCGGGTTCATCCGCTCTTTGACGTCCTCAACGAACAGAGGATCGAAATCGGTTGCCGTAACCTTGCCGACCGCCTGCTGCACGATGCGGGTGCCGAATGCATCGGCACAACCGACTTCAAGCACGTGCTTGCGTCCAGCGAGCATGCGCGCCACGAACTTGTAGCGGGCGAGCGTAAAGAGCGTGCGTTTCGGGTCCTGATTCCAGGATTCGTTGACCATCAAGCCGAGGCGTGCAATCCCGTGCTTCTCCTTGACGTCAAAGAGCAGCGAGTATTGCGGTTCCTTCGTCGCGCCGGACTGGCTCATCGAACGATCCTGGTGCCTGGAAACGGTTCGTTATGGCATCCTGATGGGGCAATTGACAACCGTCACGGCTCAGCCGACGGACAATGTTCGGGTGAACGCTTGAAAACAGCGAGATTGAGACCCGCAATGTCAGGCGTGTCGTGCGGACGAAGGAGCGAAGAGCAGGGCTATGCTGCGCGTGCTTAAGAATTCCGTAAAGCGACTGATCCGGACAGTGTTCGACACCGGTATCAAATATGGCCTTAAGCCGTTGCACCATTCAGTGTTCTGGGGCGACCGGATGCTGACCCTGGACAAGGCTGCCGGCTTCTTCGAAGAGGAAGGCTTCAGGCAAAGCTACGATGCAATACGCGGTTCTCACGTCTACGATTTCTACGAGTCGCCGCAGACGATCGCATGGCGGCTTCACACGCTTGTTTGGGCCGCTCGCAGCGCGATTGCGCATGAGGGCGATCTTGTCGAGTGCGGTGTGTTCAAGGGCGATATGTCCTGGGTCGTCGCGACTATGCTTGGCAACAAGATCGCCAACCGGACATTTTATCTCTACGACAGCTTCCAGGGGTTTTCACCGGCGCTGTCGAGTGCTGCGGACTTCCCGGACGATCCGGGCTTCCTGAAAATGGCCAACGAAGTTTACGGAGATCCCGCAATTTACGAGGCCGTCGTCAAGAAATTCGCCGATATGCCGCACGTCAAGGTCATTCGCGGCTTCGTGCCGGATACGTTCAAGATTGCTGTTCCGGAACGAATTGCATTCCTGCACATCGATCTCAATTCGCCGGCCGCCGAGATCGCCGCGCTTGAGCACCTTTTCGACCGCGTGGTGAGCGGCGGCTACATTGTTTTCGACGACTACGGCTGGAAATCATTTAAGAAGCAGCGGGACGCCGAAAATCGCTTCATGGCTGATCGCGGTCACTTCATCTTGGAGCTTCCGACGGGGCAGGGGCTGGTGATCAAGCAGTAGCTTCCGATGCTCCATGTTTGTTTCTGGACAGTACTGACTTGGCAATGCTGCAACTGTTGAAGTTCACTAAATCAGCTGCGCTGAACGTGCGCCTGTTCTTCCGGCATCACCAAACATGTTTGCGCAAAGCTGTAACCAGAGGAAGATTTGAAATACAGTCAGAATGCTTTTTGAATAAAGCGACCAAGTGGAAGAGGCCAAATTGACAACCGAAAGTTTTTGTATGCCAATTGCCGGCGGCGATCGAGGTTTAGTCAATTGGAGTGCAAATGTTGGGTCGAACTCGATTGCTTTTGCGTCGTGTCGCCGCTTCAGTTCGCGTTCAGTCACGTCGCGCCGACCCTCTTGCATTTTCTTTTCGCACCGACAACCCACCCGATTTCTTCGCTGAATTGCCGGATGGTCCTGGACTGATCGCGCGTATCACTGACCATGCACAATTTCATAACATAGTTGAGTTTTTCGCGGACAATCCCTCGGCCAAACGTTCGTTAATGTCACCGAACGCACAGGCGCTTCTTTACTGTTTGGTCCGAATCTTGAAGCCCTCGGACGTAATTGAAATTGGTATCTATCATTGCGGAACGTCGGAAGCGATTTGTCGGGCGCTTGCGGCGAATGGCTTTGGCACACTTCACGCTGTTGAACCATTTACTGCAGAGCTTGCGGGCGAAATCGTCCGGCGATGGCCGCATGGCATTGATCGGTTCATCAAAATTTACAATGAGACGTCGATGCAGTTTTTCATGCGAATTGAAGAACGTCACATTAAACCGGCGGTCGTGTTTATAGACGGTGATCATAGCTTTGAGTTTGCCCAGTTTGACATCAACGCTTCGGCGAGATTTTTGAATCCTTCCGGTTTCATTTTTGTTGATAATGTCGCGCAACCGGGGCCATTCTTGGCAACGAAGGATTTCCTGGCGGCCAATCCAAGTTGGACGACTGAGAGCAGAGAGCTTCCTCCTGTCCTGAAAGGATATGACAGGGAACGTCCAACGGTGATCAATACGGACTTCGCGGTCGTGCGGGCCCCTGCCAGTTATGTTGTGGACGCACGACCTCGTAGCTTTGGCCCAATGACTTGGAACAGCAATTCGGTCGCTCGTGTCATTCTTAAGTTCGCGACCCCTGCAAGCGAGCAGGGGATACTGAGTGCTCAGATCATCCTTCGAGCGTTCGGTTCGGAGCTCCGTGAGGCGATATCCGATGGCGATATTACCATAGAGAGGGGAAGCGTCGACGCCACGATCCAGTCGGACGGTCTCGCTTTCGACAGGAAATTCAACTCCTACTCAGTTGAAACCGTTTTGCGATGGTCCGGCCAACATCCATTGCTCTTGGCCCAGGCACCATCACCAGAAGTCGGATAACAAGCTGTGTATCCTTGGCCACGAAGGTGGGTAGCAAAAGCATTCCGTCTCATCGCCGAATATTGAAGAGTCTACTCATGAATGATTTTTTAGCGTCCGGAGGAACGTCCAGCGGTGTCCTATAGTCGTTACTGTTTCGCTTTCTAAAGATGGCGCGAATGCTCAAAATCGGCAACGACGTATCTTGGTGAATGAGGGTGTGTTTATTGTGCTCCAAGGAGCAATATTGTTTATTGCTTTCGACAACACTGGCCGGAACTGTTTCTTCACCGTGATGATGCAGGCCTAAATCGATTACCTCATAGTCATTGTCGCGAGCCAGAACCCAAAAAAAATAAATGTTATAGCCGACAAGGCCATGGGTGATCATGCCTCCCGCTGGCAGATCATGCATCATCAATCCGTTCGGCTTAGTCAGATCATGGATTATCTTGAAGGCGTTATTCTGGTTCGCCACGTGTTCTGTCGTGCCCGCGTTTACGACAAGATCAAATGAACACCGCAAACGCTCCGGCAAAACATCAGTGTTAAGGTCTACCGAGACGCTATTGCGGTAGCCGCCATACTCGATCGCTTCGTAGCTAAACCCGAGTGAGCGCCAGAAATTGATGGAAGATGGTGCGTCCGCACGCAAGGCCGGCACGCCGTCCACGTAAGAGATCTCCGCTGGATCTCCTAATGAGGGAATTGGTCGGTTGAATAGCCTGTAAAGTTCCGAAATCTCTTCCTTCGCGTGCAAAAACGGATCGGATAGTTGTTGCGCTCCGATTTCCGCCACTCTCATTTGGTCGCGCAGATCGCCACGGCGCCGAAGCTCGATCAGGTTGCGAAGAGTAGTCGGGGTCAGTCCCATGGCGCGTGAAACCTAGAGTGTCGTGAACGCGAAACTGTGAAATCGGCAGTCCAGGTAAAGTTTGAGCGGCTGTTGCCAATTCTTTTTTGACCCCGAACCTTGGATTCGTCGCGCTGAAACGGTGTACTCGCGCCAGGATTGCCCTGCGTACACGCGGTGAAGGAGATCTCTCAGCATCTGAACCTCGTTCACCAACTCAAATCCTGAAAGCATGCCAGCTATAGCCGTACTTCAGAAAGTCCGATGCAATTGATCCGGAGTCCAATTCCGAGCATTGCGTTTTTGGACCAAACTGTCTGCTTCCACGTGCTTCATTGGGTAGCTCCTACCCCAGGCGTTGAGATTCAAGTGCTGCTCGGGGCTAGTGCGGACAAACTAGTCGCAAATATTCTCTCTGCAAACAAGCGTTCTTAGCTTGGCGATAGTTGCATAGCATTCGGCTATTTTGAGCAGGTCTGTTTCTGCGGCGCCTTCAAAGTCACACGTCGCCGATATTTTGTCTGCCGGCCTGTTGTATATATCCGCTGTAGATGCTGGGGATGTTGTGGCACCATTAAGTGTCAAAATTGCTCTTTTTGTTGTGGCTCTGGTGTTGTTGCTTCTTTGAATACTAATAGACACATTCAAAAAGCCTTGGGCTTTAATCGGCCAAGGCCAGCCGCCAATTCATTCACGATGTTTTGGATGATCGTCGGAGCCATTTTGCTGACTGCGCAGGCTATCTTTGATTTCACTCTTTTTGATTTTATGCCAATCGTTATCGCGTACTGCGGTTATGTGTTGGTTGGAGTATCTGCAGTTTGGCAACTATCGAGGCAAAGATAACTAGCCGTATCGGATTGACGGCAGCTCGCTCGCCTGAACCTCGAAGGATAAAGTACGTACAGGTCCCGAAGTCTATTCGCAGCGGCGGTTATATTGTTTTTTACGACTGCGGCTGGAAACCATTCGAGAACCAGCGCAAGGCCGAACCATAAAGCAAGAATGGTCGTCGCTGGGTCAATTGGTTGACCTATCCGCCTGGAGGACGCGATTTGCGTAGAACTTTCCAATCTCTTGCGCACCGCGATCGCTGATGTGCACGGTATCAATAAAATACTTTAGCCTGTCGGCCCGCGCGTTCGGGAAAATTCTCCCGATATTGTGATATTCGACAAAGCGTCCGGTCGTTCGCGCTCGCGCGGCAAGTTTTTCGAGCTCGAAGGCCCCCTTTACGAATACATATGTAAAGCTTGGTATGTACGTCTCGGTGTTGCAAATTTTTTCTTCATTTGCCTTGAGATATATTTCGAGCGTCTCCTCTCGCTTTGCCATCGCTGTCGCGTCGGCCTCGAGTTGCGATGACTTGTACACGTCGACAAAATCGCCGGTAAATTCGTTTGCCAACGGTTGCGTAGAGAGAATGTATTTTGCTCGCGGAAACAACGACAGACTTGCTTTGGTCGCCTTGATGTAAAACTGCAACATGTCGCGGGCAGCGCCGATTTTTGTCGGAACGACTACTTTTGCTGCGGTGTTGCGAGCGGCGTCATGACTGGTCGCATCTACGTTCGAAGCGGGAATGTATTTCTTTCCTGTCAGCGCACGATACGCTGTACTGTAATAAATGAGTTCGTTCTCGATCCAACTCCGCAAATAGACCGGTCGAGCCAAGCCCGTGGCTGAGTAGGCATCCACCAGGTTTTTCATGGCCGGGAAATAGAGCGGATTTGCAACTCCCTGTGAATACGCGCAACCGACCCCCGCGTCATTGTGGCCGTCCATGATAATCACCCAGTCTGGATCGAATTGACTGCCCCACATCTCCAGTCCAATGAATTGTTGATACGCAATCCAACTTCCCATCGCCAGATTGATGACAGTGTATTTGACGTCCGGGCGTGCCCGGTCAAGTTCGGCTTGCAGTGCACCAGCGATGGTTGTGACGAAACTGGTTGAGCCCAAGCCCCAAGCCGCTGAGCCACCTGTGACCAGAACGATCTTTTCGTTGGCGGCCTTTGTGTAAGGCTTTCGCCAGTCAAAATCCCTGGGATCGTTAAAGCCTTCGTTGTTGGCTTGTATGTCTGCTTTTTCGTCTTGCCCGCTGAAGGTGTTGTGCCAGACTGAATAGTGACTGTGTGGAGGATTGGCAAACATCATGTAGGGCAGGGTGTGCAGCTGCATACCGTTTCGCTGCTCGATTGCTGCGTTCGCGGGCGACCCCTTCGCTCTGAAAAACAATTCCAGCCCCGCGAGCAGTGCGAGGAAAACGAGTGCGTTTATTGCGACGAGGCGAACTGTTTTCATGTCAATCCCGACATTTTCAGTGCGGCGATTGAGGGATATTAGCCCACCTGACACGCAATCGCATGGCCCATGTGAGTCAAGTAGTCGCCTCGCTGGCTCGCGTTATTGATCAGCAGCCCGCATCTCGCGTGAGCTACCGAAGCGCCTTACCAGCCGCGTAAATGCCGCCGCTGCGACCACAATGAGGAAAGCCTCCTACGCTTGGGGGATAGTTGCATCGCATTTAATTATTTTCAGCCTGTCTGTTTTCTGCGTGGCTTTCAAAATCACACATCGCCGATGTTCTGTCTGCTGGCCTGCTGTATAGATCCTCTGTAGACGTTGGGGATGCTATGGCACCAATAAGTGTCAAAGTTGCCTTTTTTGTTGCGACTCTCGTCGTTGTTGCTTCTTTGAACACGAATAAACGCATCCAAAAAGCCTTGGGCTTTAATCGGCCAATGCCCAAAGCCAACTCATTCACGATGTTTTGGATGGTCGCCGGAGCTATCTTGCTTACGGCCCAGGCTATCTTTGATTTCACTCTTTTTGATTTTATGCCGGTCGTTATCGCGTACTGCGTTTATGTGATGGCCGGAATATCTGCAGTTTGGCAACTATCGAGGCAAAGATAACCAGCCCTACCGGGAGTTGACGGTAGCTCACTCGCCTGGACCTCGAAGGACGAAGTACGTACAGGTGTCGAAGCCTATTCGTCGTAATCCTCCAAAGCCACGAGGCTCCTTCCGGTGCTTGAGGGTGCAGCATGATGCGCGCAATGACCTGACCTTCATCCATCACAATGCAATCGTTGTTAGACTATTTGCCGCCGTAGTACGTGCGAGATAATGTGTTAACCGCCCCCTGCCAATAGGAACGGCAAGTATAAAGTAGGACGCGTTTATTGTTGCATACAGACATTACCAACAAAAACAATTTCGACTGGGCGGTCTATTCGCCAAACCGCAAGAACGTACTCATGGTGACGGAAGCCCTTGCTCGTGGCGGCGCGGAAAGACAAATGATAGCGCTGGCGCATGGTCTGCGCCAGCGCGGCTACGACATTCAAGTGTTCGAGCTAATCGGAACTGTCCCTGGCCAGCCGAGCTTTGCCAGTGAGTTCTCAAAGATGAACATGAGGCTACGTGGCCCGAGCGAATTTTCAAACGACGACAAAGGCGATTTTGCCAATATCCAGTTGCACGACCTTCAGCCATTCGCGCCACTTTTGCTCGCAAACAGCGCGAGCGTGTGTGGCGCTTTGCTGCGGGTGATTCAAGAATTTGGGCCGAGCATCGTCAACTGTTGGTCGGACCTTTCCAACCTGGTTGGAGGGTTCGTATCGACAAAGATGCGTGTGCCACGAATTGTGCTCGGCCAGCGTGTTTCGATTGCGCCATTTTGGTTTGACGCGCAAAAATCCGATCTTTATCGCCAAGCGTACCGAGTACTCGCCGGAAATCCGAACGTCGTGTTCGTCAATAATAGCAGCTCGAGTGCCAAGGAGTACGAGAGGTGGATACAGCTAGCGATTGGAACGATTAAGATCGTTCATAACGGCTTTCTTCCGTCCAGCACAAAGACCCACAGCCGGAGCAAGTCGGCCGCTTGCCGCGCAAGTCTCGGATTGCCGGCAAACAAGCCGGTCGTTGGCGCGTTGATGCGCTTTGCACCAGAGAAGGACCTTGATCTGTGGCTCGAAACGGCTGCGGCGGTCGCATCAGTGCGGTCTGACGTGCATTTCCTCCTTGCGGGTTATGGCCACGGAGCAATTGCTGATCAATTGTTGCAGAAGGGTGGAGAGCTTGGTTTGGGTGAGCGCCTTGTCGTGCCCGGTGTTGTGACCGACGTTCAACAAATGTACGGCGCACTTGATGTCCATTTGCTCACGTCACGAACCGAGAACCTCCCCAATGTCATGATTGAGGCGCAAGCGGCCGGAATCCCGGTCGTGGGACCTGATATCGGCGGCATCGGCGAAGCCATGATCGACGGGGTCACGGGCGTGCTAGTGCCCGACCGGTCTGCTTGTGCTCTCTCCCGTGCTGTGCTCCGTATTTTGGATGATCCTCGCTGGCCCGAGCGCGTTGCCGTGGAGGGTCCAATTTTCGTTTCCCAGAAATTCGATCAGGACCGGATGGTGCGAGAGATGATTGCAATCTATCGCGAACTCTGTCGCGTTCACGTCGCACGGAGTTGCCGAGGTAGTTGAGGGTCGTTCGTAAGGCTGGCTGCTAACTTTTATGATTGCCGGACTACGTATTGTGTTTTTGACCTAGTTTAAGGTTGCTCTGCAACTGAAGGATCTGTCGAACCCATCAATGGTCCGAGTGTTCCGATGCCAATTCCATCCTGCTGCCGCGCGTGAACGCCGCAGCCGCGAACACAATAAGGAAAGGTTCCAGCGGCAGCCGGTATCGAACCGACCCAACCATGATCATGTGAACGGCCGTGAGATATCCGATAAATAGAAGCAGCGGAAAAATCCTGACAAAGTGCCCACGTGCGAAAAAAAACAGATAGACAATCGACAAGATCAGCACGGGGACAAAGCTTATCGCCGAGCCTGCGATATAGAGGGGCGTTCGGTAGTCCTCCGCAAAGGGCCACGGCCGCCAGAACCGGGTGAACTTGAGGCCGGCCAGCTTGACAAAGCGGACAGGGTCTTCGGCGATGTACTTTATTGCAGCGTCGCGGTAGGCGCGGTCGCGCTCGAAGACGTCGGGAATCTTCTCGAACGAAAGGTCCTGATTGACATCGCTCACACCGCCACTTTGGTTGTGTGGATTGTTGCTGCCGTACAACGTGAGGTTTGCTCCGAAATGAAGTCGTACGAAGGTGCCGTAGGTCTGATAGTTGTAAATCCACCACGGTGACATCAGCAGAACATAAATGGCCGCGTAGCCGGCAATTCGTTTTGCGGTGGCCCCGTAGCTCAGCCGGTGAATGAACAGCGCGAAATAGATGACGAGAATTGGCGCCAGCAAGTCGAACGTCGGTCTGGTCAAAATCGAAAGAACGGCGCAGATCGCTGCTGTCGTAAACCATCCTCGATACCAGCAGACATAGGCAGCCAGGAGCAGCGTGATAAAGAGTGTTTCGGTGAGCCCGACGACTGCATAGAAGATGAAAAATGGATACACCGCCGTCGCAAGCGCGGTCACGAGCGCGGTTACTGCATCTTCAAACAACGCCAATGAAAGTTGAAACGACAGCCAGATCGCGGCTGTCGAGAGGAACACATCGAGCGAGAGTGAACGCCAACCCGGTCCTGTCAGCGCTGTGAGGATCTGATAGAGAGGCATCCGGTATGGATCGTCAAAACTGAAAGATTGCCACAGCTGACGCGCCTGTTCCCGATAGAGCACGGCATCCGGAAAATTTTGCTCAGGCAGCAACACCGCAGCGGCAATCCTGAGCACGAGGCCGACCGCGAGAATGGTCAAAAGAAAAACGCGTGTTCGCCTGTCGTCCGCGCCGATCATCGGCCCGCACCCCGCATCCATCATTCGACCGATGGATCAACGACAAGAACTGTGGGAGCACCTCAAGCTCCCGCCATTGTTCCCGGAAATTGGCCCCACCGCGCCGTTTTGAAGTCTAGCGGCAATAAGTGTAAGCAGAAACAGGAATGACGCTTGGCCAATGCAGGTTCTTCTGGTCTGCAACCCTGCGTTAGACTAATAGAAGGGGCAATTATGCTGGGCGGAGCAGGCCGCTCGTCAGTCAGCGAGGACATTTTGGTCGATCTGGTAACTGGAGGCGCAGGCTTCATCGGAAGCCACCTGGTCGATCGCCTGATCGACCAAGGCCGGCATGTGCGCGTCCTCGATAGCTTCGTCGTCGGCAGGCGCGCCAATCTTCAGCAGCACCAGGCCAACCCGCGGCTGGATGTTGTCGAAGCAGATATCTCGGACAAGAATGCTGTCGACGCCGCCTGTGCTGGCGCCGAGCGAGTGTTTCATCTCGCGGCACGTGCGGACATCGTTCCGTCGATCCAACAGCCGGAAGCGTATTTCCGCACGAACGTCGACGGGACGTTCGCTCTCCTCGATGCCGCGCGCAAGCACAGCGTCAAGCGGCTCGTTTATGTCGCCTCATCGTCTTGTTATGGAATCCCGTCGACCTACCCGACGCCCGAGACGGCGCCTGCCGACTGCCGCTATCCGTACGCGCTGACCAAATATCTTGGCGAGCAATTGGTCATGCATTGGGCCCAGGTTTATAATTTGCCTGCGGTCTCTGTGCGTTTCTTCAACGTCTATGGCCCGCGCGCACGGACGAGCGGTACATATGGCGCAGTGTTCGGGGTCTTCCTCGCGCAGCTGCTGGCCGGAAAACCGCTGACCATCGTCGGAGACGGTGAGCAAACGCGGGATTTCACTTTCGTAAGCGATGTCGTCGATGCATTGCTTGTGGCCGCTGCGAGCGATAAAACAGGCCAGATCTATAACGTCGGCAGTGGTAAGCCTGTAAGCGTTAACGAGCTGGTTCGCTTGCTTGGCTCTCCGCCGTCGGTAAATATCCCGAAACGCCCCGGCGAACCTGACTGTACCTGGGCCGATATCTCAAAAATCAAGGCTGAACTCGGTTGGCAACCAAAAGTCAGTTTTGCTGACGGCGTCCGTATAATGCGCGATAATATAGACTATTGGCGTGACGCTCCTGTATGGACCGCATCACGCATTGCCGAGGCAACAAGCGACTGGTTCCGTTTTCTCGGGAAGGACAGAACGCAAGGGGCTGGGACTTGGAATCCAACGTCACAAAATTGAACCGCCAGCCAACTCCGGCGGTGAACGGGCCGCGCGACAAGGTGCGGACGCTGGATGAACTTGGCCGGATCACCGACCAGGCGCGCGCCGGGGGTAAAGTCGTCGTTCAAGCGCACGGCACTTTCGATCTTCTTCATCTCGGTCACATTCGCCATCTCGAGGCTGCGCGCAAGCTTGGCGACATTCTTGTCGTTACGGTCACAGCGGACCGTTTCGTCAACAAAGGACCTGGCCGGCCGGTCTTCAATGCCGAGATGCGTGCGGAAATGCTGGCGACGCTCGAATATGTCGATTGGGTTGCAATCAATGACGCCGCCGACGCCGTGAACACGATCGAGAAAATCCGCCCCAGCATCTACATCAAGGGGCAGGACTATCAGAATCCGCAGGGCGATGTCACAGGCAAGATCTCGATTGAACGCGGCGCGGTCGAAGCGCATGGCGGCCGCATACATTTCACCGACGAGGTGACGTTCAGCTCGAGTGAGCTGATCAACCGGCATCTCAACGTGTTCGAACCGCATATCCGCGAGCACCTCGATGCATTGCGTCAGAACGGCGGCCTTGACGAATTTCTCGAATTGATCGATCGCGTGCGTGACTACCGGGTGCTCGTGGTCGGCGATGCCATTATCGACGAGTATCAGTATGTGCTGCCGATGCACAAAACTCCGAAGGAGAACATGATCGCGACCCGCTACCAGGATCGCGAGTTGTTCGCCGGTGGTGTTTTCGCGGCGGCCAACCACGTTGCATCGTTCTGCAAGCAGGTCGACATTGTTACCTGCCTTGGCGACGTTGATAGCCACGAAGGTCTCATTCGCCAAAGCCTGCGGCCAAATGTGGGCTTGCGCACGTTCACGCGCGATGGCGCACCCACCACGCTCAAACGGCGTTTCGTCGATCCGTCCTACATGCGCAAGCTGTTCGAAGTCTATTTCATGAACGACGAGCCGCTGACATCGGACGTACAGGACGCGGTGGACCGCACCATCGCCGAAATGGCATCGGGATATGACGTCGTCATCGCAGCTGATTTCGGCCACGGGATCATCGGCAAGTCGTCGATTGCGGCGCTGACGAAGAACTCACGCTTCCTTGCAGTCAATACACAAAGCAACAGCGCGAATTTGGGCTTCAACCTCATCACGCGGTACGACCGCGCCGACTACATCTGCATCGACCTGCCGGAGGCCCGGCTCGCCGTCAGCGACCGGATGTCGGTCGCTGGCGACATCGCGCGCCGGTTGATCGAGGAAAAGGTCAATTGCTCAAAGATCATCGTGACTCAGGGCAAGCACGGATGCGTGACGCTTGAGCGGGGCGGGATCGTCCATACAATTCCCGCTTTTGCGAAGAATGTCATCGACACGGTTGGCGCCGGCGATGCATTTCTGGCAGTAACCGCGCCGCTGGTGGCCGCGGGCGGGCCGATGCACCAGGTGGGCTTTATCGGCAACGTTGTCGGCGCTCTCAAGGTCGAAATCGTCGGCCATCGCGGCTCGATCGAAAAAGCGGCATTGATCAAGGCGATTACGGGACTGCTGAAGTAGACGAGTGCAGGCGCATGCTAGACAAGACGACCACTGATTTCGCCGGCGGGCTGGACCGCTATTTCAATACGCTTGCGGGCTTGCTCAAGGACGCCGAGGTGACTGACGCCGGCAAGCGCAAGATCGCCCTGAGTGAGGGCTGCGAGTGGTTTCGCCGCGCGGCGCATGCGGCGCATGATGCAGGCAACAAGATCATGTTTGTGGGTAACGGCGGCAGCGCCGGCATTTGCAGCCATCTCGCCATAGATTTTTCGAAGAACGGAGGTTTGCGCGCGATGGCGTTCAACGATCCATCGGCGCTGACTTGTCTTGGCAATGATCTCGGCTATGAAAACGTGTTCGCCAAGCAGATCGAATTTCACGGACGTGCGGGGGATCTCCTGGTTGCGATCAGCAGCTCCGGACGCTCGCCGAATATTCTCAATGCCGTGAAGGCGGCGCGCGCCGTCAATTGCAAGATTGTCACATTTTCAGGCTTCACCGAGGACAACGAGCTGCGCTCGGGGGGCGACATCAATTTCTTTGTGCGATCGAAGGAATATGGATTTGTGGAGGTGGCCCATTTGGCGCTATGCCACGCCGTGCTCGATATCGACATGGGCTGGGCGAATAAGAGCCAGTGATCTCCAACGTACGGAACTACGGGAATGGGTAAGCAATTCAAGCGGGTCATGGTCACAGGCGGAGCCGGCTATGTGGGCTCGAACCTGGTGCCCAAGCTGCTTGCGGCGGGCTATCAAGTCACCGTTCTTGATCTCTATATCTACGGAGATGTTTTCGCCGACCTCGCGTCGAATCCGAACTTGATCGAGGTGAAGGGCGATCTCCGCAATCCATCCGACGTGCAACGGGCCCTCGTGGGTTGCGACGCCGTCATTCATCTGGCGTGCATCTCAAACGATCCGTCTTTCGACCTGAATCCGGATCTCGGACGTTCGATCAATTACGACTGCTTCCGGCCGCTGGTGAAGGCGTCCAAGGACGCCGGCGTGAAACGTTTCATCTATGCGTCGTCGTCGTCTGTCTACGGCATCAAGAACAACTCCAACGTCACCGAGGATCTTCCGCTTGAACCGCTGACGGATTATTCGAAATACAAGGCGATGTGCGAGGAGGTTCTCGAGCAGGAGCGCGAGCCTGGCTTTGTCGCTGTCACGTTGCGCCCGGCGACGGTGTGCGGATACGCACCAAGACTGCGCCTCGATCTGACCGTCAACATCCTGACCAGCCACGCAATCAACAACGGCCGGATTACGGTGTTCGGCGGCGAGCAGTTGCGGCCGAACCTGCACGTTGAAGATATGACCGACCTGTATGTTCAGCTGCTCGAGGCGCCGGACGAGGCTATCAGCGGCAAAACCTGGAACGCCGGCTATCACAATCTCAAGGTTCGCGAGATTGCGAACATGGTGCGCAACGAGGTGGGCAAAAACGTCGATATCGTCGTGACGCCGTCGGACGATCACCGATCGTATCATGTGTCGTCGGAGAAGATAAAAAAAGATCTCGGGTTCAGTGCCAGACGCACAGTGTCTGACGCCATTGTCGATCTGGCCCGCGCATTCAATGCGGGGAAGGTGCCGAATGCGATGACCGATGATCGCTATTACAACATTAAACGTATGCAAGCACTGAAGCTGCGATGAACGCCGCGCAAGGGCCAAATCAGGCACCTTTTCCCGAGCTGAAAGATGGGCCAGGTGGTAAGCGCCCGAGCCCCCCGAAAGCGATCCAGTTGCTGGTGCCGGTGTGGGGCACTTCCTTTACGTCCCAGTTTCTCGAGATCAGTCTGCCGACTTTGCTGTCGCCGGGAAATTTGCCCGCGCTGACAAAGGCGCTGCCGTGCAAGGTCATTTTTTTGACGAGCTCGACCGACGCGGCTGAGCTGGAGGATCATGCGGCGATTCACTATCTGCGCAGTGTCTGCGACGTCGAGTTCAGTGTGATCGACGATCTCATCACCGGGGACAACTACTCGACGACAATCACGCTTGCCTATGCGCGAGCCGTTCGGGCCGCTGGCGACGCGATGCTCGAGACGTGCTTTTTCTTCATGATTTCGGACTACGTCGTCGCCGACGGCTCGCTTGCGAACGTGCTGGCGCGGATGCAGGCCGGATATAGCGGGGTTGTTGCCGGGAATTTCCAGGTCGTCGAAGAGAGCGCGAAGGGCTCGTTTTTAAATACATTCGACTCGGGCAGGCCGAGCATGATTGTTCGTTCGCGCGAGTTGATGCGGTGGGCGCTCGATCACCTGCATCCGATGACGCTCGCCAACATGGTGAACTTTCCTCTGTGTCACACCACCCACACCAATCGACTGTTCTGGCGTGTCGACGACAACACCCTCATCGGTCGTTTCTACCTGATGCACATGATTTGTATTCGGCCGGAGATCACCAACTTTGTCGTTGGCTCTTCCTGCGACTACTCGTTCATTCCAGAAATGTGCCCGTCGGGAAACGTGCATGTGCTGACCGATTCCGACGACTATCTCGTCGTCGAGATGCAAAAGCGCAGCCATGAACGCAATTTAGTCCGATTTGGAAATGTCAAGCAGACTGTGCTGGCCGCCAGTCTCTCTGAATGGGCCACTGCGACGCACCGGAAGAACGCACATTCTGCGGTCATTTTTCATGCTTCGGATCTCCCGCCGCAGTTCGATGAAAGTGTTGTTCAATCCGGCGCATACATCGATGAAATCGAGCGGTCTTTGCCGCCGCCGCAGCCGCATCGCAATCATCCATATTGGCTGGGGGCAATGGCGGCTCATGAATGGGCCGTCGCCAATCAACAAAAATCTGCCATGCCGTTGACCCCTGCGGATCTGCTGGAGTTGCAGGCAACGGGCCTGACCTGGTGGCTCTATAAAATCCGCAACTTTATCTATGGGCGCCCTCCGAACGTGCGTCCGTGGCATCCCCGGTGGCCCGACTACCGGATGTTCATGAACCTCGCGCGCCGCTATTTTGCGGGCAAAAACGGGAACCTGTTGGTTCTTTCCAGTGCGCCGGCGGCCTTCGCGAATTTCCTGAGCGGAATCTCGACATCGTCAGTCTCGCTCGATCTCAACTATTTCCTGACGATGAACCGCGCCCAGTATGAGCCGATGATGAGAGAATTTGAGGGGTGTCTTCTTGTTGTCGGCGAGACCCAGATTGGCCGGATGCATGAGTTGCTTCGACTGATCAAGCCGCTTTTTCCGGAGAACGGGACCCTCGTGGTTTTCGCTATTAACGGCTACGGAGCGCAGGTCGGCCCCTGGTTCAGCGGAACCATGCTGCAAGGCATAGAGCAGTTTTTCGATCACGATATGCCGGTCGACGAGGCCTTATTCGTTCCTGTCGGTCTGGGGCCATGGGTCGCTCTGCGGGGAATGCAGAGTGCTTTTGCTTTGGTACAAAAGAATTGGCTATGGATGACGGTCGAAAGCATCGTTGTCTCGATTTTGACGGTCGTCAGCTTTGTCTGCAATTTGGGACGCAAAGCATCGGCCGAGCCGCCCGCAAATCAGGCTTGCTCCAGCCTCGGCCTGGTCATGCATAAAGTCGCCGAGCGCCCGTTCGACCTCAAATCGATCGATTCGACACAACTGAGGGCGTCGGCGCAACGCTTCTCATGGAATTGGACCAACGCCGAGCAGGCCGCCGCGACCGGCCGGCGAAACATGGCCGCAAAGAAATGAGTGGCGGCCTCCGCATCGGGCTGGACTTCGACAATACGATCATCACCTACGATGCCGTGTTTCTTGCTGCCGCGCGGACGTGGGGCCTTGTAGGTGCGGCCTTCGCAGGCGGAAAGCAAGCGATCCGCGATACGATCCGATTGCTTCCGGATGGCGAGTTGTCGTGGCAGAAGTTGCAGGGCCACGTTTACGGAAAAGGTCTCGCGCAGGCGGAAATGATTGAAGGTGTCGATTCTTTTCTCCGGCGCTGCCGGGAGAACAACGTGCCGATTGCCATCGTAAGTCACAAGACAGAATTTGGTCACCACGATCCCGATCGTATCAATCTGCGCGCCGCCGCGCGGTCATGGATGTCGGGGCACGGTTTCTTTCAGGCCGGCGGTTACGGCGTTGCGCCCGGCGCCGTCTATTTCGAGAATACACGACAGGACAAGATCGCGCGGATCGCACAGGTCGGCTGCACTCATTTTATCGACGATCTGGAAGAAGTCCTTTCGGATCCGTCGTTTCCGCGCAGCGTCGAACGCATCCTTTTTTCCGATGTGGCTTCGACGTCGGCCTCATATATCGTGTGCCCGACGTGGCGGCACATCGAAGAGCGGGTCTTCCGTGCAGACCGATAGCGATGGACTGACGCGGGCTCGCGATGTGGTCCGGACGCTTGTCGGATCGCAAGCGGAAATCGAGCATCTGCTCGCCGGCGGACGCAACAGCCGCATCTATTACGTGCGATCGGGCTCAAAAGAGTTCGCGCTCAAGCAATATCCCTCGCGCGCCGACGATCCGCGTGACCGGCTCTCCACCGAAGTCGGCGCGCTGACTTTGATGGAACGTCATCGAATCGACGTGGTGCCGCGCGTTGCAGGGATCGACCGCGAACGCGGCTTTGCGCTGCTGAGCTGGATCGACGGTGTGCCCGTAACCGAAATTTCCGCCGCCGATGTCGAGGCCGCGGTTCAATTCCTTTCGGCAATCCACGCGATGAGAAATACGCCCTGGGCCAAAGAGCAACCTTCCGCGGCGGAGGCCTGCCTTTCCGGCGCCGAGATCGAACGTCAAATCTCGGCGCGGTTGCTGCGCCTTCAGGGCCTGCGTGGCGAGGATGACCTCGCAAGGTTTATCAAGGATGCCTGCGTCCCGGCGCTTGAGCGCGAGGCCGACAAGGCAAAGGCCAAGACGAAGACCGCCGGTCTTGATTTTGCGGCGGATCTGCCGCAGGAATGGCGGAGCTTGGTGCCATCTGATTTCGGCTTTCACAATAGCTTGCGCCGCAAGGATGGGTCTCTGGCATTTGTCGATTTTGAATATTTCGGATGGGACGACCCGGTGAAACTTTCGGCTGACATCATGCTGCATCCCGGCAAGCCGCTTGCGCCGGCACAGAGCAGGCATTTTCGTCGATTGGCTGTTGAGCTTTATGGTGCCGATCCGTCGTTCGCGACCCGGCTTGGCGATCGCTTGCCGCTGTTTGGTTTGCGCTGGGTTCTAATCCTTTTAAATGAATTCATTCCGGAACGCTGGCAGCGCCGGGTGCTCGCTGGCGCACGCCAGAGCTGGTCTGACGCCAAGGCGACGCAGCTTGCGCGTGCGTCTGAATTTCTCGCTGCACTCCCCGCCAAGGTGAAGGACGAGTGATGGCAACCAGCGCAGAAGCCATGCCGTTGATCAAGCTTGCGACGCCGCCTCTCGATGAGCGGTCGAAATATCTGCGCAAGCTGGTCGTGCGCGCGCTGGAAGGCGGTGAGCGAGGCCATATCGGCTCGTCGATGTCGCTGATCGAAATCATGCGCGTGCTCTATGACGACGTGCTGCGCTACCGGCCTGCTGAGCCAGGATGGCGCGATCGCGACCGCATGATCCTGAGCAAGGGTCATGGCTGTATCGCGCTGTACGTCCTGCTGGCCGACAAAGGTTTCTTTCCACTCGATACGCTCGATACGTTCTGCCGTCGGGATTCGATCCTTGGTGGGCATCCTGAGGCAGGCAAGGTGCCTGGAGTGGAGGCCTCGACGGGCGCGCTTGGGCATGGTCTGTCGATCGGTCTCGGAATGGCGCTCGGCGTCCGGATGCAAAAACGCGACAGCCGCGTGATCGTCGTTCTGGGTGACGGCGAGATTGACGAGGGATCGGTGTGGGAAGCGGCAATGTGCGCGGGCAAGCATCGGCTGTCGAACCTGACCGCGGTAATCGACTACAACAAGGTGCAGTCTGCAGGGTCGACGCGCGAAATTCAGGATCTGGAACCGCTTGCCGACAAGTGGCGTGCGTTCAATTTCGCAACCATTGAAGTCGATGGCCACGATGTTGCGGCACTGCGCGACGTGTTTCGGCGCCTTCCGCTCGCGCAAGACCGGCCGACCGCCGTCATCTGTCATACGACCAAAGGCAAGGGCATCGCTTTTGCCGAAAACGATGCCAACTGGCACCACAAGTCGAAGATCAACAAGGAGTTGGTCGCCAAACTCTATGGGGCGCTGGAATAGAGTATGCGTCAGACCTGCCTGAACATGGTTTACGATCTTGCCAAGCGCGATGAGCGCGTGGTGTTTGTCGGTTCAGACCTCAGTCCCGGATTGCTCGCGGACATGAAGCGCGACATGCCGGAGCGCTGGTACATGGAGGGCATCACCGAGCAAAATCTGATCGGGATGTCGGCCGGTCTGGCGAAGGAAGGCTACATTCCCTATGCCAACACCATCGCGACCTTCATCACCCGCCGGTGCTACGAGCAGGTTGCGGTGGATCTCTGCCTGCATGATCTGCCGGTGCGGCTGATCGCCAATGGCGGCGGGCTGGTCTATGCCCCTCTGGGACCCACCCATCTCGCTATTGAAGATATTGCCATCATGCGCGCGCTGCCGAACATGACCGTGACCGCGGTCTGTGACGCCAAGGAAATGGTACGGCTGATGAATGCGACGCTCGGCTGGCCGCATCCAATCTATATCCGGCTTGCAAAGGGCGGCGATCCTGTGGTCAGTCGTGACGAATTGGGCTTTGCGATCGGTAAAGCAATCCCGATGCGCCGGGTTCGCTCGCGACATCCGGCCGTGCTGATGTCGACCGGAGTGATGACGACAAATTCGCTGGCAGCTGCGGAGCTTCTCGCCAAGGACGGTATCGACGTGTCGGTGGTTCATTTCCACACGATCAAGCCGCTCGACGAGGCGGCAGTCCTTGATTTTGCACGTAACGCCGAACTGGTGATGACAGTGGAAGAGGGTATCCGAATTGGCGGTCTGGGCAGCGCGATCACCGATGTCATTGTCGAGCAGCTGGGAACCGCGGCGCCGCCGGTCAGGCGGCTGGGGCTTCCCGATGAGTTTCCTCACAACTACGGCCTCCAGGACGATCTGTTCGATATTTACGGGCTGATGCCGGCGCAGATTGCGGCAAGTGTTCGTAGCGCGCTGAAAGACAAAGTTGCTGCGGAGGTCGCGGCTGTGAATGCGAGCGTCGCCGCCCGCGCCCGATGATCCGGAGCCGATATGTGGCTACTCATCGGCGGTGACTCCGAAATCGGGTCTTTAGCGTACCAGTCACTCAAAGCGCGTGGGGTGACTGCGGCGGCGACCACGCGACGCAAGACACATGTGACCGCTGACCGGCCTTTCCTCGACCTTTCAGTGCCACTTGAGAACTGGGAGCCGCCATCCGGAACGAGCGCGGCATGCATCTTTGCAGCCGTTGCGCGCATTGAGGCTTGCGAGGCCGATCCGCGGGCTTCCGCTCATGTCAACGTGACGCAGACGCTTGCGCTTGCCGACCGGCTGCTCGCCCGCGGAATCCCGGTGTTATTTCTCTCGACCAATCAGGTCTTCGATGGAACCGTACCGAACGTTGCTGCCGACGCTCCGCACAGTCCCGTTACCGAGTACGGCCGGCAGAAATCGCGCGCGGAGGCCGGATTGTTTTCGCGCATGGAGCAGGGAATGCCGGCCGCGATTCTGCGTCTGGCCAAGATTGTCTCGCGCGATATGCCATTGCTTCGCGACTGGAGGGCAAAGCTTGCGGCTGGCCAGCCGATCCGCGCCTTTAGCGATATGACGATGGCGCCGGTCGAAACCGCCATGGTGTGCGATGCCATCGCCATGCTTATGAAAGACGCTGCGCGCGGCGTGTTCCAGCTCACGGGGCCACGCGATGTGTCGTACTTGGAGATCGGGCGCCATATTGCGGCGGAGCTCGGGGTCGCTCGCTCGCTCGTCAGCGCCAGCACGACCGTCGAAGCGGGCCTGCCGGCAGGATCGGGACGGATGCATACGACGCTCGATTCGTCGCGCCTTCGCGACGGATACGGGGTCATGGCCCCTGACGTCTTATCGATCGTGAGCTCGGTTATTACGTCCGGCAGGAAAACTGGATCTCAATAAGGCTTCGGCGGGACCGTGATCGCGAGCGGCTGATCACCTCGCCAGATAAGCCAAGGCTCTACCGTGAAATAGGTGAACTGGCCCTGCAAAGTGACTTCGACCGGCACCGAAATGATGTCCGGAAGCTTCCTGCAAGCGAAGACTTGCCTCGCCAATCATCTCGACCGGTTGCGATCCAAATCCCCGCAAAACGAGCTGCACGTCCAGAATTCCCGTCGCTGCAGGCCGGTCCAGCTGTAATTCGATGCCCTTCACACTCGGCGACCACCAGCGTGCACGACCGAAGTTCGTCGGCCTGTCGCTTGCAAGATGAGCGCTCGGAGCCCGCAGCACGATGAAATCGGTGTCCGGAATTCCGGACCGCTTGCGATCGAATGACCGTGACGCATTGTAGCCCTCGGTCGATCCACCGATTTCGTGCCATCCCGGATTGGCGGACAGGAAGTCGCGCGCTGCAAAAAAAGGCCCGGGCTGAGCGACATTATCGACGAAGATGAAGCCGCCAGGAGTCATGTATTTTGCGGCGCGGCCGATATCGAACAGGGCAAATTCATAGTCATGATTGCCGTCGACAAACACCACGCCCGGACGAACGCTCTGACGCTCCATCTCCATATAGAAATCCATCGAGCTCATGGAATGTATGCTGACATGCCGCTGCAGTTCGGCCGGCCAGTGAGCAATCGTCGCCGCAACGTAATCGCCCCGAAAAGGATCGACGGTATGCAAAAGGCCGTGACCATTTGCATGGAGCGCGCGGCAAAGCGCTTCTGTTGTTCCGGCTTTATAGCTTCCGATTTCAAAGACATGGTCGGGACGCAGGTTGCGAATAATGGAGTACAGCAAGGCCTGCGCTTGCCCGGAGACAAGTGAACGCTGCGGCGGCGGGGTTGTCTTTGAAAAATTGCGTTGCCGTTTCGAATTCGCGGGAGGCCAAGATTTCTTTGACCGGATCGTTCGTTTTCGCCAGATCGAAGGGATGGCCACGCAATATCCGAGATGGGGCGAACTGCCAGTCCCTTGTCTAGACCGTCAAGTTTCGCTTCGAGGTGTCTCGCCTTTCGTTGCAGTGAATTTGTGGCGGACGCCGTGACCCTGACGGCTCCAAGCTGGGCAATGCGAAGCGCCCGCGAGAGCCCGCCCGACATCGAACTTTGCAACCGACTCTTCATCCGACTCTCAAAACAACACGTCCTGCATTTCCGCTTCGCACCACGTCGAGCGCGGCGTTGATTTCGTCGAGCAGGTATTCATGCGTAATGATGCCGTCGAAAGACAACCGGCCGGTCTTGGCGAGCCGGATGAGGCGCGGGATGTCGATATGCGGCGCGGCATCGCCGCCGTGTGAGCCGGTCAGTATTTTGTTGAAGTGGATCGGCAACGTGTAGATCGTCAACTTTTCACTCGGAACGCCGACCAGCACGCAGGTCCCATCCGCATGGGTGAGTTCGTAGGCCTGCTCGATGACCTGTTTCACGCCGGTCGTTTCGATGACTTTGTCGGGCCCTTTTGTGCCTACAATGTCCTGGATGGCGGCTGCAATGTCCTTGGTCGTGGAGGCATTGATCGTGTGGGTCGCACCGCGTGCCTTGGCCATGTCCAGCTTGGCATCGACGAGATCGATCGCAACAATCGGATTTGCGCCCGCAAGATGCGCGAATTGGACGACGTTGAGACCGACGCCGCCGACGCCGAAGACGACCACAGATTCGCCGATCTTGACCTTGGCGTCATTGTTGATGACGCCTGCGGCGGTTGTAACGGCGCAACCGAGCAAGGGAGCGACTTTGAGATCGTAGTCCGCGGGCTATGGGGGTCATTCGGTTTTCGGAAATGACCGCGTAATCATTGAATGTCGTCACCCAGCCCGCGTTCAAGGTGTTTCCGCGCCATTTGTAGGACGGCGCCTTGGACTGGATGCCAAGGCTCGGCCGCCAATGCAGCACGACCGTATCGCCGGGCTTGATATTCGAGACGCCGGGACCGATTTCGAGAACCTTTGCTGAGGCTTCGTGGCCCAGCAGATGAGGCAGGAACTTATCCGGCCCTTTGGCGGCCGCGATCTCGTTCAATTGTGCCCCGCAGATCGTCGTGTAGAGCACTTTGACCAGAACCTGCCCGACGTCGAGCGTCTCGGGCAGTTCTATTTCGTCAATGATCAGCGGCTCGCGCGATTTGGCGAGGATCGCCGCCTTGGTCTTCTTGATTTGCATCGTCCGACGCTCACTCGAAATAGATGAACTCGTAGTCACCGGTGTAGCCGAAATGATTGTAGAGCCAGATCCACTCCGACGTATGCAGGAGGGACTCTGCTGTCAGCGCCCAGCATTCAAGGTTGAATTGCTCGAGCTCGTTTCGATATCCTTCGACCATAATGTATTTATTTTTGCCGACCCGTTCGATCTCCTGAACTGCCGTTTCCAGCTCGTGCAGGCGCAAATTATGCAGAGTGCCGAGCGATATCACCAGATCAAAAGTGTTGTCGCCGAAAGGGTAGCGGTCTTGAGCCCGATAGCGGAACAGATGGGGCTTGATATTCTCGCGAGCTTCCGAAAGTCCGTGCCTGGAAATGTCGAAACCTGCGACCTGCAATTCGGGCAGAAGTTTTTTCATTTCATAGAGCAGGAAGGCTTTTCCGCAGCCAACGTCGAGGACCTTTGATCCGTTCTTGAGGCCATAGATATCGATGAGCGCTTTCGCTACCGGCGCCCAACGTCCCTCAATAAACTTATAGCCGCCGTAGCCGTAACGCCGGTCGCCATCCCAATAGTCGAATTCGTACTCCTTGGCCTTCACCATGCAGTGGACCTTGTCGTCCAGCATGCGGGCGAGGTAATCCCGTTTCGTCGCCTTGTGTAACGGGGTGACAATTTCCAGCAGCCGGCCCATTCCTGTTCCTCACGGCTCTCAGATTTTGAAGCACGACGATCACGTACCGGATCAATTTCCGAGAATGCGTCCGGATACCGAAATCTGCGGCCGGGGGTGCCCGATCATCTTTTGAAAGTCAAGAATATCATGGATATATTAGCCGCGAGGCTGGGGCGCGCCGATGTACAGTAAGGTGCCGAGCCAGGTTGCTGGCTCGCGCGAGAATTATCTGCCGGCGCTTGATGGACTGCGCTTTATGGCCGCCATGCTTGTGGCGGGCGGTCACTACGCAAGTATTTTCAGTCAAGGATCGGCGTCGGGACCGGTTACAACCTTGACCGGTCTTGGCATGACTCTTTTCTTTGTACTGAGTGGATTTGTCATTCATTACAATTACTGCGGAACGATTCCGAAGGCCGGGGGAATAAGAGCGTTTGCGATAGCGCGTTTTGCACGTCTTTATCCGCTCTATGTCGCTCTTTTCATCGTCGATTTTTCTTACACAGGGCTGTTTGATCGCGGAGCCTGCGGCAGGGCAGGTGAGGCAGGTCATTCGCTTGCGCTCGCCAACTACCTCACGCTGACGCAGAGCTGGTACTACGCCGTCATCTGTAAGTCGCCTCTGATTTACCAATATGGGCCGGTAGCTGTCGTCACGTGGTCGATCAGCGTGGAGGCGTTTTTCTACATCGTATATGTCGGCATCGCGAAGTTGATCGCGCGCGGACAATGGTCGGCGCGACGCGTGATCGGCTTTTCCGCTGCAAGTTATCTTGCCGTCGTCGTGTATCTGTTTGGCTGCGCGCATCTTCAGCCAGAGATTGACCGAGCAGGGCTTTCGCTTTTCGGCCCGGTCGCGACGGTCGACGCCAGTTACGACACTTCGCTCTTGCGTTGGTTATTTTATTTCAACCCGGCCGCTCGGCTCGGTGAATTTTTCCTGGGAATGGGCGCCGCGCATCTTTTTCTGAAACGAAAATCAAGTCTCGCGTCCCTTCAATCCGCGCAGACTTCCATGCTCGCGTTTGCGGCTCTCGTGGGAGCATTGATAATTCACCTTGTCCTCTATGACGTCGTCGCATCGAATAATGTCACGATCGGCCGCATCGCATCCCCGCTTTACGCCCCGGCAGTGGCAGTCGTGATCTATCTGGTCGCACGTTACGACACGTTCTCATCGCGATTTTTCTCGAGTCAAATCCTCGTGCGATTTGGCGAAGCGAGTTATTCAATCTATCTGCTGCATGAAGTTCTACCGTCGATCTATAAGCGGCTTGGAATACTCGCCGTTGACCCATCGCTGTTCTGGCCAATGTGGGGCGGATCTCTGATACTGCTGGCGCTTATCAGTCGCGGCTCGTATGTCTATTTCGAACGGCCTGCACGATTTGCCATTCGCAAGTGGCTGGCGCCAAGAGAGGTTCAACGGTGACGTGGCAAACTGCCTTCGTGGACAAGAACGTCAGAAGATTCGGCCGAACATAATTCTTCGGTACCAATAGCGAAGCTCGTATCCGTATTGGACGCGTCGAAAGCGAAGCCAGAAGGGGATATGCCCGAGCGTGCGACGAATAATGACACCTGCGAGGCTTTTTAGCTTGCTCATCGATTCAGACCGTACTTATCCATGGCGCACGGACCCGCCGCCGTTTTCTGCATTCCCGATGTCGCAAAATATCCGGCAGTCCGCAACAATCCATCAAGCGCGAGGAAGGATGGCCACCCTGGTGCACGCAGACTTTTGATTTTCGCGTTCTATTTGGATACTTTGGGCGATCCGATTTCCATAAGGCGCGTTTTTCGTGAAAGCTTGTCCCATACGAATGGACGTCCGGTCCCACAACCATACCGCGCAATTTGAAGGGCCACAGTTTTGAGTCACGGCCGGAAACTCGGAGTTATCGGCCTCGGCTATGTCGGATTGCCTGTTGCCGTCGCATTTGCGCGAACCGGGGTGCCGGTCATCGGCTTTGATATTGATCCGAACCGCGTCGAGGAGCTGCGTTCCGGACACGACCGTACGCTTGAAGTCACGCCGGCCGATCTCAAACAGACGACATTGCGGTTCGAGAACGAACCGTCGAGTCTTGACCGGCGCCGATTTTTATATCGTAACGGTGCCGACTCCGATCGACGTCGCCCGCCGGCCGGATCTCGGTGCGATTCTTTCAGCCTCCGATACGGTTGGAAATGTCATCAAGCGCGGTGACATTGTCGTGTACGAGTCGACGGTTTATCCCGGCGCCATCGAAGAAGAGTGCCTTCCAATCCTCGAAAAAAAATCAGGCCTCACTGGCGGGAGCGACTTCACCGTCGGCTATTCTCCGGAGCGGATCAATCCGGGGGACAAGGACCATCGTTTCGAAACGATCATCAAAGTGGTTTCGGCGCAGGACGCGCGGACGCTTGATATCGTGGCGGATGTCTATGGTTCTGTGGTCAAGGCCGGTATCCACCGCGCGCCGTCGATCAAGGTTGCGGAGGCGGCCAAGGTCATCGAAAACACGCAACGCGACCTCAACATTGCATTCATGAACGAGCTGTCGGCCATCTTTCAGAAACTTGGCATCGACACCGGCGACGTTTTGGCTGCCGCTTCGACCAAATGGAATTTTCTCAATTTTCAGCCGGGCCTGGTCGGCGGGCACTGCATCGGCGTTGATCCGTACTATCTGACTTTTCGAGCCGAAAAAGCAGGCTATCATCCGGAGATCATTCTCGCCGGACGTCGCATAAATGACGGTATGGGTGAAAGGGTGGCGCGAGAATGCCTGCGTGCGCTCATGCAACGCGGTCGCGAGAATCCGATCGTGACCATTCTCGGGCTGACCTTCAAGGAGAACGTTCCTGACATTCGCAATTCGAAAGTGATCGACATTGCCCGCGAGCTTCAGCGGGTCGGCGTGACCGTGCAGGTTGCCGACCCGCTCGCATCGTCGGATGAGACCGTGCATGAATATGGCATCAGTCTGACGCCGATCGACTCCTTGCGGCCAGCGGATGCGGTTGTTTTTGCCGTCGCTCACAAGGATTACGTTACGGGCGGGTGGCCGCTCATCGCCAAATTGCTCAAAGACGGCACAGGCATCGTGCTCGATATCAAGGCAAAACTCGATCGCGAAAAAAAACCGAAAGGAATCGATCTGTGGCGGCCCTAGTTGTGAAACACGGGCGCGATGCCGATGGCTGACGGGCCTATTCTTGTCACCGGCGCAGCCGGCTTTATCGGCTTCCACGTTGCCAGGCGGCTGCTGGACGACGGCCGGGACGTCGTCGGTCTCGACAATATGAATGCCTACTACGATCCGGCGTTGAAAGACGCTCGCCGTGCCGAGCTCGCCAAATCCCGCAATATGCGCTTCATGGTGCTTGACCTGGCGGACCGCGAGGCAACGGCAGCGCTCTTCAAGCAGCATCGCTTCCGTTATGTCGTGCACCTGGCGGCACAAGCCGGCGTCCGTCATTCGCTGGTCGATCCCTTTGCATATATCGACGCCAACCTCACCGGTTTCACAACAGTTCTGGAGGGATGCCGGCATAATGGCTGCCGACATCTTCTTTATGCGTCGTCGTCGTCGGTCTACGGGTCGAACACGAAGATGCCGTTCTCTGTGCATGACAATGTGGATCACTCCCTTAGTCTGTACGGGGCGTCGAAGAAGGCAAACGAGCTGATGGCGCATGCCTATGCGCATCTGTTCGGATTGCCGGCGACAGGCTTACGATTTTTCACCGTATATGGGCCGTGGGGCCGGCCGGACATGGCCATGTGGATTTTTGCCAAGGCGATATTGGCGGGCGAGCCAATCAAGCTTTTCAACAACGGCAATATGCGTCGAGATTTCACATATGTTGATGATGTCGTGGAATCTGTCGTGCGGTTGGTCGACCGGCCTGCCACAGCCGATCCGCAGTTTTCGGGTGCGTCGCCGGACCCGGGCGCGAGCAACGCGCCGTGGCGAGTCTACAATATTGGCAACAACAAACCGGTGGAATTGCTGGAGGTCGTGCGTTTGCTCGAAGAGGCGATTGGCAAAAAGGCCAAGCGTGAACTGCTGCCGATGCAACCCGGTGATGTACCCGCGACCTACGCGGACATCGACGATCTCATGCGCGATGTCGGTTTCCGGCCTGCGACATCGATTGCCGACGGAATCGTCCGCTTCGTTAAATGGTATCGGGCCTATCACGGCCTGTGAGTGAATTGCGGTTCCACAGAATAGCATGTGTGGACGCATTGGATCGTGTGAGTAATCGTTTTATAGTAACGGCGAAACTTGCGGCATACAGGACGAGACACAATGTCGGCTCCAAAACTGGCTCAGTTGAAAGTCAAACTGTTCACCGACGGCGCCGACAAGGCACAGATCGTCGAGATGGCCAAGCAGCCGTGGATCGCCGGCTTTACGACCAATCCATCATTGCTCAAGAAGGCAGGCGTCAGTGACTACGCGGTCTATGCGCGCGATCTGGTGGCTGCGGTGCCTGACCGACATATTTCATTCGAGGTGTTTTCCGACGATGTCGCCGAAATGGTCGCGCAGGCGCGTGTGATCACCACCTGGGGCAAAAATGTTTATGTGAAGTTGCCGGTGACGAACACGCGCGGAGAGCCCTTATTCGACGCGGTCCGCACGCTCTCGCGCGAAGGCGTCAACATCAATATGACCGCGATCTTTACCGGCGAACAGGTTGCGCGTGCCGTCGAGGCGCTGGACGGCGGCGCGCCTGCCTGCGTCTCAGTGTTTGCCGGCCGGCTTGCCGACTTCGGCATTGATTATCGGCCGGTCGTGCAAGACGCGATCACGCGCGCGCGCAAGACGCGCAATGTCGAGATTATCTGGGCTTCCACACGCGAGGTCTTCAACGTCGTTGAGGCCGACGAGATGGGATGCCACATCATCACGGCGCCCGCCGACGTTCTCAAGAAGCTTCCTGCAATCGGCACCAAGTCGTCGGCCGAACTTTCGCTCGGTGCCGTGAAATCCTTCCGCGACGACGCCCTATCCGCGGGGTTGCGGCTCGAACTTCCAGCTTCGCGCGCTGCCGAATAATTTCTTCCCCCAAGCGGATGACGACGCCGGCTGGTCGCTGAGGTAAGCCCTCAGCGATAGGTGGGGAGTTTCAAATCGAGCGGTGGCTTCGCGCGTTGCCAGCGTAGGTTGTTTAGTTCTATCGCCTCGTCGACGGGAGAATCGAATTTGCACCCTTTTTTCGATATTGTGCTTTTAACAATTGTCCTGATCAGTTCCGCGCTTTTTGCGCTTGCAGCAGAACCGAGAAATCATACGCTCGTGTTTGGAGCGAGCCTTATTTCATTTATTGGCGGACTGTTCGTTGGTCGCTGGATCTAGAAATCCAGTCATGAGACTTGCCATCTCAGTCGTTTGGTCGAGACCCGCTGTCGTCCATTCGATGGACCGACGGGTGACCGAGTAGCAATGGGCCGTTGCTACGCAATCCGGTCTTCGGGATAACCACATCCGAAACCTTGAAAGCTTTGCTCACCGCAGCAGACCACTTGTTGTGCTCAAAGGTACTGCCGCCTCACGGCCATCATCCGATGGCGGTTGGTTCCTCGTACGCTTGCGGCGAGGCGTTCGAAGACATATGGCCATAAACTGGGGACATTTTGAAGGCGCCGGCATTCATAACTCCTTGTTTTTCTTGCGTGTCACACAGTGACTCAAAACGTGTTCGAGCATCATTTCGAGGGGCTGTCGCCAGCTTCACGTCGCCGTGCTAGGGGATGACTGGGCGGCGGACGCAAGGGGCGAGGGGATACCATCACAATATGATGCAGGCTGCAGTCGCGAACGTGGAGCGTCCGTTGCGTGTGGGTGTCGTCGGTGTCGGCGTCATGGGGAGCAACCACGCGCGTGTATTCGCCGGGTTGCCTGGGGCCGAGCTGGTCGGCGTCGCAGATCCTGATCGCAAGCAGGCGGACTTTGTTGCACGGACATTGGGCTGTATCGCCGTCGCGGACGTCAATGAATTGCTTGAGCGCGATATCGACGCGATAACGATCGCCGCGCCAACCCATCTTCATCGGGATATCGCGCTGACCTGTATCGCGCGCGGTGTTCACGTGATGGTCGAAAAGCCGATAGCTTCATCGGTCGAGGAGGGGCGCGAGATCATCAATGTGGCGCGCCGGGCCGGCCTGACGCTGATGGTCGGCCATGTCGAGCGCTTCAATCCGGCTGTCGAGGCCATAAAGGAAGCGATCCGCGGCGAGGATATTCTTTCAATTGCCATCACCCGCGTGGGTCCGTTCCCTCCACGCATGTCGAATGTCGGCGTGGTGATCGACCTGGCGGTTCACGATATCGACCTGATCCGCTGGTTCACCGATTCCGACATTATCGAAGTGCAGCCGCAGCTTTCGAGCGCGGTTGCCGAACGCGAGGATATTGCGCTTCTGCAGTTTCGGACCGCCTCCGGCGTGCTGGCGCACATCAACACGAACTGGCTGACACCCTTCAAGGCGCGTAACGTCACCGTGGCGACGCGTGGAAAATATGTGATGGGTGATCTGCTGACGCGCCAGGTGACTGAATGCTTCGGCTTCCAGCCTGACGGCAGCTACTCGATGCGGCATCTGTCGGTCGGTCATGCCGAGCCGCTCCGGTCCGAATTGCTCGCCTTCCTTGATGCCGTGCGTTCGGGCAATGCGCCAGCCGTTACGGGTGAAGAGGCGGTGGCCAGCCTTGAAATTGCGACGCGTTGCCTGACGACGCGTCCGACCGTGGTGACGCCTGCGCAACGGAAAGGCCCCCGCGCCGTCGTTGGCTGACCGGCCGGGTTCGTTTACGGGCGTTCAATGAATTTGCGCACCAATCCGCCGCCGATCCCTTTCATTGACGTGGCCGCGCAGCGTCGCAGGCTGGGCCCCGCCATCGACGCTGCGGTCGCAAGGGTCCTCAACCATTGCCAGTTCATTCTTGGACCGGAAGTGCGCACGTTCGAAGCCGAGCTCGCCGCATTCTGCGGCGCAGCTCACGTCGTGACCTGCGCGAGCGGCACCGATGCGCTGGTCCTGGCGTTGCGTGCAATGGGAGTAGGCCCGGGCGACGCAGTGCTCTGTCCGTCATTCACGTTTTGCGCGACGGCAGAAGTCGTGGTCCTGGTCGGGGCGACTCCGGTTTTTGTCGATGTCGATGCGGTGACGTTCAACATCGATGCCAAAGGAATTGCCGGCGCGACTGCGACCGCGCGGGAAGCCGGCCTCAGGCCAAAGGCGATTATTCCGGTTGATCTGTTCGGTTTGCCGGCCGACCATGGCGCCCTTCAGGCTGCGGCCAAGGCCGAGAATCTGCTGGTTCTCGACGACGCTGCCCAGGGCTTCGGTGCGACCTGCAACAACCGACGCCTGGGCACGTTTGGCCAGGCGACAGCGACCAGTTTTTTCCCCGCCAAGCCGCTTGGTTGCTATGGCGACGGCGGTGCCGTGATGACCGACGATGATACCCTTGCCGACGTTCTGCGAAGCCTGCGGGTGCATGGACAGGGGAACGACAAATACGACAACGTTCGGATAGGTCTCGCTTCGCGACTGGATACGATCCAGGCGGCGATCCTGATCGAAAAGCTGAAAATCTTCCCCGACGAAATCGATGCCCGCAACAGGGTGGCCAATCGTTACAGTGAAGGCCTCGGCGACGTTGTTGACGTGCCACGCATTCCGGCCGGCTATACCTCCGTGTGGGCGCAGTACACCATTCGTGTTGCGGGCGGCCGTCGTGATGCCCTGGCTGCCGCGCTGAAGGTCGAAGGTATCCCGACCGCAATCTACTACCAGATCCCGCTGCATCGACAGCAGGCATACAAGCACTATCCGGTCGGAAAAAGCGGGGTTGCGGTCAGCGACGGGCTCGCAGCCGAAGTGATCAGTCTACCGATGCATGCCTATCTTGATACGTCGACCCAGGATCGCATCATCGATGCGACACGCCGCGCGCTGAAGTCGTGAGCAGGCGAAGAACCATGGTCTGAAGCAAAGATGTTTGACGTTGGTACTCTTCACCGTCAACCCGAGGGCGATTCCGTATTAGAGCATGATCCATTGAGGTTGACACTCAACGTCGTCATGGCCGGGCTTGTCCCGGCCATCCACGTCTTGGAATTTTCACGATCATTAAGACGTGGATGCCCGCGACATAGCGAAAGCACGCCGTCCTTCGGACGGCTATGCGCGGGCATGACGATTCAATCCGAGGGCGATTCCTAATTAGGTGCGCTTGTAGACGTCGTCGAGCCGCTCGATATCGTCCTCGCCGAAATAGCTGCCGGTCTGCACCTCAATCAGTTCCAAGAGGATTTTCCCCTTGTTCGCCAATCGGTGAACGCTGCCGATGGGGATGTAGACCAACTCATTTTCGTGCACCGCACGGACCTTTTCGCCGATCGTCACCTCTGCAGTGCCACGCACCACGACCCAGTGCTCGGCGCGATGGCGGTGCTTTTGCAATGAAAGGACGCCGCCGGGGATGACAACGATCCGCTTGACCTGAAACCGCTCGCCCGCGTCGATAGATTCGTAATAACCCCAAGGCCGGTGCCCCCGCTTGTGATCGGTTGCCTCCGGCCTTTTTTCTGTCTTGAGCTTGTCGACGAGTTCGCGAACGTCCTGCGCGCGTGCGCGGGGAATGACCATCACGGCGTCGGTGGTGCTGACGACCACCAGGTCTTTGACGCCGACGATGGCCGTCAGACGATCATTGGAATGCACCACGCAGCCCGTTGCGTCCATCGTCACGACCGAGCCTTGCAGGACGTTACCGGCGGAGTCGCGGGATGTAATGTCGAACAGCGCATCCCAGCTGCCGATGTCCGACCAGCGGAAGTCGCCGAGTGCAACTGCTGCCAGATCGGTCCTTTCCATGACCGCGTAGTCGATTGATTTCTGTGGCGCGCGCGAAAATGCGCCCGATTCCAGGCGTAAAAATCCGAGATCGTTGGCCGCATTCGCAACGGCTGCGTCAACAGCAGCAACCATGTCGGGCTCAAGCCGCTTGAGTTCCGATAGCAGCACGGCCGCACGGAAAAGAAAGTTGCCGGAATTCCAGAGATACCCGTCGCGCACATAGCGCGCCGCAGTGTCCGCATCCGGCTTTTCGACAAAGCTCTTTACCGCGTAGACGCCATCACCGATTGCCTCACCGGGAAGAACGTAACCGTAGCTGGTCTTTGGTTCCGTCGGCTTGATTCCGAAAGTGACAATGCGGCCTGCCTCGGCGGCGACACGTCCGGCCTGGCAGGTCGCCCTGAATGCTTCGACGTCCGGGATGATGTGATCGGCGGCAAGCGCCAGCACCACGGCCTTGGGATCGCGGCGGCTGGCGACCACGGTCGCCGCGGCGATCGCTGGCCCCGAATCACGCCGCATCGGCTCGATGACGATCGTCGCCTCGACGCCGATCTCCTCGGCTTGACGTCGCGCAAAGAAATGGAAGTTGGGGCCGGTGATGACGATGGGTGGTGCGAACATCGCATCCTGCACGCGCAACAACGTTTCCTGGTAGGTCGATTTGTTGCCGATCAAGGGCAGGAATTGCTTGGGCAAAGCGTCGCGCGACACTGGCCAAAGCCTGGTCCCGGCGCCGCCTGCCAGCAGAATGGGGATTATTGGTGAGGCCATGGGCGGCGGTTCGGGCGATGGTTAATCGGGCTCTTTGTTCCGGCGCGGAATTGTCTTAAGGCAGTTCCGCCAATCTGACTATCGCTATCGTCGTGTCGGGTTCAAGTATAGATCGGCTGCATTAACGCCCTGGGGCAGGGACTTTCCCTGATGATTGATCGGATATTGACCGTCGGGGGTTTCACGCTGCTCTCGCGTGTGAGCGGGTTCGCCCGCGACATCCTTCTGGCGGCCGTTGTTGGCGCGGGGCCGGTGGCCGACGCGTTCTTTGTCGCCCTGCGCCTGCCGAACCACTTCCGCGCGATATTTGCTGAAGGAGCGTTCAACGCCGCGTTCGTCCCGGCCTATGCGCGCATCCGGGAAAGCGGCGGCGCGGAACGCGCTCGTATATTCGCGGATCGCATCTTCACTCTGTTGCTTGCGAGTCAGATCATACTGCTGGGCGTGGCGCTGGTGTTCACGCCTGCGGTGATCGAGGTGCTGGCGCCAGGCTTTGCGCACGACCCTGGCCGCTTCGCGCTCGCTGTCGAGCTGACCCGCATCACCTTTCCCTATCTGTTGCTGGTCACGCTGGTGACGCTCTACGGCGGGATCCTCAATGCGTTGCAGCGGTTCGCTGCAGCCGCCGCAGCACCGATCCTGCTTAACCTGTCACTGATTGTCGCATTGTCTCTGGCGGCGTTCTTTCCGACCGCTGGTCACGCGGCGGCATGGGGCGTGCTCGTTGCCGGGGTCCTTGAGTTTCTGCTGGTCGCGGGCGACGCCGGAATAGCCGGCGTCCTGGCAAGATTCCGCTGGCCTGAACTCGATGCCGATGTGCGGCAATTCTTCCGCGCATTGGGTCCGGCAATCGTCGGGTCGGCCGGCGTTCAGCTCGCGTTGTTCGCAGACACGATTATCGCGAGCTTTCTGCCGGCGGGCGCACTGTCGGCGCTCTATTACGCCGACCGGCTCAATCAGCTGCCGATCGGTGTCATCGGCATCGCGGCCGGCACCGTCATTCTTCCCGAAATGTCACGTCGCATCGCGGCGGCGATCATCAGGGGGCTGCGCACGCGCAGGGTCGCGCCATCGAGTTCACCTTGTTGTTGTCGATTCCCTGCGTCGCCGCCTTTTTTGTGGTCCCCGACCTTATCATGCGTGCGCTGTTCATGCGTGGCGCCTTCACGGCGGCCGATGCCGATGCGGCGGGACGTACGCTCATGGCTTATGCGTTCGGTCTGCTGCCGTTCGTTCTCATCCGAAGCGTGGTGGCAACTTTCTTTGCGCGTGGGGATACGGCGACACCGGTCAAGGCTGCGTTGATTGCTGCTGCGGTCAACATCGCGTTCAAGGTGTTGCTGATGGGACCACTCGCGCAAGTCGGCCTTGCGCTGGCGACATCGATCGGTGCCTGGATCAATCTCGGTCTGGTGATCTGGTTTGCGGCGCGCGCCGGTCATATGCCCCGCGACGAGCGCCTGCGCCGGTCAGTGCTGCGGTTCGTCATCGCCGGCGTCGTGCTTGCGGCAGTATTGTGGCTGTGTCACGCGCCGGTCGCCGGATGGGTCGGGAACTGGCACGGCCTGAGTGATCTTGCCACGCTCGGTGTGCTCGCGCTCATTGGCGCGGTGGTTTACGGCGGTATCGTCGTGATTTTATTCGGTGGCGGATGGCTTGCTGCTTTTCGCGGCAAATTACATCGATAAAAAGCGGTTTTCTCAAGCTATTGCCGAATTGCCGAGGTGGACATAGGTCACTGGCGACGGTATGGGGACTGCCCGCAATCATTGCTGTTCGGCTGCAGGAATTCATGAGTCCTAGACGATTTGTTTCATCATTTTTCTTGATACGTCGCGGCGCAAAGCTCGCATTGGCGGTCGCGCTTGCGACTGTCGTCGCGAGCTGCGGCGAACGGCAGCAGCAAGGGGGCGCGCCGCCTCCGCCGACCGTGACCGTTGCCAAGCCGGTCAAGCGCACCGTTTTTGACTATGACGAATATGTCGGGCGGTTCACCGCGGTCAATTCCGTGGAAGTGCGTGCGCGCGTGTCCGGTTATCTCGACAAACTGCATTTCAAGGACGGGCAGCTCGTCAAGCAGGGCGACCTGCTGTTCACGATCGACAAGCGGCCGTTCCAGAACACGCTCGATCAGGCGCGCGCAAATTTGGTGCTGGCCCAGTCGAATGTGGCTTACACGGAAGCTGACTACACGCGCGGGCAGGCGCTCGTCCGCGACAAGACCATCACCGACCAGACGTTCGAGCAGCGTGCGCAGGCGTTCCGCAATGCCAAGGCGTCAGTGACCGCGAACGAAGCCGCGGTGCGGCAGGCCGAGCTCGACCTCGAGTTCACCGATCTGCGCGCGCCGGTGAATGGGCGCATTGGCGACCGCCGCGTGTCACCCGGCAACCTGGTTACCGGAGGCACGAGCGGAAACACGACGATGCTCGCGACCATCGTTTCCACCGATCCGATCTATTTCGAATTCACCTTCGATGAGGCCTCGTATTTACGTTACGAGCGTCTTGCCAAGGACGGCGGACAGGATGTCGCCAGCCGTAATGCCAGCGTTCAGGTGGCGCTCAAGCTCATCGACGAGAGGGACTTCGATCACGAAGGCCGCATGGACTTCGTCGACAATGTCATTGAGCGCGCGACCGGCACGATCCGCGGGCGGGCCGTGTTCGCGAACCCCAATGGGGTGTTCACGCCGGGTATGTTTGGCCGCGTGCGGGTGCCCGGGTCTCCGCCCTACGAAGGCCTGCTGGTTCCCGATGTCGCCGTCGGCACCGAGCAGGCGCGCCGCTATGTCGTTGTCGTCGACGATCAGGACACCGCGCGCATCAAATACGTGACGCTCGGGCAGCTCACGTCCGATGGTCTGCGCGTCATCAAGGAGGGGCTCGGCGGCGACGATCGCGTCGTTGTCAACGGTCTGATGCAGGCCCGCCCCGGCACAAAGGTACATCCCGAAGAGCAGGGCACGAAGCCGGCCGCGCCGGCGCAGGCGGGAGGTCCGCCGCAACAGTCGAAATAACGGGCGGCGAACGCATGCGCATTTCTCACTTCTTTATCGATCGGCCGATTTTTGCCTCCGTGGTATCGATCGTTTTCGTGATCCTCGGCGGCGTGGCGTTCTGGCGTCTGCCGGTCGCGCAATATCCGGAAATTGCGCCGCCGACGATTACCGTATCGGGACAGTACCCGGGCGCCAGCGCCGACGTCGTCGCCGCGACCGTCGTCACGCCGATCGAGCAACAGATCAACGGCGTCGAGAACATGATCTACCTGTCGTCGAACTCGACCGGCGATGGCCGCTTCACGATCTCGGTCACCTTCGAGCTCGGCACCAACCTCGATATTGCTCAAGTGCAGGTGCAGAACCGCGTCTCAATCGCGCAACCGCGGCTGCCGATCGATGTGCGCAACATCGGCGTCACCGTCAACAAGAGTTCGCCCGACCTGATGATGGTCGTGCATCTTTATTCGCCGGACAAATCGCGCGACACGCTCTTCATCTCGAACTATGCGACCATCGAAATCACCGACGCTCTTACCCGCGTCGATGGCGTCGGATCACTCATCGTGTTCGGCAGTCGCGATTACGCGATGCGCGCCTGGCTCGATCCCGATCGCCTGCAGTCGCTCGGCCTAACAGCAAACGACGTCGTGAATGCGCTCGCCGGGCAAAACGTGCAGGTCGCCTCCGGCGTGCTCAACCAGCCACCGATGGATAAATCCGGCGCCTTCCAGATCTCGGTGCAGACACTCGGCCGCCTCACGAGTACCGAGGAATTCGGTAATATCGTCGTCAAGCAGACTGCCAACGCGGTCGTGCGTATTAAGGACATCGCGCGGATTGAACTCGCCGCGCAGGACTACTCGACCAACTCTTATCTCGATCGTGACCCGGCAATCGCTATCGGTATCTTCCAGCGGCCGGGCTCGAACGCACTTTCGACCGCGAAGAACATCAAGGCCACGATGAACGAGCTCGCCAAGCGCTTTCCGCCGGGGCTGAAATACGACATCGTTTACAATCCTACCGAATTCATCCAGCAATCGGTCGACGCGGTGCAGTCGACGATTGGCGAGGCGATCATTCTGGTCGTTCTTGTCGTCATTCTGTTCCTGCAGACCTGGCGCGCCGCCATCATTCCGATCGTCGCTATTCCGGTATCGCTGATCGGCACCTTTTTCTTCATGGCGCTGTTCGGCTTCACGCTCAACAACCTTTCGTTGTTTGGGTTGGTGCTGGCGATTGGCATTGTGGTGGACGACGCGATCGTCGTCGTCGAGAACGTCGAGCGCAACATCGAGGCCGGCCTCTCGCCGCACGACGCGTCCGTGAAAAGCATGGACGAAGTGGGCGGCGCGCTGATCGCGATCGCGCTGGTCTTGACCGCGGTGTTCGTGCCGACCGTGTTCATCACCGGCATCTCCGGCCAGTTCTACCGCCAGTTCGCGCTGACGATCGCAGGGGCGACCTTCATCTCGCTGATCGTCTCGCTCACGCTGTCGCCGGCGCTCTGCGCCATGCTGCTCAAGCCCAAGCACCAGATGGCCGACGGGCACTGGTGGAGCAGGCCGATCCGCGGTTTCTTCGGCCTGTTCAACCGCTATTTCGACAAGCTCACCCGCGGCTACGGCTGGCTGTCGGGCAAGCTGGTGCGCATCGCAGTGCTGATGCTGATCGTCTATGCCGGCGTCATCGCCTTCGGCCTCAACGAGTTCCGCAAGACGCCGGTCGGCTTCATCCCGCAGCTCGACCGCGGCTACCTGATCATCATCACGCAGCTGCCGCCGGCGGCTTCCCTCGAGCGCACCGACGAGGTCAACCGCAAGGCAACCGAGATCGCGCTCTCGATCCCCGGCATCGCGCATGCGGTGAACATCGTCGGCTTCTCCGGCGCGACCTTCACCAACGCGCCCAATGCGGGCGCCGTGTTCGTGACGCTCGACCCCTTCGAGAAGCGCGCGGCCGACCCGATGCAGTCGGCCGCCGCCATCCAGGGGCAACTGTTCCAGAAGCTGTCGTCCATCCGCGAGGCGCTGATCTTCGTCGCCGCGCCGCCGCCGGTCTCCGGCGTCGGCAACGCGGGCGGCTTCCGCATGATGGTCGAGGATCGCGCCGGCCGCGGCTCGGAGGCGCTGCAAGGCGCGGTCTACGCGATGATGGGGCGCGCCGCGCAGACGCCCGGACTGCTGCAGGTCTTCTCGCTGTTCGAGAACACGACCCCGCAGCTCTACCTCGACATCGACCGCACCAAGGCGCAGCTGCTCGGCATCAACGTGCCCGACGTGTTCGCGGCGCTGCAGATCTATCTCGGCTCGGCCTACGTGAACGACTTCAACCTGTTCGGCCGCACCTACCGCGTGGTGGCGCAGGCCAAGAGCGATGCCCGCGCCAGTGCCGAGGACGTGCTGAAGATCCGCGTGCGCAACAGTACCGGCGAAACGGTCCCGCTCGGCGCCTTCACCACGGTGCGGACGATCACAAGCCCCTATCGTGTCCCACGTTACAATCTCTATCCGGCGGCCGAGCTCGACGGCGCGGCGGCGCCCGGCTACAGCCAGGGGCAGGCGATCAAGATCATGGAGCAGCTCGCGGCGCAGACCCTGCCGCAGGGCTTCTCTTACGAATGGACCACGCTCGCCTTCCAGCAGATCCGCGCCGGCGACACCGCGGTCTTTGTCTTCATGCTGGCCGTGGTTTTCGTGTTTCTGGTGCTCGCCGCGCAATTCGAAAGCCTGACGCTGCCGCTCGCGGTCATTCTGATCGTGCCGATGTGCCTGATCGCCTCGATCGTCGGCGTGGTGCTGCGCGGGCAGGACAACAATATCCTCACCCAGGTCGGCTTTGTCGTGCTCATCGGCCTTGCGGCGAAGAACGCCATTTTGATCGTCGAGTTCGCCAAGCAACTCGAGGACGCCGGCCGCAATCGCTTCGACGCCGCGGTCGAGGCGGCTCACCTGCGCTTGCGCCCGATCCTGATGACGTCCTTCGCCTTCATCCTCGGCGTGACCCCGCTGGTCTGGGCGGTGGGGGCGGGCTCGGAACTGCGCCAGACGCTCGGCACCGCGGTGTTCTCCGGCATGATCGGCGTCACTTTGTTCGGCCTGATCTTCACGCCGGTGTTCTATGTGGTCACGCGCTGGATTGCGGTACACTTGTCGGCCCGCCGCGGGCGGCGGCGGCCCGCTGAATAAAGAGAGGTTCGACCAGTTGAAGCGGCATGGGTTTAAGTTTGAATCGTCATGCCCGCGCATAGCCGTTCGGAGAACGGCGTGCTTCGCACGCCTATGTCGCGGGCATCCACGTCTTGAAACATTTGCAAGATCAAGACGTGGATGGCCGGGACAAGCCCGGCCATGACCATGGAGAGCATCGCAAATGAAATTCGGATTCGGCCAGCCGCTCACGCGCAAGGAAGATGACGCTCTGTTGCGCGGGGCAGGGCGCTACATTGCCGACGTTGCGCCGGAGGCCGCGCTGCATGCGGTCGTGGTGCGTTCGCCGCACGCCCATGCCCGTTTCCGCATCGGCGACCTTGCTCGCGTGCGGGCAATGCCCGGTGTTCGCCTGGTGCTGACCGCAGCCGACATTGCGCATCTCGGGCCCTTGCCGACGCCCGGCGTGCTGCCCGACGTCGAGATCAAAATTCCGCCGCACCCGATTCTGGCGCGCGAGGTCGCGCGCTATGTCGGGGATTCCGTCGCCTTCATCGTCGCCGGCACGCTTGCCGCCGCCAAAGATGCGGCCGAGGCGGTCGAGGTCGACTGGCATCCACTGCCGCACATCACCGGCGCCATCGAGGCGCTGAAGAAAAGCGCGCCGCAGGTCTGGCCCGACCGGCCTGGCAACCTCGCTTTCGAGGTCGCCGTCGGCGACGCAGCCGCCACCAAAGACGCCTTCGCCAAAGCCGCAAAGGTCGTCGAGATCACCATCGTCAACCAGCGGCTGGTCACCAATTATCTCGATACCCGCGGCGTGGTCGCCGAATACGACGGCAGCCGTTACACGCTGACGCTCGGGAGCCAGGGCAGCCATATCATCCGCGACATCATCGCCGGCGTCATGAAACTGCCGCCGGAGAAGATGCGCGTCGTTACGCCCGATGTCGGCGGCGGCTTCGGCACCAAGCTGTTTCCCTACCGCGAATATGCGCTGGCCGCCGTCGCCGCCGAGCGCCTGCGCAAGCCGGTCAAATGGGTGTGCGAGCGCTCCGAGCACTTCCTCGCCGACAGTCACGGCCGTGACAATATTTCGACCGCCCGGCTTGCTGTCGACGACAAAGGGCATTTCCTCGCGCTCGAGCTCGACATCGTCGCCGACATGGGCGCCTATCTGTCGGCCTACGCGCCCTATATTCCCTGGCTTGGCGTGGGCATGGCGACCGGGCCTTACGACATTCCGATTGCGCATGTGCGGCTGCGCTCGGTCTATACCAACACGGTGCCGGTCGATGCCTATCGCGGCGCCGGCCGGCCGGAAGCGTCCTATCTGATCGAGCGCGCGGTCGATGCCGTTGCGCACGACCTCGACATTGCGTCCGATATGCTCCGCCGTCGCAATCTGATCAAACCGAAGGCGCTGCCCTACAAGACGCCGACCGGCAAGGTCTACGACTCCGGTGATTTCGCCGGCACGTTGGCGCGCGCGCAGGAGCTCGCGGACTGGGACGGATTCAACAAGCGCGCGGCGCAGTCGCGGCGCGTCGGCCGTTTGCGTGGCATCGGCATCGCAACTTATATCGAGGCCTGTGGCAACAACGGGCCCGAGACGGCGACACTCACCCTCGACCGCGATGGCGGTGTTACGCTGCTCATCGGCTCGCAGTCGACCGGGCAGGGGCACGCGACGTCCTACGCGCAGCTGATCGCGGAGCGGCTCGGACTGCCGCCGGAGCGCGTGCGCGTTGTGCAGGGCGACACCGACCGCATCAAAAGCGGCGCCGGCACCGGCGGGTCGAGCTCGATTTCCGTCGGGGGCGTATCCGTCGACCGCGCCGCCAAGACGCTTGGCCAGCAGCTCAAGGACATTGCGTCCAATGCGCTGGAGGCGAGCACGAGCGATCTCGAAATCGTCGACGGCGCCGTGCGCGTGGCCGGCACCGACCGCATCATTTCGTTCGCCGATCTCGCCGCGCATCCGAGCGCTTCGCCCGACACGTTGCGTGCGGCGGAAGAATTCAGCGTCGAGCCGCCGACTTATCCGAACGGCACGCATATTGCCGAGGTTGAAATCGATCCCGACACCGGCTTGACCTCGATTCTGAATTACATCGTGGTCGACGATTTCGGCGCCACGCTCAATCCGCTGCTGCTCGCCGGCCAGGTGCATGGCGGGGCCGTGCAGGGCATCGGCCAGGCGCTGATGGAAAGCACCGTCTACGATGCGTCTTCCGGCCAGCTGCTCAGCGCGAGCTTCATGGACTATGCGATGCCGCGCGCGGGCGATGCGCCCGACTTCGTGTTCGAGACGCGCAACGTCCCGTGCAAGACCAATCCGCTTGGCGTGAAGGGAGCGGGCGAGGCCGGCGCGATCGGCTCATGCCCCGCCGTCATGAATGCCATCGTTGATGCGCTCTGGCGGGCTCACCGCATTCGCCATATCGACATGCCGGCGACGCCGCCGCGCATCTGGCAGGCGATCCGCGGGGCGCAACAATTGGCCGGTGCCTGACGGCCGGTATGGACGAGGAATAGGCGATTGCGAGAGCGCGTGGGATGGGTGAGCGGGACTTGTCCGCCGAGGCGCACAATCGCGCAGGCAGCACCGAAACGATCGGCTGATAGTCGCTTACGCCTTCGGCCAATCCCGCGAGTCTGCCGGATCGTTTGTGCGCATCCTACGCGGCTAAAGTGCATAGCCGGGTGACGTTTTGAACCCAATGATAAATCCCGTCCCTCCTCCTCCCTTCTTTGGCGCTTCAAGCAGATGGCTCTCAACGTCCAAGATTGAGGCCTTTGTTGCGCAGGGCTTTCAACTCGTCGGCGGAAATAGTGCCGTCGCGCGACGCAGAACCGCTCCCCGACGAACTGATGAACAAAGACTCATTTTCTCATCAGTACGGGGTGAGCTGCGACAAGGCCTCAAGGCCAGCACAATCGCGCCGTGTAATTCGTAATGCGCCGACCATGGCGGACCGTGATTGGGCCAGGCGAACCTAGTTTGCGGGCTTGCCGGCGGTGGCCCCGCCGCCCTTGATCAGGCCGGCCTTCTCGAAAGCGGCGCCGATGCGGCGCGTCTCGTTGAGCAGGTCAAGCGTGCCGGTGGCCGTCAACACCAGCCGTGCGACCGGCAGCCTGCGGCCACGTCGCGCCTCACCGGTTTTGGCCGGCTCAAAACGCGTCACCAGAAAATCGATGCGCAACGTGCTGCCGTCGAAATGCCAGTGCCCGACCGCATCGGCCATTACGGCCTCCCGTGTTCTGGTTGCGGTGCACGCTGTGGCCGATCATTCGGCGTTTGTGTTGATGTTATGTGAATCGCACAATGCTTCCATGCATTGCTGAATGCATCATCGCGCAGCCGCTCCGACAGCGTTCGTGTGCAAACAGTTTTTGCATTCCCGTGTCGAGGCGTCCGCACCAAATTCCGCGTGCGACGAAGCATTTAAAAATTTGACCGAACTTGGTGCGCTCGGGCATGCAGTACGCCGCGCGCACGAAATTGAATCGAAAAAGTCTAGTCCCGTTATAATTGTATCCACAATCCATGCAACTGTTGTTTGCCGGAAGTAAATTTCCCATATAGCGTGTCGATGGGGCAGTGCATGGGCGCGCCCCAAGTGGGGCGGGCCATGACGCGCACGATGTCTTCGGGCGGCGTTACTCCTCTTCGGACGAGCGTGGTTCTCCGCATGCGCATCGAGGCGCAAGGCTGATGCGCACCTTCGGCATCATCGCGCTGTGCATCATGCTGCTGATTGGCGCAGGAGCCGCGTGGTGGACGAGTCTGACGCCTACCTATGTCCACCGCTTCCGGCTGGCGATAGAAGTTGACGTCGATGGCGAGATACGTATTGGCTCAAGTGTCATCGAGGTTCGCACAACAGACTATAAAGCCGGATCAGGGGAGACAGGCGGTCTGCGCTCGCAGGTATTTGGCGATGCAATATTCCTGGATTTGGGAAATGGCCGTAACGTAGTGGCGCTTCTGGGATTCGACCCGAACGGCAGTAGAAACGCGATCGATCTGTTGGATTTTCATGCGTTTCGAGCAACGATCCCGACATTACGTATTGAAGATCTTCCAAGCCTTTCAGGAAGCGTTTCGCTTTCCGGCGAACTCGTACCAACCCTTGTAACATTTTCCGATGTCAACAGACCGGAAACGGCTCGCGTCGTAAGGGCGAGTGACTTCGAACAGGTGTTCGGTCCTACCGTACATTTTAAGCGGGCTTGGATCGAAATGACACGTGACCCAGTAACCAGAGGAATCGAGAAAGGCCTCCCCTGGTGGAATGGTCCGGGACGACCAGCGGCTACGGCCTATCGCGCTTGGCGAAAGGGTTCAACCGGTGGTCCAGCTATCGAGCCAGAGACACTATTCAAGAGAGGATAGTCATGGCGATTTCTGACGATTTGTTCAAAGCGATCCTGGCGATGGATGCATATAACCGTGGGCCCAACGCGGGCCTCAATGTTGATGGCGTTCAAATTGGCAATGCATTTCTGCGCGACGACCTTCTCCCTGCTGGATCACAAGCCGCCTCCTTTTTTGCCCAATCCTATACTTGGAATGGCGAAACCATCATCTCATATCGTGGCACCGATATTCTTCCCGGCGGCACAAACCCATTTTTAAGTGCTTCAAGTTGGCTGGATGTCGGGCAGTGGGCCGAACTGCTTGCCGGAAACTATGACGCGACGCAGTTAAGACTCGCTGCAGATTTTTATCAGCAGATAAAAGCGAACGTTTCTGGAAGCATCGAGACCACAGGCCACTCGTTAGGGGGGGCTTTGGCTGGATTCGTCGCTGCACTCTACGGGCTAAACACCGAACTGTTTGACAATATTTGGTTTACGCAGGCGGTAAGAAATCTTTACACGGCCGTAACGACTGGAGCCCCAATCGTTTCCGAGGGTCAGGTTCAGTATATTGTCGACACCGAAGCAAAAAATTTCTTTTTCGGAGGACAAACACCAACAGCCCCCTTCAGTTTTCCGACCGGTCAATTCGCCGGGTATACGGTTCCGGGAGAAGTTGCCGGACAGTATGCCCGAACTTCGGAAGAACAAGCATTATTGCAATCGGTAGCCCTACAAAATACCGGATTGGGTAATGTCGCACTTCACAGTCAAGCACTGCTCGTTATTAGCCTCTTTGCCCAAGAGCAAATTACGTCGCCATCGTGGATTGCGTTTACTGCCCCTCTCTTCCAAGCGTTGTTCAGAGATCCGATAGCGCAGGCACTTCACTTTCAAAAGGGGGTTACTGGGAATTCTGAAGCCTGGAGTCAGATGCAAACGGCGATTGCCTATTCGGCGATTGATGAAGGTGTAAAACCATACGGTGACAAAGGAATTCGTGCGCTTTTTAATGATGCGGGCGATGTCGGTCGTGCTCTTGATCCAACCCTCGGTCTTGTTGCGCAGTACCTACAGGACGGGAAAGTGCAGAAGGCCATCGCAGATATCATTGTCGAATACGCCGGTCTGCTCGCAAAGAATCAGGAGATTGAGAGTAGTAAGTCGTCAGCCATCACGGGATTTGAAAAGGGCGTATTGTACTACGACGGCGTAAGTCGGCTAATCGGGGACTTCTCGCGTCCGCTATGGATGGTCAATGGTGTCGGTGTCGACATCGTTGGCAAGAAAAACTCTGACAGATGCGATCTCGGTTTTCGGATCGCAGGATTCGTCGTCGTCAATCAAGGAAGCTGTCGACAACAAATGGGGCGGAGATACCAGCGGCATCGTAAAGATGATCGCGGTGACGACGGACACCGCAACGACACTCGACGTCGCGAGCGATACCGGCATTGCTCAAGATCGAGAACGCCTCGCCAAACGATGGCGCTATGGTGATCGGTGCGGGGGCCAACGACACGCTTATCGGTTGGAATGGCAAAGATTTGCTAATTCGCGGCCTCAAGGGCCAGGCGGAAGCCAAGCAGAGAGAATTTGAGCTCATCAACAAGGAGCTCGAAGCCGTGCGCGAGCTGTGGCGCAAGGACCTCGTGCCGATCTCGCGCGTCACGGTGGTCGAACGCGATGCCGTGCGTATCGATGGCGAGCGCAATCAACTGATCGCGAGTACCGCCCAAAGTCGCGGAAAGATCACCGAAACCGAGCTGCAGATTATCCAGGTTGACCAGGATCTTCGCAGCGAAGTGGCCAAAGAGTTGCGGGAGATTCAGGCAAAAAGCGCCGAACAGGTCGAGCGAAAAGTTGCCGCGGAAGACCAACTGAATCGGGTTGATATTCGTGCTCCGCAAGACGGAAAGGTATATCAGCTTTCGGTCCATACGGTGGGTGGCGTCATCAATGCAGGCGAGCCTTTGATGTTGCTGGTGCCTGCGGACGATGCGCTAATCGTCGAGGCGCGCGTGCCGCCTCAAGCGATCGATCAAATTAGGGCCGGCCAGGGCGCAGCTCTGCGATTTTCAGCATTCAATGTTCGCGCCACGCCGGAAATTCTAGGAAGTGTCTCGACAGTTTCCCCCGATATTTCACAGGATCAGCGGACAGGCGCGCCGTACTATGTTGTTCGTATTTCAATGACGAAGGACGAGATCGCGCACCTTGGCGATCTGAAACTCGTCCCCGGCATGCCGGTCGAGGCCTTTATCCAGACCGACGACCGAACAGTCATGTCTTTTTTTGTGAAGCCGTTGCAGGATCAGATCGCAAAAGCGTTTCGGGAGCGGTAGGGGCCGGCGCGATCGGCTCATGCCCGGCCGTCATGAATGCCATCGTTGATGCGCTCTGGCGGGCTCACCGCATTCGCCATATCGACATGCCGGCGACGCCACCGCGCATCTGGCAGGCGATCCGTGGGGCGGTCGCGCAAACAGCCGCCTAGCGGTGTTCACGATTTCGTGATCACAGGTCCCTCTTAAGGAGGCCGGAATAACCCTTGTGGGACAGATGTTTGTCTGAGGGGATGGGCTAGCCAAGAGAGATTTGCCAATGGGACGACCTGCCGGAGCGGCACTCGCCGCCGCAATTCTTGTGCTCGGAGCGGGCGCGGTGATCGCACAGTCTGATCCGATTGCGACGCGGAAGGGGTTGATGAAAGAGAACGAGGACAACGCCAAAATCGTTGTCCAAATGATGCGCGGTCAGGCCCCGTTCGACGCAGCCAAAGTCGACGCTGCTTTTGCGCAATGGGCCGACACCGCACAGAAACTGCCATCGCTCTTTCCGGACAATTCAAAGATCGGCCAGAAGACCCGCGCGGCGCCGAAGATCTGGATGGACAAAGCCGACTTCGATGCCAAGGCAACAGCTCTTGGCAAGGTCGTTGCCGACAACCGCGACAAGGCCAAAGGCTCGGTCGACGGCCTGCGTGCAGCCATTCCTGCGGTCGCGGATGCGTGCGACGCCTGCCACAAGGACTATCGGCTGACGCGGCAATAGCGGCAGCGCGTGAATTGCGGTGCGCCGGCGCGACAGGTCGCGCCGGCGCGTCAATTTGTATATGACTGCGCGAGCAGGCTGGGCATCGCAATGAAAAAGATTTCAATCGCACTGGTGTTGCTTGTTGCTGGCACGCTGGCCGCGTGTTGGGTACTGAGCGCGCCGGCAGTGCCGCAGTTTGCGCTGGCGCCTTACAATCCCGATCCGGCCAACGGCCGCACGATGTTCCTTATCGGGGGCTGCTCCTCGTGTCATGCGGTGCCGAAACAGGATGATGCGACGCGCCTTGGCGGCGGCCTTGCGCTTCCGACCGCCTTCGGAACGTTTTACGTTCCCAATATTTCATCGGATGCCAAAGACGGCATCGGCAACTGGAGCGAGGCCGAGTTCGTCGCCGCCATGCGGTTTGGCGTGTCGCCGTCGGGGCAGCACCTCTACCCGGCCTTTCCCTATACGTCCTACCACCTGATGCGTACCGAAGATCTGCGCGATCTCTTCGCCTATCTCAAAACTTTGCCGGCCATTTCGGGCAGTGTACCCGATCACGCGCTTACATTTCCCTTCAGCATCCGCCGCACCGTCGGTCTCTGGAAGTTGCTGTTTCTCGACGACGCACCGTTCAAGCCCGATCCGGCGCAATCCGCGCAGTGGAACAAGGGCGCCTATCTGGTGAACGCACCCGGCCATTGCGCCGAATGTCATTCGCCGCGTAACTTTCTCGGTGCGATCATCGCGAGCCGGCGCTTCACCGGCGGCCACAGCCCGACCGGGCAGGGCGGCGTGCCCGACATTACGCAAGGCAAGCTGCACGAATGGAAGGTCGAGGATTTCGTCGAGGTGCTCGAGAGCGGCATGACGCCGGATTCCGATCGCGTCGGTGGCGCGATGGTCGAGATCGTCGCCAACACGCGGCAGCTCAGCGCCGCCGATCGCGAGGCCATGGCGGTCTATCTGAAGTCGCTGCGGGCGAAGTAGCACGGTCACCGCGATGGTGATTTAATAGGCCCGGCAACCGCTGACGGCTCAATGATGCGCGCACCTGCAGTAACGACGATACCCGCGCAGCCGCTCGATGCGAAGTCGTTCGCGCCCTATGGCGACGTCATTTATCCGCGAACGGCCGGCTCGCAGTTTGACATCAACCCTTACGATCCGGAGACCAGCGCTGAGGAGCCCGGCCTGACCTTGACCAACGGTACGCCGCGGTTATGGATCATGCGTCTCAAGAAAAATGGACTTGTTTTCTCCAGACTGGCGCGGCATCGGCGCGTCACACAGTGTCTTGGCTCGCTACAGGGTAAGGACTGGTTTGTCGCCGTGGCGCCGCCGAACGACCCGGCCGATGGGGCGCGCCCCGAGCTTGCGCGGATGGCGGCGTTTCGGATTCCAGGCGACTGCGTCATCAAGCTTCACGTCGGCACCTGGCACGCAGGGCCTCATTTCACGCACGATGAGTGCCTGTTCTTCAATCTTGAAAATCTCGACACCAACAAGCGGGATTTTGAAGATTACGGTCTGCCCAACGATTTTTGCATTTCGCAGTGAATGCGGGGGCGCCGCCGACCGCGAAGGCATTGGCGGTCTATCCGAAGTGCTGCGCGGAGCGCAGTACACTCGCGCGAACTTAAGGGTTGCGCTCCGCCCGCCGATTAAGCATTAACACGTGCAGATTCTTATGCGGGTGTGATTTGTGGCACAGATCGCCCAGTTGTCTTGAGTTATCCAAGCGCAGCCTATATCCCAGCCGGAGAAAGTGATGCGAATACCGATTTTGGCCTATTTCCTGGTGGTTGGGACTATTCTCTTTGGCGGGTTGGTTTTGGTGAGCAGCAAGCTTGAATCTCAACCCCTCCCGGTGTCGCAGCGGATCGGCGTGCCGGCACCTTTCAAGGCGTTGCCGGACGCAAACGGATCACCAACGAGCGGCAATGCCGCTGCCGATTGACAGTGCGCAAGCCTGGTTGAGATTTTCTCGTCACCGATCGATCGAGTTTTTGGTTTGACGCATGTGAACCATGGCGTCTCCATTTCCCTTTCGTGCGATACGGCAGCTGGAAATGGGCAGGCTACTCCGCGGTGACAACACGGAGCCGCGCCGGTATGAATGGATGACTCGTTGAGCTTGCGATGCATCCATTCAAGGCCATCGGCCTGAAACTGATTTCTGCGCTGCTGTTCGCCTTCATGTCGGCGCTGGTGCGCCAGCTCGGTGACGTCGCGCCGATCGGGCAGATGGTGTTTTTCCGCAGCGCTTTCGCGATCCTGCCGGTGGTGCTCGTCTATGCCATCCGCGGCGAGCTGGCGACCGCGGTACGCACGAGCCGGCCGCTCGGCCAGCTGGGCCGTGGTCTTCTCAGTGTTGGCGGCATGTTCACCAACTTCTCGGCGCTTACGCGGCTTCCACTGGCGGATGCGACCGCGATTTCGTTTGCGTCGCCGCTCATTACCGTGGCGCTCGCCGCCATTATCCTGAAGGAACGCGTGCGCATCTATCGCTGGACGGCGGTTGTCGTCGGGTTCGTCGGCGTCATCGTGATGCTGATCCCGCACCTCGACATCGGCCGCTATGCGGCGATCGGCGGTGCGGCTGCCGCGGCTGGCTCGATGTTTGCCGTCATCTCGGCCTTCTGCAACGCAGGAACGGTCATCCAGACGAGGCGGCTGACGCAGAGCGAAACGACGTCATCGATCGTGTTCTATTTCTCGCTGGTCTGCGCGATCGCCGGCGCGCTCACGCTGCCATTCGCCTGGCATTCGCCAACATCGCGCGAGCTTGTCGCGCTGATCGCGCTCGGCGTCCTCGGCGGCTTTGCGCATATTTTGCTGACCGAGAGCTATCGCTACGCTGCAGCCTCGGTGGTCGCGCCGTTTGACTACTCGTCGATGCTCTGGGCGCTCCTGCTCGGCTACTGGCTGTTCGGTGAGCTGCCCGACACGCTCGTTTATGTCGGTGCGACGATTGTCGCCGCCGCCGGGCTGTACGTCATCTGGCGCGAGCGACAGCTCGGCCTCAAGCGCGCCCGCGAAGCCGAAGGCCCCCCGCAGGCGGCGTGAGGAGCGACGCTAGCGCAGGATCGATTCAAATTGAATCGTCATGCCCGCGCTTGTCGCGGGCATCCACGTCTTAAAGATCGTGAAAATTCAAAGACGTGGATGGCCGGGACAAGCCCGGCCATGACGGCGTTGACCACTAGAGAGCGGTCGTTACCGCAGGGATATGGTCACGCCGCTGACACTGAGGTTGGCCTGAAAGCCAACCTGGCTTCCCTGCAGCGAGAGCACGACACCATTCGCATTCTGCAGGGTCGCCGCTTTTCCGCCGCCCGCCACGGCAAGTCCGGCAGAAGCAGCCGAGTAAGTTCCCGCGATGTCTGCGGCGGTCCGCAGATTGGAGGCGGTGCCGACCAGGTCCATCCCTGACGCGCCGATCGTGCCGGCGCTGACGCCGCTGATGCGCAGGGGGTATGTCTTGCCTCGGAAGGTCAAGGTGCCGGAGCCCCCGCCAATACCCACGATGAATCCGACACTGGTGACTTTCAGGCGCACCCTGCCCGTTTCCGCGTAGGAGGGCGTCGCAACGGCAGCTAAAAAGAGCGCCACTGCCGACAGCACAGCGCAAAGTTTCGTTGCTTGGAAGACACCAGCCATTTCAACCTCCCGGTCACATTTCTTTAAAATCGATAGATGTCCGAAGCATATGATGCCCTGATCAGGATCAAATCAAGCCCCGCAAGGCAAATCGCACTCCGTTACCGTAGCGCTGCGCAGCGGCGAAGATTTCCGTACTGTGACTGCTTCTTAGTTATCCGCTCGTCCCCGCGCACCAACATCGGGTATACCCGATGTTGGCGTATACGTACGCAAGTCGGCTATAGCCGACTTGCGATGGGGACCCAGCGCTGGATTCCCGCTTTCGCGGGAATGAGCGGAAGCAGAGACCAATTCAATCCCAAGCTAACCGCTGTCGTCGACATCCGGCTCACGCAACCCCCGTCAGATGGCCAACGCGCGCTTCAACGCCTCTTCATCCATGCCGGCTTTATCGCACGCATAGACGATCGAGCCGCGTTCCATGACCGCGAAGTGGTCCCCCAGCTCCCGTGCAAAATCGAGATATTGCTCGACCAGCACAATCGCCATTTCGCCGAGCCCCCGCAGATAGGCTATGGCGCGGCCGATATCCTTGATGATCGAGGGCTGGATACCTTCCGTCGGTTCGTCAAGCAAAAGAAGCTTCGGGCGCATCACCAGGGCCCGGCCAATCGCCAATTGCTGCTGCTGGCCGCCGGACAGGTCGCCGCCGCGGCGCCTGAGCATGCTGTCGAGCACTGGAAACAAAGAGAACACATCGTCGGGCACGCTGCGCTCGCTGCGCGGCAGCGGCGCAAAGCCGGTCTGCAGGTTCTCTTCGACGGTCAGCAGCGGAAAGATCTCGCGGCCCTGCGGCACGAGCGCCACGCCGCTGCGCGCCCGTTCGACGGTCGACAACTTCGTGATCTCATTGCCGCCGAGCGTGATGGTGCCTTTGCTGACCGGATGCTGCCCGATGATCGCGCGCAACAGGCTGGTCTTGCCGACACCATTGCGGCCGAGCACGCAGGTCACTTTTCCCGGCTCGGCCTTGAGCGAGATCCCGCGCAGCGCCTGCGCGGCGCCGTAGTGCAGATCGATTGAGTTAACTTCGAGCATCGTTGCTTCTCGCCAGAGCGAATAGGGAGTAGCGAATAGCGAATAGAAAAGTACTCGCTTCTACTCGACACTTTCTATTCGCTATTCACTATTCACTATTCGCTACTCGCTTCTTGCTATTCGCTACTCCCTATTCGCTACCTTTCTTCGCTATCTCCCCAAGTACACTTCCACGACCCGCTCGTTGGCCGAGACCTGATCGATGGTGCCTTCGGCAAGCACCGATCCTTCGTGCAGGCAGGTAACCTTGACGCCAAGCTCGCGCACGAAGGCCATATCGTGCTCGACCACGATGACGGTCTTGTCGCGGTTGATTTCCTTCAGGAGCTCGGCAGTCTGCATCGTTTCGGCATCGGTCATGCCCGCGACCGGTTCGTCGACGAGCAGCAGCTTCGGCTCCTGTGCCAGCAGCATGCCGATCTCGAGCCATTGCTTCTGGCCGTGCGACAGGCTGCCGGCAACGCGCGCGCGTGCGCTTGCGAGCTTGATGACGTCAAGGATCTGATCGATGCGGTTCTGCTGGGCGGACGAGTTTTGCCATAACAATGTTGCGCGCACGCTGCGGTCGTTTTTCAGCGCCAGCAGGAGGTTGTCTTCGACGGTATGGATGTCGAAGACGGTCGGCTTCTGAAATTTGCGTCCAATGCCAAGCTCGGCGATTTGGGTTTCGTCGAGCTTGGATAGGTCATAAGAGCCTTGCCCAAAATAGACGTCGCCGTTGTCCGGGCGGGTCTTGCCCGTGATGACATCCATCATCGTGGTTTTGCCGGCGCCGTTGGGACCGATGATGGCGCGCATTTCGCCGGGCTCGATCACGAAGGACAACTCATTCAGCGCCTTGAATCCATCGAAGGATACGCTGATGCCGTCGAGGTAGAGCATCGCGGATGTTGTTTTCAGCTGCATGCGCTTCACTCCGCCGCATGCGGCGCTTGCGCCGCGATGGGGATGGCGGCCTGCTTCTCGTCGCGGCGGGCGCGCCACCATTCGTAGGTGCCGACGATTCCACGTGGCAGCAGCAGGGTTACCGCAATGAACAGGCCACCGAGCACGAAGAGCCAATAGGGCGCAAGCCAACCGGTGGTGAAGAAGGTCTTGGCGTAGTTCACGACAAAGGCGCCCAGCACCGCGCCGGTGAGAGTGCCACGGCCGCCGACCGCCACCCATATGACCGCCTCGATCGAATTGCCGGGGGCAAACTCGCTCGGATTGATGATGCCGACCTGCGGAACATAAAGCGCTCCGGCAACGCCCGCCATGCAGGCCGAAAGCGTGAACACGAACAGTTTGTAGGCTTCGACGCGGTAGCCTAGAAAACGCGTGCGGGTCTCGGCGTCGCGGATCGCGACCAGCACTTTGCCGAATTTCGAGGTCACCACGGCGCGGCAGATCAGGAAGCAGAGCGCGAGTGCCACGCACGAAGCCACGAGCAAGGCGTTGCGCGTTGTTTCGGCCTGCACGTTGAAGCCAAGGATATCCTTGAAGTCGGTCAGGCCGTTGTTACCGCCGAAGCCAAAATTGTTTCTGAAGAATCCGAGCATCAGCGCGTAGGTCATCGCCTGCGTGATGATGGAGAGGTAGACACCGGTCACGCGGCTTCTGAACGCAAACCAGCCAAAGACAAAGGCGAGCAGACCGGGTGCGAGAACGATCATCGCCGCCGCATAGGCGAAGTGATCGAAGCCGTACCAGTACAGCGGCAGCTCAGGCCAGTTCAGGAACACCATGAAGTCCGGCAGGACCGGATTGGCGTACACGCCGCGCGTGCCGATCTGCCGCATCAGGTACATGCCCATGGCGTATCCGCCGAGCGCGAAAAACGCGCCGTGGCCGAGCGACAATATGCCGGCATAGCCCCAGATCAGGTCGATAGAGAGCGCCAGCATCGCGTAGCAGATGTACTTGCCGAACAGTGCCACGAGATAGGTCGACACGTGCAGGCCAGAGCTCGCGGGCATCAGGAGATTGAGCGTGGGGATCACCACCGCAAAGGCAGCAAGCAAGATCAGGAACACGGCCGAGGACCGGTCAAGGAGGCGCGTGAGCGGGAAGGCGCCGGTCATGCGGCGCTTCCGCTTCTCCCCTCCCTCGCACGACGCGCAGCGGGTGGCGAGGGGTCGGGGGTGGGAGGACCGGGTTGGGGAACGTGCAGGGCCCAGCAGCCCCCCACCTTCGGCAACCGACCTCTCCGCCGCTTCGCGGGGGGAGGGGAATCACGTCGAATAGCGGTGCGGGGAAAGGCATCATCACGCCTCCACGGCCCGGCCCTTGAGCGCGAACATGCCGCGTGGCCGCTTCTGGATGAAAAGGATGATGAGCACCAGGATGGCGATCTTGCCGAGCACAGCGCCGGCATAGGGCTCGAGGAACTTGTTGGCGATGCCGAGCGTGAAGGCGCCGACCAGCGTGCCCCACAAATTGCCGACACCGCCGAACACCACGACCATGAAGGAGTCGATGATGTAGCCTTGCCCGAGATTGGGCGAGACGTTGTCGATCTGGGACAACGCGACGCCGGCAATGCCCGCGATGCCCGATCCGAGCCCGAAGGTGAGGGCGTCGATACGCGCGGTGCGGATGCCCATGGCGGCCGCCATCGTGCGGTTTTGCGTGACCGCGCGCATCTCAAGGCCGAGCCGCGTCAGGCGCAGCATGCCGAGCAGGGCGACGAAAACTGCCAGGGCGAAGCAGATGATCCAAAGCCGGTTGTAGGTGATGGTGAGGCCGCCGAATTCGAAGGCGCCGCTCATCCATGAGGGGTTGCCGACCTCCTTGTTGGTCGGTCCGAAGACCGTGCGCACGACCTGCTGCAGGATCAGCGAGAGGCCCCAGGTTGCGAGCAAAGTCTCGAGCGGCCGGCCGTAAAGGAAGCGGATGATGCCGCGCTCGACCGCGACGCCGACGCTGCCCGCGACGGCGAAGGCCAGCGGCACCGCAATGATGAGCGAGTAGTCGAACAGCGCCGGATTATAGGTGCGGATATATTCCTGCACGACGAATGTCGTATAGGCGCCGAGCATCACCATTTCACCGTGCGCCATGTTGATGACGCCCATGACACCGAAGGTGATCGCTAGACCGATCGCCGCGAGCAGCAACACCGAGCCGAGCGAGAGGCCGTACCAGGCGTTCTGTAGCGCGCTCCAGAACGCAAGATTGTCGCGGATCTTGCCGCCGGCGGAGCTTGCGGCTTGACGCACGGCGGGCGGCAGGTCAGCGGGCAGGCTGTCGATGAGCCCGAGCGCGTCCTGGTCGCCGCGGTCGCGGATCACGGCAATGGCGGCGATCTTGTCGTCGGCGCTCGTCTCGGTCGAATAAAGGACGGCGGCGGCGCGGGCCTCGTTAAGGGCTTTTTTGACGCGCGGGTCCGTCTCTTTCTCGAGCGCCTTGTCGATATTGGGCAAGGCACCAGGATCGCGCGACTTGAAGACCGCCTGGGCGGCGTCGAAGCGCCGGCCGGGCTCCTTGGCCATCAAAGTGAGCGAGCCGAGTGCGGCGTCGAGCATTCCGCGCACGCGATTGTTGAGCCGCACTTTTTCGATATCGGCGGGCGGCGTCGCGACCGTTGCGCCGCTGGCGGCGTCGGTCAGCTTTTCGGATTTGTCCTTGATGAAGACGCGCTTGGCGTCCGCCGAATAGAGCAGGCGCTGATCCTTGAGGGCTTCCAGCAAAGGGCCCGTGCGGGGATCAGCGCTCGCGGTCAGCGCATCGATGGCATCGGCGGTATCGCTAAAGGAATCGGTCGTGAAGCCCGCGAGCGCATCCTCGTACGGGCCGGCACCGGCCAACGTTGCGCCAAAAAGCAGGAGGCCTATGGCGAATAGAAGCGCCAGCGCACGATCGTGAAAGCCATGCATTGCATTTCATCCGGCTTGAAATGCGCGACGGGAGGCGGCGGTCGACCGCCGCCTCCGCCACCGTCAGTTCAGGAGGCCTGACCTCCGCACTTTTTGGTGACCGTGTTGTAGTTGCCGCACTTCAGGGTGACCCAATCCGCCTCGAGGTCCTTCGAGCCGGGCAGGAAGTCCGACCAGGCGTCGCCGGGTACGAGACCTTTGGTCTTCCAGACGACGTCGAACTGGCCGTCGCCGCGGACTTCGCCGATGAATACCGGCTTGGTGATGTGGTGGTTTGCCAGCATCTTCGAGGTGCCGCCTGTCAGGTTCTCTGCCTCGATGCCGGGCAGCGCGTCGATGACCTTGTCCGGCTCGGTGGATTTGACCTTCTCGACGGCCTTCACCCACATCTGGAAGCCGATGACGTGCGCTTCCATCGGATCATTGGTGACGCGCTTCGGGTTCTTCGTGAACGCCTGCCACTTTTTGATGAACTCGGCATTCGCGGGGTTCTTGATCGAACTCGAAGTAATTCCAGGCAGCGAGATGGCCGAGGAGCGGCTTGGTGTCGAGACCGGCGAGCTCTTCTTCGCCGACCGAGAACGCCACCACCGGAATATCGGTCGCCTTGACGCCCTGGTTGCCGAGCTCCTTGTAGAACGGCACGTTGGCGTCCCCGTTGATGGTCGACACTACGGCGGTCTTCTTGCCCGCCGAGCCGAATTTCTTGACGTCGGCGACGATGGTCTGCCAGTCGGCGTGTCCGAACGGCGTGTAGTTGATCATGATGTCTTCGTCCTTGACGCCTTTCGCCTTCAGATAGGCCTCGAGGATCTTGTTGGTGGTGCGCGGATAGACATAGTCCGTGCCCGCGAGCACCCAGCGCTTCACCGATCCGCCGTCCTTGCTCATCAGGTAATCGACGGCCGGGATCGCCTGCTGGTTCGGCGCGGCACCTGTGTAGAAGACGTTACGCTCGGATTCCTCGCCCTCATACTGCACCGGGTAGAACAGAATCGAGTTGAGCTCCTTGAATACCGGCAGCACGGATTTGCGCGAGACCGAGGTCCAGCAGCCGAATACGACCGAGACCTTGTCTTTCGAAATCAGCTCGCGCGCTTTTTCGGCGAAGAGCGGCCAGTTGGACGCAGGGTCAACGACCACTGCCTCCAGTTTCTTGCCTAGAACGCCGCCTTTCTTGTTCTGCTCGTCGATCAAAAACAGCATCGTGTCCTTCAGCGTGGTTTCGCTGATCGCCATCGTTCCCGACAGCGAATGAAGAATGCCGATCTTGATCGTGTCCTGGGCCATCGCCGAGGACGTGGCTGCAACTCCAAATGCGATGCCCGCGGCGGCCGATAGCCAGCTGCGTGCCTGCGGTCTCGCGGCCGCGCAATTCATTTCCGACATTTGCCTCTCTCCTGTTTGACGCACGCGCAATCGGGCCCGGTCCCGGCGCCGCAAACCGTATTCGCAAGGCGCGTGCCAAACAGGTCATCTGACGGATTTGACAAGGTTATTTGACGCGGCCGCCGAATTCCCGCGCAATCTGCTCATCTCTTGAGCGCGGCGCATTCTATTATTTAGGCAGATTGCCTCTTCGGAGGCAGGCCCCGGCACGAGACCCTTTTTGCGGGCCTGTTTGCCGGCGGCAACTGCTACGCCTGAAAAATAAACCGTTTTCCCACCGCGGTCGGTGTTACGACCCTGTCTCCGAATGCAGTGGTCAACGCGGCGATCGCGCGCCAGCCGGTGCAGTGCCCCGCAGCAATTGTCGTTAGACCGAAGTCGCGCATCGCCTCGACTGTTTCGGGGATGATCTTTTCCGTGGGACCCGAAAGGTGAAATCCACCGAGGACTGTATGCAGCGGGACATCCTGGAATTTTGCGCGGGCGTCCTTGAGGACGTTGACGACGCCGGCGTGCGAACAGGCCGAGAAAACAACGAGGCCCTTGCCCGCCACGTTGACGCCAATCCAGCGCTCATCGATCACCCATGGGTCAGGCTCCCAGCCTTTTTCAGTTTTGGCAAAATGAAACGGAAGGCCCTGTTCGAAAGGCGTCACGCGCGGAATTTCACCGCTCACGTAGAACATGTCGTCCAGAAAAGTCTGCGGCTCGCGTGTGCTCACAACCCGCGCGCCATGCGCGGCCAATTCCTGAACACTTGGCACATCTTCCATTGGCATGATTTCCCCATCGGGAAGTTGCCGGCCGCGCGTGCGGAACATTTCGGGGTGCGCGTAGTAGGGCAGGTCGCGATTGTTGCCGTCGGCCCGAATCATATCGATGGCGCGCAGCATTCCTCCGGCATGATCCCAATGTCCATGCGAGAGCACGACGCTTTCGACCGCACTCAGATCGATACCGAGCCGCTGGGTGTTTCTCTCGAACGTATCGGCTTCGGGTCCGGTGTCGAACAACATGGTATGGCTGACATCTCCGCAATGCGCGGTGAGCAGACAGGACAATCCGTGGTTGGCGCAGCAGATGCATTTCCCGGAGAGGATCCGCATTCCCTTCCGCCGCAGATATGAAAACTCTGACTCAACATGCGCTGGAATGGTGGAAAGGCTATCGGTTGAGTTGTCGACCAGAATGTGAACCTCCAATCGGTCCACCGGCTTCGGTTTTGGCATTGGCCCCTCGGTGCTTGATACGATCGTTGAACCCACGCTTGATCTTACTGCACATCCTGAGCGTGCGAGTGGGGAGGCTATTTTCTGCGCGGGCCCCAACCTGGTTCGAGCTGGTCGTCAACGTAAAGACGACGAAGCGCTCGCTCTGGCCGTGCCCCAGGCGCTGCTTTCGTTCGCTGACGAAGTCATCAAGTAACCTTAACTGCACGGACAACAGAAAACGCCGGTTATGTGACCCGCGTCACATGCAAAAGGATGATATGTCGTTAGGTTGTGATACAGCTCCACAGGGGAGCCAGGAAAAAAGGATTTAGGCCATGACGAAGATTGAGCTCGCACAGACCGACGACAGCATTCTGAACTTCGACGTTACCGACGAGGCGCTCGAGTCCGCGGGAGATAACGCTATCGCGGCGAATTATACGCTCGGTGCCTGCACCGGCCTGTCCGTCTGCCCGGGCTGATCGACCGTCTATCGCCAATCGCGCTGCGAGGACCGCAGCAACCGATTTTGATCTGACATTTCATACCCGCGCCATAACCGGCGCGGGTATCGATCTTAGAGCAGGATCGAGTCAAATTGAATTGTCATGCCCGCGCTCGTCGCGGGCATCCACGTCTTAATGATCGTGAAAATTCAAAGACGTGGATGGCATCGGAAGTCGGGCCTGCCCGACTTCCGCATAAATACTTGCCGCAAGTCGGGTAAACCCGACTTGCGGTGACAAGCCCGGCCATGACGACGTTGAGTGTCAACCTCAATGGATCATGCTCTAGTGTCGCGGTACGCCGAGTATCGCCCGCATATGATGAAGCCTCTGCAGGCGCCGGCTTAGGGAATCTTTCTCGGCCGCAATTCAGGACGGGCAGCGCGCACAAGCGGCCCCCTGGCGGTATCGAGCATCACATTCACCAGCCAAAAATGTCGCCAGTCAATGTCATTGGCGGGCTGAGCGGTATGAACATTACCCATGTCCGTCTTGGTCATGGAACGCCTCCCATTTGTCCAACAATCTACGGCGCGGCAAAAAGTTCCGCCGCGGTGTATCCCGCTACCGGGAGGTCGACTTGTACCAGCGCGTCAATGGCTGGCGGGCTCGGCCCACCGCCGCCTGAGCTTGCGCCAGAACGCGCCTGCGATGTTCGAGTAGTCGTCGGTCCAGATGCGCTGGCCGGGGTCGGGCAGGTTCAATGTCCAGCGCTCCGATGTGGCGATCGTCCCGACGTCTTCCGCGCGCTCCGCGGCCACGGCGACGTAGGATGGAGATATAAGTTCGAGGATATTCGTGCCGAACTTGGGGTCGTTCCAGAGCCAGGTTTGCATCTCGTTCGCAGCCGCAATGCCGGTCGCGACGCTTTCCAGCTCGAGATGGCGGTTCGAAATGTGCATGACGACGACGCCGTGCGGCGCAAGCCGCGATTTGTAGATCGCCATCGCCTCTCGCGTCGCCAGATGGACTGGGATGGCGTCGGATGAATAGGCGTCGACGACGATCACGTCGTAGAAGCCGGCCGGTTCGGCGGTCATCGTGAGCCGCGCATCGCCCAGCACGATCGGCAGGTTGGGCGCGCAGGTGCTCAAGAAGGTGAAATATTTCGGGTCGCGCGCGATGTCGATCACGGTTGGATCGATCTCGAAGAAGCGCCAGGTTTCGTTTGGCATGATGCGGCAGGCGAGCGCGCCGGCTCCGAGACCGATGACGGCGACGCGCAATGGTCCGGCCTTCCGAGCCCGCACCGCCTCGATCGCCTTCGTGATCGGCGCGCCATCATGGTAATATGTGAGGGGTTTTGGCCGACCGGACACCGGCTTGCCGTCAATGAGCTCCTCTGCTCCGTGGATGGTTGAACCGTGCCGGAGGATGCGCAAACGCTTGTCATAGTCGAAGACAACGTTGACACCGAAAAAACTGCGGATCGATGTCTGCCCGCTGTGTTGCGTGTGCGTGACGATCAGCGCCAGCACGACGATCGCTGCCGATTTGCGGGCATCGCGCATCAACACCATGAATAGAACGGACAGCGTAGCGAGGCCGAGCACCGCCATGTCGAGTTGGCTTACCGTCGCTTCCGTGCCGTTGACCGGCAAAAACGCGAATACGACCAATGCGCCGGCAATGGACGCCACAAGCCAGAACCAGGTCTCGTTCCGCTGCAGCGGCCTCCAGGGACGGCAGAGCGCTGCCAGTGCAATGAGAATTGGATATTCGGCAATCCAGGAGAACATGTATGGCGCGAGCAGGCCGGCGAAGAGACCGCCAACCATCCCGCCAAACGAGAGCGACACATAGAACGACGACAGATACGCGGGGGGTGGACGAGTGCGCGCAAGCTCGCCGTGACAACCCAACGCGATGATGAAAAATGCAAGCAGGTGCCCGATCAGGCTCGGCACCATGGGCACGCGATTGCCGAGGTAGAGCAATGCGACGACCCCGGCCACCGCGAACGGCTGCAGAGTCAGGACAAGCTTGTGCGAAAGCGCCGGCTTCCGCTGAAAGACCAGAACCCAGGTGAGCAGATAAAGCGACAGCGGCATCACCCACAACAGTGGCGCCGATGTCAGCTCGGTTGAAATATGCGCAGTGACGGCCACAAGCAGGCCCGACGGCACGGTGGAGACAAGAATCCAGCGGCCGGTCATGAGCCAACCCGGTTTTATGCCAGCCGGGTGGGTCTGGTGTCCGAGGGCCGCATCCGCGCCGGATCGCAGCATGACCGCGCCGCAGCCCGCGATGAGCGCGACGAGCAGCACGAAGCCGCCGCTCCACAGCCAGCCTTGTGTATGCAGCGTGAATGCCGGCTCAAGAAGCAGAGGATAAGAAAGAAGGGCGAGAAAACTTCCGATGTTGGATGCGGCGTAGAGAAAGTAAGGATCATGGGCTTCGCGGTGCCCGGTGCGCACAAACCAGGTCTGCAGAAGCGGGTTGTTCGCGGCGAGCGCGAAGAACGGCAGCCCTATCGAAACGGTGAACAGGCCGAGCAGCCAAAAGGCGGTTCCGGATGCAGGAGGCGCGCCCCAGTCGGCAATCGACAGCGGCAGTGTGACCATCGCGCCAGTCAGGAGCGCAAGATGCACCGCAACAGCCATCCGGCGATTTTCTGTGCCCATGAGGAAATGCGCATAGGCGTAGCCAGCCAAAAGCATGGACTGAAAGAACACCATCGCGACCGACCAGACCGACGGTGAGCCACCGAGCTGCGGCAGGACCATGCGGCTGAACATCGGCTGCACGCCGAACAGCAGCAGCGCGCTCAGGAATACCGCCGCGGTAAAAAGTCCCAGGACCAGCCTTTCGCTGCGCGCGACGGGGATCGGATCCGACGATGAGCGGGCCATGGCTTGGGTCTGGCTGAAAAACGTCCGACAAAAAGCCGCACACGATAGGACGGACCGTCTAAGTAACGCGTGAAACAGGATGGTTAGCCATTCCTTGCCGCTGTCCGGGCTCCCCGGGCGGTTCCGCCGGAAGCTGCGGCCGTTTCTCCCTAATTTCACCGGAATCGGGCGGTGGATATGTTGGCCAAGGACACCGCAATATTGTTTACTTGCGGCCCAAGTACAATTCATGGACAATTCAGGACAGGGGGCTCGCTTGCTGCCACCACGCCGGACTCCTGCTGTGACGGCTGCGTTGCTGGTCGCAACCGCACTCTCCGTTTTCGTGCTTTCAGCGACAGCCGCCCAGGCGCAAGGCCGGTCCGGCGCCTGCGAGGAATCAAATCTTGCGGTCCTGGCCTCCCCCGTGGCGCCGTGGAAGGGCGCGCCCTTGCGCGTCGTCTTCACGTCGGAGAAGCCGCTCGACGGCGAATTGTCCTTGGTTGGGCCCGATGGAAGCGTCGCCGCCAAATCGCGCAAGCGGTTCGGTGGGCCGCCGTACTTCTGGTTTGCGGAAGTCAACGCGCCTGCAGCCGGAAAATGGCGGGCGAATCTCGCTTCGTCAGATTGCGGCAATGTTGTCCGCGAAATCTCCGTACGTGCTGATCAGCCGCCGCGGCCGCAAGCTGCGGCCGGAAGCGTCTGGCCGGTGCGGAACGCGTGGGATCGCGGCATGGAGAACCTGTTCTCCGCCTGGATCGAGAAGCTGTTCGACGCGCCGCTCGATGCAGCGCCGTCTTGGCCGGCGCTGCATGAAGTGTTGCGCGACAAGTCGCGCAACGTCCTGTTCAACCATCTGGGCCTTGGCGAAGACGAGATGAAGATCGTGCTTCGTCCCGACTGCGCCGATCTTCCTTATTTTCTTCGCGCCTATTTCGCCTTCAAGATGGGGCTGCCTTTCGGCTATTCGAAATGCTCGCGCGGCGGCGGCGGCAACCCGCCGGCGTGCTTCGGCTGGGCAAGCATCCAGAACGCCGAGGCTGGGAAGGGCGGAAACCTTGCCGCATCGTTCGGCAACTACATGCGCGTCGTCGCCGATGGCGTGCACTCCGGCAGCGGGCGCACGCGCGCGAGCGACGACAACACCGACTATTATCCCGTGACGCTGGAGCAGGACACGCTGCGCCCCGGCACCATCTACGCTGACCCGTACGGGCACATCCTGATGTTGGTCAAGCGCGTGCCGCAGACCAGCGATGGTGCGGGCGTCTTCCTCGCGGTCGACGGGCAGCCGGACGGCACCGTCGCGCGCAAGCGTTTCTGGCGCGGCAACTTCCTGTACGCACAGGATCCCGCGCTCGGCAGCCCCGGCTTCAAGCGTTTCCGGCCGATCTTGCCCGACAGGAACCATGCGCTGCGGCGTCTCACCAATGCCGAGATCGCGAAGAATCCGGAATACGGTGATTTTTCGCTCGACCCGTCGCATCTCAAGGTCGAGGATTTCTACGACCGCATGGACGACGTCATGTCGCCGGCGCCGCTCGATCCGCTGCGCGCGATGACGGAAGCAATCACCTCGCTCGAAGAGCAGGTGAAGACGCGCGTGACGTCGGTCGAGAACGGCCGCAAGTACCAGAGCAGCGGAAAGGGCGAAGCGTCGATGCCAGACGGACCGGCGATCTTCGAGACGACCGGTGCATGGGAGGATTTCGCAACGCCATCGCGCGATCTGCGATTGCTGATCGCGATGGACGTGGTGCGCCATTTTCCGGATCGGGTCGCGCGGCGGCCTGAGCGTTATGCGATGCCGATCGGCAAAAGTCCGTCGGGCGTCAAAGCCGAGCTTGAACGAGCCCTCGCGTCTGAGCTTGCGTCGCGCAAGTTTTCGTATCCGCGCAGCGACGGCTCGCAATGGACGCTGGCGCTCAAGGACGTGATGGATCGCTCAACGGCACTCGAAATGGCCTACAACGTCAACGACTGCGTCGAGCTGCGGTGGGGCGCGCCGGAGGGGAGCCAGGAGGCAGCGACCTGCAAGCGGCACGCACCCTCGGCCCAACGCGCGAAGATGACGCAATACCGCGCGTGGTTTCACGAACGACGCCGTCCGCCGCGGGCGTAGCGGTTGCTGCTCCACGAATTTGCCATCTCGCGTAATGTCCCCTTTCGAAATGGCCGTTTCAGCCGCTACGATGACTGACGCGAGTTTGGGGGCATTTGGTGAGACGGCGGGACTTTATCACATTCTGGGCGCGTACCGCGGTCGCATGGCCGCAAATGGCGTGAGCGCAACGATCGACGCCCCCCGTCGTCGGATTCCTCGGCTTCGGTAGCGCCTCGGCCTCGGCCAACCGGGTGGAAGCATTTCGGGAAGGCTTGCGCGAGCTCGGTTACGTCGAGGGCAAGAACATCAACATCGAGTTCCGGTGGGCTGAGACCGTCGACGATCTGCGCAAGGGCGCGGCTGAACTTGTCGGCATGAATGTCGACGTTATTTTCGGGACGTCATCGACGGAGGTCGAGGCGGCAGAGACAGGCGACAAAGGCAATCCCAATCGTGTTTGCCACTCATGCAGATCCCATCGGCACCGGCCATGTGACGAGCCTTCCACGTCCGGGCGGGAACATTACCGGACTGTCGGTGATGCAATCCGATGTCACCGCGAAGGCGCTGGCGATCTTGAAGGAAACTGTGCCGCAGGCGACGCGGTTCGGTGTGTTCTGGAATTCTGCAGTCCCTTCGGGCCGTCCGACTTTACAATCGGCCGAAGCTGCCGGCGCAAAACTTGGAATTCAGATCCTCTCGGTGCCGGTGCGCGCCAGCAAGGATTTTGACGGCGCGTTCGCGACGATGGGACGCGAGCGCGTTGGCGGCGTTTTTGTTGCCGCGTCGACCCTGACGCGGGTCGAGCGAACGCCCCTGGCCCAGCTCGCAATCAAGCAGCGGCTGCCGAGCATGTTCGGAACGCGGGAAAATGTGGAGGCGGGCGGACTCATGAGTTATGCGCCGGACCAGGCTGATCTCACCCGGCGCGTCGCCACCTACATCGACAAGATCCTCAAAGGTGACAAACCGGCAGTCCTGCCGGTAGAGCAGGCTTCAAAATACCGGCTGGCGATCAATCTCAGCACCGCAAAGGTTCTCGGCATCCACATGCCACCGACGTTGCTCGCTCTCGCCGACGACCTGATCGACTGAGAGCCGGAGGGCTCCCCGTGATCGGCCGAGGCAAAGGTGCTAGCGTTGAATATTGCCGTCGGGCGGAGGAAACCATGTCGCAGGTCGCATCAGCAGCCAAACACGATTTAACCGATCGCGCGAAATACGATGCGCTCATGGACGTCATCAAAAACAGGATCACGACGCGGGCCTTCGACCAAGGCTGCGTTGTGCCGCACGAACATTACGACATGATTCTCGAAGCGGCGCGCCACGCGCCGTCGGGGGCAAACGCACAGCCCTGGCATTTCATTGTCATCACGGATCAGGATTTGAAAAACAGAATTATGGAATACTTCCGTGAAGAGCAGGTGGCCCGTGCCAGGTTGAAGATGAAGTTTCCGACGCCGGACTATCGCGGACTGGCCACCGCGCCGGGATTCATTGTCGTTGCCAGCGATTTCCGCTGGGTCAAGGCCTTCCCCGTTCTCAATGACGGGTCGGAGCTCGACAAGATGTACAAGGAGAATGCCGAGCGCATATTGCTGCAAAGCGTCGCGGCGGCGACGATGTCGGCACATCTTGCGGCGGCTGCTCTTGGCTACAATGTCTGGTGGGTGACCGCGATCGGGCAGGAAAAAGCGCAAAAAGCCATGAAACCTTTGCTCGGCATCCCCGACGAGTTGTCGGTGCTGGACATCATGTGCTTTGGCCCACCCGCCAAGCCGCCCTACAAGAGGTGGAAAAAGAATTTAAACGAGATCACCAACTGGAACACGTTCGACCGGTCGCATTTCATGACCGACGCGCAAATCGATGCCTGGGTGACGGAAACGCGCCACAAGGTTATGTACAAGGACGCTCAGAACGTCGACTAGGAGCGGTGGGTTCTTCTTTTTAGTTTTGCGTATGAACCGTTTCCATAAGGAGGCACGATGACCGCATTCAACGCTGTGCGCTTCAAAGTGAAGCCTGGACGCGAACAGGAATTCCTCGACGCGCATAAAAAAGTACAGGCGAATTGGCCCGGGTTGAAGCATGCCAATATCATCAAGACCGGGGAACGTACGTTCTGTATTATCGCCGAGTGGGACGACATGGATGCGCTTGCAAGCGCGCGCTCGAATATGGGCGCAACGCTGGATTCATTCCGCGATACACTCGAGGATCTTGGCGGCAGTCTTGGCGTCACCGACCCGGTATCGGGACCGGTCGTCCTTACCCTGAAATAAGGGCAGGCGGGGAAAGTACCGCCGTGCGGATGAGGTGATCGAATAACGATGTAAGAGGAGGCCACGATGAACAGACTGGCGCGAGTTCTTCCCCTGCTGTGCGTCGCCGCCGCGGGCGCATCCACCGCATCCGCCCAGGCACAGGAGCTCAAGATCGGATTCCTGGCGCCGCGCACGGGCATCATCACCCAGCTCGGCACCGACATGGTCAACGGCTTCCGGATGTATCTGGACGAGCACAACGGCATGCTCGGCGGCGCCAAGGTCACCTTCATCGTAGCGGACGACAAAGGCACCGTCGACGGCGACGTGTCCATGGCCAAGAAGCTTATTCTGCAGGACAAGGTGGACATGCTCGTCGGCGCGGTGCTTGGCACAGCAGCCTATGCACTGGCGCCGATTTCGAACCAGGAAAAGACGCTCTTCATCGGTACCATCACCACCGGGGACGACATTGCCCAGCGTCTATCCGACAAATTTCCTTACACCGTATTCTCCACGTGGGTCTCGTCGCAGCCGACCCATGCGCTCGGGCAATGGGCTTGCGAGCAAGGCTATAAGCGCGTCTCCGCGATCGGCACCGATTACGCCTTCGGGTACGAGCAGGTTGGCGGATTCCAGAAGGCCTTCGAGGATTGCGGCGGCAAGGTCGTGCAGAAAATCTGGGTGCCTTTCGGCAACAAGGACTTCGGGCCGTACATTCCGGGCATCAAATCCGATATCGACGCGATCTTCTCGTTGATGGTCGGACCGATGGCCCTGCAATTCCCCAAACAGCTGCGCGCGTCCGGCAACAAGACGATCATTCTCGGCGGCAGCACCAATTATGACGAGTTCGCCCTGCCCTTCATGGGCGACGAGGTCATCGCCGACGTTTCGGCGCACGTCTATAGCGCAGCACTCCAGACGCCGGCGAACGAGGCCTTCGTCAAGAAGTACCGCGCCAAATACGGCAAGGTGCCGTCGTATTATTCGGAAGCCAATTACGCCACCGCCATGTGGATCGACCAGACGTTGGCCAAGTTCCAAGGCAAGTATCCTGGCCCGTCGGAATTCATCAAGGCGATGGCTACCATCAAGCTCGACCCGCCGCGCGGCCCGGTGCGGCTCGACCTCGCCACCAAAAGCCCGATCCAGAACATCTACATCAAGAAGGTCGAGAAGAAGAAGTTGTTCGACTACGACAAGGACGAACTCTGGAACACGGTGGTCAAGACTTACAACGACGTCAGCACATATTGGAAATACGACCCGGGGAAGTTCAGAGCGCAGCCGGTCTACAGCCGCGATTTCCCGCCCTGTAAATTCTGCGAATAAAACGGGATCTGTTGGGGTTAACGCTATCAATTGTCATGGCCGGGCTTGTCCCGGCCATCCACGTCTTTGAGGCGTTTGAGGATTTAAGACGTGGATGCCCGCGACAAGCGCGGGCATGACGAGTTCATTTGAAGTAATTCCGCTCTGAATTACGATCATCGGGCGATTGTCAACGGGAATAGTACCCGGCTATTGCTGCCGATCTGAAGCGCGGTAAAACGTGTCCATGTCGGGAGCCAACAGGTTGAGCTCGGGCCTTCTCCCTATTCCTGTTGTCGATGTACGGCACGGTGGTCCCGTTCGTCACGCCACCGAAAGCCGCCTGCGCGCGCGGGCGCTGCGTGATGCGTGCATTTGCTGGTTACCGCGCGTCGCAGCCGGGCTGCTGCCGGCAATCGACTCGGTAACGCGACGCTGGCTCCTGCAATCGCGCTCGTCTTATGCGGTCGAGGTCAAGGCCATCGCGGCCGAGCTCGACTTTTCAGGCATCTGGTTTCTTAACGGCTGCTACCAGTGGGGCTGCACCGCGCTCTCCCGTGAACAGGACGGGGTATCCTGGATTGCTCGCACACTTGATTGGCCGTTTCCGGGCCTCGGCCGTCATGTGGAAATAGCGCGGATGCGAGGCCCCGCCGGCGAGTTCTACAATGTGACCTGGCCCGGCTATGTCGGGGTGCTGACAGCGTCAGCGCCGGGACGCTTTGCGGCCTGCATCAACCAGGCCCCGATGTTGCGGCGAACCTCGCACCCGTGGCTGCGCCCCTATGACATGGTTTTAAACGCGCGCCACACGTGGGGCACGCGCCACGTTCCGCCCGACCATCTGCTGCGCGACGTATTCGAGACGTCTACGACATTTGGGGACGCGAAGCATCGGCTGGAGACGACACCGATCGCGCGTCCGGTCATCTACGCATTGGCCGGCTGTCATCCCGGCGAGCGGTGCGTGATCGAGCGGACGCAAGATGATTTTTCCAGCCGCAGTCACGAAACCAGTGCCGCAAACGACTGGTTTCTGAGCAGGCCACGCTGGGAAGCCCGGGTGGCCGCCGAGGCCCTTTTCACGCGGGACTCAGACGAAGCAGCCGAGAACAGCCGCACGCGACGTGACCAGCTTGCGGCCTGGCCCGGAGTCTTCGGGACAGAATTTGACTGGGTAACGCCTCCGGTACTCAATTCGCAGACCCGAATAGCGGTGGAAATGTGCCCCGCAAGCGGCGTACTACGGGTCATGGGTTACGAACAGCCTGAAGCGTTGGAACTGCCCGAGCCGGTGACATTGAGCGAGGTGTCGGGGCGAGCAAATTGACGCGTGAACCCATTGCCACCCTGACCGTCAGTTCGACCGGCCCAGACTTTCTTTCCATAGTTTGATGACGCCGGGTGGAAATTCACGAGTTCCGACGCCGGTGCGGCGACAGGCTTCCGGCCACATTTCAAGCAAAGAGTGGTCTTCGCAGAAAAAGTCGTCCTGCGAAACCTGGCCCGTTTCACGACGCGGCTTTCGCTCGGCTGCCATTTTCAGAAGCTCTATCAGCGGTGCGATGTCTTTCTTGGTGTTCATGACGAAACCCCCCTCGGATTGCTGAGGAGGATACAGGTCCCAGCGGATGGTGCTGTGTCGGACATCACGAAAAGGTGCATTTTGGTGAATCGCGTTGGTATGGACCTACTGCAGCGCGAACTCAAAACCTGCTGTATGAGGGCGACGGGGTAGGGGCTTACGGGGGCCCACAATGAAATCCTTGGTTATCAAGCGTTCCATCGTGATCGATGGACACAAGACCAGCGTCAGCCTTGAAGATGCCTTCTGGGATAACCTAAAGACAATCGCGCATACGCGACAGGTAACGCTGTCGGAACTCGTTACCAAGATCGACCTGACGCGTGAACAGGGCAATTTGTCCTCGGCGATCCGCTTGTTCGTCCTTCAGCGTTTCTACAACGAAGACAAGCAAACGGAACACGCGTAGGCGCATCACGCCTTTTGCAAATGCTCAAAAAACGTGGGTAAGCCGCGCCATCGGGGGATGACGCCGTATTATTTCTTGGCGCCGGGGTCTGCTTTCGCTCTTAGATGGGTCAGCTCATTGTCGAGCTTTGCGACGGTGGATTTGAGTGCGGCGATTTCCGCCCGGCTGGCGGCGAGGTCGCGAGTAAAGGCGCTGATCTTCTCCCTTGTGTCGCGCTCAAGTTTTATCAGCGCCTGGTGCAGAAACTCGACATTGGCCTGCAGGCAACCGGTGCGCCGCTCCATCTGCCCTTCGGCCGTGCACTTTTCAACGCCGCGGATGTCCTGAGCGGCCGCGGGTGACATTACCGCACCGACAAGAAGCACGAGTCCGACCGTGGAGATTTCAGAAATTGGACGATGTCTGCGTGCCATGTGCAGGCCCTCAATGCTTCTGCGTGCTGTCGACGGCCCAAGGCATCAGGATGCTCTCGGCGACGACGACGATCCCGTACAGCACCATGCCCAGTACGCTCAGCACGATGAGCGCGGCCCAGACAAGCGGCGTGTTGAGCTGTGAATTGGCGGTCAAGCAGCAGATTTCCGAGTCCTTCGTTTGATCCGATGAATTCGCCGATGACCGCGCCGATGACCGCCAGGGTCACGGCGATCTTGGCGCCGGAGAAGATCGACGGCAGCGCCGACGGCAGCTGGATCTTGAAGAAGGTCTGCAGACGCGAACATTGCAGCGAGCGGGCAAGCTCGAGCAGCTCGGGCGAGGTCGAGCGCAATCCCGTGGCGGTGTCGACGACGACCGGAAAAAACGCGATGACGAACGCCATCGCCAGCTTTGACTGGAGCCCGGTACCGAACCAGACCAGCAGGATCGGCGCAATGGCGACTTTCGGAATCGACTGACTCGCCACCAGCAGCGGGTAGAACATCTGATTGGCGATCCGCGAGTAGGTCATGATGACGGCAATCGGGATGCCGATGGCCATCGCGAGGGCAAAGCCGTAGATGCACTCCAATGCGGTGATCCAGCCTTCCTCGAGCAGCACCCTCGATTCCTTCACCATCGCCTGCAGAACCTGCATTGGCGTCGGCAGCACCACGACCGGAACGTGGAACAGCACGACGTAATAGTGCCAGGCGCAGAATGATGATCAGCGGTGCCGGCGAGCGGATACAGAAAGCGGGCGGTGTGCTTGCTCATTGGTGCACGATCCCGAGGGCCATGCCCGCCTGTCGTCTCGAGCTCGGTGAACTCCGGCAGGAACCGCGTTTTCGACGAGCGCGGGTAGGCGATCTCGATTGCGAGCTCTTTGACGATCACCGCCGGCCGCTTGGAAAAGACGACCACCCGATCCGACAAATAGATCGCCTCGGAAATGCTGTGCGTGACGAATAAGACGGTCGCGCCGGTGACGCGCCGGAGGTCGAGCAGAAGGTCGTTCATCTCCAGCCGGGTCAGCTCGTCCAGCGCGCCGAACGGCTCGTCCATCAGAAGAATGGACGGTTCGTGAATGATCGCCCGGCAGAGCGCAACGCGCTGCTGCATTCCGCCCGAGAGCTGGCGCGGATAGGCGTTCTCGAACCCGTCGAGGCCCGACCAGCTTGAGAATTTCGTGCGCACGCGTCTTCGCGCGCGCGTCGTTCTTGCCGAGCACTTCCATCGGGAACAGCACGTTTCCGAGGACGCTGCGCCACGGCATCAGCGTCGGCGCCTGGAACACGACGCCGACGCCCGGAAAAGGCGCCGTGATGGCCTTTCCGTCAAGCTCGAGCAGCCCGCCGCTTGCGGGAATCAGGCCGCCCATCATCTTGAGCACGGTCGTTTTGCCGCAGCCCGACGGGCCGAGCAGGGAGATCAGGTCGCCTTTGCGAAACTGGAACGAAACATCCTTCACCGCCGGCACCGGCTGCCCGGCGGTGTCGAAGGTCTTGGTCACATTGACGAGGCGCCCGAAGGGTGCCGGTGCGCCAGCACCCTTCGCATCATTTGTTACGCTCACGCTCACTATCAGCCTGTTGTTTTTGTCAGACGCGTCAGCTTACGGCATGACCGGCTTCGCCGGCAGGAAACCGGTCAGGTAGACGTCCTGCGGCTTTGGCGCCTTTTCCTTCGGGAAGCCGCCGTTTTCGACCATCCAGGTCCACCGACGTCTTCATCCGCGCCGCGGTGAAGACCCGATGCCGTTCTTCTTGACTTCAGGCGTCACCGACAGCTCCTCGACGATCTTGAGTTCGTCGACGGTGATCTGGTTGTTCAGCGCCTTGGCGTGTTTCTGGATGATCTCCGCGGCTTCTTGCTTGATGCTGGAAGGCATACTGGTAGCCGCGCAGCGTCGCCCGCACGAACGCCCTTCACGACCTCCGGGTTTTCCTTGATGAACTTCTCGGTCGCCCCGATGCCGTTGGAGTAGAGGTCGAGGCCATGGTCGGCGAACAGGAAGGTGACCACCTTGGCATCTTTCACTGCGCGCTCCATCGCCGGCTTGGTGATGATGAAGAAGTCGATCGCCGGAATCTTGCGCGTCGCCAGCATCGCGATGCGTGCCGACGGCTCGATGCTTTCGATCTGCAGCTTGTTCGGGTCGAGACCCTCCTTGCGCATCATCGCGCGGGCGATGTTGGTGATGTAGCTGCCGCTGTTGGAGCCGACCTTCAGTCCTTCGAAGTCCTTCAGCTTGGTGACGTTGGCGCCAGGATCGAGCGAGAAGAAGCAGAATGGCGCCTTCTGATAGATGACCGACACGACCTTGACGGTCGAGCCTTCCGCACGCGCCACGACAAGGCTCGCCACGTCGACGAAGCCGATCTGCGCGATGCCCGATCTCGACGTTCTGAATGCCCTGCGCCGTGCCCTTGGCCGGAACGATGTTAACGTTCAGGCCTTCTTCCTTGTAGAAGCCCTTGTCGATCGCGACATAGAACGGCGCGTGCCGTCCCAGCATGATGAAATCGAGGGAGAACGTAATATCGGTCAGTTTCTTTTCCTGGGCCTGCGCCTGCCCAGATCCGCCAATTACCCCACCAAGCACCAGCCAGGCAGAGCAAAGGAACGCCGCAATCACTTTCTTCATGTCAGTCTCCTCTCGAGTTGCCTTTGCCGCCAATTTCATCGTTTCGCATAGTTTCATTGCGTCTGTTCGTTCACCGGCGTGAACCGGTGCTCGAGCACGGCGCCAGTGCAGATTCGCTGAAGCATCGGAGATCAGATAGAGCAGCGTCGGAACGACTCCTTCCGGCTCGCCGATGCCGATCGAATTGCGATAGTGCTCGCGTTCGTCTCCGTGCTCACATCCATGAAGATCGGTGTAGCGCGAACGCCGGGCGAAAGCACATTCGCGCGCACGTTGTAGTTTCGTAGCTCCTGCGCCGCCGATTTGATCATCCCGATCAGCGCAGCCTTGCTTGCCGCGTAGGCGCTGGCGCCGGGCCACCCGGTCAGCGCCAATCCTGATGTGAATGCAACTATCGCGCCAGATCGCTGGGCTTTCATCAGCGGGATTATGGCGTGCAGGCAGTAGAAGACGCCGTTGAGATTGGTGTCGATCACCTCGCGCCACTCGGTCGCGGTCATGTCGTCGAGATTGGTGCGGTCCTGGATGGCGGCGGCAAGAACTGCGGCATCAAGTCGCGGATATTTGCTCCGTACCTCGTCGAGCATACGCGTCACGGCGGCTTCGTTCGAGACGTCGACCTGGCGCACGTCGATCTTGTTGCGCAAAGCCGGTTCGAGACCGCGCAGCAAATTGTCATGCGCGCGATCGATGGCGATGACGGATGCGCCCTCGCGCGCGCAATGACGCGCGAGCGCGGCGCCGATGCCGCTGCCGGCGCCCGTGATCAGCATGACTGCATCGTCGAATGTGTATGAAACCGAAATCGTCATGCCGGCACCGCCTGCCGTTGCAGCGGCTTCAGCGCGGTCTGATAGGCCGTTTCGGCTCGAACTCGACGTCATCGGCTCGATCGCCGCGATGTGATCGTCCGGCCGCACCAGCACCATGGTGTCGGGCTTGCAGCCGTAGCGCTGCGTCACGCGGTCGCCGGAGTCGAGCAGTGCGCGGTTGCGTATGGCGGAATCGCGCGGAGCATCCCAGCGCGAGACGGCATAGTGCCTGAGCCAGGGGAGGTTCTTTGCGGGAATGTCCGGGCGCCGCCGCACGTCGGTGAAATAGAGCGCGACGAACGAGCTGCCGAACAGATCGTGCAGACGGATCTCGTGGCCGGCGCTGTCATGCACGACGCCGTCGGGCGCGCGGTCGCCGACAACAACCGGCGGCGGCTCGGCAAAGGGCTTCACCATCGACCAGTCGCCGGTGCCGTTGAGACCAAGGCGGACGCCGAGCAGTGAGCGCGTATAGGCATTGCCCCAGGCGTGCCCGCTCATCGCCTTCACGTCGGCGATGCGGCTTGCCATATAGGCGCGCCCGGCTTCCGCCATCTCGCCCGACCCTTGCTCCGCGACCGGCTTCTGCTCGCTTTCGAAGCCGTCGAGCAAAGTCTCGGCACCCCATCCGCGCATGATCCAGGCGATGCGCCAGGCCAGATTGTTGGCATCGAGGATGCCGGTATTGAGTCCGAGCGCCCACATCGGCGTGATCAGATGCGCCGCATCGCCGAGCAGTACGATGCGTCCGTGATGCCATTTGCCGGCGACACGATGGTAGATCTTGAACAAATTGGTGCCGACCAGTTCGGCATTCTTCGCGCCGCCGATGAACGTCATGGCCTTCTCGCGCAGCTCGTCGTCAGTGAACTCGCGCTGGCCCTCGAACACCGGGTAGAGAAAGCGCCAGCACTCAGGTTGACGCACGAGGATCATCCATTCCTTGGCATCGCTGAAATAGCCGAGATAGGGAAAGTCGCGCGGATTCTCGACGTCGAGATCGACCTTCAGGTCGACCAACGCGAAGCGCTCGGGCAGCGAGCGGCCTTCGACCGAGACGCCGAGGCGCTCACGCACCGTGCTGCGTCCGCCGTCGCAGGCCAGAAGAAAGCTGGCGTCGAAAGTCTTTTTGCCCTCCGGCGTGTCAAGCTCGAGCGTCACGTGGTCCGCATGTTGCGCGAAACCGGTGAGGCGATGCCGATGATGGATCTTTCCGAATTTCGAGCCGGCCAGAGAGTCGCGTAGCACCGGCTCCATGTCGGACTGCGGCAGGTTGATGACGAAAGGGAACCGCGTCTCGTCATGTAAGAGATGCAACTTGACGGCGTCACGCTTGCGATTGGTCGCGCGCTCGATGTCGCCGATCTCGTCGACCCGCATGGCCTTGGACAGAATTCTGTCGGCCGCGCCGAAGCGCTGCCAGATCTCGAGCGTGCGGATCAGTGTCGTACCGGCCTTTGTCTCGGTCGACAGCCCGGCATTGGCCTCGAACACAACGAAGGGAATTTCGAAGTAGGACAGTGCGAGCGCGGTGGTGAGACCGACGGGCCCTGCGCCGACGATGGCGACGGGATACTCGGACTTCAAAGGGAACGCGCCGCTGTCCATCGTCACATGCCGCCACGCCGCTTGGACCGGACCGCAGCCGACGGTCCGGAAAGCAAACACAAGATTGTCCGGCAAACTTTTTTCATATCGGCCGAGCTTGCCCGCAACAAAAGCATCGCATTCGGAATTTCTATGTGTCAATATATTTTCGAAAATCGGTACAATTTCCGATAGTCAAACCTTGTCGCGTTGCCTCATGAGTGTGCAATTCATCTCGCTGACGACAGGCGACGGCCACAGCCTCGCTGCCTACGAGGCGCGGCCGGACAAACCGCCGCGTGGCGGCATCGTCCTGCTGCAGGAAATCTTCGGCATCACCGGCTACATCCGGCGCGTCTGCGAGGGCTATGCGGGGCATGGCTATCACGTGGTGGCGCCCGCATTGTTCGACCGGCTCCGTCCCGGGATCGAATTGACCTATTCCAAGGAAGACGCGGTGACCGGCCGGGATCTGCGCAGCAAAATTCCCTGGGAGAAAACCTTCGCCGATCTCGAAGCAGCCAAGGCGCGGCTGAACGGCGCAGGCAAGATCGCGACGCTCGGTTATTGCTGGGGCGGGACGATCTCCTGGCGTGCGGCCGGCCATATCGACGGGATTGCAGGCGCGGTCTGCTACTACGGCACGCAGATCGCGCCATATACGTCGGAGCAGCCGCGTTGCCCGGTGCTGATGCATTTCGGCGACAAGGATCATATCGCGACACTTGAGCATGCGGGCGCGCTGCGCGCCTCGCAGGGCGCACTGGTCGAAATTCAGGTCTATCCGGCCGGTCACAGCTTCAGCTGCGATGAGACCCCGAACTTTCACGCAGCTAGCGCAGACCTGGCACTCCGGCGGTCACTCGAATTTCTGGCGGCACATGTCGGGTAGACGAGGGAGCGCGACACGTGATTAGAGAAACCCATCAATTCGTACACAAGAGCGAGCAAACGCTGCCATGACCTTTGTCCAACAGCATGACGGTGCAATCGAACCGACGGTCAACGCTCAGGTGTTCCGTCAGATCCGCATCGACATCGTGACGTGCAGGCTGATGCCGGACGAACGTCTGCGTGTCGAAAGCCTTCGCGAGCGCTACGGGGTCGGCGGCAGCCCTATCCGGGAAGCGTTGATGCGGCTCGAGGTCGAGGGCCTGGTGATTCTCGAGCAAAACAAGGGCTTCCGTGTCTCGCCGGCGTCGCGCGAGCACCTGCGGGATCTGACGAAAACGCGCGTCGAAATCGAGGGCCTGGCGCTGCGCTGGTCGATCGAGAACGGTGGCGTTGACTGGGAGGCGAATTTGCTCGCCGCCTATCACCGTCTGTCGCATCAGAAAAAGACACTCAGGGGTACCGGCAACGAGATCAACCTCGTCTGGTTCAGGGAACACCGAAATTTTCACGGCGCGCTCACCGCCGCCTGCGGATCGCAACACTTGATGGGCATTCGAGAAAACCTGTTCGCGCAGGCCGAACGCTATGTCGCGCTTTCGATTATCTCCAAGTGCACGCCGCGCAACGACGACAGCGAGCACGAGCAGATGATGCGCGCGGCCCTTGCGCGCAATGCCGACCGCGCGGTGCAGTTGATGACCGACCATATCGGGCGCACCAACGAACGCGTGGCAAAGACGCTGGGCGCGGCGGCCGCGCAACCGATCAAACTACGGCGTGTGAACGGCAAAGTGTGACATGAGCAGTACCACCCCCATTGCGGCCGACCAATTGAGTGCGCTGGTGGCGCGGCTCTTCATTGCGGCCGGTGTGCCCGACACCGCGGCAAGAACCGTCGCGGGGGCTCTGGTCGATGCCGATCTCGAGGGTCAGTCCTCGCATGGCGTGATGCTGGTCGAGATGTATCTCGATCGTATTCGGAAAGGGTCCGTCTCGCTGAAGGAGGCCGGCGAGATCGTCTCGGACAAAGGAGCAACCGTCATTCTCGATGCGCACAATGCGCTCGGTCATCTCACAGGCGACCAGGCGATCAAGATTGCAGTCGAGCGCGCCCGGAGTTTCGGTGCCGGTGTGGTCGCCGTGCGCCACGGCTTCCATTTCGGGACGGCCCGGCGTTTCGCGCTCAAGGCCGCCGACGAGGACTGCATCGGCATCGTGATGTGCAATACGCGGCCGCTGATGCCCGCGCCGGGCGGCGCCGAACGTGTGGTGGGAAACAATCCGATTGCGATTGCCGTGCCGTCCGAAGGCCCCGCGCCCATCGTGCTCGACATGGCGACAAGCGAGGCCGCGATGGGCAAGATCCGCATGGCCGAGAAGGCCGGGGAGAAGATCCCCGGTACCTGGGCAGTCAAGGCCGACGGCAGCGCGACAACGGACCCCGCCGAGGCGATTGCCGGCATGCTGCTGCCGGCGAGCGGGCCGAAAGGCTTCGGTCTAGCCTTTCTGATCGATCTTCTGTGCGGCGTGCTGTCGGGCGGCGCGACAGGCAGCGCGGTGCAACCGCTCTACGGCAATGCGTCCACGCCCTACGACTCGCTCGCACCTTTTTATTGCGATCGACATCGCGCATTTCGGCGATCGCGCGGCAATGCGCGCAGCCGCGACCGCCGCAGCGCAACGGATCCGCGCCGGCGCGCGCGCGCCCGGCGCCGCGCGGCTGTTCACGCCCGGCGAGCCGGAATGGATCAAGCGCGAAAGCGCGGCGGGGCAGGTGATGCTCCCGGGCGCCGTCGTCGAAACCCTGTTGCGGCTGGCGAAGGAATTGCGGGTACCCGCCGGTGCTCTCGCACCGGCAGAAAAATACGAAAGGACCTGAAAATGGCGAAGCGTGAAGTCAAAACAGACAAGATCCGGACGCCGAGCGGGGTGTTCTCGCAGGCCACCGTGATCGAGGCGCAGGGAAGGCTGGTCTTCATTTCCGGAATGACCGCGCGCCGGCCGGACGGCACGATCGCCGGGATCGGCGACATCACGGCGCAGACCAAGCAAGTCTGCGAGAACGTGAAGTCGGCGGTGGAAGCAGCGGGCGGCACGCTCGACGACGTCTGCCGCGTCGACGTCTACGTTCGCAATATGGAGCACTTCAAGGAAATCCACGCGGTGCGCCAGGAGTACTTCAAGCCGCCGCTGCCGGCATCGACGATGGTCGAGATCTGCAAAATGACGTCGCCCGACTACCTGATCGAGATCAACGCCATTGCCGTGATCCCGACCAAATAATCCAGGTGACCAGCAATGACCGACAAGTCGGGACTGAAAGCGGCCAAGGAAAAAGGCATCACGCTCGGTGACATCGGGCAGCGGATCGTCTTCGAGAACGAGCACGTGCGGATCTGGGAGGTCAATCTCGATCCGGGCGAGACGATCGATTTTCATCTTCACTACCATCCTTATGTCATCATCTCGCTGGGCGGCGGGAAGAACGAGATCGAGACGATCTTCGGCGACAAGCGGATGACGGATGAACCGATCGGTTCGACCGTATTCATGAACGAGATGCGCCCGGTGCACAAACTGACCAACCGCGACACCGTGCGCTACCTGTCGCGGTTGATCGAGATCAAGAGCGTTCGCTGGACGGCGGAGTAGGAACCGATGCCGCAGACGATCGGTGGCTGGGACGTTCATACGCACATCGTGCCGCCGGCGGTCGTGGCGGCAGGCGGGCGCGGTGCCTTCGGCATGCGCGCGTCATCCGACACGTTGACGATCTGCGCGCACGGCGTTCCGTTGCATCCGCTCACCGAGGTGAACAAGCTCGCCGACCGCGTCAAAAGCGATCATCTGGACGGCGCGGTCGTTTCGGTGCCGCCGCCTTTGTTCCGGCCCGACCTGGGCGAGGCGGACTGCCGCGACTACGCGAAGCTGGTGAATGAGGGCCTTTTTGAAGCCTGCCGCGACCACGCTGGCGTGCTGCGCCCGCTGGCCTACCTGCCGGTCGAGGCGCCCGAAGCGGCGGCGGAGATCGCCGCGAGCCTCGACGGCCGCTGGGCCGGCGTGGTCATGGGCACCGAGGCCAATGACGTCTCCTACGCGTCCGAAAGGCTCGATCCGCTCTGGCGCATCCTCAGCGAACGGAAGCTTCCGCTCTTTATCCATCCGGGCTCGACACCCGACAAACGCCTTGACCCTTTCTATCTGACCAACCTGCTCGGTAATCCGGTTGAAACGACGATCGCAGCGTCGCATCTGGTTTTCGCCGGCGTCATGCAGCGCTATCCGGGCCTCAACATCATTCTCGCCCACGGCGGCGGGTGCGTCGCGGCTTTGTGCGGGCGCTGGCAGCGCGGTGCGGCAACCAAGCGGCCGGGGATTCCCGGACATGTCGCTCAAGCCGCTCGAAGCGGTGCGCCGATTTTACGTCGACAGCCTTGTTCATTCGCCGATGTTTCTGGAGGCCATTGTCAAGACGATCGGCGAGAACAGGGTGCTGCTCGGAAGTGACTGGCCGTTCCCGATGGGCGCGCCCAGTGCCGAGCACGATCTCGGGCACCTGGATGAAAAGACTTCGTCTTCGAATTCGCAAGATCAACGCCGAGGAAGCCTTCGGCGTCCGGTTGAAACCGCAGCGTCAAGGTATCTCATGACAAAGCTCCCCGAAAACATGCCGAAGCTCGAGGAACTCCTCATCAAGACCGATTCCGTGCCATGGCGCGAGAAATCGCTCAAAGGCATCCATGAAAAGATGCTGTGGCGGAACGAGGAGACCGGCGCCTCGATTGCGCTGATCAAATTCGACAAGGGCGCCGGCATTCCGCAGCCGCATTACCATTCGTCGAACCAGTTCATGTTCTGCCTGTCGGGACGCTACGAATACACCTCGACCGGCGTCGTGCTGACAGCGGGTTCGTTCTACTGCAACCCGAAAGGCAATGTGCACGGCCCAGCGGTCGCCCGCGAGGAAACGGTGGTGGTCGAGATGTACGACGGCCCGCACTATCCGGAAAAGCCGTCATGGTACACCGACGAGCGGGACGCGCACTGACCGGCATGAATGAAGCACAACTCAAGCCGGTCGGACCCGGCGTCCATGCCTGGATCGGCGCCGGCGGCGATTCGAACGCTGGCGCGATCGAGACGCCGCTTGGCCTGATTGTCATCGACGCCCAGCAGAACGCCGCGCTCGGCGAAAGATTCCGCAGCGCCCTGCGCGCCTCGTTCAAGGCGCCGGTGCGCACCCTCATCAATACGCATTTCCATCTCGATCACGTCGCCGGCAACGTCGCCTTTGCCGACGTGCCGATCGTCGCGCACGAGAAGACGGTGCAGGCGCTCGAGCACGAGCTGGGGCCATTGCGCGCAGGGGGCGCGACGGTCACCGACACGCTGGCGAAGGTAAGGATGTTCTTCGGCGGCAATTTCGAGGAGCTGGTGCCGGAGGGTGCGCGCGGCTGGTTCACCGAGCGCGTGGGCGGTTCGGCGCCGCTGACGATCGTGCCGCCATCGGAGGCTTTTGCCGACCGCATGGAGTTCATGTTGCCGACCGACGCCGTGCGGGTCGACTATTGGGGCCCGGCGCATTGCGACGGCGACGTCGTCATTCACATCGAAAAGGCCGGCGTCATCTTCATGGGCGATCTCTTCTTCTACGGGCGTTTCCCGTGGTTCGGCGATTGCGATCTCAATGGCTGGATTGCCGCGCTCGACCGCGTGCTGCGGATGGACGTGACCGCCGTGGTGCCGGGCCACGGACAGCCGGCGTCGCTGAAAGAACTCGCAGACTTCCGGACACTCCTTGCGGCGGTTCGCGACGCGGCCGACAAGGCGATCAAGGCCGGATGGTCGGAAGATGCCGCCGCGCGCGATGTCGTGCTCGCCGACTATGCCGCGATGCCGCGCTACAAGGAGTGGATGCCGTTCAATGTCCGCGCGACCTATCGCTATCTGCGCGGCGGCTAGCGTGGGATTGCTTCAGCTTGGGTCGTCATGCCCGCGCTTGTCGCGGGCATCCACGTCTTCAGGCTTCCAATAAAAAAGACGTGGATGGCCGGGACAAGCCCGGCCATGACGGTCAAAGGTGCCAGTTTCAAACAACTCCGCTCTAACCCACGACCGGGGGCCAGCCGATCGGATTGGCCTGCTGCACCAACTTCGCCAGCGCAAGAATTTTCGGCTCCTCGAAGCGCGGCCCGATGATCTGCAAACCAACCGGAAGCCGGTCGGCGGTGAGGCCGGCGGGCACGCTTGCGGCCGGCAGGCTCATCAAAGTGATCAGGAATCCGGGTGCGATCCAGTCGATGTAGTCGTCGAAGCTCTTGCCGTTGATCTCTTTCGGAAAATTCCACTCGACCGGATAGGGCTTCACCGGCGCGGCCGGCGTGAGCAACAGGTCGTATTGCTCGAACATCCCGCGCATTTTCTGGAACAGCGCAAAGCGCGTACGTTCGGCCGTTGCGATGTCGGTCGTGGTGAGCGTGAGCCCCGATTTGACATTGCCCTTGAGATTGTCGCCGAACGCATCGAGCCGATCGAGATTTGCGAGTTGCTGGCCGACCATCCAGACACCGCGCCAGGTCTTGTACGGACCACGGCCTTCGGACAGATCGAACTCGATCTCGTCGACCGTTGCGCCTTGCTCGCGCAGCTGGCTTGCCGCCTTGCGGCAGATCGCCTCGATCTCGGAGTCGACGCCGATGCCGGCAATGTCGCGGGTGAAGGCGATGCGCAGGCCCTTGGCGTCGCGCGCCTTGCCCACGATTCCGGCGGCGCTCGGCCAGGGCGGTGCGACAGAAATGGGGGAAAGACGGGTGAAACCGACGATGGCGTCGAGCATCATCGCGGCGTCTTCGGCGGTGCGGGCGAGGGGGCCGTGCACCTGTCCCGGGTCCCAGGCCAGCGGCATCGGAAAGTTCGGCGTGAGGCCGGGCGTCGGGCGGATGCCGACGATCCCGCAGAATGCGGCGGGGATGCGCACCGAGCAGCCGAAGTCCGTTCCCTGCGCGATCGGCAGCATGCCGCTTGCAACGGCAGCCGCGGAGCCGCCGGAGGATCCGGCAGGGCTCAAGGCCGTGTTCCAGGGGTTACGCGTAGCCCCGAACACCGGATTGACGGTGTTGGCGCCGGCCGCGAATTCGGGCGTGTTGGTCTTGGCGAGCACGATCGCGCCGGCGGCCTTCAGCCGCCTGACGACCTCGGCATCTTCGGCAGGGACGTTATCGGCATAGAGCGGACTTCCGTAAGTCGTCCGGATATTCGCCGTCGCAACGATATCCTTGATGCCGATCGGCAGGCCATGCAGCGGTCCCAATGTGTCGCCGCGTGTTACCGCCTGCTCGGCCGCGCGTGCGTCGGCCCGCGCGCTGTCGGCGGCCAGTGTCACGATCGCGTTCAGCGTTGGATTGAGGCGATCGATGACCGCGAGATGGGCGTCGAGAACCTCGACCGGACTGAGCTCGCGCTTGCGTACGAGCGCCGCGAGCTCATGGGCCGTTTTTCGCCAGAGATCCTGCATGCGAACTATTATTCGCCGACGTCGACGATGGCGATGCAGGGGCCGCCACCCTGCGGACCCTGATGCATGGCGTCGACCGAAACAAAAACGGCCGGGTCGCCGATCGCTGCCGCCGCCACACCGCCGACTGCGCCCTTCGAATGGCGATGGTGATGGACGTCGGAATCATCCAGCATGATCTGCCGGCGCCCGCGCAACGTGCCGCGGCGATCGGCTTCGCATTTCATGAAGCAGTTGACGAGCTTCCCGTTCAGGTCGCTGGCACGCGCACGCTCGGGAAGCGACAGGCCCGCGTCGCGGATCAATTCATAAATCCCGTCGATGTCGAGCGCATCCTTCATCACCGAGTGACCGATGCGGTAGCGGCCGCCGGCGCCGGCTTTGTTGCCGAGGAGGACGATCTGGGCCTGCGTCAGCTCGACGCCGGACGAGCAGGAGGCGACGGACGAATAGAGGTCGAGATTGCGGCAGATCTCCTCGGCCTTCGGCATCTTGATTTCGCCGAGCGCGACCGCAATTCCGAGCGCGGTCGTGCCGTTGGAGACGCCCATCGAGTTCATGCACCTCGCAGGCGACGTGCTTGCCGCGCGATTCAGCGTCGCGCACGGAGTCGATCGTGAGCAGAGGAGTCTTGGTCTGCACGTAGTGCACGTCCTTCGGATCGCTGATGCCGGCGTCGCGCATCGCGTCCTTCACGGCGGCAGCGACCTTCTCGACCATCGCCGGCCGGCCGATGTCTTCGGGAAGCAGCACCGCGCTCATGGCGGTGCCCATCACCAGCCGCGCTTTCGAGGCCGGGCCGGTCTTGTCGTTGCGCGCGAAGACCGTTGCGTGTGGGGTGATGACACCGTCGCAGCCGCCCGACCACACCATTGGGATCTGGTTGACCGCTTGCTCGTCGCGCTTGCCGTGCTTGAGCAGCACGCGCCGGAAGGCCTGGTCGGCGAGGATGCGGGTGAAGTCGTTGACCCCGCCATTCCCCTCTGTTTTGCCAATAACGCCAATAACTTGGTCGGCCTTGAACAGCCCGCTGGTGATGCCTTTTTCCAGTCCGGAGGCGTCGGACACCGACTTCAATTCGACCTTGAGAACTTCAATCGCCATTGCTTTCTTGCCTCACGCCTGTGCGCTTCTGAACCATTCGAAATGTCTGGCCGGAGCCGGCTTGCGCGGCAGATAGCGGCCGTTGGCCTTGCCGACGATCTTGCCGTCGCGCGCGATGATCTTGCCGGCCTTGATCGTCGCGACCGGCCAGCCCTTCAGCGTCTTGCCTTCGAACGGCGAGAAGTCCGACATGCCCTGCAGGTCTTCCGCGCGCACGACTTTCTCCATCTCGAGGTCGACGACGACGAGATCGGCGTCGGAACCGACCGCGATCGTGCCCTTCTGCGGATAGATGCCGTAGACGCGGGCCGGCGAGCGGGTCGCGCGCTCGACCAGGATCTCGAGCGGCACGCCGCGCAGGCGGCCGTAGTGCAGCAGCGCCGGCAGATGAGTGCCGAGCGCCGGCAGGCCTGGCCGCGCGCCGTGCAGGCCGGCTTCCGGCTTTTTGGTCGCGCGCGCCCGCGACGTGTTGTCGGTGCCGACGGTATTGATCGAGCCTTCGAGAAAGCCTTCCCACAGCGCGGTCTGGTGCTCGGGCGTGCGCACCGGCGGGACCATCTTCACCAGGAAGCCGTTCGGATCGAGGCTGTTGATGCCGAGATAGGGCGTCGTGGTCTCGACGGTGAAATGCAGGCCGGCGCGGCGCGCGGCGCGCACCACCTCGAGGCCCTGATGGCTGGAGAGATGGACGACGTAGAGATGCGCGCCCGCGAGCTTCGCGAGATAGAGCGCGGTCTGGATCGCGAGCGCCTCGGCGATGGCGGGATGCGCGTCCTCCCAGTCCTTCAGCGTGCCTTCGGGCTTGCGCGTTTTCAGTTCGTTGCGCGCGGCATCGATCAGCGCGCCGGTTTCGCAGTGAACGCAGGCGACCGCGTCGGGTCCGAGCGAGGCAACCGTCCGGAAGCCGTGCAGCAGAACGTCGTCGGTCACCGACTTCACGATGCCGGGCATGCCCGACATGTAGAACTTGAATGAGCGGATGCCGAATTGCTCGGCGTAGCCCGGAATTTCCTCGATCTGCTTTTCCGTGAAAATCTGCGGATGAAATACGAAATCGACGTAGCTGCGCTCGTCCATCGCCTTGCGGAAGGCGGGCAGGTGGTCGAAATAGAGAATCTTCCAGACTGCGCAGGAAAATTCCGACGCTGGTGACGCCGCCGAGGATCGCCGCCCGGGTTTCCGTCTCGGCTTCGCTCTCGTAGGACTGCTCGTTGCCGATATGGATGTGCGGGTCGAAAATGCCGGGCAGCACCGTGCGCCCGGTGGCGTCGTAGGTTTCGGCCCCGGCGTCCTTCAGGTTGTCGCCGATCACAGCGATCTTGCCGCCGGCGATCCCGACGTCGGCCTTGATCTGGCCCGACACCGGGAATGACCAGCGTGCCATTGCGAACGATGAGGTTGAGCGGTTTGCTGTCGCTGCCTTTCGCCATGACCTGGCCTTTCGTTACGCTAAGAGTTCCTGCGTGAGCGTGGAGCGCGCGACCTCGCGGCCGTTCCTGAACACGTGCCGACGCGGCGGCTGCATGCGCAGGGCCTCGTGCGTCGACGGCGCGCCGACGACCACCAGGTTGGCCGTCATGCCGGGCGCGATGCCGTAGTCCTTTAGGCGGGCGCACTTTGCGGCGTTGACGGTGACCATGTCCATCACCTGCTCGAGCTCGTGCGGCAGCGTGAGCTGCGCGACATGCGCCATCATCGAGGCGCACTCGAGCGGGTCCGGCTTTCCAAACGGGTAATAGGGGTCGTTGACGTCGTCCTGCGACGTGACGACATTGGCGCCGCGCGCGAGCAGCTCCTTGACGCGCGCGCTGCCGCGGCGCTTGGGCTCGCGATCGAGCCGCGCCGAGCACACCAGGTTGATGTGCGCGTTGACCGAAATGGTGACGCCGGCGGTTGCCACCATGTCGATGATCTTGGCGGCATAGACGTCGTTGTAGCCGGCCATCGCGCCGCAATGGCTGGCGGCGACGCGGCCCTCGAAGCCCTCGCGCATGGTCTTGATCGCGAGATATTCGAGGCTGCGCGAATTGGCGTCGTCGGTGTCGTCGACCAGCATGTGGATGTCGAGATCGTGCTTCTTCGCGAGGTCGAAGCAGATGTCGATGTGCTCGCGCGCGTCGTCGTCGGTGTATTCGTACCAGGGCAGGCCGCCGACGATGTCGCAGCCTTCCTTGATCGCCTCGTCCATCAGCTCGGCGGCGCCCGGATCGCGCACGATGCCTTCCTGCGGGAAGGCGACGACCTGGATGGTGGCGTAATCCTTCATCTTCTCGCGCGCCAGCAGCAGGCCGCGCGCGGCCTTCAGCCCGCCGATCGTGCCGACGTCGCAGAACAGCCGGAAGAACGTCGTGCCGTTCTTGACGCCGGTCTCGATGGTGCGCACGGCGCGCGAGGCAACCTCGGCCGGATCGTAATTGCGCTTGTGGTCGTTTGTGATCTCGATCGCCTCCGGCAGCGTGCCGGAGATGTTCGGCCGCATGATCTCGCCGAGCAGGCATTTGTCGGCGTGGTAGTGCAGATTGAGAAAGCCCGGCAGGACAAGGCTTCCTGCCGCGTCGATTTCCTTCTGCCCCTTGGCCGGGAGCTTCGGGCCGACGGCGGAAATCTTCTCGCCCTCGATCGCGATGTCGACCAGCTGCTTCTGGTCCCGCACCCGAGCATTACGGATAACGACGCTCATAACCCCACCAACTCCATCGTCGCCCGGCGTTTTAGGGCCTGGGCTCATGTCCCTCTCGAGAATGTGCAGACCGCGCGTGCGGTCGATCAGGTAGATCAGGCCGCGGTCGTCGAAGCACACGTCGTTGCTCTGCACGCGCTTGGCGCCGTCCGGGATGTCCGGCATGAACGACGCGACTTCCTTCGGCGCATGCGGATTTGCGATGTCGACGACGCGCAGTCCGTGCGCGAACCACGCGATCGGAATTTCGGTGCTGCGGATGTCCTCGCAGAACTGGTGCAGGCCGGTGTAGTCCTGCTTCGGCGAGCCGTCTTCCTCGGCCACCTGGAAACTGGCGAAGGGGATCGGCCTCGTTTCGTCGGTGATGTCGACCAGCCACAGGAAGGCCGGCGACGTCGGGCCGGGGAGACGCACGACGTCTTCGTCGGCGACCAGCATGACGCGCCGACCGCGCAACGGAAACGGCACCGGCAGCGCGGTGTGCGTCGGCCACGGGAAGGGCGGGCTCCAGTCGAGGCCCGACACGAATTTCGGCTTGGTGATGTCGTCGATGTTGAGAATGACGAAGCCGCCGTGCCAGTAGCTCGTGTAGAGCCGGTTGCCGACGCGCATCGGATGATGACAGCGGTGCGCGGTGCCTTCCCAGGTCGGACTTTTCGCCGCCGGCGGTCCATTGGCCCGGCATCCACCAGCGGCCGACTTCCTGCGGCTTTGCCGGATTCTGGAAATCGATGATCGAGACGACATTGCCGAGATAGCCGTCGAGCTCCGGCGAGCCGTAGACGTAGCGGCCGTCGAATGTGAAGCGGTGCATGCCGCGCGACGCCCAGGTGGTGATGCGCGTCGGCTTTGACGGATTGCTGACGTCGAAGACCTCGAGGCCGCCCTTGAAATCCGGGTCGATGCGGCCGATCGGAAAGATCTCGCGGTTGACCAGCATGACGCCGTTCTCGACGCGCACTTTGTGCGACAGCGTTCCTTCGGGGACCTTGATCTGGGCGAGCTCGCGCGGCTTTGCCGGATCGGAGACGTCGATGATGGTCGTGCCGTTCGGCGGCTTGACGTGTCCGACATAGGCGACGTTGTTGCGGACAACCACCTGGCCGCCGCCGGCACAATCGAAATAGCCGACGACCTTCAACCCTTTCGCGACTGCCATCGGCGACACTCCACCACGTCACGTTCACACCGCGCCGAGTGCGACCCGTCGCGTCCGCTCGTCTGCGATCAAAACGCTACAATGTGATTTGTATGTCGGTCAATCTGTTCGTGTCATCCGGCGGGAGTTAGGCATGAGGGTCGTACAAATTTTCTTCGATATACGTTGCAAATTCCTCTTGCTCCTGTCTGCTCGCAGTAATACAAAAAATCATACAAGGTTTTTGTCTTGAGTGAGTGAATGGCAAACGGCCAAAGGCACCTGCGGCGGGCAATCGAGCCGAGTGCGTTCGGAATTTCGCTATCGAAGGGCAATGGCCGGCCGCTCTTCCTGCAGTTGCATGAGCAGATCATCGACCGCATCGCCGCGGGTGAGCTGACGGCCGGTGCGCGGCTGCCGCCAGTGCGGCGGCTCGCCCAGCAGCTCGGCATCAATCACATGACAGTGGCGAAGGCGTACAAGGACCTCGCCGAGGCCGGCTTCGTCGAAGGCCGTGCCGGGGGCGGGACGCACGTGCGGGCGCCATACGGAACGGGCTCCAGGCGCGCGCGCGGATCAGAGCCCGCCGTTGCAGGCCCGCTATTGTCCGAGCGCCTCTATGAGCTCTCGCATGCGCCCGGCGTCATCGGGTTCACGGCGAACTATCCTCAACCGGATTCCGAGTGCACGAAGGAATTCGAGGCCTGCCTGCAATCGGTGATCGCCGACGGTCTTTCACCTTACTTCGCCTACGACCCGCCCAACGGGCGGATCAATTTCCGCCGTTCAATCGTGGAATACCTCGCGCAGCAGGGGCCAATGGCGACGCCGGAGGACGTGATCGTGACTTCGGGCGCGCAGCAGGCGATCGAGCTTGTTGTCCGGCTGCTGGTACCACACGGGTCGCCGGTGATCGTCGAGCGGCCCTCATACTACGGTGTCATCAACGCGTTACGCAGCGTCGGCGCGCAAATCCTCGAAGTGCCGGTCGAATCTGACGGCATGGACATCGAAAAACTCGAAGCGCATTTGGCGCGCCACAGGCCGCGTCTGATCTACACCAACCCGACCTTTCAGAACCCGACCGGCGTGACGACGAGTCTCGAAAAACGTCGCAGCATACTTGCGCTCGCACGCAAACACGGCGTGTCAATTCTGGAGGACGATCACAATTCGGAGCTGCGCTTTTCCGGTGCTCCCGTCCCGTCCATTCGTTCGCTGGCGGAGCCAGGCGACAACGTTTTCTACGTGCGTCGAATTCGGCAAAGTGTTCCTGCCCGGCACGCGTCTCGGTTATGTGGTGACGCCGGCACATGCGCGGCGCCCTTTGCTTGCGCTCAAGGCGCACAGCGACCTGCACACGACCGGCATCATGCAGGAAGCGATGGCGCAATTCCTCGTCCGCAAAAACTATCCGAAGATTCTGGAGCGTATGAAAAAGGTCTACGCCGCCAAGCAGCGCAAGGTCATCGCCAGCCTGTCGGCCGGCATGCCGCCCGGCACCTTGATCGGGCATCCCGATGGCGGCCTCAGCCTGTGGGTGACGCTGCCGGAAGGCACCGAAGTTTCCGAGCTCTACTATCGCGCGGTTCGCCGCGGCGTCGCTTTCGTCGCGGGCGAGGTCTTCTATGCCTCCCACGTCAATCCGCGCACGTTGCGCGTGAGCTTCGGGCTTCTCGGGGATGACCTTGTCGAGGAGGGCGTGACCAGGCTCTGCTCCGTGGCAAAGGACCTGATGCGCCCGCGCAGTGCGCCGAGCCCGATATTCACGTAGGTTATTCGTGCCCCAGGCGATCGAAGTTATCGGCGGCGACTACGAGCACACGCTTGGATTGGCGGGAATTCGCGACGGGATCGAAATCCGTTACACGACGGCGCCGCTGCACGGCGTATTTCTCAGGATGGTCACCGAGCGCTGCTACGAAGCCTGCGAGTTCTCGCTGTCAAACTATCTGATGCTCAAGGATCGCGGCGCCGACTGGTTGCATGCGGTCCCCGTGTTTCCCTATCGTGCCTTTCGGCATTCCACGCTGTATGTGCGCAAAGACAGCCCTTTGCGCCAGCCGGCCGACTTGCGTGGCAAACGTGCCGGCGTTCCCGACTTCTCGATGACCGCTGCTGTCTGGACGCGGGGCATCCTCGCCGATCAGTACGGCGTGCAATGGCAGGACCTGCGCTGGGTCGTGAGCGGACAGCAGCGGTTCGCGACGCCGCCCGGCGTGACACTTGAGGCGATCGATGGCGACCTCGAGGCTATGCTCGTCGACGGGACAATCGACGCACTGCTGACGCCGCAGACCGCCGACGAGCGAAAACCTCCCGGCGAGCGGAAATTGCGCAGCCTGATCGCCGATGCGCAGGCCGCGGAAGAGGTCTATCTGGACACCTTCGGCATCTATCCGATCAACCACGTTGTGGTTATTCGCAGCGATGCCTTGCAGCGCCTGCCCGGACTTCCGCGCGTGCTGTTCGAGGCCTATGAGCAGACAAAGGCGCGCGCTTATGCGCGCCAATTGGGCACGACATTGATGCCGTGGGGTGCGCGGCTCTGGAAGAAAACTTTCGACCAGTTCGGTGGCGATCCGATGCCGTACGGGCTGAATGACATCAACCGGAAGGTGGTGGGTACGCTCGCCAGGTTTCTTCACGAACAAAAGCTGATCGAGCGTCAGCCGGACCTGGATGACTTGTTTCTGCCAATAGGCAGTCATGGCCGGGCTTGACCCGGCCATCCACGCCTTTTGGGGTCAAGTTCGTAAGACGTGGATGCCCGCGACATAGGCGTGCGAAAGCACGCCGTCCTTCTGACGGCTATGCGCGGGCATGACGGTTTTGAGATCGTCTGTCACCACCTCAGCACGGCGGCGGCGGGGCATCGACCAGCTTGGGGTTGATCGCCTTCAGGCCGTCACCCCAGGTCAATTTGTTGAAGTCGATCGGGCCGTCGGTGGCCTTTTCGCCTTGCGCCCAGCGGCTCAGGCTGCAGAAGTCGTCGTAGTACACCTTGTCGATCGCCATCGGCCGCGTGTTGGTGTCCCACTGATCCTTGGTGGCCTTCTCGCTCAGGCTCAACTTCGACTGCGCATAGGCGGCCACCGCCTTGAAGTCCTTTTCGGCGACGTCGCGGCCTTTCAGCGTCGCGCGCAGCCAGCGCGTCGCGATGTCCTTGCCTTGCGGGGTGGCGAGCCATTCGGGCCGCGCGCCGGCAACGAGATAGCCCTGGATGTAGCCGGTTGCGTCGCTGAGATAGTGCGCCTTGTCCGGGCAGATCTCGAGCGTGCGCGAGCCGACCGGCTGCCAGATGAAGAAAGCGGCGATTTCACCGCCGCACAGCGCCGCCGGCAGAACCTGCGTGTCGAGGTTCTTCACGGTGACGGTCTTCGGATCGACCTTGTTCTTGGTCAGGTATTCCGAAATGAACCAGGAGCCGGTCGAGCCGACACGGGTCGCAACCGTCTTGCCCGCGAGATCCTGCGGCTTCTTGATGTCCTTGCCGGCGACAACGACGTAGCCCTTGGCGTCGCGCTCAATGACTGCGATGGTGCGGTAGTCGCCTTTGACACGGAAGAAATACTGCACACTCGGCAGATCGCCGGTCATGACGATGTCGCCCTGGCCGGTCTGGAATGCCTGGAAGGCGGTCGTTCCCGACGGGAAGAGACGGTATGTCACGTCGAGACCTTCCTGCTGATAGAATCCCTTCTCGATTGCCATCCAGATTGCGTCATTGTTGACCGAAGGCTGGCCGAACAGGGTCATCTTCAGCGGGGCATTTTGCGCCAGCGCCGCCGTGACGCCGAGCATGGATGCGGCTGCGACGCAGAGAACTTTCACGATGTTGTGCATGGCTCACTCTCTTGGGTTTTAGGTCTGCGATACGAACGACATGTAACGGGCAAGCACTCTGTCGACGAAGAAGCGGAAGATACGATCGACGATGAAGCCGAGCACGCAGATCGTGAGCAGCGCCACGAAAATGCGGTTGGTCTGCAGCAGCATCGAGGATTTCTGAAGCAGGTAGCCGATGCCGGAATCGGCGGCGAGAATTTCGGCCGGAATGATGCTCATGAACGACGAGGCCATCGCCACCCGCATCCCTGTCACAATGTAGGGGACGGCGGACGGGATAACGACGAGCACGAAGATCTGCAGCTGGCTGGCACCGAGGCACTCCGCCGCGCGCTGGCGGGCAATTGGCGCGCGCCAGACGCCCGCTGTCGTGTTGATGACGACGATGAAAAACGTGCCCCAGAAGATCAGGAAGTATTTCGAAAGTTCGCCGATGCCGAACCAGATGACCGCGATCGGGATCATTGCCGTCGGAGACAGATAGCGAAGAAGCTCGAGGCTCGGGTCGAGCAGGTCGTGCAGGACGCGGAATCGGCCAAGCAACACGCCGGTGATGATTCCGGCGAGCGATCCGGTCGCAAATCCGACCGCGATCCGGCTCATGCTGATGGCGACGTCGCCGAGGATCTCGCCGCTCATCAGCATCGGGATGGCCGTGCGGATGACTTCGAGCGGCGGCGGTATCAGGAACGGATTGAACAATACCGTCGACAGGAACTGCCAGATCAGGAATGCGAGGACGAGCGATCCAAACGCCAGCGCGCCGTGCGGCAGGCTCGTGATCACGGAGCGCCGGGCGCGCGCGGGAGCACCCTCTGAAGGCTTGGTGACGGTCGGTGCGGTGTCCTGAAGCTCTACCAAAGCGTCACCATTGATTTGCCCGCGGCTATGAGTGTTCCGCGACCCTCGCCAGATCCGGCGCGAGCAAGGCTTCGATCTCGTTGTAAAGAACGGCGACCTTCGGATTGGTGAGGTCGCGTGGCCGCGGCAGGTCGATGTCGATCAGCTTGGTGATCACCGAGCGCGGCCCGAATGACATCACTCCGATGCGGTCGGCCAGCGATATGGCCTCCGCGATGTCGTGCGTGACGAAAACGATCGTCTTGCCGGTCCGCTGCCAGATATCCAGCAAGATCGAATGCATATGCCGGCGAGTCATTGCATCGAGCGCGCCGAACGGCTCGTCCATCAGCAGGACTTTCGGCTCGACCGCGAGTGCACGCGCAATCTGCAGGCGTTGGCGCATGCCGCCCGACAATTCGGAGGGAAATTTCGTGCGATGGGTATCGAGCCCCGTCATGCGCAGGTATTTATCGATGATCGGCTGCCAGTCGGCCTTCGGCATTTTTCGCACGCGCAGCCCGAAGCGCACGTTTTCTTCGACCGTGAGCCAAGGCAGCAGCGCCGACCCGGCGTCCTGGAAGAACATCACGCGCTCGCGTCCGGCGCCGGTAATCGGCGTATCGCCGGACATCACCGCGCCTGCGGTGGCGGGTTCAAAGCCGGCGAGAATGTTGAGCAGCGTGGATTTGCCGCAGCCCGAGGGACCGAGCAGGCACAGAAACTCACCATCGGAGATTGTGAGGGATACGCCGTCCAACGCGATGTAGGTGCCGCGCGCGGACTCGAACACCTTGCGTACGTTGCTGACGCGTAACAAAGCTGCCTCCGAAAAGCGTGCGAGGCGCATCCCACGGCCACTTGACGTTATGGTTGGCCGGACTCCCTGTCAAACGCGGGCACGTTTGTCTCTATGACAATTGCAGCGTGCATGCGCGGTCTGCGGCGCATCGCCCGCACTGGACACGCGAAATCGGCTTTGCAATGTTTGATGCAACAAAAATCTCGAATGATCGGGGAGGTTGTGCATGTCCGATGTGAAACCGATTGCACCCGTCCGTATCGGACAGACCGACATTCACTTATGCACAAGGCATGCGCGCCGGGTCCTGGCTGTTCTTCACGGGACACGAGGCCACCGATTTCGAGCACGGCATTGCGGCCCCTGTAGCCGGAAAACCCGGGCTGCCGCTTGGGGGTGCGCCGCGTTATCTGCGCGAGGGACGGTTCATCTTCGACCGCTTTGCCAAGCTGATCGCGGCGGAAGGCGGCGACCTTCGTCACATCGTGCGCGTCGATCAATATTACCCGCGCGCCGAGTGCGTGAACCCCTATCAGCGCGCGCGCAAGACATTGCTGAAGGATTACGTCCCGCCGAGCACGTCGGTTCTGATGGAAGAACTGCTCACCGTCGGCGCCAACATGAACGTTTCGCTGCTTGCGGTTCTGCCGGGCGAGGGGCGCGAGCCGCATGCCGCGCGCGCCGACGGTGTGCCGGTCCCGCAGCATTCCGGCTTCATCGCTTCGCTCGCTTGCGGCGACTACGTCTTCGTTGCCGGGCAGATGCCGAACAACGAGGCGATGACCGGCCTCGATCCGAAGGCCTATCGTGCGCCCAACGCGCTCTGGAATGGCACCGACATTCGCCTGCAGACGGAATTTCTGATCACGGGGCGCCTCAAGCCGGGGCTCGAGGCCGGCGGCAGCTCGCTCAAGAACGCGATCAAGGCGCAGGTCTACCTCACCGACATCAACGATCTGCCCGAGTTCATGGACGTCTGGAACGGCCATTTCGCCGAAAGCCCTTGCGCGCTCACGGTCGTCGCAACGAAGGGGCTCGCGCTTCTCGAGTCGAAAATCGAGATCAATATTTTCGGCGTGCGCGATGCCGGAAAGATCAAGAAGCAGATCATCGAACACAAGGCTTCGGCGCATATGCGCCTGGGCCCGGCGGCCGTACGCGCGGACGATCTGCTGTGCCTGTCGGCGCTCTATGCGGCCGACGCCGACGGCGCGCTCCCGGATGTAAGCGCTTCCGCCGGGCTTCGCTATCTCGGCGTGCCCGCGCAGCATCAGATGCGCGTGATCCTGAACGCCGCCGCCGAAATATGTCAGACCGGCGGAACGTCCCTCAACAATGTCGTCCGGGCGCACCATTTTGTCGGCGACCTGAATTCGGTCTATCCGGCGCTGCGCATCTGGCAGGACAAGCTGGCCGGAGCGCCGATCCCGTTCGGCGCCGTGCGCACGACACCCCCGATCCCGGGCTGCGACATCATTATGGACATGTGGGCGTATCGCCCGGGCTGAAACCGCCAGCGGTTTGCAGGCTTCATCGGCGGCGAAGCACGAAAACATTTCATATCGATGCCGCTTCTTCAGTGGCCGATGAGTGATAGTGTCAAGTTCGCCGAACGGAGGTGGCCATGCCGCAGCTCGCCTCAGTACCAAACCACACGTTCATTGACCTGCCGGGCCGAATGAAACTGATCGTATTGACGGTCGGAATGTGCCTGGCGCTCGGTCTGTCCGGCCCTGCGACTGCCGCTCCGTACAAATCGAAGCAGATCCGCATCGGATACGATCTTCCGAAGAATCCGGCGCATCAGCCCATCTACGAGCGGCTCAAGCAAGTCCGCGCCCTCGAACATGTGCAGACGCTGCTGAGCCCGCTCCGCCTCCCGCGCCCGTTGCTTCTCAAGGTTTCCGGTTGCGACGGTGAATCGAACGCTTGGTACGAAGAGGGCTTCGTGACCGTCTGCTACGAATTCCTGGCCGACATCCTGAAAAATGCGATGGACAAAACCCTGCCCGGCATCGTCACACAAGACGACGCCATACTTGGACCGTTTATGGACGTGTTCCTGCATGAGACCGGGCATGCGGTTTTCGATCAATTGAAAGTGCCGGTGCTTGGCCGCGAGGAAGATGCGGCGGATTTGTTTTCCGCCTACATGATGCTGCAGCTCGGCAAGGAGGACGCGCGCAGGCTGATCCTGGGTAATGCCTACCAATACAAAGAAGATGTTGTGAACCCGCAGGTGCCCCTGACAAAGTACGCCGACGAGCACGGGATTCCGGCGCAGCGATTTTTCAACGTGTTGTGCCTTGCCTATGGCGCCGACCAGAAATTATTCGCCGATGTTGTGGAGAAAGGATACCTGCCAAAACAACGGGCGGAAGGCTGCGATCTGGAATACGAGCAGGCTGCTTTCGCGTTCAAAACGCTGATAGGTCCTTATATCGATCGGAAGCTTGCGAAAAAGGTTCTCGCGACGTGGATGCGGGACGTGAGTGCTCGGCCAAAAAGTCGCCCGGCGCGGTAACCGGGGGTTGCCAGCCTTCAGATAACCGCTTGCCGTTGACTTATATCAAGAGTGACCATCGGCTTTTAAGTACCTATGGAAGCCGAAACCCGAAAGGGTAGGAGGTTGCCATGAGTGAAAGAATGAAATTGGAGCTATTGTCGCGTCGAAAAGCTTTTTCGCTTCTGGGCTTGGCGGCCGCGGTGAGCTTTGCAGTTCCGGCGGCGGTGCTGACGGCAACAGATGCTGATGCACAGACGAGGGGGATGGAGCGGCGTGACGAGCGGCGTGACGACCGCCATGAACGACGCACCGAGCGGCGCAGCAAAAAGAAAAAGAAGAAAGAAACCGGTACTTCGGCGACTGAGAAAAAATAATGCAGCGCATTCTAGGGCCACCGAAGGGTGGCCCTTTGATGTCGCGTGTTCGTGCGTAGTCTCGCTATTGGCCTTTACAGACGTAGGAGCGACCAGCGCGAATGAGACTTTGATGCCTGGGGCTGTGGCACGGGAGTGATTCTGATGCGTAGCTTTGCTGGTTTGCTCGCTTACCTTGCCGGGGTTTCAGCAATCTTCAGCATCGGTATCGTTGGTCTGATGGCACTACAGTCCCCGACTGAACGAACTCCGTCTTCTCCCGCCGTTGCGGCCGTACCGCAGACAGAGTCTCTCGCCAAGCCGGTCAAGCAACCGGTAGACGATAGAAAGACGGCGCATCGCAATCAGAAGCACAAGAAGGTGCATGTCACGCGTAAGCAGCTGCACGAAGTGCCGTTTAAAGACGCAGGCCATAACGCATACGGATACGCAGAAGAGCCGCGCCGGTTTCTCTTTTTCAGCCGCTAGATACTGACGCTGGAGCATCTAAAAGGATGAGCAAAATGAAACTTCGATTGATCAGCACGGCGTTTGCAATCTCGCTTCTTTCGGGGACTGCAAATGCGCAGGTCACAATCGATATGGCTGCGTTTACATGCGGCCAATATCTAGCAATGTCGCCGGCAATGTCTCGTGACTTTTCTGCCTGGATGAGCGGATGGTTCAGTTATCAGACCCGCAAGACTTATCTGGATTTGGCTGCGCACGAGGCCAATATCGCGAAGTTGAAATCATGGTGCCAGTTCCGTCCGCAAACAAGCGTGATGAACGCCTTGCAGAACGCGATTGGCCCGCAGTGACATTTTTGACGTCCCGGAGAAAAGCCATGAGGTGGATTGTTATTTTCGTAGCAGCGACATTGCTGGCGGCCGCTTCGCAGCCAAGTGTGGCTCAGATTAGCGTGGATATGAATCGGATCACTTGTGGCGGCTGGCTCGGATACAGTCCGGAGACCCGGGATTTCGTCCGCTTTTGGATGAGCGGTTATTACAATGCGGCCGCCAATAGCAACGTCTTGAACTACGACCGCTTTCAAGGAAATTCCGCAAAGATCACGGCCTACTGCAAGAAGAACAGGTCAAAGACGCTGCCGACCGCGATCAAGAACCTCGGCCTTTGGAATTGACGCGAGTTGCATCCCGGCAAGGCGATCGGAAGGCACACGCGATGTTCGCTTCTGACTTTAAGCGGACATGAGCCGACAGCGCAGAATATCCACTTTCGTGGGCAGAGCGAACGTACCGAAGTGTCGAAAAGGTTCGATAATACAAGTGGTAACCGGGGCCATCTCAATGGAAGCTTCCGGTATTACAATACTCGTTTTGTTGCATATTCGACACAGGGCGGCGGGAAGTTGTGCAAACGATTTGATTTTATGAAGCCTTTTTAAAATTCGCGGATTAGAAATGGCTATGGGTCGTCCCGACCGCATCTAGCTGAGTAAATTAAGGGGATCGGATCATGAGAAAATCGTCATTGACGCTGGTTGCTGCGGCCATTGGTCTGGCTGCAAGTCAAGCATCGGCGGCCGACCTGCCGCGCAAGGCGCCGGCCTACGTACCGCCGGCACCGCCTCCGATGACCTGGACCGGGTGCTACATCGGCGCCAACATTGGCGGGGCATGGGGCCGCTTCGAACTGGAGAGTCCGTGGTGGTTCAGTCGAAGAGTGGTTCAGGTCCTTTGTTGGCGGCGGTCAGATCGGTTGCGATTATCAATTTGCCGGTGGCTGGGTGATCGGCTTCCGCAATATGTTCGATGGGACAACCAACAGTAGAGATCGGTCATTCAAGTCGTAGACGCAACTGGAACGTAGTCGCACTGGATTTGCCGAATTCCGTAATCGATGGTTCGACGCCCTGACGGGCCGGATCGGCTATTCGTGGCAACCCAACTCGCTGCTCTACTTTCAGGGCGGCGCGGTCTGGAGTCGTGTCGAGGCAGACCTGATTGTGGCCGCTACGGCCGGGGGTGATAAACGGCTCGTTTTCCGATACCAAAACCGGCTGGACGATTGGGGGTGGCTGGGAATATAGGTTCTCACCGCAGTGGTCGGTGTTTATCGAAGGCAATTACTACGACTTCGGCACGCGTGATCGGGTCCTGGTTACCGCCGCCGCCATCCCTGCCTGTGACGGCTGGCTGTGCTTTCAGCGCCAAAACGACTGCGGCCACGGCCCTGATCGGTGTGAACTACAAATTTGGGGGATTCGGGTCAGGGTTATAAACTCTCTGACTCAATCAGAGCTAACCAAAACCCCGAGCTTCATCAGCTCGGGGTTTTTGATTTGGCGGCCGCCATTTCATGGCCGGCCGACGATTTCCCGAGTTTCGGCCACGTTGTCGCTGAGATAGAGCTGCATTTGGCCAACCTTGGAAGTGCAGCCCCTCATCTTCGTCAGTGTGTCGGTAACTGCGCGGCCGAGCTGTCCAATTGCTTCATCGGTGAGGATCGTTCTCGTATCTACGAGGCGGTCGACGCTCACATTGAGGACGTTCAGCGCATCTTTCAGTCGTGCAATCTCGAATTGAACGACTGGATTTTCCCCCACCTTGATTTCCCTGAGGGTGTTGCCGAGCGTGCGGACTTCCGCGGTCAGGTTTTGGAAATTCGCCAGCACATTCTTTGATGGCAGATCGATCTTTGACAGCACAGCTTCAGTCATTGTCGCAGCCACTCTTCCGGCAAGGTTATCGATACGCACCATAACGGCGAGCGCAAGAATCGCAGCGATGATCACCAGGATCGCTGTCGCATTAATCAGCGCGAACAGAAAATCTCCCGGCAACCTGCGCAGCCGCGCAGCGATCTCATTTCGATCGGGTTTGGACAAGAACGCCTCCTGTCGTGTGCCGTCGCGGCGGCCTATTGACCCGCAATAGAAAATCTGTCGACCAAGCGATTTTGTTGAGTCGAGCGCGCGACACGACGATTTTTGGGCGGCGCTTCGGCCCTTGCTGCGCGTGCTGCGGGCGCGATCTTCAGAAAGTCAGGCCCCGGCTTGGGCTGGGCAGCAATTACCGGCGGCGATGTAATGTCGGGCGCGGGTGCTGGTGCGCTGGTGAGAATTTGTATCGTGCCGGAATGCCATCGCTCTGGCAGGCCGATGCGGTCGCTGGTCGGGATCACAGGCGAACTGCGCTCTAGCGTTGCATCTGCAACGCACAGCAGTGCAATCAGTGCTATACCTACGGCTGCAAGAAAGGCGAGAGTGGGCATTGCCGCCCTCCGATATAGTCGGCTCCGGGCGAGACACGGAGTCATCTCGCCCGGGCTCACATGGCTTAGCTTCTGCCTGCAGCAGCCCGTGCCATGACATCCTTGCAAGGTGAGCTAAAGTCGGTGAGATGAGACCGTATACAAGCCTCAATTCTCCCGCCGCCCGGTTTTACATCGGCACAAATCTGCCTGACATCGCCGCGGCAGGCCTTCCCAACCGCTGCGGCCTTGACCAGAATGGCCTGGCACGGCGGCGTAAGGTCCTTTAAATGCGAGTTAAGGCAGGACCTGATGCGGCCGTCACCCGGCTGGACGCCTCCACACGCCGCCCTGACATCGGCAGCACATTCCTTTGCAATTCCTCGTTGTTGCGCCATTGCGCTCGTTGCCGAGAGCAGCATGATGGCACCAATTGCAAAAAAATTCTTCAGCATAGCCTGTTCTCCATGTTTTTGACGACAGCCGCACATGCGTGACTTAACTCGCTGGCGAGCGAGCGTCTGCTGTCGCTCCAATTCACCATCCTGCGCGAGGATCCTAAATTGTTCAGGCTTTTGGCTTGCGGATCAATTGGACCATGGGCCAATCGGGTCCCCACGCTTGCGACGATCTCAACGACTGAGCCCATGAGGCGCTCGCGAATTGATCGACGTCAATTTATGCTCGCCAAATTGGTGTCTGCTGGCTGCGCAACACGAGGAGGCTCAGCGATGTATGTACTTATCATAGTAATCGGAGTGCTTTCCCAGGGAGCATCAATTGTGCCTGTCGGCGTAACGTCTCAAATTGTTGGAAAATTTAAGAACCTGGATGAGTGCAAGGCGGCTGCGAAGCAGCCGCACGCCGCAGGTCCTGTTGCGGACATCACTGTCGTAACAACCTGGGGCGTCAACTGGTATTGCACATATAGCGGTCCGAATTGACCCGACTGACGGATCACGGCCCAAATCTCCGCTCATGGCCGAAAGGGGCTATACCGTTATTGCGGTGGCGAGCCGCCATTCTAGAGCGTGATCCGATCAGGTTGAATGCCGATGCTGATTTTCTCTCCGCTCATTCCCGCGCACCAACATCGGGTATACCCGATGTTGGTGTATACGTGCGCAAGTCGGCTATAGCCGACTTGCGATGGGAATCCAGGACCGCACGATAGGCCGTGCAATTCTGCCCTGGATCCCCGCATAGGCGTGCGAAGCACGCCGTCCTTCGGACGGCTATGCGCGGGGATGAGCGGGACAGGGGCGTGCCAACCTGATCAAATCTTGCCTAGTCTAGCTACCGGGATTTCGCAGGACCACGCAGTCACCTCCGGCCAGGTGAATCCTCTTGCAAATATCATTTGCAGCCGCCCGCGTCTCGGCACCGACTCTGACTTGATAGCGCGGGAGGGAACCTGGCCCGCGTTCAAGCAGGATTGGATCCCGTCCCGCCAGAACGGCCGCGAACCGCCGCTGAAGTGCGGCATATCGATCCAAAATTTCCGGGCGAGATCTGTCTGCCCCGAGAATGGCGCCCCAAGGTTGGATTGCGCCCGTCACCACATGCTGTTGAAGCGCTACCAGGAAATTCGTCGGCGGTTGTTTGAGCTTCGCCATCAGCGTTTCGCAACTAACCCCGCTTTCGGCTTTGGCCTCCGGGCCCCGACCCGCCGCCCATTGGTCAACCGAATTTCCGGTCACCGCCTCCACATAGGCGCGCGTTTGCGCAGGCATTGAGGCTGCGCCCGACATCCATGCCCGGACGCGCGCAGGCCCCGCGTTATAGGCAGCTGCCGCAAGCCCGAGGTTGCCAAACTGGCTGCGCAAATCTTTGAGAAACTCCGCCGCCTTCGGCAAAGCCTCTATGGGATTGAGTGGGTCAAGAAGATTGCGCTCGGCTGCAGTAGCCGGCATGAACTGCGCAATTCCAAGCGCGTGCCTGCCGCTTCGGGTTGATGGGCCGACAGCAGTGGGCTTGAATCGACTTTCCCGCCAAATCAATCGGACGAAAAATTCGACCGGCAGTCCGTTCGCATGAGCCGCCGATTTAAGGAGGAGACAGACTGACTGCTGGGTCTGTCGAGATGCTTCGCCCTTATTCGTTTTTGAATCAGGTTCGGGAGTTTCGACGGCTTCCTGCGCTGTCAGGCCAGTTGCCGCCAGCTGTACGACAGAAAGAACGCACGCAACAAGACGCAGCATGAGGCGCTCTCGACCTTTTCAATCCTGGCAGGAATGCCTGAGCGGCTCAAGAACGGTCCCGTCTTTAGGGTGCAGTGAGCGGGCCGCAGATGTCCGTTTTGGCACCTGGCAGATTTTCCAGTTCGAACGTGCTCCGGTTGCGAGGGGTAGAGGAGGCATCATGCAGCCTGCCGCGATGCGATGGTATCCCCGTGTGCCGAACCGGCCGCCGTTGACGAAAGAACCTGATCGGGTTTCGGAGCGATCGCCGCGAGACGGTCTTTCCATTTGCGCCCAATTGCCAAAGTGAAGCGCGGCACCGGCAAAGCCGTATTGTGTGACAGGTGGTTGGGTTTTAAGGTCTGGATCGCATTTCAGCGTGAAATATGAAGACGGTGGATATTACATATCGGTATGGAGCGCAGTCCGCCGCGAGGCCTCGGCCATTGAATAGTAATGCCGCGCACATCCGCTTGAACGATGGCAACCAGGCATTTGCCGCACTCCTCGAAGGAATGACTGACGCGAATGGCAGGGTACAAAAAATCGTCTTTGTTGATCCGCGTGATCTGGGACTCTTGGCCGGTGATCCGGCGCTGCCAAAACAACGTCCGTTCGCCGTCATTCTTGGCTGCTCGGACGCCCGCGTGCCGGTCGAATTGATCTTCAACGAAGGGCCGAATGATCTTTTTGTAATCCGCGTTGCCGGCAATGGTCTGGGTACAGAAGTCCTGGGCAGCTTGAAATATGCCGTTGAACACCTCAGCGGAAGCCTGAAGCTCATCGTCGTCTTGGGACATAGCGGCTGTGGGGCGTTAACAGCTGCGGTTGATGTGCACTTAAATCCAACTGATTACTTGTCGCTCACCACCAAGCATTCGCTCCGAAGCATTCTTGATGGTCTGCTCGTTGTCGTACAGGCTTCCGCGAAAAAGATTCACGAGGCCTTCGGACCTGATGTTTTGCATCATCCCGGTTATCGACAAGCTCTGATAGAGGCGTCGATCGTCACCAATTCCGCGCTTGCTGCCTACTCATTGCAGCAAGAATTTGGGTCCGGCGATCCAGCGGGATTGCAAGTCGTATATGGCGTCTACCTTCTCGAGTCCCGGCAGGTATGGGCGCCGAATGTGAACTGCACGAAGGGAATTGGATTGACCGCTGCGCCCCGAGACCCCGACCGGATTTACCGAACTTGGCAACGCGATATTGCAGTCAGACCGGATTATATCGCTCATCCGGACTTAAGGTCCACGCCTTTGGGTGATGTCCACACATGGCCCGCTATTGGCGGACATAGGTATCCCTACGAAGCGTCAAAGCGTCGAGGAGGATTGTATGGACCGTCGTCACGCATTGAAAGCTTTGACCGGACTCGTACTGTGTCCGCTCTGCGCGTCCACTGGCTTCGCCGCCGAAGGGACGCATTGGACCTACGCAGGCACAACTGGCCCCGACAAGTGGGGCGATCTCGACGCCGCGAGCAAAGTCTGCTCGGTTGGTAGCCAGCAGTCGCCAATCGACATTATCGGGTCGATCAAAGCCCAACTGCCGCCGCTCAGGATCGCCTGGGGCAAGACCGCCGACACCATTGTCAACAACGGTCACACAATCCAATTAAATGCCGCCAAGGGCAGCACGCTCAGTTTCGGCAGCGATCCTTACTCGCTAGTGCAGTTTCACTTCCATCGTCCGAGCGAGCACCTCATCCGCGGCAAGAGCTTTCCAATGGAGGCGCATTTTGTCCATGCTCATGCTTCGGGCGCGCTTGCCGTGGTCGGTGCGCTGATGGTGGCGGGGAAGCCCAACTCGGTATTCAGCAAGATCATCGCAACCATGCCAACGCATGAAGGTGAGACCGTCAAGGCCGATCCGGCTATCAACCCGAACGAACTCTTGCCCGCGCGGCTCACCTACTATCGCTATCCTGGCTCGCTGACGACACCACCCTGTTCCGAAACCGTCGAGTGGCTGCTGCTTACCGACTCCATACAGGTCGCCGACGCGGACATCGCCGGTTTTGCCAAACTCTATGCGATGAACGCACGCCCGGCGCAGAAGGCGAACCGTCGTGCCGTACTACGTTCTGGCTGAGGGCCGCACGAGGGCGGGTCTGCACAATGTCCGCTTCTCTAATCGGCCGGTTTTGGTCAAGCGATTTCAGACCATCCACCGGTACGGTGTCGATGTCGCTCAGGGCCAACCGCCCTGGAGTTGCGAAAGCGGGCCGGCACATCGACGGTAGCGCGATAGGTCAGCGCCACCACCGGGCCGACCCCGGGGATTGTCATCAGCCGCCGGCACACCGCATCGTCCCGAACAATGGCCAGCAAGCGGCGGTGCAGGACGGCGGTCTGTTTCACGCAGCACCCGCCGGACAACGAGCAGCGGTTCGACCAGGATGGCCAGATCGGGGTGGTTCCCGACCAACTCCTTGATGCACGCCTCGAACCTGGCCGTCCCGACCACAGCGACCTTGAGGCCGAAGTTACGCAGAGTCCCGCGCAGGTCGTTCTCGACGGCAATGGCCTTCGACTGCAGCAGCTTGCGATGGGTCAACAGCATGCGCAGCTTCTGACGTGCGCTCCGTTCTCGCGACCGCAAACCGTGTTGATCTAGATCAAAAATATCAGTGAATTACTGTGTGAAATGCAGACCTGACTCATCGTTGGATATGGCTGGAGACCCGAATGATTTTGCCCCGGCTTATGGCGTTGGCGTTGACGCTCATTGTTGTGACGCCACTAACTGCCCTGGCGCAGAACCAGCCGCCACCGGCTGCCTCGTCGGATCAACAATTGCTGAAATCAGAAGAGCTTGATGCCCTGGTTGCCGGCGTTGCGCTGTACCCGGACAGCCTGGTTTCCCTGGTCTTGATGGCATCGACCTACCCGCTGGAGATTGTGCACGCCGATCGTTGGGTAAAAGAAAACAAGAACCTTAAAGGTGACGAGCTAAAGACCGCAGTGGACAAGCAGGCCTGGGACGACAGTGTGAAGGCTTTGGTGGCTACCCCAGACGTGCTTGCAATGATGAGCACCAAACTTGATTGGACGCAGAAACTCGGCGATGCGGTTCTTGCCCAGCAGCCGGACGTAATGGACGCAATTCAGCGGTTACGAACGAAGGCAGATGCAAACAAGAAGCTGACGTCGACCAAGGAGCAGAAAGTCACGAAGAAACAGGAGCAAGGCAAAGAGGTCATCGTTATTGAGCCGACCGATCCCAATACGGTCTACGTGCCATACTACGATCCTGCTGTTGCGTACGGTGGGTGGCCTTATCCGTCATATCCGCCATATTATTTCCCGCCGCCTGGATATATTGCTGGCGGAGTCATCGCGGGCGGAATCGCGTTCGGCGCCGGCTACGCGCTCGGGCGTTGGGCATCGGGCGGAAACTATTGGGGCGGCGAAGTCAATTGGAGCAATAACAACATCAACGTCAACCGGTCCGTCAATATCAACACCGGCGGAAACACCTGGCAGCACAATCCGCAGCACCGTCAGGGCGTCAAATACAATAACGCCAACGTGCAGCAGAAATTTGGAAACAGCAATCTTCGTAGCGGGAGCCAGGATCGGGCGGATTTCCGTGGCCGCGGCGGCGAGCAGGTCCTCAAACCTGGCGGCGGTCAGGGAAATCTTGGTGATCGTGGAGGCGCTGATCGCGCCGGTGCCGGCGGTGGCGCCCAGGGCCCGGGCGGAGGGCAAAAGCCGGGCGCAGGACAGCGCCCTTCAGGCGGGCCAGGGCCAGGATCAAAGCCTTCAGGCGGGCCCGGGCCAGGATCAAAGCCTTCCGGCAGCGGCAATGCCCTCGGGAATGTTCAATCGGGCAAAGTTGCCCACGCCCAGTCCGCGCGTGGCAACGCGAGCCTTGGCGGCGGCGGTGCTGCACGGGCAGGTGGCGGTGGTGGTGGCGCTGCGCGAGCGGCGGCGGCGGCGGTGGCGGGCACGGGGCGGCGGCGGTGGACGACGATCGGACATCGTGCTCAAGCACGACATCGTTCCTCTCGGCCGACTCGACAACGGAATTGGTTTCTATCGCTTCAGCTACAACGGCAGCAATCGCGCTTATGTCGGCGTGATCGCGCAGGAAGTGCAGCAAGTGATGCCGAAGGCGGTCGTGCGCGACCGGAGTGGATATCTCCGGGTCTTCTACGAGAAGCTTGGCATCAGGTTCCAGACTTACGAAGAGTGGATGGCGTCGGGCGCCCGTGTGCCCACGGCTGTCCCTGTCGCCCACTGACAATTCCGCGCTCACGCATGATCGAGGATGCCATGAACAAAGCTCTTGTCTCAGCGATGGCAGCGGCGCTTCTTTGCACGGCCGTATCCATCGCGAGTGCGCAGCAGGCTTTCAAGACCCCCGATGAGGCCGCGAGCGCGCTTGTCAGCGCCGCCAAGGGTGCCCCTAAAGCGGTCGTGACGGTGCTGGGCCCGGACGGTGAGGACATCATATCGTCCGGTGACGAAGTCGCCGACGCTGCCACCCGGCAGAAATTTGTCGCTGCCTATGACGCAAAGCACCGGATCGCTATGGAAAGCGACAACAAGGCGATCATGGTAATCGGACCGGAGGATTTTCCGCTTCCGATCCCTCTCGTCCGCAAGGATGGAATGTGGCGTTTCGATACCGCTGCCGGCCGTCACGAGATTCTCGCTCGCCGCATCGGCAAAAACGAGCTCGACGCAATTCAGGGTTCTCTTGCCTATGTCGACGCGCAGAACGAATACGCCGAGAAAGATCGCGCAGACGCCGGCGTGAAGACCTACGCGCAACGCATCCTCAGCCAGCCGGGAAAAATGGACGGGCTCTATTGGCCAACATCGCAGGGTGAAGAGTCCAGCCCTCTTGGCGAACTCGTCGCCAAGGCAACCGCGCAGGGCTACCGTGGCGGTGGCGGACGAACACCGTTTCACGGCTACTATTTCAAAATCCTTACAAAGCAGGGTGCCGCTGCCGCCGGCGGCGAGCTGGAATATGTCGTGCGCGGCAAAATGATCGGTGGCTTTGCGCTAGTCGCCTATCCCGCTGAATACAGGAATTCGGGCGTTATGACGTTCATCGTCAATCACGCCGGCGACGTATTCCAGAAAGATCTTGGCCCGGCCACGGCCAAGATTGCCGAGCGGATGACGTCATACAATCCCGATAAGACATGGCAAAAGGTCACCGATACGAAACCGGTGAAGTAAAGACTTTTAAATGAACCGTGTCCGCTTTTGATGCTGTGGACGGGTGCGCCGGGAGACCGGCGAAGGTAGACGGTGCAAGTCCGTCACGGTGAAGGCGTAGCGAGCCACACCGGCCCGAGTCGATGCGCGGGTGGTCGTGAGGCTGCAAGCGAAGCGTTGATAGGGGAGTGCGTAGGCTAGGTATTGAGCGGCGTAAGACAAGTTCGGCGCTAATGTTTTGCCGTCGCAACGAGAAGGCAGAGATGGTTCGTGTCGTTATCGCAAGACACGAGCCAGCCCGCGTCGTCGTAGCGCTGGCATGCGCAGAAGCCTTCTGCCCGGGAACCGGGAGATCTCCATCGCAGTCGCGCATCGAGTCGTGGCCGGGATCGTGTCGGGAAGGCCGGAGGCCGTAGCCGACGATGAGCGCGAGGCGAGAAGTCGGACCGCCTGTAGTAGCAGAGAAGCGAGCGGAGCAAAGCGGCCTCGGCTGCGGCGGAGCTCGTGGAGCGAAGGGGCGGGCGCCAAGGAGAATGCGCGAACTGCAAAGCACGGTCCGGACGCAGAGCCGGGCAGCTGTGTCACAGGCGCAGGCCCGCAGTACGAGAAGCCGTCACCAGGAACAGACAGGATAAACTGACGGCGCTCCTGCATCATCTCAGCGTCGATGTTTTGCGGGCGAGCTTCTTCGGTCTGAAGAAGTCCGCTGTGCCGGGCGTCGACGAGATGACATGGACCGAATACGCGGAAGGCCTCGAGGAGACACCTCTCGGTCCTCCACGTCTCGCGTCCAAACGGGAGCGTATCGAGCGCTGCCATCGCGCGCGGACGTTATATTCCAGAGGCAGATGGCAGACAGCGGCCGCTCGGCATCGCCGCACTGGAGGACAAGATCGTCCAGGCGGCGGTGGTGGCAATCCTGACGCCGATCTATGAGGCGGAATTCCTGGGATTCAGCTACGGGTTCCGACCGAAGCGCAATCAGCACCAAGCGCTGGATGCACTCGCGTTCGGGATCGGTAGGCGGCGCATCAACTGGGTGCTCGATTGCGACGTCCAATCCTTTTTCGACAAGGTCAACCAGATCCTGGTTGATCCGCTTCGTCGAACATCGGATAGGCGATCGACGGATCATCCGGCTGATCGCGAAGTGGCTGACAGCAGGTGTGCTCGAAGGCGGTCGCTTGATCGTGACGGAGGAGGGGACGCCACAGGGCGCGGTCATCAGCCCGCTCTTGGCCAATATCTATCTCCACTACGTCTACGATTTATGGACCCACAGGTGGCGGCAGCGATGCGCCACCGGCGACGTGATTGTCGTGCGGTATGCGGACGACACCATCGTCGGCTTTGAGCATCAGCATGAGGCAGAGCGGTTCCTTGCCGATCTTAAGGCAAGGCTCGCACGCTTTGGTCTCACCCTTCATCCCGACAAGACGCGGCTCATCGAGTTTGGCCGATCCGCGATTGCAAATCGGCACGCTCGGGGTCTCGGCAAGCCGGAATCGTTCGACTTCCTCGGGTTCACGCATCTTTGCGCGACCCGTCGGAGCGGCTCGGGCTTTGTGCTCGGGAGGAAACCGGTGGCCAAGCGAATGCGTGCCAAGCTTCGAGAGATCAAGGAGCAGCTCATGGCCATACGCCACGAAGGGGCCGAAAGGCAGGGCCGCTGGCTCTGCCAGGTTCTGCGCGGCTGGATGGCCTACTATGCCGTGCCGATGAGCGGCTCGGCGATCTCAGCATTCCGGCATCACATGATCGAACGTTGGCACGGAGCTCTGATGCGCCGAAGCCAAAGACGCCGATTAACGTGGACGAGAATGAAGAAGATCGCTGACCGGCACCTGCCGTTTCCACGCATCCTGCACCCGTGGCCGGAAAAGCGGTTCCTCGTCACCATCCAAGGTGGGAGCCCGGTGCGTTAGCAGCGCCCGCCGGGATCTGTGCGGGGGGCGGAGGGAAATCTCCGTCCCTACCGCGACCTCCTCCACCGTCGCGTGAGCGCGGTGAGTATGGTTGCTGTTGATGCAACCAGGATTGAGGGAGCCAAAGCATGCAAGCGGTTACGACAGTCGGTCTCGCCATCGCCAAGTCGGTATTTCAGGTGCATGGCGTTGATGCCGCTGGCCAAGGGGTCATCCGCCGTCAGTTGAAACGGCGCTATGTGCTGGCGTTCTTTGAGAAGCTGCCGCCATGCCTGGTGGGCATCGAAGCGGTGCCTCGTCCCACCATTGGTCGCGGGAGCTCCAGGCGCTCGGTCACACGGTAAAGCTGATGGCGCTGGCTTACGGGAAGCCCCACGTCAAACGGCAGAAGAATGATGCCTCTGATGCGGAGGCAATCTGCGAAGCGGCGACCAGGGCGAATATGCGGTTCGTCGCGACCAAGATGCCCGAACAGGAGAGCGGTCTGACGCTCCATCGCACGCGCCATCTGTTTATTCGCCAGCAGACCGCGGTGATCAACGCGATCCGCGCCCGATCAATGTCCGCCTGGACCTGCCGTTACTCTGACGGCAAGGCCGCGGTAAAGATTGTTCCGCCTCGTTCTCGAATCCCATGATGGAAGATGCTATGGGGCAGCGGCGAGGATATTGCATCCATCGTCGCTGATATGAACCGATGGAGCGCCCCATGCAGAAGTTGAACGACTTTAGCCGATCCCTCGTTGCCCTCGAACCAGACAGCACGCTGGTCGCTGTGATCGAGATGAGCCTGTCGAGCTGGCTCGTTGCCGGCATCGTGCCTGGCGTCGAGCGCCAGCCGTTGAAGAAGCTTGCGGCAGACGAGAGTGCGTTACTCAAGCTGCTGCATCGCTGGCGGGAGGAAGCGGAGAAAGCAGGACGCAGGATCGAGCGCATTGCCGTCGCCTTCGAGGCCGGCCGTGACGGCTTCTGGCTGGCGCGCTGGCTCAAGGCACGCAGCATCGAGGCCCACGTCATTCACGCCGCGAGTGTGGCGGTGTCGCGCGAGCATCGGCGAGCCAAGACCGATCGTCTCGACACCGAGGTGCTCAAACGCGCGTTTCTCGGCTGGCTGCGCGGCGAACGTGATCACTGCAGGATGGCGGCGATCCCGTCAATAAAGGACGAAGATGCCAAGCGGCCCAACCGCGAGCGCGAGAACCTTGTTAGCGAGCAAAGTCGGTGCATCAACCGCATGAAAGCAGCGTTGATCCGGCTCGGCATCCGCGGCTTCAATCCCAAGCTGAAAAGGGCCGCCGGGCGCCTTACAGATTTACGCACGCCCGAGGACGAGCCAATACCGCCGAACATGCTGGCTGAGCTGCGTCGCGACATGGAGCGGCGACGGTTGGTCAGGGATCAGATCCGACAGATTGAGGAGGCGCGCCTGCAACGTCTCGATCACGCGCCTGATGATGAACCACACGCTATGGTGCGCCTGTTGGCGCGCGTGATCGGGGTCGGCATCGAGACGGCTGACATGCTGGTACATGAGGTATTGTCACGAAACATGCGCGATCGACGGGCGGTAGCTCGTTATGCCGGTCTCACGGGCTCGCCCGACGAGAGCGGCAGAAAACGCCGGCAGAAAGGGCTGGCCCGTTCCGGCAATGGTCGCGTTCGGCACGGCATGATCCAATTGGCGTGGCGATTCCTTCTGCACCAAAAGGACAGCGCCTTGGCACAGTGGTTTCGAGCCCGCACCGAGAACGCCCGCGGCACGCGCAAGCCCATGATCGTGGCCTTGGCGCGCAAGCTTCTGATCGCCCTGTGGCGGCTCGTGCGGCAGGGCGTCGTGCCGGACGGCGTCGTTTTGCATCCGGCTCATTAAGCAAGATACCCCCGACAGTTTCGGCCTGTCCGTCCGCTTGTGATGGAACGCCGATGACGGTTCGAGGTGGCGGAGTCCCGACAGTGCCCCTTGGCTTTCGTGCCGACTGGAAGAATGGGTCCGCCGCTTCGGAGCTTCGCTGCCGATGCGCATGACTGCATCATGGTGCGGGTCCTTGGACCTACCGGATACAAGGTTGTGGCGCGATTGATCGCGCCCGCAAGCGGGCTCCCCTCTGACCGCCATTCCGATCGCGGCAAGCGCGCCATTGCGCTCCTAGCCGCAAGCTTAGTGCGACGGCATGAGTAAAGCCCGGGCCAGGACCAAGAAACCGACTTTCAGATCGAACAACAAGACTGACGAAAGAAAAAAGATGCGCCGCCCACCTTAAACATCTTGACTAAAAAAGCCCCATACAAGGGCCCTGGTGCCGATTCCGGAGAGAAGCACCCGTGAGCGGCATCGACACCGACCCGTGGATCGCCTGAAAGCGCCTGACCCAAACCGGCCGATCAGAGAAGCGGACATTTTCAGTTTTTTGGCGTAATTCAAGAAGCTTTTTGAAAACGTACCTGTCGAGGAGTTTTCCCCGACCAACGTTTAAACGCGTGTGTGAAGGAGCTGACTTCCTGATAGCCGAGCAACCAGGCAATTTGCGAAATCGACAAATCACGATCGGCTAAATAGCGCCGGGCAAGATCGATCTTCAGATTTTCTAAAACAGTGGAAAAATTCAGTCTTTCCACAGCGAGCCGCCGCGCAAGCGTGCGTTGACTGACGCCGAGTTGACGTGCAACCGCGTCAAGATGCGCATTGCCATGCGGTAGCAAGGGTACAATGGCATTCTCAACGCTGGCACGGAACGCGCCGCGGCGGAATCGCCGCCGACCAAGCGCTTCCTCGCAATACGTGATCAACAATTTGTTCAGGTGGTGGTCGGCGCTGATGACCGGCATGCCCTTAATGGCCGGCGCTAATGAAACTTCATCAACGGCTGCACCAAATTCGACATTGCCGCCGAAGAATTTAGTCAGTTCCGACGTTCGGCCGCGGCGATGATGCGTGAGCCGGACGCGGACAGGCACCAACAGAATGCCTGTAAGTTGCCGGCACAGACGAACCACCATCGCCATGAAAAATTCAATCTGATGCTGATCCAGGTGTCGACTGACCCCAGTGTAATGGAATGCTAGGCCAACATTTCTGCCTTCAACATATCTCACTGACACGCCTTCATTGGCTATCGCGCTGTAGCGCGCAAGTCTCTGTAACGCGTCACCCAATTCCTTCGAAGAAGCTGCGACATAATAGAGAAAGCCAAACTCGCGAAGATCGAGTGGCTGGGCAAGATGAAATCCGAAGAGGTCATCCCGGAGCGCACCGGCGACAAGATTTAAAAACATAATTTGATCGCGAACTCGTAGCTTGAGTGTTGCGTTGTTGATTTGCTGCAGAGTAAGATTTGCTTTCTCGAGCAGGGTCCGTGTGTCAATTCCGTTCGCTTTTGCGTGCGCGTAAGCGAGCCGCGTCAATGTTCCATATGCGTTCGGAAGAGTGCCGAGATGCTTGGTATCAGAACGGCCCATAACTCCGCCCCCTGCCTGCAGAACCAGGTCAACTAACAATCGTATTCCTGCTTTGGCTGGCGTGCGTGGCCAAAACTTTGGCGGATAATAACAAGACGCCAACTGGGTGTCTCGCCTATCAAGCGCGTGCTGGAGGTTACACTTTTGCAAAACCTCATAGGCAGAGGGCCAATCAGCTCCGACCTGGATGTCGCGCTGAGGTGCCGCGTGGACGGCACACCGATTTGGAAGAATTGATGGAAAATTCACAAGGGATTGTCGCCGTGGTCGATGACGATCCGGACATGCGCGCCGCGATGGCGACGCTTATTTCGGCTTATCGGATATGGCACACGCACCTTCGATTCAGCTGAGACGTTTCTCGCCTCAGCGCCGGCATGCCAAGCGAGGTGCCTCCTTGTTGATATTCAACTCGGCGACCTTTCCGGCGTGGAATTGGCACGCCAATTGACGGCGAACGGTTTCAAATTTCCCATTATTTTTATGAGCGGGCACGACGATGCAACGATCGAAATCAAAGCCATTGCTGCAGGCGGCATCGCGTTTTTGCGTAAGCCATTTCCGGCAAAAATGCTGTTTGATGCGATCAAAAGGGCCGTCGAAGCGGATTGATGTGCCGTGCGAAAAAATAAATTGGACCCGCAAAAGATCCACGAGCTTGTCGGACAAGGGCTCAGTAACACAGAAATCGCAAATAGGATGGGGTGGACAGTTGGCACTCTGTACGTCAGGTGTTCTCAGCTGAAAATCAGCCTTAGGCGATCTTCCAAAAAGGTTCGCCTTAAACGGTGGCCGAAAATTCCACTCCCAGATGAGTTGTTCGAACAACTACGTCAGCGCGCCGCAGCCATGGGTATTTCGACGGCGGAGCTTGTGGTGGATTTGCTCAAAGAGATCGATCGGGACGGCCTGTACGATGCAGTGCTCGATCGAGATGATGTGAAAGAAAACTACGCGGTCGGCACGCGCGCGGCATAACAAAAGCTGCGTTTGGGCGTCAAACGTTTATTGAACCAACATGGTTTCGAAACCAAATTGTTCGATTCTGTGGAAGATTTCCACGAACGTGTCGACGTTCGCCGACCTGATCGCCGGGCGCTGGACCTCAAACCAAAGAACAGATCCGGGATTATTTGAGAACGGAATTGGCTAATTCGGGTGTTTCCGTTGCGGCAATCTTCATTACCGCCTACGGCACCGCCTCAAATCGAGTGCCATAGGCGTTCGTTCACGTGACGATAAAATGTCGGAGTGTATGGCAGCTCGAAAACCGCTGTACATTTTTCAAAAGCCGGTAGGACGTCTCCACCCTCCGACGCGATGCGATACTGCGCGAAGCGTCCCCCTTGGGCCAATGCCTTTAGGGACATTGCCCCTTGGGCCAATACCCTTAGGGCCATTGCCCTTTGGGCCAATGCACCCAAGGACAATAGCTCGGCGAACGTCAATCCGTAAGGATCAATTGACGACGCAAATTCGAGCAGCTGGGCGTTATCGCAATGCAAAGACATTGCTCCCAATCGAAAGAACGACGCGGACAGATTGAGCCGCAGAAAATTACTTACGCCGACCACAGACACCATTCCCCGGCCGAAGTGACTGGAGTGAGGGCAGGGAACGAACCATTGCAAACCTCAACATCGAGCATTTTCGCAAGAAACTGGAAACCGAAACGGAGGAGACGAAGCGGCGAACGCTTGCCCGGCTACTGTCCGAGGAACACGCAAAACTGGCTGCACTTATTGAAAAATCTGCGGGCAAAATCGACGTTCGACCATTCGTATTTGGCCCTCCTTTCAGTCCTGAGCAACTTGCCAACAGCAAAGCTTGCGCGACCCGGGCCTCGATCCGTCCCCGCCCCGAAAGGGTTCGCGCGCGGCTGGCTCTTCCCCGGAGCCAGCCGCACTTCTTCTTGTTCCATTCATGCGACGACGCGCAGTCGTGCGCTGAGACAGCGAAACAGCTTCTACATCGGACGTAAATGCCGATTCAAATTCACGTCGAAGCGAGTTGAATTTTAGGAGGCTTCCGATGAACGCCTCGCTCTTTTGCGCCGTCCGTGTCACCCACCTCAAGATCGTGGCTGTCTCACTTGTATGTGTGATCGTTGTCGTTCTCGTCGGCCACAATGCGAAAACATCAGACACGACTGCTCAAAACCTAAGCGTCGTCGTTAAAGCGGGCCAGCCGGCAAAGTATGCGGGGCAGGAGAGCCAAACCCCAATTTCGGTGAAGTAACTGGACGTAACGAAGACAGCGATGGAATAGGTCATGTCAAGTATCAGCCCATTAATCCGATGCGCAGCGGCGATAGTGTTGCTGTCCAGCGCACCCACGCGCGCGCAAGAAATCTTCACGTTCCTGCAGCCGCCGCCGCAAATGAAAATTACGCCACAGGCTGTTTCGTCGACCTCATTGAATCCTGCGCGAAACGATCAGGACGAAAACGCGCAACTGCCGGCGCGCCTGCAACGACTGATCGTCGCTTATTCGGGTCGGGAAACGCCCGGCACCATCATCATCGATACGCCGCACACGCACCTCTTTTACGTGCTCGGCAACGGCAAGGCGGTCCGCTATGGCATCGGGGTCGGCCGTGAAGACCTCACCTGGTCGGGCGTCAAGTCGATTATCCGCAAGAGCGAATGGCCAGATTGGTATCCGCCGCCGGCAATGATCGCTCGTCAGCCCTATCTGCCGCGCATGATCGCGGGCGGCCCCGGCAATCCGCTTGGTGCGCGTGCGATGTATATCGGCGGTACCGAATATCGCATTCACGGCACCAACGATCCGTCGTCGATCGGCAAGCACATTTCGAGCGGCTGCATTCGGATGACAAATGACAACGTCATCGATCTCTATAACCGCGTGAGCATCGGCGCCAAAGTCATTGTGCTGCCAATACGGCTGGCAAATGCGGGGCCGCAATGAGCAAAAATCGGATAAATCTTCGGGGAGACTACCGGCCGTCGTCTGGTCAGCCTGCTGTCGTAACAGGAGTTGCTAGATGGGGTAGCAGTCGATCTCCCCGAACAAATATTCAGCAAAGCAATTCAGGGGTGATGAAGGAAAGAGCAACCGCCAGATTATTTGCCTTGTCGCTTGGCGGTATCTTTTTCGCCGTGCTCGCGCTCAACGCAGCGTTCCGATAGGCTCGATGGTGCCACTCCCGGCGTCCCTCAAGCGCCGCTTTTGAGCGATCAGCGACATTCTGAATGGATATTCACCGCGAAAGAAGGCTGGGCATCTTTTGATATACGTCAAATTGACGGCGGCCCTTTCGGCTAGCTTCTGAAATCAACCCGGAGGTTGTGATGAGTGAAAAAATCAAATTGGAAATGATGTCGCGTCGAGAGGCTTTTTCGCTTCTGGGCTTGGCGGCAGCGTTGAGCCTCGTAGTGCCGGCGGCAGTGATGACCGCAACCGATGCCGAGGCCCGCGTCGGCAATCCAGCCTCGGCCGTAAGCGTTGCCGGCGCAAATCGGCGCGATCGACGCCAGGACAGACGCTATAAAAAGAAGAAACCAACGAACTTAGAAGAAAAAAAATAGAAGGTGGTGCGTTTGAGGGGGCTGCCGAAGGGTGGCCCCTTCCGCGTTGAGTGTCACTGCGCAGTGTCCGCTTTGGTGGGGTGGTCTCGACCGGTCGACGCAACACTCTATCCTGACAGGGAAAGGAGTGTATGGCGATGGATCGGGGGATATTTTCGGGGCTTCACTGCGGCAGAGAAAACGGAGCTTTGGGATCGCTGGCAGCGGGGAGAGTCGCTGAAGGCGATTGGGCGCGCGTTTGGTAAGCCGTCATCGTCGATTTATTGCCAGCTGGCTCCGCACGGGGGCATTCGTCCTGCACCGCGGCGTCGCTCGCGGCTGGCGTTGACGCTGGCGGAGCGCGAGGAGATCTCCAGAGCTATTGCGGAGGATCAATCGACACGATCAATCGCCAGGTTGCTGGGCCGCTCGCCCTCGACGGTGAGCCGGGAGATCAGCCGCAATGGCGGCTATGACCGATACCGAGCAGCGCTGGCTGATGAGCAGGCTTGGAACCGAGCTCGTCGTCCGAAACGTTGTAAACTGGCGAACAATCCGCGCCTGCGACAGGCCGTAGCGGGAAAGCTCAGGTTGAATTGGTCGCCCGAGCAGATCGCCGGTTGGCTGAAGCGAACGCATCCTGAAGACGGGTCTTGCCACGTGTCACACGAGACGATCTATCGCAGCCTGTTCGTTCAAGCCCGTGGCGTGCTGAAGAAGGAGCTGCTGCGCCATCTTCGATCGAAGCGGACGATCCGTCGATCGAAGCGGGCGGGTCTCGATGGCGACAGACGGGGGCAAATCACGGATCTCGTCTCGATCCGTGAGCGGCCGGCAGCGGTTGAAGATCGGGCGGTCCCTGGTCATTGGGAGGGCGATCTGCTGTCGGGGTCGAAGAACAGCTACATCGCGACCTTGGTCGAACGTCACACGCGCTACGTCATGCTGGCGAAGGTCGCCAATAAGGACACCCGGACGGTCATCGCCGCGCTCATCAAGCAGGCGAAAAAGCTACCGAATGAGCTGTATAAGTCGCTGACCTGGGACCGGGGCAAGGAGCTTGCGGATCATCGACGGTTTACGTTGGCGACCGACATCGACGTTTACTTCTGCGATCCGCAAAGTCCGTGGCAGCGTGGGTCAAATGAGAACACCAACGGCCTGCTGAGACAGTACTTTCCAAAAGGAACTTGACCTTGTCGGTGCATTCGCAAGCACATCTGAATAAAGTGGCGCGTCGGCTCAACGAACGACCACGGGAGACCTTGGGATTCGAAACCCCGGCAGAGAGATTTAACGCCTGTGTTGCGTCGACCGGTTGAGCCGGCAATCAAAGCGGACACGAAATAAGTTCTGCAAGCCAAGTTGTCGGTGTTTTCGCTATCATCTTGCCCTGCGGCATGCTGGAAAGGCTTCTGACATGAAGATCAATGACAATGGCACTGCGGACTAGTGAATTACAACTACGCCTCGGTCCTGTGCTTTGCCTTGGTATGGTTTCGTGAAAAGCCGGACGATCCTTCAACTAATCTACGGTGTCCGCTCCACGATAGCGCTTGCTTGCTGCTTGATGCCGCTGCTTGCTTGCTTTCCTGTTCAGGCGCAAGAGCCCAAGCAGGTCATGCTGCTTTATTCCTTTGGCAAGGACTTCAAGCCGTGGAGTGCCTATGCCACGTCGATCCGCGCCGAGCTCAACCGGCAATCACCGTGGCCTCTCGACATTACTGAACATTCGCTGGTGACCGCCCGCTCCGGAGATGAAGATCCGGAAACTCCATTCGTCGAGTATCTCCGTGCCATTTTTGCTAAACGGCGGCTCGACCTGATCGTCGCGATCGGCGCGCCCGCGGCTGCTTTTGTCCAACGGCACAGGGAGCGGCTCTTTGCAGCCACCCCCATGGTGCTAATGGCGGTCGATCAGCGCCGCGTGCAGTACTCCAGCCTTACGACAAATGACGCAGTCGTCGCGGTCCACATCAACTATCTGGCTTCTGTGGAGAACATCCTGCAGGTCTTGCCAAAGACCAAGGAAGTGATGGTGGTGGTCGGTACATCGCCGATTGAAAAATTCTGGAAGGAGGCGATTGGAAAAGAACTGGAGCCGCTTGCAGGTCGGATCAACCTCTCATGGACCGATCATTTGTCGTTTGAGGCGTTGCTGAAACATGCTGCCACCCTTCCGCCGAACTCAGCAATCTTCTGGGAATTGATGATTGTGGATGCTGCAGGTGTCGTGCATGAAGGCGGCGAGGCGCTGTCGAAACTGCATGCCGTCGCCAGCGCGCCGATTTTTTCATATGACGAGTCGTTCTTCGGGCGCGAGATTGTCGGCGGTCCACTTCTTCTGGTGGCTGACAGCAGCCGGCAGGCAGCCACTGTCGCCATTCGTATTCTTGGCGGTGAGAAGCCAGGCGAGATCCACGCGCCGCCCGTTCAATTCGCGAGCCCGATGTTCGACTGGCGGGAAATGCAGCGCTGGGGCATCGGCGAGAACCAGCTCCCGGCGAAGAGCCGGATCTATTTTCGTAATCCGACACTTTGGTCGCAATATCGATGGCAGATCGCGCTGATTGCGGCGGTGATTCTGACCGAGGCCTTGCTCATCGCGGGCCTGCTTTACGAGCGCCGGCGCCGCCGTCTGGCAGAGGTCGTCTCGTTCCGACGCATGGCCGAACTGGCGCACCTCAACCGTGTGGCTACCGCCGGCGAATTGTCGGCGTCGATCGCGCACGAAGTCAAGACAGCCGCTGGCGGCTATGGTTGCACAAAGCGGTGCAGCGCAGCGTTGGCTTGCGCAGCGATCACCCAATCTGGACGAAGCGCGCGCCGCTCTTAAAAAAATTATCGTCGCCGGCGACCGTGCCAGCCAGATCGTTGAAAATCTTCGATCTGTGTTCAGAAAGCAAAGTGGTGCACGCAAGTCGCTCGATATCAAGGCCATGGTGGAAAATGTGCTCGCGCTTACGAGCCGTGAAGCGCGCGAGCATGGTATTGTAGTTCAGACGTCGTTTTCGGGTGCACCGACGCAAACGCTCGGCGAGCAGGCTCAACTGGAGCAGGTCTTTCTCAATCTGGTCATAAACGCTATCGAAGCGATGAGCTCCTCGACAGGTGGGCAGCGGATCCTGGAAATGACAACGGCGGTCAATGCTAGCCGGTGAAGCATTGGTCACGATTGCGGATACCGGGCCCGGCGTAGAAGAGCGAAGCGCTAAAGAAGATGTTCGACGCATTCTACACCACCAAGCCGGAAGGGATGGGGATGGGATTGTCGATTTGTCGCTCGATTGTCGAATCCCACGGCGGACGTCTGTGGGTGTCGCGCCGTGATCGCGGCTTGATCTTTCATGTCACCCTGCCAGGTTTGAACGCATGATCGCGCGCGGCGAGCAACCGATCGTCGTCGTGATTGATGATGACGAGCTTGTCCGCGAGGCGGTATCGGATCTGCTTCGCACCATCGGCCTGCAGAGCAAGCTGTTCGCCTCGGTGCCGGATTTTCTGAAGTGGAAGCTGCCGGATGCGCCCTGCTGCCTGGTTCTGGATGTGCGGCTGCCGGGCGTGAGCGGGCTTGATTTTCAGTCGGAGTTGGCCAAAGGCAACGCGCAAATACCGATCGTCTTCATGACAGCGCACGGTGATATCCCGATGTCCGTACGGGCCATGAAGGACGGAGCGGTTGATTTTCTGTCCAAGCCGTTTCGCGACCAGGACATGATCGATGCGGTTCAGGCGGGCCTTGAACGGGACCGGAAAAGGCGGGCAGGCACCGACGCGACAAAACGGGTGACATCGGCGTTCGACTCCCTGACGACGCGCGAAAAGGAGATCATGAATTTCGTCGCGGCTGGTCTCATGAATAAACAGATTGCGGGCAAGCTGAAGGTCAGCGAGGTCACGGTGAAGTTCCACCGCGCAAACGTCATGCGCAAAATGGGTGCGAAATCCGTGGCTGAGTTGGTTCATATGGTTGATGCCTTGGGTTCGCGCCGCCCGGAAAATAGGGAACCTATCCTCAAGTACAGTTTTTCCTGCGGAACGGTGTGCATAGATGTGGATGTGCATGTCGTTCATGGTCGGGAGCAGCTGCGCTTCCTTATTGTCGGCCTGCAGGAAGCGAATTATTGGACAAGCTGGTGATTTCTATCGTTGACGACGATGAACTCGTGCGGGATGGCGTCAGGGACCTCGTGCGGTCGTTGGGCTATTCGGCAAACGCCTATGCGTCGGCCGAAGCGTGCCTGAAGTCCGACGACTTCTGGAGTTCGTCCTGTGTCATCGCCGACATCCAGATGCCGGGCATGAGTGGTGCCGATCTTCAGACGGTATTGATTGCGAAAGGCAATGTTATCCCGATCATTTTCATGACCGCATTTGTCGACGACAAGATGCGCCGGCGCGTGCTGGACGCTGGCGCGTCCGGGTATTTGCAAAAGCCCTTCGATGACAACTCGCTCGTTGAGTGCCTGGAAAAGGCGCTGAGCCTGCGCGATTCCGCATGACCTATCCTTCGGGATAGGGCGCCCTCTCGTTTGGCCAGCCTGCCTTTCCGAAAGACGCATGGGCTGTTGCGCGCCGCTGTAGTCAGCTTGGCGAAAGCGCGCGGAGTAAGATATGCAGCCAGGCTCGAACGGCCTCAACTTTGAGCTAAACCATCGTCAGGCACTGCAAATTGTCCGGGCTGATTCGCCCATCGACCCGCTGTCCGCCCGCACATACGGCGAAGATCCGCTCGCGCTGCGCGGCATACTTGCCATTTGTCAGGGTTCTTCCCGATATCGTCGCGACAGAGTGATTTTCTTCGAAGGAGATCCGGCGGATTACATCTTCTTTCTAAGCCGGGGATCGGTGCGAACCTGCCGGTCATTCAAGGACGGCAAGCGCAGCATTGTGGCTTTCCACGTCGTGGGCGAGTTTATTGGACTTGACGGAGAAATGACCCATTCGCTCCGCGCGGAAGCGGCAACAGATACGATTGTGTTGCCGTTGAAGCGCAGCGCGGTGCTCGCGACAGCCGTTCATGACCGGCGAATTTCGGATTTCCTGCTGGTCAGCATGGCCAAGGAGCTCCGGCGCGTGCGCGAACATGCGGCTTTGATCGGCCGGAATGCCCAATGTCGATTGGCGACCTTCTTGATCGATCTGTCAGCGCGAACGGGACAAACAGATAATCTTGGTCTTCCAATGTCTCACCAGGACATTGCCGATTACGTCGGACTTTCGATTGAAACGGTCAGTCGCGTAATCACCGAATTCGAACGATCTGGCTTCGTTGTCAGGACGTCAGCACGATCGCTGATGCTGAAAGACCGCGACGCGCTCGCGCGCATCACCGCCTAGCCGCGATGAAGAATTCCAATCGCCCTTCTGGCTCCCAGACTGAGGAAGAGCGAGCGGTCTTCAACACCCGCATCGCAGTCATTGCCTTGATTGTCTTCGTCGCAGTGTTTGGCATAGGTCTGGCTTTTCATTACGTGCGCTAAATCGGCCAGCATGGAGTGATGGCGTTTGATGACTCACACAGCTTTTTTGATGAGGAGAAAAATGTCTGTGCTGACGCCAGCACCAAAGAAACATGCGGAGCGAGTAAAAACAATCAAACGGTCAGTTGATGTCGATGGGCATAGGACGAGTGTGTCACTTGAGAATGAGTTTTGGGATGGATTGTGTGAGATTGCGCGCCACAAAAATCTGACGGCTTCGGCGTTAGTCTCAACGATCGCCGGCGGTCGAAATCGCAACAATCTCTCGTCTGAAGTCCGCGTGTTCGTGCTCAATCATTTCCGAACGCACGGTGGGTCGAAAGTACTTTCAAACGAACCCGGTCCTGACACTCCCATCACAAGCGGGACGCCCTTCGCTGCCGGATAGCGGGCCAACACGGTCATCAACATTCTTGATCAAGCTAACAACAAGGATGGGAACGCAAAGCGGGCATGAAATAACGCCGCTATTTGTTCTGTACGGTCCCCCGATCTATTGATCTAAATCAACAAGAACTCCGCGATGTTCTATTTTTGTACGCTTTACATTCGGGTCCGAGTTTGTCCGCTATTGGCGACCAAAAAGCGTGTCGGTATTGCAAAGAAATGCTCAACCGCCCAGACTGCGGTAGAATAACGTTTTGAGATCTCTGGCGTCGGGATAAATCGACGTAAGACCGCAGCGGGCCGCGCGACATAGATGGGCAAAGTTTTTATTCCAGCATTGCTCGCGGCACTTATTTCCGCTTGTACGGCGAACGCCATCGAATTGCGTTCTTCCAACGACCTGACGGATCATCCATTCGGCATGGCGGAATTTGCGGCGCCCGAAGGCGTGACCAAGGATCAATGGCGACAGATCAAGGCCGATATTTTGGCCGAGCTGCCAAAAATAACGAAATGCCAGTCGAACCTCGACGACTGCACGTCGACGAATCGGAAATTTGTGGAGATCGTCAAGGAAGCCGAAAGCCTGGAAGGTCTCGCGAAAATTGCACTTATCAACGCGACCATCAATGCCCTGATCGATTATGAACCCGACAGGAACCAATGGGGCGTTGCGGATAAATGGACTGCTCCGTTTGTCAACAAAAAAGGTGCTTTCGAAACCGGCCACGGCGACTGCGAGGATTACGCCCTCGCCAAATACGTCGCCCTCCGGCAAGCCGGGGTGCGTTCCGAAGACGTGCGCATGGTGCTCGTCCATGACCATGCCGTCCGCGTCGATCATGCCATTCTCGCCGTCCGGTATGACAAGCGCTGGCTGATCCTCGACAATCGTTGGGACAAACTGGTCGAGGATAAAGAACTCACACAATTCAAGCCGCTTGCCATCATCGACGCCGGTGGCGTGACACTGCTGGCCAAACAGTTCACCTTGAGCAGCAAGATCGCGCCAGCAGCGGGTCCAGAGCGACGAGATTCGAAATAACGCCGTCGCGCGGACTAAAGCGTCGATTTCGTGCTGTGACGGGGACGTTATGAAATCATGCTTCGACCGCTGCAATCGGCGTCGTGCTACTAATATTTTGTGTAGCACCGTTTCAACGTTGCTTTTGCGCAGACGGGCAGAACCGCACCAACTCGGCCGTCGCCCACTCAGACGTGCAAAGCATGCGTGTTGAATCTCAGTTCGTGTCTTCGCCGCTGCAACGAACAACATCAATCGACCTCCGACAGGCTGCAGTGTGTTAATGCGTGCAACGAAAGGCATAGATGTGTCAGAGGGGTTACGTGTACGGCCAGTAGTCCATGAAGGTTGATATTATCAATCTCAAAACAGCCAAGGCATTTGTAAAGCTGCGTCAGGGACAATTGGTTGACTCTTTGCAATTGGAGCAACTGCGATGACGCTGGACCTTATTGGCGGCTTACGTCGTTTGCGCCGCAAACGGAACGACTGGCTGCTTACGGTGCTGACTGGAATGCTGGTGCTGGTGATATTTGTCATTGCACCACTCCAGGCAGTTGGAATTTCCGTTTTTCAGGGATTTGCCATCGGCGGATTGCTGGCGATCATTGGCAGCATGGTGATCATCTCTGACAGCCCGGCGGCACTGGCATTGATGACGCTGGCGTTTATCGCCAATCTTGCCGTGTTTTTACTGCGACTGTATTACCCTTTGGGTTTCCATCTCCATATATTGGCCGGCGCATGGTTGATCATCGCGGTCACGCTGGGACTCGTGGTCGCTCAGGCCGTCTTTAAGCGAGGCCGTGTCACCTATCACCGTGTTATCGGAGCGATCCTTGTGTACCTGTTGATCGCAGTGGCCTTTGCAACGCTGTTTGTTTTTGTCGGCCTATCAATTCCAGATGCGATCAAGGGGATCGCATTTGAAGACGATCGGTCACTCGCCAGCGCGGTCTTCTATTTGAGCTTTGTCACGCTGACATCGACTGGCTATGGCGATATCGTTCCAGTGCATCCGTTGGCGCGAAGTCTCTGCAACATCGAAAGTGTCATTGGCCAACTTTATCCGGCGACGCTTTTGGCAAGGCTCGTAACCCTCGAATTGAGGGGACAAAGCCAATAGCTCATCCTCATGTTTGATTTGTACAATTATCCACTGCTGATCGTTTTTGTGGTCGGCCTAGGTGCCGTTTTGGCACTGAGCGAAATCGGATGGCAGCTTGGGGTCCGGGCTGAGGGTCGGGGCAGTAGCAATCTTACGACGCTGGAGAGCGCCATGCTCGGGCTGCTGGCGCTGATGATCGCTTTCACTTTCTCAATGGCTCTGTCGCGCTTCGACAGTCGTCGCGATGCGGTGTTGAATGAAGCCAACGCAATCGGCACGACGGCGCTTCGAGTCCGCCTGTTACCTGAACCCCACCGAACTGAATCTCTGAAATTGTTGCAGGAATACGTGCAAATTCGGCTCGACATCGCGCGGAGCGGCACCTCCCTGGTCGAGCGGGTGGCGGCTGTTGCTCGCTCGAATGCGATTTAAGAGTCGCTTTGGCAGCAGGCAAAAGCCATCGCCGCCAAAGACAAAGGATTGATACCTACCGGCCTTTTCATACAATCGCTGAATGTGATGATCGATGATCAGGAAAAAAGACTTGCGGCGCTTCGCAGCCGGGTACCAAACACGGTGCTACTGGCGCTTTTCGCCATCGCCGCTGTTGCCGGCGCATTTGCAGGCTTCGCGAGCGGGCTTGAAGCAAAACGCAGCAGGGTGCCGGTCTATTTGATGGGATTGGTGGTGTCCGCTGTCATACTCATAATCCTGGACCTCGATCGCCCAAGCGCCGGCTTCATTACAAACAATCAGCAGCCGATGATTGACACTGCGGCCACCATCGCCGCATTCCCAGAGCTGAAGTGAAGTCACCTTCTGGCCTTGGCCGGGGACACTGATGAATTGCGCTTACTTGTTCTCCCCCTAGAGCGGGCTGCTCGAATGTCCGCCTAACCCCTGGGAGTCTCCAACCCGCGCCAATGCGAGCTCGTCCGCATAGCGGAATAGCGTTTGGGCCTCGCTGTCGAGCAAGCTCAGTTGTTTATCCAATTCCCGAAGACGATGACCCGGCAAAGTCTCTTTCAGATTTTCAATCATCGCCCGCAGGCGTCGCACGATTTGCAGATTGCCTGCACCATACGCACGAATTTCGCTGAACGTCAGATTTACAAAGTCATCCCAATTCGGTGTCCTGAAGATTACACGCAACTGTCCGGTCTCCACGATCTCTTCAGTACGCAAGTGTCTCTTTCCAACCGACCGCAGCAGCCGATGAAGCTGGTCAATGGCAAGAACGGCGGTGGTCGGGTCGTTTATCGCCGGGGAGAGCGCCTTTAGCGCGATGTCGATCACAATTCGAAAGGCAAACGTCGGATCCTGCTCCAATGTGCGCTCGGATCCGAAATCTATGGCCGAATGAAGTAGATCGGGATCGATCGAGCGCGCGCCGTCGAAGAGATTAAACAACGGCTCATCGACTGCAACGAAATCACCAACTTGCGGCACGAATTCAATGACGCCGCCGGCAGTTTTGGCGAGATCGACAAGGGCACTGATATCGACGCTCAGGACTATGCTCGAGGTTCCTCGATGCTGAATGACTCGATCCGGGGCGCGTAGTTTCTGGCGTTGGCTTTCCGCAATATCCGGGCCGAGACTCGGCTCCGGATAGACCTCCTTAATGACCGCAATCCCGCTATTTCCTACATGGGTCAAAACCGCAATTGGGCGGAGCAATTTCGACGCGGAATCGATCAAATAAAGAAATGCGGCGAAACAAGCCACTGCAAACGCGACCGAGACAAACAATGGGAGCTGGTGCACTTTCGCATCGGTCCGGCCCAGGACGCTCGCAGCGAGGAGCAGCGTGAACATGAACAGTGCGACTGTGTATCGCACGACGTCATTTCGCAGCAACGTCGTGGCGATGATTCGCGGCGTCAGTTGTCCGCTCGCGACCTGAATCGCCACGAGCAAAGAGGCAAACGTAAACACTAAAAACGACAGGCTCGCGGTCACGACCGCCTGGAGTGTTGCTTGCGCGCCCGGTACTCCGAATCCCAAAAGAGTCCACTCGGTTTTCGCATCAAGCCAATGCAACACTCTTGTCGCTATCATCGCGAAAGGAATCGCAAGGATTGGAACAGCCCAAAGCGAGGTGCTGAAGGTACTTTTCAGCTGCTTCCAACCGATCAGCTGCATAACATCCCCCAACTGCAAAATGCTTGATACGCAGGCGCTGCCGTTGACCTAAGCCAATTGCAGGGTCGTCACGGCGGAAATCAAGCGTAGCATTTGCACCGAAGGATGTCCGCTCCTCGCGTTGGCGAGCATCGGCGAGCGCCCGGTGAACAAACTCGGATGTCGTCGGCGGCGGTGGGCGACAGGCGTGCAATCACAGCGGGCGCCGTCAAGCAGGTTCGAGAAACCCGCTGCTACTCACTCGTCATGTCGAACGTCAGGTCTTGAACGCCTTGAAGGTGATGATGGTGTGCGTATCTTTGATGCCGGGGATGCACTGCACCTTCTCGTTGACGAAATGGCCGATGTCGGTGGCGGCGTCGACATAGAATTTCACCAGCAGGTCATAGTCGCCGGCAGTCGAGTAGATCTCGGAGGCGATCTCGGCTTCGGCGAGCGCGTTGGCCACCTGATAGGACTTGCCGAGCTCACATTTGATTTGCACGAAGAAGGGGGTCATTGAGCGCCTCCGATGACCCGCAATCCAGCAAAATCAGGCGTGGCTGGCAAGGCAGGCTTGCCTTGGGCAGGCGTGCGGATTACCTATTAAACAGCAATCTCGTGGGGTGTCCGGCTTTTGCCGGGCTGAGAGGCGTCAGGCCAACCCAACGAACCTGATCCGGGTCATGCCGGCGGAGGGACCAGAGATGCATCACCCGCAAGCAGCATCGCGCAACGGCCTTTCGCGCGAAGATTTGGCGCAAACCACGCCCGATATTCTCGCGCGGCTGCGGGCGCGCGCTCCCCGAATTCACTGCATCACCAACGCGGTCGCGCAGAATTTCACGGCCAACATTCTGCTCGCGGCCGGCTGCGTGCCCTCAATGACGTTGTCGCCGGAGGAGATCGGGGCTTTTGTCGCCGGTGCGCAGGGGCTTCTTGTCAATCTGGGCACCTTCGATGCCGGGCGGCGCGAGGCGACGGGACTCGCTGTCGATGCCGCCGCGCAGCGGAATCTGCCCTGGGTGCTCGATCCCGTGTTCGTCGATCGCGCCGCACCGCGCGCGGCCTTTGCGCGCGATCTGATCGGAAGGCGGCCGACGGTGGTCCGCCTCAATCACGCAGAGTTTGCCGCGCTTGCGGGTTGTGCGTCGTCGCGCGACCAAGCCATGAATTATGCACGGGCCAACGATGTGGTGATTGCACTCTCCGGCGAAACCGATCTCGTCACAGACGGTCATCGTGTCGCTGCGATTGCGAATGGGCACCCGCTGATGGCGAAGGTCACGGCCATGGGGTGCGCGGGCTCGGCCTTCCTTGCGGCGTGCCTTGCGGTCGAGCCGGATGCATTTCGCGCGGCCGGCGCGGCATTGGCGATCATGGGTGTTGCAGGCGAGATCGCCGGCGACCATTCCGCCGGGCCGGGCAGCTTCGCGGTTGCGATCGTCGATGCGCTCCACAGCCTCGATGGACCGGCGCTCATCGCCCGCGCAAAGGTGGACTGATGGCTGTCGATCTCAGGCTCTATGCACTTGTTGATCCCGCGGTTGCCGGGGGCCGCACATTGGTCGATCTCGCGCGGCGTCTTACGGCGAGTGCAACGCTCGTGCAGCTGCGTGACAAGCAGGGTTCAACCCGGGTCATGATCGAGGAAGCACGCGCCCTGCGCGCGGTGCTGGAGCCCGACGGCATTCCGCTGCTGGTCAATGATCGTGTCGACGTCGCGCTCGCCGCCGAGGCCGACGGGGTGCACATCGGCCAGGACGATATGCCGGTGCCCGATGCGCGGCTCCTGCTCGGCCGCAGCGCGATCATCGGCCTGAGCGTCAAGACAGTGGAGCAGGCGAAGGCCGCGCCGCTCGAGCTGCTCGATTATGTCGCGATCGGTGGCGTCTACGGCACGACCTCGAAGGACAGTACCAGGCCGCCGATTGGCACCGACGGCCTGCGCACGATTGCCGGCACAATTCGCGCACGCAAGGCAAACTTTCCCGTCTGCGCCATTGCCGGCATCAACGCTGCCAATGCGGGCGAGGTGATTGCGGCGGGCGCCGATGGCGTGGCCGTCATCTCGGCCCTGTCGCTTGCAGCCGACCCGGCAGAGGCCGCGCATGACTTGCGCGCGGTGGTCGACGGCGCGCTGGCGCGGCGGGGGCGGCGGATCGCGATCATGACCGCAATCGCCGTCACCATCGCAGGCTCGGATTCGGGTGGCGGCGCCGGTATCCAGGCCGATCTCAAGACCTTCGGGGCGCTCGGCGTCTATGGCGCGTCGGTGATCGTGGCACTAACCGCGCAGAACACGCAGGGCGTGAGTGGCATCCATGACGTGCCCGCCGATTTCATCACGGCGCAGATGGACGCGGTCTTCTCCGACCTCGCCGTCGATGCGGTGAAGATCGGCATGCTGTCGCAGGCGGCAAGCATCGCGGCCGTGGCGAAAGGCCTCGCCGATCATCGCGCCAAAAATATCGTGCTCGACCCCGTAATGGTCGCAACCTCCGGCGACCGTTTGCTGGCTGCGGACGCAGTCGATGCCTTGCGCAAGCTCCTCATTCCGCGGGCCCTCGTGATCACGCCTAATTTGCCGGAAGCCGCGGCTTTGGTCGGAGCGTCGGCCGCCCGCAACGAAAAGGAAATGGAAATCCAGGCGCGCGAGCTGCTGGCGCTCGGCGCGCGCAATGTGTTGATTAAGGGCGGCCACGGCGATAGCGACGAGAGCGTCGATCTGCTGATCGGGCAGGGCGACGTCGTGCGGCTTTCGGCAAAGCGTATCGCCACAAAAAATCTGCACGGCACCGGCTGCACGTTGTCGTCGGCGATCGCGGCGGGACTGGCCAAGAGGCTCGACCTCAAGGAGGCAAGCCGCCAGGCCAAGGCTTATGTCACCGGAGCGATCGCAGCCGCCGCCACGCTCACGATCGGCCACGGCCACGGGCCGCTGCATCATTTCTATCAGTCAGGGAGAAACGCATGACCACCCGACGCAACTTCACCATCGGCGCAGGCTTCGCCGCCGGCATGCTCGCCGCGCCGGCGGTTGCGCGCGCGCAGACGCAGAAATGGCGAATGGTCACGTCCTGGCCGAAACGGCTGCCCGGCCCCGGCATGTCGGCCGAGCGCATCGCCGAACGCATTCGCGCGCTCTCCGGCGGCAGGCTCGACATTACCGTTCATGCGGCAGGCGAAATCGTGCCGGCGTTCGAGGTGCTGGGCGCGGTCGGCAACGGCGTTGCCGATATCGGCCATACGGCTTCCTTCTACTGGCAGGGCAAGATGCCGGCCGCTGCGTTCTTCACCACGGTGCCCTTCGGGCTGACGCCGAACGAGCATGTCGCATGGGTCGATGCGGGTGGCGGGCAAGCGCTGTGGGACGAGCTTTATGCGCCGTTCGGCGTGAAGCCTTTCATGGGCGGCAATACCGGCGTCTGCATGGGCGGCTGGTTCCGGCGCGAGGTGAAAAGCCTTGCCGATGTGCGCGGCCTGAAGCTGCGCACGCTCGGGCTCGGCGGCGAGGTCTACCGCCGTCTTGGCGTGACCCCGCAGACCACGCCGCCGGCGGAAATCCTGGTGAGCCTGCAATCGGGCGTGATCGATGGCGCCGAATTCGTCGGGCCCGGTACCGACATCGCGCTCGGCCTCTATCGTGTCGCGTCCTTTTATTATTACCCCGGCTTCAACAAGCCGAACGGTACCGGCGAGTGCATCGTGGCCCTGAAATCCTGGAACGCGCTCTCCGACGACCTCAAGGCCATCGTCGCGCATGCCTGCGCGACCGAAGCCAATTACGCGCTCGCCGAGATGGAGCGGCTCAACGCGCAGGCGCTGGGCGTGCTGGTGAACGAGCACAAGGTGAAGCTCGCGGCGTTCCCCGAGGACCTCATCGATGCCGCGCGCAAGCAGGCCAATGACGTGCTCGGCGAGCTCGCGGGCAAGAGCGCCATTACCGGCAAGGTGCATGCGTCCTACGCTGCGTTCCGCGAGCGCACGGCGCCCTGGTCGCGCGTGTCGATCGAATCGGTGCTGAGGGCGCGGGGGGCGTAGACCTTCCCCGGAAGGGCAGGAGGTCGCCCGTATCCAAACGCATCGGCCGGCTTGCCTACGCGGGTTGTCGACGAACGATTTTTGCGATGACGCGAAAAATATTGACTTTCGCGTTAGGGTTGTTCATGCTTTGTTCCGAAGTTGATCACCCCGACGGTCAGTCACAAGGCGATGTATGTTTCTGGTCCATAACGAGCGCACGAAATTGACGGCGACGTGGTTCAACACGCTCGCCACGGCCTTAATCGCAGCAGGGTTTTTCGGTCCTGTCGCGGCGCTGGTGTATCAAATCGTGCCTATCACGATTGGAACAGCTTACGTAACTGCGGTCGCCTTCTGGTGTCTTGCGCTCGGTGGGGTCCTACATCTCATTGGCTTCGTGTTTCTGAGGAGACTGCGCGAATGAGCGAGAGCGACATTCTTCTGCTGAAGGTCTATGTGCTCTTGTCGCCGTTTTTGTTGCTGGTCACACTTTACGCGACGGTGAAGGCCGGCGACTGGATAGAACGGCGTGAACAGCGCCGGCGCGCGGCCGAATAGCCTTGCCGCGGAAGATCCGCGAATGACATTCGATCAATTTGCGCCGGTCTGGCCGAAGATCGCGATCCCCTAGTTACCGCCGCCCCATTGCTTGAAGAAAAAGGCTACATCCTGACGTTCGCACGCAATATGCAATGCTCGACCCACTCCTGTTGCATGGCCCTAGCAGCGGAAAAAACGCACAGGTCGATTGTTTAAGAAACAGACCTGGGATCACTATCCGGCTGTGGCACCCATGGCATAATGCTCCGTGCACTTTCTGCGCCGGAGTCAGTCTGTATGGCTGCCAAGCTTGAAGAACTGTCCTTCACCTATTTCCCTGAAAACTACCGCTGGTCGCACGGCCTGCTGATCGGCCTCAACATGGCGCCGTGGGGCGGCGCCGAGATCGGCGAGGTCAACCGGGTCGGCCTGCGCCTGAGGAACCGCGTCGGCGACGACGATGCGTGGTTCCGGGAATGGACCCGAGAAGCACGTATGGTCGAAGACCGCGGGCGCGAGCGCATCGCCGAGGGCTTCACGCACGAGCGGCGCGCAATATTTACATCGCGCCAGCGCCTATTACCACGTCGGCGAGCGCTTCCTGCAGCCGAAGAGCAAGGAGGGGCTCGACGCGTACATGCGCGGGGTCGCCTGCTTTCGCGACGCGACCAAATACATCAAGCGGCCGCGCATGGAGCACGTGGAAATTCCCTACGGCGGCACCAGCCTGCCGGCGGTTTTCGTGCACGCCGAGCCCGCCAACGCGAGCGGCAAGGTGCCGGCCGTCGTGTTCTTCGATGGCCTCGATGTCACCAAGGAGATCCAGTATTTCAAAGGCGTCGCCGACCTCGTGGCGCGCGGCATTGCCTGCCTCATCGCGGACGGGCCCGGCAACGGCGAGAGCATCCGCTTCCGCAATCTCTACCTGCGGCCCGACACCGAGCACTATGCGACGCCGGTCTTTGACTATCTTGCGGCGCGGCCGGAGGTCGATACCAAGCGCATCGGCGTGATGGCGATCAGCCTCGGCGGCTATTACGCGCCGCGCGCGGCGGCCTTCGAAAAGCGCTTTGCATGCTGCCTCGCCTGGGGTGCGCAGTGGGACTACCAGAAGATCTGGCGCGACCGTTTCGAGCGCCTCGCGCGCGCCGACACGCCGTCGCTTTCGGTCGCGCACCAGCACATCGCCTGGGTGCTCAACGTGAAAACGCAGGACGAGGTGCTCAAGCACCTCGAGCCGTTCAAGCTCGACGGCGTCGTGCAGAAAATCAGCTGCCCGTTCCTGATGCTGCACGGCGACGGCGACGAGCAGATTCCTTTAGGTGAAGCGCAGAAATGCTTCGACGCCGTCGGCTCGAAGCAGAAGACCATGAAGGTCTTCACGCGCGAGGAGGGCGGCTACCACCACTGCCAGATCGACAACCAGAGCATCTGCGCGGCCTATATGTGGGACTGGCTCGAGCAGGTGCTGCAGCCGGGGCGGTAGTTTCTGTTATGGCCGGGCTTGTCGCGGTCCTCTCGTTTCGGGAAGCACGGTTTAAAAAAGGTGCTGTTATCTTGTTTCAACAGGACCATCGTACGCTGCAGCAAAATCATCAAGCGGCAGCACGTAGCTGATGAATTTGCCTTGGCCATTAGTCTTACTGCGTCATGAACGATTTCGCCGCGAGCGTCTCTGGATTTGAGCGGCGCAGCAGGGACATCGCGACAGTGTCCTGACCAGTGCAACGATTAGTCGCCGGCGCATGGTCGCGATCGAGTTCGGGATATGGCGTTCAGGCCGCAAGGGCGGAACCTCTGGGTCGATAACCGTCGGGTACGGCAGGTTGCGGGAACAGCGTGGCGGGACGAGGTCCACAGGGGGGAATCGTCTCCCTCTCGGAGATCAAGAATCCATAGGCTGCGATGCACAGCGTGGCGTGGTGATGGAAGCCGCGCCATCCGCGCCCTTCGAAATGCCCGAGCCCGACCTCCTGCTTGAGTTCCTGATAGTCGCGCTCGATGCGCCAGCGCAGCTTGGTCATGTCCACCAGCGAGCGGAAGGTGATGTCTTGCGGAAGCGTCGAGAGCCAGTATTTGGTCGGCGCGTCCTCGCCCTTTGGCCACTCGATCAGCAGCCATTCTTCCGGCCGGCTGTCGGTGAGATTGTAATCGCGATGCGCGACACGAACCCGCACGCGCGCAAAGCGCGAGGACAGCCACTCGGCCGTCCCCTCGCGCCACTGGATCGTGCGCCAAGCGCGCTTTGGCAAGCCGAGAGCCAATTGCTTGACCGAGATCGGTCGATGCTTGTCGTCCCGGCGGATGAGCTTCGGTGGACGCCCCTGGCCCGACCATTTTTTGGGCGGCAACGGCCCCGTGCCCGATGTCCACACGGAGGTGTTCGGCAGGATGCCGGCCACATAGCGCAATCCGAGCGCACTGACTCCGGTGCGCAGGTCGGTGTTGCAGCCATAGCCCGCGTCCATCAGCACCACGCCGCGAGGAAGGTCGGCCTTGCAGGCCGCCTCGATCTGCTCCAGCGCGATCTCGGGCTTGGTCTTGAAGCGGACATCCTCAGGCACGCCCGTCTTGCGCCGACGTTTGCTGTCCTCCGCCCAGTCTTCCGGCAGATACAGACGGTAGGCCACCGGCAGGCTCGCGTGGCGATTGGCAAGCGACAGCGACACCGCGACCTGGCAGTTGTCCTGCTTGCCGAGCTGGCCGCAATATTGCCGTGTCACGCCAACCGAGTGCTCGCCCTTCTTCGGAAAGCCGGTGTCGTCGATGATCCACGCTTCAATCGGACCCTGACGCTCAATCGCCGGCAGCACCATCTCGCGCGCCTTGGCCAAAACCTTTTCGTCCGACCAAGCCGCGTTGCCGACGAAATGCAGCAGCGACTGATGCTGTGCTGCCGTCCGCCCAGGCGCCGTCACCGCCGCCATCGGCTCGACGCTCTTGCGCTCGCACGGCATCATCAGCCCGAGGCAATAATCTCGCAATGGGCTGGCACGATCCGCGTGACCAATCACGCTCACAAGCCCCTCGACATAAGCCGAAAACCGCGATTCACTGTCGCCAGCTGCTCGGAGATCCATATCAGCCTCCATCTGCTGATGCCTGAATCTCTCCGCTTATCTGAATCGGATCGGGTGTCGGCTGCGACTTTCTGACTCAGTAAGACTAGTGCCCTGGATGGCAAGCTTGCGGCCCTGCTTCAGCAGGAGGATCAGATTGCTCGCATCAAAATCCGCGACGCAACCTTGATTTTCACATGCAACATAGGGGACACTTATCCGTTCACGATCATCGATGATGATGATGCTCGCGCCCTGTCGGAGATCCATTCCCAGAGGGAGCGTAACTCGCAAAAGCTTTTTGGCGGTGGAGTCCGTCTCAACCAACATCGCCGAGATCGTCCCGGACTCGACAATTTTTTCTTCCTTGACCACGCAAATGCGAGGTGCGGCCTTTGTTGACTTGGGAGAGCAGGACTTAATCCAATGCCCTGATGCATCCGGCTGCGGTAAATCCGAAATCGGCGAAACAGTCGCGGCCAGAGATCTACCGCTCAAATTGAGCAGGAGAAGCAAGATCGTACAACGTTTGCCGGCTCCGCCCGCGGCAGCGAACAATGTCGTAGGCTTCAGCCGACCTGAACGCCAGAACTATCTCGCCTGCGCCGTCGCGTGACCAGGCCTATAACGCCGAGACCGGTCAAAAATAGCGGAAACGCTCCAGGCAGTGGAGTTGTGTTATCCGCGACCAACGGCTCCATCGTTCCGGTGAAAGAGCCTTCGCTTACAAACGTAAGTCCTGTCACGAACGCGGTGATATTCGTTGGATCGACGCCCGGATCGATTCCTATGATCTCAAATTTTGAGAGGCCGGTCGCAAACCCGTGCACGAGGAAATCGAAAACCTCCCCTGCTGCGAAAGTGCTATCCAGCATCGTGAAGTGCGTGCCATCCCAGCCAAGCAGCTGATAAATACCACTGCCAACGTGTGTCACGGCCTCAACGCTGGCGAAATTCGGATCGCCGGCGCCGATCGTATAAACGAAACCGTACGCGGCCAGCGGGTCGATAAAGGTCGCCGATGACGGCCCAACGCTCGCAACGTTAAATGAGTACACGGGACCAGCAAAAAGCCCGCTGGTCGTCGGAACGGGCACGGTACTCGGCAAATGGATGGGCGTGCCGGCTGGTAATCCGAGTGAGACCGGGTTGATGGGCGTGTAGTCAAAGAAAGAGTTGGAGCGAGAGCTTACGGTGCAAAGGCTGCAGCCGGGCACGGGAGTTGCTCCCGTATCGTGCTGCAGGGAAATAGCGATTGAATAAGTATGCCCGTACTGGAGCACAGGCGCTCCAAAATTTGCATTGAATGAATTGTCGTTTGTCGTCGGCAGCGTAAAGGTTGTTGTCGTGGCCGCAAGAGGTCCGGAATTGTACATCAGATCTGCTTGCAAGAACGTATTTCCAAATCCGGTGGCGAACGGATTTACATTCGTTCGCACGATCGGCGCCGTATTGTCTGACACGCCGATTGCAATTTTATTGATGCTTGGCAACGGCGTCCCATAAGCATCTACGCCGGCGGTCGACGGTAACACCCAACTGATCGTCGGAGTAAGCGGATCAGACCCTGCAGAGATCGTCATGCTGTCCACGAACGGCATAATCCCCATCGGTCCGACCGACGGCGAAGTTGGCAGCGGAAAAGCGAGTGTCGGCGAAGGCGTTGAACTCGTAACGAAGGACGATAAGGCGGAAGACGATGACACATGATAAGTCCACGGTCCCGTCAGCGTGGACGGGCCCGCGTAGGGAAAAGTGGCTGAATACCAATTAGGGTTGATAGAATCCGGACGTGTAAACAGCGACAGGTTCTGGGTGCCCTGTCTTATAAAGCCATAGGCAGCCGCTGTGCCTGTGATTGTCGCTCTTTCAAAAAGCACGGTGCCGGTCGCAAAGTTGCCGTCGTTCGCGCTGTCATTGGTTACCGTCGAAACAATCTGGCTGACGGTAGGTGCCTGCGCGAGAGCATTCAGTGTCGAAATGCTCAACAAAAGAGATGTGAAAATAAATTGAAATGCCGTACGCGCCTGGTCTGGATTCCGCATGGCCCGTTCCCCCTTCTAAGCCGGGGCGAACTGGAGTCGCGAAAGGATGACCTAACCCGCCCTACACGCTAAAGTGGATTCCCACAAATTCTCAACGTCAATTCTCTTTCATATAAATTTTCCATATTTGCGCTGGCTTGTTCAGCGGTCGCTTCCCGATTTAATGTTTTGCGTCAGTGTGTTGTTTCGCTGGTTGATACTTTAGTATCTGAGGCATCGGCTGGAGCCTTCGCACGCCTATGTCCGGCCACCTCGCCCGGGATGGCAAGGCCATGCCCACTAAGCGGGGTCACCGGGACAAACCCGGTGACAACGTGGCCAATTACATCGGCCCCTGAATATTGTTGTCGTGAATGACCTTGCCCCAGCGCGCGATCTCGTTCTTGAGCAGCGCGCGGGCGGCGGCAACCGAGCGCTGGTTCTTCGGATAAGGCGATACGCCGGTGTCGGCCCATGACTTCACGATGGCGGGGTCGGCAATGATCTCCTGCAGCGTCGCATTGAGCTTGTTGACCACGTCGTCCGGCGTTCCGCCCGGCGCGAACAGCGCGTGCCAATAGAGAATCTCGAGCTTGGGCCCGAACGCGTTCACGAAGCTGTCGGCGGTTGGCAGTTCGGGCGATTTCTCCTTAGCCGTTATGCCATAGGCCTTCATTTGCCCGGCCTTGACCTGCTGCACCACGGATTGGGGCGTTGCAAAAAACAGGTCAACGTGACCGCCGGCGATGTCCTGCAAAGCCGGCGCCGCGCCGCGATAGGGGATCTGGTCGATCTTTATCTTGGCCTCCTGCGCGAGCAACGTGGTAGCGAGATGGCCGGTGGCGCCGACGCCCGGCGTTGCCGCCTTCAGCGTCTGCGCTTTCATCAGCGCCAGCAGCTCGGTGAGGTTGTTGGGTTCGAGCGTCTTGCGCCCGACAAGCACCAACGGGTTGTTGTTGATGAAGATGACCGGAACGAGGTCCTTCTCGGTGTCGTAATTCACGTTCTTGTAAAGCGCGACGTTTGCCGAAATCTGCAGGTTATGGATGAGCAGCGTGTAGCCGTCGGGCGCGGCATGCGCGACGCGGCCGGTCGCGATCGTGGTGCCGCCGCCGCTGACATTTTCGACGATGAAGTTCTGCTTGAGTTTGTCTTGCAGCGCCTGGACCAGCACGCGCGCCACCTGGTCGGTCGGCCCGCCGGCCGGGTAGGGCACAATGATGGTGACATTCTTGCTTGGATAGCTCTGGGCCCATCCCGGTGCGGCAAGAATGAACAGGCCAACAAAGGCCAGCACGAATGCAGCGGCGCGCTTCATTGTGTCCTCCCGGCGTGTTTTGACGAAGCTTACGCCGCGGGAATGATGGGCAACAAGAGGTAAGGCTGGCGTCCGGCGACGAAGTGCAACGTGTTCTTGCAATCGAATACTGCGGGCGGCCGATCGTCCTTGTCGATATGCAAAAACGGCCCAACACCTTTCATCGGGTAGGGTGCGTTCGGCAGCGCGATGTCGCGGCCGTCGACCTCGTAGTCCTTGCCGCGCACCGTCAGGGCGAGCCGGTAGCCCTGCGGCACCACGATCGAGGTCGGCCAGATCTCGACATCAAGCTCGACCGGCTCGCCGGGCTTGAGCGGCTGCTCTTCATCGTGCGTGTGCCAGGGCCGATAGGGTTTCGAGAGCTTCGGATCGAGCTTGCGGTGCGAGGCACGCAGCCAGCCGAGCCCGACCGGCGTGCGCGGATCGTTGGAGCCGATGAAGGTGACCTCCTTGCCGGCGGGATCGAACACGCGCAGCGCCAGGAACAGGTCGGCGTCGGTGGTTTCCGACGACACCCACAGTTTCGCCGCGACCGGGCCGGTGATCTCGAGGCTCTTCGTCATTGGCGGCGTCGAGAAAGTGAGACCGTCGCCCATTGTTTCATAGCTGAGCGTCGTTGCCTGTGACGGTGTATCTGGGCTGAGTGTTTTTCCGTCGGGCTGCAGGAAATATTTCGTCCATTGGGTGCGCGCGAGCGGCCATTCGTTCTCAGCGCGCAGCACGAATTTCTCGCCGGGATGGCGGATGTTGAGCGACACGCGCGGCTGCTTGTCCCAACCGGTGTTCTCGCCCTTGAGGAAGTGTCCGAAGAACTTTTTCTGCAGCGTGTCGCCATAGTTGCTGTAGAAATGCGTGAAGTGCGTGTCGCCGTGCACTTCGAGCCATTTCTGCTTCGAGCCGGCGCGCAGCCAGCCTTCGAAATTGCCGCGCGTGTGCAGGCCCATGCCCGCCCCAGTTGCCGGCGGAGAGCAGGGGGGCTTCGATATCCTCGAATTTCGCGATGCGCTTGCTGTAGTAGTCGTCAAAGTGGCGACGGCGTTTCGGTTCGCCTGGCGTATCGGCGCATTTCCCGGCGAGCTCCGCTGGCGGCAATGTTTCCGGCCCCGCAACATATTCGCCTGTCACCACGCTTTTCTTGCCGCGCGAGCCGACGCCGTGTTGCACGCTTGCCACCTGGCGCGGGTGCCAGCTGTTGAGGAAGTCGCTCAGGATGCCGCCATGCCGGCAGAGCTCGCGGTAATAGTCGGACGAGCCTTCCCAGATGCACAGCGCGGTGAGGTGCGGCGGCCGCAGCGCGCCGACCGTCCACTGGTTCATCGCGTAATAGGAAATGCCGTTGATGCCGACCTTGCCGTTGCTCCAGGGCTGCGTGCCGGCCCACTCGACGCATTGATAGAGGTCCTGAGTTTCCTGCTCGGACCACACGTCGAGTTCGCCGGGCGAGCGGCCGGCGCCGCGCGAGTCGATGCGCAGGCAGGCATAGCCGTCCGGCACCCATTTCTCCGGATCGACCAGCTCCCAGTTCTGGTACTTGTTGCTGGAGCCTTCCAGCACCTCCGGTGCGGCCTTCACGAGCCGATCCCAAAGGCCCTTGTAACCTTCCTGGAACGCGAGACCCTTGGCATAGGGGCCGTAGCTCAAGATGACCGGATATCTGCCGTCGCCGGTCGGGCGGAAGATATCGGCGCGAAGAACGATGCCGTCATCCATTGGATAGGAACGTCCCAGTCGATGCGCATTCCGTCGCTGGATTTCTTTTTTTGCTTCCATACGCGTTCCTGTCACACGTTGTCAGGCGTTGCCGGGACGGTGCCGCTTGACCGCTTCGGGATTGGTGGAATCGGCGCCCATGTAGATGCCGCGCTCCCAGCTTCTTTTCAGCGGATCGGACACCTTGAGCGTCATCTTGCCGATATTCTGGATCTCGATCTCGACGGTCTCTCCGTCCTGCAGCGCGCCAAGCCCTTCGTGGTTGGTGCCGCAGGCGATGAGGTCGCCCGAGTTCATGGTCATCACGGTCGTGGCAAATTCCACGAGGGCCGGAACGCGATGCTCCATGTCGTCGGTGCTGTAGTTGTGGCGCAGCTGTCCGTCGTTCCAGAATCGCACGATCAGATCGTTTGGATCCTTGATCTCGTCGGCGGTGGCGATGCAGGGGCCGATCGGCGCAAAGGTGTCGAAGGATTTGCCGAGCCAGCTGGTCAGCGGCGTCGCCGGCCAGGTGCGGCGGCCCTGCTCGCGCGCGGAGACATCGATCATGGTGGTGTAGCCGAAGACGGCGCTCTTCCAGTCTTTCGCTTTCACCATCTTGGCCGGGCCCTTGATCACAAGCGCCAGCTCCGCCTCATGCATGAAAATCCACGGCACCGTGAATTCCGGCAGCATGATAGTGTCGCCCGGGCCGATGACGGCGTCTGGATTCTTCATGAACATGTTGAGCGGGCGCGGCTCGCGTTGCGCGTGCTCCCAGTAATTGGCGATGCAGGCGAGAATTTTTCCGGGACGCGGCAGCGGCGGCCGCAGGCGAACGCTTTCAATCGGGGTGGCTGCTCCGTCTCCGGCGAGTTTCTCGAGTGCCGGACGCAGCGTATCGAAGTCGTCGATGATGCCCTGCATCACCAGTTGCGGCGTGTAGTTCTTGCGGACCGCCGGAGAGATATCGACAACGCCGCGTTCCGTGAGCAGGCCGGGCAGGGTCTCGCTGCCGGCTGGTGACATTTGAAAAAGAACAAGTTTCACAGATCACCCCCTGGGGCCCTCTTGCGCGTCATCATCGAACCTCAGAAAGCGCACCGCTTGGAACGTCTTGACATTTAGGCACGTATCTCTCATAGTGCATAATTGCATAAAGATCCAATATGAGTGCGAAACAGCAGTTAGCTAACACAGTTCCTAGCGCGCGCCAAGCTCTTGCGCTTGAAGGCTTTTTTAAAATTATGAGCCTTTGGGATGTCGAAAACGAGGAGGCCAGAATTATCCTCGGCTCGCCTGCTGTTCGCACTTTTTTTGCCTGGAAGAAGAGGCCGCCTGCCAAATTGCCTGAGGATACCCTCCGGCGCATTGGCTATGTCGCCGGTATTTGGAAGGCGCTTCAGATCGTTTACTCCGATCCGAAGTTGGCCGACACGTGGATTTCCAGACCCAACGATTTTTTTGGCGGCCAAACGCCTTTGCGACGTATGGCTGCCGGTGATGTAACGGATCTGGCGGCAGTCAGGGCGTATGTCGATGCCGCAAGAGCACCCTGGTCCTGACCAAATCAAAATTAAGTGGCCAGAAGCCTGGCGCATAATTGCCTCGCGCTTCCCGCCCATCCAGTTATTTGAACGCGTATCTGACAACCCCGATGCGTGGGAGACACTTGCTGCTCTTGAGCAGGCCACGAATCCAAGATTTCGAGACGAGGCTGGAGACATCCGCCTTGTGCCGGCGGATCGGCGAGTTGCGGGCGCGGGCGCAACATGGGTGATGGCTCCGTTCACACACGTAAACGCCAAGGGCTCAAGATTTTCCAATGGAACGTTCGGCGTTTATTACGCTGCGCGTGATTTGGCAACGGCTGTCCGTGAGACCGCTTTTCATTTCGAACGGTTTGCGCGTGACTCAAATGATCCCCCCAGACGAGAGGACATGCGCGTTCTCCTTGGAAAGGTTGCCAATACATTCGATGATCTGAACTCCGTTCCACACAACAAAGAACTTCTAAATCCAAATTCATATGCAGCCAGTCAGCCCTTCGGGGCCGAGCGTCGTAAGGTTGGAAGCAATGGTATTTCTTACCCCAGCGCGCGGCGCACGGGGGGCCGTTGCATAGCGGCCTTTTGGCCAAACGTGGTCGGCATTCCAATTCAGGAGCGCCACCTTCGATATGACTGGGACGGGAAAAAAGTGGCGCGCTATTTCGATTTTGGTCGCGAGGAATGGTTCGATCTGTAAGTTCTCGTGATGACGGCATCGCCGCATCAAGAAGTGAATGGCTCGCTATCGTCGATCAATCCGGCCTCCGCTCAAACGATTTCCAGATAGGGCTCCCAGGCTTCGATCGCGACTTTGACATTGGGATCGGAATCCGATCCCCACAATTCGCGGCCTTCGAAGCGAACCGTATAAAGCCAATGCGGGTCCTCGACGCCTTTGCTCGCATTGCTGTCGGGAAAAACGTGACATCCGACAATGCGCACGACCTCACCGGTGTGTCCGCGGACGTAGCGCGGCAATCGGGTATGAGACTTCGGATGGCTGTTCCGCGCACGAACTCTGTCGCCGACCTTGAATTTCGCCGGTGCAGGCGCGGGGCGTTCATAAGGCGAGCCGCAACGGACCATGTTCGCCACTTGCGCCGCCGTTACAGCGTGCTGCACTTTTTCGACCGGCCCCTGCGCCCGGCCTTCCTTGAGTTCTTCAGGCGTTGTCATTTTGTATTGCAGCATCATGTTTTCGAGTGTCGCCACCCACAGGCCGTAGTAGCTCATGTTGAGATATTGCGGTGGCGGCAGGCTCTCGCGCGCGAAACGAAACGCATCCAGATTCCAGATGTTCGCGACGCCGATGGCAATGTTGAGAGCGAAGGCCTTCTTTTCCCATTCGGCATGGAAAACCGGCTCGTTGACCTCGACCTGAACCGGGCCGAAGCCGTGCATTCCGCCCATGTCTGCCGCGCCATTCATCTGGCCACCTCGTCCGAACGTTTCGGAAAGCCGGTGCCGACCATGCTGTCGCGGGTCACCAGGTCGGCCAGCTGCTCTTCGCTCCAGCCTTCGGTGCCTTCCGGCCGCATCGGTATCACGAGGTAGCGCAACTCGGCCGTCGAATCCCAGACCCGGATTTCTATTTGCGACGGCAGCTCAACGCCGAAGTCGCGCAGCACGGTCCGTGGCTCCGCCACCGCACGCGAGCGATAGGGCGCCGACTTGTACCAGAGCGGCGGCAGGCCGAGCACCGCCCACGGATAGCAGGAGCAAAGGGTGCAGACGACCATGTTGTGAACGGCGGGCGTGTTTTCCAATGCCACAAGATGGTTGCCCGACCGGCCGCCGTAACCCAGTGATCCGATCGCCGCTGTTCCATCCTCGAACAGCCACTTGCGGAACGCAGGGTCGGCCCACGCTTTCGCAACGACCCGCGCCCCGTTGCGCGGACCGATTTTTTTCTCATAAGTCTCGATCAGTTCGTCGATCGCTGCCGGGTCCACATACCCCTTTTCAAGCAGGATCGATTCCAGCGCGCGTACGCGCAGCTGCATCTCCGAAAGCTCGGAGCCATGATCGTGGTTATGGGTATGATCGTGTTGCATGCTGCGCACTATAGCGGGACCGGCCATCCGGCAAAACGACGGCGCAGCCTAAATTATCAAATCCTATAGGGGGACCGCAGATAGCGCTGAAAAACGCCATGGGTGCCCTCGCCGAAACGAGGATGAAGTTTATGCGGAAGCACGAGCCTTGTATGGCTTAATTAGAAGTGCAACTGGAATTTTCCAGGCCTCACTAATGGCTCGAATCATATCGACAGTAAGAGGGCGCTTGCGGCCCAGAATTTCAGAAGCGCGCGGAGGCAAGTCAAGAAGTTTTGAAAGTTCCGCTTGAGTATGGCCCATTTCGTCAATTGCGTAACGAAGTACATCAACCGGATCCCAATCAGGCTGATCGGCTGGCCAACGTTCTTCTTCATACTTCTCAACGATGGTGACCAAAATATCGAGCTTCTCATTTTCTTCTGAATGGCGTGGAGCGCTCCAAAGGCGCTCAATTTCAATGAGGACAGCACGATGATCTTCATCATTCCGGATTGGGCGAATATCCATGGCCAGCCTCCTAAAACTGCGACACAGTCAATACATCGACCGCGTCATATTCTTGATGCGTACCGATGAACTTCACGAAAGCTATTCTGCTGCGGAATTTAAAGGCGACGATAAGCCGGTATCTTCCGCCAGCGATTTCAAATCGTGCGCGCTCTCCATTCAGGAACTCTTGCGTTGGCGAAGGCTGTCTGAACATCGTTCATCGAAGCCCAGTCAGCAGCCTTTGCAATGGCGTGCCAGTGCGTCAGCGCGACCTTCGCGTTTGGGTTGGCCCCGTAGTAGGCGACCAGTTTGCTCCAGGCGATCACCCTCATAACGGGATATGACATATTCCCAATTTGGGAACAAGCAAAATGTTCCCAATTTGGGAAATAAAATATGATAAAATTCTCATTTCGCTTGCCACCCAGCGAAGTGAACAGCCTACCCCGTAAGGTTGCTATGTCACGAGTTTCGCGATTTTCGTGCGTATTGGGAAAATAATCCTTGACGGTGTGACGCTGGGCCGGTAACTCTCGTTCAGGCTCGAGGGATGCGCGAGACGCGCGGCCTGCGACCGCCATTTCCCAACATGAAAATCATTGGAGCTTCGCCATGGCGAAACGAACACGCGCGTCCGCGCGCACGTCGAAGACACGAAAATTGCCGTCAACCAAGGTTCGTAAATCGAACGCCGAGCGGACCAGAAAGGCGGTCGAGGCGCGCCGGGTCAAATTCTCGCCAGAGCTGGAGGCCCGCGGGCGGTATCTCTTCGAGGAGACCGGTGCGACGCTGGCCGACATTGGGTTCGAGCTTGGCATTCACAAGGCGACGGTTCCTGTTGTCGCCAAGCGTAGAGGTTGGAAACGGCACGTGCCGCCGCTCCGGGATGTTTCACCGGCGACGCGAATCCTGGTGCAAACCGAGAATCTTGAGCGCCGGCGGGAAACCGGGCAATCCGGTCCTGAGGTAGAGCGCGCGCAGCCAGACGGTGCCAACGGCGAATCTGAAAGCGACGTTGTCGCCCGTCTGCGGCGTGCGGTGCTCAACGAGCTCACCGTGGTCAAGTCGTTGCGGGACCGCTTGAAGAACGAACCGCAGAGCCGCGTTGCCGCCGAACGTACGGCCCGCACTTTGTCCACGCTCACCGACACGCTGCAAAAGCTGCGACGCCTGCAATGCGCCGTCCCCGCCAATGGACCCGACTATGACATTCCAGCCGATATCGATGAATTCCGTAATGAACTTGCGCGCCGCATTGAAGCATTCGTCGCGAGCCGGACTGACCAGGGAGATGATCAACGACCCGCGTCTTCTCAATTGGCTGCTTCTGCTCGAGGCTGACTTCCCCAGTCTTGCCCATCGTCACCAGGAGCCACCGGCCTTTGCCAATGGCGGGCGGCCGTGGACGACATGGCTGATGCTGGGCGGGCGCGGCGCCGGCAAGACGAGGCTGGGCGCGGAGTGGGTGCGGGCGGCTGTGCGCGGCACCGGCCCGTATGGCGGTCAACCCTGCCTTAACGTTGCGCTCGTCGGGGAAACCGAGCACGACGTGCGCGAGGTCATGATCGAGGGTCCGGCCGGTATTTTGCGGGTGTCTCCACGTCACGAGCGTCCGCAATGGACGCCGACGCGCCGCCGGCTGGAATGGCCGAATGGCGCCGTCGGACTCGCGTTTTCGGCGGAAGATCCCGAGCAGTTGCGCGGGCCGCAATTCGATGCCGCGTGGTGCGACGAGCTCGCCAAATGGCGGCATGTCGATGCGACCTTCGACATGCTGCAATTCGGGCTACGCCTGGGCGTGCAGCCGCGGCAGCTCATCACCACCACGCCGCGGCCGATCGCGCTGATCAAGCGGCTGCTCGCGGATTCGCGCACGGCCGTCACGCGTGCGTCCACGCACGCCAATGCCGCGCATTTGTCACCCGCGTTTATCGACGAGGTGCTCGCGCGCTATGCGGGAACGCGGCTGGGGCGGCAGGAAATCGACGGCGAGATTATCGAGGACCGTGCCGACGCCTTATGGACGCGGGCTCTCATCGAGGCCGCCCGCGTACAGACAGCGCCACCGCTGCTGCGCATCGTCGTAGGCGTCGATCCACCGGGCTCGGCGCGGCCGGGCGCGGATGCCTGCGGGATCGTCGCGGCCGGCATCGCCGACAACGGGACGATCTACGTGCTGGCGGATGCCACGGTTCACCAACTCGCCCCGCATGGCTGGGCGACCGCAGTGGTGGCGCTGTTCAGTCGGCTGAGAGCCGACCTGGTGGTGGCCGAAGGCAACCAGGGCGGCGACATGGTGCGGGCCGTGCTGCAGCAGATCGATCCCGCAATCCCGGTACGCACAGTGCATGCAACGCGCGGGAAATGGCTGCGCGCCGAGCCGGTGGCGATGCGCTACCAGCAGGGCAGGATCAAGCATGTCGATCCGCCGTTGGAAGCGCTTGAGGATCAGATGTGCGACTTCGGCATCAGCGGGCTTTCATCGGGCGCTTCGCCCGATCGTCTTGATGCGCTGGTGTGGGCTGTCACCGATTTGATGAAACGCGGCACCGGGCCGAGGATCACGGTTTTGTAATTAGGCTTCCTGGCCGTCGGCGATGCTCTGCAAGCGTACCCGGTCTCGAATGGCGATCCGCTGACGGCCACCTTCGATCACGCCGGCGGCCTCCCATGCGCTCACGATCCTGCTGACCGTGTGCAGAGTGGTCGCTGTCATTTCCGCAATATCCTGGCGACTCAGCGGGAAATCTATTGTCGTCCCGCCGGGTGAGGTTTTTCCGGCCTCGTCAGCAAGTTTGAGAACGGCGTGGGCGACGCGCTGTTCGACATCTTCCGTTGAAATTTCCCGGAGACGCTGATGGGCATCCTGCAGACGTCCACCGATCACACGCATCGCATTGCTGGCAAGTGCGGGGTGCCGGCCAATCATTTCGGGCCAGGCGGCCGATGGCCATAGCAGCGCAAGGCTGTCGACGATCGCTGTCGCCGTTCCCGGATATTCTTTGCGCCCAAGCGCCATCGCCACGCCGAACAAATCGCCCGGACTGACAAAGCGCACGACGATTTGCTCACCGTGTGGGGTCACCTGGATGACACGCAAGCGTCCATGCAACAACAGAAAAAACGAATGCGCCGCCTCGTTTTGGGAGAAGACGGCCGTGCCTTTGGTGTAATGCCGCGCATGCGCGCGCTTCAAAACGTCATCGAGTGCCTCGGCTGAAAGTCCTTCGAACACCGGCAGATCGGAAATCAGGGACTGGTCGATTTTTAGCGCCACGCAAAATATCACCGTCTTGATGAGGGCAGGCGGTGCATCATAGCCGACCTCACTCCGACGAGAAACGGCGCCGGCCTCCTGTGAGGAGGCCGGTGCTGTCGAATTTGTAAACCAACACCTAATGCGACATGGATTTCGCCGATTTGGCGGGATCGTAGTCCTTGTAGATGTCAGGATTATCGGGGCCGGTGACCTCAAGCACGCCGGCGAGACCGCGCTCGACCCGGCTCAGCGCGTGATCGACCAGCATGAATTTGCCGGGGACTTCCAGTTTGACGTCGACCACCGTTGCGCCGCCCGGCGGCACCGTTGTGGTCTGCACGTCCCGCATCGGCGCTGTCGTGAGAGATCCGAGATTGTATACGCGCTCGAACACCTCACCGATGAGATGGAAGGAAGATGTATAATTCGGGCCGCCCACGCCGAAGAAGATTCGCACCGTTTCCCCGGTCTTGGCCTTGAGCGGCTTTTCCTTGGCCAGTGCCAGGGAGGCGCCGTTGAAAACGAAGTACTCGGGTCGCTCTGCCAGCAGATTGTCGTAGCTTTCGGTGAGCTCGCCTTTGCTGCCAAGCTTCTGCTCGGTATAGATCTCGCCTTGCATGACGTAGAATTCGCGGTCGACTTTGGGCAAGCCGCCTTCGGGCTCGACCAGGATCATGCCGTACATGCCGTTGGCGATGTGTTGCGCCGCCATCGGCACGGCGCAGTGGTAGACATAAAGTCCGGGGTTGATGGCGGTGAATTCGAAACCTCGTGTTTCACCGGGCGCTGCATTGGTCGCCTTGGCACCACCGCCGGGACCAGTCACGGCGTGAAAGTCGACGTTGTGCATCATGATGCTGTCGTCATGATTTTTCAGACGCACCTCCACCGTGTCGCCGACGCGCACGCGAATGAATGGCCCAGGGACCTTCTGATTGAATGTCCAATAGCGATAGGTCGCGCCGTCGGCGAGATGGCCGGTGACTTCAATAGTTTCAAGATCGACCCTGACGCGCTTCGGTCCGCGGCTGCCAACCGGCGCCGGCAGCTCGGTCGGATCACGCACGATCGAAATGGGGCCGTCGGACTTGACGATCTTGCTGATCTTGTGTGCCGGTAACACCAGTCCATTGGCAGGTTGCGCATGGTACAGGCGCGGTTTGCTCGGCTCTTCCGCCGCTGAAGCGCTGTTGCCGAACAGCTTGGATGTCGAGCACAGCTCCATGAGTTGCGGATCGAAGAATGCCGATGTGAAAGCAACCGCGACGAAAAGTCCTGCTACTACGGTTCCCATGCCGACCATCACGCGGTCATTTCTGTTTTTTGTGAGCTTCATGACTGTTGCCCTTTCCACCTCGTGCTTTTTCAACTGCAACGTAGGAAGAGGGCCCGGCACGCTCTTTGCGCTGGCTCAAACCGGCCGCAAATCGACAAATTGCCGCACGTCGGCGAGCTCTCTATAGGGGTAAAGACATTCAATCATCATAGGGGTAAAGGCATTCAATCATCGCGCGGCACGCATGCCAGGCGATGGGACTGCTTCAGCGTGCGGTTGTTCGATGCATCAATGCTGGCGTTGCTGCTCTTTCTGCCTAAGCAGGGCGTCGAGCGTGTACGCATTTGGGCAGAATTCATGAAAATTACGAGCGGCAGTGAAACTGGCGAACTCGTGTCTGCAGCGGCCTTTTCGGACACACAGCATGCAGGTTCGTTGCAGGTCCCGCATCGTGGCTGGGTCGCCCTTGGCGAGTGTCGATTCATCTACGGACAGCGCGTACAGCATCTTCGACACGTCGTTCGCTGCATCAGGTGCTTTCGCGGCTAGGCCGCGAAGATCGCCGAGCGGCACGCCCAGGTCCCTTGCAATGTTCATTGCCTCGTCCTGGCTGCATTGCCTCAATTCATCGCGTACGCCATGCAGGGAACGGCGTTTTTTGATCCATCTCGCAATGGCTCGCAGCACGAATTCAACCGTCGGGTACCGCGCGTCTGCCGCTTTAAGTTCAAACATGATGTCCTCCGTCGAGAACATGGAAAGGCTCTTCAGGGCGCATCGTAGCGGGGTCGGACCGGCCGTCTTTGCGCTGGAGCAAACTGGGAGGGATCGGAATGCAAAAAGACCGCCCGCGAGGGCGGCCTTTTTCGTGACTTGCCCAGTATCAGGCCGCGCTGACGTTCTTGAAAGCGCCATCCTTGAAAGCGCCCTGGGTGAAGAACTGCCTGATCTCGTTGGCAGGGCGCGCCTTGCTGAAGAGGTAGCCCTGCATTTCGGTGCAGCCGATCGCTTGCAGCGTCTCCATTTGCTCGCGAGTCTCCACGCCTTCGGCGGTCGACGTCATGTTCAGGCATTTCGCAAGGCCGGCCACCGCGTTCACGATCGCGAGCGGCTCGGCGCCGTTCGACAGGTCCTGAATGAACGAGCGATCGATCTTGATCTTGTCGAACGGGAAGCTGCGCAGATAGCTCAACGAGGAATAGCCCGTTCCAAAATCGTCCAGGGCGATCTGAACACCCATCTTGCGGAGCTCGTGCAGCGTCGCAAGGGTCGTAAACGTGTTCTGCAGCAGCACGCTTTCGGTAATTTCGAGCTGCAGCTTGTGCGGTGACATTCCCGATTGATCGAGCGCTGCCTTGACCATGTTGACGAGATTGCGGTTGTTCAGCTGGGCCGGCGAAAGGTTGACTGCGACTTTGATGTGCTCGGGCCACTCGACTGCTTCGGCGCACGCCGCCTTCAGCACCCACTCGCCCAGCGGGATGATCAGGCCGGTCTCCTCGGCGATCGGGATGAAGTCGGCGGGGGAGATCAGCCCGCGGGTCGGGTGATTCCAGCGCAGCAGGGCCTCGAACGCGTTGACGTCGTTGGTCTGCAGCACAACGAGCGGCTGGTAATAGAGCTGGAATTGCTCGGTCGCGAGCGCCTTGCGCAGGTCCATTTCCAATTCGCGACGCACCTTCATGCGGGTATTCATCTCGGGCTCGAAGAAGCGGAAGGTTCCGCGTCCGTCGGCCTTGGCGTCGTACATCGCCATGTCGGCATTCCGCAGCAGTTCGTTCGACTCGACCGCGTCCATCGGCGCAACCGAGATACCGATGCTGATATCGGTGACGATCTGATGACCCTCGATCTGGTAAGGCTTGGCCACCGATTCGCGGATGCGCCTCGAGAGCGCGGCGGCGTCAGTGGCCTGCTCCATCTGCGTCATGATGATGGCGAACTCGTCGCCGCCCATGCGTGCGACAACGTCGAGCTCGCGTGTGCAGCCGCGCAGGCGCTCGCCGACCAGCTTGAGCAACTCGTCGCCGATATGGTGGCCGAGAGCATCATTGACGCTCTTGAAGTGATCGAGGTCGAGGCAAAGCACCGCGAGGCACTCGCCGCGCTTGACGCGCTTGATTTCGTGGTTGAGCTGTTCGAGCAGCAACGTCCGGTTGGGCAGGTCGGTCAGCGCGTCGTGGCGCGCCATGTGCGCGATACGTTCTTCCGAGCGTTGGCGCTCGGTAACGTCTTCATGGGTCGCCAGCCAGCCGCCGCCGGCAAGAGGTTTGTTCACGACCGAGAAGGCGCGTCCGTCCGGCAGGTTCACGACCTGATTGAAGGTCTTGCCTTCGGAGATTCCCTCCTTGAGGCGCGCAATGTACTCGTCGATGTCGCCCGAAAAATTTCCCAGATCGAGTCGATGACTGAGAAGATTGTGGAGATGGCATCCCGGCTTAACGACTTCCGCGGAAAGTCCGTACAATTCGATATAACGTTGGTTGCAAAAAATTAGCCGCGTTTCCTGATCGAACATCAGCACGCCCTGGGACATGTTGTTCAGGACTGTCTGCAGCAGCTGTTCGTCTTTCCGCGACATGCGCGGAAAAGCCAGAATATCAGCGCGCGACGAGTGATATTTCGACTGGTCCATGTGAGCCCCTCGACAAGAAAGGTATCCGGGTCGGTGCTCATCATTACGGTTGGCGGGTGTGGAAGCTGTTAGGGATTCAAAGTTGGTTTAATTAAAACCAGAACGATCGGAATCCACCCATTTCGCGGGCAGAATCGGGGCTTCCGGCACGAAGGCCTAAAGACCGGGACTGGAATCTTAAATCAGTTTTTTTGTGATCCTGGACACAGAACGTGCAGCGGCAGACGCCTAGATTAAGAATCACGAAACCAAAAAACTTTCAGGGAGACATCAAATGCAAATCGTCCTTATCGTCGCCTGCGCAGCCGCATTGGTTTTCTCGGCCTGGGCGAATCTTCCCGCTGATGCAGGCCAGTCCGCCAGCACGCCGGCCGCATCGGTCACCGCGACAGAGTAGTTTGACGCCGTCCCCAACGGTTCGAACCTCGAATTGGCAAAATGGCCGGGCTCTGTCTGCCCGGCCTTTTCCTTGAGGGGGAATGGTCGTCCTGGCGCCAGATTTATCAAGTCGCGACCATGCAACGTTAACTGCCTTCCCGGCGCAGGCCGGAGGTACCCGACCCCCACGAACTTTTCCGTTGCGTGGATTGTTCTTGATTGCAGCGTGAAAGGGGTCGACGACATGGAAAATCTTTTTTTGACGACGCTGCTCATCAGCGTCGCGATCGGCGTGCTGATCATCTATCACGGGACGCCAGAAGGCTGACACGCCAGACAGCCGGCCGCCCGGCGGAAGACCGGCGGGAACGGCAAAGCGGCGGCTAGTAGCAGACGCGGGTCCAGCGCAGGACGCGATGACCCCAGCGGTTGATCACCCAACGGCGGCGCATGACGCAGTCGCCGCCATAGGCGGAGTAGGGGCCGCCATAATAGCCGCCGTAAAAGGGCGCGCCGACACCGATCGCGAACCCGGGCGCGAAACCCCAACCGAACCCGCCCCGGCCCCAACCGCCACGGTGCCAGCCACCATGCCATCCGCCGCCACGCCATCCACCGCCGTGCCATCTCGCCTCGGCCATACCGGGCAGGGCCACAGTGGCTGCCACGACCGCGACCGTTGCTGCGGCTACTAGAGCAGTCCTTCGAAGTGACCTACGCATAGCTTCTCCTCCACGCCGACAACCTGAGCGATAAATGGCGAGGGATGAAACTCGTTCCATGGGAACCCGCCGCCCCCCGCTGAGGGCCGTTGCGTGCCGATGGTTGCGGCGTCGGTCGGCAATGGCGTAATCCAATCTCGGGGCACGCACGGGGTCCATATTTCGAGGCCAGACATCCGCGGTTTTAGGCGGTGCAACACCGGTTCTGTCATTAACAGATGTGATCCACCTCACTCGATTACCGTGCGACCGCGCTGTATTATCCGGCCGGAAAACGGATAGCCCATGCCACCGGTGGGGGACGCATGTTCGCCGCAAATCTCTCTTTAGCCATGGATCACGTCTTTGATTTCGTGGTGCAGGTCTCGTGGATCGACAGACTGACCACCCATCTGGGTTTCGATCCGGCCAAACTCTCGATCGACGGCGTCTTCCATCACCTGATGGAGATTGCAGTGGCGAATATCAACACTGCGAACATGCTCGCACTCGGTGGTGCGATCTTCTACGTGGCGACCCTGATGATGCGCACGATCGTTCCGCTGCGCGTCATCGGCATCATCAGCATCGCATTTTTCATCGCCTATGGCGTCGTCGCGGGCGCGGTCTCGACGCTGTTGCTTTATCTCTTCTCGCTGCCCGTCAACATCATCCGCCTGCGTCAAATGCTGACCCTTGTGCGAAAGGCGCGGAGTTCGGCGCAGGGCGACCTGTCGATGGATTGGCTGCGGCCCTATATGACGCCGCGAAAATACAAAAAGGGCGACATCCTTTTCCGCAAGGGTGACGTGGCCAACGAGATGTTCCTGACGGTGACCGGGAAATTCCTGGTCACCGAACTCGGCATCGAGCTTCCGCCCGGCCGCCTGATGGGCGAGCTCGGCTTCGCTGCGCCGAAGAACCGCCGTACGCAGACCATCCAGTGCCTGGAAAGCGGCGACGTACTGAGCATCACCTACGAGACGCTGCTCGAGTTGTATTTCCAGAATCCGGAATTCGGCTACTACCTGCTCAGCCTGACCAGCGAGCGTCTCTTGCAGAATATTTCGCGCCTTGAAGGCGCGCTTGAAGACAGCAAGGCCAAGGTCCAGCAATTAGAGCGGGGCTTGCCCGCCGCGGCGCCGCGCTAGGCACAGTCGAATTTCCTCTGCCCTCCCGCTTGAAAATATGCAGTATTATCGGACAAGGTTGAGACGGCTGCCAAAACGGTCGCTACGACAGAAATTTCTAGGGGGGATGCAATGATGCGCGCAGGACTAGTGGCAGGCATGCTGGCCGGGGCCGTGATAGTGATGGCAGTTACGCCGGCGGGGGCGCAGGTGCGCGATGCGGTTTATCGAGGCACCCTTGTCTGCGACAAGCTGCCGTTTTCCGCCGGCAAAGGCCGCGAGGCGATCGAAGTCACGATCGCGGGCGGCGCCGTTCGCTACAGCCACGTCGTACGCCTGCGCGACGCAGCCGAGCCTGTCCCGGAACAGGGGAAGGGCAGCCTCAACGGACAAGACATCGAGCTGCAGGGTTCGTGGAAGTCGGGCAATCGTCAGTATGAGGCGAAGTACAGCGGCGCATTTGTTCGGCGGCACGCCGACCTCAAGGGTACGCAGACCTGGACGGACGGCGGCAAGAGTTTCACGCGCGCATGCGCCGGCACGATCAAGCGGCCGTTCAGGGTCTTTCTGCCAGGCGAAAAGAAGTAGGAGGGAGCGGCATCGCTCGTTCGCGACTCCGCAAAAGGTTCCCTGCCTGACGGCTGGCACGATGTCACAGTGACAGCCTCGTCCCCATGAGTAATCTCACCGCAAGGAATCCGGGCTGGAACGGATCGGATTCAGCGAATTGCGCGTGCTTGGTGGGGCGACGCCGAGACAGCGGGCTGGTCCATAGGATGGTGGACGAACTCATCCCGGCAGATGTCCGGGATTTCATCCTTCGCCATATCAACTCTGTCGCACAGTGGGAAGCATTGCTGCTTCTGCGCGCGACCCCGGCTGAGTTCTGGGACGTCAGCAAGATTGCCCGGCAACTCTACACAAGCGACAAGGAGATCGCCGAGCTTCTGGCACAGCTGTGTCACGATGGCTTGCTGACTATCAGCAACGGTCTTTTCCGCTATGAAGGCGCATCACAGGAGCAGCGCGACATCATCGATCGCCTGGCGGCAATCTATTCGCGACATCTCATTCCCGTCACCAACATGATTCATGGCAAGCCACGGCGCATTCGCCAATTTGCCGACGCATTCAAATTCAGGAAGGATCCGTAGGCATGGCGGCGACCATTTACGGACTCTGCGCACTCACGGCCCTGCTGTGCACGGTTCTGCTGCTCCTGGCTTACCGGAGGAGCGGCTATCGGCTGCTGCTCTGGAGCGGGTTGTGTTTTGCGGGGTTGACGGCGAACAACCTTCTCCTCGTGCTCGATAAGCTGGTTTTTACAACCGTGGATTTGTCCATATGGCGAACGTCGGTCGCCCTCGTCGCCATGGCGGTCCTGCTTTATGGAATGATCTGGAGCACGGAATGAACACAACCGTGAACGCCGTGTTGTCCGGGGCGGTCGCCATGGCCTCATTCGTGGCGACGCTCTTTTTTCTTCGTTTCTGGAGCCAGACACGCGATCGCTTTTTCCTGCTGTTTGCGATCGGGTTCGGACTTGATGCAGCGGCCCGATTTGCGCTTGGGCTTGTGCACCCGTCGGATGAAACGGAGCCGCTGTTCTACCTGGCCCGGCTTGTCACATTCGGGCTCATCATTGTGGCAATTATCGAGAAAAACCGCCCGAACAAGCCACGCGCGTAGGCATCTGATGCCAGGGGGCGGATGCCGCAAGTTCCTTGCGATTCAGGCCATCGTGCGGGGCGTTATGGCGCCGTATTCGCCGCAGAATTTGCCGCTAGAACTCTGGACGCGGCACGCAGGCATTCTTGAGTGAAACTGGAACTACCCCATTTGTTTTAAGGCCGGTAGCCCCCATTTGGGCAGCTCAACTCCAACCTTGAAAGGGAAGCGTCCCTTGCGAACTCGAATTTTCCGCGCACTCGCGCGTAGTGCTATTCCCGCTTGCGCCCTGGTTGCGGCAGTCGCCATGCCGTCTCCGCCGACCTTTGGCGCCGAGGGTCCCTTTGCCGAATTGCCGGGCAGCTGGAGCGGCGCTGGGACGCTGAAGCCCGAGAACGGCGCGGCCGAGCGCATCCGTTGCAACGCGAACTACCGCCAGGGAAGCGCCCCGAACGAAATCAATCTTCAGTTGCGCTGTGCGAGCGACAGCTACAATTTCGACCTCAGCGGCGAGTTCTCCGTCGACGGCCAAAACCAGGTCAACGGCCGCTGGACGGAGCGCACGCGCAGCGTGGGCGGCACGGCCGTCGGTAATACGAGCCGCGACCGGTTGCAGCTTCACGTCGAAAGCGCGGGCTTTGCGGCCGAGCTCGTCATGATCACGAAAAACAAGCGGCAAAGCGTCACCATCGACTCGCATGGCGCCGGGCAGGTCGTGAAAGCGTCCATCAGCCTCAATAGGACCTGACCCGGGGCGGCGCGATCTCGCACCGGTTGACTGGTTTTTGGCAGTGTGAGGCAACTCACAAACGCTTTTCGCCAACCGAGCCATGATCCGGCATGGGCCGAAGCCCAGCAGGAGATCGTCATGGATCGCGAATTCGGCGTTTCGGTTGTGATTGCGTTGGTTCTCGCCATTATCGTCAAGGCTGCGATGCCAAGCGCAACGGCGGCGGGCATCGAGCTGACGCAAATCCAAACTCAGAACGAGCCGTCGATACAGTCCGATATGTCGTGGCTGGTGTCGCCGTAGGGGTCGGCCGCGCCTTGTTCGCAAATTTGCAGGCAGTGTGAGGTGGCTCACAAATCCCATCGATGCACGGTGCAAGTATCACGTGGGGACATCCTGGAAAGGACCCTCTCATGCGCCGAACACTCACAATTGCAGCCATTGCCGTTCTTATCCTTGCCGGCATCGCCCAACTGGTCGCAGCGCCAAGCAGGATTGCTGCCGGCACGGACACCTCAATTCAACCCACGATATCGCCACACGACCTGCACACCGGATATCCCGGGATTCACCTGTTGCCGGTCGAGGAGGTACCGCAGCCCTAGCTGGCTACGGCATCAACGGGTCGCCGGCCGTTCTCCACAGCGGCCGGTGGTGGCCACCATTTAACCCCCGCGATTCGGGCTTTTCGTGATCCGCGTCACAGCGCGGGTCACGGCGGCCGCGTAGATACAATTTCAACAAAATCTCTTTTGCCGTGGAGGCAAAAATGCAACGCGTAACGGCAATGATGGCGTACGTTGTGAGCGAGGGAAGGCTATGTGCCCTCAAACCCGCGGAGTGGTCGCTTCTGTTGATCGGGGTGGCACTTTGTGGGATCGCGACGCTATTTTTCCTGATGCTACACGCTTAGTTCCGCACGAAATACCGCAACATCAGAAAGCCTTTCGACAACGACGGCCCGGTGCATCCGGATCGCGACCGGTGACGTATCTCCATGGGATCGGAAATAGAAATAGCGCAAAGTGGCTGGCGCCGATCTCTGCCAGTACCGCCGCGGAGGCAGCCACATAACAGGGTGGAAGCCTAGCGGGCACGCGATTTCGGTCTTCGGGCCGGAGACCGCCGCTCGCAACGAGGTCAGTCATGAACGAATTACGCGCCCCTGCAAAACCATGCCCGGTCTGCGGTGTCGCGCTTGTGCGCGTGCCGACGGACGGCTGCTCGATCGTCTACCGATGCGACCATTGCAAAACTGAAGTCATAAAACCCATCCGCCACGACCGCGAGCGCCGCCCGGTTACCAGCCGGCGAGGGATCGCCCGTTTTCGCGCATAGACGACAGCGCGGAGCGTCGGTTCCGGTTTCAGCCGCCAAGCGGTGCAAGCGCGTTGCTAAGCATCTCGGTGGATATCTGGAATAGGCCCGCAAAGGGCTGGTCCATTTCCAGGATGAGGAACAGGGCGCCAGAGACCGACAGTGCTCCGACCGCGAAGGTGAAAACCACAATAGGCACCGGTCGCACGAACAAACCGAAGCTCGCAAATATGACGGTAAGCCAGAAAATAAGAATCGCCAGAAACGGGACCGGGATCAATTCGTGCGACTGCGTGAACAGGGCGAGCCGCGACTGGGCGAGTTGAACTGCGGCGTCAACAATGCGCGTTTGCAGCGCATGTTGCGCTTCCGTAGCAGGTTTCAGCTCATGAATTTTGCTTACAAAGCGTTGTGCTTCCGGAATCGTCTCAAACGGCGCCGGCTTTCCGTTGCGGCCTTCGTTTGTGATGTGCTCGACCATGATGGGAACGCCGATGCGCAGCGTGCGCCGCAGGGCTTGCGCGTCAGGTCCATATTGCTCCAGCAATAAATCCAAAAAAATGACGTTGGTGGTGATCTGTTTGAACTGCGTCGCGCGCGCGTCATAGGAGTTCTTGGCCGACGCGATCAGAAGACCAAGCACAAGCGCGGCAATAGTCCCGATGATGCCGGTGCTGAGCCGTACAACGTCCTTGACATCATCGCGCAGATGGTCGGCTGCAATGACCTTACGGAAGTACATGGCGCAAAGCGCGCCGCCAAATACCAGCATAAATGTGATCGCTGAAATGACGAGCGGCCTCACCGCAAATTCCTCCCTAGCCGATGACCTTCGCCATGGCGTCCATGGCTTTTTCGGTTGGATTGGTCAGGCGGCGCCCCCGAAAAGCACGGTCGTCGGCCCCGAAATCTGTTGCAAAAATCCTATTGCAAAGACCAAACCGTTGAAAGGTCACTGTCTCAAAGCATCCGCACACACGTATAAGACCCATAGCCCTGCATTGATCTGGATTAACACCGCCGAAAACAGGCTATGATCGGATAGACCTTCGCGATCCGGCGGTCTTCAACATTCGGGGGTAAGTATGTTGCGAATAACTACAGCAGTCCTGGCGCTTTTCTTTGCGACGGCGGCCTCTGCGCAGACGCAGGTCCCGTCCAACAGCCGATTGAAGACCATCGCGAGCACAAAGGTCGTCAAGGTAGCTTATCGGACCGACGCCAGGCCGTTTTCGTTCGTGAATAACAACCAGCCGGTAGGCTACACAATCGACCTTTGCAAGCTGGTGGTGACGTCCCTCGAGCGGCAACTCAATGCGGGCAGCCTCAAGATCGAATGGGTCCCCGTTACGCTTCAGACCCGTTTCTCAGCGGTGGCGAGCGGGAAGGCCGACATGGAATGCGGCTCGAGCACGGTGACTTTGGGCCGGATGAAGGAAGTAGACTTTTCGAACTTTATCTTCGTCGAAAGCACCGGTGTCGTGGTCAGCAAGACGTCGAATATCAAAAGTTTTGCCGACATGGCAGGCAAGAAAATTGCGGTTGCCTCCGGCACGACGAACGAACAGGCGATCATTGCGCAGATCAAGCAGCAGAAGATCGAAGCGGTGGTCGTTTCGGTCAAGGATGGGCCGGAAGCCATCGCGCTGCTGGAAAGCGGAAACGCCGATGGCTTTGCCAGCGACAAGCTTCTGCTCGTCGGTGCGAAGTTCAAGAATCCGGACGCATTCATGATGCTGCCCGATGATTTGTCGGTGGAGCCTTATGGGATCGGATTGCCGCGTGGCGACTGGGCGTTCCGCCTCGCCGTAAACACGGGTCTGGCGCAGATCTTTCGCAGTGGCACGATCGTGAACATATTTGCAGGGTGGTTCACCCAGATCGGACTTCAGATGAGCCCGGTGATGAGAGTCGTGTACGGGCTCGGGGCTTTATCGGACTGACCAAGTCCGGTTTGCCCGCTACTGCAGGCCGGCGCGCCGGAAGCCTTCCAGGTAATGCTTCCGGTCCTCATCGAGCTTGAACGGCATCTCCTTCGCGATCCAGCCCAGCGAAATATTAGGCTGGACGCGGCGCAGTTCCTGTAGTGAGGCAGCCGCGACGTCGCTGCGCCCCGCCATGCCAGCGGATGCCGTGAGCACCCTGTGACCGCCGACAAAATCGTTACGCTCGCGAATAGCCTGGCGGGCGAACCGCATGGCTTCCTCGTAATTGTGCCCGTTGAATTGCGAGTAAGCGGCGATCCCGTAGTAAAGCGCGGAGAAGGGATCGCGTGGGCTCAGGCGCAAGGCGCGCCGCGCCGCCAGGTCACCATCCTGCCAGCGGCCGCAGTAGCAGAGCGTGAGACCGTAATAGCCCTGCGCCAGGGAGAAATTCGGATTGAGACGCAGCGCCGTTTCGAATTCGGCAAGCGAGTCATCGAAACGGCGCGTGAACAGATAGACGTTGCCGAGTGCATAGTGGGCCCACGGGTCCTCGCTGTCGGCACGGAGCGCCGCAACAGCCGCGCGTTCGGCGATCGGCACCGCCTTTGACATTTCGGCCCAGCCCATGTGTGCGCTGAAAGTATGGGCCGCGGCGAGCACGCCGAGCGCCTGCCCGTAATTGGGGTCGATGGCGGTTGCCTTTTCCAGCATCGCCTGCGCGGCCATGTTGTCCTGCCGCGTCAGCCGCCAGTAATGCGACAGCCCCCGCATCACCAGATCCCAAGCGTCCAGGCTGTCCGGCGGTTTGCGCTGCGCGCGGAAATTCTCCGCAGCATAGAGCTGGGGTTCGACCGCCGCGACGATCGCTTCGGTGATTTCGTCCTGCACCGCGAAGACGTCCGCGATATCGCGGTCGTACCGCTCCGCCCAGATGTGTGTCCCGGTCGCGACGTCGTTGAGCTGCGTTGTGATGCGCACGCGCTCGCCGCTCTTACGTACGCTGCCTTCGACGACGTAGCCGACGCCGAGTTCCTCGGCGATCTGCTTCATGTGGACGGCCTTGCCCTTGAATGTGAACGAGGAGTTGCGGGCGATCACGAAGAACCAGCGCAGCTTGGACAAGGCCGCGATGATGTCTTCACTGATTCCGTCTGAAAAATATTCCTGCTCGGGGTCGCCGCTGAGATTGACGAAGGGCAGCACCGCGATGGCTGGCCGGTCGGGCAACGGCAGGGCCGGGCGCGACAATTCCTGGGCGTCTCCTTGCACCCCGGGCATCAGGGCAGGCGGATCTCCGCCCAAGGGACCGACCCGCACGTCGCCCACGAAACGAAGGCCTTTACGCGCTATCGTTCGGATCAGCTTTTGGTTGCCGCCACTGTCGCCCACGGCCTTGCGTGCGGCGTTGATGCGGCTCGTCAGCGTCGAATCGGAAACGACGCGGCCACCCCAGACGGATGCAATCAGGTCATCCTTACTGACCACCCGGTCACGATTCTCGACCAGATAAATCAGCAGGTCGAATACCTGCGGTTCTACGGAAATGGCCTCGGCGCCACGGCGCAGCTCACGCCGATCGGCGTCAAGCGTATGATCGCCAAAGAGAAATTGCATTGGCGCCCCACCAGTGCAAGCCAGGGTCTCGGGAAATAATCAAGCCCGCCTCAAGGACAAATCAAGGCCCGGACAAAGCCTTTCGCGCGAGTTGCCGGTACTCACCTCCCAATCATGTTGGAAATTGGACAGGAGATGCCCATGAACGTCGCGACCCTCACAGGTGCCAGGCCAGCCAGCCCGGAAGCACCCACAACATCTGCCGATCTTGCCGCAATAAAGGCTCGCCAGCACGCAGCCTGGTCGTCCGGCGACTACGCGGTCGTGGGCACGACCTTGCAAATCGTCGGCGAGGAGCTCTGTGAGGCGCTCGATCTTCGCTCGGGCCGGAAGGTGCTCGACGTCGCCGCCGGCAACGGAATGGTCAGTCTGGCCGCAGCGCGCCGCTGGTGCGACGTCATTTCAACCGACTATGTGGCAAGCCTGCTGGAGCGCGGCCGCGCGCGCGCTCTGGCGGAAGGCCTGCCGATCGAATTCAGGGTCGCCGATGCAAAGTCGCTGCCGTTTGACGACGGCGCATTCGATACAGTCGTCTCGACATTCGGCGTCATGTTTACGCCCAATCAAGATCGTGCCGCCTCGGAGCTCCTGCGCGTCTGCAGGTCGGGCGGTCAGATCGGTCTTACGAACTGGACGCCAGACGGCTTTATCGGCCACCTGTTCAAGACGCTCGGCAAGCACATCGCGCCTCCGGCGGCGGCAAAATCTCCGCTGCTCTGGGGCACGCGCGCGCGTTTGACCGAAATGTTCGGTTCGGCCGCTGTCTGGATTAAGACCAAGTCGCGCCATTTCAATTTCCGCTATCGGTCGCCGGAGCACTTCGTCGATGTGTTCAGGACTTTCTATGGTCCAACTCTCAAAGCGTTTGCAGCCCTCGACCTTCGGAAGCAGAACGCGCTGGAGAAGGACCTCTATGATCTCATCGCCCGCATGAACAAGGCGGAAGACGGCACCATGGTCGTGCCGAGCGAGTATCTGGAAGTCGTCATCATGAAGCGGTGAGGCCGTTCGGCCAGAACAGTCCCTGAAGAGGAGAATCTCATGAATGCCGCCGTGGGCGTTCGCACCCCCGCCGCCGTCCTCGCCCGGCTGGGGCGAGGACAAAAGCGAAGGACTTTGCGCTCCCGCTTCATGGATGCGCTGAAGAAGTCGCGCCGCCGTGAAGGCCGTCTCGTGATCGCAAGACACGCACATCTTTTGCCGCTGGATCATCCGTGGCGGAACGGCCCGTATTGCTGGAAACCATGAAACGCTACCTGATCGAGCGCGGCATCCCCAAGGTCGGCAGTCTGTCCCGCGAGGAATATCGCGCACTGGCAGCAACCTCCAATGCCGCGCTCGTCAAGCTCGCCGGCAAGGTGCAATGGCTGCGATCCCACATTGCAGCCGACAAGACGTTCTGCGTCTATCTTGCCGAAAGCGAAGCGTTGGTTCGCGAACATTCGCGCATTGCCCGCTTTTCGGTGACCAAAATAACCGAAGTCCCGATCGAGATCGGTCCCATGACCGCATACTCGGATTGATGACGGCGGATGGAGGCCGTGGTGGGAAAGTCTTTGTGGGAGGATCCCTGGTTCTTTGCGGCAGTTGCGCCGAGCGACGGCCAAGAGCAGCGCGAGCTGTGCCCGGTTACCGGCTACGCCTGCGAGGGCGACCTTTCCTACCTGTGCGACGAGTTTGGGTGCGCACGCAAGGGGGGTCTGTCGCCGCGTTCCGAGGAAAATTTCTGAAGCGAATCGGCGGCTACGACGCCACGCGCAGCTGCGCCAGATAGCGTTCGACCTCGCGCCGCAGCAGGTGAGATTGATCGCCCAGTTCGGCGGCCGCCGTGAGCACCGTCGAGGCGATCTGGCCCGTCTTGACCGCGCTGTTCGACACTTCAGAAATGTTTTCGGCAACGTCGCGCGTGCCTTTGGCGGCCGCGCCGGCGTTACGTGCGATTTCCTGCGTCACCGCATCCTGTTGCCGCATCCCCACCGCAACGTCGTTGGCCACTTCGCTGAGCTGTTCGATCGTGGTCGCGATCTTCTTGATTGCGTGGACCGACCGTTCTGTCGTCTGCTCGATTGAGACGATGTGCCGGGTGATTTCTTCGGTTGCCTTGGCAGTCTGGCCGGCGAGGCCTTTGACCTCCTGTGCGACCACGGCAAAGCCGCGCCCGGCCTCTCCGGCGCGTGCAGCCTCGATTGTCGCGTTGAGCGCAAGCAAATTCGTCTGTGCGGCAATGCTGCTGATGAGGTCGCTGACTTCCCCGATTTCATCCACCGAGGCCGACAGGCTCTCGACCGCCTCGGTGATCGCTCTCGCTTCGTCGGTCGCCTGCGTTGCAACGGTCGCAGAATTTGCGACGCGAGCGGCAATATGCTCGATCGATTGGGCGATTTCCTCGGCGGCCGTTGCCACAATGCCGACGTTCGTCGTTGCCTGCTCCGACGCCGCTGCGGTTGCGAGCGCCTGCTCCTGATTGCGGCCGGCGCTGTTCGCCATTTCGCGTGCGGAGCTGTCCATTGCGCCAGCCGCGCGGTCGAGGGTCTGAACGATTTTGGATACGGCCCGCTCGAATTCCTGCGTCGCGGTTTCGACGAGCTGCCGGCGCAATTCGAGCGTGCGCGTTTGGTCGCTCTCCTTTCGGCGTGCGCTTGCCGCATCCGCCGTTGCCTGGCGGAAGAACAAAAGCGTTCGCCCCATGTCCCCGATCTCGTCGCGGCGGCTGTCCTGGATGTCGACGCTGAGATCGCCGCTGGCAATGCGCCGCATCGCATCGCTGAGGAAACCAAGCCGCCGCGCGACGCTGCGCCCGACATAAAGCCATGCAACCAATGCCGCACCAAGGACCGCCGCAATGGATAGTATGGTCAGGATGAGCTTGCCGGAGTTGATCTGGCTGCTCGCATAGCTGGATATATGTTGCGCGGTGCTGCCTTGCTGCTCGACCAGCGCGTCGACCGCATGCTTGAGCTTCGAGGCATCCTTCTGCGCGGCTGCGAACGCCAATTGCGCCTCGTGTTGCTGATTGAGCTCGTAGGCTCGGGCGGCAATGATCCCGTCGTCCGCGCCGATGGCGCCAAGCTGCTTGTAAAGGGCTGCCAGTTTTTCCTGCTGCGGGCGATCGGGGATTGCATTCAGGTTTTTGGTTATTTTCCGTTGGGCAGAGGCGATAACGTCGCGTAATGGTTCCAGGCGACTTGGATCATTTACCAGGGAGGCTTCCGTCAGAAGGCCGGCCAGCAGGTTCAATTCCGATTCCGTTTCCAAAAGCCGGCGGAGATATTCCAGCCGCGTCTCGATAGCCGCAGCGCCTTCCTGTTTGGCATTCATCATCAGGTCGAAATTTGCATCATCGATCGCCGGGGCGAGACCGATCAGGAGCGCCTCATGCGCTGCGCGAACCGACGAGGCCAGATAGGACCGCTCGTTCGACATTGAAATCCGGTTCGAAACCGCCTGATTGAGCGCTTGAAGACGTTGCGCCAGGGCCTTGCGGCTGACCTCGATGTCGTCGGCATTGCCGACGCCGAGTGCTTTCAGTTGTGTGATCCCGGCCTCCAGGTTTTCTTCTTGCTTGTTGATGTCGGTCAGGATTTCCGCCCGGGCCTTGTCGGTTCCGGCCGTCATCAGGCGCGGACCCGAGGACACGAGACTGCTTGCCTGTTCCGCGAGGCGAAGCGATACGGCCGTGGCCGGAAGGCTGCGTGAGACGATCTCGTTGGTTGTGGATCCGATAATGGTGAATTCATAGAACGCAACGGACGCGCCAATGATCGTGAGCGCCGCAGCAAAGCCGAAGGCGAGGTACAGCCGGCCGCGAATGGTGGAAAGCCATCCGGGGGCGCGCGAGCCTTGAGTTTGTTTTGCCGGCGGGTTGGTTGAGGGCATGAGCATTTCGATTACACGCTGGTCATCATCTGGCGACGGTCTTCAACAGCTTCGTGACCGGCTGGAAGAGGCCGTCTGATTGAAGCACGGTGAAATAGACCTGATTGGACCCCTGATTTTGTGTTGCGCTGAATTTGAGTTTCATGCCGCCGAGGTCGAACGGTTCACGCGCCACGGCGTCAAGGAATGCTTCACGCGTAGGCTCGCCCGGAATTCGCCTGACCGCTTCGACAACAAGCCGGCCCGCGAGATAGCCTTCGAGCGACACAAATCCCGGTTTCGATTTTTCGTTTAAGGCCGCGAGCGCGGACTGGTACGAAACCACGACCGGCAGTGATTTGTCGCCCGGGAAGGGCACGACCTGGCTTACGACCACGCCGGCGCCCTGATTTCCGAGTTCCTGGGCAAGAGAATCCGACCCCACGAATGAAATCGCGACGAAGGTCGCATCGAGCTTGAGCTGGCGCGCAAGCTTGATGAATGCAGCAATCGGCTTGTAGGGCCCCACCGTCACGACCGCCTGCGGCTGCCCTTTCATGATTTCGAGCAATGCCGACTTGATGGCGGTGGTGTTGCGCTTGAAGGTGCCCTCGGCGACCAGCGACATATTCCGCTTTTCCATCGCCTTCTTCACGCCGGCGAGGCCGGAAAGACCGAACGCGTCGTCCTGGTACAGGATGGCAATCCTGGTGACGCCCAGATCTTTGGTCAGATGCTCGATCCAGGCTTCGGTTTCCTGAAAGTACGAGCTGCGAATGTTGACGACGTAGCGATTGAATGGCTTGCGAAGAAATTCCGCGCCCGTGAAAGGCCCGATGAAGGGCACCTTGGCGGCGGTTGCGATCGGCTGGCCGGCCTTCGATGTCGGTGTCCCCACTGCGCCGACGAGAGCGAAAACTTTGTCTTCCTTGATTGCCTTGTTGGTGCCTTCGATGGTCTTTTCGGGCTCGTAGCTGTCGTCGATCGACTTGAGCTCGAGCTTGCGGCCATTGACGCCGCCCGCCCGGTTGGCTTCCTCGAATGCTGCAAGGATACCCTCGCGCATTCCCTGGCCCAGGGCCTGCGCCGGGCCGTCGAGCGCGGCGACTTGTCCGAAAAGAATGCTGTCCTTGGATACGCCGTCTTCCGCGTGGCCGTATGCGCTCAACGAACAGACAAAAGCTGCTCCGAAAAAGCAGAGCCAGCTACGATTGGTCCGCACGGAAATGTCCCACCAGCGGTTGCGCGTAAGGTAGGATGGTGCGCGCACATGGTTGACGAATGATTAAGGCAGAGGCGAATTGCGGCTATACCGGCCTTTAGGCGGCCTGCCGTCCCTGACGTTGCCTGACGACAAGCGCCCTTAGATGCGACAAGCCTTGCGCGATCTCGCGCTGCTCGGCGTCGCACGCCATGCGCTCATAGTCGGCCGCCGCCTTCAACATTTGCTCGCGCGCATTTTGCACGCGTAAATGACCCGCGACGCTGCGACATTCAAGCGCCCGTTCCCTGCATCTTCGGCTTTCCGGTATTGCGATTGACAGTGTCATTGCAGCACTTGACCTGCGCTGCAGACAAAACCCGGTACGCTCTTACGAGTTCCATAGACGCAGAAAAAGACATCCGAAGACCAGACGAATGTTTGCTCAGCTTTCTGACCGACCTGATTGTCTGGCGTCGTTCTTGTCGGCCAGTTCGCGAAAGGTTTCAGCCATGTCGAGGAGACGCGCTTTGTCTTCGGGGTCGGCGACTTGCTGCGCCAACCTGACGCATTCCGCGGCATATCGACGATAGTCGACGGCAGAAAACAGCGGCACCCAAAGCCTCCCCGACACGCAGCGGTAAAAGTCGGGCCCGGGTCCATTTGTTCCCCACAATTTCGCATCACAACATTGTTGGAGAACAAAGTTCCGAAAACCGGCGTTGCCTCGTTGCGGGGACTGAGGAGGCCACGTTGCGGGAGTCGGAAAAATTCAGGAAGTACGCGGCTGATTGCCTCCGTATCGCGAGCCAAATGAGCGGAACGGACCGGCAAGCGTTGCTGGAAATTGCCGAGGCGTGGGAAACGCGCGCGCAGGACGCCGAAAAAAAGGAGCAGGGCCTCCGCAGCTGAACGATCGATGCGAGATGCGGCCGGGTTGCCTTCTCGCCAACATCTCACAGCGATACGCGCCCACGGGGTCTGATGTGTACCGCCTTTGGTTCGGGCCGCTCGACTGTCTGCAAGCGGTCCACGAGTTGCTGTAGCGCATGCGCCAGCCTTTCCGTCTGATCAGGCGGTCTGATCGGCATTGGCGCAGGCGTCGCGACGTGCGGCCGCGGCATCACGCGAATGCGTGGTGTCGGTGCGTTCAGGGCGACCACGCGCGCCCACGGTGGCGGCCGGAAGTTGGTGGCTTCGCGCCGGCGGCGGCGCTCGACAAAGTGCAGGGCAGGGCCGGCAATCGCGATTGCCGCGAACATGATCATCAGCAGAGCAAACGTGTGATCGATGGGGGCAAATGCGGGGACCAGCGGTTCGGGACGAAGTTGTATTTGCTGCCGACGCTGCGCCTCCTTTGCGCGACGGGTCGACGTCGCATTACTGTCAGCGTTCGGGTAAGGGCGGTTCGGAACGGCAATCGGAGGATCAGCAATCCGCTCGCGCGTCGGACTGTCGGCCGCGGCGGTCGTTGGTTCGCGGCCGGCCGGCGTTGGCGGCGCGTGCTTAGGAGCGACGACCGGCTCTGGCAATTGATGCACATTGAGCCAGGGGATTGGGGCCGCTGCGACAGTCGCATTTCCCTCCGCCGGCATTTCTGCCGCGGGCGCCGGCGGCGCCTGTATTGCTTGCGCCATTGCGTCGGACGAATTCCGCTCCGTTTGACGTGACGTTTTCTGAACACGGGCGATTTCCGCTCGCAAGTACCAGCATTGGCGGCCGCTGTTCGCGTGATCGATGCGGTAGTACCAGTGCTGGCCTTGCGGCGTTGGTCCGTTCGGCTTTGTCAAACATTCGTCGGCGACACTGAGCGCGAACGAACCGGTGATCAAGACCACGGTAAGAAAACCCGATGCGAGAACCGTCCTGGTTCCTTGCATGCGACCCCTTCCTCACTTTGTACAAAGAAATGCAAATGGGATTCAAAAACGAGAGAGGCTGATTGGAATTCGCGATTGGGGCCGCAATGCGTTGCAAATTCGGCGAGGCACTTCGCACGCGCGTCGATTGCCTTTCGGAGGTAGCTCGCTACGCCGCGGGTGAGCGTCGGCACCCTTCTACCGCGATATCGCCATCAACCTGCTGTCTTTGACGTGCGGCTTACTGCGCGCGGCCGACATATTCTACTTTGACCTTGCTCAGGCCGTCGTCGTAGAAGCCGAGAACCTTCGCTGTTTTCGCCGACACATCGATGACGCGGCCGCCGACAAAAGGTCCGCGATCGTTGACGCGCACGACGATCGAACGTTGATTTCCGAGATTGGTGATGCGCACATTGCTCGGCAGCGGCAGCGAAGGGTGCGCGGCCGAAAACGAATTCATGTCGAACGTCTCGCCATTGGCGGTACGCCGCCCGTGAAAGTCTCCGCCGTACCAGGACGCCACGCCGACGGCTGTATAGTTGGCAGACTTTTCTGCTGTCACCTTTTCCACGACATGTGCACGCGCGACTTTCACGGTGCGTTTGCGGACAATGCTCTCGCTCTTCGGCGCGATCTCGCCGGTTGCGGCGATCCGCGGGGAGGAGGCTGCGTGCTTGCGATTAGCGCGGCTTGCGACCGTGTCGTCGGTTGTGCAGTTCGCAAGCATGAGAGAAGTGGCGCCCAATGCGAACAGGCGCATGATCCGATTGCCGTTGGGATTGGCCCGTAGTTCCATGAGACGCCCCCGTGCGAAACGGTCGCAGAGCCGCCCCCGATCCCCGTGGTCAAGCTAGCGCCCCACTTTGCAAAGCGGCGGTGCGCGGGTAGAGATCAGCCTGGATGCACAGGATTTGTCGCGTGGTGAGGCTTTTGTGCACCACTCGCGCACGCGTTTGAATCAATTTGCACTATCGGCCGAGAACCAGGCACCAGTATCGCCCCGCCGATGCCAATCCGTATTTGCGGACATCGGCCAACAGCATATTTTCGCGGTGTCCCGAAGATGCCGCCCATAATGCAATGGCGCAGCTTTCGCTGGCGCATCCCGCCGCCACATTTTCCGCGCGCGCACCGGCTTTTCCGCGCTCCGTATAAAATCCGGAATGATCGATTGTCCGGCGCATCGCCATGCTACGGGCGTGACGCTGTGCCATCGCTTGCAATGCGCCGCTGCGTTGCAGTGCCGGCAACCCGTGCGCGTGACGAAACGAGTTGAGCGTCTCGGAAAAAGCCGGCGAGGCGCAGCAAGTGAGTGCGGCGAGGAGGCCCAGGATGCGCAACATGGTTTGCCGCTCGCCGGCAGAATTTTACTTCGCCGCGACGATTTTCTGCCGCTGCTCTCCGAGCTTTGCAATTCCGAGCGTTACGACGTCACCCGGCTTCAGGAATACCGGAGAGGGCTTCATGCCAAGCGCGACGCCAGGCGGCGTGCCGGTGATGATGATGTCACCCGGCTCCATGACGAAGAACTGCGAGCAGTACCAGACAAGGTGTTCGCAGCCGAAGATCATCGTGCGCGTATTGCCGCGCTGACGACGCTCGCCGTTCACGTCGAGCCACATGTCCAGATTTTGCGGATCCTTGACTTCGTCTCGGGTGACGAACCACGGTCCGATCGGGCCGAAGGTCTCGCAGCCTTTGCCCTTGTCCCATTGGCCACCCGAACGCTCGATCTGGAATACGCGCTCAGATACGTCGTTCGACAGGAAATAACCGGCGATCGCATCCTTCGCCTTGTCTTTGGCGAGATAGCGCGCGCGTTTGCCGATGACGATGCCGAGCTCAACCTCGTAGTCGAGCTTGCCGGACTCGCGCGGCGTGATCGTATCGTCATTCGGGCCGGAGATGCAGCTCGTGACCTTGTTGAAAATGATCGGCTCCTTCGGGATCGGCATTCCGGCTTCCGCCGCGTGATCGGAATAATTGAGACCGATAGCGATAAAGTTTTTCACGTTGCCGATGCAGGGACCGAGCCGCGGCTTGCCTGAGACCGGCTTCATCCGCTTCAGATTGGCTTTCTTGATTTTGGCAAGGCCGCCGGAGGCAAGCATCGCGCCGTCGATGTCCTTCACGATCCGCGAGAGATCGCGAATTTTTCCGTCGTCACCGATGATGCCGGGCTTCTCGCGGCCGGGCGCGCCATAGCGGACGAGCTTCATTTGCAGATGTCTCCTTAGGGGCGCTTGTTTTTTGAGTTTGACAGGCAGGTCGGCGTCATCATGCATGGCGGCATGTCGGGGGCAACCCTCCGCACGCTCGAGGCCTGGCGGTATTGATTGCCGGGTGCGCCATATGTCCCCGGTGGCGCCTGCCTCGAAGTGAGCAGGCAAGTCGGCATTCCGAACGATTTTGTCCTCCTAGTCGGCTACGACAAGTTCAAGCAGATGTGCCAGGTCGCTTGAATTTCGCGCCGCTTGGTCGGGCGAACAGCCACGATAGCCAAAAATAGGCCGCCGCGACCCGGCGGATTCGGTGTGACCCAGCCGCCCAGCAACTTATTGATTCGCAAAGAATTCCCTGATTTTCCGCAGTGCGGGAGACGTCTGTGTCATAGCCGCAACAGCCCCCGTCTTTTTGTGCAAGTTCGTGCTGTTCCTGCGTTTTTTAAGGTGGCCGCTATTGTCCGTCGTACAAGCTGGGACCACGATAATCGTAGCGCGGCGGAATCGGCGGGGGACCAATTCAATGTCACGTCTCGGATGGACGAGCACACTTCGGGCGGGGACTGCGCTCGGAATTCTGATCATCGCCACGGCACAGGCAAATGCCGGTGCCTTCGCAATTCGCGAGCAGAGCACATACGGGCAAGGGACCTCATTTGCAGGCGTTGCGGCCGGCGGCTCGCTCTCCTCGATGTTCTGGAATCCGGCAACGATGACCCAGTTCAAGGGCGTCGTCAGCGAATCCGGTTTTTCAGCCATCATTCCGCACGTCAGCCAGACGCCGCTGCCCGGCAGCACGCTCGCAGGAGCGCCTCTTTTTTATGGGGGCGTTTCCAACAGTGGTGATAATGCCCTGGTGGGAAATGGCTACACGTCTTATCAGCTAAGTCCCAACCTCTGGCTGGGTATGGGGTTCAACGCACCGTTCGGATTGTCCGTCAGCTTCCAGGAGCCGTGGGCGGGCAGGAACTACGGCGGCGACACCAGCATAAAAACTTACAACGCGAATCCCAGCATCGCATATCGCATCAACGATTGGATCAGCATCGGAATCGGCGCGCAGCTTCAGTATGCGAACATTCGCCAAACAACGGGATTGGCGCCCTTTCCGCCGTCCAGCTTCGTTGTGGAAGGCAGAGGCTGGGGCTTCGGCGCGACCGCGGGCGTGACGTTCACGCCGTGGGCGAGCACGACGATCGGATTAGGCTGGCGCTCGGCAATCAATCAGGACATCCACGGCACGATGCTATTGCCCGCCGGCGTTCCCGGCACGCCCGGTTCGATAGAGACTACGGCCAACCTGCCCGATGTCGTCAGCCTTGGCATTCGTCACCAGTTTGACTCTCGCTGGACGGTCATGGGTACGGCTGAGTGGACGAACTGGAGCCGGATCGGCACGGTCAACATCAACCAGTTGAGCGGAGGCGTAGCGACGATCGGCGCGACCCCCGTGACGCTTCCACTTCAATATGACGACGGCTGGTTTTTCTCGGCGGGCACGGAATATCGATGGACCGATCGCTTAACCGTGCGCGGGGGCATCGGCTATGAAATTTCGCCGATCAGCGATCAGGTGCGGACGACGCGGCTACCGGACAATGACAAGTTCTGGGCATCGATCGGTGCTTCGTGGCGTATCGCCCCATTCGCGCGCTTCGATCTGGCCTACACGCATCTGTGGGTCAAGGATACGAACGTCAATATTTCGGCAGCATCTGGGAATCCCTCGTTCAACGGTGCTATCACTTATGTTGGCACTGCGGATGGCCGCGCCGACATATTCTCGGCTTCGCTTGTCGTTCAAGTCGACGCGCTGATGGGGGTGCAGCCTGCGAAGACTTTGATTACAAAGTAATTCATTGCGATGGGGTTGGGGTGCAAGGCCGGCAGCCGATGCCGGCCTTCGCATTTCAGAAGGCGCCGTTGAAGGTGCCGCCGTCGATCAGCAGGTTCTGACCCGTGATGTAGCCGGCCTGCGCGGAGCACAAAAATGCGCAGGCCGCGCCGAATTCATCAGGATTGCCGAAGCGCTTTGCGGGGATGCCGGCCATACGGCTGGCGGCGACTTCCGCCTCGCTTTTGTTTTGTTGCTCGGCGGTCTTGCTCAAGGTGCTGCGCAAGCGGTCCGTATCGAAAGCACCAGGCAGGATATTGTTGATGGTGACGTTTCTCTCGGCAACCTTGCGTGCGACACCGGCGAGAAAGGCCGTGAGTCCGGCACGCGCGCCGGACGACAGATCGAGGCCGGCGAGCGGCATCTTCACCGAACCCGAGGTGATGTTGATGATGCGGCCGAACTTGCGCTCACACATCGGGTCGATCACTTTCTGGATGAGCTCGATCGCGACGACCATATTGCCGACGACGCCGTCGAGCATCTGCTGACGGGTCAGCTCCCGGAAATCGCGCATTGGCGGGCCGGCATTGTTATTGACCAGGATGTCGGGTTGCGGGCAGGCGGCAAGCAACGCTTTCTGGCCTTCGGCCGTGGCAACATCGGCGACAACCGGAATGATTTTGACCCCGGAGCCCGAAAGCTCGGCCGCAGCGCTTTCGAGTTTCTTCGCGTCGCGGCCATTGATCACGACCTCGCAACCGGCCTCTGCCAATGCGCGCGCACAGGCTTTTCCAAGGCCGCGGCTCGATGCACAGACGATGGCCTTGCGGCCGGCGATTCCGAGATTCATGGGACCCTCATAGGCATGACGATACCGGAAACTGTTAGAGGGCGTGCTGCGGCGCGGTCAAGCCCAAGTGTATTGAGGACGTCGATCGGCTGACGCGCGTGAGCTCGGTTCTGCTTTACCCTCCCCCTGCAGGGGGAGGGTCGCCGCCGAAGGCGGCGGGGTGGGGTGGCAGTTGTGCCGAAGACACTGACAATCAATGAATTCAAACGCCGCACCGCGCGGCGGCTGCGTCACAAGGCAACGGATGCTGAAGGAAGACTTTGGCGTGCATTGAATCGCCTTGAGACGCACGGCACTCATTTTCGACGTCAAATGCCGATTGGAAATTTCATCGTTGATTTTGCATGCCCGGCCGCCCGACTTGTCATCGAAGTGGATGGATCCCAACACGGCGAATCCCAGGGCGTGGAACGCGATAAGGATCGAACGGCTTGGCTTGAGTCGCAAGGCTATCGTGTCCTTCGTTTCTGGAACAACAATGTGGCTCAGAATATCAGCGAGGTGCTCGAGGCGGTCTATGCGGCGCTTTACGGGTCCCGGGACGCTGTGCCACATGTGCTAAAACATAAGCGGCGTCGTCGGCACGAAATCTCTGGCGGTCACCCCACCCCGGCGCGCTCCGCGCGCCGACCCTCCCCCTGCAGGGGAGGGTAGAAATACAAGGTGTGAGGCGGCCCTCCTGAGGGTGGAAGCCTCGAGCGAGGCGCGCTAGCCTTTCGCCATGGGCGCCGTCGACAAGATCTTACCCACTGTGGCCGATATTGAAGCAGCGGCGAAACGCCTTGCCGGCATTGCGGTGCGCACGCCGCTGATCAATGCGCCGGTGCTGGACGAAGCGATCGGCGCGCACGTCTTCCTGAAAGCCGAGACGCTCCAGCGCACCGGGTCGTTCAAGTTTCGCGGCGCCTACAACAAGATTTCGTCGATCCCGAAAGAGCGCCGGGCCGCGGGCGTCGTAGCCTATTCGAGCGGCAATCACGCGCAGGGCGTGGCCGCTGCGGCTCGCCTTCTCGGCATGCGCGCCACCATCGTGATGCCGTCCGACGCACCGAAGCCCAAGCGCGAGCGCACGCTCGCACTCGGCGCTGACGTCGTGCCCTACGACCGCAACACCGAAGACCGTGCGGCGATTGCGAATAAAATCGTGTCCGAGCGCGGTGCGACCCTGGTGCCGCCCTATGACGACCCGCTGGTCATCGCTGGGCAGGGCACGATCGGCGCCGAAATCGTCGAGGATCTCGCCCGGTTGTCGCTTAAGCCTGAAATCGTGGTCGTGGGCGCCTCCGGTGGAGGGCTTGCGGCGGGTATCTCTCTGGGCGTGAAAGCGAAGGTCCCGTCCGCCAAATTCTATGCGGTAGAGCCAGAAGGGTTCGATGACACGCTGAGGTCATTCGCGAGCGGGAAGCGCGAGGCGAACGCCCGCATGAGCGGCTCGATATGCGATGCGCTGCTGAGCAATACACCCGGCGAATTGACGTTTCCCATCACACGCGAACTGATCGGGCAGGGCACGACGGTGAGCGACGACGAGGTCGGCGATGCGGTGCGCTACGCGTTCCACGAGCTCAAGCTTGTGGTCGAGCCGGGCGGCGCCATCGGCCTCGCGGCGCTGCTCGCTGGCAAGGTTGCGGTCAAAGGCAAAGTCGTGGTCGCGATTCTGTCAGGCGCGAACGTCGATCCGGAGCTGTTTGGGCGGTTGATCGCCAAATAGCGCTGCCGATTATGTGAACAATGCGAGCCGCTCCTCTTCGCTGAGCGAATTGATCGCGGCCAGCGGATCCGTTGGCATGGACATCTTCGGATCGCGAGCTACCGGCGGAGCTGGCTTTAGTGCATCCATCGGAATCGCAGGTTGAGGCTCGGGAAGGGCGACGTCCGCGCCGACCGTTTCGGCCCGGACCAGTGCGATCGGCGGGGGCTGCGCCACGGCCGGCGAGGGGATCGGCAGTTCGGGTTGATCCGAAGGCGGCACCACGGCCAGGTGGGTGCGCGTCTCTTCTGCAGGCGCTTCCAGCGGTGGCCGCGGCAACGGTTCACGCGACGCCGATGCGGTCATGGCGGCCGTCACGATCTCCACGAGTTTATGTTCGACCATGGCGACCAGGTCCGCGAGCTTTGCCGTCCTGATCGCCATGACGCTTGCCTCGATTTCATTCTGCGCCATGCTGATGTCGTCGAGCAGCGCCCGTAATTTCTGTTTGACCAGCACCTCGGCCGGCTCCGCCGGATCGGCGGCAAGGGAGATCTGCAGTCGCTCGATCGCGGTCAGCAATGGCCGCGTGTCGGTATTGCGGTTGCGTCGGGCATATTCGGCGAGAAATGCACGGCCGCGCGCGCTCTCTGATAACGCCGCGCAAAAAGCGTGATAGTCGGCCTCGTCCGGCGCACCCGACTGCAGCTGTTGCGCCCGCGCGGTGGTCTCGGTCGGCATGTGCAATCCTTGCGCAGCCGTTTATCAATCATGCGTCATGATTTCGGCCAGCGCTGCTGCGTCGCCGGGCGGCTGCCACGTTGGGAAAAACCAGCATAAGCAATGTTTTAGTTGGATTGGGGCGACGCGATGCGGACTGAAAAGACTTCGGACTTGGTCCCGCGCCTGGCGGTTTTCTATGCAGCCTTGTTCGTCCTGCCGGGCATTCAGATGCCGTTTTTCCCGGTCTGGCTCAAAGCCAAGGAGGTCGACTCCGGGATGATTGGCATCGTGCTCGCGGCGCCGATCGTCGCGCGGCTCCTGGCGGTTCCCGTCTTCATGCGCGAGGCCGACCGGCGCGGTGCCATGCGCGCTGCCCTGATCGTTTGTGGTTTTGCCGCTGCGGCCGGCTACACCCTGGTCGGGCTATCGGCGGGTGCGGTCCTTATCCTCATTGCCTATGCGCTCACATCGATTGCAACCACGCCACAGATGCCGCTTGCGGAAACTTATGCGCTCAAGGAACTCAGCGTCCATAAACGCGCTTATGGGCCGGTGCGGCTCTGGGGTTCCTTTGCGTTCATCGCCGGTAACTTCGTCGCCGGATTTGCGGCGGATGTCATTCCGGCGCACGATCTCATCTGGCTCATTGTTGCGGCGAGCGTTCTGATCGCGTTCGCGGCGCTCGCTTTGCCCGCGATGACACCGCGGGCGGTTGAGCCGAGTGCGTCGGCCCCGGCACGGCAGAAGCTGTTGCGCGACCGCCCGTTCATTGCCGTCATCGCGGCTGCGAGTCTTATCCAGGCGAGCCACGCGCTGTATTATGGTTTCTCCGCGGTGCAGTGGAGCGCCGCCGGTTTCGACGGCACGCTCATCGCCGCGCTTTGGGCGCTCGGTGTTGCCGCGGAGATTGTGCTGTTCGCGTTGCAATCCAGATTGCCACCGTTCTTCGAGCCGACGATATTGCTGCTGGCCGGCGCATGTGGCGGCTTGCTGCGCTGGATCGGGATGGCCTTCGATCCGCCCGCATTCATGCTGGCGGTGCTGCAATTGCTGCATGCCTTGTCGTTCGGCGCGACCCATCTCGGCGCGCTGATGTTCCTTGCCCGGCATGCGCCGCCCGCACAGGCAGCGACCGCGCAAGGCTACCTCGCAATTGCGTCCGGAGTGGCCATGGCAGGCGCGATGACGCTTTCAGGCGTGCTGTATCGTGATTTCGGCAGCGCCGCCTATGCGGCGATGGCCTTAATGACGATCGCCGGAGGCGCTTGCGGACTGGTAGCGCACCGGCTCAGGCGTCATGCGGCGGGCTGAACGCGTCTGCGACCGCGGGCTGCGATCACAGCTGGCCACGATGCCGTTCAGATCGCGGCCCTGCAGATAGATCATCTTTCGCGACAGGCCGCCGTGCCGGTTTATCCAGCTGCGCACCGAGGCCGGGTAAATACTCCAGAGCGCCTGTGTGCCCAATGGGCTGGTGACAGGGCGGCCGGCGTTGTCGGGCATCCAGGCAGCATGAAAGCCGAACCGAGCATTCTGCGTGGCGCAGATGCGCTCACGCGGCACCACGCCCAGCAGCAGCGTGCATGCCGAAAGACAGTTTCCATCGACGACAACGTTTTCACCGGATGAGCGCACCGCGGCGTAAGCCTGCAGATAGCGGCCGATCTGACCGCCGCGATCCTCCGAGATCCGCATTGTCGCGGATGCTGACGATACGGTGAGCGCCATCACGGCGGCGCCGAGCACCAGTCCCCGAATTTTCATTTCCCCGTCCCGTTATCGTTGCCCGCTGTTCAAGCAGCGGTGCGATCGCTTGGAATCAAGTGTAAGCCAAGCGGGTGTCCGACGGAAAGCATTCGTTTTCGGAATTTACAAAATGAGGGGGAAGGGTCGGGCACATTTCATGAACAGAAACAGCCTCCTGCCGGCGAAAAGTTCCCCTGCTGTCAGCCCCAGAGTGCGGCTGCAGGCGGATAGACGCGGCTGCCTTCATAGCGCAGCCCATCGGTACGGTCTTTGCTGAGCAGCAGAGGTCCATCGAGATCGACGAATCGCGCCCTTTGCGCCAGCAGTACCGCCGGCGCCATCGCCAGGGACGTCGCTACCATGCAACCGACCATGATCGTGAATTTCTGCCGTTCCGCTTCAGCGGCCGCGGCGAGCGCTTCCGTCAGTCCGCCGGTCTTGTCCAATTTGATATTTACCGCATCGTATTTTCCGACGAGCGCAGGCAACGAAGCCCGGTCATGCATGCTCTCATCGGCACATACGGGAATCGCTCGCTCGATGCGCGCGAGCGCCTGATCCTTTCCCGCCGGCAACGGTTGCTCGATCTGAGCCACGCCTGCCTGCGCACAGACCGCGATATTGGACGCGAGGTTTGCTTCGTTCCAGCCTTCATTCGCGTCGACAATCAGCATTGCCTTGGGAGCAGCGTCGCGAACTGCCGCGATGCGATCGGCGTCACCATCGGCGCCGAGCTTGATCTTGAGCAGGCTGCGGCTCGCCGCTCTTTCCGCCGCCTTTGCCATGTCAGTCGGCGTCGCCAGGGAAATCGTGAATGCTGTGGTCAGTGCAATGGGAGCCGCGATGCCAGCAATTTCGTGGATGGGACGGCCGTCGCGCTTTGCCTCCAGGTCCCAGAACGCGCAATCGAGCGCGTTGCGCGCGGCCCCTGGCGGCATTTCCCCCTGCAGTGTGCTCCGGTTGAGGCCGGCTTCGATTTGCGGGCGTAGCGCTTCAATCTGCGCGGTGACGCTCTCGACCGTCTCCCCATAACGGAGATAGGGCACGCATTCGCCGCGTCCGCGCGCTCTGCCGTCGGTCAATTCGACCACCACGACGACGGCTTCGGTCTTGACGCCGCGGCTGATGCCAAACGATCCGGCAATCGGCCAATGTTCGGCAGTATAGGAGAGGGTCAGTGATGCCCGCGTCAATCGAAACGGCCGGCCGCGTGCGCAAGCATCGTGTAGACCTTGCCCGTTTCCGACGTGAGGTAAGTGCGGGCTACAACCTGGCCGCGGTCGTCGCGTGACACGTCCTCGAGCAACCGCTCAAACTCCGAAACGTACCGGTCGACCGTCTGCTTGAATTCGCGGTCCGCGCGATACTTCTTGCGGATGTCGTCGAATGCCTGCTGCCCCTGCAGCGTATAGAGCCTGCGGGTGAACACGTTGCGTTCACCACGCTTGTAACGGTCCCAGAGGTCGGCCGCGGCGTCGTGGTCGATCATGCGCGCAATATCGACAGACAATGAATCGAGCGACTCGATGGAGTGGCGCGGCGGCCGATCCTCGCTCGCCCGGGGCTGTTCGCGCATGACGTCGCGCGTCGTTTCGCGGGCTGGTTCGCGCGGAAGTTCGCGCATTGGTTCGTTTTCTTCACGCGAGGCGCGGGTGAGAAGGTCCGAGAGCCAGCCGCGGCCGGGACCGGCCGCAGGGGCGGCGACGACCGCGGGCGGTTCCGCCGGCGCGCGGCGGGGAGGTGGGGCAAAGCCGCCGCTCTCGCTTCGCTGCACCGGGCGCGGCGGCGGCATTTCGCTCCGTGGAACATCGGCCGGGGTGCGCGGAGCCTCACTGCGGCCCCCGACAACGGCCAGAGACGGCTCTTCGCGCGTACGGCGCAGCACCGGTTCCACCGCGTCGAGATTGCGCCCGTGCCGCGCAACGATGCGATTGAGCTCGGCGAGAGCCTCGATCTGATCGACGATGACCCGGCGCATCTGGGCGGCGTTTTCGGCGGTTTCCTGCGGCAACTCGAAGACACCGCGCCGGAGTTCGTTGCGCGTGGTCTCCAACTCGCGCTGCATTTCCGCAGCCATCTGCTTCATGCCCTGAACCAATTCGGCAAAGCGCTCGTTCGCGCTATTGAACAAAGCCTGCGTATCGCCGGCGGTTTGCTCGTAGATCGCGCGCATGCCTTCGGCGGAGCGCTGGCGCTCTTCCTCGGCATTCTCGCGGACGCGCTCGTATTGTTCGCTGATGGCACGGGTGCCTTCGGCGCTGGCTTCCGAGACGAGACGGGCAACCTCGCGCGCGCGCATTGAAGCGGCCTCTAGCAATTCGTCGAGAAGACCGGAGAACCGGTTCAGGCGCTTCTCGAGATCCTCGGTCCGGATATCGAGGGTGGCGACCAGGGAATCGAGCTGGACGCGCCGTTCGTTGACGCCGTCTTCCGTACGCTGATTGCTGTGATCGATGATCTCGACGGCCTTGACCAGGTCGCGGCCGTGAATGTCGAATTGCCGCGCCAACTGCCCAAGGTCGCCGATGACCTGAGTCGTGATGTCGCGGAAGGCCGCGATGTTCGTCTCGACGCGCCCGGTCGCATCTCCGGTTGAAGCCGTGATCTCGTTCATCGCGGTGACGAATTCGGACACACGCACCATGAGCGTGTTTTCCAGCGCACCCATGTTTTCGTGAGCGCCGCTGAGCACCTCCTGCAGCATGATGTTGGCTTCGCGCAGGCGCTCGAAGAGAGCGGTTGTGTCGGACCGCAGCATCGTATGTGTTTCGAGCATTTCCTTCACGGTCGCTGTCGCCGTGTGCTGCGATTGCGCGACCGCCTTCTGCGCGGTCTCGTTGAGCTCGTTGATCGTACGGGTGACCACGTTGGTCGCCGCTTCGCCCGCTGTGTTGATCATGCGGGAAATTTCGGTGCTGTTGTCCATCATCGAGCGCGTGAAGGTGAACCCCTTTTCCTCGATTGCCTTGACGGCCTGATCGGTGGCCGTTGTGACGTCGCGCGTAAACTGTGCACTCTTCTCGGTAATCGCAGCGAGCACGCCGCCGCTCTTTTCGGAGAGGACGGTCGTCATTTCGTTGGTGCGACGGCTGACAGCGGTGGCGATCTCTTCGGCCTTGCCGACGAAGTTGCGCGCGACTTCCTCGCTGACGCCGACCAAAGTGCGCTCGGCGTCTCCCGCGCTGGTGCGGATCGCCTCGGTGGTGGTCAACGCCAGCTGGCCAAGTGAGCGCTCGGCTTCCGCGGAGTTGACTTTGATCACCTCGCTGAGTTGCTCCAACCGCGCATTGAGCGCGTCAGCGGCTGCCTTGCTACGGGTTTCGATCTGGCTGGTGACCGTTTCTGCCCGGCCGATGAGGAGGTCCTCGAAGCGGCCGATGCGGCTGTCGAGATTGTTCGCAACTTCGAGCGCCCGCGTGCCGAGCGTCTGGTCGATCTCGCCGATCTTGGCGCTGAGCGAATCCGCTACTTCGGCGCCGCGCAAATTAATGGTGCCAGCGACTTCGCCGATGCGCTGGTCGAGTGCGCTAACGACATCCTTGCCGCCTTCGGTGAGGGTCTTGGCAAGATCCGTCACACGCGCCCCGAGAAGCGTCTCGAACTGCGCAAGACGTTGGTCGAGCGTTGTCGATATTTCGCCGGTGCGGCCGGACACGCGCTGGTCGAAGGTGTCGACGTAGTTCCGCAGGGCTTCGGCCACATCTTGCGTGCGTTGCCCAAGCCGGCCAACCAGCTCGCCGCCGTAGTTCTTCACCGTATGATCGAATTCCGTGATGTGCCGGGTGATCAGGTTGCCGAGGTTGCTTGAATCGCGGGATATCTTCTCGGTGATCTCGGTGCCGCCTTGATTGAACATCGTCTCGAAGGCGTGCAGCCGCGCCGTGAGCATTTCCTTAACCGCCTCGCCGCGGTTGTTGAGAGCGGTGACCAGGGCTTCCGCACTTTCGCGGAAATTGTCAGCGACCGCGTCGCTACGGCTGGCGATGGTGTCGGTTATGCGCGCGCCGGTCTGCTCGAGTTTTGAAACGACGTCGCCACCGCGCAGCGAAAGGTCGAGGATGAGGGAGTCGCCGGTGGAACGCAGCGTTGTGTTGACCTCTTCGGCGCGCGAAGCAATCAATTCCGCAAGGCGGTTGCTGGTGTCTGTGATGGCCTCGGTCAGCTGCTGGGAGCGGGAAGCCATGGAATCAATGGTGATCGACGATTTCTCGGAAAAGCCCTGCGCGACCTGGTCGAGGCGTGCGGTCATCATCTGCTGCAGGCGGGCGGCAAGGTCAGCGAACTCGTCGTGCACATGCTCGGTCTTGAAGTTGAGGCTGGTGGATAGGCGGTCGCTTGCCGATGAGATGGCGGTCGTCGCCTGGTCACTTGTCGTTTCGAGCCGGTCGAGCAGGGTCGACCCGCGTTCGCTCAAGGCATCGATCATGGAATCGCCGGCGTGGCCGAGCGCCAAAGTAATGTGCTCGCCTTTTTCGGTCAGGGAACGCGTGACCCGTTGGGCGACCTCATTGACCTTGTCGGCGACCAGATCGCCGACCGACGTGATGTCATGGGCAAGATCGAGGTGGACACTGGCGATGGCATTGCGAACCTGCTCGGCTTGATTGACCAGCGTCTCACGCTGGTTGGTGAGTTCCGTGAGCAGATCGCGAATGCGGACCTCGTTGTCGTTATAGGCACGTTCGAGTGCTGACACCTCGTTGTGTACGAGCGCTTCAAGCTCGGCCGCACGGGCGAGTGCGCGCTCGACACCATCACCCATGGCCGCGACTTCGCGCCGGATGGCCTGACCGACGGTGACAATGAACTCACGGGCGACGGTTTCGGGCTGCGCCAGGCGCATCGCCACTTCGGCCATCGATTCCGCGACCACGCGCATATCCTGCGCGCGATTGAACATGTGGGCGAGCACGAAGAAGAAGACGACGGGCACGATGATCGCCCCGCCAATCGCAAGCATGGCGGCAAAGCCGAGCTTCGCCGTTCCGAACACGGCTTGCGTGTCGATGGAATAGAGCGCGGCAATGCAGACGGCAGCCCAGATGAATCCGGCAACGCCGGCGACAATGTAGGGACCGCGCGCCGGACGGTGGCGCAGCGCTTGCAGGATCTGGCCGATACCGATCCGGTCGTCATTGGCGGCGCGGCGCGGCGTGGCATCGTCCGCCTGCCAACCACCTTGCGGTCCCTCGTGCGGAAAGAGGTCGCCCGGCTGATGGGGTGGTTGTGTATCTGTGAAGCTGGCGTCCGCGGGACCAAAGGAGGGGCCGGGTCGTGTTTCTGCCGGGCGTATGCTGAGGGCTTCCTGGATGGCGGTCAGCGCCTCTTCGGTCGCGTCTTTAGTTTTCTGCGGGGTATTCGCCATCTCGGTCGTCGCCTCGTCATTACGCCGGACTGCCGCCGCGGCCCGAACCGCCAAGAAATCAGGGGGTTATGCCGCAAGCACGACACGGTAACGGCAGCTGGAGCCGCCCATATCCCCGATTTATCGCCCGACGCTCATCCTATCGCCTTGGCAACATGAAAGAAACCACGCCGGTAAGGACTTTTTCATCATCGTTAACCGATTGCTAACCATAGCAAACGGCCCCGGCCCCGCACGCGTAGCGACCGATGATGCCCGGCGAATTGAGGCCAGGGTACGGCTGAACACAATTTGCGAACAGGAGTGATCGCCTCCGCTTACGGCGACTTAACCACCGTCTTGTTTCGCTGCCTTGCATTTACCGGGATTTGATCCCGATCGAGCCAAACTCTTCGCCAATAAAAATGTTTGGGAGGCCGAGATGGCGCAAGCCGCGGTCGATATGCACGAGCGCGCACAGCCCGAAGCGCTAGAGATGGCGGTGCTCGACCGTGATCATCTCGCGCGGATGACTTTCGGCGACCGCGGCCTCGAGCGGGAAGTGCTTCAGTTGTTCGATCGACAATCGGAACTGCTGCTCGATCGCATGCGGACAAGCGAGCCGGCTGCGATCGCCACGCTCGCCCACACACTGAAAGGATCGGCTGTCGGAATCGGCGCGACGCGGGTTGCCCGTGCTGCAGCCGAAGCCGAGCTGGTCGCGCAGGCGAAACCCGGTGAAAGCAGCCGCGCGATTGCCGAGCTTGCTCAGGCGGTCGAAGAGGCCCGGGCGGAAATTTCCGCCCTGATCCGCGCCCATTGATTGGGGATGGCGTCCTTCAGGGAATGACTATATAGGAGGCGCGCGCCACGTGTTGGCGCGGTTACTCCTGCCACGCTTCCTCATGCCGAAGATCACTTTTACAGACTCCAGCGGCACTGTCCGCACGGTCGAGGCCGAGAACGGCTCGACCGTGATGGAAACGGCCATCCGCAACAACGTTCCCGGCATCGAGGCCGAATGCGGCGGCGCCTGTGCGTGTGCGACCTGTCATGTCTACGTCGACGAGGCCTGGCGCGACAAGGTCGGTGGACCATCGCCGATGGAAGAAGACATGCTCGACTTCGGCTACGACGTACGGCCCAATTCGCGCCTGTCATGCCAGATAAAAATGAGTGACGAACTCGACGGGCTCGTAGTGTCGACTCCCGACAAGCAGGCCTAGTCCGGGACAAACTTTTCCTCACGCCCTATTCTCCGAAGTCGCGTCCTATCGTGTCGGAAGGAGCGGGCAGCAATGGCAGTTCCGATCAAGACAACCTGCTGCATTGCGGGCGGAGGGCCTGCCGGCATGATGCTCGGCTTTTTGCTGGCGCGCGCCGGGGTCGACGTGACCGTGCTGGAAAAGCACGCCGATTTCCTGCGGGATTTCCGCGGAGACGTTGTGCATCCCTCGACCCTCGAGCTGATCTATGAACTCGGCCTCATCGACGAATTCCTCAATCTGCCACACCAAAAAGTCAGCCGTCTTACCGGCAAGATCGGTGCCGAAAGCGTTACGATGGCCGACTTCTCGCATCTGCCGACGCACTGCAAATTTATCGCTTTGATGCCGCAGTGGGATTTCCTGAATTTTCTCGCCGACCACAGCACACGTTACCCTTCCTACGATCTGCGCATGCGCACGGAAGTGACGGGCTTGATCGAGAAAAGTGGCCGCGTCGTCGGTGTGTTGGCAAGATCGCCCGAAGGCGATCTTGAAATTTTTGCCGATCTTGTCGTCGGCTGCGACGGACGCAGTTCGACCCTGCGCGAGCGAGCGGGCTTAGAGGTCGAGGACATCGGCGCGCCAATTGATGTTCTCTGGTTCCGTATGTCTCGCCGTTCCGACGACGCAACCGACATGTTCGGTCATATCGAAGCTGGCAAGATGATGGTGATGCTCGACCGTGGCGATTACTGGCAGTGTGCTTACGTTATTCCAAAAGGTGGCATCGAGCGTGTAAAAGCCAAAGGTCTGGATGCGTTCCGCGATGCCGTCGTCGAGATGACACCTTTCTTCCGGGATCGCATCGGCGAAATCAAAAGCTGGGACGACGTGAAGCTGCTGACGGTGTCAGTCAACCGGCTTCGTGAGTGGCACAAGCCGGGCCTGCTCTGCATCGGGGACGCCGCACATGCCATGTCCCCGGTTGGAGGCGTCGGCATCAATCTCGCAGTCCAGGATGCGGTTGCCGCCGCCAATGTCCTGGCCGTTCCGCTGAAAGAAAAACGCGTGACACGGGAGCTGCTCGCGGCCGTACAGCGACGGCGCAATTTCCCGATGCGCGTGATCCAGCGTATTCAGGTCTTCGTGCAAGACATGCTGCTCGCGCCTGCGCTATCGAGCAACGAACGACCCAAGCCGCCGTTGCCCGTGAAGTTGATGAACTGGTTCCCCGTGCTGCAGAGAATTCCGGCGCGCGTTATCGGAATGGGCTTTCGGCCGGAGCACATCCGGTCGCCGGATGCCGCTTAAGATTCCATGCCGGCTGGCGCGACCTGTGAGCTCTTGAGGCCCATCTCGTCGAAAGCTTTGCGCACGAGGCCTGACGCCTTCGCCTCCTCGATGAATTCGCTCACATAAGCGAGTGCCGCTGGTTTTCCTTTCGGCACGGCGACCGACGTTGTCGAATTCATAAATCCGCCGTCGAGGATGCGCGAGCCGGGCACTTTGGTCTGTAGGCCGGTGAGTGACTCGCGTGAAAAAGCGATCGCGTCGAGTTTGCCGTCGCGCAACGCCGCGACCGCCATGTCGGCCTTTTCAAAGGCTGTATGAGCGGCGTTGGGCGCCGTCTTGTTCGAGGTGCGGAAGGTCGCGGTGTTGGCTACCCCGCCAATGCGCACGTCCGGGCGGTTGGCCTCGCTCACCGTGTTCAGTTTCGCGCCTGGCGCGACCAGATAGGTGCTCTGCAGGATGTGGTAGGCGTTTCCGAAATCGACGAATTTCTTGCGCTCTTCGTCCACCGGCAGAAACGCGACGTCCCACTTGTTGTCGGCGGCTGAATTCTGCACTTCGCCGGAGCCGTTGTGGGCGATGAGCTCAGCCTGGACACCGAGCCTTTTCGCGAGCGCTTGCCCGAGAATGACGGCGACGCCACGGTAAGCGCCGGTCGCTTCGTCTTTGACGGCAAACTGCGCCGATGGCGCCGGCGCGATGGCGATGGCGACACGAAGTTTTCCAGTGGGGGTGAGTTGCTGCGAAACAGCGGCATCAGGCATCGGTCAAAGCTCCAGGAAGCAGCGTGGGTCGAGCGGGAGCTACCGCATAGCACGCCGCGTTCAGGGTTTCATCCCGGCCGGTGCGACCTGCGAGGTTTGCAGGTTCATTGCATCCAGTGCCTTGCGGACCAGGCCGTTTGCTTTCGCCTCCTCGATGAATTCGCTGACGTAGGCGAGGGCGTCCGGCTTGCCTTTCGGGACGGCCACGGCGGTCGATGAATTCATGAACCCGCCTTCGAGCATGCGCGAACCTGGAATTTTCGTAACAAGCCCGGAAAGCGACTCGCGTGAGAGCGCGATGCAGTCGATATCGCCCGCATTCATCGCGGCGATCGCGGCCTCCACGCCAGCGACGGTGACGAAAGTTGCCTTCGGTGCAGTGCGCTGGGCCGCCCGGAACGTCGCGGTATTGGCGACCCCGCCGACGCGAATGCCGGCGGCATTCACGTCCTCGACTTTCAAGAGTTTCGATCCGGGCGCCACCAGATAAGTGCTTTGCAGGAGGTGATAGGCGTTGCCAAAGTCGACGACTTTCTTGCGCTCCTCGTCGACCGGCATGAAGGTCACATCCCATTTTCCGCTCGCGGCGGAATTCTGGATCTCGCCGGATGCGAGATGTGGCACGAATTCGACCGGCACGCCCAGCTTCCTCGCCATCGCGGCGCCGAGATCGACCGTCACGCCGCGAAACTTGCCGGTGGCGCCATCCTTCACCGCGTAAAATGCAGATGGGGCGGGTGCAACGGCGATCGCCACCCGCAGCTTCCCAGTAGGTATGAGCTCTTTGACGAGGTCCGCCTTGGCTGGCATGCCGATTCCAAACGCAAGAACGACAATTGCAAGAAGGGCCACGCGCGACTGGCGGTGGTCATTGTATTTCCTTCCAAAAAACGGAGCGCCCCGGTGGGGCGCTCCACTATTGCTGCTTGTCTCAGGTCGCCTGCATTGCCGCGAGGACTTTGGCCGGCGTGTAGGGGATCGAGCGCAGCCGGACACCGGTTGCGTCGAACACGGCGTTTGAGATCGCGGACGGAATGACTGCGGCAGCGGGCTCGCCCGCACCCCAAGGCTTTTCGGTTGGCCGGTCGATCAGCTCGATCACGATATCGGGCACCTGCGGAAACTTGAGGATCGGGTAGCTCTCCCAGTCGAGGCTGGTGACCTGCGAGCGGTCGAACTTCAGTTCCTCGATCAACGTGCGGCTCACGGTCTGGATCACGTTGCCTTCGATCTGGCTCTTCAGGCCGTCGGGATTGATGATCTGACCGCAATCGTGGGTAATGTAGAATTTGGAAACGGTGATGCGGCCAGTTGAGCGGTCAACTTCGACCTCGGCGACTGCACCAACATAGGTGCGCACCAGCTCGTATTTCGTGTAGCTGACGCCGCGTCCCTTTACGACGTTGCCGCTGGCTGCCTGTTTCGGCGAGGGGCGTTTCTCCCACTTGGCCAACGCTGCCACCCGGTTAAGCACCTCGATCCCGCGCTTGTCGGCGGGATCGAGATATTTCAGACGGAATTCCAGCGGGTCAGCGCCCGCCGCCGCCGCCAACTCGTCGAAGAAGCATTCGTTGGCGTAAGTATTCTGCATACGTCCTGGGGTCCTGATCCAAGATGGACGCAGTGGCGTCGTCTCCAGGCGGCGACAGACCGTTTTGACGTTAGGGAATTTGTACGGGATGGCCGAAAGCTGGAAGATGTTGCCCGGGAACGACACTTTCGCGGTCGGCATGCCGGCAAGATCAGCCGCCACCAGTCCGACGTTGAGCTCGGGGCCGGCCTGGGGGATATAGAAAACTGTGTCCCAGGCGGTCACGTTGCCTGCGCTATCCGTGCTCGCCTGAAGATCGACCAGTGTCGGCGGGCCTTTCGGGTCCCAGCCGTGCTCGTCCGCCCGCGACCACTGGACTCGCACCGGCGCGCCGACGATTTTCGCGAGCAACGCGGCGTCGGCGGCAGCATCCTCGTGGCCGTTGCGGCCATAACAGCCGGCACCTTCCACATAGATGCAGCGCACGTTGTCCGGCGAGAGGCCGAGCATCAACGCCAGCTGCTTGCGCAGGTCGTGCGTGGCCTGCGACGCCGACCATGAGGTCAGCTTGCCATCCTTGAATTCGGCAATAGCGCACGACGGCCCGATCGAGCCGTGCGTGTGGATGGCGAAGTCGTAGGTTGCCTTTCGGACCTTAGCCCCTTCCTTGGCCAAGGCTTCCGCCACGTTCCCCACGTTGCTGGTCGCGTCTTCCTTCACCACCTTGGTGGCGCGCACGTGCTCCCAGAGCTTCGCCTGGTCGGGCAGCGTTTCGGATTTCGACCAGGTGACCTTGAGCGCATCCGCGCCGCGGATTGCGTCCCATTCATTGGTCGCGACGACGCCGAGGAAATCGCCCTCGCGCACGACCCTGGCGACGCCCGGGATTTTCTTGGCCGCGAACTCATCGACTTTTTCGAGCTTGGCGCCGATGGCCGGCGGCCGCACCACGCGCCCGTGCAGCATGCCGGGCACGCGAAAGTCCTGCATGTAGGTGAAGCGGCCCGTGACTTTGTCGGGAATGTCGACCCGCGGGGTCGACTTGCCGACGATCTTGTAGTCTTTCGGCGACTTTTCCTTCACCGGCTGCTTTGGATCGAGCTTGATCGAGAAGCTCTTGTCGCCAATCAGTTCGGCGTAGCTGACCTTTTTGCGGCCACCGGCCGTGATAGTGCCGTCGGCAACGGTGAGATTATCCGTGCCGAGCTTCTTGGCAGCTTCCGCAAGCAGCGCCTGCCGCGCAGCGGCGGCGGCTTGACGCAGCTGCATACCGGCAACTTGGATGGTAACGCTGGCCCAGGTCTTACCCTGGTCGGGCGTGAGCAAGGTGTCACCCTGCACCATCTCGATGCGGTTCATTGGTACGTCCAGCTCGTCCGCCACGATCTGGCGCAGGGCCGTCGTGATGCCGGTGCCGAGATCGACCTTGCCGGAATAGACCGTGACCTTGCCGGTCTTGTCGATGGCAAGGAAAAAGTCGACTTCAGTAAGGGCGAGCGGCTTGGCTGACCCTTGTGCCTGGGCGCGGGTTGATGAACGGGCCAGCGCAAAGCTGACGACGAGGGCACCGGAGCCGAGCAGGGCGTCGCGCCGCGAAATCTGGATGTGCATGTGTGCCTCCCCTACGCCGACGCGCGTTTGACGGCGCGCACGATGCGGGCATGGGTGCCGCAACGGCAAAGGTTGTTGGCGAGCGCAACCTTGATGGCGGCTTCCGTCGGCTTCTTGTTCTTGGCGAGGAACGCCGCCAACTCCATGACCATTCCGTTGATGCAGTATCCGCATTGCGCGGCCTGCTCTTCGATAAAGGCCTTCTGCACCCGATGCGGCTTTTCCGGCGTGCCAAGGCCTTCCAGCGTCACAATCTTCTTGTTCACATCGACCGTCGAAAGCGGCGTGATGCATGAGCGCACGGCCGCGCCGTCAATATGCACAGTGCACGCGCCGCATTGACCGAGGCCACAGCCGAAGCGCGGGCCATGCAGACCGAGATCGTTGCGCAGCACATAGAGCAGCGGTATCTGCGGGTCGTTGTAGGTAACGGGCACGCGTTTGCCGTTCACAGTGAGTGATTTTATTGCCATGGACGTCTCCCCCTCCGCTCGCGGCGGACGTTTGAGCGCGGACTACGGTCCGCGTCTCCACGAAACTCACACCGGCCGCACGGGCCGTAGTCCAGACATTACCTGTAAGAGTTCAAGCCTAGGCCAAATCCCGGGGCGGCGCTACGCGCTGGCAAAGTCTACGGCGGAGAGGCCACAATCCCGGTGGCGCGTATTCGTTCGCGCTCTTCATACAGCCGCACCGCAGCGATCGCGGCGGCGGTTACCGCAAGCCAGATCAGGCGCGCGCCGTAACGGTCGTGCGGGTTCGATAGCGTGCCGCAAACGAAGGCATTCGCCAGCAGCGCGAGCAGGCAAACCGTGGCCAACTCGCCGATTGCGCTCATATCTTTCCGCCTGAGCAGGTAGCCACCGATCAGAGGCAGCACCACCAGGCAGGCAAGCGCCACCGGGTAGTGTACGCGGTTGATGATCGTAAAGTCGATCTCGCCGCGCTGCTGACGCGCCGCACGCATGTCTGGGACAAGGTCCGGACGATAGCGTTCAACGATCCCGTAAGTATGCCAGATCGAGTTCACGACGCCTTCTCCGGTGCGGACGGCGATCAATTGCCGGGCCGTCGCGATGGCAGCGGTCTTGATCTGAAGCAGGGGGAATTCGGCGATGCTCGCCAGGGCGATCTGCTCCATCTCATGGTCGAGACCGGCGAAGCGGCCCAGCTTGTCGAACAGGGGGCTGCCCCAGAACCATTCGTCGGCGTCGCGCGGCAACCCGTCCTTGTAGGCACACAGCGCCAATCGCGCCTGCGGACAATGCGCATCGAGATACTTCTTGACGATGCCATCCTGCAGCATGCGTCCGAAGGAAAGCGCGAACCCGCCCGGCGTCCAGGTCAGCCGCTTGGTGATGGTGGCGTTGACTGCAAACACGAGCACTGTGCCGAGAGCGATCGCGAGCGCGCCATTGCCAAGGCGTCGCCGCGGCAACCGGTCCGGCGCGATGAGCGAGAGCAGGGCAGCGCCGGCCAGCAACATCAGCAGCACGGCAAATGTTGCACTGTGCGTCGCAACGGAAACCGCAACCAGCGCAACAAGCCCGATCTGTTCGCGGCGCGTGAGTTCATCCGCGCGAAGCAAGAGGAGATAAAGCGCAAGCACCGCGAGGCCGGCGAAAATATCCGTGAGCAAAATCGCGGTGAGCCAGGGCAACGTGGAGAAGACCGACAATCCGGCAACGATGCCCGCGAGCAATCCGGGCCGTCCGCCGAGGCCATGCACGCGCAAGATCAGCGCGATCACCCACACCGTCAGTGCGCTTTGCGCGAGCACCACCGGCCAGAAAGACAAGGCCGCGCCGGCATTGAGGATCAGCCCGTAGGCAACTCCCCGGCTCGGCACCAGATAGGGTTCGTACCAGCGGGCGAGGTAGCCGCCGGTGTCATATTGCAACAGGGGAAAGCGGTTCCAGACCGCCGGTGCGCTGAGCAATGCCATCGACAACAGGATGACAAACGCCCACCGGGCGCGGTCGCGCATTGGCATCTGAACCCTCCCAGCCAGCCTTTCTTTTTGTTGGTGCCTTGATACCGCCTTGACGGTTTCCTGACTAGGGGACAATCCTCCGACCGTTAATGCAGATGCGGTCAATAAGGCGGCCAAATGTTCGTCAGCTTCTTTCAAGAGCTCAAACAGGCCGGCGTTCCGGTGACCTTGCGCGAATATTTGACGCTGCTCGAAGCCATGGACGCCGACCTGGCGTCGCGCCGCGTTGACGATTTCTACTATCTGTCGCGCGCCGCCCTGGTGAAGGACGAGCGCAACATCGACAAGTTCGATCGTGTCTTCGGCCACGTGTTCAAAGGGATCGAGACGATCGACGGCGTGATCGAAGCCGACATTCCGGCCGAGTGGCTGAAAAAGCTCGCCGAGAAATATCTGACCGAGGAAGAAAAAAAACAGATCGAGGCCATGGGCGGTCTCGACAAACTGCTCGAGACGCTGCGCAAGCGTCTCGCCGAGCAGAAGAAGCGTCACCAGGGTGGCTCGAAATGGATCGGCACTGCCGGCACGTCGCCCTACGGTGCCTATGGCTACAATCCGGAAGGCGTACGCATCGGTCAGGACGAGAACCGCAACTTCCGTGCGGTCAAAGTCTGGGACAAGCGCGAGTTCAAGGATCTCGATGACGAGGTCGAGATCGGCACGCGCAACATCAAGCTGGCGCTGCGCCGCCTGCGAAAGTTCGCGCGCACCGGCGCGCCCGAGGAGCTCGATCTCGACGGCACCATCAAGGGTACCGCCCATAAAGGCTACCTGGATATTCTGATGCGGCCGGAACGGCACAACGCCGTGAAGGTGCTCCTGTTCTTCGACATCGGCGGGTCGATGGATTGGCACATCAAGGCGACCGAGGAACTGTTCTCGGCGGCACGCAGCGAGTTCAAGCACCTTCAGTACTTCTATTTCCACAACTGCCTGTACGAGCGCGTGTGGAAAGAAAACCGCCGCCGCTTCCAGGAGACAACGCCGACCTGGGACGTGCTGCACACTTATCCGCACGACTACAAGGTGATCTTCGTCGGCGACGCATCGATGTCGCCTTACGAGGTCGTCGCGCCGGGCGGCTCGGTGGAACATTTCAATGACGAGCCGGGCGCGCTCTGGCTCGAACGGGTGGCGCGCACCTATCCGGCTTGCATCTGGCTCAACCCGGTACCCGAGAAGGAATGGGATTTCACACAGTCGGTGAGCATGGTTCGCCAGCTCATGGGCGGGCGAATGTTTCCGCTGACGCTAGAGGGGCTCGACCGCGCAATGCGCGAACTGGTGCGCTAGGGGCGAATGCTTGCAGGCGAACTCGTCATGCCCGCGCTTGTCGCGGGCATCCACGTCTTAGAGGTTATGCAAATTCAAAGACGTGGATGGCCGGGACAAGCCCGGCCATGACGAAATCCGTTTCACCGAAATGGATCTGGCTCTACGCGGCGTTGGCGGGGCGTAACAGCGCAGGGTTGTCTGGCGCCCGCTGCTCGCGCTGGAGCGCCGTCGCTTCGCGCATCAGACGCGCAAAGTCCTTGCGCGCCGTTTCAAGGGCGCCCTCGACGACCGAGCATTGCATCTGCTCGCGCCGAAGCGAGGTGCTGAGCTCCTCGATCCTTTGATCGGTCGCCTCCTTCTCTGCTGCACGAGCAGCCTCCAGCGCCGCGACCTGCTCGTTGAGCGCAGAGATCGCGTCTTCGGCACGGATCAGGGCCGCTTCCTTTGCGGTAAAAGCGCGCGCCAGCGCGGTACTGCGTTCGACAAGTGTTGAACGTGCCTGATCGACCTCCTTGAACTCGGATTCGCGCTGGATGCGCTCGGCCTCGAGGTCAGCCACCCGCGCCTGCAAGGCATCGCGCTCGAGGGCAAGTTCACCCGCGCGCCGGTCGTAAGTGCGGATCTCATCAGCTCGGGAGAGGAGATGCTCGCGCGCGTCACCAAGTAGTTTCTCGCTTGCGGAGGCGCGCGCCTGCAAAGCGTCGAACCGCATGCGCTGGGTCGTGAGTTCGTGCTCGTGTCGTTCGTTCGCCTCATCCAAAGCGCTGACGAGCCGCGCCCGTTCTGTGTTCAGCTCAGCAACAGTGCCGTCGACGTGCCGCAACCGTCCTTGCGTGGCCGTGAGGCTGGCTTCGGTCTCGGCCAGTTTGCGAGAAAGGCGGGCAGATTCGGCGCTGATCTTGTCGAGCGAAATCTGCTGGGCGCGCTTTTCGTCTTCAAGCATCAGCAGGCGCTGGCGCGCCCCGTTGAGTTCGGATTCGAGCGCCATTACGCGCTTGTCTGCGGCCGAAAACCGCTCATCGAGCCTGCGGTTTTCTTCGCGCAATGCCTTGCCTTCGCCGGTCTCCTGGGCAAGCCGTGCTTCGAGGTCAACGATCTGCGCGCGTCTTGCAGCAATATCGATCGCGATCTCTGCTTTCGTGGCTTCGAGCGTGCGAAGAAGGTGCTGCGTCGTGGTAAGCTCCTGGCGCAGCGCCTGACATTCTTTTTCCGAAAAGTTGGCCTTTTTCTCGAGCTCGGCAACCTCGTTGCGCAGCTTGCCGTAAGCGGTGCGCGTGTTGTTGAGCACCGTCTGCAGGCTGATCTTTTCGGATTTTTCGGCTTCGAAGGCGCGCAGCGCCTTGCTCACCGGATCGACAAGTTTGCCGACGGCATTCTTGATACCGTCGAGCTCGCCGATCTTGGCATTGGCGTCGAGCAGCAAGTTGCGCAGCGATTCATTCTCGCCGCCAAGCTGGGCGCCAAGCGCCGTGAACAGCTCTTCGTCAAGTTCGAGTGGATTGTCAGTTGTGGCGTTCAGCGTCGGATCGGCCGGTTTGTCGTAGAGTCCGGCTCTGCGGGCGAAAAAGCCCCCGAATTTGTTCATTGGGTGATCCCCTAAACGCCAATTCGCCCGGCCGAAGCGACGCCAAATCACACTGTTAATAGATCCTAATGGAATCTAAATTTCTGTGGGTAAATGAAAGGTTAACGGCAAAATCTGATGATGCGTCAGGTGCTTGGAAAATGGCACTCTTTCAGCGGCCATACCCCGGAAATGCAGAATTTCGGCTGCCGTAAACCGCCGCCGGCGAAGCGCCGCCGTTGCGTTTCGCTCAGCTGCGTTTGGCGACGAACAGGCCTTCGCACAGCCGGAAGGTAAGGTCCGCGCCCGCGCCCTGCGGCTCGAGCGCCGCCTTCACCGCCGGGGTGACCTCGGCCAGCATCGAGCGCAACAGCGCCTGCATCGTCGCATCGTGGCGGCTGGCCCAGCTCTTGAATTCCATTTTCTTGTAGATCTGCTCTTCGTGCCCGGTCGCCAGTCGCGCCTTCTTCAAGGCGTCACGCCATTCCTGCATGGTCCAGGCGCGCAGATGGCTCGGGTCGCGGAAGCGTTCAAAAGCGTTGATATAGTCACCGACGCTGCCTTCCGGCACGACGTTGTCGACCAGCGCACACAAGCCATTCGGCTTGAGCACGCGATGGACCTCGTCGAGGAAGTCCGGAATGGAATCGAAATGATGCGGCGCGATGCGGCAGGTCACCAGGTCAAAGCTCGTGTCTTCGAACGGCATCGCTTCGGCCTTGGCATAGGCGGTTCGGACGTTCGGCAAGGCACGCTTCTGCGCCTCGGCCTTCACCATGTCGAGCATTTCCTGGGTGATGTCGGTGGCCCATACGCGCGCGACATGCGGCGCGAAAGTGTAGGCGACATGGCCACCACCGGTCGCGACATCGAGGACATGCCAGTTCTTTTGCGGGGAGGTGAGGGCGACCAGCCGCTCGAGACTTTTGCCGAGCGCATGCGGCGTGCTGGTCAGATAACTTGCGGCGGTCCTGCCAAATTCTTCCTGAACAAGGCTCTTGTTCATGTCTCTCTCGCTCCGGCGAGCGGCATACATAGCCTGTCTCGCGCGCGTGCGATACGCCGTCCCGAATGAATATTCAGAATGACGGCTCAGCGCCGATCGCTGTCGCCGCCGCTCAGGTCATCATAGCCGTGGCGATTGCTGTAAAAGACCAGCGCCATCAAGCCGCCTCCGACCAAAAGTGAAAATATTACGCCGCCGGCAATCGCCACATACCCATAAGCGGGGATCGCGTCGCCGCCGAGTCGCTCCCACGCGACGACCGCGAACCAGACCGACAATGCGAGCAACGCTAACAGTGGCACGGCGACATACAGGATACGCATAACCGTCATATAGGGGCGGCTTCCGTGTTTGTCAGTCCGCGTTGGCACAGAACAAAAGAGCGCGGGACTTTGCCCGCGCTTCAATCCTGCGTCCGCTCAGCTCTTTCCACCGGCCTCGGCCTGACGGGCCTTCGGCCCCCTTCACGCGCCTGCCTTTGGGGGGTGTCTCATCGTTGGCGGCCTCGGCGGGCGGCACCGGCGCGTCATCCAGCGGTGCGCCGCGGCGCAAGGTCGACCGCAACGCAGCGACCTCGCTCTGCAGGCGGGAATTGTCCTTACGGGCGGCTTCCAGTGCGCCCTCGACGACCGCCCGCTCCATGCGTTCTCGCTGCAGTGCCGAATTGAGATCTTCGATGCGCTTCTCGATGTTCGTGCGGCTTACCTGGATGTCTGCTTCCAGATGGCCGTTACGTTCGGTGAGCGCAGCGATCTTTTCTTCGGCACGCGCCAAGCCGGTTTCGCGCACCTTCAGGGTCTTGGTGAGTGCGTTGTTACGTTCTACCAAGGCCGTGCGTGCCTGCTCATGGTCCCTGATCTGGCGCTCGCGGGCCTCATGCTGGCCTTCGATCTGCGCAAGCCGTTTTTCAGCGTTGTTGCGGGCGATCGTCGCTTCGACTGATTTGCGGTCGAAGGCGCGCACTTCCTCGGTACGGACGATGAGATTTTGCCGCGCCTCGGACAGCAATCGTTCCGAGGTCGCGGCGCGCGACTGCAAGGCATCAAGGCGCATATTCAGGCTGTTGCGTTCGGCCAGATGCTGCTCTTTTGCTTCGTCGAGCGCCGCGCCGAGGCGTCCACGCTCCGCATAGGCTTCCGCAAAGCTAGACTCCACTTTGCCGAGCTGGGCGCGCGTCGCGGTCAGCGTATTCTCGCTTTCCGTCAACCGGCGGGTCAGCCGCGCAGTTTCGTTGAGAGCCTGATCGATCGCGATCTGCAGCGAACGTTTCTCGTCATCGAGCAATGTCAGCTTCTCGCGTGCAGCGGCGAGTTCCCCCTCAAGCTGCACGATACGCTTCTCGGCGGCATCGAGTTGGTCCTGTAAGGTACGCCGGGTTTCACCCAGCGCGCGCCGCTGCATGGTTTCATGCGCAAGTTGCCGGTCAAGCTCGGCGGCGTGCGCACGCAGCGCGTTGAGATCGTCGGTCAGCTCCAGCCGAACGCTTTCGAGCCCGCGATTTGCCTCACGCGAAAGCTCAAGGTCTTCGCGCAGCTTTTCGACTTCGGCCTCAAGCGCGGTCGCTTTCCGATCGATCTGGTAAAATTCGGTGCGCAGTGTCTCGTAGGCCGTGCGGGCTTCGGCCAGCATTCCCGACAGGCTCAGGGTTTGAGATTTTTCCTGTTCAAGCGCGCGCAACGTACTGTTGAACGGCGCCACCAGCTTGTCGAAGGCCGCCTTGAGGTCATCGAGTTCGCCGATCTTGCGCCCGGTATCGGTCAGGAGGTTGCGCAAAACCTCGTTTTCCTCACCCATGCGCGACCCGACATCGGACAAGTTTTCTATGGAGATAGGGTCGCCGCCGTTGCCGTTTCGACCGGTCAATTTGTCGGGCCCGGCCAGGCCTTTCCGGCCAAAAAGGTCCGACAACTTCGCCATAACGACGCCTCCCCAACCCCGAAACGCCTGCGAACAGCCCCAAAACGCCGCAGTAGCAACGTCACGATATTATATACCTTTGACCTTGGAAACACTCGCCCATATGGCCTGTGAGTTTCTCGCAAACCGTTTTGCGACGGTTCGTTACCCAGAAGGCACACGTCGGCTGACGACACGGGGGAGGGTACATGACCGAGCAGGTCGCTGACGCCACTGGCGAAACTGTCTCCTACAGCTACCGGCCATCGCTGTTAGGGGCGCCTCGCGAGTTCAGCCTGACCGAGCAAGGCATCGATTGGGTCGCCGGTCTCAGATCCGGTACCGTTGCATTTGATCGCGTGCGGAAGTTGCGCGTTTCTTACAGGCCGAACAGCATGCAGTCCCACCGTTTCGTGACGGAGTTATGGGCCGACGGCTCTCCAAAGCTGCAGATTGTCTCAAGCTCATGGAAAAGCATGATGGAGCAAGAGCGGCTCGACGGCGCCTATTCTTCCTTCATCAGGGAATTGCATCGGCGCATCTCACGGGCGAATGGCGCAACACAGTTCGAGCGCGGAAGCAATTCGCTGGTCTATTGGCTGGGCATTCTGGTTTTTGCGGGAGCTGGAGTCGGGCTTGCCGCCCTTATCGTGCGCGCCCTGCAAGCGGGTGCGGCGACCAGTGCGGCGATCGTCGGTGCTTTCTTTGTGTTCTACCTCTGGCAAGCCGGCAATTTCTTTCGCCGAAATCGGCCAGGCACCTATCGGCCGGACGCGCTTCCAGCCGACGTCATGCCGCGCGAGTAGACCGCGGGCGCGTTTCTCTAGTTGCGCACCACCAACACGGAGCATTTTGCGTAGCGCACAACGTGGCCCGCATTCGACCCCAGGAAATAAGTGCGCATCGCCGGACGGTGTGAGCTCATCACGATCAGATTGGCGTTGAAGCTTTTCGCCTCCTCAAGGACCTCGTGATAGATGCCACCCTGACGCACCGTTGCGGAAACCCGCCCCGCATCAAGACCGCATTCCCGCGCAATAATGCTCAATGCCTCTTCGGCCGATTTGCGTTGCTGGACATCAAAATCGGGTGGCACGTATTCCGCCAGCATGACCGGCGTCATTGCCAGGACATTCACCAGGCGCACTGATCCGTTAGAGCTCCGCGCCATCTCCACTGCCGTATTGATAGCGGGCTTCGCCAAATCGGTGTCAGCCAGATCGACCGGCACCAGAATCCTGTTGTACATGACAGCGCCCCTCGTTTCGCTGCAAGGCTCCAATCATGGCATGTTTTGGTGCGCACGTTGAGTAGGTGCTATTGCTTCAATTAGCGGCAGTAGACAATGACTTGGGAGTGACGAAACGCTCCAGGCGGCCGGATTGAGGATGCAGTTTTCCCCAGTCGTCGAGTGCGAAGTCGATGATTACCAATCCGCAGGTGGGCATTTTCTCGCGCAGGCGTTCACGGGTTTCGATATCTCCCGACGCGAGGAGCATCAATGCGATCCCGTGCAGGCCGGGATTGTGACCCAGGATGAGGAGGCGTTGGGCGGCGGCAGGGCCCCCCTTGATGACACCCAAGATGTCATGGGGCGTTGCGTCGTAAAGCCGTTCCACGGCAGTGGCTGCCGGGGCCGGCTTGAAGGCGAGAGCTGCGAATTTCCAGGTTTCCTGCGTGCGCGCCGACGGGGAGGCCATCACGCGGTCCGGTATCAGGCCGTGGGAGGCCATATAGGCGCCGACCGCCGCCGCATCCTTTTGTCCGCGTTCCACCAGCCGGCGTGCACGGTCCTCCGTGCCGGGTTCGGAACGTTCAGCCTTGGCGTGACGAAATAGCAGGAGACGTCGCATGGTCATGCTATGGAGGTCGACGGCGGCACGGCCCAGTCTAGCATGTGTTCGTCGCCACGCCGTGTGCTGCGGGAAATTCGTAATCGCTGAGCTAACGGAAGAAATGTAGCCATGGAAGCCGGCTGGTATGAGGCGACGAGCGTTGCACGGCCGGACCGTCCGCACCTCAATCTCGATCTCGACGTTGACGTTTGCGTGATCGGAGCCGGGCTTGCGGGCCTCACCGTCGCACGCGAAATCGCGCAACGGGGCTGGTCGGTCGCGGTACTGGAGGCGGCTCACGTGGCCTGGGCCGCCTCGGGTCGTAACCTGGGATTTGTGCTGCCAGGCTATTTCGAGGACATGGACGATATCGTCGAGCGCACCGGGCTCGATCATGCAAAGCAGCTATGGGCGCTTTCCGAGCAAGGGCTCGACTATGTCCGGCGCACAATTCTTGACACCAGCATGCCTGGCGTCGACCTCATCAACGGTTGGCTGCACGTATCGAAGACGGACAGCACAGCAGCGCTACACGCCGAAGCCGAACGCATGCGCTGGATCGGCGCCGATGTCGAATTCTGGCCGGCGGAGCGCGTGCGCGAGCAATTGCGCAGTCCACGTTATTTCGATGCGGTCCACTATCGGCAGGCTTTTCACATCGATCCTCACAACTATGCGCTCGGACTTGCGGCGCTTGCCGAAAAAGCCGGCGCTCGCATATTTGAGGCGACGCCGGCGGTCTCGCTTGATCCGGCTGGCGTGCGCAAGCGTATCGTCACTCCCGATGGCCGCGTGCGCGCGGCACACGTTGTGCTCGCCGGCAACGTTCACCTGGGCGCGTTAATGCCGCAACTTGCGGCGACATTGTTGCCGGTCACGACCTTCGTCATGGTGACGGAGCCCATTGGCGAAATTCTGCACGACGTAATCCGCTACCGCGGCGCAGTCAGCGACTCCGATCGCGCCGACAACCATTATCGCATCGTCGGAGGTGACCGTCTGCAATGGTTGGGTCGCATGCGCGCCTGGGAGGCCAATCCGCGCTTCGTTCGCAGCGCGCTGGCGAATGACGTTCGGCGGACTTTTCCCGATCTCGGAAAGGTCGAGGTTGCTCATTTGTGGAGTGGAACGTTCGGGCGAACGGTTCATCGCATGCCGCAAATCGGTGAAATCGAGCGCGGCGTGTGGCTGGCAAGCGGTTTCGGCGGCCACGGCCTCAACACCAGCGCAATGGCAGGCGAACTTGTCGCGCGCGGCATTGTCGACAGCGATCAGACCTGGCGGCTATTCGCGCCCTATGAATTGGTCTGGGCCGGCGGTTTGCTCGGCCGCATCGTCGCCCAGGGACTTTACTGGGGCACAAGGCCTGTCGATCGTTTCGAGGAGGAAATTTCCCGCTATCGTGCTCGCGCGCGGGCCCGCCGCCAGGCGCGCGCAGCGCACAAAGATACTGTTGTCACGCCCTAGGATCTTAATGCCAATGCGTTCATCGACTTTGCCAAGCTTCTGTGGGGCGCTCGCCGGACTGCTGTTGAGCGGCTGCACCGTTTACAGCGGCCTCCAGACCGGAGCAGCCGGCACCGAACCGAAGCCGAGGGTCGTTCTTGTTTCCGATTTCACCTTCACGTCCGATGTGGTCGCCATCGATCGCGGTTATACGGCGCGCCTTGAGCGCAAGGTCGGCACTTATCCCACGCACGAACGCCGGCAGCGCACGACCGAACGGGTCAATGACGAGATCGTCGCCACCATCGTTGCAAGCCTCCGCGAGTCCGGACTTGAAGCGCAGCCGGGCGCGGAAGATGCCGTCACATTGGATCAGAGTGCCCTCGTTGTGTCGGGCAGCCTGCGCGCCGGCGAGCCGGTCACGGCCAAGAACAAAAATAGCTTCGGGTTCGGGGCCGGGCGGGGACACGTGGTCGCCGCCGTTAACGCGTCGCTATTTTCCTCGGGGAGTAAGCGCCAGCTGCTGACCTTCGATGTTGAACCGGCCGCAGCGAGACGCGAGCCCGCGGTGCCGCCCAAAGTCGCCGCTGCACGCAACGCGGAAATTGCCGGGATCGTGGCATCGACAGGAAGTCCAAATGAGCGGCTGTCTCCCGACCTGGAAGTTGCCGCACGGCGCCTGGGGCGCGCCATTGCCGACCGAGTCCTAGTTTATGCCAAGGATCAAGGCTGGCTGGCGCCGCCGGGGCAGGGGGCGGCCGAAACGGCGCCGAAAGGCAATGCCGACAATCCGCCCGAAGACGCGCCGGGGGCCGGCTCCGAAAGACCCGGGACCTGACGTCAGCGGCCTTCTCGACGTGCCATGAAGGCAAGCCGCTCAAACAGGTGGACGTCCTGTTCGTTCTTGATCAGAGCGCCATGCAGCGGCGGGATAAGTTTTTTTGGGTCGCGCTCGCGCAACGTTTCCGGACCGATGTCTTCGGCCATCAGCAGCTTGAGCCAGTCGAGGAGTTCGGATGTCGACGGTTTTTTCTTCATGCCGGGAACGTCGCGAATTTCGTAGAAGAGTCGTAAGGCTTCCGCGACCAGTCTCTGCTTGATGCCGGGGAAGTGGACCTCGATGATCGCGCGCATGGTCTCGGCATCGGGAAACCGGATGTAGTGAAAAAAGCATCGCCGCAAAAAAGCGTCGGGCAGCTCTTTTTCATTGTTTGAGGTGATGACCACGATCGGCCGTCGTCGCGCCTTCACGGTCTCGCCGGTTTCGTAAACGAAGAATTCCATTCGGTCGAGTTCCTGCAGCAGGTCGTTCGGAAACTCGATGTCGGCCTTGTCGATCTCGTCGATCAAGAGGACAGGGCGCTCTTCGGCAACGAACGCATCCCAGAGCTTGCCGCGCCTGATGTAATTGCGGATGTCCTTTACGCGCTCGTCGCCGAGCTGACTGTCGCGCAGCCGCGACACCGCATCATATTCGTAGAGGCCCTGCAGCGCCTTGGTGGTGGATTTGACGTGCCATTCAATCAGCGGGGCGCCAATCGCCTTGGCGACTTCGAGCGCCAGCACAGTCTTGCCCGTGCCGGGCTCGCCTTTGACCAGCAGAGGCCGCTCAAGCGTGATCGCGGCATTGACCGCGATCTTGAGGTCGTCGGTCGCGACATAGGCCTTGGTGCCGTCAAAACGCATAAAATCCTTCCCTCTGCCGATTGCCCACTATCCATATAGGGAAGCGGTGGCGCGACAAAGAGTTTTGGCAACGCGGCTTAGCCGCGCACGGATCGTTCGATGAAGTCTTCGAGCGCCGTCACCGGCGCGCGATCGCGGTAGACCCGGTCCCGGTTTGCGGCCATTCGTGCTGAAATCGTCTGCCGGAATTGCGGATCTTGGCCGAGACGGGCCGCGATCGCGACGTAGTCTTCCATCGTCGTGGCAATCGTCTCGGGGACGTCCAGCATCCGCAGTATTGCCGCGCAATGGCGGCCGCGCATTGTTTTTCCTTCAAACGTGACGACGGGCAATGCCTGGGCAAGGCATTCCAGCGCCGAATTGCATCCCGACCAGCCGATGCTGTCCAGAAACACATCCGAGAGGCCGGCGGCCGCCACGAATTTGCTTTGACTCAGGCGATTGAGAAAAATGCAATGATCGTCGGCGCGCATTCCCGCTGCAGCAAAAGCGCGCTCCAGCCGTTCGCGGATGACCGCCGTGATCTTCGGTGCACCGAAATGGCGCAGGAAGACAAATTGGCAATCGCCCACCTCGCGCGCAATCCGCACGAACGCATCGTCGTACTGTGGCAGATACTTGAAGAGCGATTGGCCGCTCCAGAAAACGGTCGCGCCTGGACGCAGGCCGAGCTCCTCGCGTGTAACCTCGACCGGCTCTGCGTCGACCGGTTCGTAGTAGATCGAAAGATTCGGCAGCCGGACAAGTTTTTCGGTATAGAAAGCGTCTGCGTCCGGCGGCTCCATCAGATCGCTCGACAGGAAGTAGTCCATCGTCGGCAGGCCGCTGGTTTCCGGATGACCCCAGGAATTGCATTGCACACGGGCAAGCCGCTGCGCCGCGAGCTGTATCGACGAGATGTCCATGAGCAGTCCCGGGTAGATCAGAATATGCGGCGCGTCGGCGAGAATTTCCCGCCGCCAGCCGTTGGTATCCAGCGTGCGGTGGACGAAACGGTCGCAAAGGCGCGAAGCGGCTTCGGTCTGCTCGTCCCGGATGGCGCCTAGATGATAGCCGGTGACGTGAAACCGCTTTCGGTCGAGTTGGCCGACCCATCCCTTGATTGGAATTTTCCAGTTGGAATGGCGGTAGAAAAAGCTGCTGACAATGCCGACACGGATCACCTCGCCCGATGCAGGCGGCGGAGGCAGCGGTGGCGGCGAAAAACGTTGCGCGACGATCCGGCTGATAATGTCGCCATAGGTCTGCTGCAATGCGCGGTCATTGTCGCCCTGATAGGCGAGCAGGAAGGGATGGCGGGAGCCTATCGCCTTGATCAGGTCGCCTTTCATCGCTCCGCGTTCGACGTCCTCGCCAAGCGCGTGCAGCTTTTGTTCATAGGCCGCACGGCGCTGCGCGATTTCAGCTTCATTCTTGTAGATGATTGGCAATTCGGCGAAACATGCCGCCAGCCGTGCCTCCGCGTGCCCCGGCTCGATTGCCAGGGCCTGCGCAAGATCGGCGGCCCCCTCTTCACTGCGGCTGATTTCCAGCAGCAGGCGGCCGCGCTGGTACCAGGCTTCGGCATCGCGCGAATTGATCTCCAATGCAGCCGTAAAATTGTTGATCGCATCGTCGGCGCGGTCGAGGCCGAGCAGTACGCGGCCACGGTTGTTGCGAGCCTCAGTGAAGCCAGGGTTGAGAGAGAGCGCGCGCTCGTAATCCACGAGCGCTTCCGGCAGGCGATTGAGCGCTTCCATGACGGCCGCGCGGTTGTTCAACGCCTTAACGTAGTTGGGCTGCAACGCGAGGGCACGGTCGAGGCTCGTTAGAGCCTCGCCGTAGCGGCCGAGCACGCGCAACGACGAACCGAGGTTGTAATGGGCATCGGCATAGTCCGCTTTCAGCGCGAGCGCCTTGTGGAAGCAGTCGATCGCCTCGATATTCCGTCCCAAAGCCGACAGGACCGCGCCGCGATTGTTGTGCGCCTCGGCAAATTTTGATTTCTGCTTCAATGCCGCATCGAAGCTCTCGAGCGCTTCTTCGCTGCGCTCGAGCGCATGCAGGATCATGCCGTAGTTCACCAGGACCTGTGGCGAGGGCTTGCGCAGGCGCATCGTCTGCGAGATGAGCTGCAGGGCTTCGGCCGGTTGGCCCTTCGCGAGCTTGATGACACTGAGCATCTGCAGAGCGTCGAAATGGTCGGGCCGGTGGGCGAGCACTTCGGAATAGATGCGCTCCGCCTCGTTCAAATGGCCCTGGGTATGAAGTGCGAGCGCCTGCGCGAAAGCCTGCGGCACCTTGAACGTCTCGCGCTTCGGCATCGGCGACGGCGGCATGCGAATCCCCTTGCATTGAGGGGTAAAAAAGCGCCGCTGAGTCGTCTAGGGCGAATTGTCGCGTTAAGTGGCCAAGCCTTAACGGGAACGTGATAGCCGCGCGACCGCGAGTTGATTGGTCCTTTTTGGTCAAGCGTGCCAAATACGAGGCACACCTCCTGGAATTTGGTTTGTCGACCGACCACTTGAATGGCTGTGGGGCGTGAACGAAGGAGATAGCCGAATGATCAATCGGCGCGCTCTTTTAACCGCAGGCGCGGCACTCGCAGCGCTTTTGACCGCCACCAAAAACGGCGAGGCAGGAGCCATGACAACGACGGAAACGATCGACTATCGCAGCCTATCCGACGCCGAATGGCGTAAGCGGCTGACGGCATACCAGTATGACGTCCTGCGCAAGCACGGCACCGAACGGGCCGGCACCAGCCCGCTTAATCGTGAGAAGCGCAAGGGGACCTTTGCCTGCGCCGGCTGCGATCTGCCCCTGTTCTCATCCGACACCAAGTTCGAGAGTGGCACCGGCTGGCCAAGCTTCTATCAGCCCTTGCCCGACGCGGTGGAAACCAAGACCGACCGGTCGCTCTTCATGACGCGCACTGAAGTCCACTGTAAGCGCTGCCTCGGCCATCTCGGTCACGTGTTCGACGACGGTCCGCCGCCGACCGGATTGCGCTACTGCATGAATGGCGTTGCGCTGAAATTCGAGCCGCAGGCGGGGTCGTCATCGTGACGAAGCCGGCAAAATCTGCCGTTTGACGGCAGAAAGAACCGGAAGCGGCGGCCCATCGCGGCCGCCGTTTTCTTATAAGTATTTGATCTTCCATCATAATGTAACTGGCACGGCCGTTGCGACAGACCAGCCAGGATTCAAAGCCCTGTCAGGGGCGAAGTGTGTCCCGTTTTCGGAGATGACCTCATGGGTTTGTTCGACGCTCTTACGACTGCGGTCAGCGGTTTGAATGCGCAGTCATTCGCGATGCAGAACATTTCGGGCAATATCGCGAACTCCCAGACCACCGCTTACAAAGGCATCGATACGAGTTTCGCCAATATGATTCCGGGCGACTCCGTCCCGACACGCCAGATTGCCGGCGGCGTCATTGCCAACTCGCGTGCCACCAACAACGTTCAGGGCACCATCCAGAGTACCAAGTCCACGACGGACATGGCGGTCAACGGCAATGGCTATTTCATCGTGCAGGCGCCGACGGGGTTCAGCGGCAACCAGCCGCTGTTCGGCGGCATTGACAGTTATACGCGGCGCGGCGATTTCCAGCTGGATGCGAACGGCTACCTGGTCAACGGTTCCGGATATTTCCTTGAAGGAATTCCGATCGATCCCACGACCGGCAACCCGGTCGGCAGCGTCGCGACCCCCTTGCAATTCCAGGGCAACTTCCTGCCCGCCAGCGCTACGACCCAGGTGAACTACGGCATCAACCTGCCATCACTTCCGCAAACGAACGCGTTCACGACGACCACGCCGAATTCCGAACTTCTTAATCCGGCAGATTTTTCGGTGGGTAACGATCCCACCATTGCGGGAGCCGGTGTGGTCGTCGGCCAGGACGTCAGCACCTTCGTGAATGAAACGATCGATGGGGGTTCAGTCACCATTTACGACGCGATCGGCACGCCGGCCAATCTCCAGCTTCGCTGGGCAAAGGTTGACAGTGTCGCGAATGGCGGCAGCGACACGTGGGAACTGTTCTACCAGACCGATGCGGCGGCAACCGGCACTAATCCCGCGTGGATCAATTCGAACATTAGTTTTGTGTTCGACGCAAATGGCCAGTTGAATCCGCCGGTCACCAACATTCCCCTGACCGGCGTGACCATTAACACGACGACGATCGGCAATCTCAACATCAGCAGCCCGACCGGCGGCGTCACGCAATTCGCCAACACCAGTGGCGTTGCCACCGTCAACAATCTGCAACAGAACGGTTATGCGGCCGGTCAGTTGAAATCAATCGCGGTGAGTGACGCCGGCAACATCATCGGCACGTTCTCAAACGGCCAAAACGTCGCTCTCGCCCAGGTGCCGCTGGTGCACTTCAACAGCCCCAACAATCTGAAGGCACTCGACGGCGGCGCCTATCAGTTGACCAATGAGTTGGGGCCTGCGCTGGCAGGATCATCCGGCAAGATCATCGGACAGTCGCTCGAGGCGTCGAACACCGACATCGCGACCGAGTTCACAAAACTGATTGTGACGCAGCAGGCCTATTCCGCGAACACCAAGGTGATCACGACCGCAAACCAGATGTCGCAAGACCTGCTCAACGTCATTCGGTGATCGGACTGCAGGATGAGCGTCTACTGTCAGTAACCGGGGCCGGACCATGAGTCTCACGCAAGCGCTCTCTTCGGCTCTCTCCGGCCTGCAGGTCAATCAGGCCGGCATCGCGCTGGTGGCGGCGAACGTCGCGAACGCCGACACGCCCGGCTACACGCGCAAGGTGATGGACCAGGTCGCGACCGGTACCTCGACCAGCATCGGCGTGAGGGTCAGTGACATCCAGCGCGAAATCGATCTCTACATCCAGCGACAACTGCGTATCGAAAATTCCGGCGCATCCTACGCCGATACGCGCGCACGGATGTACTCGCAGCTGCAGGAGATCTACGGGCAGCCGGGCTCGGCCACATCGTTGGAAGGGGTCTACAACAGCTTTACAACCGCATTGCAGGTGCTTTCAACCAGCCCCGACGATCCGGGTGCGCGTACGAGCGTGATCAACAGCGCGCAACTTCTCGCTCAGCAACTTAATCAGCTCAGCAGCAGTATCCAGTCGCAACGCGCCAACGCCGAGCTCGCGATCTCCGACGCAGTGAGCAAAGCCAACGAGGCGATGAGTCAGATCGCCTCGCTCAATCAGCAGATTGCCGCATCGACCCCCGGCGATGCAGCAACCGCGGCCCTGCTCGACAACCGCGACGCCTATATCGATCAGCTGTCGCAGCTGATGGATATCAATGTCATTTCAGGCGACCGAAACCAGGTCACGGTCTTCACGAACTCGGGCACTCAGCTTGTCGGCAGCCAAGCGGCGCAGCTGAGCTTCGATGCGGTCGGCACGATGACGCCGCAATCGAAGTGGAACGCCAATCCGGCGTTGCGCGGCGTCGGCACGATCACGCTGATCCCGCCGGCGGGCACACCGGTCGATCTCATCCAGAATCGTGCGATCCGCTCGGGGACAATTGCGGCCTATCTGCAGATGCGCGATCAGGATCTGGTTCAGGCGCAGACCCAGCTCGACGCCCTCGCCGCGGCCATGGCGCAGGCGCTTTCGAACAAGGCCATCCCCAGCACGGCGGTCAACCCGGTGCCGCAGGCCGGCTTTGACATCGATACCGCCGACCTCCTGGCCGGCAACGCCATCACCATCAACTACACCGACACTGCGACCAATACGCCGCACACGATCACGCTGGTGCGGGTCGATGACCCGAGCGCCCTTCCGTTGCCCAACACGGCGACGGCGACTGCGAATGACTCCGTGTTCGGTATCAATTTTTCGGGCGGCATGGCGTCGGTGATCACGCAGATCAACACCGCGCTTACGGGCACGGGCATGACGGCGTCCAATCCCGGCGGGACGACGCTCGAAATTCTCGATGATGGCGCAGCCGATACCGTCAATGTCGATGGCGTGTCCGCGGTTGCGACGGAGACATCGCTGACCGGAGGCAGCGGCGAGTTTCCGCTGTTTACGGACGGTGCGGCGCCCTACACCGGAGCCATTACAGGGACCGGGTCGCAGCTCACCGGACTGGCTGCGCGCATTGCGGTCAATCCGCTGGTTGCTGCCGATCCCTCCAATCTCATCGTCTATCAGGCAGGCACTCCGGCGGGCGACGACACGCGACCGAATTTCATCTACCAGCAGCTCACCGGGGCTGCGCAGGTCTTCTCGCCAACCACCGGAATTGGCACGGTCACCGCGCCATTCATCGGATCAATCCCGACCTATCTACGGCAATTCATCAGCCAGCAGGGCGAGGCCGCAAGCTCTGCCGACAATCTCAAACAAGGCCAGGATGTTGTTCTCAATTCGCTGCAGCAGCGCTTCAACGATGCCTCGGGCGTCAACGTCGACGAAGAGATGGCGAACCTCCTGACGTTGCAGAGTTCCTATGCCGCCAACGCGCGCGTGGTTTCGGCGGTAAAAGACATGTTAGACGCGCTGATGCAGATGTGAGGACGGCATGAGTATCTCCTCGATCGGAGCCCAATCTGCGCTCATCATGAAACAGCTGGTGCGGATGCGGGCGCAATTCGACGACCTGCAGCGCCAGCTCGCCACCGGGCATAAATCAGCCACTTACGCGGGACTCGGCATCGATCGCGGCGTCACCGTCAGCCTGAATTCGCAACTTTCGGCGATCTCTTCGTTCGACGACACGAATCAGAACGTGATGGCGCGCATCAACCTGATGAATACCGCGCTCGGCAACATGATCGATATTTCGAGCCGGGTTAAGGCAGCGTTGGTGCAGGCGAACGGCGTCAGCAACGGCAGCGGCGCCGAAGTGGCCCAGCAGACGGGGCTGAATTCTCTCGATCAACTGCTTGCCCTGCTTAATGCGCGGGCTGGCGATCGCTACTTGTTTTCGGGCCGCGCAACCGACCAGCCGGCCGTCGAGACAATGGACCATATCCTGAATGGCAACGGATCGCGGGCCGGACTGAAACAGCTCATTAACGAGCGCAACCAGGCGGATCTGGGCGCCGATGGACGCGGCCGGTTGACGATCGGCGCAGGTGGTCCGAACACCGTGCAAATCGACGAACAGGTGACAACGTTCGGCTTCAAGCTGGGGTCGATCACGAGCACCGTGACGGGGGCCACGACATCGGGTCCGACCGGTTCGCCCGCCTCCATGAGCATCGACTTCTCCGCGGTGGTGCCAAATCCCGGCGAAACGGTCACGGTGCGGCTTAACCTGCCCGACGGCACCAGCGAAAACCTCACCCTCACCGCGACAGCCGACTCTCCGCCTGGAGCCAATGAATTCACGATCGGCGGCACACCAGGGCTGACCGCGAGCAATTTTCAAGCCGCGCTGACGACGTCGATCGAAAAACTCGGCGGATCGGCCCTGACCGCCGCGTCCGCTGTTGCTGCCTCGAACGAGTTCTTCAATGCCGACGCCAGCAATCCGCCCCAGCGCGTGGGCGGATCGCCGCCATTTTTCGCCGCGACCGGCATGGTGGCCGGCACGACTGCAAATACGGTGATCTGGTACACGGGTGAAACCGGCAGCGATCCGGCACGTTCGACGGCGACGGCACGCATCGACCAGTCCTTGTCGGTTTCCTACGGCGCGCGGGCCAATGAAGAAGCAATCCGCAATCTCGTGCAGAATGTTGCCACGCTCTCTGCCGTGACGATTTCGCCGACCAATCCAAATGGCGTTGCGCTCAGCGGCGAACTGGACAATCGAATTGCGGTCAATATCGGCAACACCGGCATCCAGACTATTTCCGATATCGAAACGGACCTCGCCAGTGCCCAGACGTCGCTGCAGGCCGCGAAAGGCCGGCATCAGCAGGCCACCGCGACTTTGAGCGACTTCCTCCAGCAGATCGACGGCGTGTCCAATGAAGATGTCGGCGCGCAGCTTCTGACGCTGCAAACTCGGATGCAGGCGTCGTTGCAGGTCACCTCGATGCTCTACCAGACGAGCCTGGTGAACTACATCTAGTAGCCGGCAGCCCTCTGCCATCGTGACAGAAACCAAAAGACCGCGGGTGAACCGCGGTCTTTTGTATTTAGGATTTTCTCGGAACGTTTTACGGACGGCTGCGCAACCCGGCAGCCAGCTCGCGATTGATATTGATCAGCGACCCGAGGCTCTCCGGCTTGGGATCAGCCTGGATGGCGAGCGTTTGATTGAAGACGAACAGGCCGAGGTTCGCCACGTTCTGCCGGATTGGCGCTGGCAGCGGATTTTCAACGCTGGTCGCCGAGGTCACGAAGATCGACCACAGCTTGCGGTTATAGACAAGCGCGGCATTCAGCTCCGGACGCTTGGAGTCCCAACCGTCGTGAATGGCCTGTAGCCGGGCCGCCGCGCTCAGAAGCAGATCTGCTTCCAGCTCACGCGGATTTGCGGTCTGCTTGGCGACCGCGCCGTATGTTTGCGCCGCGCGTTGCATGGTCGAGTAGCTCCTTTTCGTATGCAATGAGGGTCTTGGCGCATTTAAGCGCCTTGTACATTTCGCCTGCGAGAATGTGATTGCTCACCGCCACGACGTGCGGCCAGGTGCTCGGTGCGGCCTGCACCAGATCGCGCATCAGGATGAAATAGGTTTCGTGGTGCAGCCGCGGATCACGCGATGTGTACATCAGCTGTACGGCGAGATAGATACGCTTGGCTGGCGAGTCAGCCTGCGCGGCAGTCATGATGTCCTTTTCGCGCAGAATGGGCGCGTTGCCCTCGATCAGAAGCCTTGTGCGCTGAGTGCCATTGGTCACAAGGCAATCGCCGAGGATGAAGCGCTCGCCTGCTTTGAGTTCGACCTTGAGGCCCATGTCGTGCCGCTCCCCGCGGCTGACTTTTAAGACCGGTGCGGCGGAGAATGTTCCTCCGCCGCATCAGAATGAGTTGTTATTGGAACAGCCGGAGGACGTTCTGGTCGGCTTGCGCCGCCAGCGATAGGGCCGTGGTCGACAGTTGCTGCCTGGTCTGCAGCGCCAGCAGGTTCGCGCCCTCTTCGTTGCTGTCCGCCAGCGTGAGTTGGTCGGCGCCGGTGGTCAGCGTGTTGATCATCGACTTGGTGAACTCCTGGCGGATCTGCACCGTCGACAGGTTCGAGCTCAACGACTGGGCCTGCGAGCGCAAGGTCGTGAGCGCGGCGGTCAACTGGGTGCCTGCGGCCTGGATGGCCGCGGAATCGGCCCAGTTATTGGCCGACGCATTGACCCCGAGGTCGCCGTTGGCAGCATCGCTGAACGACGTGACCACAACGGTCGAACTGCCGTCCTCGTTCATGACGATCGTGAGGTCGTTGCCGCCGAGGAGGTTGATGCCGTTGAAGCCCGAATCGGTGGCAAGCTGATCGATCTGGGGCAGCAGGGCGTCGAACTGGCTCGCGAGGGTTGCGCGCACGTTGGTATCGGCGGTCTGGTTGGCCTGGCTGATCAGGGCTTGCGCCGACTGCACCAGCTTGGTGATCGCCGTGATGCCGTTATTGGCGGCCTGAATGGTGTCGATGCCCATGGACATCGCGTCCAGCAGCGCATTGAGGTCGTTGGCGCGCACGGACAGGCCCTGTGCGGTGAAGAAGTTGATCGGGTTATCGAGCGCCGAGTTGACCTTCTTGCCCGTGGCAAGGCGGGTTTGGGTCCGCGTGATCAAATCCGAAGTCTGCTGCAATTGCAGAAGATTAGACCGGACGCCAGCCGAAAGTACAATGTCACTCATGGCAAACTCCTTGCCTCCGTAGGGCCAAATCGCTTGCCGTGATAATGAAACGTTAGGGTTGATATCCGGTTAAAACGCGGGTTAAGAAATGGTTAACCACGATTGCGTTGCGCGAAAAAAAACGGCGGCCCGAAGGCCGCCGTTTCGTCGTCGATGGGGACGACTTATTGGAACAGGCGCAGCACGTTCTGGTCGGACTGCGCAGAGAGCGACAGTGCTGTGGTCGACAGCTGCTGGCGTGTCTGCAAGGCGAGCAAGTTCGCGCCTTCTTCGTTCGAGTCCGCCAGCGTAAGGGCCGCCGAACCGTTCTGCAGCGTGTTGATCGTCGATTTCGTGAAGTCCTGACGGATCTGCACGGTCGACAGGTTCGCGCTGAGGGTCTGCGATTCAGAACGCAGCGTGGTAAGCGCCGCGGTGAGGTCGGCACTCGCCGCGTCGATGGCAGCGCTGTTCTGCCAGTTGTTAGAGTTGGCGATGCCCAGCGGGGCGGCATTGGCATTCGTGTAGTCCACGCCCGTGATGGTCGTGCTTGACGTGGCGTCTTCGTTGAAGTTCACCGTCAACGAGTCGCCGCCGAGGAGGTTGACGCCGTTGAAGCCGGAGTCGCCCGCAAGCTGGCCAATCTGGGTCAGCAGGTCGTCGAACTGCGTCGCCAGGGTGTCCTTCGCAGCGGTGTCGGAGGTCTGTCTGGCCTGGCTGACCAGCGACTGAGCCGACTGGACGAGCTTCGTGATTGCCGTGATGCCGTTGTCCGCCGCCTGGATGGTGTTGATGGCGTTCGACATCGAGTTCGAGCAGGCCGCTCAGGTCGTTGGCCCGGTTGTCGAGGCCTTGAGCGGTGAAGAAGTTGATCGCGTTATCGAGAGCCGAGTTCACCCGCTTGCCCGTCGCAAGTCGAGTCTGGGTCCGCGTCATGAGGTCGGACGTCTGCTGCAATTGCAGCAGGTTCGACCGCACGCCGGCGGAAAGGACGATGTCAGACATCTTACGCACCTTTCTGGTCTAGTTGCCGTACTGGCAGTTACACACGTGTGATCCACTGGATCGGTGCTTTCATCGCACAGCCCAACAAACGGCCCGTAAAGGTACATGGTTAATGAGTTATCGAGACTTTCAGCGGTCTCCGCTTGTTGTCGTTGCGAAAAATCGGGGGAGACATCCGGCGCAACGGCCGCTTGTTATGGTTAGCAAGTTTTTAACGGTGAAGGTTTGTTAACGCCCGTGGCCTATGTTCGAAGGCTCAAGGGTGTGTCGGCCGGTACCATGATCAACGCGACGAGTGTCTACGGACCGCTTTTCCCCGCGAGCTCGGACTGGCTCGCCGACACTTACACGGCAATCCAGAACTCAAAGAGCAGCGGCGGGTTGCTTGGCATGCTCGACAATGCTCGCGGCAATGACGGAAGCCTGAAGTCCTTCGTCCAATCCAGCTCAAGCGCGGCGAATGCCTTTGCGATGATTTCGCAAAATACGGTCTCAACCGCCGGCAGCCTCTATGCTCAGATGGCTTCCCAGAGGGCGAAAGAGGCCGATGCGAAGAAGCTTCAGGATGCGCTGGCCGCACTGTCCGCTTCAAAACAGGCGGTGCAGCCCAAGAATGTGCTCGACCCGTTCATTTATTTCGACGATGGGTCGGTGATCGACACCAACAGCAACATTTTGACGACGAAAGACGGAAAGCAGATCGACATCACGACCGGCTTAGAGGTCATCGACACGTCGTCGATCATGCAGCTGGCCAACGGGGCCTATCTCGACACCAAAAACAACATCCTCACGCTGCCGGACGGCACCAAGATCGACACCGTCACCGGCCTGAAGATTTCCGTTACCGCCTAGGCCCTTTCATATCGCGAGCTTTAGCGAGACGGCCTCAAGGCCTGATGAGGTAGGCGCCCGGCGCATTGGCGTACGGAAATCGCTTTAGCGGGACCTTGAGGCAGTGTCTCGCAGCGAACTCATCCCATCCCCTGGTTTCGCCCGGCCACTTACTGGTCCCATATTCGTCCAGTATCAGGACGCCACCGGGAACGATACGGCTCCAACAGGATTCAAGGATGACAGTGGTCGGTTCATATAAGTCCATGTCCAGATTGCAAAGGCAGAAACGGGCTTCCGGATTCTGGTCAAGCCATTGCGGAAGTGTCTTGCAAACATCCCCTTGAACGACCGTTCCTCGCCCTACCGGCAGAACTGAATCCTGATTGTGCAGATCGAGCAGGTCCAGGAACTCCTCCAAGAAACTGGCTGAACTTAGTCCTCCAGGCTCCTTTTGGATTGCTGGATCATTTTGGCCGTCCTCGGGAGCAAAATTTTGAAACCCCGCGAACGTGTCAAAGCCTATGACTTTTTTATGCGTGGCCGTAGGGGAAAAAATCTCCAAAAATTTGTGCCAAGTGAAGAAGGATTTTCCGAAGTAAACTCCAAAATCAACGTAGTGCCCGGGAAGATCGATGGTCATCTTGAAAAGTTCGTAATGCGCGAGCAACCTTATAAAAGCTCTTCTGCTTGTGTAGACGGAAAACAAATCAAGATAGTGGCGAACATCATGCGGATGTTTGTCGATCAAATGCCGCAGTTTTTCAAAATATGATTCTTCACCAGATGAGGGATAGTAGAACGTATCGTCAGCCATCTGATTGGATCCCTCTATGGTTTGTTGAAAAAACAACGTACGACGGGAAGCATGGCTCGTCGAACTGGTGTAGGTGTGGCGAGCGACTCGTTGATGCTGTTCGGTTTATGAGTTTGCCTTAATCTAGACGCTTCCATCATTGCTGCTTGGCGACAATGCTTCTGCTGGATTTCGAAGGTATAGCTTGACGTTTATCGGCGTACGCAAGGTAAGCCGAAGCCCTGATTGTCATTCGGTCCAGCAGTAGAGGACAGTTTCCATCAAGAGCGGCGAATGGTGACGCAGCGCAAATTTGTATTCTGGTACCAGTTCTCGTAGATAGAGCGAAATTACCGGGATGTCTGCCGAATAGTGATAAACGCTAATACCGATTTTCGGTTTGTGACGTTGGATAGTCGATCGTGCGCCGCGCAAGAGCGCCATTTCCATCCCCTCCACATCGGCCTTGAGAAAGGTGATGCGGTCACCTCTCAGGAAGCTGTCTAGGGTGACAGTGGAAACAGCGCAGCTCCTTGCGCCGGTGCTATGGCCAATCGCAAGACCAGTGAGGGGACCGCCAGCGCTCGCGCGGCTCTCCGCTTCGCTCTCACCGAGGCCTGCTTTCACGACCTCAATGCCGTCAGAGCTGATCGCCCATTCTGTCTTTAGCCGGTCAACACGGGTGCGCAATGCGTCAAACTGGCGAGGGCCCGGTTCAAATCCGTAGATTTTTGCGAATACGCCATTTTGCGCCCATATGAATTTTTCAATGCTATCGCCGACAAAGGCCCCTGCGTCGACATAGATTTCGTTTCCTGATCCGCAAAACCGCGGTAGGCAAAAATACTGATCCTTTTCGTAGACTGCTTCACAGTATCCGGTGTCGCCTGTGAGCATCGCCATCAAAACTGCGCGCACAACCTCTTTTGAGCGCTCATCGGTCAAGACGTCGTCATGAATTTGACGGAAGGTCGAAAAATCGGCAGCAACGTGCCAGGCATCGTACGACACATGCGGGATGCCAATATTTGAAAGCATAGTTGAGACCGGCTTGATCGCGTGGCGCGACGTTACGATCATGTAATCCGGTTTTTCCGTTCGGAGATTGCTTGGATCGCATATAACTACGCCGTCAACAGGTATGCCGTTCAGCGCAGGGTTGGCATCATAACAGCGCACCACCTTGATGCCGTTTTTTTTCAGCCGTGGCAGAACCCAGTGGCCAAGGAGTCCGATTTCATAGAGGCAGACAGATAACTCGCCTCGCGTGATTTCACTGGGGATCGACTCCAATACGCGGCCGGCTGCAGCTTCCAAAGCGCTCATACCGGGAATCATTGCATGCTTCTTTCGTCGGGGATCGCGTAGATCACGGCGCCGGTGCCACACCAGGAGTGATTACGGAACAGGAAGCGATAGTCTGAGAGCGTCTCCATCAACCAGGCAGCGGTTTTCCAGATGCCGTCGTCATTATGATAAATCGTTGTCACGACGATTGGCCGGTGATCGAGCAGCGTTTGGCGGGCGCCTTTGAGTACCGCAAGCTCGGCGCCTTCGAGGTGTAGCTTGATAAATGTCGGTGACAGGCCGAGGGCGTCGATCGTGCGCGTTTTGACGCACATGTTGCCGGTGCGTGAGATCTGCGAGGCATAGTCGAGGCCGCTGTGGAAGACGGCTTCGTCCTCTTTGTCAGAGAGCGCATAATCGTCGATTGCGATACGCGCGTCGCCTGGTGCGAACCTTTTCAGATTTTCGCCGAGGCGTACCCGGTTTATGGGGTCGGGTTCGATCGCGACGATGCGGCGAAAATGGGCCTTTGTATGCCGGATAAACGCTTCGGTCACGACGCCGTGATGCGCACCGCCGTCAAGCAGCACTTCATCGTCGCTCAACGCAGCGATGATTTCAGGAATGAAAAAGCGGTCACAGTCCGGAATGGGAGCCGCTGAAAAGGTCCATTCCTCGCGCAGGCGGCGCCAGGCAAGGAATTGCAGATGATGCGCGCGCGATATGTCATCGGACCACTGCGTCAGAACGTGCGCCGTCCTGTTCTGATCCTCCGACGTCGGTTTCGCGGCAAACCAGCCATTCGACAGCGGGTGCAGATGACGGAAGCTTTCCGCCAGATCGTAGAACGGCACCACGTCGGTGAAGCCGCGCTCGAGCAGCATCCGTTCCATCGGCACATAGGCGGTAGTGACGACGCTGACGGCAAGACGCGCGCCCGACTTTTCGCTACCCGTGACTTTGTCGGGATGAAGCAAATGCACTCCCGCCCAGTCACCGTTCGCCGACAGGGCGCGCGCATTCTGATCGACCGCCAGAATGAAGTCTTGTCCGACGGCCTTGAGGAAATCGCGGGCAAGACGTCCCAGATTTCCGGCGCCGTAAAGGGCAAGCGGCCGATCGGCGGGAACTGGCGCGTGCGCCGCCGGCGCATCCGCGATCTCATCCAGCAGATCTGACGCCTGACGTCGGCCAGGGGCATCGGCGAATGATCGGGCCTCGTGCGGCAAGTTGATCCCACGGCGCTTGGACGAATTAGCCGAGCATCATTATGTGCCACCGACTGCGCTCATTGCACAGGGCGTGGGTTGCCCGAAGCCGATGTGGTGTTGAACCGCGAATCAGCGCAGACAATCCGGGAGGCCGCCTGAACGCTGGCAGTGACACCTTTGCAGCTGTCGATCCTGCTTCCAACCAACCGGCACGGACCGGTGACGATTTCACGAATCGCGCAGGCGTGCTCGTGGGCCAGCCTGAAAATCCAGGTGGTGGTGCGCGACAATTCCGGCAATGCAGAGAAACGCGCGCTGCTGCCGCATTTCCAGCGTGACCACTGCGAAATTATCAGCGTCGATCCGTGCGAGCCGCTCGAGAACTATTCGAAAATTATGAGCATGGCCAAAGGCGACTTTATCTTCTGCATGTCTGACGACGATCAATGCGTCGACCGCGCGATCCTCGCGCTGCCCGATCTGATCGAACGCTCGGGCGGTGATCCGATGGTGGCCGCAGTGACCGGCGCATATGCGCTGGAGAGTCCGCAGGGAACCTCCGTCGTCACTTACAAGGATGTAGAACTCCGATGACCCGGCCGTCCGTATTGCGGGCTACCTGAGTTACGGCGGTCCCAACATGCTGTTTTATTCAGTGCTCCGCCGGCAGCTCGCCGAGCGCGTCCTCGATTTCATGAAGACGATGCCGGTCTATCTGTCATTTCACGATCAGATCCTGTGTCTTCTTTATCTGCTGAGCGGAAAATACATAAGGCTCCAGCGTCTCTTTTATGTCTACAACATCGGTGTGTGGGGCTCGCGGGAGTCGGCGCAGGAGCGCGACATCGATTTTTATCGTGCCGCCGGTCTCGACCCGGCCGCCAACAAGCTCCAATGGCTGCTGTCCGGCTTCGAAGGCGCGGCGATGATCATGAACGCGACCGAGTTCCCCGCCTATCCGATGCCGCAACGGCAGGCCATTGCCGATCTTTGGTTCACGCACATGTTCACCCGTTTCAAGCGTGATGCGCGGATGACATATAACTCGCCCTATACCGGGGAGGCGGACAAGCTGTGCGCGAAGATTGCCGGCTCGACGGGACAACTGTCCTTCGAGCGGATCCTCGCCGACATCGGCGGTTTTTTCGCGCTGTTTTCGAAGCAGCGCGCGCAGGCCTATTTCGATTTCTGGGACGGCGTTCTCAACAGGCGCAGATCCTTTGCACCACCTAAGGCCGCCGCCGGAAAACGCTAGCCGCATGGCCTACCAACACCGCTCGCGGTACTATTCCACTACAGCGAATCAGTTGATCGTGCGCCTGCGAGCGTGGTGACGGTGCAGTGTGCGCCGGCGCCGGTCGATTCTAAAACAAGCACATCAAGGTCTATGAAGGTCGTCATCCTCGCCGGCGGGCTCGGCACTCGGATTTCCGAGGAGAGCTATCTGAGGCCAAAGCCGATGATTGACATCGGTGGCAAGCCCATCCTGTGGCACATCATGAAGCTTTACTCGGCGCACGGCGCTAACGACTTCGTGATTTGCTGCGGCTACAAGGGCTACGTCATCAAGGAATATTTCGCCAACTACTTCCTGCACATGTCGGACGTCACCTTCGACATGGCCGACAACAGCGTCATCGTTCATCAGCAAAAAGCCGAGCCGTGGCGCGTGACGCTGGTCGATACCGGCGAGACCACGCTGACCGGCGGGCGCCTCAAGCGCGTTGCGGGCCACATCAAGGACGAGCCTGCCTTCTGCTTCACTTACGGTGATGGCCTGAGCAACCTGAATATCCGCTCGGCGATTGAATTCCACTTTAGCCACGGGAAGCTTGCGACGGTTGCGGCAGTGCGGCCGCCGGGGCGCTACGGCGCGCTCGAGTGCCAGGGCTCGGCGGTGACAGCCTTCATCGAAAAGCCGCGCGGCGACGGCGGGCTGATCAACGGCGGCTTCTTCATTCTATCGCCGCGTTGTCTCGACCTGATCGAAGGCGACAACAGCAGCTGGGAAAGCTCGCCGATCGTCCGGCTCGCAGCCATGGGACAGATGATGGCGTTCGAGCATCGCGGCTTCTGGCACGCAATGGATACATTGCGCGACAAGACGATGCTGGAAGAGCTCTGGGCATCCGGCAAGGCGCCCTGGAAAATATGGCAGTGACGGCTGCACCGCAGGCGGATTTCTGGCGGGGCAAAAGTGTCCTCGTCACGGGTCATACCGGTTTCAAGGGTTCATGGCTCACGCTCGCGCTGCACCGGTCCGGGGCAAAGATAACCGGAATCAGCCTGCCGCCGCTGACGACGCCCAGTCTCTTTACTGAAGCCAAGATCGAGCAATTGTGCCGGAACCATTTCTTCGACATTCGCGATGGCGCAGGCCTGGCCGGCCTCATCCGCGCGGCCCGGCCCGAGATTGTTTTTCATCTCGCGGCGCAGCCGCTGGTGCGCGAAAGTTATCGCGATCCGCTGACCACGTTCGAAACGAACGTGATGGGAACCGCGCATGTGCTGGAAGCACTGCGCGGGCTCGATGGTGTACGGGTCGCCGTGATGGTTACGACCGACAAGGTCTATCGTACCGCTGAAGTGCCGGGGTCGCATCGCGAAGACGAGCCGCTCGGTGGCCACGATCCGTACAGCGCCAGCAAGGCCGCAAGCGAAATGGTCATCGAAAGCTATCGTCAGTCGTATTTGGCCGAACAGCCGGTCGCGGTCGCAAGCGCACGTGCCGGCAATGTGATTGGCGGCGGCGACTGGTCTGCAGACCGTCTTGTCCCCGATGCCGTGCGGGCCTGGCAGGCGGGCAAGACGCTGCACGTCCGACGGCCCGACGCGGTGCGCCCGTGGCAGCACGTCCTCGAACCGGTGTCGGGTTATCTTGTGCTGGCGCAGCGGCTGTGGGAACAGCCGTCAATCGCCGGTGCTTACAATTTCGGCCCGGAGCTCGGCGAGGCGGTAAAGGTGCGCGATCTGGTCGAGCTTGCATGCGCGGCCTATGGCAAGGGCACCGTCGACTACGGCGACGGCAGCGACGGTCCGCATGAATCGGGTTGGCTCGTCCTTGATGCCGGAAAGACCGAAAGTGTACTCGGCTTTTCGCAACGCTGGACGTTGATCGAGGCCGTCAAGCGAACAATGGCCTGGTATCGCGCGCGGCAAGGCGGGGCGGATGCAAGCGCCCTTTGCCTGGCCGACATGTCGGATTTTGAGAGCAGCGCCGTAAAACTCGCACCGGTGCGGGCCAAGGCGTCCCGATAGGCGCCCTCAGAAGGGCGTACTGAATTGTGCGAACGTCACCAGCGCGGCGTCGCGGTCCGAGACGTCCGGGTTAGAGGATGGCCATGACACGCCGACCGAATCCCACCGGATGCCGGTGTCGTGGGATGGCATATGAACCGTGCTCACATTGTAAAGCAGGGTTGCGGTCGCGGACCGGACGTAAAAGCCGTGCGCGCAGCCGGCGGGAACGAACACGCTGTCGCCGCCCGCGCCCCTCAACTCGAAGCTTTCATGCTGCCCATAGGTTGGCGAGCTTTTCCGAAGGTCAACGACGACGTCGAACGCCTCGCCTTCGATGCAGGTCACCAGTTTGTAATGATCGTGCGGCGGGGTTTGGAAATGAAGCCCGCGCAAGACGTTGTTCTTCGATACGGAATAATATTGCTCAGCGTAGCGCGTAGGAATCCCTTGCTTTGAAAAAATCTCCGCATGCATGATCTTCACAAAGCTGCCGCGGTGATCGCGTTGCGCCAACGGTCGGATCAATCTGACGTCCGCGAGCTTTCCGGGGCTGACGTCGATCATGCGAAATGCCGCACCATGCCCGTGAAGGTCGACACGATGTAGCTGCGTTCCGCGTCTCCGATGCCTGGCCACACGCCGATCCAGAACGCGTCGTTCATCAGCTTGTCGGTGTTGGCGAGTTCGCCGGCAACGCGGTATTCGACGTTGCGGAACGCGGGCTGTCGCGTCAGGTTGCCACCGAACAGTAGCCGCGTGCCGACTTTGTTGTCTTCTAGATAGGTCACGACCTCGCGGCGCCTGAGTGGGCTGCCGTCGCGAATGGTGAGCAAGAATCCGAACCAGCTCGGATCCGAATCCGGCGTCGCCTGCGGCAGGATAAAGTGCTCATCGAGGCCCTGGGTGCGGAATGCCACGGTCAACTTGGTGAAATTCTCGCGCCGGGCGGCGATGAAGCCGTCGGCCTTCTGCAGCTGACCGATCCCGACCGCGGCCTGCATGTCGGTCGCCTTCATGTTGTACCCGATGTGGGCATATGTGTACTTGTGGTCGTAGCCTTCCGGCATTCCGCGGATGCGCCATTCGAACCGCTTGCCGCAGGTGTTTGCCTCGGCCGGCGGGCACCAGCAGTCGCGGCCCCAGTCGCGGTAAGGATTCAACGAGCGTGGCAAGGGATTTCCGGTTCGTCAGCACGGCGCCGCCTTCGCCGGTCGTGATGTGGTGGGCGGGATAGAAGCTGATGGTCGCGAGATCGCCGAACATGCCAACGTGCTTGCCGCTGTAGGTCGCGCCCAGCGCGTCGCAGCAATCCTCGATCACATACAGCTTGTGCTGTTTGGCGATTGCGGTGACCGCGGCGAGGTTAAACGGATTTCCCAAAGTGTGCGCGAGCATGATCGCGCGCGTCTTGGGCCCGACGGCGGCGGCGAGTCGGTCGACATTTACGTTGGCCGTCTCGACATCGACATCTACGAAAACCGGAATGCAGCGGTTCTGGATGATGGGCGCAACCGTGGTCGGAAATCCGGCGGCGACGGTGATGACCTCGCTTCCTTCCACGATGCGCCGTTCGTGCAGTTTCCACGATGTGAGCGCCGAAAAGGCCAGAAGGTTGGCGGCAGAGCCCGAAACGGTGAGCCGGCAATGCGCCAGGCCAAATCGCACGGCGAGCGCGGCCTCGAACTCGCCGGCGTAGCGGCCGGCGGTCAGCCACATGTCAAGCGAGGCGTCGAGAAGATTGCGCAGGTCGCGCGCATCGAGAACCTTTCCGGAGCAGGGGATGTAGGTCTGTCCCGGAATGAACTTTTTGCCGGCCTCACGCTCGGCGAAGAATTCTTCGCCGAGCGACAGAATCTGCTCGCGCAGCGAGTCTGACTGCTGGACTTGCTTCGGCCTCGTCAGCATCGGGCGGTTGTCTCAGGGCGCGGCGACGGCTTTCGCGCGCCCAAATCACATACCATCGGCATACCCAATTCGCGATCACGTCATTTCAGGCGGCATTCCTCTTAGTCCCTCTTAGGGCGTGCTGCCGTACGGATGCCCGATGGCCGCTCCTGCTCAATTGATTCTGCTGACCGGTGCAGCTGGATTTGTCGGCCGGCACCTGCTGCGCGCGCTCGGCGAGCGCGGCTGCCGCGTGCGCCCGGTCGTGCGGGAGGGCAAGCAGGCCATCCTCGCGCGCGACGCGGCGATCGAAACGATCGTTGCCAGTCGCGATATTTTCGCGGAGAGCGCCGGCTGGTGGGCGCGGATATGTCACGGCGTCGACACGGTGATCCATGCCGCCTGGTACGCCGAGCCCGACCGTTATCTGCAGTCGCCGAAAAACCAGGACTGCCTGTCCGGCACGCTGCGGCTCGCTGAAGGCGCGGCACAAGCGAAGGTGCGCCGCTTCGTCGGTATCGGCACCTGCTTCGAGTACGATCTCGGCGCGGGCCGCTTGAGCATCGAAACGCCGCTCAGGCCGTCGACACCTTACGCGCAGGCGAAGGTCGACGCCTTCAACGCGCTGTCAGCGTCGCTGCCCCGGCAAGGTGTGGTGTTCGCCTGGTGCCGGCTGTTCTATCTCCACGGTGAGGGCGAGGACACGCGCCGGCTCGTGTCCTATGTGCGCGCCAGGTTGCAGGCGGGCGAGCCGGCGGAACTGTCGAGCGGCAGGCAGGTCCGCGATTTCCTTGATGTCCGCGAGGCCGCGCGCATGATCGTCGATGTTGCGCTCGGGCCGGAGGAGGGGCCGGTCAACGTCTGTTCGGGCAAGCCGGTCACCGTGCGCGAGGTTGCCGAGCGCATCGCTGATGAGTTCGGCCGCCGCGATTTGCTCCGGTTTGGCGCGCGCGCCGACAATCCGGTCGACCCGCCGTGCGTTGTCGGCGTTCGCGGCTGACGGGCCTTACGTTTGGTTAACCACTGTTAACTATTGTCCTGTAGGAAGACGATTGCGCTCCTTACTGCAGGACATCCCATGAAGGCCCGGGTCGAACCGCGAATCAATCTCGTCGGCCGCACGCCGCTCGAAACGGTTATCCCGCTGGCGACGCCGTTCGTCGTCTTCGTCGACCCGGCGAGCTCCTGCAATTTCAAATGCACATTCTGCCCCACCGGACACCGCGACATGATCGCCGAGACCGGCCGCTTCCAGGGCGTGATGAAACTCGAGATCTTCCAGAAGATCATCGACGACCTCGGCGAGTTCGACAAGCCGATCAAGGTGCTGCGCATGTACAAGGACGGCGAGCCGTTCCTGAACAAGCGGCTGGCCGACATGGTCGCCTACGCCAAGAAATCCGGCCGCGTCGACTATATCGACACGACCACGAACGGCACGTTCCTGTCGCCCGACCGGGTCGGGCCGGTGCTCGAAGCCGGCATCGACAAGATCAACATCTCGGTCGACGGCATGAACGAGGAAACCTATCTCGCGCTTCACCGGTTTCAAGTTCGACTTCAAAAAATTCGTCGAAAACGTCAAATGGATCTATGCCAACAAGGGCAATTGCGAGATCGTCGTCAAGATTCCAGGCGAGCTCATCACCGAAGCGCAGCGCCAGGAATTCTTCGACACCTTCGGCGACCATTGCGACCGCATTTTCGTCGAGAACTTCGCGCCGTGCTGGCCGGAATTCGATATCGAGAAGCACACCGGCGTTAAGATCAGCAAGGGCATCTACCAGCAGGACATCGGCGAAACCGATACCTGCCCGTACATCTTCTACGGCTATTCGGTGAATGCCGACGGACTGGTCAGCTCCTGCTTCCTGGATTGGGGCCGCAAGCTGGTGATCGGCGACGTGCGCACCGCAGTCAATGAAAGAGATCTGGACTTCGGACGCGATGAACGCGTTGCGGCTGCAGCATCTCGCAGGGTCGGCGGCAGGCAGAACGGGGTCTGCGGCAATTGCGGCCAGCTCAGCCACTGCCTGCCGGATAATATCGACGCGCATCGTCCGATGCTGCTGGAGAAATTCAAGTCGCGCGTTCCTATTAATCCGGACGTCGAGCCGCCCGGCGGCACCAACCGCCGCTTTGCGGCCGTGGCGGCCGAATGAAGATCCTGCACGTCACGCCGCATCTCGGCGGCGGTGTCGGCAAGGCGCACGCGGCACTCAGCGCGGTCCTGCCCCGGGTTGTGCAACAGACGTTCGTTCTGCTCGAGGCAGCCGCGCGATCGCCGCTACGCCGACATGATCGAGACAGCCGGCGCGCGCGTTATCGTCGCGGACGATCTCGCGCACGTCGCCGCGCTGGCGCGGGAGGCCGATATCGTCCAGTTCGAATTCTGGAATCATCCGCGCATGTTCGAATGCCTGGCGCGGGCCGATTTTCCGGCCATGCGCAGCGTGTTCTGGTCGCATATTTCGGGCCTTGCCAGGCCGGTGATCCAGCCCGCGCTGATGGAGGAAGCCGCGCCGTTTCGTCTTCACGACCGAAGCATCGCTCGCATCGTCGTGCGTCGCAGCTTTGCGTCGAAGAACGCACAAAGAAAGTCTCGGTCATCAACAGTGGCTTCGGTTTTCCCGACGCGCGGCCGCGGATCGCGCGTGGCCGGGTGCCGGTCATTGCCTATCTCGGCACGGTCGACTTCGTGAAAATGCATCCCGGCTTCTTCGACGCGATCGATGCCTTGGGCGACGACAGCGTCCGCGTCGCCATATGGGGGGAGGTCGATCCGCAGGGTGCCGTCGTCGCGCGCGCCAAGGCTATGCGCCATCCGGAGCGCATTCAATTCATGCGGGCGAACGTCGGATCCCGCAGCGGCACTGTCCAACGCCGACATCTTTTTCTATCCGCTGCAGCCCGATCACTATGGCACGGCGGAAAATGCGCTGATCGAGGCGATGTCGCTCGGCCTCGCCCCGGTCGTGCTCGACAATCCGGCCGAGAAGGCGATCGTGCACGACGGCAAAACCGGTTTCGTAGCCTCGTCGATCGAGGAGATCGGCTCGCTTCTGGAAATGCTGCTTTTGCTGCCGGATGTCCGCGAAAAGATATCGTGCAATGCAATCCGCGCCATGGCGGAGACGCGAACACCCGCAATATCCGCGCAGGATTTCATGATCTTGTGGCTCGGCATGCTTGCCGAGCCGGCGCGCGTCTGCGACTTCGCAAGCGCGATCGGTTCGACGCCGGCCGAATGGTTCCTGTCCACGCAGCAACTCCCGGGAGCGGCGTGGGCGGCGCAAAAAGCTGGCGACGGCGCGGCCCCGGCAAAAGGCACGCTCGCCCATTTCGAGAGCGCCTTCGCGGACGATAAGTCATTTGCGCGCCTTAGAAAACTAGGCACCTGAATGAACGCGGGCCTGACCGCGACATCAGACCCGCTTTCTTCGCGCGGTTTCGTCAGTAGCAGACACGTCTGCGCACGATCACGCGCTCGCCCCAGCGATTGATGGGTCGGCGGTCGCACGTTGCGAAACGCTGCAGCGAGGAGAACTGACTGCTTGTTCAGGATTGCGCCGCCGCAGCGTCATGCCGCCGGCAGAAATTCCATGCACTTATGAAGGAAATAGATTCCGAGCGCCAGTCCGCCGATCGACGACCAGCCCGAGATCGTATCGCCGGCCCACTGCATGAGTGCGCCGCAGAGAATGGCCGTTCCGAACGGCAGCACCACAAGCAGGATGATGAGCAGGACATACATGTCAGTGACTCATTTCACGATGGCTGCAATGACGGACACGGTACCAAGAACGAACGACGACAGGTAGGCGCAATAATAGAGCTGAATGGCGTTGCCGCCTTTGAGGATTGGCCGGTTCGCCCTGTTGCGCGCGATTTCATACAGGATCATGCCGACGCCGACGGCGAAAAACGCGATGGCCGCACCGAGAAATTGCAGCTTTTCCATCCTGACCCCTGCTCCCCTGTCGCCCGGCGTTAGTCAACCACGCTTGTGCCAGGAAGCAAGTTCAACTTGCCGTAACGCAGGCGGTAATGCGCCACGACACTGATGATCTGTCCCAAGGCACAGTCGTCGAAGCAAAGACAGTGCGGTTCGACGGCGATAGGAAAAAACTCCTTGACAGCGTAACGCTGCTCGGGTACGGATTGGAGACGCTCTACATTTGCGCTCTGAGATACCGCGGCGCACGGCGGAACATCACCGCCTGTTTCCGCGTTGTTCCCTGAATGACGTTGGCGTCCAGGGAGCAATTCATATGCCGCGCGCGGAAGACAACCACATCGTCGAAAGCACGACCGAGGCGCGGGCCGCCGTTACGGGGCATAACGTGCGCTACGTGCTGGTGATCAGCACGCTTGCGGTAATCGTGCTTTTTGCGGTCGCTTATCTCGTCACGCGAGGCTAAGCGTCAGCGGTTCATCTCGTACAAACAATTCAATCGTCAGTGACGCGCCGGATGTCCGGCGCGTTTTCATTCCTATGGCAGAATCAATGTGGTCCAACGTCAGAAAAATGTTCGGGCCGCCCGAGTCGAAATCATCGCTCGTCGCGCGCCTGATCGCACTCCAGCATGGTGGACGGCCGCGCTGGACGCCGCGCGGCTACGCGCCGCTTGCGCGGGAAGGCTATGCTCGCAACGCCATCGTCTACCGGGCGGTGCGGATGGTCGCCGAAAGCATCGGATCGCTGTATTTCGTTCTCTACGACGGAGACACCGAGCGCGATACGCATCCGTTGCTCGATCTCGTTCGCCAACCTAATCCGCGCCAGGACGGCGCTTCCTTCCTTGAAGCCGTCGCCTCGCATCTTCTGCTCGCCGGCAACGCCTATGTCGAGGCGGTCACCTTGAGCGGTGAGGGCGGTGCTCAGGGTTTGCAAGTGCGCGAACTCTACGCGCTGCGGCCCGATCGTATGAAGCTCGTGGCGGGGCCTGATGGTTGGCCGCAGGCCTATGACTATACGGTTGGCGGCCGCACGGTGCGCTTCGACCAAAGTGCCGCGTTGCCGCCGATCCTGCATCTGACGTTCTTCAACCCGGTTGACGATCACTACGGCATGAGCCCGGTCGAAGCGGCCGCCGTCGCGATCGATACACACAACGCCGCGGCCGGCTGGAACAAGGCGCTGCTCGACAATGCAGCACGCCCGTCCGGCGCGTTGGTTTATACCGGTGCCGATGGCGCCGGGCTCACCGACGCGCAGCACGACCGCATCAAGCAAGCATTTACGGAGCAGTATCAGGGCGCCGCAAATGCCGGACGGCCGTTGGTTCTGGAAGGCGGCCTCGACTGGAAGCCGATGTCGCTCTCGCCGCGCGACATGGATTTCCTGGAGGCCAAGCATGCGGCGGCGCGTGAGATCACGCTGGCCTTCGGCGTGCCGCCGATGTTGCTGGCCATTCCCGGCGACAATACCTATGCGAACTATCAGGAAGCCAACCGCGCGTTCTGGCGACAGAGTGTGCTTCCGCTCGCCGCACGAATCGCTTGCGCGCTGACCAACTGGCTCGCGCCGGCTTTCGGCGAGGGCCTGGTTCTTGCGGCCGATACCGATCGCGTGGAGGCGCTCTCGTCCGATCGTGCCGCGCTCTGGGAGCGCGTGAACAATGCAACATTTTTGACCGTTAACGAGAAGCGGCTCGCCACCGGTTACGGCGCCGTGGACGGCGGGGATGTGCTCGGACTTTCCCGTTAGCAATCATCGTGACGAGGCAAGGCCGGCGCATTATTGGCGCCGACCGGCGGCGCCCGCCGCGGTGGCGGCGGGCGTCTTTTCGCCTGCGCCTGTACGGCGTTGCAGCCTGCGCAATGGGGGCGCCGATCCATGACCGAACTTGTGGAAATTTTCATCGAGCGCGGTGATCTCGCGCACCTCGCCTTGCTGTTATGGGCGGCATCGGTGAGCGGGCTCGCCTGGTTCACGCTGCGTGAGCTAGCCGCTGCCAGCCGCCGTTTTGACGACTTCGTGCGCGAGCTCGCGCGCTTTAACGAGCACTGCGAGCACGAAAGACGGGGCCTGCACCGCCCGGGCCGAATAGAAGGAGCCCCGGTTTCCCGGGGCCCCTTTTGCGGTCCGCCCGCGCCCTGAGCTTTAGTCGAATTTGAATTCGGCCATGCTCTTGAGCGACTCCTTGGTGGCGCCGCTGAGCACCGCGTGGTCAGGATACCATTTGCTCTTGGTGGATGTGGTGGCCGTAGTGCTCGCGCTCGTCGCCGGGCGCGCCGCGGAACCCGTTGTGGTGCTGGTCGTGGACGTTGTCCGGACCGGCTCGTTGACAAATTTCAGCTTGTCCATCTGCACCAGGATGTCGTGCTTGCCCATCCCGAGGAAGCCGCCAACGCCGATCACGACGCCATCGACCTTCCCGGATTTGGCGAGCAGCACCTCGCTGATGTCACCGAGCTTCTCGTTCTGGTCGTTATAGACGTTAAGTCCGATCAGCTTGGAAGCACGCCACATGTCGCCGTGCGTCGCGGGCGTCACGGTTGCCGACGTCGACGGCTTGACCGACGGGGCCGTTGCCGCGGGTGGGCTGGCCGATGGGGCTGTCGTTGCCGGCGGGTTGGTCTGAGCAAACGCGGGGACGAGCATCGTCGACGCGAGCAGGCCGCCGTAAATAATTTTGCGCATAGTTGTCACCTCTGAATTTGTGAATCTGAGTGATGAAACGCATGCGCGGCGACATTGTTCCTGCGCGGGCTGTTCCCTTGGCAAGAATCGATTGTGCAACGCACGTGAGCGTCGTCGACGCGATGCATCGCAAAACGATTCGCGCGGAACTTTTTGTGCAAACGACAGAAAGATTTTTTTCGTTAATTTCTAAAGGACGAAAACACAATGGATGCAGCAGGGACAGCGCCGCGCCGCGACCCCGATAAGCCACGCGACCATCACCACGTGTTCCGTGAGTTTATCGATCATCTCGAACGTAACGCGCGCAGCGCCACGGCGGCTGCGCACGACAAGCGCCGGCGGGCCAGCACCCGCTAGCAGGAAGCCTCCCCCACCGTCATGGCTGGACATAGCCGTTCGAAGAACGGCGTGCTTTCGCACGCCTATGTTCCGGCCATCCGTGAAGACCTTGGGCAAACTCTCTTCACGGGCCCGCGGACTGGTTCCGCGGGTGACGGCCCGATTTTGCGTCACGATCCGGACTTCTCAATGCTCTCTTTACATTCCGAACCGACGGTCGCGTCCGTTTTCGCGCCGCGCACCACCATTGATGCCGACGGCACGGTCGAGGGCTATGCGAGCCTGTTCGGCGAAATCGACCAGGCGCGCGACATGGTCATGCGCGGGGCCTTCGCCGATACGCTGGCCTCGCGTGGAATCCGTCGAATCCCGATGCTGTTTCAGCACGACCCCTCCGAGCCGGTCGGCATCTGGCTGGAGCTGCGCGAGGACTTCCGCGGCCTTTTCGCGCGTGGGCGGCTCATTCCTGAAGTGGCGCGCGGGCGCGAGCTGATCTCGCTGCTGCGGGCAGGGGCGATCGATGGTCTCTCTATCGGTTTCCGCGCATCCAGAGCGCGCATCGACCCGAAGACGCGCATCCGCCGCCTGCACGCGGTCGACCTCTGGGAAATTTCCATCGTCACTTTCCCGCTGCTCGCGGGAGCGCGCGTGCGCGCGGTGAAGTATGCGACCTCAAAGGCGAAACTGTCATGCGCCCGCACGCGCACCAGCGGGAGTGGGTGAAAGCAACCGCCGCCTTGTGGCGGGCCTGAATCAAGAGGGCACCAATCTCCGCTTCTGCTAGACTTGGGGCGCGGCCTGTGTCGTCAGCCAGGCTTTGCAAGAGGGGAGCAGCCGCCAGATGGCGCCAAAACGCGATGCACGCGCGAAAAGATCCATCGCGGGCAGCGCCATTGCGCTGCTATTGAGCGCGTTGCCATACGCGCCGGCAAATGCGGCAAAGGCGCCTTACGATGGGTGTGTCGCCGTGACCAGGCAGGAATACAACGCTGCGAAAAAACAGCATCTGCTGCGCACCCGGTTCACGCAGTACGTGCGGACAGGCATTCCCGGGCGGCGCCACTATTGGTATTGCCGGTGATGGTGCGCGTCAGTTTCAGACCGGCAAGGCACTGATGCAGGCCACAGCGCAAGCCGCAAAGAGCGGTTTCCTGCGCGCCGCCGCGCTGGCCGTATCCATCGCCGGCATGCTGTTCTGGCTTTATACATTTTACGGCATAGCCCAGGTGCCGGCCGGTGACGGCTCCGGCTTTCAGTGGATCGCGGTCGTGCCGCTCGGGCTTGTCTTTTTCGTATTTACTTTTCCGGCCCTGGTCTGCGCGTGGAACGGCCAGTTCTTGTGGGCGGCTCTCGTCATTGGCTGCGCCGGCCTCATTGCATTCGCGCTTCTTTGGAACGAGCTGCTCGGCGAGTTCTATCACACGACCTAGCGTTGATCTTCGTCCTCAAGAATGTCGCTATCGGCCACGAGATGCGCGTAGGTCTGTAAGACACGTCGCGCTTCGCGGCGGCGTGATTCTTTCAACGCCTCCATAAAACGTGAAACAATTGACTTGCGCGATTCCTTTCGTGCCATACCGAAGGTGGCCACGGAGTCGCGAGAACTCGCGTTCACGGCATCCATGAAGAGCATCCTTTTTGAAGGAACGGGTCGCGATGAGGTGATTCTGCCTGCCAGAGGGAAAATGCTTTGCATTCCCAATGCTGCCATCACGATCGTTCTTGGCCCCCGCCGGTCCGAATCTGGTAGCGCGCGCCCGCGGTGACCGCGTCATCCGAACGGGCGAGGCCAGTGGAAAAGGTGGCGGATATCCAGCGGGGTGGCATTTGCTTCAAACTGCGCAAAAATGCGCCGGCCGCCTTTGCGGTCACGGTGGCACTATGACCGCCGCGAAGAAGAATAGCAGCACGCCGCCTATCAGGCCGCACGCCGGCCAGAAACTGCCCTGCAGGTATTTTGCTTGCAAAGCATTTGTCTGGCGGATGATTTTATCGATCTGCGCTCTGTCCCGGTGCATGGCTGCCGCTCCCTGTTATCGAGGCAACCCCGAATGCGGCAAAGCTAGGCCTGTGCGCAGGCGCGCGAAGGTGAGCTACCTCACACAGCGGAAACTTATTCCTGGAGCTTGGGCGGATGGCGGCAGCCCTGGCGCTGACGGGCTAGTCGAGCAGACCCTCGCACATCACAGCCACCCCGACGATGAATAGCGTCATGATCACAATAGTGACCATTGAGCCGACAGCGGAATTCTCGACCAACGGATGCTCTTTCCCTTTGCGCGGGAGCAGATACCAGAATCCTGTGCTGGTGCCGGCGACCAGGGTTGCGCCGATGATGGTCAGCATGTCGAAAGCCTCGCCAGATATGAAAGCGGGCTTTCTTATGCGCCGGTGGGCCGGTTCGCCGGCGCAAATTTTTCAGGGCAGGGCATAAATTCCGGCTAAAGAAAAGGCGGCCGTGGCGGCCGCCTTTCCTGTGTTTCTTGGCGTTCGCGATCAGTCGCAAACCTTCTTGCGCACCGTCACGCGGTCGCCATGGCCATTAATCCGATGCGTGACGACGACCCGGCACCGCGCGCGGGCGTAGTCGCCGCGCCAGTGATGATTATGACCACGATAGTGGCTGTGATTGTCGCCGGCACGAATCGTGACGCCGAAATCCTCAGCGTTTGCAGTTCCCGCGGTGTTGACGACAGCAAGACCCAGCACGGCGGCAGCGATTGCAACGTATTTCATGCGTATCTCCCATTGCCTCATGATGGGAGACAAAACGATTTCGTGCGCCTTCAGTTCCACGCTTTGATTTTGCAAATTGCAACGCAACGCAAGCCGTCTGGCTGCGTTAGTTTGCGGGCCGTGGAATCTCCCCTCCGTCGCAGAAGGGCGCGGTCTAGGGCCGGGTCGGTCCCCTGACCTGGCCCTCCTTCCGCGGCGGATTTACGCACGCCGGCGCGATGCGACGGCTTTGCTCGCGCGGCGTGGCCGTGCTTTCGCGGGCCGGCGCTTCCTGCGGGAGGCGCGGCCAAGGCGCAGCTTGGACAGCGGCTCTCCCGCTTCCGAGATCAGCAGCCAGCCGACCCCGGCGGCGATCAGCGCGAAGGCGAGTGGATTGCCGCGCACCTGTTTCGACAGAAATCGCGTCACGTCTTGGCGGGCCTTATCGTAGTCGATTGTCAGCAAGTCGCCGACCATCGCCGCCGGCGAGAGCTGAGTGCTCAGATCGCCGAGGCTTTCGGTCAGCCGCGCTCGCGCCTGCTCGGCCTTGCGTTGAAGCTCGTGTGATGACGTCATGGTCACTCCAGTCCTGTGAGGGTTTTTGCGTCTTTCTAAATCTGCGCGATCGTGCGTGTCGGTGTCATGCGGTGAGCGAGGTTGTTGTAGCCGGACCAGACCAGGCCGCCGCCGAGGAACAACGTGACGGTGGCCATCATCAGGGTGGCGGCCAGCCACGAGAGGCCCAGCGCAACCAGGGCACCGACGGCCGCCTGCAGCAGCAGCACCAGTGTCGCAAGCAGAAGTACGATGCCGGCGCCCATCAGGCTCGCCGACAGCGCAGTAAGCGCGAGCTTTTCGGAAATTTCTGCGCGCAGCAGTCCGAGCTCGGCCTGGATCAGGTCGCCCAGATCCTTCAAGGCCGCAGCCGCGGTATCGACCAGTCCCTTCCGCGGCTTTGCCCGTCGCGGATTGTCGAAGCCGTCGGATGGTGACGTCATACGTTGCACCCTAGTCTCGGGCCGAACAGGCAGGCGGCAGCTGCGCGTGATTCGCTACCGCGAGCGGCGTTTGGCCTTGCGTCTCGGCGCGGTTTTTTTTCGAACCGTCCTTCTGCCGATGCGGGCGCGGGTCACCTTTGCGGAATGCTTGCGTGCGCTCGACGCGCGGTTGCGTCCGCCGATCGTGCGCTTGGCCGCCCGCCCCAGCTTTCTTTTCACGGCCGGCGCCGATTGTGTGACTTCCGTCCGGCCCGCCTCGAGCGCGTTGGCGGTCGAGTTCGAGCACGACCCCCGCGGCTGCCTGGGCGGCCGCTCCGGCTGCGTCGCCAGCTACCGTTCTAATGCCGTGTGCGCTGCGTTGCACGGCTTTCACGATCGCTTTGCGCGCCTTAGCCGCCACTGTTCTGACCATAGCCTTCGCCCTCCGGTGCACTATCCGCGTGACAATGCCGGACGTCCGGACGAGTTCCATGACGCTGTATCAGGCCTCTGTGATCAAGTCGGTTAACGTCGGTCAGTGGATGCTCATCAGCGCGGCGATTGGATTTTGCGCGATGTGCTGCCACCGAGGAACGCGGCGGGCCTCGGCGTCGGCCGCGGGCTGTTGTTGCTGGAGCGAGTCAGCCCGACGGGTGGGCTTCGGCTCGTCGGCTGCGCGCGCGGACGCCGGCTTGTATGCAGCTGCGAAATTCGTCCCCGTGATCTTGTAGGGAGACCGCTCCGGCTCGGGCTTGAACGGCTTGGCAATGCCAACGATCTGCGATGTCGGAACCGGCGAACCGAGCGGCTCGATTCGGTCGCTGATGTAGAGAAGGCCCAGCGCAAGCGTGGGACCCATCACGATGAAGTACGAGAACAGAGGCATTCGCATCTGCACACAAACGCAACTCGTGTGCATTGCGTTCCAGCCGAAAGAACGCCGGCTGCGCCTACAGCCACAGGACGAGGAACACGACCAGCACGATCGCTGTGCCGATCGAGATCACCTTCCAGGTGACGATGTTGCTTTGCTCGCTATGTTCTCTTGCGGAAATATCGGGCATCGACGCCTCCCGTACATTTACCTGCATTCCGGAACAGTAGCGGCAAAGCGGCTTGCGCCTGTGTGAGGGAGGTCACGTGACGCGTGAAGTCCTTCAACCGCTACGTGAGCGCGACTCCGGGCTCGAAAATCGTGGTGCGGCAGAAGATCCCGCACGGATCTTCGTGCTTTCGTTCGGTTAACCCGAAACACGAAAAAGATGGAACGGAGGTAGAACGCTGTCACCGCGCGTCGTGCAGAACGGGCCGGGAGCGGATACATTCAATATCTCGGCCGTTAGTAGGATGCGTCTCAGGAGTTTGTCATGGCCCCGCGTGCCTATTGGAAGGGTTTTCTTCGTCTGTCGCTGGTTTCGTGCCCCATTCAGCTTTTCCCGGCGACCAGTGAGCGTGAGAAAGTCAGCTTTAACCAGATCAATGCCGAGACCGGCAACCGCATCCGCTACCGTAAGATCGACGAGCATTCCGGTGAGGAAGTCGAACAACAGAACATCGTCAAGGCCTATCAGGTCGAGAAAGGCCACTACATCGAGATCAGCGACGAGGAGCTCGAGGCGGTCGCGCTGGAAAGCAAGAAGACGATCGAGATCGACGAGTTCGTGTCGCGGTCGGAGATCGACGAGCTTTACTACATGCGTCCTTATTACATCGTGCCGGACGGTGACGTGGGGCAGGAGGCCTTCGCGGTCATCCGTGAGAGCATCGCGAAGATGGACAAGGTCGCCATTGGCCGCATTGTGCTGACCACGCGCGAGCACGTGATCGCGATGGAGCCGCGCGGCAAAGGTCTCATGGGTACGTTGCTGCGCTATCCCTACGAAGTGCGCGACGAGAAGGAATATTTCGACGACATTCCCAACATCAAGGTCAAGAAGGACATGCTGGATCTGGCCCAGCACATCGTCGAGACAAAGTCGGGTCACTTCGAGCCCGAGTCCTTCGAGGATCACTATGAAACGGCGTTGCGCGAGCTGATCGAGAAGAAATCGAAAGGCATCAAGATCGAGGCGCCGAAGCGCGGCGAGCCGGCCAAAGTCATCAATCTCATGGATGCCTTGCGCAAAAGCATCCGCACTGAGCAGGTCACCGGTAAAAAGCCGGCAAAGGCGAAGCGAGGCAAAAAGCGCATCGAGGGCCAGCGTGAGATGCTGTTCTCAATTCCCGGCAAGAAGCCGGCGAAAGAGGCGGCAAGAAAGCCCGCGCGCGCAAGCGGCCGCCGCAAGACGGGCTAGCGTTCCGGCGTTTGGTCAGGTGAATTCCCGTAGCGCCCGGCAGACGCGCGCGACCACACCGTCCCATGTGCGGGACTCATCCTGGCGGAAGAGGCGGGCGCTCGGGTACCAGGGGCTGTCGTCGCGGCCGAGCAGCCATCGCCAGTCGGGGAAATACGTCAGCAGAATCCACACCGGCTTTCCGAGCGCGCCGGCAAGATGCGCGACGCTGGTATCGACCGAGATGACAAGGTCGAGTTGCGATATCAGCGCCGCGGTATCGGAAAAATCCTCAAGTGCGCTATCACGAATATCGGTGCGCTCCTTGAGAAAGGCGTCGTCGGCGGCGCGAACGTCCTTCTGGAGGCTGAAAAAGGTGACATCGTCACCAAAGGCGTCCAGCAGTGGCACGAAGGTGCGCAGGCCGATCGACCGTTCCCGGTCTCGTTCGTGACCGGGATTGCCCGACCAAACCAGCCCTATCCGGGGATGCGGTTTTCCCTCCAGGCACGATTGCCACGCCGTTACGTGCTGCGCGGGCGCGGACAAATATCCAGTGGTCGAAGGAATTGTCTTGAGCCGCGTTCCGAACGCCAGTGGAAGGCTGACCAGCGGACAATGCAAATCGAAAGCGGGAAGGGGGCCGCCCTTCGGCACCACTTGCGCCGCGCCGTCAAGTGAGCCCATCAGCGTCTGCAGCGGTTTCTGAACTTCGAAAATCACTTGCACGCCGCGCGCGGCGAGCAGCGGCACGTAGCGGCAGAACTGGATGGCATCGCCCAAGCCCTGCTCGCTGTAAATCAAGATGGTCTTGCCGGCGATCGGGTCCCGGCCGTTCCAGGCTGGCTGCGAAAAATTGCGCCGCGTCGGCATGACCGATTTCTTCAGCCAGCGCCACTCGTAGTGCGCCCAGCCGCGCTCGAAGTCGCCGGTCAGCAGCCGCAGCGCGGCCGCGTTGCAATGGGCCATGACGTGCTTGGGCCGCAGGGTCAGGGCGCGGTCATAGCTTGCCAGCGCTTCATCATATCGCTCCAGCTCCCGCAATACTTGGCCACGATTGTTGTGCGCGTCGGCATGACCTGGCCACAGCGCGATGGCGCGGTCGTAGCTTGCGAGCGCTTCCTGGTAGCGCTGCAAAGGTTTCAGCGCGTTGCCGCGATTGTACAGTGCGTCGGCATAATCCGCGCGCAGGGCGATGGCGCGATCGAGGCTCGCCAGCGCTTCGTCATAGCGTTGCAGCCGCGTCAACGCGCTTCCCAGATTACAATGCGCGTCTGCAAAATCGGGCCTGATGGCGAGCGCATTGCGGTAGCTTGCGATCGCATCGTCGTGACGCCCGAGCGCCGCAAGCATCGCGCCGCGATTGCCGTGCGCCTCGAAGAAATCCGGCTGCAGTTGGATCGCGAGATCGAAGCTGTCGAGCGCCTTCTGGTGCTGGTTCAGCGCGTTGAACGCGAGGCCGAGGTCGAACAAAATCCGCGGCGTCGGCGCGCGCGCGGCCATGGCGGCCCCGATCAGGCGCAGCGCCTCCCCGGGCTCGCCGCGTGCGAGCTTGATCGTGCCTATGCAATGCAGGGCGTCGGCGTTATTCGGCGTAATTCCCAGGATCGCCGCGTAGAGCCGTTCGGCGTTCCCGACTTGCCCCTCCCGCTGCAGCGCAGCAGCTTGCGCGAGCATCCTTGGCACGTCCGGCGGCTCGTTGCGTGTCAGGGGCGAAGACGAAGGCATTGTGGGAAGGACCTTCCAATCCCAATTAGAGCATCGTAGTCGATTCGGCCAGAAGCACGGATGCCACCAAACAACGAGACCAAACGACAGGACGGCAGCATCGCGGTTGCGCCGGTATGCCTCGGCGTTACGATCTTCGATATGATCGTGGTTCGAAAAGCGGGAGACACATTATGAAACGTTATGTCGCGCTCGCCTTGGCAGCGGCGGCCGGCTGCCTCGCAGCCACGGCGGTGAGCGGCCTGTACGCTGCGACCGTGAAGCCGGTCTTCGTTGTCATGGAAATTGACGAGATAACCGATGCTGACGGATTCAAGAACAGCTTTCAAAGACGGGATGTGCGCACCGCGGTGGAAGCCATGGTGGAGGACGGGCGTTACATCGTGCGCACCGACAACGCGATTGCTCTCGACGGGACTGCGCCGAAGTCTTTCGTGATCATCTCGTTCCAGAACATGAAGAAGGCAAAATCCTACAACGACAGCATGAAAGAATTCACCGCGGTTCGGATCAAGACGACGAAGTCGCGCTCGTTCATTGTGGAAGGCCTGTAAAAAATCTCGATAGGGCGCCGAGATCGCGACCTTTCCGGACCAAGTGTCCGAATACCCTTTGTTTGAGGCCCCGGATGTAGCTTTCAATTGGTTGACTTCAGGCGATACGATGCTCTCCTCGGGGAGTGAGCGACGGAGGAATAGCCATGTCAGCCTGGTCGAAACGCATCAGCCGCTACTGCTTTATGGCGCTGGCCGTGCCAGTGGTCCTGTCGTTGCCGGCGCGCGCGCAGGATCAACAGCAACTTCCACCGCAAGCGCAACCACAGCCGGAGCAGCAACCACTGAGCCAACAGCAGCTCCAGCAGCTGGTCGCGCCGATTGCGCTTTACCCTGATGCGCTGCTGGCGCAGGTCCTCACCGCATCGACCTATCCGCTTGAAGTGACCTTGGCGGCGCGTTGGGCGGAGAAGAATCCGGACCTCGAAGAGTCCGATGCTTGAAGCGGCGATGCAGAAAGAGCCGTGGGATCCGAGCGTCAAGGGTTTGACGGCGGTGCCGCAAGTACTCGCAATGATGAATGAAAAGCTGGACTGGACGGCCCAGCTCGGCGAGGCCTTCCTCGCCCAGCCCAACGATGTGCAGACGGCCGTCCAGACGCTGCGCAAGCAGGCGGAGACGACCGGAAACCTGAAGTCGGGCAAGGAACAGAAGGTCAGCCGGATGCCCGCGCCGCAAGGCACGGGTTATGCGGGACCGCCAGAATACATCGTCATCGAGCCGCTCGAGCCGGATTACGTCTATGTGCCGGTCTACGATCCTGTCGTCGTCTACGGCCCCGGTTATTGGACGCCGGCCTATACGCCGTTCTTTTGGCGCCCGCGCTGGTGGGTCGCTGGACCCGTGATTGCGTTCGGCACCGCCGCCTTCGTCGGGCCAGCGCTTTGGTACCGCTACAACTGGGGACACCCCGGTTACGCAGCGATCCAGACCAATACCGTCCTCTACGGCAAATTTAACAAGGTGGCCGCCGCTCCCGGCGGCGGGCAATTCCAGGCGTGGAAGTTCAACGCGGCGAATCGCGGCGTACCGTTCAAGAACACGAACCTCCAGAAGCAGTTCGGCAATGTCGGCGCGCGCAACGTCCAGGGCGTCCAGACCTTGCGCGGGTCGCAAACTGGCACGATGCAGCTCGGCAAAGGCGCGCAGGGCGTTCAGGGTGTGCAGAGCGGCAAGAACGTTCAGGGCATCAAGACGCGCAATACCGTCCACATCCAGAACAACAAGACGATTCAAACCAGCAAGACGATCCAGACCAACAAGACCATTCAGACCAACAAGAACATTCAGGGCAACCGCGTGCAGGGCGTGAAGACGAGCAACCGTGTTCAGGGCGTTCAACCCGGCGGAGGCAACAAGGGCGGCAACAAGAATGCGGGCAGGGTCAAGAAGCATCCCTGACCGCGTCGTTATCCCGGGCGGGCATTTCGAGACATAGATGTACGCGTTTTTGCCCGGGGCAGCCATGAGACGGCGGGAATTCATTGGTCTGGTCGGCGGCATTGCGGCGACGTGGCCGCTCGCCGCACGCGCGCAGCGCAGCGCCAACGTGCGGCGCATTGGTATGTTTCTCGCTGCATACACGGAGACTGACAAAGCGGGACAAGCGCGCCTCGCAACCTTCCGTAAGGCGCTTGGGGACCTGGGCTGGGATGAGAGCCGAAATATTCGGATTGATTACCGCTGGGGCGGGGGCAATGCCGCGCAGGTCGCGACCCTTGCGGCGGAATTGGTTCAATCCGCGCCGGATGTCATCGTTACTTCAGGTGATCTGACCCTCGCACATCTTCACCGGCTGAACAGCGCGATCCCGATTGTGTTCACGCAAGTGTCCGAGCCGGTGGACAGTGGTTTCGTCGCAAGTCTTGCGCGGCCGGGCGGCAATATCACCGGATTTCAGAACTTCGAGCCGGCGATGGGCGGCAAGTGGTTGGGCGTGCTCAAGGAGATTGCGCCCAATGTGAAGCGGGTGGGCGCGCTGTTTGCCACGGACGCCGCTCCGCACGGAACGTTCCTTCGCGCCGCCGAGAAAATCGCACCCTCGCTCGGTGTGACACTGGCCGTTGTCGACATTCAAAACGGGTTTGAGAGCGCGATCGCCGCGTTTGCCGATCAGCCGGACGGCGGCCTCATGGCTTTCCCGCATCCCAAGACAATTGCGAACCGTCAGTTGGTCAGCGAATTGGCGGCGCGCTATCGGATGCCAACGATCTACCCCTATCGATATTTTGCCCGCGACGGTGGCCTGGTCGCGTACGGACCGGACCAGTTCGATCAATGGCGCGGGGCAGCGATGTATGTGGACCATATCCTCAAGGGTCAGAAGCCGGCCGATCTGCCGGTGCAGGCGCCGACCCGATACGAACTCGCAATCAATCTCAAAACGGCGAAGGCGCTTGGCCTTAACGTAACGCCCTCGTTGCTCACGCGCGCCGACGAGGTGATTGAATGAGACAACAAACGATATTGTAATCATGTATTTTACATCTAAAATGATGCTTGACATATTATAATCACAATATAATTTATTATAAAGCATGTTTTATCTTCGCAGCGAAAAGTCCGCAGGATGATCACTGCTGCCCAGATGCGCGCCGCACGGGCGCTGCTTGGAATTGATCAACGAGCGCTGGCGGAGCGCTCCGGTCTGTCGCTGCCAACCATTCAGCGCATGGAAGCAAGCGACGGCGTGGTTCGCGGCAATGTCGATTCACTCATGAAGCTGGTCGATACGCTGGCCACCAACGGAATCGAGTTGATCGGCGAGGGAGCTACCTCGGCCAGTGGTGGCCGGGGGGTTCGGCTCAAATGAGCACGCGCGCCGAACCAATGGCTGTTCGCCTGGCGCGGAGGCGGTGATGGTGACCTTTGCGCTTTTCTGCGTCGTGCCATTTCTGTCGTTGTCACCGATCGCCATTGTTCTCTCAAGGTCGCCGCGTGCAAGTGGCGTTGTCTACGCTGCCTGTCTGATCATCACATTGACGCTGGTTGTCGTCGGAGGCATGTGCCTTTTCGGCCAGTCGACTTCGAGCATCTCATTGCCACTAGGCCTGCCATGGCTTGGTGCTCATTTCCGGATCGATGCCCTCTCGGCGTTCTTTCTGACCGTCGTCAATGTGGGTGCCGCGGCCGCGAGTTTGTTCGCACTCGGCTACGGCCAACACGAGCAAGAGCCCGGGCGAGTGCTCCCTTTCTATCCCGCTTATCTCGCTGGAATGAATTTGGTCGTCCTTGCAGATGACGCCTTTAGCTTCCTGGTGGCATGGGAGTTCATGTCGCTCACATCGTGGGCGCTTGTGGTCGCGCACCACCGCGAGCGCGAAAACCTGCAGGCGGGATACGTCTATCTGTTGATGGCAGGTTTCGGCACGCTGGCACTGCTTCTGGCGTTCGGTCTGCTCGCCGGCGGCAACGGCAGCTATCTCTTCGAGTCGGTTCGTGCCGCGCCGCCAAGCGCCAGCGTGGCGGCGATCGTCCTTGTTTTGGCTCTCATCGGCGCCGGATCCAAGGCGGGCGTTGTCCCTCTCCACGCCTGGTTGCCGCTCGCTCATCCGGCTGCACCCAGTCATGTCTCCGCATTGATGAGCGGCGTCATGACCAAGGTGGCGGTGTATGGTTTTGTACGCATTGCGTTCGATCTGCTTGGCCCGCCGGTCTGGTGGTGGAGCATGCCGGTGCTCGCTATCGGCGGTGCCACCGCAGTCATGGGGGTGCTCTATGCGCTGATGCAGCACGATCTGAAACGGCTGCTTGCCTATCACACGGTTGAAAATATCGGCATCATTTTTATTGGCCTTGGTCTTGCGCTCGCATTTAAGGCGTATGGGATGGCCGATGCGGCGGCGCTGGCCCTGACCGCAGGGCTGCTGCACGTATTCAATCACTCCATATTCAAGAGCCTCCTGTTCTTTGGCGCCGGCGCCGTGCTCAATGCAACCGGCGAACGCGACATGGAGCATCTCGGTGGCCTTATTCACCGGATGCCGCAGACAGCCTTCGTGTTTCTTGTCGGCTGTGTTGCCATTTCGGCCCTTCCGCCGCTGAACGGCTTTGTATCGGAATGGCTGACGTTCCAGGCCATCCTGCTCAGTCCCCAATTGCCGTCCTGGGGTCTAAAATTTCTGGTGCCCGCAGTTGGGGCTTTGCTGGCGCTGTCGGCGGCGTTGGCCGCTGCCTGTTTTGTGAAAGCGTTTGGCATAAGTTTCCTCGGCCGACCGCGCACTCCGGCTGCAGCCAATGCAAGCGAGACCGACAGCCACTCGCTCGCTGCGATGTTTTTCCTGTCGGCCCTATGCCTCGTGGCTGGTGTGTTGCCGGGCATTTTCATCGACGCGCTCGCACCGGTGACGAATACGCTCCTTGGTGTGAGCATGCCGCACCAGGCAGGCTTCGATTGGTTGACCATCGTTCCGGTTGCGGAAAGCCGCAGTTCTTATAATGGGCTACTGGTCTTTGTCTTTATCGCGATGTCCGGTTCAATCGCCGCCTTTGCGATACATCGATTGGCCTCTGACAAGATACGGCGCGGGCCCGCCTGGGATTGTGGCTATCCCGACTCCAGTCCTGCGACACAGTATACGGCGTCGAGCTTTGCGCAGCCGATCCGCCGGGTTTATGGCACCACTATATTTCGAGTGCGTGAGGTTGGCGACATGCCGTCTCCGGGCGACCCCCGGCCGGCGCGTCTTGTCGTCGAAGTGCGCGATCTGATTTGGGACGCTGCATACGCTCCGATTGCTGTCTTCATCGAGTACGCCACCGGACGGCTCAACGTTCTGCAATTCCTCACCATCCGCCGGTACCTCACATTGGTGTTTTCGGCGCTCGTGCTGCTCCTCCTGGTGCTGGCGATATGGTCGTGATCCGCGATTTTGCCTTCCAGGGCGCGCAAATGCTGCTGGTGCTGTTGTTGGCGCCGGCGCTCACGGGGCTGGTGCGGGTCGTGAAGGCGCGCCTGCTGCGCCGGCAAGGGCCGCCGCTGCTGCAGCCTTATCGTGATCTCATCCGACTGCTGCGTAAGGAGGTCGTGCTGGCACACAGTGCGTCATGGTTGTTCCGGGTCATTCCTTATCTTGTCTTCGCAGGCACCTGGGTTGCGGCGTCTTTGGTGCCGACGTTTCGCGGTGGGTTGCTGTTCTCCTGGTCGGCCGACTTGATTGCATTGATCGCGCTGCTGGGCAGTGCGCGTTTCTTTCTCGCGCTTGGCGGGTTGGACGTCGGCACGAGCTTCGGCGGCATCGGGTCAAGCCGCGAGGTCATGATCGCCTCGCTCGCGGAACCTGCAATGCTGATGATCGTGTTTACGATCGCTCTGATCGCCGGGTCGACACAACTGTCGGTTATGGCCGCCCATATGACGTCGGGCGCGGTCGGCTTGAGAGTTTCGCTTGGCCTTGCGCTGCTTGCGTTGATCATGGTGTCGATCGCGGAGAATGCGCGCATTCCCATCGACAACCCCGCGACCCATCTCGAGCTCACCATGGTGCACGAGGCGATGGTGCTGGAATATTCCGGACGTCACCTGGCGCTGATCGATCTCGCCTCGGAGCTGAAGCTCCTGTTCTACATGTCGGTGATCGCCTGCCTCTTCATACCTTGGGGCATCGCGCCGCTTGACGGAAATCCCGGTGCGATCGCGGTCGGAGCGGTTTCGTATGTCGCCAAGCTTGCCGCCGGCGCCGTGCTCCTTGCGGTGTTTGAGACATCCATCGCAAAGATGCGCGTGTTTCGCGTGCCGGCATTCCTTGGCGCTGCGCTGATGCTCGGCCTGCTTGGCACCTTGTTGCTGTTTGTTTCCGGAAGCCTGTGATGTTGCGCGGTAATTTATCTTTCGATGTTGCTCATCTGCTGGCCGGTTCGCTGGTGCTGGTGAGCTTCATGCAGCTTTACCAGGATCGGCTCTACGCGCTTCTGAATGTGTATGCTCTGCATGCCCTGGTGCTGGCGGCATCGGTCGGCTGGCAGGCCTTTGTGCAGGATGCGCCGCATCTCTATCTCACGGCCGTGATCGCGCTGGTGTTCAAGGCCATCATCATCCCAACAGCTTTGCATCGCATTATCGTCCGTCTCGGTATTCATCGTGAGATTGAAACGGTGGTGGGGGTCGGACCCACCATGCTCCTCGGTATGGGCCTTGTCGCGCTGTCGATGGTGGTGATGTTGCGGGTTACTGCCGAGGCTGATCCGCTCGCGCGCGAGGACCTCGCCTTTGCACTTGCGGTCGTGCTGCTCGGTCTTCTGATGATGGTCACACGCCGGAATGCGGTGAGCCAGGTTGTCGGCTTCATGTCGCTTGAGAACGGCCTGGTGCTGGCTGCGACCGGCGCAAAAGGCATGCCTCTGGTGGTGGAAATCAGCGTGGCATTTTCGGTGCTGATCGCCTTCATTGTCGTCGGCATCTTTTTGTTCCGCATAAGGGAGCGCTTCGATACCGTCGACATCCAGGCGCTCGATCGTTTCCGCGGAGAACGGCAATGATCGACGCGCTTGCCGGCGTCCTCGTCATTCCGGCCGCCGCAGCCGTGTTGCTTGCGGCGCTGCCCGGGTACCGGTTGACGGCGCGGCTTAACGTCCTCGCCACCCTGCTTACATTCGTAACGGCGTCGTCGTTGTTTGTCGTCGAGCCGGCGTCCGGCACCTATCTGCTGGTGGACGACCTCAACAAAGTATTCATCGTGCTGACCACGTTTGTCGGTTTCACCACAAGCGTGTTCAGCGCGAGCTATATCGGCCATGAGATGGAGATCGGCCGCCTCACACCGCGGTTCGTGCGTTTCTATCACGCCATGTATCAGGCGCTGATGTTTGCGATGAATCTGGCGCTGGTCGCCAACAATATCGGTCTGATGTGGGTCGCAATCGAGATGGCGACCCTCACCACCGTGCTGATGGTCGGCATTTATCGCACGCATGAGGCGCTGGAAGCAGCCTGGAAGTATTTCATCCTCGGCAGTGTCGGCATTGCGCTGGCGCTTTTCGGCACCATCCTGGTCTACATGGCGGCGCGCCCGGTGATCGGCGAGGGAGTCGACGCCATGGTTTGGAGCGCGCTGATGAGTCGCGCGGCGCAATTTGATCCCGCATTGCTCAATGTCGCTTTCATTTTCCTGCTGCTGGGCTACGGCACCAAGGTGGGGCTTGCGCCGCTGCATGCCTGGCTGCCCGATGCGCATGCCGAAGGGCCAACCCCGATTTCTGCGGTGCTTTCCGGCCTGCTGCTCAATGTCGCGCTTTACGCGCTGCTGCGCTTCAAGATGCTGCTCGCACTCAATCCGGAAGCGATCGCGCCCGGTCCGCTGATGGTGATCATGGGCCTGATCTCCTGCCTGTTCGCGGCCTTCATGCTTTACCGACGCCGCGACATCAAACGCATGTTTGCCTACTCGTCGATCGAGCATATGGGCATCATCGTGTTCGCCTTCGGCATGGGCGGCGCGCTGGCGAATTTTGCCGGCCTTCTGCACATGACGATGCATTCACTGACCAAGTCGGCGATCTTCTTTGCGGTTGGCCACATCGCGCAGGTCAAGGGCACGCAGAAGATTGCCGATATGGGCGGTCTGACCGTGACCAATCCGGTTCTCGGCTGGGGTCTGGTGTTGGGCGTTGTGGCGATTGCGGGCCTGCCTCCGCTTGGCATCTTCATGAGCGAATTCCTGGTGGTGAGCTCGACCTTCGCGCGCGAACCCTGGCTGGCAATCATCTTGGCGCTGGGCATCCTGGTTGCGCTCGGCGGGCTGTTCCTGCGACTCAATACAATTGCATTCGGGGAGCCGCGCGGTCCGACGGCCAGGGCCGAAGCATCTTATGTGCCGATGTTTGCGCACCTCGCCTTGGTGTTCATGGCCGGCATTTATTTGCCGGCACCATTGGTGAAGGGCTTTGAGAATGTCGCGAGGCTGTTGGGCTAGCCATGGCGATTCTCAACTCCATAGTGCACAGCGAGGTGGCCGATCGGCACCGGCCTTGGCCCCGCGCGCTGGTCAGTGAAGAAGGCTGGCGGCAAGCCATCGATCAACTCGCGACGGGCCGCCGGGTGTTGCTTGGCTTATGGGGTGATGCGCCCACGGTCCACATGGCGCTGCTCGATGAATCGGTCGGCGACGTGGCGGTCATCAGCTACGTCTGCAAATCCGGCAAATATCCGAGCGTCGGCGCCCGTCACGCACCCGCCATTCGGCTCGAACGTGCAATCGACGATTTATTCGGTCTTGAAGCGGTAGGCGCGCCCGATATACGGCCGTGGCTCGATCTCGGTTTCTGGGACGTTCGTCATCCGCTGGGCAAGAGAACCGCAGCGCGCGAGCAGACCCCGTACAATTTTCTTCCGGCCGAAGGGCGAGGGGCTGCACCAGATTCCGGTCGGACCGGTGCATGCCGGCATCATTGAGCCGGGACATTTCCGCTTTACGGCCAACGGCGAACACGTGGTGCGGTTGGAGCAACGCCTTGGCTGGGTGCACAAGGGCATCGAGTCGCTCATGGAAGGCGCGACTCTGGAGCAGGCCGCCAAACTTGCGGCACGGACCTCGGGCGACAGCACTGTTGCTTATTCTTTTGCATTTGCGCAGGCGGTGGAAGCTGCAATGCAGACACCGGCACCATTGCGTGCAACCTATCTACGCGCGCTGATGGCTGAACTCGAACGTCTTGCCAATCATTTGGGTGACATCGGCGCTATCTGTAATGACGCCTCTTTCTCTCTAATGCAGGCACAATGCGCGGTCCTGCGCGAACGTACTTTACGTGCGGCCGAAGCCGGGTTTTGTCATCGGCTGATGATGGATGTGATTGTCCCGGGAGGGCTCAGTTGTGACATCGCTCCGAAGGGTCTTGCAGAGGCCGCGGCCCTAGTGGCCGCCGTGCGGCACGTTTTTCCGAAGCTGGTCGAGCTTTACGACAACACGGCTTCGCTGCAGGACCGGACTGTCACTACGGGAATTGTAAAGCGCGAACTGGCGGCGCTGTTCGGCGCGGGTGGTTACGTTGGTCGTGCGTCCGGCCGCGCCTTTGATGCACGACGTACGCTTGCTTACGCGCCGTACGACAGACTGTCGTTCGACGTGCCGGTGCTTGACGTCGGCGACGTCAACGCACGCGTCTGGCTCCGTATTCGCGAAGTCGAACAGAGCCTGTCACTCATCGATCAAATTCTCGCTGCGCTACCGAGTGGTGCGATCAAAACGCCGATAGGCAAAGGCAAATTGTGCGAGGGTGTGGGAATCGCCGAGGCCTTTCGCGGGGATGTATTGGTCTGGCTCAGACTCAACGGTAAAGGGCGCGTCGCGCGTTGCCATTTGCGCGACGCATCCTGGTTCCAGTGGCCGTTGCTGGAGGCGGCAATCGACGGAAATATCGTCGCGGACTTTCCGCTCTGCAACAAGTCGTTCAACTGCTCTTACTCGGGACACGATCTCTAGAATGCGCAAAATCCTGCTCGAAGGCCTTGCCCAAGGGTCGCTGACCGAGCGGCCGCCGGCGCCCGACGAGGCCGCACTCGCCGAGCTTGCAAAGAGCGTCAACAACGAGGCCCAGATCAAGCTCGGGCGTTCGTTATCAATTCGCCAGGTTGATGCCGGCTCCTGCAACGGATGTGAACTGGAAATTCACGCATTAAACAACGCGTTCTATGACCTCGAGCGCTTTGGTCTACGATTTGTCGCCTCACCCCGTCATGCCGACGTGCTCATGGTCACCGGGCCTGTGACCAAAAACATGCGAGAGGCATTGGAGCGCACCTATAACGCAACCCCGGACCCGAAGTGGGTGGTTGCTGTCGGTTCCTGCGCAGCAGACGGCGGAGTATTTGCCGGAAGCTATGCGGTTGAGGGAGGGCTTAAAGATGTCGTGCCCGTTCACATGCACATTCGCGGATGTCCGCCATCCCCGGTGGAGCTTTTGAGGGGGTTGTTGGCACTCCTTCGGCATGTTGAGCGGTGAGGGCAACGGAAATTGCAGGCGCGGTTGTGCGCGCCGCGCCCGCGCTACGACCCTTGATAAAATCTGGCATGTACTTGAAAGGATAGCACGCCATGAAACTCGCGCTCGCTCTGGTAGCGCTTGCCGGCTCTCCCCTCGCGACCACGGTGGTGAGCGGCCTCTAGGCCGCGACGGTGCGGCCGGCCATGTCGTCTTGGCGAAGGGGGAACCGTTATTGAAGCTCGATGCTTGGGAACTTTAATGGCGTTCGCGCGTTGAGATGCATGCCCAAACAGGAACCCGAAGATCGAGCGCGCGCCGAGCGTATTTTCAAGGCGCGCCAGGAGCAAAAAGCTGACGCGTCACAGGCGACCGCGGATTATTACGCGGCGCAGCAGAGGCTCCTCGAGCGAACGCAGGAGCTGAGGCGGCTGCGCCTGGCCCAAAGCCAGCAAAAGCAACGCGGCCAGCCAAAAGCACGAAAAGCAAGCGTGGGATGAGCCGTTAGTCTGTCCTCTTAAACCGGCGTGCGCAAACTCAAGTTGCGCTGCTCGGCCCCTGCGCTACGATCCCTTTAACGGGATTTTGCCGGGGAGGGTCCCATGAGTTCGCTGAGCGGCAAGGACGGACCGCGCATTCGGCAGGCGGGCGGTTCATTGCAGCCATATGAGACGATCGGCGTCGACAAGCTCACTCCGATCATCGGCGCGGAGATCGTGGGCATCGATCTCGCGGGGCCGCTGTCGAACCGGACGGTGGACGAGATTCATCGCGCGCTCGCCGAGAACATCGTCATCTTCTTTCGCGACCAGCACATCACACCGCAGCAGCATCTTGCCTTCGGCCGCCTGTTCGGCGACCTGCACGTCCATCCCGCTGCACCGCACGAGCCGGGCGAGCCGGCGCTAATGAAGATCTACGCCGACAAGAACAGCCCGCGCGCGAACGGAGAGGGCTGGCACACCGATGTGTCGTGCGATCTCGAGCCGCCGATGGGCAGCATTCTCTATATCAAGCAGTGTCCGCCGCACGGCGGCGACACGCTGTTTGCCAGCATGTACGCCGCCTACGATGCCTTGTCGGACCGGATGAAGATCTATCTGCACGGGCTGACCGCGGTTCACGACGGCGAGCCGGTCTATCGCGGCCTCTATGCGAACACCGGCTTCGCCGACAAGCCGAGCTATCCGCGCGCCGAGCACCCGGTCGTGCGAACGCATCCGGTGACGGGAAAGAAAGCGCTTTATGTGAACCGTGGCTTCACCTCGCACATCGTCGGCATTCCGCGCGACGAGAGCGACGCGATCCTGTCTTATCTCTACCAGCACGCGGAGAATCCGCTGTTCCAGTGCCGCTTCCGCTGGACCGAGAACGCAATCGCCTTCTGGGACAATCGCTGCGCGCAGCATCGGGCCATGTGGGATTACTGGCCGCACACGCGCTCGGGCACGCGAGTCACGGTCAAGGGCGAGCGTCCGGTTTGACGTCGGGTAAATCTCCAGGTGCTTAGTTCAATGCGGCGTGTCGGGACGCCAGCCGAGCAGCGCCAGCATGACGAAAAATCCGATTACGTAGGCGACCGCGACATGCCAGCCGTGCCGTAGCCACAGGCCGACCGACTTCGCCTCGGCATATTGATTTGAAAGCGCGACGCCCGCCGATGAGCCGAACCAGATCATCGAGCCGCCGAAGCCGACGGCATAAGCGAGGAAGCCCCAGTCGTAACCGCCTTGCTTGAGCGCGAGCGCGGTGAGCGGGATATTGTCGAACACCGCCGAGATGAACCCCAGGCCGAGCGCCGTTTGCCAGGATGCGGCGGGCAGGTTCTCGACCGGCATCATTGAGGCTGCCGTCACCAGCGCGAGCAAAAAGACCGTCCCTTTGAACGTCTCCGGCAGCACGCTCCAGTCCGGCCGCCGCCATGGCGCCGTTGCAAGAAGCACCGCCCAGAGGGAGAGGCCGAGGACCGGCACGCGGCCGAGAAGCACGGGAAAATATAGGTTGGTGAGGATGTTCGTTGCGACCACCACGCAGAGCATCAGAATGACGATGACGATGCGCGCCCAGTCGAGGGCGATACCGCGCCGCGCGTGTTTGACGATCGGCGAGTGGCGGTGCTGCTGCAGGGAAGCGGGCACTGCGAAAACCAGTAACGCCACGAAAGCGGCAACATAGGCTTCGATAACGACCAGCGGGCTGACGCCAGCGACCCACATCATCGTGGTCGTCGTGTCGCCGACCACGCTGCCCGCACCGCCTGCATTGGACGCCGCCACGATTGCGACCAAGTAGCCGATGTGGACCTTGCCGCGAAAGACATGCCGCGCGACGGTGCCGCCGATAATTGCGGCGGCAATATTGTCCAGGAAACCCGACAGCACGAACACGGTCACGAGCAACAGGAGTCCCCGGTCCAGTTGTCCGGCAGTAGTGCCGGCATCGCGTCGGGCACGGCGCTTTCCTCGAAATGACGCGACAGCAGCGCGAAGCCCGTCAGCAGCAGGAACAGGTTGGAGAGCAGCGAAAATTCGTGGCCAAGATAAAGGCCGAGGCCGGCGAGGCCTGCGCCCTCCCTGAAGCCGGTGAAGGCCAGCTTGTAGGCGGTGATAGTCCCGAGCCCGGCAAGCGCGACCGCCAGTGTGTGCCGGTGAAACAGCGCCACGCCGAACAAGGTCACTGCAAACAGGATAAAATCGAACGGAATGCCGAAGAAGAGGATGGGCCCGGCCACTGAGACCTCGCGTGCTTTCTATCGGGATCGCTATAACAAGCGCGCGGCGGATGTCTCTCCGTTGCCGAAGGTTTTAATGTCGCACCTGAAAACGGCGACGACCAAGTTCGCGCTCGCCGTTTAATATCGAGCCCGAAGGCGCTTGGCCTGAGCGCGCCGGCGGTGCGCACCGGCCGCAACATCGTAGAATCAAGGACCATGGCCGTGTCTTCCACGCAACACCATGGCGAAAAACCCGCTGAAAGGGCCGCAGGGGGGCCGTTTTCTCATTACTTCCACGATCATTTTACCTAGATTCATCATGTTCCGACTCTGAACGACGGATGGGTGCCGCTGGGCATTATCGGGAGGATTCATATGACGGTCATGAAAAGCCTTCTCCTTGGCTCTGCAGCGGGTCTCGTTGCCGTGGCTGGGGCGCAGGCAGCCGATCTTCCCGTCAAGGCCAAACCGGTCCAGTACGTGAAGATCTGCAGCCTGTATGGCGTCGGGTTCTATTACATCCCCGGCACCGATATGTGCCTGAAGATCGGCGGCTGGGTCCGCGCCGAATACACCTGGGGGGCGGCCGGCAGCATCGGTGTTGGTGCGTTCCAGACGACCAACGTCAACAACCGGTCGACGAACAACAGCGTGTGGCGTGCTCGCGGCTACATCACGGCCGACGCGCGCAGCCAGACCGAATACGGCACGGTGCGCGGCTACATCGCCGTCGGCGTCAGCGGCAACGACACCAACGGTGCCGGCAACGTGTTCGATGCCAACCGCGCCTTCATCCAGTGGGCCGGCTTCACGTTCGGCCAGGCGCAGTCGTTCTACGACTTCTACAGCGTACCTGCGACGTCGTACTGGGGCACGTTCCCGGCGTCTGACACGGGCGATCCGGGCTGGAAAGTGCTCGGCTATACGGCACAGTTCGGCAACGGCTTCTCGGCAACGATTGCCGCCGAAATGCGCCGCACGGTCTCTGCGGGCATTTTCAATCAGAACAGCGCGGTCTTTGGGCTCTATGGCGGTTTCCAGTCGCCCGACATCGTCGGCAACCTGCGCGTCGACCAGGCCTGGGGTTCGGCCCAGATCATGGCCGCGGCTCATCAGGTCAACCCGGTGTACTACGACGGCGCTGAGAGCACCGGCCACCCCGACGACAAGTGGGGCTTTGCGGTCGGCGCCGGCATCAAGCTGAACGCGCCGATGATCGGCCAGGGCGACTTCTTCCAGGCCCAGGTCAACTATACGCAAGGTGCGTTGCGCTACATCTTCTCCGCAACGCAGGGCAACTGGCTCTATCGTGAAGGCGATACCGCTGGGGTCGGCGCGGTGCTTGATGGTGCCTACGGCGGCTTGCTTGCCCTCGGAACAGCCAGCGAAGTCGAATTGACCACTGCATGGAACGTCAACGCGGCTTACGAGCACTTCTGGAATCCGCGTTGGAGAACATCGGTCTATGGCGGCTATGCCGAGGTCAGCTATAACGGCGCTGCCAACGCCATGATGTGCTCAAACTCCCTCCACGGCATCGGCATTGATGACGGCGCAGGGAACGGAACGGCGGCGGTGGCCTCGCCTGGCTGCAACCAGGATTGGAGCACCTGGTGGGTCGGCACGCGCACCCAGTGGAACGTCACCAAGGACTTCTACATGGGCCTTGACGTCCTCTACAACCGGCTGAACACCGCGACCAGTTCGAGCGGGCTTCTAAACTCCGGCTTCAGCACGGGTCCTTTCACGGGCGGTCCCAGTAATCCGATCCGTGTGGATGACCAGGACAACTTCCAGTTCCGCTTCCGCGTCCATCGCGATTTCTATCCGTGATCGTGTAGCGGTCTGACAATGCAAAACCCCCGGCGGGAAAACCGCCGGGGGCTTTTGCATTTTGGCCGCAATGGAACTGGAACCGTCGGCCTATGTTAACGGGGGCATGCGGGCGACTTTGTTCCACAATCCCACGGCCGGCCATAAAGCGACCAAGGACGACATCCTGGCCGCGATGAAGCTGGCGGACTTCGACGTTCGTTACGTCTCGGTCAAGGACGACAATCTTGAGCAGGTCTTCGAAAAGAAGGCCGACCTCATCGTCATCGCCGGCGGCGACGGCACTATCACCGAAGTCCTTACCAGGCTACCCGACCGTGCGATGCCAGTGGCCTTGCTGCCGCTCGGCACCGCCAACAACATCGCGCGCTCGCTCGGGATCGCGGGCACGCCGCAGGAATTGGTTGAGACCTGGAAGATCGACAACACCCATCCGCTCGATGTCGGCGTGGTGAAGGCATCATGGGGCACTTCCCTTTTTCTGGAGGGATTCGGGGTGGGCGTGTTCGCCGAATTTCTCAAGGCGGCGGACAAGAATGAGAAGACCAAAGGCCGCGAGAAAGCTAAAGGCGCCGATAATCTTCGCAAGGGCCGCGCCTTGCTCGAAAAACAGATCAAGGGCGCGAAACCGATCGAGCTTTCGATCAAGATCGACGGCAAGACATTCAATGGCGAGTTTCTCGGCGTCGAAGTCATGAATGTGCCCTTCACCGGGCCAGGTCTGCCACTGGCGACCAAGGCGCACGTCGCCGACGGATTGCTCGACGTCGTCTGTTTCGATGCTGCGCGCCGCCGTGATTTCGAAAAGTGGCTCGATGCGCCGCAGGATGAGCAGGCGCCGGTTACCACGCGGCAGGGAAAAATCATCGAGCTTGTCTGGGCCGATACCGCCAATCGTCTTGACGATGAGTCTTACGGTAATCGCGACAAGAAACAGGTCGCCGAAATTGCCTGCGAGAAGGACAAGCTGAACGTCCTCATTCCGGTGAAGCATCCATCGCAAAAAGCCGTTGCGAAATGACCGAAGCCGCCGAAGACATCGATGTTTCGGAGCTGGAGGAAATCGAGCGGATAGCGGTCGAGCTCGCAACGCTCGCCGGTGCCGAGATCCAGGCTGCGCTCGGCAGCATGATAGCCGTGCGCTACAAGGGCGAGTCGCCGGAGAAGACGCTGTGGCGCGATCCGGTGTCCGAGATCGACCAGCGCGTCGAAACCTTGATCCGCGGTAGAGTTGCCGAACGTTTTCCCGGACATGATGTCATCGGAGAGGAAATGGTCGAGCGTCCGGGGCGCGCGCATGACTGCGTGTGGACCGTCGATCCGATCGACGGCACCACCAACTTCGTCAACGGCTTTCCCATGTTCGCGGCGTCGATTGGTGTATTGCAGCGCGGGCGGCCGGTGGTGGGCGCGGTGTGGTGCTCGACCGGTCACGCGCTGCGGCCCGGTGTCTATCACGCCAGCGCGGGCAGCAAGCTTCGCTTCGAGGACAGCGACGTGACGCCGAAGCTCAATCCAGCCGTGCGGCGGCGCCTCGCAGGCGTTCCGGTGGTGACGGCCAACGACAAGAACTGGGAAACCCGCAAGACCGGTTCGGCGGCGATTGAATGCGCGCTGGTCGCAGCCGGCATGTTGCGGGTTGCGCGCTTCGACAGCCCGAACATCTGGGATGTCGCCGGCGGCATCGTCCTGGTCAAGGCCGCGGGCGGCACGGTCCGCCAGCAGCGCGACGGACAATGGGAAACGATGCAAAGTTTCGTGCCGGAGCAGCCTTCCGTTGGCGGCGAGGGGGATCTTCGCTTCTGGCGCCATCCGTTGATTGTCGGCGCGCCGGAAGCGGTCGAGCGCATGTGCGCCGGCTGAGTAGCCCGCCAAGGTAACAACAAGATAACAAAACGGCTTGAATGGTCGCCGCATCGCGTCAATCGCCCCGCATTAAGGTTTATTTCTCACGGTAAACACGACATCTGATTGAGTGGCGGCGCGTCGCGGCTAGGTTCGGCCCGAACGGTTGACCGCCATGCCGCGCACGATCACAAGCACGCTCGACTTTTTTCGGGTGCGAGCCCCGAGGCAAAGACCTCCCTATGAGGAGGTCTGGCATCTGTGGTCGGTGCTCATTCCAAGGCGAACGATCACAGGCCGCCTGGTATGGGGCATGGTCCTGCGCCGCCGCGACGATGGGCGGTGGATCTACAGGAAATACATCGAAGGCCTCGACGGTGCCGATCGCTCCGGGCGGCCGCGGTGGCTTGCTTCCGGGAGGCGCCCATGAGAGTCCCTAAAATAAAGGCCGCGACATTTGTCCCGCTTGCCGGGGTCGCTGTGCTTGTCGCGCTCTCCGTCGATGTTGGGCAACTCCATATTGGTTCTCCGGGCCCTGGTTGCGACGCCGGTGACTGGTGCAACGCCGACGCCACGACCGTCCAGCCTCCGGTCGCTGCTCACCGCGGCCGCCGGTCCGACGCCAACGGCAACGCGGCCGGTTTTGTCATATCGTCGAAGACCGGCGCGCGCGCGCGCGTTGGTATCCGCTACGTCACGCGGTTCCAGGCGTACATCGACGATCTGGAAAACAATCACGGTGCGCGCGTGCTGTTCATGGGTGGCATTCGGTCCGGCGGTTGCTCGCCGTCCAGCGAACATCCATGCGGAAAGGCGCTCGACGTCTGCCAGCTGCGCCGCGGGGTGGTCGATTCGCGCTGCAAGTTGCCCGGGCGCGCCACGCTTGGTCAGATCGCGGCGAAACACGGCCTGTTCGAAGGCGGCCGATGGTGCAATTCCGATTACGGCCACGCGCAGGTCGGTGTGACAAGGTCCTGCGGGGATTCCCGCAGCCGCATCGCACGGACAAACAAGACAGCGCCCGAGGCATGGGCGCAAACCACGCCCGCGCTCACAGCCTCTTATTGATAGACGCTGTCGCCTTTGGCGTTTTCGAAAGATCGGGCCGAACAAACGCCTCCGTAGCTTGTTGGTTTGCGGAGGTTAGTAAAATGATGTCCGCTGCCCGGAAGATGCTGGTGGATACCACGCTGTCCTTTATCGCCGACGAAGCGTTAAGCCGCGGCGCTGCCATCGCCTTTTATGCAATTACGTCCCTTGCTCCCGTACTGCTTATAGTGATCGCGGTCGCAGGCATGGTCTTTGGGCAGGAGGCCGCTCAGAATGCGATCAGCGGGCAGTTCAGTGCTCTTATGGGCAAGCAGGCGGCCGACTTGCTGGAGTCCGTTATTGCAAGCGCGTCGGCAGAGTCATCCGGCGTGCTTGCGACGATAATCGGAATGGTGACCTTGATCGCGACCGCGTCCGGCGTATTCGGCGAGATGCAGGCCGCGCTGAACACAATCTGGAAAACGCGATCGCGGGGGACAGTCCTGTCTCGGTTGGTTCGCGCCCGTATCGCGAGCCTTGGGCTGGTGGGGGCTCTTGGCTTTTTGTTGATTGTTTCGCTCGCCGTGAGCGCCGGCCTGACGGCTTTTTCCAACACCCTGGATACGCTCCCCGTCGGCACGTTGCTTTTGTCAGGACTTAATTTCGCGATCTCGTTGCTCCTCTTCGCCGTTCTATTCGGGGCGATATACAAGGTCCTGCCCGATCGTACGCTTCAATGGAAGGATGTGATCGTTGGCGCACTCATGACGTCTGTTCTCTTTAATATCGGAAAAACATTCATCGGCTGGTACCTCGGCAGCAGCGCTGTCGCTTCCAGCTACGGCGCGGCCGGCGGTCTTATCGTGCTTTTGCTATGGGTCTATTATTCGGCTCAGATTTTCCTGTTCGGGGCCGAGTTCACGAAAATCTACGCGAATTCGCACGGCAGCAAGCGAAAAAGGCCCGTTGCCGGTTGACGGCGACGTGTCAGGGCCGGTCTCCGCGGCCGGAAGCTGAATTTCAGGCGGCAGGAATTGAACCAGAATCCGAGTTCCGCGTTGAACCCGGCACGCGCCCGGTGGCAACCGGTCGCAACAGGGAAGATGGACGCAGCTGATTTTGCCGGTTTCTGGCTGCGACACCAACGCATCGGTAAGCGTTACATCTAACCTGTTCCGGGCACGTGCACGTTTGGTTTTTTCATTGGGAGCGGACTATGTCGGTAGGCACAATTATTCTGATCATTCTGGTGATCGTGCTGCTGGGTGGTTTCAGCGGGTTTGGCGGCGGGCCGTTTTACGGGACGGGCTACTACGGCGGCGGCGGCCTGGGCCTGGTGATCGTTATTCTTTTGATCCTGGTCTTGCTGGGCAAACTCTGAGCCAATTTCCGCGGCCGGCTGCCCTCGCGGGGTCTTTCGAGGCCCGCGGTCGGTGCTGCGCGGAACGGGGACGATGCGGCGAGTTGAAAGGCATCATCTTTTCGACCCTGCAGGTCACATATGAGCAAAACTCCGCGCGCCCGCGCATTCCACTTCCCTCGGTAAGCGCACTGATTGCGGAAATATAATTCGTATCCTGCGGCTGGCCTGCATTCGCAAATTGTCACTATGATGCCGGCTGCGAAGCAACGCGACGTCGGGATTTGCATCGATGAGCGCCAGCCAGTCTCTGGAGAGCTATCTTGCGGGCCAATGGTCCCGTGGCCAGGCCATTGAATCGGAGCTGGTCGATCCGACAAATGGTACGCCGCTGGCAACCGTCAGCGCGCGCGGCCTTGATCTCGATGGCGCCTTGAAATTTGCGCGTCAAAAAGGCGGCCCGGCGTTGCGCGCACTCGATTTTTCCGCGCGTGCGAAGATGCTCGGTGCGATCGCGGATGTGCTGGCAGCAAACCGCGCGCTCTATGAAGAGATCGCGATCGCCAATTCAGGCAACACAAAGTCCGACGCGGCGATCGACATCGACGGCGGCATCGGAACGCTGAAATATTATGCGCGACTTGGCGCTCCACTCGGCGAGGCAAAATCATTCGTCGACGGCAAGCCGGTGCGGCTGACCAAAGCGGAAAACTACCAGGCAATCCATTTGCTCACGCCGCGTCACGGCGTGGCCGTGCATATCAACGCCTTCAATTTCCCGAGCTGGGGGCTGTGGGAGAAGGTCGCTTGCGCGCTCCTCGCCGGCATGCCGGTGCTGGCCAAGCCGGCCTCGGCGACGTGCCTGCTCAGCCATCAAATGGTGCGCGATGTGGTTGCCGCCGGAATTCTGCCGGAAGGGACGCTCAGCCTTTTGTGTGGCGGCGTCGGCGATCTGCTTGATCATGTGACCGGCAGCGATGTGATCGCATTCACCGGCTCCTCCGATACGGCAAGCCGGATCCGCGGCCACCGCAACGTACTGGCGCGCGGGACGATGGTGAATATCGAAGCGGACAGCGTGAATGCCGCGCTGCTCGGCCCTTCAGCCGCGCCGGGCAGCCCGGTGTTCGATGCTTTCATCAAGGAAGTCGCGCGTGAGATGACGGTCAAGGCCGGGCAGAAATGCACCGCCATCCGGCGCGTGCTTGCGCCGGGCGATCGCGCCGGCGCCGTCGCCGAAGCATTGTCGGCGCGGCTCGCCAGGGTTGTCATTGGCGATCCGCGCAACGAGGCAACCCGCATGGGGCCGGTGGTCAACCGGGCGCAGCAGGCGATCGTGCTGCAGGGGATCGGCAAGCTCGCGAAAGAGGCCAAGCTCGTCTGCGGCGGCGTGCAGGCACCGAAGCTCGAAGGCATCGACGGTGCCAAATCGACCTTTGTCGCACCGACCTTGCTTAAAATCGACGACGCAGCGAACGTGCAAGCCGTGAATGAAACCGAAGTGTTCGGGCCTGCGGCGACCATTATTCCCTACAAAGACGAGGGAGAGGCTTTCACGCTCGTCGGCCTTGGCGGTGGATCGCTGGTGACATCGGTCTTTGCGGATGACCCCGGATTTCTGGCGCGCGCAGTGACCGAGCTTGGCGCCTCGAACGGACGCGTCCTCGCGGTTGATCCATCGGTCACCGAAGGACACAGCGGGCACGGCATCGTCATGCCGCAATGCCATCACGGCGGGCCGGGCCGCGCCGGAAACGGCGAGGAGCTCGGTGGCCTCAACGGGCTGCGGCTCTATAATCAGCGCGTCGCGGTGCAGGGTTCGACCGCGCTTATCACCAGCGTATCGGCAAACGCAGCGCCATTCGCGTAGCCTGCGTTTGGTCTTTTCGCCTGCGTGCGTAAAGGATCAGGCAAGCCCGGTTTTAAGCTGATGTTCCTCGGCGGTGCGTTCGAACGCTTCCACCGGGTTCTTGATCCGATAAACCACCTTGTTGTCATTTTCGATCGGCACCAGGCGAACGATCTTGTATTGGCCGCGGGCAGCGTTATGCCCGAACGTCCCTTCGAAATAGACAAGCTGGCCGGGTGAGAATTTATGCGTCATTGGCGGGCAGGTTGTCCGTGATCCGGTGCCATGTCTCGGACATGTGCTCCAGCATGACACGCTGGGGTTTCGGTCATGCTGTGCTGAGTTCAAATCTAAGCACTCATTTGCCTTGGCACGGCAAAGGTCGGGGGTGTGGTTGGCAGGGGACATAACCAGTCTTACCTTATTTCCCCGATGCGTGTCACACGCAATGCTTGCCAATTTCGACAATAAACTCGGCCAAGAAGCTGGACCCAAAAGAGGTTGCCGCCGATCGGGAACTGGCGACGAAAGAGTACGATGCCGTCCGAACTGGATCAAATTCGCGGGGCGTCGTGCCGCCCGAGTGCCGGGAGATGCGAATGCCGCTTCGACGCCGAAGAAGGATGGGTCAGGCCGGGGCAAGGGCCGGCTGCCGCGTGCCAAGCAATGCTTGTTTGCTCCCAGCACGGGCTTAATGGGTTAATATCCCGCAATCATTGCAATATCTGCGCGGTGTCACTATATAGTCGGCATTCGCGATTGCGCCTGACCTTGTCGTTTTGGCCTGAACGGCTTTTCCCAAGAACACGCAAAATCCGGATATGAGAACCCATGCAAATGGTTTGTATGGGGAGACGACGCCTTTGCGCGTGTTTATAAGGAGGCCATTGATGGCCACAGGTACTGTTAAATTCTTCAATGCCCAAAAGGGTTACGGCTTTATCGTTCAGGACGACGGCAATCCGGATGTGTTCGTTCACATTTCTGCGGTCGAGCGTGCCGGCATGCATAACCTCAATGAAGGCCAGAAGCTTTCATTCGATGTGCAGGCCGATCCGCGCAGCGGCAAGTCCGCTGCCGCGAACCTGCAAGCGCTCTAACTTTCGTTCCGAAGCTGACGCCAGCGCTTCCGCGCTGGCGTTTCTATTTGCGGCAGGATAACCGACATGCCGAAGAAACCGGGCACCAATCCCAAGAATGAATTCGTGTTTTTCGACGTGGTCTATGGCGATGGCTCACAGCGCTCCAACCGGCGCGTGCCGGCCGAACTGCTCGGTGGCCTGGAAAAAGACGAACCCGCGCGCGGATTCATCATGGAGCAGGATCGTGAGATTGCCGAAAAATCGGGACGTCCGCCGTTGCCAATAAAAAGCATTCGCCGCACTGATGCGAAGAAAAAATAGCCGCGCTGGTGTGTGAAGCAGCCGCGATATCCGCTTGCGGCCCAGCGATGCTCGCCAGCAAGGAACTTTCACGGGCCGTTGGCGTTAGGTGTGCGGGGTCCACAGGTATATGCTGCTTTTTTAGGTATATGCTGCTTTTTTACAGTCAGAGAAAGCCTGGGCCCGTGCCGCGCATTGGCAGCACGGCCAGGGGGTGGTCTCCCAGGGGATGGTCTCCATGAAGTTCTTGAGGACATCGGCAAAGTCGCTGGCAAAGCGAAATCCCGGCCGCCCGGGCGGCTACGCATTGCTGCGCGCGGGAATCCTGCAGGCGAAGAGCTGGAAGATTTTTTTGAGAACGCCGCCGTCGGGCTGCACCTCGTCGCCCGCGACGGAACGATCATGCGCGCCAACCATGCCGAGCTGAATATGCTGGGCTATAAAGTGGATGAATATGTCGGCAGAAACATTGCTGAATTTCATGTCGACAAAGCGGCGATTGACGACATTCTCAAACGCCTGCTGCGTCACGAGGAGATCAATCAGTATCCGGCGCGGCTGCGTGCCAAGGACGGCTCGATCAAAGAGGTTTTGATCACTTCGAGTGCGCGCGTTCGAAATGGGGAATTCGTCAACACGCGGTGCCTGACCCTTGACGTCACCCCCCAAGCGCGCGCGGAGCGGATGCTTGAGCGGCGCGTTACCGAGCAATCCGCGCTGCACGAGCTCACCTACGGTCTGGCTCGCGCCGATACGATGGATGACATTTACGCCTGCACGCTCGATGCCATTATCCGCGCGCTCGATTGCCAGCGCGCGTCGATTCTGCTGTTCGATCACCTGGACACCATCCGATTTGTGGCGTGGCGCGGGCTATCGGACCACTATCGACATGCGGTCGAAGGCCATTCCCCATGGCAGCGCGACAGCAAGGATGTGCGGCCGATTTCAGTCAGCGATATCGCCAAGAGCGACTTGCCGGAAGATCTCAAGCAGGTTGTCGCCGCCGAAGGGATTGGAGCCCTTTCATTTATTCCGCTTGAGGAAAACAGGCGCCTGCTCGGAAAGTTCATGGTCTACTACGACCAACCCCATAACTTTAGCGACGCGGAAACCGGTCTCGCGCTGACGATCGCCCGGCAATTGGCGTTTAGCATCGAGCGTCTGCACGCAGCCGACGCTGCGCGGCGGCTCGTCGCCATCGTTGAAATCGTCGGACGACGCGATCATCAGCAAAGACCTGAACGGGGTTATCAAAACCTGGAATCGCGCGGCCGAGCGCTTGTTTGGTTACAAAGCCGACGAGGTCATCGGCAAGCCGGTGACGATCCTGATCCCGCCCGATCGCCTTGATGAGGAACCGCATATCCTGTCGCGGATCCGCGAGGGTGTAAGCATTGAGCATTATGAAACTGTGAGGCGGCGGAAAGACGGTTCGCTGATCCCGATAGCGTTGACCGTATCACCCGTTCGTGACCCGGGCGGTCGAATCGTCGGTGCATCCAAGATCTCGCGCGATATTTCCGAAAGGAAAACCCAGGAGCAGAAGCTGTTGGACAGCGAAAAACAGCTGCAGGACTTGCTCGCATCAATTCCCGCGGCAATCTACACGACGGACGCAGAGGGAAAGATAACCTATTTCAACCAAGCGGCAGTCGAACTCGCCGGACGCACCCCCAAAATTGGCAGCGACGAATGGTGCGTGACCTGGAAGCTTTATCGGCCGGACGGCACGCCGCTGGCACACGACCAATGTCCGATGGCGGTTGCCCTCAAAGAAGGCCGACCGATCCGTAATGCGGAGGCGATTGCGGAGCGTCCCGATGGTAGCCGCGTTCCGTTTATTCCCTATCCGACCCCGTTACGGGATAGCAACGGGAAGATTATCGGTGCGATCAACATGCTCGTCGATATAAGCGAGCGCCGGCAGGCCGAAACTCACCAGCGGGTCCTGTTGAACGAACTGAACCACCGCGTCAAAAACAACATGCAGATGATGCAGTCGCTTTTGGATTCGGCGGCGCGCCAAATTAGCGATCCGGGAGGACGCGAGGTCCTCGGGGAGGCGACGCGTCGCATCGCGGCCATGGCAGCCGCCCAGCGCGCCCTCTATGGCACCTCGGACGCAGCGAAATTTTCCTGTGTGGAGTTTCTCGCTGCGGTCTGCAGCGCGGCGCAGGAAACGCTGCCGGCAAATGTGAGAATTTCAATGGAGGGGGCAACCGGGCAGCTGCCAAATGACAGTGCGATGCCACTCGCATTGATTTTGAACGAGCTTCTTACGAATGCGGCCAAGCATGTAACCAGGAACGGCCGTGCTTCGATCCGGGCCGGGCTGATCCAGGACAAGGACACGTTTACGCTCTATGTCGAAGACGACGGGCCTGGCTTTGATTTTGAATCGATACGCGCAACGTCTTCGGGGTTGAAACTGGTGCAGGGCCTGGCAAGGCAGTTGCGCGGCGAGTTTTTTGTAACCAAAGGTCCTACACGCTGCGGCGTGCGATTTTCGTAGCAGGCAGCGCACGCTGCCACCTGATGTCGTCCCGGGTCGATCTTGGTCGACGACGCAGATGGCAATCAGGGTTTCTTATTGGTCTCAGCTTCGTCGCCCTTTGACGCCGGGTCGTGGGTCTGGCCACTCGGCGCGCTGCCTTGCGTCGCCTGTTCCTTCGGGAATTTGCGCGGGATGACCGCCACCACTGTGCTGTTCATCGGGTCGACCACCAGCAGGTCCTTGTCAAGCTTGACGAAGTCGTACTGCTTGAGCATCGGCTCCTGATTGATCAGTGGCGCCGGCATCGCATCAAGCTTGAGCTGGGTCGGGATCTTCACGCCGACCTTGGCCTCGAACTTGTCCGGCGTCTTCTGGGCACTGTGCGCGGTCACCAGCGCCTCCTGAATTGCACGACGCTGCTGGTCGCTGAGCTGCAATGGTGGTTTCTGCGTCGCGCTGGCGGCGAGCTCGCTCGGCTGTATGGTCGGCTCTTTGTTCTGCGCCGATGCCGGGACCGTCAGCAAAATCAGGGTCGCGCTGCAACAGAGTAGGGTTTTCATGGTCGTTCTCCGGGTTCCGCTGGAACAACGGCCCCGGGCCCCCAAGCGTTCCCTATCCCGCGCAACCGACGTGTGGACCTACAGTCCTCACGAAGACAGGCAACGCCGTAGGCGCAGAAGGTCGGCAATATCCGCTTTTGCCCAAAGCGGATATTGGCCGATGACGGCACTCAGCGTCGGCTAAGTCACGAGGTTCGAAATCACCACCTGCAGTGCCTATTGCCCCAGCGGTCACGCCAGCAGTGACGACCGCCGCGACAGTGCACGCGTCCCCAGCGGTCACGCCAGCAGCGTCGCCCCCACTGCACGTCCAGCAAATTATCGAGGCCAGCGGTGGCAGCCCCGGAAAGCGGGAGGATCGGCGCCGCCTGGGTCGTTCCGGACCCGCCAGCAAAAATCAGACCTGCAATTCCGATCGCAAATACTACGCGCAACATATGTGTCCTCCCTATTTTCAATGGTTGATGCACTTCAGAGGCCGCTCGAACGACTGACCAACTCAAAAACAAGACCAGCCGTTCCATGAACGGTCTTTCAGGGAGGAACAAATGGGGGCGCGATGTTATCCATGCCATCGCGCCGACGAGCGTTCGCCACCGCAAAGCAGACCATGGCCTGGGCATCCCGGTCTGCCTGCTGGGTTGTCATTGAGGTGCTGGGGCAGGGGCACGATCCAATCAGGGAGCGCATTAAGCAAGCGTTTACCAAATCAGTCCCACCGTACATCCAACGGAGAAAACTATGAAAAGAGTTGGATCAAAGGGGCCCGTCGAACAGCAACGAGACGAACCGCCGGACGACCTGAGCATCCCTGATTTCCTGCGGCGACCCCTCCCGGCCACGGCAGCCCAACGCGTCGAACCTAGACAGCAGTCAGCGCCCGCGCATGGCGTCAACTGATCAGGAGAGCAAACGATGGCCCTTGTCATCGACTTGACGGTAACGCTCGAAGAGCGACGACGGATGCTCGATCAGGTTGATCAGGCGATTGCGGACATCCGCAGATTGCTCCCACCAAGGAAGCAGAAACGCAGGCAAAGGCAGCTTCGACTACCTCTCGCAGAGCCACGGAAAAAGGCTCAGGCACGCCGCGCTTAGCGGTCAAGCAGGTCAGACTGGGCGGGCTGCACCGCCCCCTTCGCGCATTGGAACTCAGATCGATATGTCTTTCGACACTGGAATATCGGTCGAGTGTGGCCCATCTGTCGATGACCACAGGCCGAGGCCTCCGCCTACAGGTTCGCCGTGGCTGAGCGACCAATCGCACTCCCGCCTGCAACCACACGGGAGTTGTTATGCGCATGTCCGAATTCATTCCACGTCGACGAGAGAATCGAGCATCCAATATGCGAATGGTGTGGCGCACATATGCACCTCGCCACGATCGAGCCTGATAAGGCAGATCACGACAAGCGCGCGTTTGAATGTCCTGCGTGCAGGAACGTTGTCACCGAGATCGTCAAATACCAATAGAGGGCGTCAGGTCGCGCCCGTCTTACGGGAAACCCGACATCATCGGGCTGCGACGTCTGCCTGAACAATGCGCAGTCCGGCCCCTTTAGATTCACCGTCTACCTGGCAAGGCGCCGCCGGTTTCCGCGAACGCGCTTTTTATAAACGCCCAACACCTTCTTCGTGACCTGACGGCTGTTGCGACCGCTGATCGCAGCGATTGCCGCGGCGGTTTGAGCCTCTCCGAGCGCCTGCACCTTTTCAGTGATCATGCGACCCGTCTCGGATCGGGCCAAAGGACCGCCTGCCGCAATTCGGATAAATCGGAGCGCCATGACGCTCTGGGCCTCTAATCCCAGGAGCGTGGCCTGTGACGATAGCGTCAACCACGCATTCCAGCTTCGCATCGTGTTCAACATTTGAAATTTCTTCCTGGATCCATCCGACGACGGTCTCACGCAACTGCGGCATGAGGACGTCAAGACCAGGCAAGCAGATTACCTGGTACAGCGCTATCGCTGCAAAATTAGCATCAAACGTCAGCGGCGTTCAGATCGTAGGAGCCCGTACGTCCGCGCGCATAGACTTTTGCGGCAATCTCGTAGATGCGCTCACGGTTGTCGTCAAAGGCACGCAGGATTTCGTTCGAATTCGACCGAAGGTCCGGCTGCATCTGCCTCAAGGCACCGACCATTATAAAGAATGAGAATTCCATGGAGCGGTCGTATCCCCAGAAGCGAACCGCCTGCCGCGTCACATCGTAACTGCGACTTACATTGGGAAAGTTGATCGCCATGCTTGCCGTCGGTCATACCGGTTGAGGCATATTTGAATGACTATCACATTATGTGGCGACGAATTGCCGTAACCACAGGGGTGAACGAAGGTTTGATCAAAATAAAGCTCTCATCGCGGCCTCAAATCGCAAGACCCGTCGCAATTTGACCTGATAGGCCTCATTTGCAGGCGCGACATCCAAAACGCAGAAACACGCACCGGGCGGTATTCCACTCGGCGTAAAAGGCGCGAAAGGCCGCGATGTCCGCCAGTGGCTGCCGGTTCAACCGGTTGACGCAACACTAGAGCATGATCCATTGAGGTTGACACTCAACGTCGTCATGGCCGGGCTTGTCCCGGCCGTCCGCGTCTTTGAATTTTCACGATCATTAAGACGTGGATGCCCGCGACGAGCGCGGGCATGACGATTCAATTTGACACGATCCTGCTCTAGCGGCTGGGGCTCCTAAGGTCTTACGTGGCCGCACGTTTTGCAGACGCGCCGCTTTATTCGGATGACCTCCCGAATACCCCGACAAGTCGGCGCCTTTCGGAAAGTACTGTCTCAGCAGATCGTTGGCGTTCTATTGGACCCGCGCTGCCACGAACTTTGCGTGTCGGAGAAAGTGTTGCGTCAACCGGTTGAATCCACCGCCCAAAGCGGACACCGTTGGTTCGTTGGCGATATGCTCGGGCCTTTCACTGCTCATTCTCGCAGAGGACGCGCGTGCACATGACCACAATGACGGTTCACCTTCGCAGTATTCCGGGCACACAAGCCGCGCTGGGCTGGGCGGAAGGACACACAATCGTTGTTGACCGCCCCGACGGCAAAGCTGGCGGCATGGGTCTCGGGTTTAATGGCGGACAACTCCTCGGTCTCGCGATCGGCGGCTGCTTCTGCAACGATCTGCAATACGTGGCCCACGAGATGGGTGTCGCTCTGACCTCTATTGCGGTCGATGTCACGGTTGGACTGGAGGGAAGCCCGCTGCTGGCGACCCATGCGAAAATGCGAGTGGCGGTGGAAGCGGCCGACAAATCCACGGATGTGGACAGCATCATCCGGCGTACGCGGGACATCTCAACCGTCAGCAACTCCCTTAAACGGGGCGTGCCGGTTGAATTTCTGGACGATGCATAGCGCTGCGAGGGTGGGCAGGCGAACGGGCTCTCGCGCTCCGACTTCAGGTAGGACCGCCATCAGCGGCGCCCAGTACCATTCAGCGACGTTTGGACTCGGCAAAGGAACCAAACCCCGGACCGCGCGATTGATGTCAGCGAGAAATAAAAAGTTACATCATGAGAGGAACCTCCATGCCAGATCCAAAGCAAAACCAGGACAACCAGCAAGACCAGGGTGGCCAGCAAGATCAAGGCGGCCAGCAGGGCGGTCAGCAGCAGGGCGGGCAGAATAAGCCCGGCCAGCAGGGCGGGCAGCAGCAGGGCGGGCAGGACAAGCCCGGCCAGCAGGGCGGTCAGCAGCGCTAACAAACAGAAGAAGGCCCGGCGAAACGCCGGGCCTTCTTCTAGTGCTTGTCTCTAGGCAGCTTCCGCCGCCAAGTTGACCGCACTTTCCGCAATCTTGGTCAAGGCTTCATCGGTTTTCTTTTCTTCGGCGAGGGTTTGATCGAGCAGGCGCGCCGCGTCGCTCAACCCCAGTTCACTGGCCCATGCTTTGAGCGTGCCATAGCGGGAAATTTCATAATGCTCGACCGCCTGCGCCGCCGCGAGGAGGGCGGCATCGAGGGCGGGTGACCCTTTGTAGTCCTTCATGACTTCGGCGCCTTCGTCGGTGATGCCAACGATTGCGTCACAGGTCTTGCCTTGGGGCTTCTTGTCGATTGCGGCAAACACCTTTTCCAGCCGGGCAACCTGGCCTTCGGTCTCCGTCTTGTGCTTGGAAAACGCCCTCTTGAGCTCTTCCGCCTGCGCAGCCTTCTCCATTTTCGGCAGGGTCGCGAGGATCTTCTTCTCTGCGAAATAGATGTCCTTCAGCGTGTCGTGAAACAATTCATCGAGTGTTTTGGCGTCTTTCTTTGCCATGTCATGTTCTCCTCTGGCTGTGACAAGAACGTCTGGCGGGCTCGATGTTTCCGCCCGGCGGGAACTAAAACTCACCTGCCGCATTCCTAGCGCGCGACAATTGTGTCGGGAGATTCAGATGGCAAAAAAGAAGAGGCGATCGGTCCGGAAAAGCCGGCGAACGATGTTCGACGCAGCCAAGTCGAGAGCCGTTCACGTGCAGAAGGTGGCCATGAGGGCGGCAACAGAGGCGGCGACTGCGGCCGCAGAGGCGGCGGTCCGGGCCGTCATGAGATCTCTATCCCGTGAGAGCACGCCTCGCGGCCGCGGGCCGGCGCCAAAAAGAAAAAAACGCCCAGCGGTTAAAGCCCGGAAGAAAAGACACTAGGGTCGCGCCGTGCGACATTGTGAATATAAAGACTACATTCCGAAGGATGATTGAAAAACTCGAAAACGGCGCCGTTTGAGGCTCAAAGCGGCTATTAAGCGGTTGTCCCAGCCGCGAAGACTGCGATGGCGTGTTTCTTTAGCCTCAGAATCTCGGTGTTGTTCGAGCGGGCCGCGGACTATCTGGACAGGTTACTGAAGGGGCGAGAAAGTCGGTAATTTGCCTGTCCAGCAGGCAACGGCCTTTGAATTGATTGTCAACACGAGAACGGCGGCCGCCCTCGGGCTTACCGTTCCACGTGCCGTGCTCCTTCGCGCCGACGATGTGATCGAATAGGCGACGATCGTTAAATGGCTGCTTTTGACGTCGCGGCGTTCGGGCCGACAAGACCGTCTATGCCTGCAAGAGATTGTTCGCAGAGTGTGTGAGGGTCGCGTTCGCCGGTTCGCGCCAACTCAATGATGCGCGTGGCGATCACTTGTCTCACGTTCTCGGGTGCTGATGTTGGAAAAATTCTCAGGGCGCGCTCGTAAGCATCACCCATGACAGCAATTGCTTCGGGTTCGAACACCGCGGGCCGTTGAATGTAGTCAATGATCGTAGACACGGCGTTTCTCCAACGGGAACCGACGAAGTGTCTGCCTATCGCCGCAGGTTACCTAGTCGCGCGTAGTCTAAGAGCAAAAGTCATCGTCGATGCAATGCACTGCCATTACTCATTGCATCCACTATCGACCGTTGACCCTTTTGCTGCCCTCGTCGTCGGCTTCAAGCACGCCGAAATCTGACGATTTCCTCTTCTCATCGGAGGCGACCACCAGTCCGGTATTGGCAAGGCCGATCCTGAACAGCTCGCGCACGGCCGCGGCCCGGCTGGGCATTCGCCGTTTGAATCGAAAATCGTCCACAGCTTTGAGTTCTTCCGGGGCCAGCATGATTTGCAAACGCTCACCCCGGCTGAGGTTTTCATTCTCGGTGACCATGGGAACCCTCATGAGACTAGTTAGAACCCTGCTAACAGACCTGTTTTTAACAACAAGAATATCAATAAGTCAACTACTCATTTGTCTAACATGATGCTAACGAAAGTTCCAGGCTAAAGGCTTGAATATCATGTGCTAAAATGGCCCATCGCCGGTCTTACGTTGGCATGCGCCCGGCGACTGAGAGTCGATACTCCCGCCAATAAAAAGAGGGAGGTCGATGACCACTTATCAGCCAGCCACGCCGCATTCAGATTCAATCAAACGGCCAAACTGTCCGAAATGCGGGACCCGAATGTTACTGTTCGGCATAGAGCCTCAGCGCCCCGGCTACGAATTGCTCTCGTTCGATTGCCCCAAGTGTCATCACATCGATACGCGGATTGGAAAAGCCGAGTAGGTGCCCGTATTTCAAAGTGGACGTGACGCGATTTGCGTTTGGTCCAACTGTGCCGGTGGCGGCGGTACCCAAACATTCTCCGATGTCCGGCGAACAGGGCGCCGTTCGCCTTTACCGGCAAGATCAATAAGATCACGCTGACGAATGATCCGCCGTCACTGCTGATCGGGGGATAGCCTGGAAAGATTTTGGTACTGGATTGTTTTCGCGGTGCCGGCCGCAATCCTGTTGGCGGCGGGAACTCTTTATTTTTGCAACGTTGCCCCCGCGCACGGTGACCATGGCGACGGGTCCCGCGGGCGGCGCCTATCATGAGCTGGGTCTGCGCTACCGGGAGGTCCTGGCGCGATCCGGCGTCAGGCTTCGGCTGGTCAACACGACGGGTGGCCTCGACAATCTCGCACGTCTGCGCGATCGCCGGTCGGGCGTGCACGGCGCATTCATCCAGGGCGGCACAACCACAAAAGAAGAATCGCCGAATGTCGAGTCGCTCGGCACCTTGTATTTCGAGCCGCTCTGGCTGTTTTATCGCAGCGGGATTGGCGAAGGCATTGAGCGATACCGCGGCCGCCGCATTTCAATCGGCCCGGAAGGAAGCGGCGGCCGCGCGCTTGCGCTTGAGATCCTGAAACGGACGAAGGTCGACGCCGTCGTCGGCGAGCTGCTGGGATTCCCGCCGCAGGAGGCGGCGGACAAGCTCATCGCGGGCGAGATCGATATTGCCTTCTTCGTGTTGGGCTGGGATTCGCCGGTGGTGCGGCGTCTCATGGCGGAGAATGGAATCGAGGTCGCCAGCGTCCCGCGGCCCGATGCGTTCATCGCGCTCTATCCTTTCTTGAGCAAGGTGGTGCTGCCTGCGGGCGTCGCCGATCTCGCCGCGAACCGGCCGCCTGCGGATGTCGTTTTGCTTGCTGCCAAGGCAAGTCTTGCGGTGCGCGACGACTTGCATCCGGCGATCCAGTATCTTCTGCTCAACGCCGCGGTTGAGCTTCACTCTCCGCCCGGAATATTCCAGAAGGCCGGCCAGTTTCCCGCCGCGGAATCGGTCGACCTGCCGCTCAGCGAGGAAGCGCAGCGCTTTTACAAGAGCGGCCGGCCCGTTCTCCAGGCCTACCTTCCGTTCTGGATGGCGGCCCTGTTCGAAAGATTTCTGGTCGTTTTCGTTCCGGTGCTCGTTTTGCTCTATCCGGCGTTCAGGCTTCTGCCGCAGGGCTATGACTGGCTGATGCAGTCAAGGATCCGGCGTCTCTACGACGAGATGAAGTCGATCGAACGCGAGCTGGCATCGGGACGCGAGTCTCCGGGCGCACTGAACGCAAAGCTCGACCGGCTCTACCAAAGCGCCAGCGAACTGCAGCTGCCGGTCAAATACGCCAGCATGCAGTACACCTTGCGCATGCATCTGGACCTGGTGCGCGCCCGTATTGCCGCCAGCGAAGCCGGCAAATAACCCGATAACGGCTTGGCGGTTCTTCGAGGGCAAAGTCTTGTGCCGGTATGTCCGCTGATGAACCCAAAGCCGACATTCTCCACAATGCGTTTCGCCTTTCCCAACTTGTTTTCGAGCCTTACAATGCCTGTCATGGGCCTGGAAGCGATGCGACGGCGCGATTTCGTTAAGCTACTGGGTGGCGCCGTAGCATTCCCTTCTCTTGCGCGCGCGCAAAAGAACGAGGGCGTTCGGCGGATCGGAGTGCTTGGGCCGCTTCCGTCCGACGACCCCATCGAAAAAAGGCGCATGGCGGCGTTTCGTGAGGGCCTGGACCAAGTGGGCTTGAATGATGGCCGCAACCTGCGGATCGAATATCGCGCGAACGTCGGGGGCCCCGAGGAACTCCGTCAATATGTCGAAGAACTTGTTGCGCAAAAACCCGATGCCATCCTGGTGTCGAGCAGCGGACTCCTTGCGGCCCTGAGCAAAGCAACCCGCGATGTGCCGATTGTTTTTGTGAACGTGGCCGATCCGGTTGGTCTCGGATTTGTCGGAAACATGGCACGGCCAGGGGGTAACATCACCGGATTCACCCCGCTGGAATTTGGCACGAGTTCGAAATGGCTGGAGCTCCTTAAAGAATTAAAACCGACGATCAACCGGGTTGCCGTCATCCGGGAAGCCAGTCCGGGAGGAAAAGCCTTTTTTACTGCGCTCCAATCAGCTGCGCCGGCGCTTTCCGTTGAGATCACGGCGATCGATCCGTTCGGCCCGGCGGAGATCGAAAGTAGTTTTTCGGAATTTGCCGTGGGTTCAACCGAAGGTCTGGTCGTTCCGGCGATCCCATCGATAAATGCGTATCGTGATCTGATTATCGGTTTGGCAGCAAAATTCCGTGTTCCTGCAATATATGCCTTTCGACAGAACGTGATTGCCGGCGGCTTGGTCTCTTACGGACCGGACCAGTTCGAGCACTATCGCCGTGCGGCCGCATATATCGATCGCATTTTGAAAGGCGATAAGCCCGGTGATCTTCCGGTGCAGGCACCAACCAAGTACGAGCTTTCAATCAACCTCAAGACCGCCAAGGCGCTCGGCCTTACAGTGCCGTCCTCGCTGATCGCCCGCGCCGACGAGGTGATCGAATAGCGCGATCGATGTCCGCTTGTGGCCCGATAGCGGACGGCGGCCAGTGCGCATGTCCGCTTTCAACGGTAGAAGCGGACATGACCTTTTACGGCGCACATGTATTGACCCAAAGCAGACACTGGGTCGCAAAGTGCTGGGCTTTAAGCCTTGCATCAGGTGTGTTTTTCAGGGGCCCATGAAGCGAAGGCAACCATTCGGTGCGGAAGCGTCCGAACGATCGGCAACCAGCTAGTTTGCAAAGTGGTCAATTTCGAAGGAGGCTACATGGCTTACAAACCGAATTACGGTCTGCAACGCGCTGATCGCAACCGTGCAGCACAAGCACGGAGCGAGCAAAAACAGCGAAAGAGAGAGGAAAAATCTGCTCAACGCAAAGCCGAACGTGCAGCAGAGGTTAAAACCTCATCTGACGATGATAAGGCACAATGAGGAGAGTTCGATGAACGTCGCTGAATCTAAAGGTCTTAAGAAGGGCGGCCGCGTTTATTGGCGAGGTGATGCCACTGACGGCGGCATTATCACCGAAATGAGTTGGGATGCAGTCACGATCACCTGGGACAATGGTCAGGTGGCCACCGTGCACCATGGGGACATGCGCGAGATCCAGCGAGCGCCAGCAAAGCCTACTATTGTGTAGATGCTATGTCCGGTCGGAGTTCCGCTTCTGAGCATAAAGCGGACACTGATCGGCACGCGGACCAAATGCATCGGCAGCGAATGCCCCAAAGCGCGAAAGCGCCCCTCCGATCATTGACGCGCCCTGCCATTAGTACTATGCCGCAAGTGGATACGCGGAGCCGTCGCGCTAACTCGATTCGGCGCATCTAGCGGTCGTTTTCACGACAAATTCCCCTCGAAGTGCCGGAGCGAGCCAATGGCCCGTGTCACCGTAGAAGATTGTGTCGATAAAGTTGAGAACCGCTTCGAGCTCATCCTTGTGGCGAGTCACCGGGCTCGCATGATTTCGTCGGGGTCGAAGATAACGGTTGAGCGCGACAACGACAAAAATCCGGTCGTAGCGTTGCGCGAAATAGCCGAAAGCACCGTGTCACCTGGCGACCTCAAGGAAGACCTCATTCATAGCCTGCAGAAATACGTCGAGGTCGACGAGGCGGAGCCCGAGGAGCCGCTCATCGGCACCAGTAACGCCACCGTCGACTCCGGCGATACCCAGGTAACATCCGAGCACATGACCGAAGAAGATTTGCTTAAGGGCATCGAGGGCCTGGCGCTCGTACCGCGGGAAGAGCCGGAGGAAGAGCTGCAGGAAGAGCCGCGGGAAGAGGACGCCAAGCTCCGTTATTGAGAATTGCGCAGCATCCAATCGGGTTTCGGAGAGAACGCCGCAAGGCGGTCTTTCTGTTTGCGCAGATCATTTCGTGACGTCCCGTGTTGGCATAAAGCGACATTCGATTGACGCCAGCCAATGGCCTCGCCTTCGAGGTAACACAGACATTGCACGGACATGGCTTAAAGACAGTCCATGCATAAAACGCCACTCAACTTTGATCAAAGAGAGCCCAGATTAAGTGCGACTGAAGCGCCGGTTCAAAGCGCCCAACGTCATTCGGGAGCAACGATTCAAATAGGGGGTCACATTCCCGAGAGATTGGCGAGAATGTTACGCCGCGAATTGGTGGACAAACGGAAAGTCTAGAGGTCACGTGCGACGAAGGCATCAAATGAGCACCAAATCATTTTCTTATCATGAATTGATGAGCGGCAAGATTAACCGCATGAAACTCGAAGCCTTGGCGAAGTCCGGAAAGCTGAATGAGGAAACCCTTGCTCGAATAGGGCACGTTGGCCAATTCTACCAACGCATAAGCAAGGCGTGCCCCAATCCCAATCTCAAGATCAACGATGTTCTCACTGGAGATGAGCTACAAAAATTCTGGAACGAAACCGCCGACGAGGGACGTGAAATTGGTCACTGCCCGCTCGTGCACTAGAGCATGATCCATTGAGGTTGACACTCAACGTCGTCATGGCCGGGCTTGTCCCGGCCATCCACGTCTTTGAATTTTCACGATCATTAAGACGTGGATGCCCGCGACGTAGGCGTGCGAAAAGCACGCCGTTCTCCGAACGGCTATGCGCGGGCATGACGATTCAATTTGACTCGCTCGTGCACTAGATTTTACTCCTGCGTGATCGGCCTCTTGCGAGGAAGATCGGCTGCGTAAGCCGAGCCACTGATTGCTGGCGCCAATGTCGCCAATGAAAATTTGCGCATCGTCTCGCTCCTCAATCCAGGGAAGAGAAAGCTTCACGTTGCAGCGGCCGCGCGGTGAAAGCTGGCCGCACCCTCACTTTGGCTCAAGCGGAGGTGTTTGCAATTACCGGCGGACAAGAAAAGCTGATCGCACTGCTCACCGCGACGCTCATAGTTGTCGAAGGGCGTGACGGCATCAGCGACTGAGACCGCCTCAGCTGGCGGGCACATTCATTTCAATCAAAGCACGCAATGTCATCTATTGGCACTTGGCTCATGGCGACCAATGTCTGCTTTTGAGGTAAAAACGAAGCGCAGCGGACCATCAGTGTGGCTTGCGTTGCACGCGACGATCAAACGGCTTGGGAGAAAGTCGATGACGACCTCAGCCACTATGGCCGCTCGATTAAGTATTGTTGCTGAGCACGTCAATCTTGAAAACGAGCACAATCTCGACGGCATTGTTTCGACTTTTGGCGAAACAGCGCGCTACGACGATGAGCCATGGGACGCCCATTATGTGGGCCGAGAGCAGGTTCGTGCATTCTATGCGCAATTGCTGCATGCCGTTCCCGATTTGCACATTGACATTCGGCGGCGCTACGCAGCGGAAGATGCCATCGTCCTTGAGGTAATCATTCGTGGTCGGCATTTAGGAAGTTGGCGAGGACTTTCTCCGACCGGCCGCCAGATCGAGCTTCCACTGTGCGGCATTTATACATTCAACAAGGAGGACCGGCTGGCCGGCGAGAAGATTTACTACGATCGCGCCACGTTGCTCGGACAATTAGGCATATTCCATGAGCCAGACAGCTTGCGGGGACGCATTACCACCGCGCTAACGCATCCCGTAACGATGATGCGGGTGGTCGCGCGGAAAGGCTTGCGACGAGTAATGAATGAGAAAACGGGCTCGTGGCGACCTTGAGTTGCTTTGGCGGATCGGATTTCAGCGTCGGATTGGCTGGTCACACGGGAACGCAGTCAATTGATGCAGGTCGCAAAAGTGGATACCGTCAAAGCAGATACTGGTGCTCAATTGGAATTTTGGAGAATCTTTCGGTTGAGGAGGTTGCGGCATGGGGCGGGCAATATCCGGGCATTTGAACGAAGGTGCGGCAGAGCCCGAAAAACGTCGACGTCGCGCTGCGGCACATAAGATTAGGAAGATGGTTAGAAAATGCAAAGCGGATACAAAAGCGATTAAGCGGCTCGATGACGAGCAAAATGAATTTTTAGAAAGACTGCGGAAGCAGTTTTAGTTTCACTTGGATCGAACAAAGAGACTTGTTGAATGAGAGACGATCAGGGAAAGACTTTAAAGAAAGGGTTTGTTGAACGCTTCGATAAAGCGAAAGGTCGCTTGCAACAGTCAGGTCCTGAAATACAACAACTTGTCAAAACATCCAATGTTTTCGAAGCAGCAAGAAAAATCATTGATCCAGCGCAATCAATTTTCAAGCAATTTGCTGACGACATTCAGCTGAAGGACCTTTTTGGAAAAGCAGAAGCATTAGTTGCAAAGGCTAATCTGACTGTTGCAAAAGCCGTTTCAGGCGGTACCCCGCCAACGCAAACGTCTACGAATGAGACGCCTGCAAACAAATTACCGTCAAAGCAGGCGAGTCCAAAGAAGGTGCCATCGAAGCGGGTGCGGTCGAAGAAGCCACTGAAGAAGAAGACGCCATTGAAGACAAGGCGGACGATAAAACGAAGAGTGAAAACGCTCTCCTAATTCACTCACCACCATAACTCCGAAGGACCGCTATTGGCGTTTAGCGGACATGCCCGAGACGTTGAGCGGAGACCAGTGACATGAGCATCGCCGATCCCAACAAGACGATCCTGACGGGCGAGAACCCATTTGTACGCTTGAGCCCGAAGGACGGCGAGGCGAACTCAACAGACGCGAGCTATTGGCGGATCATCTTCTCGCCAGCTGGTCCCGGCCACGTCCTCTACCTGAAAAGCGAGCTGACGGAAGGGCGCTGGCGCATTTACTCCGACAACATCGCGATGGCGCGGTGGCTGCAGTCAACCGTACAAGGCATGCTCAATGCCGAACTTTCCGACACGACGCTCCCCTGTGCGGACGCGCAATTCTCCAAAGCTGGAGATCCCCGCTACTTCTGGACTGAGCACATCAGGTCGCACGGCGAAGACATCTCACTCACCTGGTTCGATATCGGCGAGCCGCTGCTCATCCACTCGCAGCCGAACCAGATTCCCAACCGGCGTTACGGCGTTTGCACTGTATTGATCCCAGCGCTCGGCACGCGCCTCGTCCGCAACGGCGTCGAGGCCAACGGGCGATCCTGGCCGCGGGAGCGAGAGGGGCGGCCCTTCTCGACGTCGGCGCTGGCATTCTCGGAAAGCTGGACGGAATCGGTCTGAGGGCCGAGCTGCCAATCAGCGTCCGCTTTCGGGGGTAAGGCAGGACATTTAAGTCTGAAATGTTATGTCTGCTATGACCCAAAGATGGCGAGTTGGACACGGACCGCGACGACGCTCGCGGCTCGTCATTTCGCGTAACCTTGAGAGCGGAGCCAGGCTATTTTGCGGCTGCCGCCCAACCAATCGTCAATATCGGCTTTGTCCGTTAGTCCGGTGATGTAACGAATCTCGGCTCCGGGATAGTGAGCCTCGATTTGCCAATCGCCTTCAGCGATACGCTTTGGATGAAATACGACTCGGGGAGTTTTGCCCATGACCCCAATATGGGGCTATTCGGGTAACGCCGCTAGCCTGCTCTCCAACACGATGCGATGTCCGCTATTGGCACAGAGCCGATATTGGATATTGCGGCAAGCCGGCTAGTACCCGCGCCGCCGGATCTTTTTTGCGGTCTTGCGTGCTGCATAGCGGGCATCGCGCCCGGCTTTTTGCTCCGCTGCCACCGCGGCAGCGCGCTCGGCCGCTTGAGCCTTAGCGAGCGCCTCCGCTTTTTCGGCCTCGCGGTGCGCCTGCGCGGCAAGTTCGGCGGCACGCGTTGCTTGCGCGGCCAGTTCGGCCTCACGCACCTTCTTTACGGCTTCGCGTTCGGCAGCGCGGGAAACTCGCGCCTCATTCACGGCGATCCGTTTAAGGCGTTGCTGTTCGAAAGCGGGTTCCTGGCGAGCGGCGCGAAACTTCTCCAGCATCACTTTTTTGACAGTGGCGGCATTATTCCGACGCTCTAAAAGGTCGGGACTTCTGAAGCTACTCATTCATTCTCCTTGGGGGAAATCGAGGCCCGGGATGTATGGCGTTTTATTATGACATCCACAATGTCGCACGCTATTGTTCGCGCATCAGCGCTAGGCATTGCGTTTTCGCCTGCGTTCTTCAAGCCAAGCTTGACCGCCGGTATTGATCCAGCTTGACGCCTCTTCCTCAGAAGACCCCTCGAAGATTTCCTCGGGTGGGATGCCTTCAAGCACGGCCCATACCGACCACACGGCGGCATGAGGTGCCTTGCGGACAATCAATTTTGGTTCTTCTTGGCTCGAACGAGCAATATCCACAATATCGGTCATACAAGCTAAATGTGTCCTTCGGGGCCGTTTGCAAGCACGGTTGGCGGTCTCTTTCAGTCTATCGAACGACAAGTGCGATGTCTGCTCTTGGCGCAAAGCAGACAGGAACTATTGCGCTGCAAACGTCCGCTAATGGCTGCCGGCTCAACCGGTCGACGCAACACATGCGTTAAATTTCTCTGCCGGGGTTTCAAATCCCAGGGTCTTGCGTGGCCGCTCGTTTAGCTGGCGTGCCACTTTGTTCAGATGAGCCTGCGAGTACACCGACAGGTCCGTTCCCTTCGGAAAGTACTGTCGCAAAAGACCATTGGTGTTCTCATTGGAACCCCGCTGCCACGGACTTTGCGGGTCGCAGAAGTACACATTGATGTTGGTTGCTAACGTGAACCGTCGGTGGTCGGCAAGCTCCTTTCCGCGGTCCCAGGTTAGCGACTTATAGAGCTCCGTCGGCAGCATCTTGGCCTGCTTGATGAGAGCAGTGACAATCGCCTGTGTGTCCTTGTTGGCGACCTTCGCCAACATCACGTAGCGCGTATGCCGTTCGACCAGGGTCGCGACATAGCTGTTTTTCGACCCTGACAGCAGATCGCCTTCCCAATGACCTGGAACCGCGCGATCTTCGACCGCTGCCGGCCGTTGCCTTATCGAAACGGGATCCACGATTTGCCCGCGTCGATCCTTGTGCAGCCCTGCTTGCCTTGATCGACGGATCGTCCGCTTCGATCGCAGATGGCGCAGCAGCTCTTTCTTCAGCACGCCACGGGCCTGGACGAATAGGCTGCGATAGATCGTCTCGTGCGACACCTGGAAAGACTCGTCTTCAGGATACGTTCTCTTCAGCCAACCGGCGATCTGCTCGGGCGACCAATTCAATCTCAGTTTCCTTGCCACGACCCGTCGCAGTCGTGAATTGTTCGCCAGTTTACACCGTTTCGCGCGACGGGTTCGGTCCCAGCCCTTGTCATCAGCCAGCGCCGCTCGATATCGATCATGGCCGCCATTCCGGTTGATCTCCCTGCTTACCGTCGAGGGTGAACGGCCAAGCAACCTGGCGATCGATCGTGCTGATTGGTAGAGCGCGATACCCCTGGATATCTCCTCGCGCTCCGAAAGCGTCAACGCCAGTCTCGAGCGGCGCCGTGGCGCGGGACGAATTCCCCCGTGCGGTGCTAGCTGAAAATAGATGGACGATGACGGCTTACCAAACGCTCGCCCGATCGCCTTGAGCGACTCGCCCCGCTGCCAGCGATCCCAAAGCTCCGTTTTCTCTGCCGTAGTGAAGCCTCGAAAATATCCTCGAACCATCGCCAGACACTCCTTTCCCTTTCAGGATAGAGTGTTGCGTCGACCAGTTGAGACCACCACTCAAAGCGGACATCAGCCGCGTTTCCGGCGTCCGCGCGGCAATTGGCGCGAATTGGCAAAGCTTTGGCCGGTAACCACAAGACCGAGCCCGTCCCGTCGTTCTAAACAGCGATCAAAATTACAAAAGCAATTTGTGAGTGATTTGCACTGGCGGGGCCGTTGGCAAGCCATAACTGCGGCTCCGCAGCTTTTTGACCGCCTCCGCGCGGAAGAACGGGTAAGTTGGCGAGGTGTCGGAGGAGATAGCGGCATGATCAACGCAGAAGCAATGAATTCAGTCACTGTAAAAAAACAAGGGCGGCGTTCCATTCTTACAAAGGACGTCATGGCTGGCATCCCGGTGCTGGTCCAGCAAGGCCTGAATGCCGAAGCCATCGCAGCCCGGCTTGGCTGCACAGCCGGCACACTCAAGGTGCGCTGCTCGCAGGCCCAGATCAGCCTGCGCGCACCCAAAGAGCTCAAGGTGGTGCCGCTGGTGCAGCTGGTGCCAGCGACCGCGCCGCCCAAGCCGCCCCAATCAAAGCGGTGCTTTGCCTTTGCCGTGCCGACCACACTGCAACTCAGCCGCGTTGCGATGTCCCGGTTGCGCCAGCGGGCGCAAGTCATGGGTATGACCGAAGCCGCGCTTGTCACGACCCTGCTTGAACTGATCGCGCAGGACGACCTCTACGATGCCGTGCTCGATACGGCAAAAGGTGCTGCGTGAAGACGTTTGTCCGCTTCTGGCTTATAGCGGACAGCGGCTAGTGCGCTGCACATGTCCGCTTTCAACGATAGAGCGGACATGACCTTTTGCGGCGCACATGTCTGCTTATGACCAAAGCGGACATGGGGCCTGACCCGCGTCTGAGCTGTGTTGTGCGCGATTTCTCGCTCGCCTGGTCGCAAAGTGCTAGGCTTTTGGCATCACAAAGCGTGTTGTTTGGGGGTACATGCAACGCCGCGAGTTCATCACGCTTCTCGGCGGTGCGGTGACTGCGTGGCCGCTCGCCGCCCGCGCGCAACAGGCCAAGAAGGTCTACCGCGTCGGTTTTCTGTGGGACGGCCCCGACGTATTTCCGGATGCCCTCGAAGCTTTCCGCCAAGGACTTCGTGATCTTGGCTACGTAGAGGGGCAGACAATCGCCATCGAGTACAGGTGGGCGAATGGCAAGCCAGAACGGATGCGCGAACTTGCGGAGGAACTAGTCGGGCTCAAGGTCGATGTCATCATAACACCGAGCTCCATCTACACCGCGGCGGCCAAGCGTGCGACCTCGACGATTCCAATCGTATTTCTGAGCCACGCGGACCCGCTCGGCACCGGCCACGTGGCAAGCCTCGCGCGGCCGGGCGGCAATGCCACCGGGCTGTCCCTGATGATGACCGAGACTAATGTCAAAGGTCTGGAGCTGTTAAAAGAGGCCGTTCCCGGGCTCTCGCGCGTTGCCGTCATCTGGGATCCGGCCACTCCGTCGCATCGACCCGGTTTGCGGGCCGCCGAGATCGCAGGACCCTCCCTTGGCCTTCGCATTCAGTCCGTAGCAGTGGGCAGCGCCACGAAATACGAAAGCGCGTTTTCTGCCATTGTCGGGGAACGCGCGGGCGCGATCTTGGTCCTTTCGACCCCGCTTTTCATCTCGGGGGCAAAGCCGCTCGCGGACCTTTCTTTAGCGCACAAACTGCCTTCGCTTTTTGGACCGAAACATCATGTGGAGGCCGGGGGCCTCATGAGCTACTCGCCTGACCGCGCCGATCTGTGGCGCCGCGGCACCGTTTACGTGGACAAGGTCCTCCGAGGTATTGATCCCGCAGACATGCCGGTTCAGCAGCCCACGAAATTCGAACTCGTTATCAACCTGAAGACCGCCAAAGCAATCGGGCTCACCGTGCCACCCACGCTGCTTTCACGCGCTGACGAGGTGATCGAATAGGTGGCGCAATGTCCGCTTCTGGACCAAAAGCGGACATTCAACCATAGAGACGTCAAACTAAAATCAGTGTAACGTCCATACACGGTCAAGCCCATTGCTTGTCTGAGAGCTGCCCCGAAAACGGCAACCTACCGAAGTCGCCGCTTGTAACAATTGGCAGCCTGGTGCCTTCGGTCGGCACAAAATCGCGACCTCAAAAACAATCCTGGTTTTCCGGAGGCCGCCCAGCATTTTTCAGGACCTCCGAGGGAAGGGCTTCATGAGGCGGCGCGAATTCATTACTACGCTTGGCACTGCAGTGGTGACCACAGCTTGGCCGCTCGCGGTACGCGGGCAGCAAACCGCGCCCATGCGACGTATCGGGGTGCTGATGCAATATGCCGAGGGCGATCCGGAAGGGCAAATTCGGGCAAAGGCGCTGACGGAAGAATTGGAAAAGCTGGGCTGGAAAGCGAGTCTTAATTTACGGATCGATTATCGCTGGGCAGGCGGAGATCGCGATCGCTTCCGCAGTCATGCAGCCGATCTTGTAAAGCTTAAGGACGAGCTGGTGGTGGCTGTTTCGACACCGGCGGTCAAAGCATTGCAGCGAGAGTCGAAAACCATACCTATCATTTTTACTCAAGTGTCCGATCCAATAGGTCAAGACATGGTCGGGAGTTTGGCGAAGCCGGGCGGCGCAGTGACTGGCTTCACGAATTACGATCGGGCCATTGGCGGAAAATGGCTGGAGTTACTAAAGCAAGTTTCGCCCGCCATGGCGCGAGCTGCTGTTGTATTTAACCCTCAGACGGCCCCCTATACCGAGTTGTACATGCGCTCGATTGAATCGGCGGCCCCCTCCCATACGGTGGCTGTAACGGCGGCTCAAATACATGACGCCGCCGAGATTGAACGCGTCCTTACGAAGTTTGCCAGTGTGCCGGGGGGCGGATTGATCGTAATGACCGACGCGTTCACGTCGGTTCACCGCAAACAGATCATTGATCTCGCCGCGCGATTCGGTCTGCCGGCGGTTTATCCCTACAGATATTACGTCGCCGACGGCGGATTGATGTCATATGGGATTGATCAGATTGACCAAATTCGCGGAGCGGCTCTCTACGTTGATCGACTCCTGAAAGGCGAAAAGCCTGGAGATTTGCCTGTGCAGGCGCCAACAAAGTTTTATCTGGTCGTCAATGTAAAGACGGCAAAGGCTCTTGGGCTCAAAATTTCCGAGTCCTTCCTGCTGCGCGCCGACGAAGTCATCGAATAAGTCGCTAAGTCCGCTTTTGGGCTGCCGGTTCAATCGGTCGACCCAACACCTGCGTAACGCTCACCAAACGCTCGTCTAATTGCGTTCAAGATCCCCGGCTGCCACCGATGCCAAAACTCCGGTTTCTCGGCCGCAGTTAGGCCTCGCCGACATTTTCCGCTCATCAGCTACACACTCTCTACCTCATCTGTTCAGGATAGAGTGTTGCGTCGACCGGTTGAGACCACCGCCCATAGCGGACATCAACCAGTTTTTAAGACGGTCAATTTTGAACAGACTCAGCTGGAGCCGCTGTGCAATTTTGGTCGTTTCCGTTAAGCGTTTGTGAATCCAAATTATTTTGGATCGTCACAACGGACCACAGGGTGCAATTGTCAATGCGGGGGACTACGATTTCTTCCTGTGAGTGCGTCCCGATCAGAGGACTCTTTCGCTGCGTTTCGATAGACTGCCGAGCAGTTCCTATGTCTCCAGCATCACAAGCAAAACACTACGGCTCCTGCCGGATTGGGTTCCTTCAGGCATGAAAAATCTTCACCCTCGCGAGGTGCCAGTCGTTCGAAACTTGCCGCCAAATCTTATGCGCGAGATCGGGCGCGTCATTTTCTCCCATTCATACGTAGAATGGCGGCTTGGTTTGATCATCTATGACATTCTGCACGTCACTAAAATCCTCAGTCGGCTAGTGCCCAGAGACCCTCGTGCAATTGACCAATTCGATCTGATTTGCGATCTCGTCAGCCTGAAAGACGTCAAGACGCGTGTAGATCTTATTCGCCTACGGAAGTTTTTGCTCTCTGCAACAGCCCAACGGGACCTGCTCGCTCACGGCACTTGGGTGAGAGACCCGAAAACAAAAGCCTACCTGCTTTGGGGGAGGGGGAAGCCTGTAAGAATCAAAAAGTTGCAGACAAAACGATCATTAAAATCGACCGCGCCGAGATACGGAATAGAAGAATGTCGATCTCTTAGTCAGCTCATCAAAGGGATCATTGTGACCGTCGATGAACTATATTCTGACACCTTGGGTCAGCCCGTGCCATCACGACAAAAATTGCACTGACCTCGTCAATCAAATCGCCCCTCGCAATTTGGGCACAATGTCGAAAGGTAGGGAGCCAAATGTTCGCTGAGAAGCACGCCCAATATTTCATGGGGAAGGCAAAGCGTGTGTTAGGCCTCGCAAAGGCCCAACGCGAGGGGGCAAAGATTCAGCGTGAGGGGGCAGATAAATTAGAAGTACTCGGTCACGAATTGGAGGCCAAGGCAGACGAGATCAAGACTAATATTAAAATGGATAGACAGAAGTAGGCGGCTCAGTTCTCGAGACTTCCTCGGCGAGTGTCGGATGCGTGCAGCAATTCTTACCTGACGGACGATTTTTGCTTCCCGCAGGTAGGGCTTCAGGGGGCCAGTTGCTAAATCAGAAGAATGCCGCCGTAGGGTGGAATAGGCCGACGAACTAGCGCGAAAATCGAGCGATTTTGGCGCCCGGCAGGCCTATGAAGAAATCGCTCGGCTGTGGCGCGGTATGGCCCCGAACGGAATAAGTGGTAGGCCGCCTCAGTTGGCGGCCACCCTTCTTTAGGGTCGCCGATCCGAAGTCCGCTATTGGCGCAAAGCGGGCAGCGGCTATTGCGCTGCAAACGTCCGCCAATGACCCGAAGCGGACATTCCCCCTTTGCGGTAGCTGAGCAGTTACTCGCAAACTTCCGATATTTTTTTCTCTTGCTGCCTCATGTCAGCAACGACCGATTGTGTTTCTTCTCCCATCTGGATTTTATTGGCAAAAAATCGCAATAAATCGGGTGTACGCCGCAATTCCTTTTCACAGTCTGCCGTTAAGCCCCGCTTGCCGATCGACCCAACGGCCTGCGGAAGCGCATCGAGTGGCTTGTCGACTACGGAGTTTTTGTCTTGCACAGCCACGGGCGCCTTGTCCTCCGTGGCGACGGGTTTCGTTTCATTTCGAGGCATCTCCGTAATGAGCAGTGCTCCGATGACCATCAGATACAGCACAAGAAAAACTGTGTCATGGCTCAGGGCTCGTAACCAATCAGCTATCCCATTCATGGCGGTATCATCCATCCACCGCCGTACAGCGACGTCTGCTGCCTGCTGTAATCCGGCCTCAGATCAGCACGTCGCCAGCCGCAGACGGTGCAGCGGCAACGGCGCTGTATCTCTGGCAACGTTTCCTCTGCGCTGAAGCGATCAATCGGCAATTCGCCTTGAGGGTGGCATGGCCAATCGCCCTCATGTTTGCCATCGCAATAGACAGGCAGTCGGCGACCGCCGTGAGCGCGGGTTGAGGCGATGGTGACCGGCTTCATGATCCGACATCTTATCGCAAACAAGGTCCGCTTTTGGGGCTAAAGCGGACATGACCTTTTGCAGCGCACATGTCTGCTCCGGGCGGGGCGCTGGCGGCCAACTTCAAATCGGCGTAGCTTCTGGCACCTCACAGAGATTGAGAACGCAATTGCACGTGATGTGCCCAGCCTCGCAGCCGACGGCGCTGCCGAGCAGGGCGAATGCGACGTCGTCGCTTCCACATGACAGGCTGTACGGTAAGTGCCGCTGGATTGTCGCGTGCTGGCCGACGCCGGGCGCATGCGGGAGGCACTGGACTTTGCGGCCAACAGATGATCGCGCCGATGAAAGCAGACAAACGTCGCCGGTTTGCTGACTTTCGCGCGGCGAGGGCGGCGGCATCATGCTACGTGTTGTCGCACCCCATGCATGTGATTGGAACTTTTGAGATAGGATGTTCGGCGCGTTGGGGATAAGTTTGGTTGGCGCGGAAGCGGAAGGCTGCGCTGGCACTCTCGCAGCCTGATTAAAGATCACTGGTCGAATTTCGGAGAGATCGTATTTGCGAGTAGCGTCTGGTTGGGGGGAGAGGCCATGACAACAAAGTTGACGCCCGTCGTCGCGGCATCGGCCGCAGCTGTCGTCGCGATTGTTTTAGCGAACCTTCTTGCAACAGCTGCCACATAAGCCCTGCCAGCGCCGCCGCTTGTGGTGCTCTCAATCAAAGAGCATGCAAGGTCACCGAGCGCATCCCTTCCTGTAACGCCAGGCTGGTCGAGTGGAAGGGAAACTGCGTGTCAAAGGGGCGTGCGGTGCGCTGGGTCAGAGAGCATGCACGGTGGGCGAACGGATCCCCTCCTGCGGCAAGGGGTTGATCGAGGGGGGCGACGGCATATGCAACAAGCCTGCACGTGTGGCAATAGCTGGGGCCAGCAGCCTTGCCGTTACATTCCGCCTCCTCCGAAGATCCCTGTCAGACATACGTTGCTTATAACGTGACATGTGATTGTAAGACCCACCCCGGCGCGTCGATGTGTGATCCATGTCGGGTACCCGTTGCCGGGGCTCGATGTGATTGCAGGGCCCACCCCGGCGCGTCGATGTGTCGGCCCGCCACCCGCCCGCGGCCGCGCTGAACGTGGTGCGCGACTGACAAACGGGCGCGGGATATTCGGGGGTGAAGCAGACATTGCCAGCAGCGTTGCCCTGTGCGCAAGGACTGTGGCTTCCGCCGCAGGTGCAGCCTCGCGGCCTTTTCATCGCGCGGCCGCGTGACGGCCTGATCGTGCCATGAAATACGCCGTCCGCGACCCTGCCGCAGATTCGTCACGCTCGGATGCAATCGTTGCGCCTGCTGGATTGGCTGACCAATGGATTTCACAGTCCCGGAAATCGCGCTCCTCGCGCTGGTCGGCATCGCCGCCGGCCTGCTGCCCAGCACGATTGCGGAGCGCAGGGGCATCCGGCTCGCCGCCGATATCGGCGCCGGTGTCGCGGCTGTCTTCGCCACAGCGTGGCTCGTGGCCGCGTGGCACGATCTCGATCGGTTTCTGACCACGCCGGCCGGCAAGCCGCCTGAAAAAAATTTCGTCGACGTGAAGCCGGGCTTCGAACCAGTTATTCTCCCGCTGGCGCCGCTCAAGCCGCTTCTCAAGCCGGTGGTCTTCCGCTCGCGCGAGGAGATCTGCGACGCGCTTGTGCAGTCGGCGCTGAACAACGACCTGCCCGTGCCGTTTTTCATCCGGCTGCTGTACCAGGAAAGCACCTTCAGGCCGGCCGCCATCAGCTCGGCCGGCGCGCTCGGCATCGCGCAGTTCATGCCGGAGACGGCCGCGCACCGGCGCCTCGACAATCCGTTCGATCCCGGGCAGGCCATTCCGGCCTCGGCGAAGTTGTTGCGTGACCATTATCGCCGCTTCGGCAATCTCGGTCTTGCCGCCGCCGCCTACAATGCCGGGCCGCGGCGCGTCGACGACTGGCGCGCGAAGAAGGGTGCGCTGCCGCAGGAGACGCAGGATTACGTCAAAGTGATCACCGGCTTTCCGGTCGAGACCTGGAATGTTCCGCTCGCCGGTGGTCCGGCGATCAAGATTCAGCAAGGCGCGCCGTGCCAGGAGTCCGCCGGCCTTTTGGCGTGGGACGGACCCGACGAGATCCCGATGCCCGTGGCGAGCCCGCGCGTCGTGGAGGCGAAGGCTGCTGCGGCCGCCGCTGCTGCCGCGGCGCGCGAAGCGGCCAAGGCGAAGAAGACCGCGAAAGCAGCCGACACGAAAAAGCAAGAAACGAAACAAGAGTCGAAACAGGAAACGAAACAGGACGGCGCGAAAAAGCCGGAAACAAAGGCGCAAGACATGAAACAGGGCGTGAAAGAAGAGGGCACGAAAACGCAAGAAACGAAACCTGACGTCAAAGAGCCGGATAACAAAGAGCAAGACAAGAAAGAGCCAAACAAGAACGGGCAGGGCGCGAAAGACAACAACGCCGCGGCGGCGCAAGGGGCTCAAGGGCCTCAAGGGGCTCAGGCTGCTGATGGCGCGCGCAAGTAATTGATCTATTCCACGTCCACCGACGCGATCTGCTCGTAGGTCAGCGTCAACAGCTGTCCGTCGGCGCCCGTTCCTTCAACATAAGTTTCAAAGCAAGTGAAATCGGGGCGTAACAGAATGCGCGTGCCCGACGGCGTGCAGACGGCGATGAACGCGTGGTGAGCATCCGCCTTTTCGAGCGCTTGCTGCAGCAATTGGCGCTTGCTGAGATCCATTGTCCTATAACGGCGAACTGCGGGTTCAGTTCGCGCCAGAATGGATGTTTGTGCGCCCCCGAAAGCAGACATTTGCGGTGCACCAGCCGACGTCCGCTTCTCTAATCGGTCGGTCTGGGTCAAGCGCTTTCAGACGTTCCATCGCTGCGGTGTCGATGTCGCTCACGGGCTCGTGCTCCTCTACGGCTAAGGGCCAAGAGCGGACATTCGATGACGCGTCGCCAGTCCGGTCAACAAGACAACCTGTAGCCAGGGTCAGGATTGGGGAGACACGGAAGGCCTTTGAGATCAGGGTGATTCTTCAGCACCTCGTGCAGGTTTACTTGGGGTCGGTCCTTAAGAGCCTGGACGCAATCGACGACGTATTGCCGCCGCGACAGCAATTTGACCTTTTTCGCCTTAGCCTCCGACTTGCAGGAAGCGATCGCTGCCTTGAGCAACCGCTGGTCTGCTTTTGACAATTTCGTTGCTTGAGCAAAGGCAGGCGTCATTGCAACGCCCGCAAGGAACGTTGTCGCGACGATGCTTACGAACGATAGCCTGACGAAACGAGACACGGCACGAAACATGGCTACCCCCTTTATTGCACTAGCGCGGTGATTATGCGTTTTCGGGGAGCAAGAACAAGGTAAAGTTCACTATCCTGAGCAAGTTCTGTCCGCCAGGAGTCAGGAGCGGACACGCGCGGTGCACGATCCCGTCTCCGCTTCGGGCCAAAGGGCCGTTAGATTTCGCGCCGCTAGGCAAGGCCCTCAAAAAGGCGGACGATGCGGGCAAGTGCGCCGTCCTCGACGGTTTCGGCGAGGCGCTTGTCCTGGGAGTGGGATAATGCGGCGTCGCGATGTCATCTCTCTGCTTGGCGGTGCGGCCGCCGCAGGGCCCTTTGCGATTTGGCCGTTTGCCACTTTCGCGCAGCAGCCGGGCCGGATTCGAAACGTTGCCTGGCTCGGCGTGGGACGCCCGGACCAGCCGTCGCCTTATCTTGAATCCTTGCGCGCCGGCTTGCGCGAGCTCGGCTGGGTCGAAGGCCGCAACCTGAAGCTCGGCACCTTCTGGGCCGCGGGTCTCGACGACATGGGGGCGGCGGCACGCGCGGCGATCGCAACCGATCCCGAGGTCATCGTCACGCAGGAATTCATGGCGATCGCCATGCTGCAGGCGAAGTCGGCCAAGCCAGTGGTGTTCGGATTCAGCGGCGATCCGGTCGACGCCGGGCTCGCGCAAAGCTGGGCGCGGCCGGGCGGCGATTTCACCGGCATGAGCTATCTCGCCATCGAGCTGGTCGGCAAGCGTATCGATCTGCTCAAGGAATGGCTGCCGGACACCCGCCGCATCGCGGTGCTGGCAAGGCCGCAACATCCCGGCGTGCATCTCGAGCGCCGGGCGACCGAGGAGGTCGTGAAAAAGCTCGGCATGGAGCTGTCGTATTTTCCTTACCTGACGCGGACCGCGATCCCGGAGGCGCAGGCGGCGCCGGCGTCGCCCGAACAGACCGACCTCGAAACGATCTTCCGCAAGATCGTCGCCGACCGCTGCGACGCGGTGGTCGTCTTTCCGGATTCCGTCATGTACGAAGTGAGCGACCGCATCGCCGGCTTCGCGCGTGAGGCAAAGCTGCCGTCGGTCTCCGGCTGGTATCCGTTCGCGCAGAAGGGACTATTGATGACCTACGGGCCGAACGTGCGCGAGCTCTACCGTTCGCTTGCGCGCTACACCGACCGGATCCTGCGCGGGACAAAACCCGCCGACCTGCCGGTCGAGGTGCCCGCCAAGTTCTACCTGGCGATCAACTTGAAGACGGCGAAGGCGCTCGGCATCGAGCCGCCGGCACGGCTGCTCACGCGCGCCGACGAGGTGATCGAATAGCGCAGGGGGAAATCGGGACGCTCGGCGCCCGGCTTTTCTCAAGGTGATATATTGTGATGCCGGTCACAGCGCATTTGCGCGAACGGCGCTAGTCATTCCAGAATGAAACAGACATACGCCCTGCGCCGAGCGCTTCCCATTGTCGTAGCCGTCGTGCTGCTGACGGCGACGTTTGTCGACGTCGTTGCCGCCGGGGTGAAAGCCGTTTCGCGCGGAAGCCGCTCGTCCTATCCGGCATCCGCTGGGTGCTGTCACGGTGTCGGTGCCGAACGCCATGAAAGCATTTCCGGCCGAGCTGCTGCCGCAGTGATTCAGGGTCAGGCGTAAGGCGGCTCAGGAAACTTTCTTCAAGGCTGAAATGGTCCTGGCCGCGTCAAACCCAACCGCGTCTGCAAGGTCAAGAAATTCCACAACGTCGATGCGGCGTTGGCCGCTTTCGAGGCGGGCCACGAAGGATTGATACTCGCCAAGTCGGGCAGCAAGTTCGGCCTGCGTCATCCCGGCGGCCTCTCTCTTCCGGACGAGAAGCCCGATGAGCGCCTTGTGACGTGCCGATCCAAGCGATTTTCGCAATTGCGCCCCGTCTCTGCCGATGCGGGACTCGCAATAATCTGCTTTCCAGATTATCTTAAAAGTAGATATTCCCTCCTGAGGCACGGAATGGATGGCGTCAACCAGGCATTGATATGGATCGGCATCGGCGCGGTGACGAGCCCGGTCTGGGGCGCGCTTCTTTGGGTGCTTTGGGAGGGCAAAGTCCGGCCACGCCTGATCCCTCGCAGCGAGATCGATTCGCTGGCAGCGGCCATGCTCGCCCGACACGGGCGCAGAGCGGCGGAGATGGCCTTTATCGAAGAGGACCGGGCGTGGCGCTATTCGCAGCCGTTTGAGCAAGGAAAATGGCGGCGGGTGCGGAAGCGGATTGAGCGTCTGCAAACATTCGCAAAAACATGAGGACGGCGTTGCAACCGCCCAGGAGCCGCCACCACAAACCGCCGGACAAGACAAAAAGAGGACTGCGCGGGGTACGCGCAGTCCTCGAAGCTAACCGCGCAATTCGGGGGGTAAGGGGGGTGCGCGGTTCCGGGGACAACGTGCTTGCCTCCTTTGCGTTCCATGCGCTTTGCGAAAAATTTAACGCGGGGAGTTGAAGCCTCTCAGCTCGCCTTCCGGTGGCGCACCGTTGTGCGGCGCTTTCTGCCCTTTTTGCGGTGCGAAGCCTGCCTTCGGCGCGGATGACGCGCGCCGGAGCCTTCCTTTACGCTGCGGCGCAGCGCGTCCATGATATTGATAACATTGCTGTCCTCGCGCTCGGCGGCGGCTCGATCTTTTCGCCCTTGTCCTTCTTGCGCAGCAGGTCCTTCAGCGCATCCTCGTATTGATCCTCGAACGCGTCCGGCTTGAAGTGCCCGGTCTTGGTCTTGATGATGTGGGCGGCGAGATCGAGCATGTCCCTGGTCACGCGCTCGCTCGGGATGTCGTCGAAGTACTCCTCCTCGTCGCGCACCTCGTAAGGGAAGCGCAGGGTTATTCCCATGATGCCCTTGCCGCGCGCTTCCAGCCCGATGACGTGCTCGCGCGAGGTGAACACGACGCGGCCCAGCGCCATCATGTTGGCCTGCGCGATGGCGTGGCGGATGACGGCGTAGGCCTGGGCGCCGGCCTCGCCGTCGGGAACGATGTAATAAGGGTTCGCGAAATAGAGCTCGTCGATCTCCTTGCGGGGCACGAACTGGTCGATCTCGATCACGCGTTTGCTCTCGAGCGCGACCGCCTCCAGCTCGTCCGGTTCGACCGCAACGTAATCGCCCTTGCTCTTCTCGTAGCCCCGGATGATGTCGTCCCGGTCGACCTCGCGGCCCGTCTCGGCATCGACTTTCCGGTACTGGATGCGGTTGCCCGTCTTCCGGTTGATCTGGTGGAAATGAATTTTTTCACGCTCGGTGGTCGCGGGAAAAAGCGAGATCGGACACGAAACCAGCGAAAGCCGGAGAAAACCTTTCCAGTAGGCGCGCGGGGCCATGCGGAACTCCCTGAAGGTGCCGCACATCAACGCTCCCTTCCGGCGCGCGTTCCGGAACAAAACCGCTGATTCGCGGATTCTTCCGGCATGGATGCAAAGAGCAAGACCCAGACCCCGACCCGGCTCTATCACGCGACCATGCTGGTGACCCGCACGGAGGAATGGTGCGTGGAGGCGGCGAGCCCGGACGAAGCCAAGGCGCGCTTCGCGCAGGGCGAGGGCCATCGGTGTGCCCCGGGCGAGATTTATTGCGTCGAGCCGGGCGAGATCCTCTGACCCTGTGCCCGCGATGCGAGCCGTCCGACCAGGTTGTGGATATGTTAGGATAATAATCCTTGACAGCGTGACGCTGCTCCGTTAGCGTTCGCGCACGCTCCACCAATACGCCCCGGATGTCACACGATGCCGCGTGACGGCGCTATCACGTTCGACGATCTTCGTTCCAGGCTCCGCACGTTGCGCGTTGTCTGCGGCAAATGCGGCCGGGCAGGGCGCTATTCCGTCGAGCGAATGGTTGCGGCCACAAATTTCTTCTGGGCATAAACAATTTCGCGGTGCCAGGACCGGCGAAGCCGTAAGCAATACCTCGTACTCGAGATCCTGCGCTATCCGATCGAGCCGGTACAGGCGCGTGGCTTCGCCAAATAGAAGTTAAATACAATATTCGCCACTGGTGTTTTAGCCCGGCCGAAGCGGTCCTTCATATTCCAAAGCCTCGCACGGTCTGCGTTTCATTCGATCGCCTGACGCTAAGCTTTTAGAATTATACGAAACTCATGCAAACAATTGATCTGGAGAAGGCTTGCCGCTATGCGGCGGCAGGCGCTGAGGCTGGCATTCTACGGCTAAAATGGCTTGCTGCTGCGACACGATTTAAACTTGCGTTGCGTCGCCACGATCGTGCGCTCAAGTATGGTTTCAATCCAGATCAACCGCGCGTCCCTCGCGGTAGTCCAGATGGCGGACAGTGGAGTCGAGTTGCTGCGAGTAACTCGTCGCGGGCCGGGAGCCGCGGTCGGTACGGGACTAATTTCCCTGGGGCAACATACAGTCAACAGGTTCGTCTAGATCTTGAGATAGCCAGAACTGAAAATGCTCTTCGGCAAGTTCGCCAGTTTGATCCGAGGTGGAAGCCGACCGTCCAAAGTCTAGCAAAGCCCGGAAGCATTGAAGGTGCAATTCGAGACGCAGAAGCGAGAGCACAACAGGCTGAAAGCCGTCTGAACCAGTTGCGAACCGGAATTGGCGGTAACTTGGGGCCACCGCTCGACATGCCGGGCTCTCAGTCTCCTCTTCCGGCGTCTAGAACTTTCGATGGCGATGCTTGGATTAACGCATACCGGGCGACCAACAATATGCCCGACCTGTTCGGTCGTCCGAGTTGGCCAAACGACAAAGGAACGGTAGCTGTCACGGAAATCGATGGGAGACTGTACTTCGGGATCAATTCAGGAGCACCTGGTTACACGACAGCAGACCAAAGGGAGGCAGACAACTGGCGGGGCGTACTGGTAGACAAATATTCAGACGAACTGCAAACAAAAAACATTGGCAGAGTTCCAAATCACTCCTCTATCATGCGGAGGCGACCGTACTTTTGAGAGCGGCAAGGGAGAATGGTACATTAGAAGGTCGAATATTTGACGTTCACACTGATCGGGAAGTTTGTGCTTCGAGTTGCCTGAAGGTGTTGCCGAAGCTTGGCCTTGAATTGGGTAATCCGCGCGTGACGTTCATTGAACCTGGTGGCATGAGACGAACTATGCGGAATGGACGTTGGGAATGATACCGATTGTTAAAAAGGAGGCTGCATTCGATGACCATTGGGGTAATGGTTGGCCGGACATTGGTGCTGTAGAAAAAGGCCTTGCAGATCCCGCGAAGCTTGCGCAGCTGTTCGCGAGGGGACGTGATGGAGGCTGTTTTTCTATCGAATGGATCTATGACAAGGACAATTCCATACCGCAAACAGGGCTGGTTGGTGCTATACTGTACATGCACATGAATCCTGACCACGGTATCAAGCTCCAATATTCAGGTTGGGATCGCCGCACAGCAAAAAGAGACACCTATCATTCGAAAGGAGATTTGGCGCGGCTAAAGCAATTCGTTCGGTCATTTCATCGGACTCCCTTATCGATTGGATTGTTCGTCCCATTTGAAATAGGTCGCAAGGCGGTGAAAGAGTTTTTGCAGACTGACGGCAAGTTGCCGAAAAGCGTAGATTGGATATCAGACGACGATCTTCCCTCAGAAGTCTTCCCGCTTCCGTAGAGCAATTGGAGCCTAACGGCCTGGCCCCTGCGCTTGGGGATTGAAAAATATTTCCTTCAAAGGCGCTTAATTGCACGGGTCAATTGCAAATTTACCGCATGCCCCAATCAAGATGAGAATGAAAATACATGTGTCCGCCGAGCAGCGCTCGGCGGATTTGCGTTCGCCTGGAACGCACGATCGATCTAAGAGGAGAATCAGATGGAAGTCGACGTACAGAATAGATTTGAAACCAAAGCGGGTATTCCACATGAGGCTGTCGTAACACACGGCGAAATGATGCGTGCTTTCGATTCGTTCAAGGAGGTGAATGACGCGCGTCTTGCCGGTATCGAACGTCACAATGCAGATGTTCTTCTTGAGGAAAAGCTTGCGCGCATCGATCGAGCAATTGATGGGCATACGCGACGGCTTGACGAGATTGCTCTAAAGAGCGCGCGGCCTCTACTGGAATACGATGGTCAACGGAGGGCGTCTCCAGAGCACAAAGCTGCATTTGATGTGTACGTACGTTTAGGTGACAGTACAAATTTGCGTGCGTTGGAATTGAAAGCGCTTTCGAGTGGATCCAATCCCGACGGTGGATTTGTCGTGCCACCAGAAATCGAAGCACAAATTAGTCAGCGGCTTATCGCTATTTCTCCGATCCGTTCAATTGCATCTGTCCGGATAATAAGCAGCAATGTTTATAAGAAGCCCTTTATGACCGCTGGACCCGCTGTTGGGTGGGTTGGAGAAATGGACGCTCGCGCGCAGACGGCTTCACCGACGCTGGATGAACTTTCGTTTCCGGCGATGGAACTATATGCGATGCCTGCCGCAACAGCGGGCCTACTTGAAGACTCTGCCGTGAATATTGACGAATGGTTGGCACAGGAAGTTGAGCAAGTTTTTGCCGTGCAAGAAGGCGCCGCATTCGTTTCCGGCGACGGAAACAATAAACCGAAGGGATTTCTATCTTACAATGCGGTGGCTAACGGTTTATGGACTTGGGGCAACATTGGTTATGTTGCGACCGGCGCATCCGGAGCATTTCCTGCATCAAGTCCGACTGATGTGCTTGTCGATCTAATCTATTCGGTAAAGGCTGGCTATCGTCAAAACAGCGTATTTGTATTGAACCGCAAAACGCAGTCGTCGATCAGAAAATTCAAAGACACAACCGGTAACTATCTTTGGCAGCCACCAGTTGCCGGGGGTACACGGGCCACCTTGATGACCTTTCCCGTCATTGAATCGGAAGACATGCCTGATGTTTCGTCAGGCTCATTTGCGATTGCTTTCGGCGATTTCTATCGGGGCTACCTAGTTGTAGACCGTTCGGGTGTTACCGTCTTGCGTGACCCTTATACGGCCAAGCCCTACGTGCTGTTCTACACGACCAAGCGCGTCGGCGGCGGCGTGCAGGACTACGACGCGATCAAGCTGCTGAAGTTTGCGGTGAGCTGATCGGCACTGCGCCGGATTGTTCGACAAAGAGGCCGCCGGGAAGGCGGCTTCTTTGTTTCGGCACGCTGGCGGCGCGTAACCCCGGCCTTCCGGTCTGCGCGTTTGATTTGATATGATGCCTTATCCTGAGCTTCGGGGGCAGACAGTATGCCTATCGAGCAATCTCGCGACTCGAAGCAATTTTCGGCTTTCGAACTTTCGGGCTGGGATACCAATATCCGCGGCTACAATTCGGCCTTCGGAGCGGTGGCGCGTCAAACCGTGGGGCCCATGCTCGATGCGGCAGACGTAAGGCACGGCAAGCGGGTGCTGGATCTCTGTTGCGGCCCCGGCGTGCTGGCGGCGGGGGCATTGGAACGGGACGCCGAGGTCATCGGACTCGATTTTTCCGCAGAGGCAGTCGAGCTCGCTCGCAAGCTGGTACCCAATGGTCATTTCCAGCAGGGCGATGCGCAGGCCTTGCCGTTCCCGGCGGCGAGCTTCGACGCCGTGCTCTGCGGCTACGGCCTCATGCACTTGCCGGAACCCGCAGCGGCATTGCGTGAAATTCTGCGCGTGTTGCGTCCTGATGGCCGGGCGGCGCTCAGCGTCTGGGATCTGACCGGCGCAGGCTTCACGCTGGTCTATGAGGCGGTTCGCGCCCGCGGCAATATGGATATGGCCTTGCCGCACGGACCCGATTTTTTCCAGTTTGGATCGCCGGAGCGCATGCAGGCGAGGCTGGAAGAGGCGGGCTTCGCCGACGCCGCGGCGTATTCCTTCCGCCAGGACTGGCACGTCGCCAACGCGGATCGTTACATCGAATCCATTCTCAGCGGCACCGTCCGCGCGCGAGCCGTACTCGCCGCCCAATCGGGTTCTGCTGCGGCTGGCGTACGGTCTTATATCGCCGACTATCTGACCCGCTTCCAAACACCCGCCGGCGAATTGGTCGTGCCGATGCCGGCGATCATCGGCAGCGGTGCACGCTCGGGCTGACCCGCGACGTGGCGGCGAATGGCCGCTTTCAGAGGGATTGTGTTGCAAAACTATTTTTAGCGGCCGCCGACGAATGCGCAATGTTAATTCGTCGCGCCGTCCTGCGGATTCGATTGTTGCGCGTTCGCAGTGCAGCAAAGAGTTTTGCAACACATTCAGAGGTAAAGCCTGCTCGACCAGGGGTGTGCTGACGGTATCCGCGTGAGCAGGCGGTGATCTTCGCTTTGACACATCACAGCGAATCGGTCGGCATATGTCCGAACCGGCACGGAGCGCTGCATGTCGACCTCTTCTCCGGTACGCACTCGCCAACCACGCCGTCCGTCACGCCCGCCCCAGGCGGAGAGCGATCGGCCCCCGCGCGGTGAAGCTGTCGCCACCGTTGTCAGGTCAATTCTGCTGGCCGTTGCGGCCGTGTCGGTGCTCGCAACCAGCAACTATTTCGCGTACCTGATCGGACGCAAGCAGGTCACCTATGAAGAGCTGCGCAGGCAGGTCGACCTGGTCGTTCAGCTGGTGAATCAGAAGCGGTCCGAAAGCGAAGTTGCGTCCACACCGCCGAAGCCGCGGCAGGACAGGCTGGAGCAAAATGCGTCCGAGCTCACCGGCCTGACGACGAGCACAATCAACGGGAAGACAACAGCCGTTGCGCCCGAGCCGGCGACCGCCGGAAGACAGATACCCGCGGCGCTGATCGATGACACAGACGGTGCGCCGCCGGACCATGACGTGCGCTCGCAGCCGCCGAAATCATCACCGAATGCCGCAACAAAACCTCGCGACATGCATGGCGTCGCCCAACGCGGCTCACGCCGGCAGAAGGTCTCCGCGCCAAGGCGCGCTCCGGCCGCGGCGGCATTTGCCGAGCAGCCGGCTCAATTGACAACGGCGCCATCGGCCACACCGGATGCGGGCGTTGCCGGTCAATAATCCGGAGGTGAGGCCCGGCACGCCAGGCTTTTTGTTCACGAAGTGCTCAGGCGCTGATGATGGTCGGGTTCAATACCGGTGGCGGCACGCGCACCGCCGTCTGGAACCATCGCCACGGCGACCCGCTCGTCTGCTGCAGAAAGATCGACGCCTCTGCGTCGGCGGGGAGGCCGGCGAGGGTGGCGGTGAGTGTGAAGGACCGCGCGGAGCCGTGGATGCCCGCACTGCTCGGCGCGATGAGCGTGCCGGCGAGCGGCGTTTGGGGTCCGAAGGTGAACCTCGTCTCGTCACCGAGTGTCTGCACGGTGAACGAGAAGATGAATGTCCCGATGCCGGTCGAGCCGTAGCCGCTCGCCTGAAAATGGTGCGACACGGCGGCGCGTCCGTCCTGGGCCCGCTGCATGTCGAATTGGGCGAATGGCACGGTCGGCGGCAGCACATCTGTCTGGACGATCGTGGGATCGACGAGTGTCGTGTTGGTGCGAGCCAGGCCGATGAGGTGCGCGGGTTTGAGCACCTCGAATGGCTGATTCCAGATCGGCGGCAGGGTGATGCGGGCGGCTCGCACGGAGGCGGCCCATTCGTCGGGCGAGATGTCCGGTGCGAAGGCGGCGGGGTTGGGCGCGGGAATCCGCGCAGTCAAATCTGCGTAATCGTCCTGTTTGCTCATAAGCGCATCGTAGGTCTGGTGGAGCAGGTCACGGCGGTGCGGCTGCACCGGCGGGCAACTTCATTCGACCATGCGCTTTTATGGGTCGAAGTCATCCGTGCTCGACGGCATCGATCGACTGCCTGCAGAGAAACGGGGTGCAGCGACATCTGCTGTCTGGACTTAGCGGACGCAGGCGAGCAAGGTACGACCGACAAGCCCTGAATAGGTGGGACGTTGCGGTGTTATTATCGAGGCGAGGGAGCAAGAAGGAGACTTCGATGATCCGGGCGACGATTCTGGCTTTTGCAGCCACAGTGAGCTTGTTTCCCTGGAGTGCCCAGCCTGCCGCGGCGCGCGAGGCCCCCTGGTGCGCGGTCATCTCCACCACCGACGACAGCGTCTATTGGGATTGCCAGTACAACTCGTTCGAGCAATGCCGGCCGAATGTGCTGGCGGGCAATCGCGGCTGGTGCAATCCGAACCCTTACGCGACTCCGGTGACAGAACCCAGGCGCAAGGCCCGAAAAGGCAACGGCTCCTGACGATTGCGGCTTCGCAACAGCGACTTTTGTGACCGGCAGCACAGCCGGCGCGCCGCGCGACCCGTACAAGAAGAGCCTGGGCGATCTTGGACGATCTTGACCAGACCCGATCTGGCCAAATTTCGCCAAAGTTCGCCAAAGTTCGCCATTGGGGGGGTCACATGAGGCGCCGCGACTTCATCACGTTGCTCGGCGGAACGGCTGTGTTGTGGCCGCTCGCCGCGCGTGCGCAGCCGTCAACGCAGATCCGGCGCGTTGGCGCGCTGATGAACATAGCCGAGAACGATCCGGAAGCGCGCGTGTGGGCCGCGGCTTTCGAGCAAGGTCTCGAGAAACAGGGCCGCAAGCCCGGCAACACCCTGCAGATCGACTATCGCTGGGCCAACAACGACAGCCTTCTGAAGCGATCTGCGCAGGAACTGGTCAGGCTCAATCCCGACGTCATTCTGGCTGTCAGCGGATCGAGCGCGAGCGCATTGCATGAGGCGACCGGCACAGTGCCGGTCGTATTCATGAGAACGAGCGATCCGGTCGCCCGCAGACTGATCGCGAGCATGGAAAAGCCCGGCGGCAACTTCACGGGCTATGTCGAGTTCGAACCGGGCATCGGCGTGAAGTGGCTTGAATTGCTCAAGCAGATTGCGCCGAACGTGACGCGCGTGGCGGTCGTTCAGGATCCCATGCGGTCGACATGGCGGCACGTGCTGACCGGCATCGAGACGGCGGCGTCTTCTTTCAATGTGCAGGTGACTCCGGTCGATGCACGCGACAGCGCGCAGCTGGAGCGCGCCCTCGCAACATTTGCGGGCACCGCGGACGGCGGCCTGATCGTGACGCCGAACCTGTTTTCGGCGCTCGCCCGGGAACGGCTCGTTGCGCTGGCGGCGCGGCATAAATTGCCCGCGGTCTATTTCAACCGGCTCTTCGTGACCGAAGGGGGCCTGATCTCCTACGCTCCCGACACGATCGATCAGTACCACCGCGCGGCAGGCACCATCGATCGCATTCTCAAGGGCGAAAAGCCGGCCGACATGCCGGTGCAGGCGCCGGTCAAATTCGAAATCGTCGCCAACCTCAGGGCCGCGCAGGCGATCGGTCTGACCATTCCCGCGCAGCTGGTTGCCGCCGCCGACCACGTCATCAGATAGATGCCGGATGAGTGTTACCCCCAATAGCGACCGCAAAAGCAGACATTGCAGTTTTAGTTCTTGGTGGTTTTTAGGTGTTCTTCTGCTGCTTTAACGCCGCGCATTGCCTTAAGTGTCAAAGCTGTTGGCTGTGGCTTCCATTCGGAAACCAGTTTTTCTGCGTTCTTAAGTTCTGGCTTAGTCAGTATAGCAGCCATCTCATTCACCTTTTTTCTGGGTGCCACTTTTGAGAGTTTGAAATACGCATACGCCAAAGATAAATCCTTTGGCGCTCCTTTTCCTTCGAAATACGAACCGGATAAACTATAGAGGGCGTCAGGAAATCCCTGATCGCCCGCCATCTTCCACCATTTCACCGCTTCTTCGAAATTTCCTTGCCTGCCATAAAGAATAGCAACATCGTGCTGAGCAAGCGCATAACCGGCTTTAGCAGAAATAAGTTTGTATTTTAATGCTTCGTTTGAGTCGGCGGCTACAATGCCCTCGCCTTGCCCGTCATAATAACAACCGAGCTTATAGGCTCCTAGCGGGTCGCTAGATGCAGCCGATTTTTGAAACCACTCAAATGCCTGCCTGGGATCTTTTTGTGTGCCGATGCCATTATTATACATCATGCCAACATGGTATTGCGCCTCTGCATCTCCTTTATTCGCTAATGCGACCATCGCATTGAAGGTGCCAGCTTCATTTGCATTGGCAGGCATTGAGAAAAATAAAAGGCACGAAAAAGCTAAGGCAACAAATTTCATTGTTAATTCCCCAATTGGGTTCGAACCCCCATCGGATGAGGTGCTATTGTAGTTTCTCATTCCTCTTGGCGCTATTTATTTTATTTTGAAATCATGGCGGGTGGTGCGCCATTCACTCGATCACCTCGTCGGCGCGTTCGAGCAATGGCCGCGGCACCGTCTTACCCATTGCCTTCGCGGTCTTGAGATTGATGACCATCTGGTACTTGGTCGGCGCTTGCACCGGCAGATTGCCCGGCTTCTCGCCTCTGAGGATGCGATCGACGTAACCGGCTGTGTTCCGAAGCTGGTCATCGAAATTTGGCCCATACGAAATCAACCCGCCGGCGGCGGCAAAGAAGCGCTCAAAATAGACCGCGGGCAATTTGTGCCTGCCGGCAAGCGTGATGATCAGATCACGATGAAGGTTGGACAACGGGCCGGCCGTCACGACAAGGCCGCCATTCGGGGCACCTGCGAAAGCCGTGACGGCCCGCTCCAGCTCGGCGGCCCCGTCGCGTATATTGATCGCGGTGACTTCCAGGCCGAGCGATGGTGCGACGGCTTGGATGACGGCGAACTGCCCTGTCCCGGACCCGAGGCTGGGATCACGAATGACCGCGACCCGTTTCATGTCTGGCGCCATCTGCTTGAGCAGATCGAGCCATTTGCCGCTCAGGCTGTATTCGAACAACATGAATCCGGTCGCATTGCCGCCCGGCCGCGCGAGGTTGTTGACAAAACCGGCACCGAGCGGGTCGGTGACGATCGTGAAGACAATCGGCAGGGTGCGGGTCGCCTGAAGCAAGGAGCCTGTGGGGGCGCTGCCGAAAGCGACCAGGACGTCCGGCGCCCACGCGAGCAGTTCCGCCGTATATTTGCGCAAGGCTTCGGCATTTCCTCCGGCCGCGCGCATGTCGATCCGGATGTTGCGGCCGTCGGTCCAGCCCAGTCGCGGCAGCTCCTGCAACAGCGGATCGATGCGAACTTTGTTTTCCGCCTCGTCCAGGGCCGTGAGGATGCCGATGCGTCGTACCCGTTGGTCTTGTGCGTGTGCCACGAGCGGAAAGGCCGCCGTGCCGCCAAGAAGCGTGATGAACTCGCGCCGTCTCATGCACCCCCCGAGGTTCAGGACAACGCATCGTATCGGCTAAAGCCGACCCGGGAAAAGGGGCATCAAGCAGATGCGGTGAGGGCCCGTCATTCTGCGCGCTTGCGCGTCATGCGCTCAAGCGCACCCTCACATCCGTCTGGCGACGGGCGTAACGGCGCGGCTACGCGGCCGATATTTGCGCGATCAAAATCACCCGATGTTTGCTTCTCTAATCGGCCGGTTTGGGTCTGAAGCTGACATTTCGCGCCGCAAAAGTTCGTGTCCGCTCTACCGTTGATTGTGTTGCAAAACTCTTCGCTGCATTGCGAGAGCGTAACAATCGAATCCGCTGAACGCCTCTTTGAATCAATATTGCGTGTCTGCGATCGTTCTTGAATCAATGTTGCTCGTTTTGGTCGCGAAAATAGTTTTGCAATACAATCCCGTTGAAAGCGGCCATGTGCAGCGCACTAGCCGCAGTCCGCTATGGGCTGCCGGCTCAACCGGTCGACGCAACACAGGCGTTAAATCTCTGGCGGCCAACTATCGTTTCGAGCAGCGTTGGAAAAGCACCGGTCGCTCGCGACTCCGCTCGCGCGCCTCAGCCAAATGCATGAAGCCGCCGTCTCCGGCGGCTTCCGCATAACCAGCACTGGCATTAATTAGGGTTTGAGCGACGTTGCAATCGACTGGAACGTCGTATTGAGCTTCGAGCCAACGGCATTGACGCTCGCAATGATCACGACCGAAATGCCGGCCGCGATCAGGCCGTATTCGATCGCCGTTGCGCCCAACTCATCCTTGAGAAATGCGACAAGTTTCGACATGTGGTCACTCCGGTGCACCTTTGAGGGGCGGACACTAGCGTGCTGCCCTTAAATGATACCTTCCCAGGCCGTTCGAATGCGCCGGAATCCGGTTACCGGGCGTTAGGCAAATTGGCGGCGACCCCACGTTTGCTTGTGCAAAGACGCGCAAAGAAGAAACCGCCGTGACGGCGGCTTCGCACGTGGCCCACGAATTTCTTCTTATTTCAGCAGGCTGGAGATCGTGTCGAACTTGGTGTTGAGCTGGGAGCCGACGCTGTTGACCGTTGCGAGGATCACCACCGAAATGCCGGCCGCGATCAGGCCATATTCGATCGCGGTGGCGCCCAACTCATCCTTGAGGAACGCGACAATACTGGACATGCAATTCTCCCACTGGCGCGGCGACCGTATCGCCGCCCCGTTAAAAACTGCAAAAAATTGAGCACGCATTCGTGCGGCGGCGTTTACTTTTCGTCAGCCGTGGGCCGTTCCGTCCCTGGGGCCTATTTGGCTGAAAACGCGCCTGGGAACGTGCGCGAAAAAGGCGGCTTTGTGACGGAAATCACAATTTTACCGGAACGTCCGTTCCCCCAGCGCGTTCATGTGCGTGGGGTAACCGTGGAGGTTCGCAATGAGGAAGCTTGCAATCGGAATTCTGGCTGCGGCGGGCGTCGCATTGTCGATGCCGGCCAACGCGCAGGGCGTGTGGATCGGCGCGGGTCCGGTCGGCGTCGGTGTGGGCGTTGGCCCGGGCTATGGCTATTACGACCGCGGCTATTATGACGCGCCGCGTTATCGCGGTTACGCCTATGACGACGGCTACCGGCGTCACTGCCGCGTGGTCCGCGAAAACATCAATGGTCATATCCGCAAGGTTCGCCGCTGCTGGTAAGGCGATCCAAGTGTAGTGAGTACCGAGTAGTGGAGTGAGTACCGAGTGGCGTCAGTTCAGTATGGGTAGAACGGCTCCGGAGGCTTCGGCCTCCGGGGCCTTTTACTTTTTACGCCGCGTTTATGCGAACGCGAAAACATGCCGAGCAAACAGTTAAACGTGGCGACGAGGGTCGTGGTGATCGGCCGGATGACCTTGGCGGCCGCGGCCGTAGTCGCGGCCACGGCAACACCGTGCTGGAGTTTCGGCTTCACGTTCGGCCAGAACGTCTACACGGAAGGCCCATTCTACAGCTACAATCCGCCGGACAGTCGCGAACGATGCCACTGGCGTCAGAAATGGACCGTCGACAGCCGTGGGCGGCGCGTCCTGAAGCGCATTCGAATTTGTCCCTGAACGCGCTGCGGGCTTATAAATTTTGACATTGTGATTTTCGTTAAGGATTGTTCGGCATCCTTGGCCCCATGCGGATGATGACTTGGATCGTTGGATTGCTCGCATTGGGGGCTTCACTCGATGCGTCGCTTTACGACGGCGCCTACATGCGCTGCCTCGTGAGCATGATTCAGGACACGCATACGGCGATCGGTTTGAAGTGACCGGTTAGTTTCCCTTGCAACGGCAGCGGGGCACGCTGCCGGCGGTGGCCACACCCGAATTATTGTTTTTTGCCCGTCGACAGAACGTGAAGCGTCAAGCTTCGCATCGTGCGAGGGTTCTGGTTATTTCCAGAGCTTCCTGGTGGCAATATCGGCTCCCTGCCGCATGGCCTTGAATTTTTCCCAGACAATCGTGGGATGCACTTCTGTCCTATACAGCGCCTGCGATGAGAACCCGCAGTCCGCGCCGGCGATCACGTTGTCGCGGCCAACCAGTTTTGCGTAGCGCAGGATACGCTCTGCAATCAGTTCCGGATGTTCAACGATATTGCTCGCATGTGTGATCACGCCGGGACAGATGACCTTGCCGTCCGGAACCTTGATGGTTTCAAACAAATGATACTCATGTTCGTGCCGGGGGTTGGCGGCTTCGAAACTGAAAGATCCTGCTGCAATCCTGAACATGTCGTCGATGACGTCCGCCAGGGCCGCCTCATGGATGCGCGGGCCCTCATTGATCCCGTAGCAGGTGTGAAAACGAACACGCTCTTCGGGTATCCCTTTCAGGGCCGCGTTGACGGCTTCGACATACATCTGCGCGCGCCGCTTCATCGCTGCGCCGTCGAGATCAGGTTCAACGAAGATGTCGCTTAGAAACGGATCATCGATCTGCAACAGGATGCCGGAATCGATAATCGCTCTGTACTCCTTGCCAAGTTCGGCGGCCAGGGCATGAAAATAGTCTTCGTCGGATTTGTAATATTCGTTCACGCCGACGCCTGAAGGAGACGTGGCTGGAAGAAAGATCTGGTGGTCGGGTACGCCGGCGGCTTTCGCACCGGCTTTGACATTGTCGATGTCGCGCCTGACCGCGTCTTCGCCGCGATATTTTACGGGCGCAATACAGACAACAGGGGCGAGCGGCACAATGGCGCCGCCCATCATCGCGGTCTTGAAATACTCGGCATAGTATTCCGGAAATGCGGCGATCTCCTTCTGGAAAACGGTCATTTTTTTCGTCGGCCGCGCTTCGAATCCTTCCAGGCGCTCCTGGACGTATGTGAAGAAGCCCGGCTTGGAAAACTCGCCATCTGTGACGATGTCGATACCGCAGGCCACTTGTTTGGCCACACAGTCGATCACGAATTGCCGGAGTGTCTTTTCAAATGCCGCCGTGTCGATTGTTTCACCGGCATATTTGCTTTTCATGACGTCGAGGAGTGCGTGCGGCCGGGGCAGGCTGCCGATATGCGTCGTCTGAATCCTGCGGGTGTTCTGTTGAATGGCCATGAAAAGTTCTTCCGATTGCCAGTGCCGTGCTGAACAGGATTCAACTGTGCGCCTGACCGATCATGCCTGGCTGCCACCTTTACAGCCAGCGGCGAAGCTCCGCGGAATCACCGGTCGACAGGACTGTTGAGCTTGCGCGCGGTGTCGACGATCCAGTCGCGATAGCTCAGGAGCGGCGTAACGCCGGTGAGGCCGCCGCAGCCTGTCTCGTCGCCGGGCGCGGTCGACCAGCTCACCACCCCGATCACCAGCGGGCCTTCGCCGTCATATGCGGGCGCGCCGGAATCCCCGGTGCAGCCACCAAGCCCGATGCGCAGGTTGCGGGTCGCCACGTCGTAAAGGCGGATCTGCAGGGAACCCGGCTTACCCGTCACCGTAAGCGTCGCCATCCGCGGCTGGCCGAGCCCGCGCGCAGTTCCCGCCAGCGTTACGCCGAAACCGGCAATGGTGAGCGTTTCGCCGGGGGCGACGCGCCGCGGCGCCGCCAGCGATGCCGGTATCACGGCATCGGGCAAGGGCGCGGCGAGCTTGATGAGCGCAACATCGGCGGTGGCCCGGCTTGCGGCATAGCTCGCATAGTCGAACCGCGGATGCCGCACGATGGCGCGCACCGGAATGTCGCCGCCGGTCTGGTAGGCCTTGACCTGGTAATCGATGTTGCGGACCACGCAATGTGCGGCGGTAAGCACGAGATCGGGCGCCAGCGCGGTTCCGGTGCAGAGATCCTCGCGCGCGTCCACGATCATCACGATGGCGCGGGCAGCCCAGCCGGCCGCCGGCGGCGCGTTGCCGGTGACGGCGGAAGCGGGGGAGGTGAGCAAAAGAGCGAGAAAGGCGGCAGTCACACGGCACATGCCGGTGCATGAGCCTTGGCCGCGGAACTTTGTCAACGCGGGCCGCGTGCTGGAACCTAAGCGGCTGGCCGCGCAAACAAAAAAACGGGAATCTACCGTGCGACCGGGAACGGCCGTTCATGTGTGTGGTTCTCAATAATACATCAAAAGACGCATTCTGAGTAAATGCCGCCGAACGACACAATGAGCCCCGCCGAGCGATACCGCGCCCTTGCTGCGCATCTGCGCACCCGCGCCACCCAGGAAAGAAACCTGCTTCTGCGCCGGCAATGGGCGAACCTGGCGCAATGCTACGTGCGGCTCGCCGAGCAGGCGGATGCGAACAGCCGCGCCGACATCACCTATGAGTTCGATCGCTCGAACCGGCGCGGCGGTTTCGGCGGGGATCCGGACTGACCTGCTCTCAGCCGGGTACGCCGCACTTTGGCGCGGACGACAGTCACATCACAGGTCGGAGATGCCGACGCGGTGCCGGTAGACCATCTCCCAGCCTTTCCAGCCGGTGAACAAAAGTATCAGCACGACGATCAGCGACAGCACCAGTCCGGTTGGCACGATAGCCTCGGCCCCGTGCTGATAGCGTATGTACCAATTGTAGAGCTCGATCAGCACGGCGATGACATTGCCGCCAGCGTGAAGCCACGCATCGGACAGATTGCGGATCCGCACATCTCCCAGCACATCGGTCAACCCGGCGAGCGCCGCCAGCGCCGCCATCACGAGACCGGCGCCGAGCATCCAGGTGCCGGCGGTCGCCCAGGCCGCCGAGCCTGTCTGCCAGAAGACGAGATCGGCCACGAAAGTCGACACAAAGAATGTAATCGGAAACGGGATCAGCATGGGGTGAATGGGATGGCCCGCAATCTGGGCCGTTGATCGGGGATTCTGCATAACTCGCTCCATCAAAGGAATACCGGGAAACCTGCCTGCTGCTGCAAAGTTCCAAACAACACAGAGGACATCATTGCCATCCATCCTTCTCACGCCGCCTGCGGCCGAGCCGCTGTTGCTCGCCGAGGCGAAAGACTTCCTGCGCGTCGAGACGGCGGACGACGATCCGCTGATCGCCGCGCTCATTTCGGCAGCCCGCCTCCACGTCGAGGCGCGCACCGGGCTCGCGCTCCTCACGCAAAGCTGGCGCATGGTGTTCGACTGCTGGCCGGCGAACCGGCGCATCACGGGGCGGCCCGCGCCTTTGCAGGCACTTGCCGCGGCGCGCGTTTTCGACTTCGACGGCGAGTCGCGCGCGATCGACACCCAAGCCTTTGTCTCCGACGCGAGCACATCGACGCTTTCTTTTATTCCGTGGGCGCTGCCGATGCCGACGCAGATTGCGGCCGGGATCGAGCTCGACATCACCGCCGGTTTTGGCGATGCGGCAAGCGACGTGCCGGAGCCGCTGCGCCAGGCGATCCGCCTGCTCGTCGCGCACTGGTACGAGAACCGCGCCATCGTTGCGGGGGCAGAGGCTGCGGCCGCGCCAGCGAACGCGGCGGCGCTGATCGCGCCCTACCGGATACTGCCGTTATGAGCGCGCCGCTGACCAATATCGGGGCGCTCAACCGCCGCCTCATGCTGGAAGCGCCGGCGGAAACAGCCGACGGCGCCGGCGGCGTGACGCGCGACTACGCAACCGAGGCGATGCTGTGGGCGCAGGTGACCCCGGGCTTTGCGCGTGCGGACGTTGCGGCGGACAGTCTCGGCGTTACGCTGCGTTATCGCATCGCGATCCGCGCGCGGGGTGGCATCACCACGCGGCATCGCTTGCGCGACGGCGCGCGCATCTACCGGATCGTGGCGGTGCGCGAAAGCGCCGGCCGGCGGTTTCTCGAGATTGATGCGGAAGAGCGAAAGGATTGAGCGCCGTTGCGACGGCGAAGCCCGTCAGCCGAAGCTCGAACTTGCTTCCGCGGATTGTCGCACAGATCGAGCCAGCGCGTCGCCGGCACGATCGCGGCGTAACAGGAATACAAAATCAGCGCGCTGATCCAGGCGATCATGCCGGCACCGTGGCCGGCGCTGCTGCGCGGCGCGTCTGCATCGGGCAGATCAACGGTATGCGCATTGCGGTCTCCTGACGGTGACGCGGTCATAGTTATGACTGCAAACAACGAAGCGCGCGTCATCCGAGCAGATGAAGGGTTCTGTGCGTCTGGTCATTCACCCGCGTTCATAAAGCCAAAAGCAATTCATCGGCCGCGGCCTCCGCCGTGGCTACCATCGAGGGTTTTCATGCCGACCGCAGCTTCCGCGGCGCTGCGTGCCGCCGTGCACGCGGCGCTCACGGCCGACCTCGCGCTCATTTCAGCGCTCGGCGGCCAAAGAATTTACGACGAGCCGCCGCGTGAGGCGGCATTTCCCTATGTCACGCTCGGGGAGACTCGCATTGCCGAGTTTTCCGCCGGCAGCGAGCCGGGCCTTGAGCATCAGCTTACTTTGCACGCGTGGTCGCGACAGGGCGGGCAGCGCGAGGCGCATGTAATTGCCGGCGCGCTTCTGCAGGCGCTCGACGATGCGCCGCTGGCGCTTGCCGGCCACCAGCTGGTCAATTTCCGCTTTTCAACCGCCGACGTGCGGCGCGAAGCCGACGGGCGCACCTATCACGCGCTGGTGCGCTTCCGCGCAGTGACGGAACCAGCCTGAAGACGGCATCAAACCTATCCGCAACGGTACGAAATGGTATGATGAGGCAGTGCTGATTCAAGGACGAGCGAAACGGTGCGCCAGCTCATCGGAAAGATTCCGATCAAGGGTCAGGTGATCGAGGAGGTCTACCTCTCGGAACAGATTCGCTGCAATGAATGCCAGAAGGCGGCCCCGATTGGCGTCGAAGTGGTAAGGGTGCAAAAAGAGGGAAAGTCCAAAAGAGTACTCAAGCGCACGTTCTACTGCCGCGCCCATGCCGGTGAGTATGAATCGCGGGCGCGCGGCGAAGGCTGAGCGGGTCGCGAATCCGAATTGAGGGTGTCAGGCCGCGTGTGACGTGGTGTGGTTCGGCCTGCCGCCCGGGCCGACGATCACCTCCAGCAACGCCCGCAACTGCTCCCGGTTGAACGGCTTCTGCAGCAGCGGAATGTGCGTGTGCCGTTGCTCGAGGGCGTGGCCGTATCCGGTCACGAATCCGAAGGGAATGTTCTTTTCGAGCAGGATGTCGGCAATGTCGCTGCCGTGCTTTTCCGCGTCGATGCCGATATTCACGAGCGCGCCGTCGAAATTCTCCTTGGAGATTTCGCGTAGCGCCGACGGCAGCCGGTGGGCAACCTTGGTGACGCCGTAGCCGAGCTCCGCGACCATGTCGTGGAGCATCTCACCGATGAGGAAGTCGTTCTCGATGATAAGGACGCGCGGCGCGCGCGACGGACTATCGGTCATGTGCTGATGCCAAACGTTGCCCAACAGGATTTTCCTGCGCGGCGTCCCCCCGTTCCAGGTGACAATTTGTCTGAGGGGTGTGGCAGTTTTACGACGACTGCCGGGACGGATTCCAAAGACGCCCGATTTTCGCGTCAATTCTCGCCTCTTGGAAATGGGGGTGGCCGTACCTACGTACCTGATCCAATTCCCCGGCTTTGCCGGAGGAGGCATTTTTCCATCCGCGCGACTGTTCCGTCCGCGCCGCTGCGTGCGGCCGTGCCTGCGCGGACTTACGTGGTGTGCAACATGCGGCATCGCCGCCGGCGGGTTTTCATCGACACCCACAAGGGGCGCGTCAGCGCCGGCTTCACCGTGGCTGCGGAGGCGGACGCAGCGGATGTCTCGATGCGGCTGCGCGAGCGCGGCTGGATCGCCTACCGTCTTCGGCTTGAGGCCGAGCAACACGCCTGGGTCGCGACCGTCATCGACTGGGCACGCCGAGCGGCGTGATGTGGCTGCAAGGTTTTGAGGGACATAAGCGCGGCTTGTGCCGCCAATTTCTCAAGGAAGCGGAATGACGTCGGACGGAAAGCTCTTCATGTCGACAGGCTGCGCGACATGAAGATCATAAGTCGGCATCGGATATTTCACGGAGTCGCCCAGATTCATTTTGCCGGGCCCAATGACCGACTTGACGGCAAAAACGCCAAGCACGGCCACGATCAAAACTGCCAAACCTTTGCGCATAAGAACAATCCTGCTTGGCCCAATAGACCGGCAATCGTGAGGTCACACGAACGGTGAACCTGCTACAGGGCGGGGGTTACTGAGCGGTTAAGACTTCTTCTGCTGCGTAGATATTGGCCGCTCGCGCGGCATGCAAGCGCGGCAGGTTTTGACTCACGCGCTGTTGATGCCGCCGCAATGCCGGCAGCGATTGCAAAAGACGCTGCATTTCATGCGTCAAATACGAGTCAATCATAAATCAATCACAAGCCATGCGCCGCGCGCGGCCGCAGACTGCGCCGCGCGAATGTCGCTGCCGCGCAAATCCGATTTCAAAGACTCATTCTGAAAGGACAACATGACAGCTCAAAAGGGCAAGGACCTGCTGATCAAGATCGCCGACGGCGCGGGCTATACCACGGTCGCCGGCCTGCGCACGCGGCGGCTTGCGTTCAACGCCGAGACCGTGGACGTCACGCATGCCGAAAGCGCCAATCGCTGGCGCGAATTGCTCGATGGGGCGGGCGTCAAGCGCGCTGCAGTGTCGGGCCGAGGCTTGTTCAAGGACGACGCGACCGATGCGCTGATGCGACAGACATTCTTCGACGGCGGCATTGCCGGCTACCAGATCGTGATTCCGTCGTTCGGCACCGTGCAGGGGCCTTTCCAGATCACCAGCCTCGAGTTTGCCGGCGAGCACAATGGCGAAGTGACCTACGACCTGGCGCTCGAATCCGCCGGCGCACTGACGTTCGCGGCCGATGCGTGAGCACGGCCGCTCGTCGGTTTCTCACCAACGGTCCGAGCTGTCACGAGCAAGGGCGACGATCGCCCGCTCGGAAAGCTCGTAACGATTTCCACAGCTGCAGCCGAATGTAACCGTGCGGTCGTTGTCGCCGGCGGGCTCGATTGCCGCGACCTGCATGCGCGAGCCGCACTTCGGGCAGACGATGTTCGGAATGGCCGGATCGGATTGTCGCGTGTGCGTTGACGCCACCATGACAAAACCCCGCTCGATATTCGCTTCCGGTTTGCAGGCTGCGCTCGTTCGAAATCGGGCACCACTCATTTTTCCGTGACTATCGGATGCAACAAGGAGGAACCATGGCGAATAGGCACCGTGGCGAGATCGAGGCCGACATCGGCGGCGCGCGACGGCGGCTCGTGCTTACGCTCGGCGCGCTCGCGGAACTTGAAGACGCCTTCGGCGCTGAAGATCTCGTGGCCCTGACCGAGCGGTTCGGCTCGGGCCGCCTGAAGGCTCGCGATCTGACACGCATCATCGCGGCGGGCCTGCGCGGGGCTGGCGCAGCGCTAACCGACGACGACGTTGCCGTCATGGCGGTCGAAGGTGGTGCCCAGGGCTATGTGCGCATCGCCGCCGAACTGATCCAGGCGACGTTCGGGGAGGCGGGTGCTTGACGCCTTTTCCTTGGGAGCGCGCGATTGGTATCGGCCTCGGCGTGCTGCGGCTTTCTCCGCAGCAGTTCTGGGCGATGACACCGCGCGAGCTCGGCTACGCCATCGAGGCCGCGACCGGCCGCGCTCCGCCGCTCGACCGCGGCGCGCTCGCCCAACTGATGAGGAGATATCCCGATGACGTTCCTGCCCGACAGAATCACCGAGCTTGACGGGTTCCCGGACGATTTTGGCAGAACGACCGATCGCGTACGCACGAACACGAATGCGCTTGGCATCAGTGCAATGGGCTTTGCAAGGGCGATGAGCAGGGCATTTGCCGATGCGACAACTGGCGGCAAAAAGTTCGACGACGTCCTGCGGCAGCTCGCCTTGCGGCTTTCCGACATGACTGTTGCGCAGGCGTTCCAGCCGCTCGCGCGAAATCTTGCCGGCGGGTTCGGCGACCTTTTTGGCGGTGTTTTCGGCGACGAGTTGGGCACACATGGCCGGCGAGGGCGCGCACCGACCGCGATCGGTCTGATGGACAGGTTCGTCGGGCCGACACCGTTTGCAGCAGGCGGTGTGATCTCAGCACCGGCCTACTTTCCGCTGGGGCCAAGCGGACTCGGGCTTGCAGGCGAGGCCGGGCCCGAAGCGATCCTGCCGCTTGCGCGCGGGCGCGACGGACGACTCGGCGTTGCGATGAACGGCGCGAGCGTGGCGGGGAACGTCACCGTGCACATTGCTACACCGGACGCGGACAGCTTCCGCCGCTCGGAGGCCTACATCACCGGACAGATCGCGCGCGCAGTGGCGCGCGGACAACGAAGCCTTTGAAAAAACTTCTGATGGGACTTTTCCGCTCGCACAGGTGTGTCATTACCGTTTCGCGGCGCTGACGCGATGCCTTTGCAACAGAATACGGAGAAGCTGACACGCACCGGCATATTACCACTGCGGCAACATGTAGGGACTTATGCTCGCCTCAAGTGACGCCACCCAGATCGTTCTAGAGTCTGCTTCCTCCAATTCCTCCTCCGATTCCTGGGCCGATTCCTGGGCCGCCCAAAAGGGCGGCCCTTTTGTTTTGGGCGTGTTTGCGGCCTCTTTTGGCCGCTCAGAATAAGAATCCAGCGCTCCTCAAGGGAAAATCAAGGCCGGCTCAAGGACTGAGGGCGGCCCCCCAGCTATAGACCGGCCATCAAATACGACAATTCATTTGAGGAATCAGCAAATGTCATCAAATTCGCATCGCCTTGAAACCGTGCTTCTCCACGCCGGCTGGCGCGCCGACCCGGCCACCGGCGCGGTCGCAGTGCCGATCTATCAGACGACCTCCTACCAATTCCGCGATACCGAGCACGCGAGCAATCTGTTCGCACTGAAGGAGCTCGGCAACATCTACACACGCATCATGAACCCGACCAATGACGTGCTGGAGAAGCGCGTTGCTGCCCTCGAGGGCGGTGCGGCAGGACTTGCGCTTGCCTCGGGCCAGGCGGCGTCCGCGTTCGCGTTGCAGAATCTTGCAAAGGTGGGCGACAATATCGTGAGCTCGACCGATCTCTACGGCGGCACCTGGAATCTGTTCGCCCACACGCTCAAGGATCAGGGAATCGAGGTTCGATTCGTCGATCCGATCGATCCGCAGAATTTCCTGCGTGCCACCGACGACCGGACGCGCGCCTACTACGCAGAATCGCTTCCGAACCCGAAGCTGACGGTCTTCCCGATTGCGGAAGTCGCAGCGATCGGCCGGCCGCTCGGCATCCCGCTCATTGTCGACAACACCGCAACTCCGTTCCTCCTGCGGCCGCTCGAGCACGGCGCCGCCATCGTCGTCTATTCCACGACAAAATATCTTGGCGGTCATGGCAATTCGATCGGCGGGCTGATCATTGATGGCGGCAATTTCGATTGGGCCGCGCATCCGGACCGGCAGCCGGCGCTCAACACGCCCGATCCGAGCTATCACGGCGCGGTGTGGACGGAAGCGGTCAAGCCGATCGGTCCTGTCGCCTACGCGATCAAGGCGCGGGTGACGCTGCTGCGCGATATCGGCGCTTCGCTGTCGCCGTTCAACGCGTTCCTGATCATCCAGGGCGTGGAGACGCTTGCACTGCGCATGAACCAGCACTGCAAGAATGCGCAGGCGGTGGTCGATTTCCTGCGCACGCGCAAAGAGGTCAAGCGGATCATCCATCCCTCGCAGCAGCAGGGCGTCCATCGCGAACGTGCCGACCGGTACCTCAAGGGGCAGTTCGGTGGGCTGGTGGGTTTTGAGCTTGCCGGCGGCAAGGAAGCAGGGCGCAAATTCATCGACGCGCTGCAGCTTCACTACCATGTCGCCAATATCGGCGACGCGCGGAGTCTCGCCATCCATCCGGCGACAACGACGCACTCGCAACTCACGAAAGAGGAGCAGCTCGCCACCGGCGTTTCGGATGGCTATGTGCGCCTGTCGGTGGGCATCGAGCACATCGACGACATTGTTGCCGACATCAAGCACGGCCTGGAGGCCGCCTCGAGGTCGCTGAAGGCAGCGTGATGTCCCTCAAGGAGCAGAGCATCAGCGGCGCGACCATCGATGCCGGCGGTATCAGTGTCAAATACGTTGCCGCCGGCGCCGGCGAGCCGGTCGTGCTGCTGCATTGCACCGCCGGCTCGGGACGCCAATGGGCTGCTATGGTCGAGGCGCTTCGCCCGGATTTCCGGGTTATTGCTCCCGACCTCTGCGGCTATGGTGGCACGACGCACTGGCCCGGCAACGGCACCTTCAATCTGGCGGTCGAGGCCGATGTGATTGCTGCGTTGCTCGACATGATAGGAAAGCCGGCGCACGTCGTCGGCCATTCGTACGGCGGCGCCGTTGCGCTGCAATTTGCGTCGCGGCATCCGCGCTATCTCAAGAGCCTGACGCTGATCGAGCCCGCGTCGTTTCACCTGTTGCGCGACGGCGACGACATCGACGAGCGGGCGTTCCGGCAGATCTCGGAGGTCGGCGCCACGGTCGCCAATGCGGTCAACTGTGGCGACTATCAGGGCGGCATGCGTCGTTTCGTCGACTATTGGGGGGGCGAGGGCGCGTGGGATGTCTTGCCGGCCTCACAGCGCCTGGCGCTGGCAGCGCGGATCAACAAGGTTACGCTCGATTTCTGGGCCACGCTCAACGACCCGATGCGGCAGGCCGACCTTGCCTTACTTGAGATGCCGACGCTGGTCGTGTGCGGCGGGCAATCGCCGTTGCCGACACGCAGAATATGTTTCCATCTTGCGCGCATGATTCCGAACGTGACCGCGCGAACTGTGGCGAATGCCGGGCATATGCTCCCGTTCACCAATTTCAACGACCTTCGGCCGATGATCGCAGCGCATTGCTCCGCGCGCCGCGGACGCCGTGCCCACCGTGATCACCGCGAACGGATGGAACGCGTGCCCGCCTGAGATTTGCGGACTTGAATTAACTCAGCCGTTTCATTTTCCGCGACACCCACCAGAAAGCGATGCCGGAGAGGGAAATGAGAATTCCCAGAACGGCGATCACCAATACCGCGGTGTGGAGGAGGATATTCGGCGTGTCCATGTCGCCGAAACGGTAATGGACCGTCGCAGGTTCCGATCGTCTATTCAAAAAGGTAATCCGTGACATTGTTTCACGAAATTCTATTCCCGCTCGACATCGCGCTGAAAAGCGCCGGCGGACCGCAGCGGCGCACCGATGTGGTGATGCTCGGCTCCGGCGCCGAGGAACGCAATGCACGCTGGGCGCATTCGCGCCGCCGCTACGACGCGGGTTACGGCGTTAAGACCTTCGAGGCGCTGTCGCAGGTTGTCGCATTCTTCGAGGAGCGGCGCGGGCGGCTTCACGGCTTTCGCTGGCGCGACCGGCTCGATCACTCGTCAGCCGCCCCCGGCGCCCCGGTTGCGCCGACCGACCAGGTGATCGGCACAGGTGACGGCGTGACGGAGGCATTTCAGCTCGGCAAGGTCTACGGCGCGCTCTATTCGCCCTACCGGCGCCCAATTGCGAAGCCGGTGCCGGAAAGCATCCGCATTGCGGTTGCGGACATGGAAGCCGAGGAGGGGACGCATTTCACCGTCGACACTGCGGCAGGCGTCGTGACCTTTCTTCCGGACCATATCCCGACGCCCGGCGCCGCCATCACCGCCGGTTTTCTCTTCGACGTGCCGGTCCGTTTCGATACCGACTATCTGGAAGTCGATCTCTCGGCTTTTGCCGCGGGTGCAATCCCGAAAATCCCGCTGGTGGAGATCAGACCTTAATGCGAATCGGGGAAGCGTTTTTGCCTTTCGTGCGGCAGCGAGGAAAAATACCGAACGGCAATACAGTCCAGACTTGAAGCCAGCGCAAAGATGTGCCTGGAAGCGACCCGCAAACGCCTGTCGAAATAAGGCTGATACAAAGCGGCCGTGTGCGACAATTCCGGCCGCGAACCGACGTTTGATCTCTCACATTATCCGCCGTTTATTTTTCAAGAGCCGTCCCAGGATGGCGCCTTAAGGATTCAAATGCGAACAATCCCACCCGCGCTGCAGATGAAGCTCGATTCCGGCGTCACCACGCTCTGCCGCTGCTGGACGATCAAGCGCGCCGACGGCGTCATGCAAGGGTTCACCGATCACGACGAGGATATCGCGTTTGACGCCGTCACCTGCCGCGCGGGCAGCGGCCTGACCGGAAGCGAGGTGACGCAGAAACTCGGGCTTGCCGTCGATTCGTCCGAGCTCTCCGGTGCGCTCGCCGATGACACGCTCAACGAATCTGATCTCGCCGCGGGCAGATACGATGGAGCCACGGTGGAAATCTGGCTGGTCGATTGGAATGAACCCGCGCTGCGCGTGTTGCTTGCAAAGGGAACGCTCGGCGAGGTAAGGCGCGAAGACCGGGCATTCACCGCGGAAGTGCGGGGATTGAGCGAGCAGCTCTCGCAGGAAAGCGGCCGGCTGTACACCGCAACATGCTCTGCCGATCTTGGCGACGGTCGCTGCAGGATCGATCTTGCCAACCCCGCTTTCCGTGGTGCCGGGGCCGTCATCTCGCCCGACGCGACGTCGGCCTTCACAGCGGGCGGACTCGATGGCTTCCAAGACGGCTGGTTCACTGCAGGGAGGCTGACTTTCACCAGCGGTGCAAACAGCGGCCAGAGCGTTGAGGTGAAAGCCCACCGCAAAGCTGGTGCCGTCGAGCCTTGTATTGTGGCAGGCAATGCCAGAACCAATCGCCGCGGGCGATCTTTTTGCCGTAACGGCTGGCTGCGACAAACGTTTTCAAACCTGCCAGAGCCGCTTCAGCAACGCCGTGAATTTCCGGGGATTCCCCCATATCCCCGGCAACGATTTCGTTATCGCGCATCCACTTCCGGGTGAGCCCGGGCATAACGGCGCAAGCCGCCAACGCTAAACATGATTGTTCATCGAAACGACATCGTCGCAGAAACGCGGCGCTGGATCGGCACGCCCTATCGTCATCAGGCTTCGCTCCGAAGTGTGGGCTGCGATTGCCTCGGCTTGGTGCGCGGGGTCTGGCGCGCTGTGATCGGCGACGAGCCGGAACAAGCGCCGCCTTATGCGCCCGACTGGGCGGAAGCGACGCGTGAGGAATCGCTTTCCGACGCGGCGGCACGTCATCTCGTCGCAATTCCGATTGACGGTTTCGCGCCAGGCGACGTGCTGTTGTTCCGTTGGCGTGCGCATTTGCCGGCCAAACATGCAGCAATCGTGACAACGGCCGGCACGATGGTGCACGCGCACGATGGCGCGGCTGTTGCGGAAGTCGCCATCGCGCCGTGGTGGCGCAGGCGACTCGCATTTGCATTTCAATTTCCTGGAGTGATCGGCTGATGGCTGCGCTTGTTCTTTCAGTGGCCGGCGCCGCCGCAGGCAAAGCAGTGTTCGGACCCGCCGGCGCGATTGCTGGCCGATTGGTCGGTGCGCTTGCCGGCAATGCGATTGATCGCGCCTTGTTCGGAAGCCGGCAGGAAATCGCGCAGGAGGGCCCGCGCCTCGCCGATCTTGCGGTGATGGCTTCCACCGAGGGGGCGCCCATCCCGCGCATATATGGTCGCGCGCGCCTTCCAGGCCAGGTGATCTGGGCGACCAATCTCGAGGAGGTGGTCAGCACAACGTCGGAGACGACGGGTGGCGGGGGCGGGAAAGGTATGGGTGGAAGCCCCGCGGTTACCACGAGCACGACGACGTATTCCTATTTCGCCAACCTCGCCGTTGGTCTTTGCGAAGGGCCGATCGGTGCCGTGCTGCGCATCTGGGCCGACGGCAAGCCGCTTGATCTCACGGGCCTTTCCATCCGCACCTATGCCGGTGACGAGGCGCAGGCGTCCGATCCGCTGATTGTCGCCAAGGACGGCGACGTACCGGCCTATCGTGGCCTGGCCTACGTCGTGTTCGAGCGTTTGCCGCTTGCGAATTTCGGCAACCGTATCCCGCAACTGTCGTTCGAGGTGGTACGGCCGGTCGGCCGGCTTGAGCAGATGGTTCGCGCCGTGACGCTCATTCCAGGGACGACCGAGTTCGGCTATGCGCCGGGGACCGTGGTGCAGATGCTCGGACCCGGCCAGTCGGCACCGGAAAACCGTCATATTACATACGCGTCATCCGACGTTGTTGGCGCGCTCGACGAATTGCAGGCGGTAGCGTCGAATATCGACCGCGTGGCGATCGTGATTTCGTGGTTCGGCACCGATCTGCGCTGCGGACAATGCCGGGTGATGCCGGGCGTCGACAATCGCGCAAAGCAGACCCATGGGGGCACATGGTTGGTTGCCGGGCTCGACCGTGCGGGCGCACATCTTGTCTCGACCATCGACGGCCGGCCCGCTTTTGGCGGCACGCCGGCCGATCAGAGCATCCGCGACCTGATTGCGGAGATCAAAACCCGCGGGCTCAAGGTCACGCTCTATCCCTTCTTGATGCTGGATATTCCGGCGGGAAACACGTTACCCGATCCATTGAGTGGCGCACCGACGCAACCGGCATATCCGTGGCGCGGGCGCATCACCTGCGATCCGGCGCCGGGGCGGGCCGGCTCACCGGATGGAAGCGCGGCCGCAGCGGCACAGATCAGCACCTTCTTCAGTGGTGGTGCCGATCGGTGGAACTACCGCAATTTCGTGCTCCACTACGCCTCTTTGGCGGCGAGTGCGGGCGGCGTCGACGCGTTCCTGGTCGGCTCCGAATTGAAGTCGCTCACCCGCGTTCGTTCGACATCCGGTGTCTATCCTGCCGTTGCTGCGCTTGCGACGCTTGCTGCCGACGTCAAGGCAATCGTCGGCGGGAACACGAGCGTGACCTACGGCGCCGACTGGACCGAATATGGTGCGCACGTCGTCGATGAGGGTGCAGCAGAAGTTCGATTTCCGCTCGATACCCTGTGGGCATCGCCTTCGATCGATGCGATCGGCATCGATTACTACGCGCCGCTGTCGGATTGGCGCGACACGGCGGACCAGCGCGACCTTTCGTTGACCAGCGGCCCGTACAGGCTTGGCTATCTTGCCGGCAATCTCGCAGGCGGCGAAGCCTATGATTGGTTCTATGCCGACGACGCCGCACGCGACGCGCAGATACGGACATCGATTACGGATGGTCTCGGCAAGCCTTGGATCTTCCGGCAGAAGGACTTGTGGCATTTCTGGTCGCAACCGCATTACGAGCGTGTCGGCGGGGCCGAACTGGCAAGCGCGACACCCTGGGTGCCGCAATCGAAACCCATCTGGCTTACCGAGATCGGCTGTCCGGCGGTCAATAAGGGTGCAAACCAACCTAGTGTTTTTCCCGACCCAAAATCGTCAGAGGCAGGCTTGCCGCACTATTCCAACGGCAACCGTGACGACCTGATCCAGCGCCGCTATCTCGAGGCGGCGATCGGCGCCTTCGATCCGGCCTTCGGCGAAACGCCGCTCAACCCGGTGTCCGCTGTCTACGGCGGACGCATGATTCCGCCCGACGGCATCCATGTGTGGACCTGGGACGCGCGACCATTTCCGGCCTTTCCGGCGCTGAACGAGGCATGGAGTGATGCGGCAAACTGGGAGACCGGGCATTGGCTCACAGGGCGGTTCGGTTCGACGCCGCTCGACGGTCTCGTCTCGACAATTCTGAGCGACAGCGGAATTAGTGGCATCGACACCAGCGAGCTCGGCGAGGGCGCCGACGGCTATGTTGTCGACAGGCCGATGACGCCGCGTGCGATGCTGGATCCGTTGGCGCTTGCATTCGCGTTTGACGCGTTTGAGCAGGACGGTGTGCTGCGCTTTCGCCAGCGTGGCGGCCTGCCGGCCGCTGAATTGACCGAAGACCATCTTGTGTTGCCCGACGAGAGCGTACCGGCGCGTCTGGTGCGAGAACCAGAGAGCGAACTCCCACGCGAAGTCACGCTTGCTTTCACCGATATCGGTGCGGACTACATGCGCGCAGCCGCGGCGTCGCGCCGTCTCGTCGGCGCATCATCGCGCAGCGCACACGCAGACCTTGCCGTCATCACAAACGATGGCGAGGCAACGCGCCGCGCGGAAATCTGGTTGCAGGATCTCTGGGCGGGCCGTGAAAGCGCCAGTTTCGTCTTGCCGCGGAGCAAACTTGTGTTTGCCACTGGCGACATCATTGGCCTGACCGTGAATGCGCGGCGTCATCTCTTCGAGCTGCAGGAAATCAGCGATACCGACAGCCGTGCGGTGAGGGCCCGTACAATCAATCCGGAAGTATTTGATCTCGCCGTGTCCGCACCGCGTCTGCGTATTTCTGGTCCGCCTCTTGCAGTTGGTCCAGTGCACGCGCTGGGGCTCGATTTGCCGTCGGTCAGTGCGGTGCAGCCACCGGTGCTGGGACAGCTTGCTGTCTTTGCCGATCCCTGGCCGGGAGCGGTTACGGTCTGGTCTTCGGTTGATGGGCTAAGCTATGGCCGCGCCGGGCATGCGCTGGCGCCATCGATTGTGGGAGAGACGCTCGATGATCTTTCTGCTGGGCCGACGGCACGATGGCATCGCACAACCGTTCGCGTGCGGGTCTTTGGTGGCCAACTTGCGTCGGTTTCCGATAGCGCGCTCCTGGCAGGTGCAAATGCGGCTGCTGTCCAGCGGCCCGACGGAGCCTGGGAAATCATCCAGTTCGCGAATGCGGAACTGGTTGCCGATCGCACATATGCGTTGTCGCGATTGCTTCGCGGCCAGGCTGGAACTGAATGGGCGATGGCCACGCCACTGCCGTCCGGCGCGCCATTCGTGCTACTCGACCAACATATTGTGGCGGTCGCGCGCGGCATCGACACATTGGAGCGTGCCCTGCAGCTACGCATCGTCGCGGCTGGGCGTGACCACGCCGATCCGACAGCGCTTGCGCTTCCGCTCACGCCAAAAGCCACCGCGCTGCGGCCGCTGGCGCCGGTGCATCTGAAAGCGGTGCGCGCAGCGGGCGGTGTGACGTTCAGCTGGATCAGGCGCACGCGCACCGATGGCGATGGTTGGGTTGGCGAAGTGTCGCTGGGCGAGGACAGGGAGCAATATGTACTCGATATTCTTTCGGGCGCGGCTGTCGTGCGCTCGATTATCGTGGTGGCGCCGGTGGCGCTTTACGCGAGTGCAGACGAACTTTCCGATTTTGGTGCGCCTCAGCCCACTCTGAGCGTTCGCGTCGCACAACTTTCAGCCACAGTTGGTCGCGGCTTTGCGGCCGAGGCCGTTTTCCACATTTAAGGACTTCAATGACAGATACGACACGTCTGGCGCTGCCGGTGATCGAAGCCGCGCAGGCGCAAAAACACGTCACCCACAACGAAGCACTCGCGCTACTCGATGCGCTGACGCACCTTGCGGTGGAGTCCCGTGCGCTGAGCGCGCCGCCGGGCCAGCCGGGCGAGGGGACCTCTTACATTCCGGCACCTGGCGCAAGCGGCGCCTGGAGCGGCTGGGATGGACAAATCGCGCTTTACAGCGGTGGCGGCTGGATCCGGATTATTCCCCCACCAGGGATGAAAGCCTGGGTCAGGGCAGAACGCCTGACCGTGACTTATGAAGACGGCCTCTGGCGGGACGGCATCGCCCTCACGGCACATGGCGGGCGCGTGACGCTGCGCGCCAAGGAAGAAGAATTGCTTCTGAGCGGCGGATTTACCGAGACGACCGACGCAGCCTTCATTCCGGATCGTGCGGTTGTGCTGGGCGTTGCATCACGCACGACGCTCTCGATCACAGGCGCAACGTCTTACGCCGTTGGTATTAATGGCAATACCACACAGTTCGGAAATTTTCTCGGCATCGCGTCCGGCTCGACGAACAATGGTGTGATTGGTCCGACCGCATTTTACGCCGACACAAGGGTGCGCGTGACCGCCAACGGTGGAAATTTCAGCGCCGGCAAGGTTCGCCTCATTGTCTATTTCCTAGAAATGTCGGTGCCGGGCACGTAAGCCTCGCGAGATTCAGACATGAAATCGACATACGACGTTTGCTTGCCGCTTCTGCTTGCGCATGAGGGTGGCTACTCAAATCACCCAAGCGATCCCGGCGGTCCGACAAATTTCGGAATTACGATTACCGACTACCGAAAATACGTGAAATCCGGGGCGACCGCAGCCGATGTCCGCGCGATGACGATCGATGAAGCAAAGCGCATCTATCGCGCTCGCTACTGGGACGCGCAGCGTTGCGATGAACTGCCGCCCGGTTTGGACTATGCGGTCTTCGACTATGGCGTTAATTCCGGAATCGGACGGAGTGCGAAGGTTCTTCGTCGCCTGCTCGGATTGTCGGACCGCCCCGGCACCGTGACTGACAGTGTTGTCACTGCGGCGCGTGCTGCCGATGCCATGACGCTCGTTGCCAAGATCTGCGACGAGCGACTGCGATTCCTTCAGTCCCTGCGAACCTGGCCGGTCTTCGGCGCAGGTTGGGGTCGTCGCGTGGCTGAAGTGAAGGCGACGGCATCGGCGATGGCCGCCAAAGAGCATCACAATATGTGAAGGATATTCAATCAATGTGGTCTAAAATAAAATCCTCGTTTAGAAATTCAGTCACGATCTTGTGGGCGCGCATTCAGGTGCTCGCCGGCCTGCTTGCGGCCTCCCTTATGGCACTTGCGACCGATCCGAACGTGACCGGTGCGATCCAAGTGGCCATGGACCCGAAATTCATTCCTTACTACGTCATTGCCATCGGTCTCATCACCGAGATTGCACGGCGGCGTAGTATCAGCCGCGTGCCTTGATGCTGGGGACCATCCTTGGCCTTCTTGGCAATCTGCTCGGCGGGCCGTTCGCAAAGGCCGCTCTCGACGCCTATCGCGCAAGGCTTTCGGCAGAAAATGCGAGCGAGAAAATCGCTGCTGATCTCGCTGCCCGTGAGCTTGCCGTCGAGCAACGCGAGCGCGAGTTGGCGTCGCAGTCGGTGCTCGCAGAACAAGGCCGCTGGTATACGGCGCTCCCCCGACCGCTGTTCGCCTTCGCCTTTGTCATTTATGTGTGGAAGGTGGTGGTTTGGGACAAGGTTCTCGCTCTCGGCTCGACCGATCCGCTTTCAGGCGATGTCGCGCACTGGGCGACCATCGTGCTTGCTGCCTATTTCGGCGGCCGGTCGATTGAAAAGGTTGCGCGTATTATCACGCGCAAATGACTCCGCTTGGCATTGGCGACGGCGCCCGCCAATATCGCCCCGCATATTGCGGAGCCATTCCAATGGACGTCCTTGAAGCTGTCGCCTCACGATACTCTTGCCGTGCGTTCCTGCCCACGCCGGTGCCGGAAAGAATAGTCCGCGACATCATCGACCGTGCAGCGCGCGCGCCTTCGGCGGGCAATATGCAGCCGTGGTGCATCTACGCCATTGCGGGAAAGCGTGTCGAAGAGCTCAAGGCGCTGCTGGCTCCGCGAATGGCAACCGAATTGCCGAAAGGCGAGGGCACCGACTACACAATTTATCCCGAGCCGCTGACCGACCCTTATCGGGCGCGACGCTTTACGGTCGGTGAACTGCTTTATCGGTCGATCAATGTAGCGCGCGACGACAGGCCCGCGCGCTATCACCAATATTCCCGCAACTACGAGTTTTTCGGCGCGCCGGTTGCACTGTTCTTCGCGCGCGAAAAAGCTCACGGACCGGCGCAATGGGCCGATATCGGCGGCTACCTTCAAACTGTTGCGCTACTCGCTCGCGGCTTCGGCTTGCATACCTGTCCGCAACAGGCTTGGGTCTCCTTCCACCATACTGTGCGTGCATTTCTACGACTTCCCGAAAATTTGATGATTTATTCCGGCATGGCCCTCGGATACGAGGATGCGGCCGCACCCATCAATTCCTGGCGCTCTCCACGCGAACCGCTGGATGCCTATGCGACATTCAGCGGTTTTGAAGGCTAGCGGGCATAGGCTTCAGGCCACCGCGTTCACGCAGCGTTCACCGGCGCGCCGCTAACACCCCACATGATGCCGATTTTCCACCTCACCATATTGGCCTTGCTGGCAGGCCTTCTCATTGCACCGGCTCGGGCCGCCGAAGCGCCTTACCGCGAATCTTGCCTGACGAAGGCAGAGCAACGTGCTGCTGTCGCCGCCAATAAGGCGATTTCGCTTGCCCAGGCCATCAAATTGCTTCGGGAACACCGCAAGAATTCTGAGGTTGTTCGTGCGCGGCTGTGCCGGCACGATCAAAAACTGGTCTATGTGCTGACTCTGCTCGGCCGTAGTGGCAAAGTGATCACCGCGACCATCGATGCAGTCAACGGCGAGTATCACGCCGGCCGCTCAGCGGAGAAATAAGCCGTGCGCCTCCTCGTGATCGAGGACGATCCAGATCTCAATCGTCAACTCGCCACCGCGCTAACCGACGCCGGGTACGTCGTCGACCGTGCGTTCGATGGCGAGGAAGGTCACTATCTGGGCGAATCGGAACCTTACGATGCGGTCATTCTGGACATTGGTTTGCCGAAGATGGACGGCATATCTGTCCTTGAGGCGTGGCGCCGCACTGGTCGCGCGATGCCCGTGCTCATGTTGACTGCGCGCGACCGCTGGAGCGACAAGGTCCAGGGTTTCGATGCGGGTGCCGACGATTACGTGGCGAAACCCTTTCATCTCGAAGAAGTGCTCGCGCGCGTCCGTGCGCTGCTGCGTCGCTCCGCCGGCCACGCGAAAAGCGAGTTCAACTGTGGCCCGGTCCGGCTCGATACCCGCACCGGTCGTGTTGCGGTCAACGGAAACCCAGTCAAGCTCACCAGTCACGAATACCGTTTGCTTGCGTATCTGATGCATCATACCGGTCGCGTGGTATCGCGCACCGAGCTGGTCGAACATCTTTACGACCAGGATTTCGATCGCGACTCAAATACCATTGAAGTGTTTGTCGGCCGCATTCGTAAGAAGCTCGGCGTCGAGATCATCCAGACGGTGCGGGGCCTGGGGTATTTGCTCACACCGCCCGACCCACGTTGACATGCGCGCCAATTCGCTCGCGCTTCGCCTCTTTCTGTCAGCCACTGCCTGGATGGTGATCATTTTGCTCATCACCGGCGTTGTGCTCTCGTCGCTCTACAGGCAGGGGGTCGAGCGTGCATTTGACCGCCGACTCGGCGTCTATCTTCGTACGCTTGTCGCCGATATCGCGTCGCCGGAAGAGGCCGGCGAAAAATTCCCGCAATCTTTGGGCGAGCCCCTGTTTGAGTTGCCGCTGTCCGGATGGTACTGGCAGGTGACGCGCCTTGACGCCGGTAAGACCGAAATCCGCTCGTCGCGTTCGTTGTGGGACGGCGGCTTGCCGCACCTGCAGGACCGGGGCATAGCCGGCAGCGCGGACGGCTCGCGCGCCGGCTATGTAGGCGGACCGGAAGATCAGCGCTTGCGGCTCGTCGAGCGTAATGTCGATCTGGGCGACGAGGGGCACTATCTTGTCGCGATAGCGGGCGATGCCGCAGAGATTTCGGACGAAACGCGCTCGTTCGACCAGGCGCTGGTCATTACATTTTCGATTCTTGCGGCAGTCCTGCTTCTCACGACCACATTTCAGGTCCGTTTCGGTCTTGCTCCGCTCAAGCGCATCACCGATGGGCTCACCGCCATTCGCTCCGGCAGCGCTGAGCGTCTGGCCGGAAAATTCCCCGAAGAGATCGCTCCGCTCGCTCGCGAGACGAACGCATTGATCGAGACCAACAGGGAGATCGTCGAGCGGGCGCGCACGCATGTCGGGAATCTGGCGCATGCACTGAAAACCCCCTTATCGGTTATGGTGAACGAGGCGACGGCACACGGCACTGAGCCGTTTGGCCAGAAGATTCTCGAGCAAGCCGACATCATGCGTGACCAGGTTGCGCGGCATCTCGAGCGGGCGCGCCTCGCCGCAAGGCTGACGGTCGTTGGATCGGTTACGGAAGCTGGGCCCGTCGTGACAGCGCTTGCGCGCACCATGGAAAAGATTCACCGCGACAAGAATCTCACAATCGATGTCCACGCAGACGAAACCGTACAATTTCACGGCGAGCGTCCCGATCTGGAAGAGATGGTCGGAAATCTCGTCGATAATGCCTGCAAGTGGGCGTCATCGCGCGTCGCAATCGAGGTCGTGCGGGAACGCCCCGATCCCGCGAGCGAACGCCAGGTTGTGCGGATAGTCGTCGATGACGACGGGCGCGGACTCTCGCCGTCCGAGCGCGAACAAGTGGCCAAGCGCGGGCGTCGGCTCGACGAGACGAAGCCGGGATCCGGCCTCGGCCTTTCGATCGTGCTTGAGCTCGCGGGGCTCTATGGTGGCGGACTGACCCTCGGCACAGCGCCGCTCGGTGGGCTGCGCGCCGAGTTGGTGCTGCCGGCGGCATGACACTCCGGCGATGCTTTTTTTTCGCCTCGCCGGAGTTTTGCCCTAATCCTAGCCTCCCGATAGCGTGACTTTGCAAATGGCGGGTCCAGGCTTCCTTGGGGGTCCAAATGTCGGCATTCAAACTTGCTGCGGTGGCTGTTGCGGTCGCCATCCTCACCGGATGTGCCGGCAGCCCGGATGGGATGGGCCCTGGACCCAAGGAAAATACCGGTACTTTGCTTGGCGCGCTGGGGGGCGCCGCCATTGGCTCCCAATTCGGCGGCGGTACCGGCGGACATGTCGCTGGAGCTCTTATTGGTGCTGGTGTTGGCGGCCTGATTGGCAATCGAATCGGCGCCGCACTTGATGATGACGACAAGCAGCGCGCCTACGCCGCGCAGATGGATGCACTTGAGCGCGGCCAGCCGGGCGCGCCCGTGTCCTGGCGCAATCCGGATTCCGGGCGCTACGGCACGATCGTCCCCGGGCCTCAATATCAGCAAGCCGGCCGCAATTGCCGCTCCTACACACACACGGTTTATATTGACGGGCAACCGCAGACCGCCCGGGGGACGGCTTGCCGCAATCCGGACGGCACCTGGACGGCCGTGGGATAGCGTTCAGTTACACTTAACAAGTTCTTAATACCCGCCGCCGTATCAAGCTGGGAGGCTTGAATCCGGATCGACCAAGGATGGCGGGCGCCGAGACGACCGTCGAACGGCTGCGGCATTTTCTGCACGAGCTCTCGCCGGGGGCGCGTTCGCTTCTGATCGGCGAACTCGAGAGCAGCGTGCTGCGCGGCGACGATGTCGTCGGTGCGGACCTCGTTCTCCAGGAACTCCGCCGCATCGTGCGCGAGCAGCGCGACACCGCTCCCCGCATAGAAGATTCCGCGCGACTGCTGTTCAAGCCGCTTGAGCCTTTCATTGTCGATGACCGCGGCGACCACAAACACCCAGGCCGTATTGCACGCTCGTCGCTGGATGCCCTGTGGAATTGGATAAGGCGGGATCTCTTGCCGCATGACGCCGACGCCTTGGCCTGCGAGGTGGGTGAAGCAATGGTTGCCGGCGATCAGGCCAAGACCGAGCGCCTGACGCGCATGTTTCAGAACAGGGTCGCCGCGGCGATCGAATCCAATGTCAGCACCGATGACCAGGATGGAAAGATCCGGCGCCGCCTACTGCAGCAGATCGGCACCCCTCGCGCGGGCGACGAGCTTACCGCACTCAAGGCCGCGCTCAAAGGACGCGATGTATTGGCATCGCTGTCTGCGCGGCTGCCCCTCCAAATCGGGAATCTTGCTAACGCCCAGCTCGACGAATGCAAGTCTCTTATCGAAAGTGCGGCCGCACGTGACGGCGAACTGTTCCTCTATGCCCTGCTTACGGTCATGAACCGGATGGCTGCGCCCTGGCAATTGATCCGGCTTGGAGTGAAGGCGGCTGGAAGCGATACGGCAGCGCGCGTTGCAGACACTCACTATGGCGTTGCGGTCAATATCGTTATGGCAGAGCTCGAACGCATGGTCGCCGAGTTGCGCGAAGATCTTCGAAGCGGGCAGGGCGTTGCGGTGGGCGCGCTTCTCAAAACGATTCATGATTCAGCGCGCGGCTTGCGTACCGAGCTCGCGCTTCCGGTCGACAGCACCTGGGGGCGCGCGCTGGCAGCTCAACGCACACATATTTCCGATATCCTGCGTGTCGAAATTGAATCGATGCCCGGCCGCGTCCGGCATTTGCTACGCCCGCGCCAAGCAAAGGAAATTCGTCCAAATTCCGTGCTCGATGCCAACGAAGTCGCGGAAGTCGAGGCACTGGTCGAATTTGTCGGTATCTGTCGGTACTTTGCCGGTGAACTCGCGATCAACGAGATGACACAACGCGCCCTGACCGAGTTGCGACACTACCTGGACAATGGCACCCGGGCACTACTTGAGGGTCTCCGGCACGCAGGCGATGCCGATCGCAGTTTCCGGCAATCTCAGGTCGATGCAGCCGTGCGGTTCTGCGCCAAGGTCTTCGGGCGGGAATATGCGGCGCTACTGGGCAAGGCCGCGGAAGTTGCGGTCACCGGCGACAGCAAGGCGGCTCGCGCCTAAAGGCCATTTTTGCTGCAGTGCGCCTGTGCCATAAAGCACATTGCTGTCACGATCAGACGTAAGGTATTCCCTGCGACGCCCTCCGGTGGCGGGCCGATGCGGAATTTAAGGCTCCATGACCATTTGGTTCGTTTTCGCGCTGATGACAACCGCGGCGATTTTCGCCGTCTTGTGGCCGCTTGGCCAGGCCGCGAATGTGCAGGCCGGCAGCGATCTTGCTGTCTATCGTGACCAACTTGACGAAATCGAGCGCGATCGCGCCGGCGGGCTGATCGGCGCGGCCGAGGCTGATGCGGCGCGGGTGGAAGTTTCGCGCCGTCTTATTGCGGCAGCCGATGCGGCGGAGTTCACTCACGCTTTGCCGATCGGATCTCCGCTCCGGCGCCGCCGTGCGGTGACCGTCGGCGCGTTGGTTCTTTTGCCCGGTATCGCCGTTGCATTTTATCTCGGGCTTGGATCTCCGCAGTTGCCTGGCCAGCCGCTGGCCGAGCGAGTCCGTGACGCACACCAGGGCCGTTCGATTGCAAGCCTCGTCTCAGAGGCCGAAGCCCATCTTGAACGCAATCCCGACGACATCCGCGGTTATGAAGTATTGGCTCCCGTCTACCTGCGTATGGGCCGTTTCGCCGACGCTGTGAACGCGCGGCGCAAGTTGGTAACGCTCGGAGGCGAGAATGCCGGACGGCAGTCGGATCTTGGCGAGGCGCTCGTTGCGGGCGCGAATGGCGTCGTTACCGCCGAGGCTAAATCCGCGTTCGAGCGTGCGCTGGTGCTCGATACCGACGAACTCAAAGCCAGATTTTACATTGGTCTCGCGGCTGAGCAGGACGGCGACCGAGCAAAAGCAGCTGAGATATGGCGTGCCATGACGAAGATTGCGCCGGCCGATGCACCATGGATTCCAATGGTGCGGGAAGCGCTGGCGCGGGTGGGCGCGCTGCCGCCGGACAGCACCGCGCCAGGCCCGACCGCCGAGGATATTGCCGCCGCCGGCGCTATGAGCGAGAAAGACCGTGGCGATACGATCCGCAGTATGGTCGCTCGCCTTGCCGATCGGCTGAAAGAAAATGGAACTGATGTTGAAGGGTGGCAACGGCTCTTGCGTGCATATTTGGTTCTTGGCGAACGAGAGAAGGCGACCTCCGCTGCCGACGCCGCAAAACGAGCGCTTGCCAATGATGCTGAAAAGCTCCGTCGTATCGAGGATACGATCAAAAGCCTTGGCCTCGAAGGCTGAGAGAGAATGACACGCAAGCAACGACGTCTGGCTCTGATTGGCACAAGCCTGGCCGTACTGGCGGTCGCCGCAGCGCTCGTGCTGAGCGCCTTGCGAGATTCGATCGTTTTTTTCAATTCGCCGACCGATGTCACCGAAAAGCACCTTGCGCCCGGCACCCGCATGCGCATTGGCGGCCTCGTCAAGCCCGGCAGCATAGAACGCGGCGACAACTTGCTGGTGCGCTTTGCGGTGACGGATGGCAAGAATGATCTCGCGGTGCGATATCAAGGTATAGTCCCCGACCTGTTCCGCGAAGGGCAGGGGGTGGTTGCCGAAGGCAAGCTTGATACAGGTGGAGTATTCGCAGCCGATACTGTTCTCGCCAAACACGATGAACGCTATATGCCGCGCGAGGTCATTGATGCGCTGAAAAAGTCCGGGCGCTGGCAGGAAGGCGAGCAAAAAGGTTCCGGGAGTGCTGTAGAATGATTCCGGAGCTCGGTCACTTTGCATTGGTATTGGCGCTGGGTCTCGGTCTGGTTCAGTCGATCGTTCCCGTCGTCGGAGTACACAGGCGTGACGGGTCGCTCATGAGCCTCGCCAGCTCGACTGCACTCGCGCAATTCGCTTTTGTCGCTTTATCGTTCCTTGCGCTCACGGTTTGTTATGTCACGTCGGACTTTTCCCTCGCGACCGTCTACGAAAACTCACATTCGATGATGCCTCTGGTGTACAGGGTCACCAGCGTCTGGGGAAACCACGAGGGCTCCATGCTCTTGTGGGTCCTGATCCTTTCCCTGTTCGGCGCCTTGGTCGCGCTTTTTGGCAGTAATCTTCCGGCGCCACTGAAATCGCATGTGCTCGCCGTGCAATCGTGGATTGCCTGTGCGTTCTATCTGTTCATTCTGCTTACCTCGAACCCGTTTCTGCGGTTGGTGCCTGCTCCATTCGAGGGACGTGATCTCAATCCGATTCTGCAGGACATCGGCCTCGCCATTCATCCGCCGCTTCTTTATCTCGGCTATGTCGGGTTCTCGATCGCATTCTCCTTTGCCATCGCCGCGTTGCTTGAAGGACGTATCGATGCCGCATGGGCGCGTTGGGTACGGCCGTGGACGCTCGCGGCCTGGATGTGTCTCACCGTCGGCATCGCGATGGGCTCCTATTGGGCCTATTACGAATTGGGCTGGGGCGGCTTCTGGTTCTGGGACCCGGTTGAAAACGCGTCGCTGATGCCGTGGCTGGCGGGCACAGCTCTGCTGCACTCTGCCGTGGTGATGGAAAAGCGCAATGCGCTGAAGATCTGGACGATCCTGCTCGCGATTCTCGCTTTTTCACTTTCCTTGGTGGGCACATTTCTTGTGCGATCCGGCGTTCTCACCTCGGTACACACATTTGCCAATGATCCCGCACGCGGGGTCTTCATCCTTGCGATTTTGGTTTTTTTCATCGGTGGAGGATTGTCGCTGTTCGCCTGGCGCGCTCCGCTGCTCAAGCAGGGCGGATTGTTTGCTCCGATCTCGCGCGAGGGGGCGCTGGTATTCAACAATCTGTTTCTGACGACTGCTTGCCTGACCGTCTTTGTCGGCACGCTTTATCCACTGGCACTCGAAGCGATAACGGGTACGAAAATTTCCGTTGGTCCGCCGTTCTTCAACCTGACATTCGGACCGCTTTTTGTGCCACTGCTGTTTGCCATGCCATTCGGACCGCTCCTGGCGTGGAAGCGCGGCGATATTCTCGGGGTCGCGCAGCGGCTTATGGCCGCCTTTGCGGTGGGGCTGGTGACGATCACAATCGTTGCTGCCGCCGAAAGCGAAACCTCTGTCCTGGCACCGTTCGGTATCGGGCTGGCGCTGTTTGTCATGGCCGGGGCGGTGACTGATCTCGTTGAGCGTGTTGGACTGTTCCGCGTTCCGATTTCCGTCGTGCGTCAGCGCGCGGCCGGTCTTCCCCGTTCGGTATGGGGCACGGCATTCGCACATTTCGGAATAGCGGTGACATTGCTGGGCATTGTCAGCGTGGGCACCTGGGCGAGCGAGCGCATTGTCGGGCTCAAGCCCTCGCAATTCGTATCTCTGTCGGGTTTTGATCTGTCCTTCGATGGCCTCGTCCAGCGTTCGGGTCCGAACTATCGCGAATTGGTTGGCAAGTTTACGGTGCGCTGGGGCGGAGTGCCGATCGCAACAATGGAGCCAGCAAAACGCAGCTTTGAGTCCCGCGCAACCACCACAACCGAGGCAGCATTGTTGACCCGCGGCTTCAGCCAGCTCTATTTGTCATTGGGCGACGTCAATGACGACGGCTCAGTAGCCGTTAGGCTCTATCATAAGCCGATGATTCTTCTCATTTGGATCGGCGCGCTTGTCATGATGTTCGGTGGCGCGCTCTCATTGTCCGATCGACGGCTGCGGATCGGCGCACCCAGACCAGCGGCCAAGCCGGCTGTACAACCGGCGGAGTAGAGCATGCGTCAGCTGGCAGCGATCGTTCTGATGCTTGCCGCCGTTGCATCAAGCAATTCATTGGCGGTGCAGCCCGATGAACTGCTGAAGGATCCAAGGCTGGAGGCGAGGGCTCGCGAACTTTCACGCGAGTTGCGCTGTATGGTTTGCCAAAATCAGTCGATCGACGAGTCCGACGCGCCGCTTGCGCGCGATCTGCGTCTGCTGGTCCGCGAACGGCTCACCAAAGGCGATACCGACCAGCAAGTGCTCAATTTTCTGGTAGCCCGCTACGGCGAATTTGTCCTGCTCAAGCCGCCGCTCGAGAGCCGAACGCTCATTTTGTGGGTGCTACCGCCAGCGGCATTGCTTGCCGGCGCTATTGGAATGTTTTTTGCCGTACGCCGGCGCCGACGGGGCCAACTGGAACCTGCGACACTTAGTATCGAAGAGCGGCGCAGGCTTTCGACTTTGGTCGATGAGAGCCGAATTGACGGCTGATTATTTACATGATTTCGAACGTCTCTGTAATCCCCACCTTACCAAAGTTTAATCCTGCCGACAGGACGCCGTAAGGCTCATCTCCCCATCTTCAGGTTTGAAACGGCGCGAGACGCGCCAACGAATTGCGATGGAGACTTTCAATGAACCCGAGCGTCAATCCCGCTCCTGAAAGCCGAAAGAAGCCGCGTGCGCTTTCTGTGCGCCGCGCGATCCTGCTGGCGACCACGATTGCAGGCCTCGGCATTGGAGCGTTCGTGGCCGCTCCTGGCTTCGACATTCGCGCGGGCTATCCGACGGCACTCGCCCAAAACCTCTCAGAACAAGCTCACAAGCTTCAGGCGCCCGTCGGATTTGCCGATATTGTCGAGAAGGTCAAACCCGCGGTCATTTCCGTACGCGTCAAGGTAGACGGCAGCTCGCAGACGAATGGCCTTGGAAGCAACGACGCGCCTCCCGGGCTGCGTGAATTCTTCCGGCGTTTCGGTATGCCGGATGCCCCCGAGGGCATGCCGCGCGGCCGTCACAACACGATTACCGGCCAAGGCTCGGGATTTCTCATCTCGGCTGACGGGTATGCGGTGACCAACAATCACGTGGTTGAGAAGGCGGAGAGCGTTCAGGTTACGACCGACGATGGAAAGACTTATAAAGCCAAAGTCATCGGCACTGACCCGCGTACCGACCTCGCACTCATCAAGGTGGAGGACGGACCATTCCCTTACGTGAAACTGTCCGAAAAGACACCGCGTATCGGTGATTGGGTTCTTGCTGTCGGTAATCCCTTTGGTCTCGGCGGCACGGTTACCGCTGGCATCGTTTCTGCGCGAGGACGTGATATCGGCGCGAGCGCCTATGACGACTTCATTCAGATCGATGCTCCGGTGAACAAGGGTAACTCAGGCGGTCCAACGTTCGACACCGAAGGCAATGTCATCGGCGTGAACACGGCGATCTATTCACCATCGGGTGGCTCAGTCGGTATCGCCTTTGCGATTCCCTCCGATACGGTCAATAGTGTCATTGCTCAGCTGAAGGAACACGGCTCGGTCACTCGTGGCTGGATCGGAGTTCAGATTTAGCCGGTAACGCAGGATATCGCCGACAGCCTTGGGCTTAAGAAAGCCGAAGGGGCACTCGTCGCGGAGCCGCAACCCAACAGTCCCGCCGCCAAGTCTGGAATTGCCGCAGGAGACGTCATCACCTCCGTTGACGGCCAGCCGGTTAAGGACGCACGTGATCTCGCCAAGAAAATCGGGGCTCTAGCGCCGAAGGCGTCGGTGAAGCTCACGGTTCTCCACAACGGATCTGAAAAGGTTCTGACGCTGACGCTCGGCGAAATGCCGAACGCCAAAGAAGCGCGTGCGTTGGCGGACGAAGGGGACAGTAGCGCCGATCTCGGCAAGCTCGGTCTCACTCTTGCACCAGCGGCTCGGGTTGCGGGTGCCGGTGCCGAGGGTGTGGTTGTCACGGGGGTAAATTCGAGTGGTGTCGCGGCAGATCACGGATTCTCGACCGGTGACGTCATTCTCGAGGTCGCCGGCAAAGCCGTGTCAACGCCGACGGACGTGCGCGAGGTCATCACGACCTCACGGACGCAAGGCAAACGGACAGTCCTCATCCGCGTCAAGAAGGGTGACAACACGCGCTTCGTTGCGCTTCCCCTCGGGCGTGGCTGAGGCACTAGATTTGGGGACGTCCCGCCGGCATCCGTCGCCCCCGCCGGTGGTCCGACCTCAACGGGGCGGGCATCGCGCCCGTCCCGGCAAATTTCCGGGAGTGGCTCCTGGTTGAGCCATTTTCGAACCGAGCTCCAACCCTGGCATCCGTCGCCCCCGCTGGGGTGGAGTCGTTGAGGGGGTGGCGGTCTCCGCCACCCCCTCGCGTACGAATGGACCGTGGCCCGAGCAGTTGACGCCGCCACCGAAATGACTGGAATTGGTGTGACCGATGCCCACCTTTGCGGATATTAACAGGCAGCGCCCTTTCAGCCGGGCGCCTGAAGTGCAACCGGACCGGGTCACCATGCGCCTACTGGTCATTGAGGACGACCGCGACGCCGCGGACTACTTGGCCAAAGCGTTCCGTGAAGTCGGGCATATCGCCGATTCGGCGACAGATGGCGACGACGGGCTGACGATGGCGCTTGACGGTCAATACGACGTCCTGATCGTGGACCGGATGCTCCCGAAACGAGACGGCCTTTCGCTGATCGGCGCGCTACGGGGGAAGGGAATTGAGACCCCGGCACTGATCCTGTCAGCGCTTGGCCAGGTCGACGACCGGGTTAAAGGTTTGCGGGCCGGCGGCGACGACTATCTCTCCAAGCCTTACTCATTTTCGGAGCTACTCGCGCGGGTTGAAGTGCTCGCGCGCCGTCGTGTCGGCCGGAGCGAGGAAACTGTGCTCCGGGTCGGAAATCTCGAACTCGACCGCCTGTCACACCAAGTGCGCCGCGGAGACGAGGAAATCTCACTGCAGCCGCGCGAATTTCGGCTGCTGGAGTACCTGATGCAGCATGCCGGGCAGGTGGTCACCCGCACAATGTTGCTGGAAAACGTTTGGGACTACCATTTCGACCCCCAAACCAATGTCATTGACGTGCACATCTCGCGCTTGCGCTCAAAAATCGATAAAGGTTTCTCCCAGCCGCTTTTGCACACAGTCCGCGGCGCGGGATACATGATACGTGACGGCGCTCGGTAAGTTATTTCGCACCACCACTTTTAAGCTGACGCTGGTCTATTTGACCGTTTTCGGGCTATTCGCCGCGTTTCTGCTTGGCTATTTCGCGCTCAACACGCGCAGGCTGATCACCGAGCAGATCACCGATACGGTCAATGCCGAGATCACCGGACTCTCCGAACAGTATCGACAGGGGGGGATCAGACGGCTCGTAGCTGTCGTCGACGCGCGCGCGAGGCGCCCCGGCTCCAGTCTTTATCTCGTCACGACATTTGCCGGAGAAGCTCTCGCCGGCAATGTCACCGCTCTGCCGCCCGGCACGCTCGACAATCCAGGCTGGACAGAAACCGTCTACAAACGGCTCGATGAAGCTGATGCCGCCGATCATCCGGAGCATCGTGCGCTTGTCCGCGTCTTTCAGCTTCCAGGCGGGTTCCGTCTGCTTGTCGGGCGCGATCTCGATGAGCGCGAGCGTCTCTACAATATCGTGCTTGCCGCCGGACGCTGGTCGATCGCGATCGTCATCGTTCTGGGTCTCGCGGGTGGACTCTTCGTTACCCGCCGTGTTCTGCGACGCGTCGATGCGATGACAGAAACGACACGTACGATCATGCGTGGCGATCTGGGCGGACGGCTGCCGGTCGCGGGCACGGGCGATGAACTTGACCGCCTTGCCGAAAACTTGAATTTGATGCTTGAACGAATAGAAGCCTTGATGCGCGGCTTGAAGGAAGTTTCAGACAATATCGCGCACGATCTCAAGACACCTTTGACTCGTCTCAGGAATTGCAACGAACAGGCCTTGCGCGTTGCGAAAAATGAATCCGAGTACCGGGCGGCACTGGAAAGCACGATCGAGGAATTAGAAGGTCTTATTCGAACCTTCAATGCTCTGTTGATGATTGCACGCGCGGAATCCGATCAGGTCCCCGACAATATGAGCGAATTCGACGCGGCAGAAATTGCCCGTGACGTCGGAGAGTTGTACGAGCCGCTCGCGGACGAAAAAGGTCTGGTGCTGACGGTGGAAGCCGATAGGCCGGCACCCGTAATGGGCAATCGCGAGCTTATCAGCCAGGCACTCGCCAACCTGGTTGACAATTCGATCAAATATGCCGGCGCGACGGACGCAACGGTGAACGGCGTGGCGGGTGAGGTTGTCGTTCGGGCACTCACCGAAGGCGACCAGGTTCTCCTGACAGTGACCGACTGTGGGCCCGGTATCCCGGAAAGCGACCGGGGCCGCGTGGTTGAGCGCTTTGTACGGCTTGAGCAGAGTTGATCGCAGCCAGGGTCCGGACTCGGCTTGAGTTTGGCCGCGGCTGTCGCCCGCTTGCATGGTGGTGAACTCGTATTGACCGACAACAAACCCGGCCTAAAAAGCATCATTGCCTTGCCGCGGGGAGGGCCGGTACAGATTTCCGGATGAGGCGCCCCGCAAGACGCAAAGCTCCCCCTAAGAAGGAAGCCCGTAGATCCAACAGTGCAGCAGCCGCTAGAGGCGCTGCGCTTGCCGACCTGATTACCACCGCCCCGCGGTTGAGTGACCCCGATGCCGCGAGACTACGCGTGTCCGACTGGCTGGACAGTGTACCGTCGGCAGACTCCAAATCCCTCAAAAGTCTGTTTTCCGAGCGGCCAGTTATCGGCACGCTTGTGGCCTCTCTGGCCGAAAGCTCGCCGTATCTTTGGGATTTGACTGCCCGCGAGCCGGACCGGTTTCTGCGGTTGTTGCGGGCAAATCCCGAACAGCATTTTGCGTCACTCCTGACAGACCATGGTGATGCCGCAGCGGTGAGCAAGGACGAAGCAGGGGCGATGCGACAGCTTCGCCGAATGAAGGCCGAAGGTGCGCTGTTGATCGCGCTTGCCGATATTGGCGGCGCGTGGCCGGTGATGCAGGCAGCCCACGCGCTCACCGACCTTGCCGATGCCGCCGTTGGCGCAGCCGCACGATTTGTGCTGGCAGAGGGCGGTCGCGCGCGACGTCTTGTCCTGAAGGACAAATCCAAGGGGCAGGCAGGCAGCGGCTACATTGTCCTCGCCATGGGCAAAATGGGCGCATTCGAGCTCAACTATTCGAGCGACATCGACCTGATCGTCCTGTACGACCCGGCGGCACCTGCATTGCCCGCAGATGCGGAGCCTTCCACGCTCTATGTGCGCCTTACGCAGCGGCTTGTGAAGCTGCTGCAGGAGCGCACCGCCGATGGCTACGTTTTCCGTACCGATCTGCGGCTGAGGCCTGACCCGGCGTCGACGGCGGTTGCGATCTCCACGGCCGCAGCTCTGTCTTACTACGAAAGTGTCGGACAGAATTGGGAACGTGCCGCGATGATAAAGGCGCGTGCGTGCGCCGGCGATATTGCGGCCGGCGAGGCGGTCCTTCACGAGCTGGCGCCTTTTGTGTGGCGCAAGTATCTCGACTTCGTGGCGCTCGCCGACGTTCACGCAATGAAACGTCAGATCAATGCCTATCGCGGTCACGGTGAAATCGCCGTCGAAGGGCACAACATCAAGCTCGGTCGCGGCGGCATTCGTGAAATCGAGTTTTTTGCGCAGACGCAGCAATTGATCGCAGGCGGCCGCAATCCGGCTCTGCGCGATCGCGACACACTGACAACGCTCGACAAGCTTTGCGCGGACAAATGGATCGATGCCGAGGCGCGCGACGCAATGAAGGACGCCTATGGCTTTCTTCGCGTCGTCGAGCACCGCTTGCAGATGGTGAATGACGAGCAGACGCAGAGCCTGCCGGCCGATCGGGTGGAGCTCGATCGCTTTGCGCGCTTCCTCGGATTTGAGGACAGAGATGCTTTCGCTGTGGTGCTGCTCGGGCACCTCAACAAGGTACAGCAATACTACGCCCGGCTGTTCGAAAAGGAGCCGGAGATCGAGCGTCCGGCGATGGCATTTCCGCCTGGGGTCGATGACCACAAGACCCTCGACCGCTTGTCGGAGCTCGGCTTCAAGGCGCCACTCGAGGCGTCCAGCATTATCCGGGACTGGCTGCGCGGCAACCATCGTTCCTTGCGAGGCGAAGCGGCTCAGGAGCATCTTCAGGCGCTGCTGCCCGTGCTGCTTGAACAAATTGCCCGGACGGACAATCCGGGCGCGACCCTCGTGCTGTTCGATCATTTCCTTGCCAATCTGCACGGTGCGGCGCGCTTACTTTCTCTCCTCGGGCAGAAGCCCGATCTCATTGCACTCATTGCACTCGTCCTTGGTATCGCCCCGCGTCTAGGTGACACCTTGGCGCGCCATCCGCAGGTGATCGACGCACTCGTCGACCCCAGTTTTTTTGGAGCTTTACCAGGCGACGCGGAGCTCGCTCGGCGGTTCGACGCAGCGCTGGCACAGTCGCGCTACGACGAAGATTTGCTCGAGCGCATCCGCATGTTCGGGCTCGAATACATGTTCCTCATCGGTGTCCGAATTTTGTCCGGGACGGTGACGGCCCGGCAGGCAGGGCAGGCCTTCGCACGCCTTGCCGATGCAGTGATCCGCGCCGTTCATGGCGCTGTCGCCGAGAATTTCGCGAAAGCCCATGGCCACATGCGTAAAGAAGAATCCGCGGTTATCGCGATGGGCAAGCTTGGCGGTTACGAAATGACCGCAACATCGGATCTTGATCTGATCCTGGTCTACGATTTTGACAGCGAAAATCAGGAATCCGATGGCGCGCGCCCGTTGTATGGCACGCAATATTTTGCCCGTCTGACTCAACGTTTGATCAACGCGCTTACGGCGCAAACCAATTACGGCGCGCTTTATCAGGTCGATATGCGGCTACGACCCTCGGGCGGTGCAGGACCGCTCGCGACGCAACTTGACGGATTTCTTCAATATCAGGAAAACGAAGCCTGGACATGGGAACATATGGCGCTCACCCGAGCGCGCGTCGTTTCCGCATCTCCCGCATTCCAGAAGCGTGTCGAACAGGTCATTCAAGACATCTTGCAGCGTCCGCGTGATGCCAAGTTGATGGCCGGCGACGTAGCGGAAATGCGAGCGGCGATCGCCAAGGAGAAGGGCGACGGTACGCGCTGGGACCTCAAATACGTGGCCGGTGGCCTGATCGATATCGAGTTCATTGCGCAGTATCTGCAGCTAATTCATGCGCAACGTCTTCCGGATATTCTCGATACGTCGACCGCGCGTGTGCTCGACAAAGCAAGGGCATTAAACGTCTTGGCGGTGGAAGATGCTGAAATTCTTCGTCCTGCCGTGCAACTTTATCAAGATCTGACGCAGATATTGCGCCTGTGTCTGCCGGGCGCATTCGATCCAAAAAAGGCCGGGGCCGGCCTGCTGCGGCTTCTTGCACGATCCGCCGACGTGCCGGATTTTGCGACGCTTGAAGCAACGTTGGCAGATACGCAGCGAAAGGTGCGCGAGAGCTTCATTCGGATTTTGGGACAGGATCCGGTCGCGGATTAGGCCGCTTCTTCGCGCGGAAGCAGGCATTGCGGCTCGAGCGGCAAACGTACCACCACAATCGTGCCTTTGCCGAGCGCGGAACGAATTCGCATACGGCCGCCGTGCAGTTCGACCAGTGATTTCGAGATTGCGAGGCCGAGGCCTGAGCCCTGATGGCTCTTGGTCAATTGGCTTTCGACCTGCTCAAACGGCCGGCCGAGACGGGTCAGCGCGTCCCGCGCAATGCCGATACCGGTGTCAGCGATCGAGAGCGTGATGAAGTGGCCGGTCACCTGCCCGCGGACCGTGATCCAGCCGCCTGTCGGTGTGAACTTTATGGCGTTGGAAAGAAGGTTTAGCGCCACCTGCTTGAGTGCACGGCGGTCGGCGCGCAATCTCAGTTGCGGCGATATACGGGCGGTCACCTGCAACGCCTTGTCTTCAGCGCGCGCTGCAACAACGCGCATAGCATCGTTGAGCAGGGTATCGAGCCGTATATCGTCGAAATCAAGCCGGAGCCGGCCTGCTTCAATCTTCGACATGTCAAGGATGTCATTGATGACCTCCAGCAGGTATTGCCCGCTGCCGCGAATATCGCTGCAATACTCATGATACTTTTCGGCGCCGAGCGGGCCGAACATCCCGGACTCCATGATTTCAGAAAAGCCGATGATCGCGTTGAGGGGTGTACGCAGCTCATGGCTCATATTGGCGAGGAATTTCGACTTCGCCTGATTTGCCTCTTCTGCGCGCGTCTTTTCCTCGGCGTAGTTTTCGGCCAGCTCCGCCGAGCGCTGCTGCGATGCCCGTAGGTCGGCGACGCTTGCCATCAGACGTTTTTCGCTGTCGATCAATTTTTCTTCATGCGTCTTCAAGGCAGTAATGTCCGTGCCTACCGAAACGTACCCGCCATCCTTGGTCCGCCTCTCACTGATGTGCAGCCAGCGCCCGTCCTCGAGCTGGGCTTCGAACGTGCGCGCACCGGGGATGCTTGGGCCTGTGTTGATGATCTTATTGCGGACGACCGGTTTGCTGCCCGCGGCAACCACCGACTCATAGGATGCGCCAACGGTGATCGTTTCGTCGGGCAGACGATGGAGTTCCTGAAAATTGGAGTTGCAAAGCACCAGCCGATTGTCGGCGTCCCATAGAACGAACGCTTCCGGGATCGTCTCAATCGCGTCGCGCAGGCGCATGTCTGCTGCGACGGTTTTTTCTACCAGACTCTTTTGCTCGGAAATGTCGACTGCGATGCCGATGAGATGCAGGCCCTGGTCGTTTGGTTGGCGCACCAGTTCGCAGCGGGCGCGCAACCATACCCAATGGCCGTCCGCATGACGCATGCGGAAGGCATGATCGATCGTGGTCGCGGTTGCGTCGGCAAGTTCGACGGCGAGGTCGTAAAGACGGACATCTTCGGGATGCACCAGGGCACTTACATCGCCGAATGACAGCAGGTCATTCTTGTTCTCAAGCCCAAGGATGTCGAACATCGATTGCGACCAGAAAATGCGACCGCGAGCAAGATCCCAATCCCAAAGACCGCAGCGGCCGCGGTTCAACGCGGTGTCGATGCGGCTGCGGACCGTTTCGTAGATAAGGTCGGCTTCTCGCGCCCGCGTCGCTTGCCAATGAAAGGCAAATCCGAGGATGAGGACAACGAAGCCGGTCGTTGAGGAGAGGGTGATTGTCAGGGTCGTCAGCGATCGCCATTCGGAAAGCGCGGCGTTGCGCTGCTGTACCACGGCGAGCTGACCAAACGGGGCACTGAGCATGCGAACTGTCGCTAGCGCTCGCGAGTTGTCGGGCAGCGTGATTTCCATCACCCCCGCGCCCGCGCCGAACGTCGTCAGAGGTTGCGTGACGCCCAGCAGGTCGATCAGCCGACGACCGATTGTAGCGTCGGTGGCGGGTGTGGCGGCAGCTACCACACCATCCGGGTTTGTAAGGATAAAGCGACGCCCTGCGGCCATGGCCCAGGAGGGAAGGACCTGCGCAAGCACCTGTTGCGGCTGATCGACGGCGGCTGCCGGCCTCTTGAGCGGACGGTGCAGGCGTTCGGAAGCAAGATCGGCCGCAGCTTCGAGCGACAGGACTTCGTTTGCGAGAGTCTGCCGGCGGTGGTCGAGCACCTGCACCAGGGCCCCCACGCAAATGGTTGCAAGGAATGCGATGATCAGGACAGGAACTGCACGGCGAAGGAGCGGCTCAGCGTTCAGCAGTCGCCGATACGCCGGTTTGGCGATGGATTGCGCGAGGCCCTTGATGGAATTGGGATGTGCAGACGCACTCGCCGTATCGGCGCGCGCCATAATCGGCCTCCGTTGGAAGTTCCCCTGTCACCCACGAAACGGAAGGATGTGCCGCATCGCTTTCCGAATCACTTGCCGATTGGAATCGATAGGCGCTGATTTGTCGAAGAGTCGGAAGAGTCAAATATTTAAAAAAAGTTACCCACGAATAGTTTTTGCAACAGAAAGCAGCGGTAACAGGCGTTTCAAGGGGCCGCCAGAGCGCGATCGACGATATCCGAAAGGTCGCGGGAAAGAGACGAAGCCGCCCTTATCCGTTTCAAGGCGCTTTCGGCCTTGGTCTGCCGTCCGCGTTCCATCATTCGCCAGTTGCGGAAAGCCGTTGCGAGCCGCGCCGAAATCTGGGGGTTTTTCTGGTCCAAGGCGAGTACGGCATCCGCGACGAACTCGTAGCCGGCGCCATCGGCACGGTTGAACTGCGTGGTATTGCCCTGTGCGAAAGCTCCGATGAGAGAGCGAACGCGGTTGGGATTGGCAAGCGAGAACGCGGGGTGGCTCGTGAGGGTGCGGACGTGGCCGAGCGTGTCCCGATGCGGGATCGTCGCTTGCAGTGAGAACCACTTGTCCACCACCAGCGCATCGCCCGCGTAACGGTTGTAGAAATCGACCAGGGCCTGCCCGCGCTCCGGTGCATCATGTAAGGACAGGGTCGCGAGAGCCGCCATGCGGTCGGTCATATTGTCGACGTTCCGATATTGCTGGATAGTGCGCGCAATTGCACCGGGTGTGGCGTTCGCCGCCAGAAGGTCGAGCGCGACGTTGCGCAGCGCGCGTCTGCCGGCACTCTCGGCATCGGGGCTGTAGCGGCCCCTCACGGTCATTCGTTCGTAAACAGCTGCCAGCGGGACACCAAGGCGCTCACCGAGTGTCATCCGCAGGGCAGTGCGTGCTTGGAAGATGGCATCAGGATCGATGTCCTTCCCGATCTCACGCGCGATATCGCCCTCGCTGGGTAAAATCAGCGCCAACGCAACAAACGCGGGCTCCAGATTACTGTCCTCGAGCGTTGCAACGAGTGCCCGCACGAGGCTGTCGTCGTCGCGCAACGCTCGACCGGCACGGGACGCAACGACGTTGTCGAGTAATAGGCGCGTCGAGATGGTCTGTAGGGCCTGCCAGCGATTGAATGCATCACTGTCCCGCGCCGCGAGGAAAGCGAGATCGTCGGTAACGAGATTGGTCTGCAGGTTGATTGGGGCCGAAAAGCCGCGATTGATCGAAAGAACAGGGCGCTCTTCGAGGTCGACGAATTCAAATTTGGCCGTCTGCTCGGTCAACACAATGGTTTGGCCTTCGAGAGGCCCAGCGTCGGTCGCTTTGAGCGGGAGGTCGCGCCCGTCTTTTCCGACAAGTCCGAATGAAAGCGGAATCATCATCGGTGTCTTCGATGGCTGCCCGGGTGTCGCCGGAACAACCTGCGCGCATTCCAGGATGAAAGTCTTGCGTGCCGCATCAAAGCGCCCGCTCACCGTCACCTCCGGAGTGCCGGCCTGACTGTACCACTTCATGAATTGCGCCATGTCACGGCCGCTTGCATCCGCAAAGCACTGGATGAATTGTTCGACCGTCGCCGCTTCGCCGTCGTGGCGAGCAAAGTAAAGATCCATTCCGGCGTGAAATTTTTCCTTACCGATCAAGGTCTGCACCATGCGCACCAATTCGGCGCCTTTTTCGTAGACGGTGGCCGTGTAGAAGTTGTTGATCTCCCGATATGTCTCCGGACGAACGGGATGCGCGAGCGGTCCGGCGTCTTCGACGAACTGTGCCCCGCGAAGTGCACGAACATCGGCGATACGCTTGACGGGCCGGGAACGCATATCGGAGGAAAATTCCTGATCGCGGAATACGGTGAGCCCTTCCTTCAGGCAAAGCTGAAACCAGTCGCGGCAGGTAATGCGATTTCCGGTCCAGTTGTGAAAATACTCGTGGGCGATCACGGCCTCGATATGTGCATAATCGGCGTCGGTCGCGGTTTCGGGACTGGCAAGCACATACTTGTCGTTGAAGACATTGAGTCCTTTGTTCTCCATGGCGCCCATGTTGAAATCGGAAACGGCGACAATCATGAAGATGTCGAGATCGTACTCGCGGCCAAATACCTTCTCATCCCACCGCATGGATCGCTTGAGCGAATCCATTGCATAACCGCAGCGGTCCTCCTTTCCGTGCTCGACGTAGATCCGCAGCGTCACGTTGCGCCCGGACATCGTGACAAACCGGTCCTCGACAAAGGCAAGATCGCCGCCCACGAGAGCAAACAGATAAGACGGTTTGGGATGCGGATCGTGCCAGACTGCAAAATGTCGTCCGCCCGGCGAATTGCCCGCTTCGATCATGTTGCCATTCGCGAGCAGGACAGGGGCCTCGGCTTTGTCTGCCTCGATGCGGGTGGTGTAGACGGCCATGACGTCCGGTCGGTCAGGAAAATATGTGATGCGGCGGAAACCTTCAGCTTCGCATTGCGTGCAATAGGTGGCGCTCGATCGATAAAGCCCGGAGAGCTGCGTGTTCGCGGATGGATCGACGACTGTCTCAACTTCCAGCGTAAACGGCTTGTTTGGCGGTTGAGCAATTGTGAGGCCGTCAGGCGTTGCGACAAAGCTGCCCTCCGGTACCGGCAATCCGTCGAGCTTGAGCGAAACAAGGCTCAGGCTGTCGCCGTCGAGCACCAATGGCGCCGCTGCACTGGTCGGGTTCGGTCTGAGCGACAGGGTCGCCCTTACCCTCGTGCTGGTCGGATGCAAAGATACATCGAGTGAAACTCGATCAACCAGCCATTCGGGCGGACGATAGTCTTGCAGCCGGATCGGCTGTGCGGTGTCTGTGCGCATGTTTTGTGATCTAGGATGGCGGGCCGTGGAATGGAAGAACAAAACCTGTCATTGACGAAACAATCGTGTTCCGCAGGAAAAATTAGCGCATGGGCTCGGCGTGGCCAATCACGCGTTTGATTGGCGGGGATTGCTGCTTGAGCGCACGTTCGAGAGCGTCAACGTTCTCATGGACGCTTTGAACACTCAAACGTGGATCAACGCGGCAGTGAAAGTTGACGATTTCACCCTCTCCGGTTTCACGCACCCGCACATTGTGCACGTCGCGGATGTGGCGCCCTTTGGCTGCCAGCTCGGATAAAGCCATCGCGACCGCCTTGACGCGCTCCGGCGGGGCCTCGCGCCCGGAAGCATCCTGCGGCTGCAGTGGCTCAATATGGGTTTCGACCTCCACATCAGCGCCAAGTTCGGCCGCGATCGCACTCTCGAGTCCATCGGCCATTTCATGTGCGGTCTGCAACGAAAGTTTGCCGTCGACCTCCAGGTCGAGCGAAACCGCAAGCTTGTCCTTAAGCTCATGGACCGTCACATGATGCACGGCAAGCGCCCGATTGCGCGCAATGACCATGACCCGGTCAAGCACGGTCTCGGTATTGAGCGCGACGGAATCAATCGTGATAACGGGCTCGGAGCCTCGTATTTGCTTGCGGAGCGCCGCAATGATGGCCTCCTTGATCGCGGTTACGCGATCGAGAGGCAATGTGCGGCTAACCGCGACCGTCAAGTCGATGAATGTTTGCTCCCCAACCGCGCGGGCGCGCACCTGCTCGACTGCGACGACACCCGGGACTCGAGCAGCAATGCCCGTGATCTTGTCCGCTGCGCCCGGCGGCGCAACGTCGGTCAGCGTATCGACGGTGCGTTTGGCAAGCTTCCATCCGGCGATGCAGACGAGCGCCGCGACCACCAGCGCAGCCGCAGAATCCGCCCACGGCAAGCCGAACCGTACGCCAATCAACCCCACCAGCACTGCCAGCGAAGACCACAGATCAGAGGAAAAATGGAGCGCATCGGCTTCAAGCGCATGACTTAAAGTCTTTTCCGCGGTTTGCGACAGGGCGCGCGCACGGAAGAAATCGACGATGATCGAGACGACGATAACAGCGAAGGCCCATACAGTCGCTTCCACGACATGCGTTTCATGCTCAAGCAAGCGCTTGGTCGCTTCCCAAACTATTATTCCCGAAAGCAGAAACAGCAGACCAGTCTCGGCAAGCGCCGAAACAGCTTCTACCTTGCCGTGCCCGTAGTGATGCTTTGCGTCTGCCGGTTTCCCGGAAATTCGTACGGCGACGTAGGTCATAACCGCGGCACCGAGGTCGATCAGCGAATGACCGGCCTCCGACAGAATTGCGAGTGAACCTGTAGCAAATCCGACGATTGCCTTGGCGATCGTCAGCCCCGCCGAGGCGAAGATGGAGGACAGTGCAACTTGTTCTTTTTCGCTCTGCATACGACGCCGGTGTAGCGCAAACACACACAAAATTCGAGGACCAGCGGTACTTTGCCGTCAGATTGGAATAGGCTTTCCATTTGCTGCCGCTGAGCGCGTCACTGCATCGAGAACGCGGATATTGGCGAGCAGTTGCTCGCTCGTAAAGCGATAGGGCGCACGACGCTCGATCGCATCGGCCCAAGCCTCGAAATTCATGCGTACGGTATTGGCATGCTCGTAGCTTCGGGTTTGGCGAGTGCCATCCGGATCACAATAGACGAAACTCGACGGAATGCCTTTATCTACATTGCCTCCTTCCTGTGTTTCAACCCAACCTTGGTCGCAGACCAGCGTAAATCGGCCATAGAACGGCGGGGTAGACAGGCATGTGATTCGTCCACGGGCACCGTTCTCGAAGTCGATTTCGGCGCTGACAAAGTCCTCCGACGGTGCCGGAAAAATCTGCGAGGCCGTGCGGGCTGCGACGCGCACGGGCTTGCCGGCAAGAGATACGAACATGTCGCCAAGGTGAATTCCGAGTGCCGTCCAGGCGCCGGCCGGAGCCTGACGGGCGTCGCGCCGCCAATTCGACGGATCCATTTTCCGAAAATTGTTGTGACTTACATTGGCGTCCATGTGCAATACGCGACCGAGTGCTCCGCTGTCGAACAGACGGCGCATTTCTTCCATGGCGGGCTCGTATCGTCGCTCGTGGCCGATACCAAGAATGCCGCCGGACTTTTCGCTCGCCGCCACGATCCGTTCCGCACTGGCCGCTGTAAGCGCGAGCGGTTTCTCACAAAAGACCTGCTTGCCGGTTTCGAGCGCAGCGATCGCAATTTCTTCGTGCAAAAGGTGAGGGGTTACGACCGCTACTGCATCGAGGTCGGCGCGCCGGATTAGACCTCTATAATCGTCGACGAGGTCCAGTTTGTGCGCGGCGGCGAAAGGCACCGCCATCCGGGTATCAATGTCGCATCCGGCGACGACCTTGAAGCGCGGGCTTTCGGCCAGGCAGGTCACGATCTGCTTGCCCCACCAACCGAGCCCGATAATTCCAATACGGATCATCGCCCCTGCTTTCCTTGTGCTTCCGGCACCGACAATGCTGGTCAAATCCCCCACGCGCAATGGCCACTCGAGCTAAGATCTTAAGTGCGAGATGATCGATTGCGGGTGCGGGCTACTGTGCTAAAAATGCACGAACAAAGTTAAACGCGACGGGGGAGCGGCATGTCTCGCATTCGGACATTGATTTTTGTTCTGGCAGTTCTATTCGCTCCCGCTGCCGCCATAGCGCAGTCATGGCCAACAGCACAACCTATCAAGGCAATAATTACGTTCAGCGCCGGTAGTGCATCGGATGTCATCGCGCGCGCAGTGTTCGATCAGGTGTCCACTCAGATCGGGCAGACGATCGTGGTTGAAAATCGCGTGGGTGCGGGCGGCACACTCGGTGCCAATGCAGTCGCGAAAGCGCCGCCGGATGGCTATACGCTGCTCGTGCACACGTCTTCGCATACCGTGACGGCTGCGACCTATGCGCAATTGCCTTACGACACTGCCAAAGATTTCGCCGCGGTCATCCCGCTCGCCAACTTGCCGAACGTACTCATTGTTGCCAAGGCGAAGGGCTATAAGTCCGCCCGTGACTTGGTCGGGGCCGCCAAAGGCAAGCCGGGCAGCTTCAACTATGCGTCGGCCGGTGCCGGCACCGCGTCGCATTTCAACGCCGAGCGTTTCAAGCTGGCGGCAAAGTTTGATGCCCAGCACGTTCCCTTTAAGGGCGCACCCGAAGCTTTGCGCGAAATTGTCGCCGACCGCATCGACTTTTATTTCGTACCGCTATTGCCGGCCAAAGGGCTTATCGAGGAGGGTCAGCTTGCAGCGCTCGCCGTCAGCTCTTCCCGTCGCGCGTCGGCTTTGCCGGACGTTCCAACCACGGTGGAGGCCGGATTTCCCAATTCGGAGTTTAATTTTTGGGTAGGCGTATTGGTGCCGAGCAAGACGCCGACGCCAATCGTGGAGCGGCTCCATAAAGAGATCAAGGCCGCGCTGGAAAATCCTGCCGTTAAGGAGCGTCTCACCCGGCTTGGCGCTGATCCGATGCCGCTGACGTCGCGCGAATTCAATTCGTTGATTCAGAACGAGATCATCAGCAATATCGACCTGGTGAAAGCGGCCAACATCAAGGTGAACTGAGTTAGCCGCGATGAGCGAGGTGGCGAAAATCGTTGCCGCGTATGGGTTGCCGCATACGCCTTTTTTCCCCTCGCGCGTTGTGGAGGAAGGAGCGCAGTCGCCGACCGGCTTGATGTTTGCGAAGGCGCGAGATTCGCTGGTGGCGGCGAGGCCCGACGTCATCCTGATTTTCGACACCGACCACTACAATACGTTCTTCTTCGATAATTTCCCGATTCTTGCGATCGGCATCGACGAGAAATTTTCAGGCCCCATTGACGAGCCGCGCGGCGGAATGCCGGTCTATAGCGTGCCGTCGATGCCGAAGCTTGCCGAATATCTGCACAATCATACTGTGCGGGCAGGCTACGACGTCGCCTCGCTGCGTGAGTTCGGCTGCGATCACTCGGTGATGGTGCCGCTGCACTTCGTGAATCCGGGCATGCGCGTGCCGGTGATTCCATTTTTCATCAGCGGGCATGTGCCGCCGCTGCCTTCCGCTCGCCGCTGCTTTGGGCTTGGCCGCGAGATCCGCAAGGCGCTCGAAGCCTATCCGGAGAATTTGCGCATTGTTATCATCGGGACGGGAAGTTTTTCGCTCGAAGTGTTCGGACCTCGCATCGATCCAGGCAAGACCGATGGCGTGCCAGATCCGGAATGGGTACACGAGCTCTGCCGGTATCTCGAGGCTGGCGACACAGAATCGTTGATTGCCGCCGCTACCGAAGACCGTATGCACGCGGCCGGTAATGTCGGCGGCGAGTTACTCAACTGGATTGCCATGCTGGCCTTCACCGAAAGCCGCAAGCCGGATTTTCTCATAAAACAAATGGAAAACGGCCACGCTTATGCCGGCTGGCGCTGGAGCTAAGTTATGTCAGTGTACGCCATTCACAAGATTTGCCGGCAGGTACTGCGCGATCATGATTTCCGTGGGCACATGCAGTTAGACGCGGCGGCGGCCATCGCCGACTATGATCTGACGCCGGAGGAGCGCCGTGCGCTGCTGGCGGGCGACGTAGTGACGCTCCACAATATGGGCGTGAACGATTTCATGATGGGCTATTTGGCACGGTTCGGGTCTTGCGGCCTCAGCGTCCCGATCTTCAATGAGAAGATCCGCTCGTTGCCACACTGAAAACACCCTAGGCGCTTTCCAGACGTTCCTCGGCTACGGGGGCTTAGTATCACGCACCTTAAAGGAATGGATCTTGGACTCGGTGACCGTAGGGGACGCGACGGTGCGGGGATGGCGCACTTGAGCCTCACGGATGCCACTGTATCAAGTGCTCAGGAAGGATTTGACCTTTCTCCATAATGGTAGCGGCGCTCGTAACAGCCGGCTCGGTGAGCCGGCCGAAAGGTCAACGTTTTGCCCAGCCCGCAGCGCAGCCAACCGATCATTGCGATGTGCTGTCGTGCTTGCAACCGATGTTATCTCGGCGAGCATCTCTTGGAACGGCCAATCGGTGCGGGACGCTGCTCGCCACATCTCCTGGAGCTTGGGCAGCTCACGATCGAGACCCTTTGACGCCATTTGATAGCCACATGCCATCAGGCCGTAGGCTTCGTCGGTCGTGAATACATCCAGATCCGTCCGCATCTCCGCCAGAGCCCGCTGAAAGTCCTTGCGCACGCCCGAGGGCGAGAGAGGTGCGCGTTCCAGGCCGTATGCTTCCTGGGAAAAGCGCAGGCGTATAACGTCGGCGTCGAGCCCTGCTTTCATGTGCAGGAATGTCAAACCGCGAAGCAGACCGGAGCGACGACGTGCCTCCAAGTCCGCGAAATTGGCCAGGCGCACGCGCTCCATGAGCGTGTTTACAAATCGCAGGGTCGACGTCCTCAGACCCTTCAGGCCCGGGACGGGCGCGGATTCCAGCCTGAGCTGGGCGCAGGCATCGCTGACGAGAATTATGTTGCAGCCCGATGCAAGCAGCGACACCGAACCTTGGCCGTCGTGCACTCCACCATCGACAAGCGATATCTCGATGCCTTGTCCGTAGAATTGGCCGATGCGCAATGGTGCGAACACCATCGGGACGCAGGCCGAGGCCGCCACGGCGCGAGCGAGTCTGATTTGCCAGCCCGCGCTCTTGTCGTACGTGGACCATTCCAACCTTGGAATACTGTCGGCCAACTCATGGATGGACCATGGCGACTCACCCATCCAGGTCGGTGTGAAGCGCCAGGCGTGCCCAGTATTAACCGTTGTCGCGTTTAGGATCAGCGCCGGTACCTTGTGAGCCCGCAGCCAGTTGTGTTTGCCAGGATTGAACTCCTCGGATCCGGTCAGAGCCGTATCATGATCCGTCGGCCTGAAGGCGAGTTGATCCATTTGGATGGCACCATCGTCGGGCCACAATGGTCGATAGAAGTACTCTTCAAGCGCATCCGCTGTTTTTTCCGGATCCAAGACTCCCCTTTTGTCGCTCAGGAAGCGCCAAATGACCTCTGCCACATGGGGCTGGACCTGCGCCCTGAGGTTCGCACGGACGGCATCGTAGAAGTGCGAGATCAATTCGCGCACAAGCTCGACGTAACTTTCGTGCTGCATCGGCTCGGGTTTCAACAATCGCTGCCGCAACTTCAGCCAGTAGCACGCACCAACGATGCTGCCGCCCGAGACGCACGAAAGCACCTCCACGTCACGCAGGATGTTCCGTTCGGCGAGGCACGCCAACACTCCGAGATGGTAAAACGAAGCCCGAAATCCGCCGCCGGAAAGCGCGAGCCCCACCTTTCCGATAATGACCGAGCGAATAGCCTCGCTCGCGCCCGGCAACAGAGTTTCGAAAAACGTGCGGATTGGCAGATGTTCGAGTGGACGTTCCTCGCGAAGATAGGCGAGTTGGGCAAGTTGCTCAGCCATAGTGCGGAGTTCCCAAGGCGCGCGTTTTGCGTCCGCCTCAACGCGCCCGAGCACTTCAGTCGCCTCGGCATATTTCCCAAGTCCAAACAGAGCCTCAGCGCGTGTCGCCGCGTTGAACCATGTACCGCTTACCGGCAGGTCTCTCTGGACGCGCTCGCGCAGCTTCTTTGCGCGTTCGCGGCGCTCGGCCGGCCGGTCGCCTGCCGCCGCTAGCAGATCCTCGAGGAAGGCCGCATTGATGTGCGGGTAGGCGTCGTCCCCCAATTCGTTTTTTGCCGCGCGTTCATAGAAATCTGCTGCTCGCACCAGGTCTTTCAACTGGCCGAAGTCATTCCACCTGCGTTTACAAATGCCGCCCGCGATACCGAGGGTTTCTCCGTCGCCGCCAAGCTTACTATTCCCGATGAATTCGAATTCGCTAGCGAGGAGATTGATCGCCACATCATGACGGGTAGCCGGATCGAGCTCCGGATCTTTGCTCGTCAGGAGTGCTTCCTGACGGCAAAGGACCTCTTTTGTCGGGGTGTCGTTTGGCACGCCATCGCTGAGGCAGAGAGGCTTTTCGCGCAATTGACGAAGCACCTGCCTCGCCAATGAAAGCTGATCGTCCTTTTTCAACCGCTTCCAGAGTTCGTCAGCTTCCGCAAAGGTAAGCTGCTCGCCCCGCAGAAATTTACGTGCATGGCTGACAGCGTCAGTATCAGGCATGGGTGCTATCAGTTGAACCTGCGTGCTGCTTACCCTTGGCACCGCTGCGTCGTACATCGTTGCGATACTGCAAAGGTGAAAGCAGCATGACCAGAATAAAAAGGATCTGAAGCGTCGGAATCAAACGTTCAGAACTCTCCGGTCTTCGCCGCGTCCTTGCCGGAAATTGAGACTGACTTCTGCCCCGCGTCGAGCCGACGTGTGATTTCGACGTTCAATTTTGGGTTCGCAAAAAGCTCATTGAGTGTCATGATTCTTTCGTCGACACCCACCGCTCGCATCAGTGCATGAAAGCCGAGTCGATTGTTGAAATACCCAGTCGGGATCACTTGTCCGTCTTTGTCCAATTCGGGAACGATACCGCCGCTCGGACCGAACCTGCCGCGAATGATTTGGACAGGTTCTTCCACTTCCAGCTGCATCATCGTCATCGCGCGTCCGATGCCGTCCATGTGTGAGACAAACATAGCCAACTCTGCGATTTGATGATCGAGTAAGCGATTGATAGCGTCGCCGCGCGTCACGCCTCCCGCCATGTCGAGCCAGCGCGTCCCAGCCGTAATTTCGGCCTCGTCCTGATTCTTCAAAGCTTGGCGCAATGCGGGTTCAAGCCGGTAAGCTTCGTGAGGTCTCAGGATGATTGCATCCACCCACGCAAACGCTGCGAGTTCGACGGGTGAATATTTATCCGGGTGCTTATTTGCCTCATGAAGATACAAAAGTTTTTCTGTGCACTCTTTTAGCGCCTGTGCGGTCGCTCGCCGCGCGTCAGCGTCGCTCGTGCCCGGCCGTCTGTATCCGCCGCCGCTGTAATGCCGAAGGAACTCATCGTAGGCGAATACTGTGTGGTGTTCCAAACCATAGCGGGAGCGGCTGAGCCGATAGACTTTCTGGACCAGGAGTTCCTTGAGTACGCGGTCGACAAAGCCGGCCACCAGAACGCCGTTCCGAGTCTGGTCTTCGTTGAACATGAGAGCCAGCGAGTACATTGCCTCCTCGCGACCTGCGTCTGGCAGATACTGCAGCGCAGACACCAGGCTGCCAGGTTGGTGCGCGCCGCGTCCCCAGCCCCACGCGGCGAGGCTCTGTCCGCCTTGGGTTATGCCGAAGTCGCGATCAGGGTTTAACTCATAAGACGCCAGTGGGATGCGGGCTCCTTTCAATGGGGCGGGCCCAATCTTTACGCGGCCAGCAGCAATTGCCTCGGTCGGCGGAATGACGGCGGGCGGTACAATCTCGCCGATCCCGTTCGATCCGGCGGCGAGCAGACTGTTAAGCTTCTTAATGAACTCAGGGGGATACGCCGGCTGAAGGGCGCCATCCATTGGGCCCTCGTCGGGAATGTTTAAAGCAGAAAACACGCCCGCTAGGCCGACGAACTGCATAGAGTGAAAGCAAAGCTCGACGAACTGGCTGTTGATCTTCCGCGCGAGAAGATCCTTCGGCATCGTTGCAGAAACGCTATCTGCGGCTCTTCGCGCGAGCGTATCCGCTTCGTTGGCTGATCTGGCATCGACAAGCGCTTGGGCTCGGGCGTCACGTGCGGCGCGAAGCTGAAGGAATGGACGCTCTATGGACGCGTAGACATTCTGGTCATATTCACCAAAAGCGGCGCGGAACTCGGCAAAATCCTGATCGCTGTAAGACTGCGGATCCGTGGCGAACTTATTTGCGAAAATCAACGCTGCGCGTTCATGGCGATCAAAGATACCCGGCGTCGACGGGTCGTCGAGGTGGAGCATCTTCTGCGCCATTTTGTCAGGGGCGGTGCCATAGCGACGCGCGGATTGCATGCCCAGAAAGGCATGATGCGTCATTGTGTACCACGCTCTCCGCCTCTGGGCGATCGCATTGGTTACAAGCTCCTTCGTCACGCGGTCGACGAACCCCGATATCTGAACTCCGTTTCGGAACGACGGCGTGTCGAAGATAAGACTGGTGGAATAATCAAGCTGTTTTTCGAGAACTCCAGGTATCTGGACCAAGTACCTCCCGAGGTTGTTAGGAACTGCTTCGGGGTTGTCGACGAGCTGCGCGGCCCAAGTCCACTCGGCGCGTGCCTCGTTGCCCCGCACCCAATTCACATTCGGCAACTTTGAATCAGAGCTGGGGCGGTCACTGGCTGGGCCGCAAAGTCGGGCATCTTGTAGAGCGACTGACGCTGGAGGCCGAGCGTCTTGGCTCAGCAGGCGGACATCTGGTGTATTCGTGACGGTTTGAGTTTCAGCGGCAAGGAGAGGCGAAAACTTAAATGGGACTGCGAGCCCCACCAAGCGAAACATGCCAATCACTTTCCTTCTCGTAAACAGAGACATCATACGACACTCCGTCTGGTCTTTTGGCCGGCCCAGTTGCAAGGCGGCTCAATCGCGAATCCTGAAATCCGCATTCAAATTGCCAAACGCACAGATGGCATAGCCCTGCGCCTGTGAGGTGCGTACCGGCGTGTTTCCTCAGGGGAGGGGATTGCAGATACTGCAGACAAGGCCGACGGCGTCATCTCGCGTTGTGGAGGTAAATAATCGTCATCCGCATCTAGAGTGAGCAATTGTACGGCAAGCTCTTTGCGATTTTGTGCGCTGACGGGAGGCAAGATGTGCTCCTCGTTAAGCTGTCACGCCGCAGTCGATGCGGACCTTGGGGCCTTTGATCCTGGAGACAAGTGCGTAATAAACTTTACTGTACGCCCATATTGATTTTAATCAATTGCTCGTCGCCAGCGTCGCGGATGATTTGTCTCTTCCGTAAATTCTGTCGGCCAAATTATTCAGGCGACAGGAATGGGCCAACGTCCAAGCCGATCCGGCGGTAGCATCGTGCCGACGCGACGTGTGCAGCTAATCGGATGGATTGCGGCACCGACGATTTCAAATTCATCTCCATTCGCAGGAGTTTTAGGTAGGATAGCACCGCGCTAGTTTGCGCAGTTTTCTCGATCTGCGCTGTTCGCCCAGATCGCAGTACAAGCACCAAACTCGTCACGACTTCTGCTGCGCGATGGCACGTATGACCGCCTCCAGGATGATCCCTTCATTCAGTTGCTTCTCTTTCAACGCGCGATGATGAATGGCGAAGCAGCTCAGTTGGCGATCCAAGACCGGAGACCCAGAATTGCCCTCTTCAGTGGGACTTCGGTAGCGAACGTACTGCTGTGAGCATTCGGCAAGGCTGTTGTCATACAGCGAAACTGCAAGTTCTTGGCCTTTAGGATGGCCGACCACGTAAACCCGTTGCGTTGAGGTGTCGCTAATTTTCGGCAGAGTAGGGCAGAGCTCAAGCTTGCCCGAGTCTGGCGGTGCAATTATTCGCAAGATTGAGATGTCCATCTCAATGCGTTGCGAGCTAAAAACGAGTTCTCCCAGCCTTACTCGCGGGCGACCGTTGAGCCGGGTAAATTCGATCTCCGCCTGCAATGGACGCAAGGGTGCCTCATCCACTGGATCCAGGCTAACAACGTGGGAATTGGTCAAAAAAAATGGCCCGCTTCCCCAACCCAGGCAGAGGTCCGGCCCCGACATAAGGAAACCTGTTCCAACCGGGTCTCCGGTTGCGGCATTGCTGATGCGGCCAATGGCCGTGCAGCTTCGATAAAGAGTATCGATCCATTGCAGCTTAACCGTAGCTTCGGTGCCGTAAACTGCCTCAAAACCCACTCCAACCGGAGCCTTGCCGAGTTGGATTGGATGCACGGAGCCGCCCTCTCGCTGAAGCAAGGCATACTCCAAGACCGGCAACAGCTTGTTTCCGATGTCGGTCCCTTCCAAATTCCAGATGTCCTTCAGTTGACGCAGTGTACTGGCAAGTTCGAACGCGTCGGCATCCGGATGCTGAATATATCTTTTCGCGGAGGCCAGAATGGCGCGCTCATTCTGCTGCGCGATCGCAGCCTCCATACTCGTCGCATAGTCCCAAATTCCGGTAGCTCCCTGCTCCTCAATGTCGTCGTGGATTTGCTGCGCGATTTCGGTCGCGTCCAGAGCATTATCTATAGATATGTCATCACGTTTCGCGCGTGAGAGCAGCGAAACAAGATTGATGCCATGCCACCGATAGTCGCCGAGACGACGCTCCCAATCAAAACGGTAAGCGCTAATCGCTGCCCTTAAAGTTTCAACATCGCTGTCCTCAACAAACAGCTGCTTATAGGCGCGCCCAATCAAACCGCGGATTTCCGGACCTTCCACTGGTTCATCCGAGTACTTTTGAGACATCACATTCAAGGCGGCCAATGCCTGGCGAACACGTCCTTGGTCGAGCAACGACTGGCACCATTGTCGCCGAATGACAGGGTCCTCTTTTCCAGCCATGCTGAACAGGCTGGCTGCGTGCTCTAGGTCGGCGGACAGACGCTTGCGCCGGATCAAGCGCAGCGCCTTTTTAATTTGCGGCAAGTCGAAAGTAGCCGGGTCAATCTGATCGGTAAGGGCCCGGACTTCACGGAAGCGATATTGTTCTAAAGCCGACTCGAGTTCGGTGAGATATTGTTTGGGCTCCATCACACCTCTCTACCGAACTAAAATTTGTTAGCCGTTAGCTCAACTTGCATCTTTAGTGCTCTTAACTTCGCTGCGAGAGGCTGACGAAATCGTCACACGACGATATCGCTGCCATTCCTGACGACTTTCGCACGCCGAACCGCCCCTTTGACGCCAGGCAGTTCCAGTGTCCCTGGCACTCCGCCAGCGGCGAAGTGATCGAATTTTTTGATATCGCCGAAATCCAGACTGGTACGCTCTTCCAGATCAGCAACACTGATCTGAGTAGCCGCTACGTCGAAGGCTTCCTCGAAGCCTGGCAGGTCCTGGATATCCTCTTGTCCGAGCACGAACCCAGTGGTTGAAGGTGTGCCGTCGCGTCTTATGAGGACGCATATCTTCCAAAACTCCAAAGGACACCGGACCACGTAGTTCATTCGATCATTTTTGTATGTCGGATCGTTCGGTGCGAATAGCGGGCCGGTGATGACGACCAGGCGTCTGCGTTCCTTCTTCGCGTGTTTCTCTAAAAGGAACTGTTCCAGTCCTTGCCAACGGTCCTTACCTTGATTGAAGGGAGAAGCTTGCAGAGAACAGTTGGTAAAATGGAATGTATCGTTGTTTGCCAGCGTAGCGCTGGCGACATCGCTGCCCCAAGCGGTGTCTTGGCGCCGGGTCAAGTGGCCGCGATCAATTCCGGGCTCGAAGGCCTCCTGTCCAATTTGCTCCGATCTCAGGATACGAGGATCCGTGTACCAACGGTCCCCCCGCCGTTTACCAATATCGGGACGATGATCACCATCGACATTGGCCGCTGAGAACCAAGCCGTACGGCGGCGTTTGTTCATGTAGACGCTGTAGTGATAGTAGGCGAGTTCGAACGGATCACCATTCTTCTGTGCATCCGATCTCACTCGTGCGGTGTCTTGCTCCATCGCCTCACTAACGCGAGGCAGCGGCACATCAATTGTCTCGAGGAAGCTTGGGTCGTATCCCGGCCGATTGCTATAGTCGGGATCGACAACGATGGCTTCTTCCGTCTGCGGAGGCGTTGCGGCGCGCTGGCCGAGCCGTCGGTCCCCTCCACGGAACGCCACGCGGGCGCCCAGTCGTTGGTCGGGGGAAGTGTTCCTTCAAAATTCAGTCGTGATGCAACGCGGCTGTCCCGCGCCAGTTCGTGCATCGGCACCGCGTAGTTGGCCTTAAGATACTCGCCGGCAAAGTGCAGCGCGACAACCTCTCCTGTGTCGACTTCGATGACTGCAGATCCGGAGTTTCCCCCCAGCGTTGAAGCATCGTGGGTCAGGGCGTTGACCGTATTTTCGAAGCTTCGAATTTTGGCGCGCGCCCTAATAACACCGGGCTGCAGCCGTTTCACGTTGTATGTTCTGTTGAATATGCGGTCCTGAAGCACAACATCGTTTCGTTCGTCCCTGGCCGGATAGCCGATCACGACGACGTTGTGGTCGAGCAGTTCTTCCGGTGATTTCACCGACAATCTAAGAATGCGATCTGTCGGCAGGTCGTCGACTCTGAGGAGAGCCATGTCCCAATAGGGGTGGATCATTTCCACGGCGCGAACAGACAAATAGGCAGCGTGGTCGTCGTCGGGGGCATCGACCTGTCGTTTGAAATCGATCGCCGCGTCACCAGCGCGGTAGCGAATGGTGAGCCCGAGACCTTGAGAGAATAGCTGGGCAACATGCCGATTTGTTGCAATCAGCCCTTGGCCTACAACAAATCCTGTTCCCGCGTACGGCAATATCGGAGAACTCGGCACTTCAACACGCCCGATCAGAGGAAGAACTGAAGCAAGCCGGCTTTTGATAACGTCGTCATTGAGGCTAACCCATGGGCCGTCGAGATCGTCGTACGACTTACCGCGAACAAATGTCACCGGCCGATTTTTTGGAAGTACGATTGCCTCCAAGCCGAACATTTCGCTCGGCGTAATTTCTTGGATGCGATCCTCTGCTAATTTTTTCAGTCCCGACTCCGCTGCGGCGATATTGCCAGGCCCCAGGCTTTCGAATCCTGCGCGGTCGATTGCTTCGGCGCCAGGCAGTGATACTGCCTCGATGGCATTGCCCGGCGCGATCTGAGTCAGCAATCCCTTTAGCCGCACGAATTTTTCTGCATTTTGCATTTGGTCACTCCAGATCGACTAAAAGTCTCTCAAATACATAGACCCCTCGGATTCTGTGCCGATCGCATTACGCTGCAAGGGGCTTGCGGCAACCCGGCGTTTTGATTGAATCAATGTCACTGCTTGTGCCGGTGTAATGACACCACCGCTCGCTGACGCTTAGCCGATAGCAAGGTGGACGATGACAGCAGCAACGTTGGAAACTCAACGGACGAAGTCGAAGGCGCTCCTGGCTGACTACGATAGTGATCAGTACGGGCCGCTGTTCGCTGTCAGTGATGAAGGAAGCGCAGGCCAAGTCATCCTGGACGCGGCGCTCTCGTCGGCAAAAGCGGCCGCTGGCGCTTCGACCTCCTCTCGGCTTGGTGTCATTCTTGACGGGGAACGGATGACCAGCGCGGGCGAGGTTCCCATTGGCCCGCCCGAATACGTTGCGCTTTCAGCCGGGGCTGCAGGACAGCTTCTCCTGACGACCAACGTCGGCACGCGCATCAACCTCCGGCTAACCGGGCAATTGCCTGAGTTTCCGGCACTGGAAAAGTCCGCCGAAGCTGTCATCGCTGCGTTTCATCAATTTCTCGACACTCCCGACCGGCGACCGCGACCTCTGATGATCCGGCTACAGGTCGACCCAGGGGCGGATTGCACGCGGCTCGCTGCGCTCGTCAAGCGATTGGATGAAGCCCAAAAAAAAGGCGAGATCGGCCCTCCCGATACCCACCAGCTGTCGGTTCTCGTCTCTTTCAAGGAGGAGATCGCCACCGACGCGCAGCTAGAGCAGAGCGAGGCCATTATCGCGGCAGCTGCCGACCTCGGATTTCCGGAGGTTGCGATTGACGGCGCGCAACTCCCTTACGCCCGCCGACGGTGGGGCGCGCAAGGGCTACTCAATGTCCTCAGCATTCCTGCAGCGAACCGGTTGCTGAGATTTGCGACCGCGCGCGGTGTGCGCTTGAGGCCGCGATACCAAGTGGACGTGAACTCGGCAGCGCGGACTATCTGGACAGGACTGGAAGCGGCTCGAGCCAACGGGTTTGACGCCGGCAAATACGGCCTCCTTCCCCTCACGCTTGAAGAGCAAGCGCAGGTGATCGAGCTAATAACTCACTGGACGAGCGGCTGGACGGCAATCCCGGCGTTCTATGTAGATACGCCCCTGGTAACTGCTACAGAAGTATTCGACGTGGGGCAGTGTGAAGTGGCGGCCCGTCGATGGCTGAAGGCCGTCCGAGGAGCTGGGGCGACAACCGTTCTGTTCGACGCCCCGGATCGCGTGAACCCGCGCAGGCTGGTGCTCGGAAGCGATAGCCCCGACGGGGTGCTCACTCCCGATCAGATCGAAGCACTTTGCGCCTATAGCAAGTTGCTGGGAGTCAAGATCCTGTGGTCGGGAGGCATCACCGCGGCACAGGCTTTCGATCTGGCGCGACGACGCGTATTTGGCATTTTCAGCACGTCGAGCACCGCAGCGAAAATAGCCGTCACAGCCCAGTTCCAACAGGACCCACGGCTGGCTGCCGAAAACGAGCCGACCGAGTTCGGAGTGCGACGCATGCACGCGATCATTCAGGGCGGATTTCTGTCCAGCCGAATGCGCGCGTTGCACGAGGAACTTGCCCGCGAGCTGGAAACGTTCACCTCGAACCTAGTTGCGAGCGGAGGCGAGGCTGCAAAGTCTCGGGCTGCGCTGGAGACATTGGATGAGTTGCTGGTGCGCGGCTGGCGACACCTTATAGGCACCACGGACGACACGAAGTCCCAGGTCGCTAATCGCAACCGCGGCGCACGGCCCGTACCTGCGGATTCGGTTCGGGTCTTCCGAGGCCGCAAGAATGCTGGCGTTCGGCGGCACATATTCGTCGAGCGCCTCGGACAGCTCTTCATGCCGTTTACAGTCCAAATGCAACGCCAATATGGATTAACGGCCTATCTCCCCGCCATCCTGCCTGAGTCGAAGGAAAGCACGATTCCGGACGAGGTCGCCCTGGTCTTCTACCGCACTCAGGAGTGCTACCACGAAGCGAAACGGAGCGTCGGCGGTCGAGCATATAGCGAGCTACATGAGTTAGTTTTCGATATGCCGGCCAGCCGAAGCGGGTTCCCTAAACTGCTCGCGGCAGACGAGATCACGCCCGACCAGCCCTATCACCTCTTCGAGCGATCCATTGATTGGCAGACCGGCTATTGCCGCCTGTTCGTTGGGGCCAGGAAGGCTGACGCAGCGTCCGACGCCTTTCTGACGGGCATCGCGAAGGCCGCTCGACGGGTGCAGGCGGACCCGCGGTCAGTCGATGCAGCCATCTTTTCCGCGACCAGCGATTGGGTGGTTTGGTGGGACCATTCGCCGACGGCGATCGCTAACGGCTCGGTGCATCATTTCGAGGCTGTTGCAAATCTCGTGCACGCGTCGGCGGCTCGCCGCCTGCGCGTACCGGCAAACCTGCTTGAGCCGTACGCGGGGCTTTCGCTGAATGCTCAAACAGACTTCGTAAACCTGCAATTCCCCCGCGGGTAACTGCAGCGTGGCGATCGGATACCGATGATCGGAAAAACCGAGTGGAGTGACCTCAATGGGAAGAATGGAGAAGCCGAATTTGCTGCGCAACACGCGCGTATATCTTTCGGGTCCAATGGATTTCGTCGCGTCGCGAGAGGTTGAGAAGAAGTTCGGCTGGCGCAACCGTGTTAGCGAATTTCTTCAGGAGTTCGGAGTCACGGTGTTCGATCCTTGGTTCAAGCCAGAAATACAGGGTGTGAAGGAGTACGGACGAGAGGATGAAACAACCGCCAAGGTTCGAGCCCAATGGAGTTTTGACTCCTCGGAGAAGGGTGCGAATGCCCGGGCCAGCTGCGCTGACCATTTCTGGCCCGCACTGCATATGGACCTACGGATGGTTGATACAAGCGACTTCATCGTCGCGTACGTCCCAACCAACGTCTATAGCGTTGGGACGCCGCACGAGATCATCCTTTGTCGATCAGAACGGAAGCCCGTGTTGTTCGTCAGTCCACCAGTGAAGTTTCCGGCGCTCGCCCGCTTGCAGGACCATCTGGCGAAAAAGGGCGATAGCGAAGGTTCTAGGATGCTTAAGGACCTCGAGGTGCAGATTCCGATCAAGGAAAACCCGGACGGTTCTCCGAGCCTTTGGTATATGCCGCTGATCGGTGGCGAGCACTTCTTTGACGGTTTCGGCTTTGCGCAGTACAGGGACCGCTTCAAGTGGCAGCGCGTGGAGATGGACGATCGAGAAGATGCAGAGCCGCCGCAGAAACCGCTCCTGCCTTTCCTAGAAAGCCTGAACCAAAAGCTTCCTCTGAAATGGGACCGCCATTCAAAAAAATTCGGGCCCAATGACGATTGGCTGCTCTGGAAGCTCGATCAAGGAACCACGGCTGGAGCCCAACTTGAGGGGGTTAACCAGCGCGAATAGGTCGGAAATATCTCAGCTGACAGGTCTGAGGAATGCGAGCCTACAACAAGACCGGTTCACTTTCTGCGCATGCAATCGCTGGCGCGTACGTCGTGCTGCTTGGCATCGATATGGAGGAGGCTGCCAGCGAAGGCGTGCTCGGCTTTGGGATTGAGCGGATCGAGCATGGCCATGGCAACGCACGTACGTGGTTGCGGGCGCTCAAGGTGTTCCCCGACGTACCCGTAGAACAAGGCATGGTTTCGACCGAGCACCACCCGATCCAGGGATTTTTCTGGGGCGATTTCACGACACGCTACGGTCACGAGTACACCTACAGGGTCGTAGCGATGCGCGGTGAGCCCGGGGCGTTGCGTGCATCTGAAACGGTCGAGATACGAATTGCGACGGAGAAGGAGGATGAGGGGGAGCACGCGGTCTACTTCAACCGCGGCGTTGCCGGCTCGCAGGCCTATGTCAGAAAGTTTGGCGATCGCCGCCCATCGGACGTTCCCGATCGTGCGGCGTTCCGATGGCTGTCGCGCGGCCTCTTTCGAGCCATGCTCGATTTCATTCACAAAGCCAACGGTCCTGACTGGGGCCTTCGCGTCGCCGCTTATGAACTCCAGCAAGGAGCTGTGCTGAACGCGCTCAGAGAGGCTGCGGCCTCAGAAGCGGATGTGAAGATCGTTTTCGATGCGCGGGTAAAAACAAACGGACCGGCGGACGCCAATTGGGAGGCAATTCGCGAAGCCAGAATCGAAGATCTCGTGACTCCGCGAACCCAAAGTCGCAGTGCTATTTCTCATAACAAGTTCATTGTCCTGCTTCACAATGGAGAGCCCGTCGAGGTCTGGACGGGATCGACGAACTTCACAGACGGCGGCATTTTCGGGCACTCGAACTGCGGTCACATTGTGAGAGACCGGGATGTTGCCACCTCCTACTTAAAGTATTGGGAGGAATTGCATGAAGATCCGGAAATGAAAGAAATCCGGCCTTGGAACGAGGAGAGTTTCCCCATACCCGACGGACTCCCTGCGGTGGGCACAGGCGCGGCGTTTAGCCCGCGGTCTAATCTGGACCTTTTGAGATGGTATGCGCGCGTGATGGATAAGGCCAACACTGCGGTCTTTCTCACCGCAGCGTTTGGTGTCAACGACCTTTTTGAAGAAGTCCTCGAGCATCCTAAGCCTTATCTTCGTTACGTACTCCTGGAAAGCGCGGATAGGGATATGGACCTTCTGAACGGATCTCCCCTCAACGAGGTGGCGGTCGCCAATATCCTGCCTCGCAACGAGTTCGAACGATGGATGGAAGAGCACCTCACCGGGTTGAACACTCATGTCAAATACGTTCATACGAAATACATGATCATTGATCCGCTAGGGGAGAATCCCCTGGTGATCACCGGTTCCGCAAATTTCAGCGACGCATCGACACGCAAGAACGATGAAAATATGTTGGTGATCCGAGGGGACAGCCGAGTTGCGGACATTTACTTGTCAGAATTCATGCGCCTCTTTAACCACTTCCAGTTTCGCGGTCTTGTACGTGCGCGAGCTGCGGCCGGTCCAGAGAGCGGACGGTCATTCCTCGTTCCGGACGAACTCGTGGAAAGCTCGCTATTATCAACCTGGCACGCCAAAATATCTGGAGAGACTCTACTTTGCCGGTCATCCTTAGCCGGACGCTGCAATCTGCGAGCCAACATTCCAGCAACAGGTCAGGACAGAAGCTGACCGGCATCGATGCGGACAATATCAACCGTGCCCGCTTTCCGCGCTATCTGGACCATTTGTGCGGTACCACCCGGCGCGTCGCCCACGATCTTGCCGTCCCACAGTGCGATCAAAGTGATTTTTTTGGCGCCGCGCGTCCGAGCCATCTCTAGCACCCAGCTATTTCCGCGTTCCCAAGAATCGATGCCGCTGCCTTCGAGCCATCGCGGCAACCCTTCCTGATTGCTGAGCTGGAGAAGCGGGCGCCGGCCAATTAGCTCCAGGTACCGTGAGCGCCAGTAATCGAAATCGCCGAAGACGAAGCGGGCATAGATGTCCTGGGGCATCGGCAGGCACACAATGCTGTCAATCCCGAGCTCCGAGCAAACCTCATGGCAGAGTATGTCGCTCCCGGGCGCTGCGGACGTCAAAACCTCAATGCGCCTCCAACCGTCTTGCGCCTTCGCTAACGCTTCGCGGATCAGATTGCGCGCCTGAGGTTCCCGATCGTAGGGAAAACGGAGGACGGCGCGGCCAGCTTCGTCGATGCGATGACCCGCAAAAATGACCACGTGCAGGTCGCCGATGTCGTCAACCTCGGGCCGTAAGACGAGCGTGTCGAGCGTCGAAATGACCTTGTTTGCGAGTTCGGCCTTGTAACCGAGCTTTGTGAAGAGCTCCAACTGTCCTCTCGCCGCATTCCAGGCGAAGAACCCGTTTTTTGGAACCGCTTGTCTGTAGGCTTCGATCACCCGGCTTGGGCGCTCCTCGCCTAGAAAGAGAAGGTCGGCGGCGCTGATTTCGGCCCACATCCGGTTCTGTTCATTGCGGGACATCCGAGCGAGCGCCGCCTCGATCGCCTGAGATACGATGGGGTGAAGCGCTTCAAGCTGTCGCTTCAGTTCCGCCCGATAGGCCAGCGCTTGATCGACGTTATCGAACGTGTCCTGCCACATCTCCTCTTTCGAGAGCTCCAGCGTTATCGTCCCTTGCTGTAGTGCCGCGAGCCCCGACCAGTAGTGATTCAGATCGAAAAGATAGGCCGTTCGGTAAGCCTCGTAGGCTTTGCGCAGCGTCCTGTTGGTGGCCACACTCCGACACTCGGCAACGCTCTCCAATTTGTCCCACTCCAGCCGCCACAGCGTCTTCTCGTTGCGTCCCTCCAAAGTGAGCGCCTCGACACGTTGGTCAGCCGAGGCTTTCTCACTGTTTCGGACGCGGACAATAGCTTGGTTCGACGCTTCTAACAGTTCGGCCTTTCGCTTCTTTCGGTATAGCCGCTCGTAAATGTTCCCGAGGGCGAGATTAGCAGCGACATCATCGGGATCGTTGGTGCGGATTCGCTCCCAGGTTTCCTGCGCGCCTTCATAATCTGTCAGGTCCCACTGCGCCTTTCCTACCAGCCGCAGCGCCGGCCACTGAAAACGTTGACCGTCCAACTCTGACGCCAGCAGACGTAACCAGCCTGCGGATTTCGCCACACGAGCGCGCCCCACCTCCTCGGTGAAATCGGTTGGAATCGCCTTCACCGTCGTCGGATCGATTTCGTGCAGCGCCGGGAGCATCTTGAACACGGGACTATCAGTCTCGCGGTCACTTACCAGCGTTGCTCTGATTGCAGACGCTAGGGCAGTGCGCGCCGCGGCCGCATCACCAATATTGTAAGGCACGTATCGGTCGGTCAGCACGTCGAATGGGGTCGTATCTAATACGGGATCACCTTTGATCAGCACGGTACGCCGCTTCCGCAACGCGTGTCTGATGCCAAGCTCATAGAAAACATTGGCGTTATGTACGGTGATATCGCAGACGACCAGATCGGCCTCGATAATGAGGGAGAACATGTCTTCGCGCACATTGCCCGCGTCGATGATCTCGCCAGTTGTTCCCCCGCCGAGCCCGGCGTCCTTCAGCGCGGGAGCAATCAAGTGCTCGTGGACCTGCTCGAAATCAATCGCAGTACCGGAGGCATCTGCCTTCTTGCCGAAGGGACGGATAACAAAAGCCCGCTGCATCTTTGTTCCCCCTGTCCTTTCGGCAGGTCTCACGTCAGGGCGGAAGAATTTGTGCCTGCAGCCTGCTGAGGGATCGTCGACAACGTCGAGATGGATTGCTCCTCGAACCCAGCGCGCCTGGTCAGATCTCGAAATCTGGCGGTCGCGTCGCTTCCCGGACGCGTTGCTCCCTCCCAGACCAGTATCGCGATCAAACGGTGAGGTCTATCTGGCTGCGCGGTACGCGCAAGCGCTTGCGCTTCGCGAACAATCGCCTCGTTTGCAGCCGCGTAGGCGGTGTCGCCGTCTGTAGCAGAATCGAGTACGAGAAGATCGTCTGCTGCGGCCGTGGCCGCTACCTGTTGATCATAAAGCGGACCCCAGTCGCCGGGACGGTCAATAACCGAGGTTTCCCGGAATCGTTCCGGTGCGAAGGGCAGCACGATGCGTCGCCGCAGGCCAAGCAGTTTGGCTTGCTCCAGAGCAACGAGATCAGCACCGCAAGCAGCCGAGCAGACAAGCGCCACAGCACGCATCTTGCAAAGAGCTTCGCAAACCCGTCGCCCAACGTCTTGAATGTTCTCGAGAGGGAATCGCGGCACCGGCGCCTCTGGCAGATCAATCCTGCGTCCGGCAAGCGCGACTACGGCGGTGTCTGCTGACTTCATCTTCCACCTCGTTGCCATTGCACCAAATGAATTGAGCCACGACAGAATGGGTCGAAGGCAACCTTAACATTTGCTGACTGCAACCTTGTCGATTTGCTTGCCATCAATCTGGGGAGTCCTCACTCGCGCAGTGCAAGGTATTGAAACACCTTTGGTCGTTCGATTGGTCAAAACGGGACGTTCATGATCAACGTGTCTCCAGTTGGTGGGTGGCAACCATTCGCATGGCAGCCAGGTGCGGATTTGGTATGCTTGCGATCGTGCAAGCAGATGGCGTTGCCATCGCGACGAAGCTCGACTGAAAAGTCCTCGCTTCCCGGATTGAATCCTTGTCACGGGCAGAAACGAAAAAAGTTTGAGGCAGTGCCAGGAGGGAATTATGAAGCTGTCGCTACTCGGCACGGCCGGTTGCCTTGACCGCGCTGCGGGCGGTCCTTGGCCGCTGGTGGGTACTGCGTTTTTTCTGCCAATCGCATTCGTGAAGTGGTTCATAAACAAGAACGCATATGGGCCGCCGATAGCCGTCGGGTCGATAATATCCCTGTTTTTGATTGCCGGTCCGGCTGCAGCCGATCCCTATAAATGGTGTGCTGCCTACAGAAATGGCAGCAACAATTGCGGTTTCACCACCATTGAGCAATGCCGAGCATCGGTCAGCGGAGTAGGTGGGTCCTGCGTGCCAAACCAGTTCTACACCGGGCCTGATAAAACGTCCGCGCAGCGTTCACCGAAGCAAGTTCAGCGCAAACCTCCCGCAGAACATCGTGCCCAGGAGCGCCGGACTACAGAAACACCTGCTCAGGAGCGGCGTGTTCCAGAAGATCGATTCCAGTAATGCGTTCGGCGGCGATGAACAATTATTGCCCAAAACTGTCGGGCGTCGGCGGTGGGCCGGCCGTCAGCGGAGTAGTCTGTGGCGCGCTAGCGACAGGCTCTGGCGGCTTTGCCTTGGGCGGCGAATCTTTTGCGATTTTTGAATCATCCCTCTTCGGTTTCTGATTTCTGGCTTTCGTGGCCTTTTTCGTGGAATTTCTTTCCGTGGCACCTTGGCTTCGTTGGTATTGCTCGCCTTGCTGGCTTCTTTGCCTTCTATACGAATCGTCTAGCAGAACACCGCCGATTCCTCCGCCAATCCCTCCAACGCCAATACCGATTCGAAGCTGGGCCATTGCTGTGTGAGAAGCGAGGCCGCAAGTGACCGTGAGTACGAACACCACCACGATTCCAAAAACGAACCGCGTCGCAAATGAATGAGTTTGACGATGTAACGCGAACATCGTTCGCACCTGTGCCGTTCGCCAAAATCAATCCGGAGTATACGCCAACCAAGTGACCCGATGTACGTCGCAATTCCGTGATCGTCACAGATGGCGGAAGCATTACTCGACTACCTTCTTCGATCAATTTTACGGGAACTGGCCTGCGTAATTTATTCCCGAAACGTGTCCGCGAGTGCGGCCAACGCGTTCAACTGGGCGAGTGTGAACTAGCTAATAGTGATTTAACCCGCCCAGCGATAAGGTTTGTTGCCTTTCAGGGACCCGAGGGCCCATGGGTACGATTTTCATAAATTACCGCCGAGACGATTCGATCAGTACCGCCGGTCGGTTGCACGATCGATTGTCGCAAACATTCGGACGTAAAAATATTTTCATGGATGTCGATCACATTCCGGCCGGGGTCGATTTCGTGGCGCATCTGAACAGCCAAGTCGCTGCGTGCAATATTATTCTGGTGGTGATTGGTGCGCGCTGGCTGGAAGCAAAAGATGAAAACGGGGGGCGACGGCTCGATAATCCGGACGACTTCGTCGCCATCGAGATCGCAACGGCGCTTGCCCGCAACATTCGTGTCGTCCCTGTTTTAGTCGATGGGGCACGCATGCCGAAGGCGGGCGAATTACCGAAATCTCTCAAAGCGCTCGCGCGCCGCCAGGCGGTAGAGGTCCGCCAACTTCATTTTGGCCGGGACGCCGAGGCGCTGGTCGAAAGAGTAAATGAGGCCCTGGGTGGTGAGTTCAGCTGGCAGCGTCCGTGGCGGTTGAAGGCGGTCATTGGCGCCGTTGCGGGGGTACTGCTGCTGCTCGGCTTGTTTGCGCTTTCTTCGATGGACTTTTCGGAGTGGGCTCCCTGGGCGGATACGCGACGGGAGGTCAAGACGGAGCAGGAGCAGCAGGTAAAGACGGCGGCTGAGGCGCAAGCGAAGCGCAACACTGAAGAAGCCGAGCAGCAGCGGATCGCTGCTGCCAAGGCAGAGGACGAAAAGAAGGCCAAAGCGGCAGCAGCAGAAGCTGAGCAGCAGCGGATCGCTGCTGCCAAGGCAGAGAACGATAAGAAGGCCAAGGCAGCGGCCGCGGAAGCCGAGCGGCAGCGGATCGCTACTGCCAAGGCAGAGGACGATAAGAAGGCCAAAGTAGCGGCGGAAGTCGAACAGCAGCGACTTGCTTCTCTCAAGGCGGAGGAGGATCGCAACCGAGCTGAAGCTGAGACACGAACGCGCTACAGCACACTGGTGAGCCAAAGCAACACAGATCTCAACGCTGGAAATTATGACAGAGCTATCGCGACCTTAAGCGAGGCGATGCGACTGAACCCCAACGACCAGGGTCTCGCTACTTTCAAGCGAGGCATCGCTTATGGGAGTAAAGGCGACTACGACCGAGCCATTGTCGATTTCAGCGAAGCCGTTCGTCTCGATCCGAAGTCGGTTCTCGCCTTTAGGAACAGAGGGTTGGCCTATGACAAGAAGGGCGAATACGATCGGGCAATTGCCGATTTCAGCGAAGCCATTCGTCTCGATCCCAAGTATGCGCTTGCCTTTTATAGTCGCGGCTTAACCTTCGGGACGAAAGGCGACAACGATCGAGCCATCAACGATTTCAACGATGCGATTCGGCTGAATCCAAACTATGCACCCGCTTTTGGCAACCGAGGCTTAGCTTATGACAGAAAAGGCAACCCCGACCGAGCCATTGCCGATTTCAACGAGGCCATTCGACTTGACCCAAAATACGCATTCGCCTTTCTCAGCCGCGGCGTCGCCTATGGCAATAAAGGTGACAACGACCGTGCCATCGCCGATTTCACCGAAGCCGTTCGGCTGAATCCAACTTACGCGCTCGCATTTGGCAATCGGGGCTTGGTGTATGTAAGAAAAGGCAACCCAGACCGAGCCATTGCCGATTTCAACGAGGCCATTCGATTCGATCCCAACTACACCGCAGCCTTTCGTGCCCGGGGGATCGTCTATGGCAACAAAGGCGACTACGACCGGGCCATCGCCGATTTCACCGAAGCTATTCGAGTTGATCCCAAACTCGGCACCGCTTTTAGCAACCGTGGGTTGGCTTATGAAAAAAAAGGCGGCTTTGACCGAGCCATCGCAGATTTCAACGAGGCCATCAGACTGAACCCCAACGATGCAATATCATTTTGCCGTCGAGGAAGGGCGAAGTTGAAAATAAACCAACAGGGCGGTGATGCGGATATCGCAAGAGCCAAGCAGTTAGATGCTGCGGTTTGCCGATGAAGCATCGGACGCGAGCGTTGCGCTCTCTCTTTCAGGGCGCCTGTTCGACCTGAATGGCGACGTCAAGAGGGCCAGAGTAAAGAATAGCGTTCGCGAGTTGTCGCCCTATCGCTATTTGCTCTGCCGGATGATCCAAAGCGTGTGCTCGCGTGAAAACGCTAGTTCGGCATTATTTATGAAATCAGAGAAATCGCTTTCGGAGTCCACCGCATCCAGTTTCGGCTTGATAAAACCAATCTCGTGCGCGGTTACCGTATAGGCCGCCGCTAACTCGTTAAACTTCTTGACCTGCATCCAGCCAAGTGCAGACGACGCGAAGACGATAATCGGACCTATCCCCCAAAACCCCCAATCTGGGAACTTGATACGGGCGAGCACCAGGGCGAACGCCAACGCGTAAGCGGCCACGGCTCCAATGACCCAATTCCTCGCTGATCTGTTATTTTCTCCGGCTTTGCGCATGTACCAGGTGCGCTGATCATTTAGGCGGCGAGCCGTGTAGTATTTTTTTCTTTCGTCGAGACTGAACGCCCTAATGTGATCCATTTCGTCAGTTATCTGGTCGTCGGCGGACCAGTTTGGATCAATCTTGTCCGCAGTGGTTCTGTTAGCGTCGAAAGCTCTATATAACTGATTTCGAAACTCGGCGCGTGCGTCTTGAAGCGATGGTCCATCCGCGAATGGTGCCGCGCGCATGATGTAGCGCCACGTGAGCGTCTTCACACTCTCCGCGAGGGCACGACACCTGTACCAATCTTTCTGTAACTTCCAAAGATTTCTCACAAGTAACAGGACGACCGCCACCACAAATACAAATGCATACAGTAAGTAGAATGTGGACCCTCTGAACGCGCTGTCCGACAAGAGCGAGGCGAGCAGAAGAATTGCATACTCAGCGCCAATCAAGCGCAGGTAAGTCGTCTGTTTTTTGTTCGAAGCGTCATCTGCCGAACGAAACAGCGCTGGGTACGACGCGTATTGCACGGAGCCCCCGCTCTCAGTATTCCGAGGACGGAAAATAGCGCCCAGGTAGCGCCAAGCACGTTAGTTTCGATGTGCGGCAAAATAGGGCAAAATGAGGCGGAAACGGTACGACATCAGGCTGTGAACAAGAGAGCCAGAGTGACGGATAAACAGCACAAATTGCCGAAAACACCGTCTCGGCGATTTTGTGTCGCTCCAATGATGGAGTGGACGGACCGCCATTGCCGGTACTTCCACCGCCTCCTGACGCGGCATGCGCTGATCTACACCGAGATGCTCACGACAGGCGCGGTACTACATGGCAATCGAGCGCGCCTTCTTGGTTTCGATCCGTTCGAACATCCCGTCGGCCTCCAGTTGGGAGGGTGCGATCCGCATGCACTTGCGCAGTCCGCGCGCATCGGCGCGGAGTTCGGCTACGATGAAATCAATCTGAATGTCGGCTGCCCGTCTGATCGCGTGCAGGAAGGCCGGTTCGGGGCCTGCCTCATGGCAGAACCGCGGCTGGTCGGTGATTGCGTGGCCGCAATGAAAGCCGTCGTCGCGGTGCCGGTGACCGTTAAATGCCGCATCGGTATTGATGAGCAGGATCCGGAAAGCGCGCTTTTTGCTTTTGCCGAGACCGTGAAGGCGGCAGGCGCCGATGCGCTGATCGTGCACGCGCGCAAGGCGTGGCTTAAAGGTTTATCGCCGCGTGAAAACCGCGAGGTGCCACCGCTCGACTATCCGCTTGTGCATCGGTTGAAGGCAAGGCATCCGGATCTGGAAATTGTGCTCAATGGGGGGATCGCCAGTTTGGAGCAGGCTCAAGTGCATCTTGGCCCGCTCGACGGGGTGATGATGGGCCGGGCGGCTTATCAGGAACCCTGGCGTCTTCTCCGAGTTGACCCGTTGTTTTACGGAGCGGCCGCGCCGTTCAAGACACCCAAGCAGGCGGCGGAAGCGTTGATTCCATACATCGAGCGCCAGCTCGACAGCGGGCTACGGTTGCACACGGTGACGCGTCACGTGCTCGGCCTGTTCCGTGCAGTGCCGGGTGCGCGCGCGTTCCGGCGACACTTGGCAACTGCGGCGGTCAAGCCGGAGGCCCGCGCGGTTGTCATGGCTGAGGCGCTCGCGCTGGTGCTGGACAGCAGCGACGATTTGGCGCACATCGCCGCGTAAGCGTAAGTCCGTCAGCCCGCCGGAGACACATGCTGCTGGGATATCCAATCGGCGAGATCGCTTTGCTCGCGCTTTGGATCGTTGCGGCGGGAGTGCTGGTCGGAATTCTCGCAGGTCTTTTCGGTATTGGCGGCGGTGCCATTATCGTGCCTGTGTTGTACGAGGTGTTCCGCGTGCTCGGGGTGCCTGAAGACGTTCGCATACAGGCCTGTATCGGGACATCGCTCGCAATCATCGTGCCGACGACGGTGCGCTCCTATCTTGGTCACAAGAAGAAGGGCTCGGTGATTCCCGAGGTGGTGCGACTCTGGGCGCTGCCCGCAATCGTCGGCGTTGCAATCGGGTCGGTGACGGCATCATTTGCGCCGGCCTTTGTGTTCAAGATCGCCTTTCTCGTCTTTGTCACCTTTATCGCCATACGCATGCTGTTCGGTGGTGAGCGCTGGAAACTCGGGGACCAGTTGCCCGGCCGCGGCTTGCTTGCGATCTACGGCCTGATTACAGGGCTTTTCTCGTCTCTCGTCGGCGTAAGCGGCGGTGCAATTTCGAATGCGGTTCTCACGCTCTACGGGCGGCCGATGCATCAGGCGGTCGGGACATCGGCTGGCGTAGGCGTACCGATTACGATTGCCGGTACGATTGGCTACGTGCTGGCAGGCTGGCCGCATATGGCACAGCTGCCGCCTTTGTCCGTCGGTTACGTGTCGCTTGTGGGGCTGGTATTGATGGCGCCGGTTTCGAGTTATACGACGGGCTACGGTGTGCGTCTGGCGCACCGGCTGCCGCGCCGAAAACTGGAAATCGCGTTTGGCCTTTTTCTGATCCTGGTTGCGCTGCGTTTTGCAGCCAGCATGATCTAACCGGTTCCGTTCAGGGCGTTCCGCGCATGCGCAGCCTGTCGCCGCGCACTTCCCAGCTTTGCAGCCGGTTAAGAAAGCTCATTCCGAGCAAGTTGTTCTTGAGGTGTCCGGGCTGCACGACGAGGGCCGGAACCGCGCGTTCCGTAAGTCCACCGACCGCGACGCGGTCGAGTGTCACCGCCGCTGCGCGGGTGCGACCGTTAGCAGTATCGATATTCACCGTGTAGTTGAGCACCTCGATCGGCAAACCGGCGGCCTTGGCTGCTTCCTGCGTCAGCACGACCGATGTTGCGCCCGTGTCCAAGACCATTGGAAGCCGGGTGCCGTTGATATGGGCGGCGACCGAAAAATCTCCGCCATGACCACGCACGACTTCAACGTTGCGGCCATGACCCGCCACGTGACCGGGGACCAATTCGGCGATTACCCGATCGGCAATGTCGCGCAATTCAAAGCGATAGCTGTAACCAACAACGAGCAGCAGCCCGATGACAGTCCAAAAAAGCGCGACCTCGATGGCCTTTGATAATCGTTCCCGAAATACCACCAGCACCAGCCCGCCGACAAAGGCTACAAGTACAATTTTGATGGCGAGGGAGCCGATGTCATGGCGAAGAAGGTTGGTAATAGCATCCTGATCTTTGCTGGCGATCAAGGCAGCCAGCGATAGTGCGACACCCAACAGAAGAGACCAAACGAGACGGCGACTCACGGTGTCATCCCATTGCCGCAGTCATTTTCGTGGCGCCTTGGGCCATGAGCCGTTCGGGCAATTCATTCATAATCCGGCTGCGCTCCGCGACGCTCATGCTGCCCCAACGGGCAATTTCATCGATGGCGCGTCCGCATCCGAGGCAAAAGTCCTGACGAGCGTCGAGGGTGCAGATTTTGACGCAAGGTGTCTCGATCATAAGGCTGTCTCGAAATCGAGTTTGGGGTGACCATAAGCACCGCACGTAGGAAGGCAATCGCGTGATTGTCGCAAGGCTGAAACCCTAGGTGCCGGCTCGGAAAAGCGGTCGCCGGCTGAGCCGTCTCTTTTCCTGCGGACTGACGTCCGCGTCAGCAGCAGATGAGATCGGAGGCGCGGGTTCGGGCAAGGGTGTCATTGCGGCGACGAGGCGCTCGGCAGGGAAGGTGACGATCACTTCCGTACCTATACGCAGCTTCGACTTCAACGTGAAACTGCCGCCATGGAGATCGACAAGGCTTTTAGCGATCGGCAGGCCCAGCCCGGCGCCTTGTTCGGCCGATTTGATCGAATTCGACCCTTGGCCAAAAGACGCAAGGACGATCGGAATTTCCTCTTCCGGAATGCCCGGGCCCGTGTCCTTGACACTGACGTACTGACCACCCGCGGCGGTCCAACCGATCTTCAGCCAGATCTCGCCGCCCTGGGGAGTAAATTTGATCGCGTTGGATAAGAGGTTCAGACAGATTTGGCGGATCGCGCGCTCATCGGCCCATAGCGGCGGCAATTCCGGCTCAAAGATCTCGTGGATCGTTATGCTCCGGCTGGTCGCGCGCAGCTTCAGCAGGTGATGGCAATCCTCCACGACGGTAACGAGAGACACCGCCTCCTCGTTGAGCTCATAACGCCCCGCTTCAATTCTTGAAAGATCGAGAATCTCATTGATGAGTTCCGAGAAGATGGACCCCCGAACTGTGAATGTCAGATGCATATTCCTTGTAGGCCGGAACTGTGTGCGCTCCGAAAACCTCCGACTTCATGACCTCGGAGAATCCAAGGATAGCATTGAGCGGCGTGCGCAGCTCGTGGCTCATCTGTGCCAGGAAGCGGGACTTCGCGATGTTGGCAGCCTCAGCTCGCCGGCGCGCTTCGTCCGAGATTGCCTTTGCCTGCTCGAGCTCGCCGAACAGCGCATCCTTTTCGGCGCGCGCCTGCAAGGTCGCCAAAGTGCTCGAATAGAGCTGGTAGGTAAGCGCGGCGAAGTAGCCTTGCGCCGTGAGCGCCATGATCGAGAGAATGTAGTCACGCAACTGGCCTTGCAGCACGAAGTCGAGTGCAATTGCGGTGGTGACGGGAAATGTCGCTGCAAACACTGCCATTGGCAGGCTCGACGCGAGCATGCTGGACACTGCGACCACCAGCAGCATGACAAACAGCATGAACGTGCCGGAGTTATCGTCGACGCCCACCGGATGGATCAGGATGAACATCCAGGCCAATCCGTAAAAAAGGTCGAGCGTGATGAAACGCAGTCGCCAGGCGCGTATCGAAATCTCGTTAGCCGGCTTTTCGAGGAACTGTCGACACTTTGTCACGATGATCACGTGAATCACCAGCACCGCCACCGTCCACGCGCCGGCAGCGAGTGCTCCGCTCCAGACGCTTGACATGAAGCCGACGGTTGCGACCAGAAGCAGAATGACCAAGGATGCGGAAATCCGGTTCTGGGCGTATTGGCGCAGCAACTCGTATTCGAAAGCCGGTTTCGTCGCGCTTGAGGAGGTTAATCGGTCGCGCGCCTCGCGCACGTGTTGGGTGGCAAGACGGCGGTTCACCGGCGAGCTGTCCGGTGGCAGCGCGTTGAGATCTGGTTGTTCGCCAGGAATCGGCATTAGGGGACGCCGCACTCACAAAAGACCGGTGGCAGCGTTGCGCAAAATCCTTAAGACCAAGCTTAAGAGCGAGCTAAAAACCCTGGTTAACGAATCCTTACAAGGGCTTTGACAGCCGATTTTGCCCATGTTCGGCTCGTGGCGGACTAAATTTGGGCGGCAAGGGGGGCCAAATGAAATTCTATGACAGTCGGCTCGCACCGAATCCGCGTCGTGCGCGGATTTTTCTGGCGGAAAAGGGCGTCACGATACCGACCGAACAGGTCGATATGGTAGCGATGCAGCACAAGACCCCGGCCTACACGGCAATCAACCCGCTACAGAGAATGCCGGCGCTGGTACTCGATGATGGCACCATCATTACAGAATCGATGGCGATCTGCCGCTATTTCGAAATGCTTCATCCCGATCCGCCGCTATTTGGGGTCGGCCCAAAGGACGCCGCCATTGTGGAAATGTGGAACAGACGCGCCGAAATCAATTTTTTTTCCAATGTCGCTGCCGTGTTCCGGCACACGCATCCGGCAATGAAGGAGCTGGAAGTGCCGCAATTGGCTGCCTGGGCGGAAGCCAATCGGCCGCGTGTCACATGGTTTCTCGAATTGATGGACCGTGAGCTCGCCACGCGCGAGTTTGTCGCCGGCGATCGCTTTACAGTTGCCGACATCACCATGCAGGTCGCGATTGACTTCATGAAGCCCGCTCGCCTCACAGTGCCGGACAACGCCGACAACGTGAAACGCTGGCATGCTGCGGTGTCGGCGCGTCCGAGTGCGCGCGCGTGATCAACGATCGAGAAGCGCGATCAGGCTCGACGTATCCCACCGCTTGCCACCCATCGCCTGGATTTCGGAGTAGAACTGATCGATCAGGGCGGTGATCGGAAGATGCGCGCCGTTCTTGCGCGCCTCGCCCAGACAAATTCCCAAATCCTTCCGCATCCAGTCGACCGCAAATCCGAAATCGAATTTGCTCGCAGCCATGGTCTTGTAGCGATTTTCCATCTGCCAGGACTGCGCTGCGCCTTTCGAAATTGTTGCTATCAGCTTTTCGATATCGAGACCGGATTTTTTCGCAAAGTGCAGTCCCTCGGCGAGGCCCTGCACCAGGCCGGCGATGCAGATCTGGTTGACCATCTTTGAGAGCTGGCCCGAGCCCGTTGCGCCAAGCAAATTGCAGGCGCGCGCGTAGGAGGCGATCACTTTTTCCGCTCGACCGAAAGGCTCGGTATCGCCTCCGCACATCACCGTAAGAACGCCGTTTTCTGCGCCGGCCTGACCGCCCGACACCGGAGCGTCGACAAATTCAAAGCCTCCTTTTTTTGCTGCCGCGTAAAGCTCTCGGGCAATTTCGGCAGACGCGGTTGTGTGATCGACGAATACCTTGCCCTTGCCCATGCCGGCGAAAGCGCCGTTTGGTCCGAGCGTCACCTCGCGCAAATCATTGTCGTTGCCCACGCAGGCCATCACAAAATCCTGGCCCTCGGCAGCAGCTTTAGGGGTCGGGGCCGACTTGCCGCCATGTTGTTTGACCCATTGCTCGGCCTTGGCGGCGGTGCGGTTGTAGACAGTCACCTCGTGCCCACCCTTGTTCTTCAGGTGCCCCGCCATCGGGTAGCCCATGACACCCAGACCCAGAAACGCCACCTTCGCCATCACGTATCTCCTTCACCTCTCTTGGCCGGTCGACAGCCGATGCATATCTCCCAATAGGTCATTGCCAAGGCCGGTCCGTCAACCGGTCCCCGGCCGAGCCGATTGACCGGGCCGGTGCCTTGCATATGGTGACGCTCCAAGCGGGAGCATGCATCTATGACGGTGAGTAAAGAGCAAGTCCTCGCGGCGCTCGCAAAACTGCCATCGCCGAACGGGGTAGCGCTGCCGGATGCGCGGGTCCTTTCCGACGTCGTGGTTTCGGACGGAAAAGTTTTCTTCTCGCTCACAGTCGACGCGGCCGCAGTGAAGTCCTGGGAGCCCGTGCGCAAAGCCGCTGAGGACGCCGTCCGCGCAATTCCGGGGGTGCAGTCGGCGCTTGTCGCACTAACCGCCGAGCGCAGTGGCGCGTCCGGCGGTCGGCCGCAGCAACCGGCTGGACAAGGGTCCCCGCGTGCGGCCCATCCGGCCGATAAGGTTCAGCCCGGAATTCCCCGGTGTCGACGCCGTCATTGCGGTTGCGTCAGGAAAGGGTGGCGTCGGGAAATCGACGACCGCAGTCAATTTGGCGCTTGGCCTGCGCGACCTTGGGCTGAAGGTCGGCATGCTCGACGCTGACATTTACGGGCCTTCGCTGCCGAAGCTGCTCGCCATCAGGGAAAAGCCGCAGACGATCGGAGGGACGCGCCTAAAGCCAATCGAGCGCTATGGGCTGACCGTCATGTCGATCGGATTTCTGATCGATGAAGAGACGCCGATGATCTGGCGAGGGCCGATGGTGATGTCGGCAATCACGCAAATGCTGCGCGAGGTGGAGTGGGGCAAGCTTGACGTCATGGTCGTGGACATGCCGCCGGGCACGGGTGATGCGCAACTCACGATGGCCCAGCAGGTCCCGCTGAAAGGAGCCGTGATTGTTTCCACGCCGCAGGACCTGGCTTTGATCGACGCGCGCCGGGGGGTTGCGATGTTTAAGCGCGTGAACGTGCCGGTGCTCGGTGTGGTGGAAAATATGAGTTACTTCCTGTGCCCCAGTTGCGGCACGCGCTCCGATATTTTCGGTCACGGGGGTGCGCACAAGGAAGCCGATCGCCTCGGCGTGCCGTTCCTCGGGGAAGTCCCGCTGCACATGACCATTCGGGAGAAGTCCGACGCTGGCTTGCCGGTAGTTGCAACGGAGCCGGATAGTCCGCACACGCAGATTTATCGGTCCATCGCGTCCAAGGTCTTCGAGCAGATAAAGGCCGGCGCCCATAGCGGTCGGACCGCGCCCAAGATCGTCGTTGAGGCTTGAGGAGCTACATCCATTTTTGAATGCGTTTTGTGAAAGCCGCTGGATTTCACCGGCTGAAAGCGTCATTCTTGGACAGGGGCGGAAGCTGGGCCCAGACCCCCGGCGGAACCGGAGAATGATTGTCACCCGAGGGAGGATACAATGAAACGCCGTCAATTCTTGAAGACCGCTGGACTTGGCGCTGCTGCGGCAGCTGTTGCAGCCCCGGCGATTGCGCAGTCGGCGCCGGAAGTGAAATGGCGCCTGGCAGCAAGTTGGCCGAAGTCACTGGATACGATCTACGGCGCCTGCGAGACTTTTGCCAAATTTGTTGCAGAAGCAACCGATAACAAATTCCAGATCCAGGTTTTTGCCGCCGGCGAAATCGTGCCGGGCCTGCAGGTGCTCGACGCCGCTTCGAATGGCACTATCGAGATGTGCCACACAGCTACGTACTATTACTTCGGCAAGGACCCGACTTGGGCATTGTTCTGTGCATCACCCTTCAGCTTGAACGCGCGTCAGCAGAACGCGTGGTATTACGACGGCGATGGAATCAAGCTGATGAACGAGTTCGCGGCCAAATTCAATTTGGCCGCGATGGTGGGCGGCAATACCGGTTGCCAGATGGGCGGCTGGTTCCGCAAGGAGATCAAGATCGGTCGAAGATTTCAAAGGTCTCAAGATGCGCATCGGTGGATGGGCGGGCAAGACGATGCAGAAGCTCGGCCTGGTGCCCCAGCAGATCGCCGGCGGGGATATCTATCCGGCATTGGAGAAGGGCACGATCGATGCGACCGAATGGGTTGGCCCGTACGACGACGAGAAGCTCGGGTTCTACAAAGTCGCCAAGTACTATTACTATCCGGGCTGGTGGGAAGGCGGCACCGCGCTGCACTTCCTGACCAATACCGCCAAGCTCGACAGCTTGCCCAAGAACTACAAGGCTATTCTGGAGGTGGCGGCGGCATACGCAAATACGGAAGCGACGGCACGTTACGATGCGCGAAATCCGCAATCGCTCAAGCGCTTAGTAGCGAATGGCACGCAGCTTCGTCCGTTCTCGCCAACAGTTATGGAGGCATGCCTGAAGGCTTCCAATGAGGTGAACGCCGAGACTTCCGGTAGCAATCCCAGCTACAAGAAGGTTCTGGACTCGATTACAGCATTCAGGAACGACGCGTATTTATGGTGGCAGGTTGCGGAATATAGTTATGACAGCTTCATGATCCGGAGCCGCACTAAGGGCTAAGGCAGGAAATCAGCAGGAAGAAATAGGGCCGGCCCAGCCGGCCCTTATTTTTGGTTGCAGATACTGCCCACTTACAACTTTCGTTGAAGCGAGGCAGACTGGATTTAGTGGCCGCGCTCGGCCATGGTTCGATCAGGCCCAGGACAGCAAATCGCCGGGCGTCGGGTGGGGGTCCCCCGCCGTAGAAAACAACGAAGGGGAGGTTAGTCGATGAAACGTCGTCAATTTTTGAAAGCCGCTGGTCTTGGCGTTGCTGCCAGCGCGGTTGCCGCGCCGGCTATCGCTCAGTCGATGCCGGAAATCAAATGGCGCATGCCGGCAAGCTGGCCGAAGTCGCTCGACACGCTATACGGCGGCGCCGAGCAGATGTGCAAAGCGGTAGCTGAGGCAACAGACAACAAGTTTCAGATCCAGCTTTTCGCAGCCGGTGAAATCGTGCCTGGGTTGGCTATTGTTGACGCTGTACAAAATGGAACTGTCGAGATCGGCCATACCGCGTCCTATTACTATTTCGGCAAAGATCCGACCTTCGCATTCGGTACCTCTGTCGCGTTCGGTCCAAACGCGCGCCTGAATCAAGGCTGGTTCACGCTGGGCGGCGGCAAGGAAGTCCTCAACGAGTTCTATAAGAAGTACAATTGCATGGCGCTCCTCGCAGGTAACACCGGCTGCCAGATGGGCGGGTGGTATCGCAAGGAGATCAACTCCGTCGACGATCTCAAGGGCCTGAAGATGCGCATTGGCGGCTTCCCGGGCCGCGTCCTGCAAAAGCTCGGTGGCGTTCCGCAGCAAATCGCGGGCGGCGACATCTATCCGGCTCTTGAAAAAGGCACACTCGATGCCTGCGAATGGGTTGGCCCGTATGACGACGAGAAGCTCGGGTTCTACAAAGTCGCGCCGCACTACTATTCGCCAGGCTGGTGGGAAGGCGGCTCGATGCTGTTTGCTTTTGTGAATCTCGACAAGTGGAACTCCCTGCCGAAAGCTTATCAGCACGTTCTCGAACAAGCAGGACACTATGCCAACACCTGGATGATTGCTAAGTACGACCAACTCAACCCGCCGGCACTTAAGCGTCTGCTCGCCGGAGGGACCAAGCTGCACGTGTTCTCACCTCCAATCATGGAAGCGAGCTTTAAGGCTGCCAAGGAATTGCATAGCGAAATCGCCGGGACCAATGCGTCGTTCAAGAAAGTCTATGATTCGATGACTGATTGGACGACGAACGGCTACCAGTGGTTCCAGGTTGCCGAGCTGAGCTACGACAGCTTCATGGTTCGTCATTCGCGTTGAGACGAATCTCCACCGATAGAGGAAACAATGTGGCCCCGGGCAATGCCCGGGGCTACATTGTTTTGGTCAACGTTATTTAGGCGGATTGCCGAAATCGAGTGGCGGCAGATCGATCTGCGGAATTTCGATTTTTACTTTGCTTGGATCAATGGTAGTCCCCACGCCCTTGTAGTGCATCACCATTGCAGGGAACAAAATTACCAGCAGTACCATGATCACCTGAATGACGACGAAAGGCACTGCGCCCCAGTAAATCTGGCCCGGTCGTCACGCCCTCTGTGCGTTTGCCGGTGAGCCGATCGATAAATGTTTCTCGGGGAGCGACCGATCGTAAATAAAATAATGCAAATCCGAACGGCGGATGCATGAACGAAGTCTGCATGTTGACGCCAAGAATGACGCCAAACCAAATCAAATCGATACCAAGGCGTTCTGCGGCCGGCCCGAGCAGCGGAATGACGATGAATGCTAGTTCGAAAAAATCGAGGAAGAACGCCAGCACAAAAACGAAAGCATTGACGAAGATAAGAAAGCCGATCTGCCCGCCAGGCAGGGAGACCAGCAGATGTTCGACCCAGATGTGGCCGCTGACGCCATAGAAGGTCAGCGAAAACACACGTGCTCCGATCAGGATGAACACAACGAATGCAGAAAGTTTTGCGGTAGATTCAACTGCTTGGCGGACAAGGTCCCATGTCAGGCGGCGCTTAAGCGCGCCAAGAATTAGTGCGCCGCTGGCTCCCATCGCGCCTCCTTCCGTCGGCGTGGCAACACCGATAAAGATTGTGCCAAGCACCAGAAAGATCAGGAACAACGGCGGCACCATCACAAACGTGGTCTGTTGCGCAATATGTGACAGAAATCGGAAGCCAACAAACCGGTTGGTCAGCCAGTTTATGACCGTAACCGCAAACGCAAACAGGATGCCAAAGAACATGCTCAGGACGACAAAGTCCGCCCCGCGCGTGTTGGAGTTTCGCATCATAAACCAGCCAAAAAGCGCGCTCGCGACGGCGAGCACAGCGAGCGATGTGAGGCCACGGTTGCCGGTCGGCTCGCGGAAGCCGACGGCTTCTGCCGGCAATCCGGGCGTCGCTTTCGGAAATAACAGCGAAACGATGAAGACATACAGAGCGTAGAGACCGGCAAGCACAATGCCGGGAATAAATGCTCCTTCATACATATCGCCCACCGAGCGGCCGAGCTGGTCGGCCATTACAATTAGCACGAGGGAAGGCGGTATGATCTGCGCAAGCGTTCCCGACGCGGCGATCACGCCGCATGCCACACGCCGGTCGTAGCCGTATCGCAGCATGATAGGCAGAGAAATCAGGCCCATCGAAATAACAGATGCGGCGACAACGCCCGTGGTAGCGGCAAGCAGGGCGCCGACAAAAACCACCGCATAAGCAAGGCCGCCGCGGACTGTGCCAAAAAGGTGTCCGATCGTGTCGAGCAGATCTTCGGCCATGCCTGACCGTTCCAGGACGAGCCCCATGAACGTAAAGAACGGGATGGCCAGCAGCGTGTCATTACTCATAACGCCGTAAATTCGCTCAGGCAGTGCTTGCAGAAAATCCGGGGCGAACTGTCCTAATTCGATGCCGATCAACGCGAAGATCAGTCCGACGGCACCGAGCGAAAATGCCGCGGGATAACCAAGCAGCAGGAACACGACCAGCGCCACGAACATGATCGGCGCCATGTTTTGGATGAGGAACGCTGTCATTCGAAACTCCGGCCCGCTGTCCGCTTAGTGTTTTTCGATCGCTTCCACGATGTGCTCGACTTCGGCTTCGAGCGCGTGGACTTGTGTTGCATGCGGGTCAGGAATGAGGTTGCGCATGACCGCAATACGCTTGATCAGTTCGGACAGGCCTTGGAAGAGCAGAAGCGTGAAAGCGATCATGACGAGCGCTTTCGAAGGCCATTGTGGCAGGCCTCCCGCATTCCCGGACTGCTCGTTGATTTCGTACGACCGGAGGAAGAAAGGAATTCCGGTGATGATCATGATGAATGCAAGTGGCAGCAGGAAGAATGCGTGCCCAACAACATCAATCGTATTTCGCAGCCATTTGGGGAACAGATTGTTTACAATATCAATCCGGATGTGTTCGTTGGCGAGCAAGGTCCAAGGAGAGCAAAGCAGGAACACGATGCTGAACAGCACCCACTGCAGCTCTAGCCAGGAATTGGAAGACGTGTCGAAAACTTTGCGAACTGTTGCATTCACTGCAGAGACAGCGACTGCCGCCAAGATCAGCCACGACAACCGCTTTCCAATCCAGGTATTGAATGCGTCAACAACGCGTGTTGACGGCAGCAATGCCGATAGCAGTGCGTCCAAGGCGCCCACTTGTTCTCTCCCCTCTACCGGCCTTGGTCGCCCGCCGGCATTTCTTATTTTCTTTATATTCCTCGGCTGGTACAGCCGAGCCCAATACCTTTAATCCGATGCCTCCGCCGTAACGTCAATGGCGAAGTTGGTCGTATATCCCCGAACCACGCAAGAGGACATGGAACCGACGGCGATCTGGCCTCGAGAACGAAGCAAAATCCCTAATTGCCAAGGCTGGATTGAAAAATCCGCCTAACCGCCGGTCATGCTCATGTGGCGAGGCAATGCCGGCTTCATGTGCCTGCGGTCGATCACAAAATCATGCCCCTTTGGCTTACGGGCAATTGCTTCGTCGATTGCAGAATAAAGAATTTTGTTGCTCTCGGATGCACGCAACGGCTTGCGTAGATCGGCAGCATCGTTCTGACCGAGACACATATAGAGTGTGCCGGTGCAGGTGATGCGAACGCGATTGCACGATTCGCAGAAGTTGTGCGTCAACGGCGTGATAAAACCGAGACGTCCGCCGGTTTCCTTTACACGCACGTAGCGGGCAGGGCCTCCCGTACGGTAGTCGATGTCTTCGAGCGTAAATCGCTCTGCCAACCGTGCTCGCACAATCGACAGCGGCAGATACTGATCGAGACGCGATTCATCGACGTCGCCCAGCGGCATGACCTCGATCACGGTGAGATCCATGCCTCGTCCGTGAGCCCACTCGAGCAGATTGACGATCTCGTCTTCGTTCACGCCCTTCAGGGCGACTGCATTGATCTTGATCTCAAGACCTTGCGCCTGTGCCGCATCGATCCCGGCCATGACATTCTCGAGATCCCCCCAACGCGTGATGGTGCGAAATTTATCCGCATTCGAGCGTGTCGAGTGAAATATTGATCCGTCTGACGCCGTTTGCTTTCAGTTCTGCCGCATACTTCTGCAGCTGCGAACCATTTGTGGTCAGCGTCAACTCCTTGAGCGCGCCGCTGGCAAGATGGCGAGATAGTGAAGACATCAACGTCATGATCCCACGACGCACAAGCGGCTCCCCGCCGGTCAGGCGCAACTTATTGACGCCCTTTTCGACGAATGCGCTACAAAGCCGGTCGAGTTCCTCAAGACTCAGAAGGTCTGCCTTCGGCAAGAAAGTCATATGCTCTGACATGCAGTAGACGCAGCGAAAGTCGCAGCGGTCCGTCACCGATACTCGCAAGTAAGTAATCGCGCGCCGGAACGGGTCGACCAACTGCGGCGGACTCGAGCCTCCGCGGTCAAACTCGATAGCAGATGTGTCGTTCGCCAAGGTCATGGTCTCTACGCAATACGTTCGCAGCCCGCTACTTCACGATATAGGGAGTGTGGCTGATATTGGCCATGTCGTCCAGGAATTGCTGCCAACTGTGGTCGCCTGGGATCGGGCCACGCCATCAATTCAGGGATGTTCAGCCTGCTATTGCCGGACGGGCGGCGCGCTTGTCGGCCAGGGCGAGGCGGGCTGCGCCGGTGCTGCCGTCATCGGCGCGGGAGCAGCCGCTGCTGCCGGCTTCTTCGTCGCAGGCTTCTTGGCAGCCGGTTTTTTGGTGGCCCGCGGTTGCTGTTGAGCGGGCGTGAGCTCGACGACCACCGGGTTGGGCCCAAAACGGGGCGGCTCACCCGTCGCCTGAATCATTTCCAGCTTTTCAGCTTCAGGCGCGTAGCCATTGAGTGTGAACGTCACGGTGAGAGGCGATTCTACCGGCAGTGCAAGCGAGCAGGGTGTGCGGCACGTCTGACCGCTGGATGTTTTAGCTTCGGCACCGGGTGGCTCCGACTCGAAGCTTACGGTGTCCAGCATTGGACCCGACTTCCCGAAACTCATCCAATCAGGTGACGAAGAACAAGCCGCAAGCGCAAGGGCACCGCCGGCAATTACGAAAACTCGGTACATCATATTAACCGTCCCACTCGAGCGACTTGAGGCCGCTCGCCCGCGGCAAGAATAGGGGCGCACCCATAAAGGTGCAACAGATTGCGCCCCCTCAGTCTTATCACATTAACCATAATTCGGTACCAGCGTCAGAACCCAGACGAAATCGCGGCGACCGACGCCGGCAACTCTGAGAAATGACTGATAATCCGGTTCGGACCAAATTCCGCAATGGGCCGCTCGTTGTAGCCAAAGTCGACAGCGATAATTGGAACGCGTGCCGCGCGCGCTGTGCGGATGTCGGTGATTGAATCACCGATCATGAGGGTGGTCTCCAGTGTCCCGCTGGCCGCATTTATCGTACGTCGCAGGATCTCCGGATCAGGCTTTTGCATGCCGAAGGTGTCCTCGCCGCAGATCGCAACAAAGCGGTCGGCGAGCCCCAATTTGCCGAGCAGTCGAATTGACAGTGCTTCGAGCTTGTTCGTGCACACGGCGAAACGGCAGCCGCGTGCGGCGAGAAGATCAAGCGCATCTGTGAGGCCTGGAAAGGGAAGAGATCGATCAGTGAGATGTTCGGAGTAATGCGCGATAAAATTCTTGAACAATTGCTCAAGCCTATCTGGCGAAAGAACGTGACCCTGGGCATTGAGGCCGCGCGCGATCATCACCCGGGCCCCTCCGCCGACAAAATTCCGTGCAACCTTGTAGGCCAACGGCGCAAACCCTTCCCGCGCAAAAATCACGTTCAGCGTGTCGACGAGGTCGGGTGCCGTATCGACAAGCGTGCCATCGAGGTCAAAGACAATGGTGGGCGCGGGCATGGAAGGATCGCTAGCTTTCGCTCAGCCTTGTTGCAAGGATGATTTACCCTTTAGCTATGACGCCAATTTTCGGCTATTCATATCAAAGGATCGAGGCTAGATAGGCTCGACGTCCCAGGCCTAAATCAACAACTCTTGCTCAGCTGGCGTGCTGATGAACACCGATGCCCACAAACGCGCGGCCGCGGCCCGCGCAGTCGAATTTGTACGTCCGGGGATGCGGCTCGGTCTCGGCACCGGCTCGACCGCGAAGCATTTTGTCGAACTGATCGGCGAACGTGTCCGCGCTGGCCTTGATGTTGTCGCTGTGCCCACGTCGGAGGCGACATTGGCCGATGCAAAACGGTGCGGTATCGCCCTGACCACACTTGACGACACACCTCGGCTCGATTTGACGGTGGACGGCGCCGATGAAATCGCACCGGACCTTTCCCTGATCAAAGGAGGCGGCGGTGCCTTGCTGCGGGAAAAAATCGTTGCTGCGGCCTCGGGACGCATGATCGTTATTGCCGACGAAAGCAAATGGGTCGACGCGCTCGGCCGATTCCCGCTGCCGATCGAAATCGTTCCGTTCGGCGCCGCAGCCATACAGCGCGTTATCGATGAGGCCATAAAGCGCGTCCAGAAGGCCGGACCACTGAGGATACGGCAGGCCAAAAGCGGACATCCTTTTGTCACTGACGGCGGCCACTGGATCATTGATGCGCAGCTTGGCCGGATTGACGACCCCGCTGCTTTGGCGCATGCGCTTGCTGCGGTACCGGGGGTAGTGGAGCACGGCCTCTTCATTGGCCTCGCAGACATGGCCATTATCGGCGGTCCGAACGGGGTGAAGGTAGTCGAAAGAGCGTGAATCTCGAGCTAGATGGAGTTTCCAAAATGAGCGTCGCAGTGGCCATAAAGAACGCTGCCAGGTGGGCCGCGCTCGGCCTGACTCTGGTGACCTTTTGCCCCTTGGCCAATGCTCAGCAGCCTTCGCCCGCCGCGATGGCGAGCGCCAAGGAACTGATCTCGATTACCGGGGCGACGACGCTTTTCGGCCCGCTCATCGCGGGAGTGGTCGAGCAGGCAAAGGGTCTCTATTTGCAACAAAACCCGAGCTTGTCCAAAGACCTCAATGAGATCGCGACGCAGATGCGCACAGACCTCCAGCCGCGCTTCAGCGAACTGACGGACGAAGTGGCGCGGCTCTATGCGGCCAACCTCACCGAACAGGAACTTAAAGACATTCTTGCATTCTATAAGACTACTGCCGGCAAAAAGCTTCTTGCGACGCAGCCGCAGATTGTCGATTCAAGCATGAAGTTCGCGCAAGAATGGGCAAACAAGCTTTCCGACCAGGTGATTGCAAAGATGCGCGACGAATTAAAAAAGCGAGGTCACGCGCTTTGAGAGATCATAACCGGAGATCGCGCAAAGCACTCCGGGTCAGTGCCGGCGACGACTGATGGTGGATCACGACGTCGATCTTTTCGTAATCGGAGCGGGATCCGGAGGCGTGCGTGCGGCGCGCGTCGCCGCCAGTCATGGCGCCCGCGTAATGGCCGCCGAGGAATACCGGGTCGGCGGGACCTGCGTTATCCGCGGTTGCGTGCCGAAAAAGCTTCTTGTCTATGCTTCGCGGTTTGCCCACGAATTTGAAGATGCAGAGGGTTACGGTTGGACGGTGCCGGAGCCGACATTTCGTTGGTCTACGCTGATCGCCAACAAGGACCGGGAGATTGCACGGCTGGAGGCCGCATACACCGCTACCCTCGAGCGGCACAATGTCGCTTTGGTGAAGTCCCGCGCCGTTCTCGAGGACGAGCATACTGTTCGTCTCGCTACCGGCGCGAGGGTGCGGGCGGAAACGATTCTGATCTCGACCGGAGCATGGCCGCATATGGGACCGAGCATCCCTGGCCTCGAGCACGCAATTTCGTCGAACGAAGCCTTTCATTTGCCCGAACTGCCGCGACGCATCGTGGTGCAGGGCGGTGGCTATATTGCCGTTGAGTTTGCCTGCATTTTTGCGGGGCTCGGCAGCGAGGTGACGCTTGTTTATCGCGGAGAGAACATTCTTCGTGGGTTTGATGACGATGTTCGAGAGCACTTGCGCAATGAAATGCGGAGCCGCGGCATCACGGTGACTTGTGGCCACACCGTCACGGAGATCCAAAAGATCGGTGAAGAACTTGTCACGCGCCTATCCGACAAGAGCACAATCAAATCAGACAGGGCCATGTTTGCGATCGGCCGTCACCCGAATGTGGGTGGCTTCGGGCTAGAACGACTGGGAATCACGGTCGATAAGCGCGGCGGCATCGCAGTCGATGAGTTCTCGCGCACTTCGATTCCAAATATTTATGCGGTCGGGGACGTTACAAATCGTGTCAATCTTACACCCGTGGCGATCCGCGAAGGTCATGCTTTCGCCGATACGGTTTTCGGCAGCAAGCCCACGCAGGTCGATCACGCCGATGTGCCGACTGCGGTTTTCTCCGAACCCGAGATAGGCGTCATTGAACTCACGGAGACTCAGGCACGCGAACGCTTGGCGAAGCTCGACGTCTACAAAACAGTATTTCGTCCGATGAAGGCGACGCTTTCCGGACGCAACACGCGCACATTCATGAAGCTGTTAGTGGATGCCACGACTGATCGCGTCGTTGGGTGCCATATCGTCGGGCCGGACGCGGGCGAACTGATCCAGGTTGTCGGAATCGCCGTGAAGATGGGTGCGACCAAGGCGGACTTCGACGCCACTATGGCCGTGCATCCGACGGCTGCCGAAGAACTGGTCACCATGCGCGAAAAAGCCGTGAGCTACGGGCAGCGCGCGGCGGAATAGCGTTTAAATAACCGAATTCTCCGGAAAAACTGGCCACTTTAGGGTGCCCTCGTGTATAAGGCCGCCCAAATGCTGGAGCAGTGCGTAATGGCGGAACGTTGGACGCCCGACAGCTGGCGCAAGAGGCCAATTCAGCAGGTGCCGGATTATCCAGACCGGCAGGCTTTGGCCGACGTCGAAAAGCAGCTGGCGACATTCCCGCCGCTGGTTTTTGCCGGCGAGGCGCGAAACCTTAAGAAGCAGTTGGCACGGGTCGCCAACGGCGAGGCTTTCCTGTTGCAGGGTGGCGACTGTGCGGAAAGCTTTGCCGAGCACGGCGCCAACAATATCCGCGATTTTTTCCGGATGTTTTTGCAGATGGCGGTCGTATTGACGTACGCGGCCGCTTCACCGGTCGTGAAAGTTGGCCGTATTGCCGGGCAGTTCGCCAAGCCGCGCTCATCTCCGACGGAGAAACGTGACGGCAAGGAGTTACCGAGCTATCGCGGCGATATCATCAATGACTACGCCTTCACCGAGCAGGCGCGGCGACCGGATCCCCGCCGACAGATCGAGGCCTATCGGCAATCGGCCGCCACGCTGAATTTGTTGCGCGCCTTTGCGCAGGGCGGTTATGCCAATCTCGCAAGCGTGCGCCAGTGGATGCTCGGGTTCGTAAAGGACAGCCCACAATCGCGGCGCTACGTCGAGCTGTCGGATCGGATCTCGGAGGCGCTTGGCTTCATGCAGGCCTGCGGGCTTGATCTCGAAAGTCATCCTGAGTTGCGGACGACCGATTTCTACACGAGCCACGAGGCCCTGCTTTTGGGGTTTGAGGAGGCATTCACTCGCGTCGATTCAACGACCGGCGATTGGTACGCAACGTCGGGTCATATGCTTTGGATCGGTGATCGGACACGCCAGCATGACCATGCACACATCGAATATGCGCGCGGGATAAAGAATCCGATCGGATTGAAGTGCGGCCAGTCGCTGAAGGCGGACGATCTTTTGCGGCTGATCGAGGTCCTCAATCCCGACAATGAAGCCGGCCGACTGACGCTGATCGGCCGCTTCGGTGCGGAAAAAGTCGGCGAGCTTCTGCCGCCTCTCGTCCGCGCGGTCAAGCGCGAAGGACGGATCGTGCTTTGGTCCTGCGATCCGATGCATGGAAATACGATTACGTCGGCCACCGGATACAAAACGCGTCCTTTCGACCTGATCCTCAAAGAGGTCCGCGGATTTTTCGAGGTACATCAAGCCGAGGGCACCTACGCCGGCGGCGTTCACCTTGAGATGACTGGCCAGAATGTGACTGAATGTACTGGCGGCGCGCGCGCCATCACGGAAGCTGATCTCAACGACCGATATCATACGGTTTGTGATCCGCGACTTAACGCAGAACAGGCGATTGATCTTGCATTCCTGCTCGCCGAACTGCTCAAGAAAGAGCGGTCGACGCAGCTTAAGCCGATGTCAGTGGCCGGGGGACTCTGAAAAAGAAGTAGCCGGCGGCAACCCAATGTGCATGTAAGGGGACGGACCATGAAGCGACTGCGCGTTCAGCTCACGGTTTCCATTTGTGTGGCGCTTCTGGCTTCTGCGGGATTTGCGATGGCTGGTACCGTCGAAGTTTTCCATGCGGATTCGCTCGCCGGACCCATGAAGGGGTTGAAGGCTGCCTTTGAGGCAAAAAACAAGGATGTCACCGTCAACCTCACCTCGGGCGTCTCCCGCCAACTCGCCGATCGCATTTTGAATGGAGACACCTGCGATGTATTTGCCCCGTCATCGCCCGCAGTTGCTGACGATCTTCTCAAGAAAAAAGGGGTCTCATGGTATGTGATCTTCTCGGCCAACGAGATGGTCGTCATTACGGCAAAAGGCAATCCGCTCGGCATCCACAAGGTGGTTGATCTCGCGAGTCCAAACGTTAAGTTTATTCGTATCACTGGAGAGAAAGATCTCGGTACCGGCCGCACGATCGAATTTTTGAAGCGAGCGGCTGCGTTGGAAGGCAAGCCGGAGTTGGCGCAAAAGATCGTCGACGCGGCCATCAGTGATGCGACAAAATCTACGTCAGTTCCCGATACCGTGCGTGCCGTCGCAGACGGAAACGCAAATGCCGGTGTCGTTTACTATTCGGCTGCCGTTGCGGCGGGTAACAGCGTTGATATCGTCCGCTTTCCTACAAGTGTTAACATGAGCGAGGCGATCCAGAACGCGGCAGCTGTGCCGACCACGGCAAAAAATCCAAAGGAAGCGACAGATTTTGTCCGCTTCATTCTCAGTTCGGAAGGCCAGGCGCTTTTGGCATCTGCCGGTCAACCGCCCATCGTCCCTGCAATTCGCAAGGGTGATGTCCCTCCGGATGTGAAGTGAACTGCTTGCGCGGTGGATCGGCAGGGATCTTCGGTCTTTCAGTATTCATAAAGGTAAACGGATCCCGTTTATTCGTTCTTTAATAATGCGGGTGGTTTCTGAATACGCTCGCTAAAATTGTAACCAGTACGAAAACTATTGAGCTGAAAAGTTGCCCCCGAGCGATGACGGGTCGGGGCCATAATGTTCAAAGAAAAAATATTGCGATTGCTGCTCAGTTTGGCGTGGCTTGGTGCCGCAACCGGTACATCCGCCGCCGGCAATCCATTCATCATCGAGAAAGACCCGACTGAATTCACATCGTCATTCGCGGCTCGCTACTGGTATGGCTTCGGCAGCACCAGAAAAGATCTCTATGGCTTCACGCGTGATGAGCTTGTCTCTCGCCTCAGCTATACAGGCATGCACTCGCACTCGCTGGAAATTTTCACGCGCGTCGACCACGCGAGCACGGGACTGTTCTGGAAGGGATATGCCGGCGGAGGGTTGCTCACGGGCGGAAACTTGCAGGACGAAGATTTTCCGCCGTTTATCACGCCTTATTCAAGCACAAACAGCACGCTGCAAAATCAATCACTCGGCTACATCAGCGTTGATTTCGGTGGCGCCCTGTTGCGCGGTCCGGATTTCCGGATTGATGGATTTGTCGGCTATCACTATCTGCATCAGCGGATGAAGGGGTTTGGCTGCCAGCAGACCGCGAGCAATCCCTTTATTTGCGCAGGTGGGATCCCGGACAGTGTGGCGGTGATCGTGGAGGACGACACGTGGCAGGGCGTGCGCCTTGGGGTCAACGCAGACCTCCCGCTGGCAAACCGATGGCGTCTTAATCTAGAAGGTGCATATCTGCCTTACGTCTGGTTTTCCGGCAGCGACAACCATCTGCTGCGCCCGGATTTGCCTTTGCCGATTCTGGAGGATGGCCACAGCTGGGGTTATCAACTGGAGGCGTTGCTCTCGTACAAGTGGGACGACGCCATCAGCGTCGGAATTGGCGGCCGCTATTGGCATTTTGAGAGCAAGGGAGACTCGCATTTCGAGCAGATCGGCGGTGTGCGCCAGCCTCTGGACTTTAAGGCCGATATCTACGGAGTTTTCGTCCAGGGCAGTTACCGTTTCGGGCCGTTCTGACGCACCACAATGTTACGCCGATCGGCTATGCGGACACCCCCATTGCGGGGTTGGATGCCAAGGCGGTAGAGCATTGTCATGAGCGCTCGACCTGCTGAAAAGCTTTCAATCGCCGTTGCGCAGCTCAACTCGACGGTTGGCGATATCGTTGGCAATGTCGGGAAGGTTCGCGAGGCGCGCGCCACCGCGGCCGCTCAAGGCGCCGACATTGTCGTCTTCCCGGAGCTCTTTATCGCCGGTTATCCGCCGGAAGATCTGGTGCTCAAGCCGGCATTTCAGGCCGCCTGCCGATCAGCCATTGAAGCGCTCGCGCGCGAAACGTCCGCAGACGGTCCCGCCTTGCTGGTCGGTACGCCTTGGCTCGACGCCGGCAAGTTGTACAACGCCGTTGCGCTTCTCGAAGGCGGCGCAATTGCCGCGCTACGCTACAAGGTCGACCTGCCGAACTATGGCGTGTTCGACGAAAAGCGCGTGTTCGCGCCGGGACCGATGCCGGGCCCTGTGAACTTTCGCGGCGTGCGGCTCGGCGTTCCAATTTGCGAGGATATCTGGGGCACGGAAGTCGTCGAATGTCTTGCTGAAACCGGCGCAGAAATGCTCGTGGTGCCCAATGGCTCTCCTTACTGGAGGCAAAAAGGTGACGTGCGGATCAACATCGCGGCCGCACGCGTGACTGAGCAGGGGCTTCCGACGATCTATGTCAACCAGGTCGGAGGTCAGGACGAGCTCGTATTCGATGGGATCTCCTTTGGCCTGCACGCGGATTGCTCGCTTGCATTCCAGCTCGCGGCATTTCAGGAGGCGGTTGCGACCACGCACTGGGTCCGTCATCGCGGTGCCTGGCGCTGTGAAAACGGCCCTCAAATAGCAAGCGTCGAAGCGGACTGGGCGGATTACAGCGCATGCGTGCTGGGATTGCGCGATTACGTCAACAAGAACGGGTTTCCCGGAGTTGTCCTAGGCCTGTCGGGCGGCGTCGATTCCGCGTTGTGCGCCGCTATGGCGGTCGACGCGCTCGGCGCCGAGCGCGTGCGTTGCATAATGCTGCCGTACAAATTCACGTCGCAGGAGTCGATCAAGGATGCGGCGGCGTGCGCCAAGGCGCTCGGCGTGCGCTACGAGATTTTGCCGATCGCCGCAGCAGTCGAAGGTTTCGAGGCTGCCTTGGCGCCGGCCTTCTCGGGATTGCCGCGTGATGTCACCGAGGAGAATTTGCAAGCGCGCTCGCGCGGCACGATTCTCATGGCGATTTCAAACAAATTTAATCTCATGGTGGTGACGACGGGCAACAAGTCGGAAATGTCAGTAGGCTATGCGACGCTCTATGGCGACATGAACGGCGGCTTCAATCCCATCAAGGATCTATACAAGACCGAGGTCTTTCGTCTCGCGCGCCTGCGCAATAGCTGGAAGCCGGATGGCGCCAAAGGTCCTGGTGGCCCGGTCATTCCGGACAACATCATCACGCGGCCGCCAACTGCGGAGTTGCGCGAAAATCAGAAAGACGAAGATTCGCTTCCCGCTTACGCTGTGCTCGATCCGATCCTCGAGCGGCTGGTCGAGCATGAAGAGCCGATCTATGCGATTGTTGCCGCGGGCTTTGACCGCGATACGGTCATGCGGGTCGACCGCATGATCAACATCGCTGAGTACAAGCGGCGCCAGGCTGCGCCGGGCGTGAAAGTCACGCTGAAGAATTTCGGCCGTGATCGGCGGTATCCGATAACCAACCGCTTCCGCGATCCAGGTACGCCGATGCCTGCACCTGATGTGTCACTGCTCACCGGAAAGCCGATAAAATCGGAGGCCGTCGATTTTTGATTGCCGGCTCTACCGCGCGGGCAGGAATGTGGGGCCGACCGTGCGGACCGTACGTTTGGCCGGATCGGTTTCGGCGGGCGGTTGTGCGACGGGCGCAGCGGACGCCGGTGCAGTTGTCGACATAGTTCCGCGCAACTCGGGCTTGAGCGGTTTTCCATCCGGACCGGAACGCGGCTGCGACAATTGCTTGGCGTGTTGCTCGGTGACGACCACGTCACCCGGGATTACCGTGTCGTCGGGACCAGCGGACCTAAGGGTCTGCGCCCAGCTTTCGCCGGGGCGCCGGCAACTGCAGGTCGAGTCCAGGGCCTTTCGGTATTGGAAGGCAGTCGGAAGCTCCGTATACAACCGCCCGTTCAACGAAACGGCCTGAGCCATTTCCTCGCCAGGATTGTGATAGGTGTAGAGCGTGACCTCCGCCGCTGGGCACATCCGCTGGCAGGCCTGCTCATCGTCGCGGAAACGGTCGGGCGAGGTCGAATAGGAAATCGGAAAATAGAATCCGTCGCAGGTCCGGACGCAGACCGTACGGAACGTCCCGCCCATCGGTTCTTGCGGGCTGGAGAAAATGCCGCCGCTGCTGTTTCCTCCGAACAGTCGGTCGAAGAAACCTCCCTGTTGGCCAGCAATTGCCGCCGAACGGTATTGCGGACCGCATCCGTTGTTACCGAGGGCGATGAGCAGCGCTTGCCGTTGGGCGGCGCGCTCGGTGTTACCGCCGTTGAGCTGCTCAAGCTGACTGCGCATGCGCTCGAGCGCGAGGCGTTGCTGATCGATCTGGCGATTGAGTGCGCCGCATTGCCGAGGCGGGTTGCTGAAAATGGAGAAGAAACCGGAGCTCTGGCAGCCGATGTGCCGCGACTGCGCCACCAGGCGATCGACCTCCAGTTGCTGGCGGTTGACCATGTCTTCCGTGCGCCGAATCTGGTCGGCGCGGGCCGGGTCTGCGTTACCCTGATTGAGTGTCGCCAGCTGCGTCTCAAGCCTCTGGCATGCCGGGTTCGCCGATTGTGCGTTGGCCGCGGACAGTCCAAATCCAACCGCCATCGCGGCGGCCACGAGCGTGCAGGAAGAGCCCCTCATGGTCGGCACTCTAGTCTGAAAACCATGTTGGGGCGAGCTTTCCATCATTGTGCACGTGCGACCTCAGAACGCAGGTTCCAGAGCACCCCGGAGATGATGATCAGCGCGCCAAGAAGGACGAATATGTCCAATGGCTCGCTATAAATTGCCCAGGCGACCACGGCGATCAACGGGATACGCATGAAATCCAAAGGCACCACCAGTGTGGCGTCGCCGGAGCGAAATGCGTTGCTCAGGCAATAGTGTGACGTGAGGCCCGCTAATCCGACCCCGATTACGGGCAAGAGATGCCGTGCATCGAGTTGCAGGTAAGCAGCGGGATTGCTGCCTAGCAGGGATAGTGGAAGCTGAATAACTGCCATCCAGAATACGATGCTGAATGTTGTTTCCGTTTTGGTCAGTTGCTTTGTCGCAATCATGGTGATGGCGTAACCGAACGCTGCCAGCAGCACGAGAGCGGCGGCGGGTTTGAACTCCGTGATTCCCGGCCGGAGAATCACCAGTACACCGATGAGGCCGAGAACAACGACACCAAGACGGCTCGGGGTCAGCCGCTCGTGCAGAAACCACACCGCCAGCAGCGCGGTCCAAGCCGGCATGGTGAATTCAAGCGCGAACACCATGGCAAGCGGAAGCATGGTGAGGCTAAGGGCCCATGCAAACTGCGAGGCGTAGTGAACGCCGTTCCGAAAAACATTGAGTCCCATGCGGCGCGGTATCGCATGCACGCGCAGATCCTTGCGTGCAGCGAGCAGCCCCAACAGCACGACGAGCGCGACACCGCTGCGGATCGCGAGGATCTCAAAAATGCTCAGGCCACCATTGAATAACTCGCGAATGGATACGGCCATCACTGAAAACGACAGCAATGCGCCGATCATCCAAAGGATGACGCGTACGAGCTTGCTTGTGATCACGGGGTTATCTGCTGATATAACGGGATCAATCCGTGCGGGCGGATGGTCTAGCAGATAGACAAATCGGCGTCACTCCGCATCCGGCTGATTCTCTGGCCGTGCGTTTTCGAATGCCGGAAGTTTCAGGCAGGCGGCATCGGCCGCGACGATCTTCGGGAACTTGTCGAGCGGGACCTTAAGCCGGCGGGCGTTTGCAACCTGTGGGATCAGGCAAACGTCGGCGAGCGTGACTTTGGCGCCGTAAGAATAAGGGCCGGGACCGAGCATGGTTTCCAGCGCCCCAAATCCTTCGATGATCCAGTGATGATACCAGGCGTCGATCTCCGCCTGCTCGTGCTTGAGCTGACGCTTGAGGTACTGAAGGGCAACCAAATTGTTCAGCGGGTGAATATCACAAGCGATCGCCTGCGCGATCGCCCGCACCTTGGCGCGGCCTACAGCGTCCGCTGGCAGCAGGGGAGGCTTGGGGTGTGTTTCATCCAGGTATTCGATGATTGCCATTGACTGAATGAGCACGTCGCCGCTCGACAGCGCCAACGCTGGCACCCTGGCTTGCGGATTGATGACGCGATACTCGGCCGTGTGTTGCTGCCCGCCCTCTTTCGTCAGATGGATCGGGACCATCTCGTACGATATCTCTTTTAGGTTGAGGGCGATGCGGACGCGGTAGGCGGCGGACGAGCGGAAATACGAGTAGAGTTTCACGTGACACCTCCCATTGCGTGAAAGCAATCTAGCGGGACCGGTATCCATTGGCGATACGGGCGCCGGCTTAAGGTGCCAACGATACCCGTATGAAGGGCCGAGTGGGCCCTTCATACTTGGGAAGCAGCCCGTCAAGGATGCGAGTTCAATCGCGAGCGTTTAGGTGCTATCCTGCGCATAACCGCCCGGGACGAGGCGGCACCAATGATGGTCTGGGTCAAATGGGGAGGCCATGATGAATCTCGAACAGCACAACGATACGACCGCACTCGTCGCACGTTTGTTTATGTCGTCACTTTTCGTTCTGTACGGCTATTTCAAGCTGACCGGATTCGCCGGAACGGTTGCTTATATGGGCAGGCAAGGCCTGCCGGCTCCGACAGTATTCGCGGCACTCGCGGTCATCATAGAACTTGGCGGCGGTTTGCTGATCCTGTTCGGATATCAGACGCGTCTTGTGGCGCTCGGCTGCGCCATCTACGTGCTGATCGCTGCGCTGATCGCCCATCGCAATTTCGGTGACGGCAACCAGCTATCCCATTTCATGAAGAACATGGCGATCGTTGGCGGGTTTCTCGCGATCACTGCGCTTGGTCCCGGACCTTACTCGGTCGATGGGCGCAAGACGTGACCTCGCGTAGATGCGCCTCAGCGTAGGCAAACGATCGCGACGACGTCACATGTGCCTGTTTGACATTTTCCGGAGGTTTCTTTCGAGACCGATCCGGTGGGATCGGCTTGGTCGATCTTGTGGTAGGTCGCGGCCGCCGTAAACGCTTGCGTTCTGCAGTAAGCGTTTGCCGCTGCCGCACCACATTTTTCTCCTGATGCCAGGCAGCGATCGACGCCGTAACCGTCGGAATCGTTGGCGACCAGAAACATATGTTGCTCGGCACACGCGATGCTGGACGCGAAGCCCAACAAAGTGACGACGCTGATCAGAACTGTCCGCATAACACTGCTCGGAAATTGATATCTGGCGGGAGGTCGGCGACCGATCGCGAAAATGCGATTGAATTCGTTAATCAACGCTTAATCGTGCGTTCTGCACGGTCACCGATTTTTTCCCGTATTTTCTGCCATTTCAGGCCGGCGCTTGACTGCGCGCACGCGACAAATCATTGTGCCGCCATGAACGGCCTTAACCATATCTGCGGCATTTGCCCGGAGATTATTCGCTAGCGCACCACGCTGGCTGCGGCCGTCTTTTCTCAAGCTTGAGATAGCACGACGCCCGGCCAGCGGGGCCGATGGGATGTCATTTGCTATGGAACTCAGGCTTTACGATACGCTGACGCGCGAGAAGCGGACGTTCACTCCGATCGATCCCGCTCGGGTGCGCATGTATGTCTGCGGACCGACGGTCTACGACTTCGCTCACATCGGCAACGCGCGACCCGTCATAGTTTTCGACGTGCTGTTTCGCCTGTTGCGCCAACTCTATCCGGGCGAGGGCCGCGTCATCTATGTGCGCAACATCACCGACGTCGACGACAAGATCAATGCGCGCGCCGTCGAACGCGGAACTTCGATCCGTGAACTGACCGAAGAAACGTACAGGAATTTCAAGGTGGATGTTGCGGCGCTGGGGTGCCTGCCGCCAACCCGCGAGCCGCGCGCGACCGAGCATATTGAGGAGATGAAGACGCTCATCGAACGATTGCTGAAGTCCGGTCACGCCTATGTGGCGGAAGACCATGTTCTTTTCCATGTCGGTTCGATGAAGGACTATGGCAGGCTCTCCAACCGCTCACTCGACGAGATGATCGCGGGCGCCCGCGTCGAGGTTGCACCATACAAGAAGGACCCGATGGACTTCGTCTTGTGGAAGCCATCCGGTCCTGGTGAGCCGGCCTGGCCGTCACCGGCGGGCATCAGGAAACCGGGCCGTCCCGGCTGGCACATCGAATGCTCGGCGATGTCTTGGAAACATCTCGGGGAGACCTTCGACATCCACGGTGGCGGTATCGATCTCGTGTTTCCGCATCATGAGAACGAAATTGCGCAATCGCGCTCCGCACTCCAGACGCCGGTGATGGCGAATTTCTGGATGCACAACGGTTTCCTGCAGGTCGAAGGCGAGAAGATGTCGAAGAGCCTCGGCAATTTCGTGACGATCCATGACTTGCTCAAGGATTGGCCCGGCGAGGTTGTGCGTTTCAACATGCTGCGCACGCACTATCGTCAGCCAATGGATTGGACCATACGAGGTCTACAAGAGAGCGGTAAAATCCAGCAAAATTGGATCGATATTCTCGGACGGTGGCAGACGTCATTTACCGATCAAGATCTTCCAAGCGGAGAGGCGTTAGATGCCCTGTGTGATGATCTGAACACACCGAGAGCCATTGCCGAAATGCACCGTCTCGCAAATATGGCAGACCTGTCGTCCGCGCGACAGCTCCACCAATCGTTGAAGCTCTTAGGGCTTGTCTCGCATGCCTCTCATACACGGGAAGAAAAATCTCAAGCTGTTCGCGAGAGTATTGGTGCCGACGAGCGAACCCGAATCGATACTCTGCTAAATTTGCGGACCGCTGCACGCAAATCTAAAAACTTTAGGGAATCGGATCGTATCCGCGATGAACTGTTGGCGATGGGTGTTCGAGTAAAAGACAACCCGGATGGCACGACAACGCCGGAGTTCATGCGATGATGGCCGTTGCGCATCCGAAGCTCGCGCTGCGTCCGTTCTTGCCGGCGGATACGCCGCTGCTGCGTGAAATCTTCCGCGACAGCATCGACGAGCTGACCAGTGACGACTATACAGAATCACAGCAGGAGGCTTGGGCGTCCGCTGCGGACGACATCCGTAGCTTCGGTGGCAAGCTTGCGGGACAATTGACACTTGTCGCGACGCTGGAAGGATCGCCGGTCGGCTTCGCCTCTCTCGAAGGCAAGGACAAGATCGATATGCTCTATGTGCACCCCACGGCGACCGGACATGGGGTTGCTGCTATGTTGGTCGATGCGCTGGAAAAGCTTGCCGGTGCGCGCGGCACGGAGAGATTCACCGTGGATGCAAGCGATAGCGCGCGCGGGTTTTTCGAGAAACGGGGCTATGTCGCTCAGCAACGCAATACGATTTCGGTCGGAGACGAATGGCTTGCCAACACTACGCTGCAAAAGCAACTCGCCGCAAAACGGGAGGCTTCATGACCAAACCCGACACTCCGTTTCCACGTCATTGGCTCTACTACATCGTGCTCAAATATGGGGTGCTCTTCGCCGCCGTGGTGATCGCGCTCTATGCCGTCTACCGGTTGACGTAAGGATACCCATGAAACGCCACCACGTCCTGATGGGTGTCATCGCAATTGTGATCGCCATCGCATTGCTCTCCAACTATTATCTTTGGTGAGAACCGCAATGCCGAAGGAGCGCCTCTTTCTCTTCGACACCACGCTGCGCGATGGAGCGCAGACGAACGGCGTCGACTTCACGCTCGCCGACAAGCTGGCGATCGCAAACATGCTGGACGAGCTTGGCATCGACTATGTCGAGGGCGGTTATCCAGGCGCAAACCCGACCGATTCCGAACTGTTTGGCAAGGATCGCAAGCTCGATACCACCTTCACTGCCTTTGGTATGACGCGCCGGCCGGGGCGTTCGGCCTCTAACGATCCCGGCCTCGCTGCGCTTCTTGAAGCAAAGGCAGACGCCATCTGCTTTGTCGCCAAATCGTGGGACTATCACGTCAAAGTCGCGCTGGAGACGACCGAAGAGGAAAATCTCGCGTCGATCCGCGACAGCGTGCGCGCCGCCAAGGCGAAGGGCATGGAAGTTCTGCTCGACTGTGAACATTTCTTCGATGGCTACAAAGCCAACCCGAAATACGCATTGTCTTGCGCCAAGGCAGCCTACGACGAAGGCGCACGCTGGGTCGTGCTGTGCGACACCAACGGCGGTACACTGCCCGATGCGGTTGAAAAGATTGTCGGTGAGGTCGTGAAGGTGATCCCCGGCGATCACGTGGGTATCCACGCTCACAATGACACCGATCAGGCGGTGGCGAACTCTCTTGCGGCCGTGCGCGCCGGCGCACGCCAGATTCAGGGTACGCTCAATGGCCTCGGCGAGCGCTGTGGGAACGCCAACCTGGTTTCCATCATCCCGACCTTGAAACTCAAGCCGGAATTCGCAGCGCGCTTCGACATCGGAGTGAGCGAAATCGCGCTCAAGAAGCTCGCACAGGTTTCTCACGCGCTCGATGAGCGGCTCAATCGCGCGCCCAATCGCCACGCGCCTTATGTCGGCGCAAGTGCATTTGCCACCAAGGCCGGCATCCATGCCTCCGCGATTCTGAAGGACCCGGCAACATACGAGCACGTCGCGCCCGAGACGATCGGCAATCGCCGTAAAGTGCTGGTATCCGAACAGGCAGGAAAATCAAACGTCCTGGCGGAGCTTGAACGTGTCGGAATCAAGGCTGACAAGGATGACCTGCGGATCGGCCGGCTTCTTGAGATCGTGAAGGAACGTGAGGCGATCGGATACGCTTACGAAGCGGCCGACGCCTCGTTCGAGCTGCTGGCGCGGCGCACTTTCGGCAAGGTGCCGAACTATTTTGACGTCACCCAGTTCGATGTGAATGTCGAGCAACGCAACAATGCCAAAGGTGAACGCGTCACTGTCACCATGGCGGTGGTGAAAGTGAAGGTCGGCGAGGACAATATGATCTCAGCCGCGGAAGGCAATGGCCCGGTCAATGCGCTCGATCTTGCTCTGCGCAAGGATCTTGGCAAGTACCAGAAATACATTGCCGGCCTGAAGCTCACCGATTATCGCGTGCGTATCCTCAATGGCGGAACTGAGGCGGTGACACGCGTACTGATCGAGAGCGAGGATGAGAAAGGCGATCGCTGGACGACGGTCGGAGTGTCGGCCAATATCATCGACGCTTCATTCCAGGCTTTGATGGATTCGATCATATTTAAGCTCGTGAAGTCGGGTGCGCCCGCGTGAGATAGTCCCTCCGTGGCCCTAGGTACCGGCGGAGAAACCTCATGATTGATCACATTTCCATCGCCGTGCGGGACATCAAGGCAGCGGAATCGTTTTATACCGCGCTGCTTGCACCCCTCGGATTGAACAAACTGCGGGAATGGCCCGAAGCGGCCATTGGCTACGGAAAGAAGTATCCCGAGTTCTGGATCAATCGCCGTTCGGAAATGACGCCCGTCGTCCGGGACAGTGGCGTGCATATTTGCTTGCGCGCCGACTCTACAGAGGCGGTGAACGCCTTTCACGCCGCTGCGCTTGCGCGCGGCGGGATGTCCGATGGCCCGCCTGGGTCCCGCCTCGAATACAATGAGCGCTATTACGCCGCTTTCATTCGCGATCCGGACGGCAACCGCATCGAAGCGGTGACATTCGTTTAGAGCCGGTCGGCGATCACCGCCGGCATTTCCTTTTCGGCCTCCGGCACGGCCGCTGCCGATTTCTGCAGCATCGGCAGGATATCTGCGACGTTGTCCGCAACGAGCAGCTCGAAACTCAGATCGTGACGAATGAATTCGAGTTTTTTCATGTGATCGATCAGTGCGCAGAGCGGATTCCAGAAATTCTGGATATTGGCGAGCAAAATCGGCTTGCGATGGCGGCCGAGCTGGACCCACGTGATCTGTTCGACTATTTCCTCGAGCGTGCCGATGCCGCCTGGCATTGCCACAAACGCGTCGGCCAATTCGAACATTTTGCGTTTGCGTTCATGCATATCGCGGGTGACGATCAGGTTGTCGGCGCCGCGTATTGCATGTTCGCGTGCAACGAGAAATTCTGGAATGACGCCGGTCACGGTCCCGCCGTGATCGAGCACCGATTTGGCAATTGTCCCCATCATGCCAACTGAGCCGCCGCCAAAAATCAGTCGGATGTCATTTTTGGCAAGGATGGCGCCGAAGGCTTGGGCTGCATCCACGAAAGCGGGATCGGTCCCGGGGCCGGAGCCGCAATAGACGCAGATTTTCCGGATTTTGCTGGTTTTTTCGCTTCTGTTCATGACCAAGCATGTGCATCGCACTTGCGGCATCGTCAAGGCACTGTCGAAAACCTGAGGCTGTTAGGGGTGGAGGATGATTACTGGCGAGAAACCTCCTATATGAAGACCTGAATGAGCGACCACCACTCTCACCGTACATCTGAAAGCGAATCGCGTGTTTCCGCCGGGCGCGGATCGCTGCTCAAGACCATAGTCCATCTGTGGCCTTACATCTGGCCGTCAGACCGCGGCGATCTCAAACATCGTGTGTTGGGGTCTTTGCTCCTTTTGCTTGCGGCAAAGCTCGCAACCATTTCCGTACCTTTTACTTTCAAATGGGCTACGGACGCCCTCGCTGGCCAAGGGACCGCACCGTTTGCGGCGTCCGACTGGCTGCTGTGGGCGATTGCCGCACCGATTGCGATGACGATCGCTTATGGCGGCATGCGCATTTTGATGGCTGCTTTCACGCAATTGCGGGACGGATTGTTCGCCAAGGTGGCGATGCACGCCGTGCGGCGGCTCGCGTACCGGACTTTCGTTCACATGCACGAATTGTCGCTGCGCTTCCATCTTGAGCGCAAGACCGGAGGACTGACCCGCGTGCTCGAGCGTGGCCGCAATGGCATTGAGACGATCGTGCGTATGGTCATCCTGCAGCTGTCGCCGACGATCGTCGAACTTGCGTTCATAGTTATCGTTCTGATGTGGCAATTTGATTGGCGGTACGTCGCGGCCATTTTGATCACCGTCGCGCTGTACATGACCTACACGTACCATGCCACGGAATGGCGTATCGGCATCCGTCGCAAGATGAATGACAGCGATACCGATGCCAACGTGAAGGCCATTGACTCGCTGCTGAACTACGAAACCGTGAAGTATTTTTCCGCTGAGGAGCGGGAAGCCGCCCGGTACGACCGGGCGATGGCGCGGTACGAAGAGGCAAGCGTGCGGTCTTATACGTCGCTTGCCGTTCTTAACGCGGGACAGGCGGTGATTTTCACCTTCGGACTTGCTGCTGTCATGGTGATGTGCGCCGTCGAGATTCAATCCGGCACGAAGACGGTCGGTGATTTTGTACTAATTAACGCCATGATGATCCAGCTTTACCAGCCGCTCAATTTCATGGGCATGGTCTATCGGGAGATCAAGCAGGCAGTCACCGATATCGAGATCATGTTCACGATCCTTGCGCGCGATCCCGAAATCAAGGACATCGAGCACGCGCCACAACTGAAGGTAATGCGCGGATCAATCCGCTTCGAGGATGTGGCTTTCGCCTATGATCCGGCGCGCCCGATCCTTAAGGGGATCAGTTTTGAAGTGCCGGCCGGCAGGACGATAGCCGTCGTTGGCCCTTCCGGTGCGGGAAAGTCGACCATTTCACGTCTGCTATTCCGCTTCTACGATCTGTCCAGCGGCCGCATTCTGATCGATGATCAGGATATCGCAAAGGTTACCCAGAAATCACTCCGCCAGGCGATCGGTATGGTGCCGCAGGACACCGTGCTGTTCAACGACACGATCCGCTACAACATTCGCTACGGCCGCTGGGAGGCAACCGATGCCGAAGTAGAAGAGGCCGCGCGCCTTGCGCAGATCGACCCCCTCATTCGTATTTCACCGAAAGGCTATGAAACGGAAGTCGGTGAACGCGGCCTCAAGCTGTCCGGTGGCGAAAAGCAGCGCGTCGCAATCGCGCGCACAATCCTGAAGGGGCCGCCGATTCTGGTCCTGGACGAGGCAACGTCGGCATTGGACAGCCACACTGAAAAAGAAATCCAGGATGCACTCGAACGGGTCTCGCGCAATCGAACCACACTGGTGATCGCGCATCGACTATCGACCATTGTAGGCGCCGATGAAATCATAGTGCTGGACGAAGGCGAAATCGTCGAACGAGGCACACATTATGCTTTGCTCGCCATGAGCGGTCTGTACGCAAGCATGTGGAACCGCCAGCGTGAGGCGGAAGAAGCGCGGGAAAAACTTGCCCTCGCGGGCGAGGATCAGGAGGCGCCAAACCGCAACCCGCCTCCGGTGGAGGATGCAATTACTGAAGCCCCCGAGCCACTCGAAGCGCGCGCGGATGCGGCAGAGTAAGATAGCGGCATGTCGATCTATGATTCGATTCGCTCACAAATCGTGCCGGTCACGCCGGAAGGATATCCGTTCATCGGCGCCTTCGCGCTGGTAAGTCTGGTCCTGTTCTGGCTGTGGAGCCCCCTCGGCTGGCTCGGCACACTTGCCACCATCTGGTGCGCCTATTTCTTCCGCGACCCGCCTCGCGTCACACCGGTGCGCGACGGTCTGGTGGTGGCGCCTGCAGACGGCCGCGTGAGCCAGGTGACGAGCACAGCACCGCCCCGCGAACTCGGGCTTGGTGAAAAGCCGTTGCCGCGAATTTCGATTTTCATGAGCGTTTTCGATTGCCACGTAAACCGGAGCCCGGTCTCCGGGAAGGTCGAAAAAATCGTGTACACGCCCGGTAAGTTCTTCAATGCCGACCTGGACAAAGCCAGCGTCGACAACGAGCGCAACGCGCTGGTGATTACGATACCCGGCGCGCGCATTGCGGTGGTGCAAATCGCAGGCCTCGTCGCTCGTCGTATCGTTTGCTTCGTGCGCATGGGTCAGCCGATCGGGGCGGGTGAACGCTTCGGCATGATCCGCTTCGGTTCCCGCGTCGATGTCTACCTTCCGGAGGGCGTGCCGCCGCTTGTAGCGGTCGGCCAAATCGCAACCGCCGGCGAAACCGTGCTTGCCGATCTGCGTGCAGCCGGCGACGGCGGACGCGCGTTCCGCACGGGATAAACGGTTAACGAGGCCGAAGAAGTGCACTTCGGGTGCCGTGGCGTCCGCAGCTCCGTCGGGCTATATTATCTCCATGGTCTTTCAGCCCATCGATCCTGCTCCGCCACCGTTCCGCCGCCGGTTCAAGGCGATCCCGGTGCGCACTTTGCTTCCCAACCTGATCACGTTGCTCGCGTTGTGTGCGGGTCTCACAGCGATCCGCGTTGCCGTCGAGAACAGGCTTGAATTGGCGCTTGCGGCGATCGTGCTTGCCGCCTTGCTCGATGGAATCGATGGGCGCATCGCCCGCATGCTCAAGGGCACTTCCCGTTTTGGCGCGGAGCTCGACAGCCTTGCCGATTTTGTGAATTTCGGCGTTGCGCCGGCAATCATTCTCTATTTCTGGGGATTGCACGACATCAAATCAGCGGGATGGATTGCCGTGTTGGTCTTTGCGATTTGCGCCGGGCTGCGGCTCGCGCGATTCAATGTGATGATCGACGATCCCAACAAGCCGGTATGGGCTGGCAATTTTTTCACGGGCATCCCGGCGCCCGCCGGCGCCATCACGGTAATGCTTCCGATCTATCTGAGCCTTCTCGGCGTTTCAGATGGCCTCATCACTGCCTGGCTGACGTTCTTCTACACTTTGGCAATCGCACTTCTGATGGTTTCGCGGCTTCCGGTGTTTTCGGGAAAACGTGTCGGAAAGCGCGTGCCGCCTGAGATGGTGCTTCCGGTCTTCGTTCTGGTTGTCTTGTTCTTCGCCTTGTTGCTCAGCTATCCATGGCAGGTACTGACCATCGGCACGGTGGTCTATCTCGCATGTCTGCCACTGAGCTGGTTGTCGTATCGGGGATATCAGCGCAAGGACGCTGCTGCCGCGGCGGTAAGAAGGGGCGAACCGGCGGAATTCACACCCGGTGCGGCCCATCACGCCGCCGACGACAATCGACCGCCGCGCCTGAATTGAATTCAGCCTTTCGCCAGCGGATGCCCGGGCATCAAATCGTAAGGATGCTTCCATCCGGGCAACGCCTTCATGCGATCGAGCCACGCACCGATCGCCGGATGATCCTTCGCGACATCAAACCCGAACTCTTCGGCGGGATAGTGCAAGTACCCTGCCATTGAAACGTCGGCGATTGTAGGTCTGTCACTGACGAGGTATTGGCGGCCGGTCAGCCGCTTGTTCACGATGGCCAGGTTGCCGTCGATACGTCCTTTCAGAAAGGCCAGCACGGCTGGATCGCCCGCCGGCTTGGCGAAGTTTTTCAGAAAGCGGAATGGACCGAGGAAGCCGTTCACTTTTTGATTGTCGAAAATGATCCAGCGGAGCGCTTCGAGCTCTTCGTCCTCATCTTTCGGTTTGAACTTTCCGGTACATCTGGCGAGGTAGGTCAGGATGACACCGGACTGCGAGAGCTTTCTCTTGCCATGGACGAGGACCGGCGCTTCGCCCATTTCATTGATGTCCATGCGGAATTCCGGTGTGCGCTGGACCATTGCGCCAAAAAAATCGACCCAGACCGGCTCCCAGTCGGCGCCGATCAAGTTGAGCATAAGCGCAGCGCGATAGGCGTTGCCGGACTGAGCGAAGCAATAGAGTTGGTACTCGGCCATTGGATTTCCCAAACCTTGATGTTTCTAGCGTGAAAGAGTCATCGGCGTACCGCTCGTGGATTGTCCTTCATAACGGTCACCAACCAGCCTGAAATGGGCCAGCGGTTGGTTTTCAGCATCGGTGATCGTTATCGCACCGTCGTCATTCGACCAGCGTCGGCTCGTGTAGAATTTTCCAGGGCAGCCTCCATCCGGTGAGACAGATCCGGTGCGGCCGCTCGCGGCACCGCCAAATTCCAACCCGCAGGTGGGCGCGTTCGTAGTCGACAAAATCCATCGGCCGGGAATGGTGAGGTCTTTTTGCGCCGAGGCCGATTCAAGAGGGATTCGCTCGCCCGCGCAGCCTGTCAGCGTCAGGACAACAAGCATTCCCGTAGTTGTCCTGACGCAAGCCATCCGTCAATCGGACTCACTTCATCGTGGGGATCACGAATTCCGCGCCTTCTTTCGTACCGGTCGGCCAGCGTGACGTCACGGTTTTGGTTTTCGTGTAGAAGCGGATCGAGTTCGGGGCCGTGCTGGTTGAGGTCTCCGAAACCCGAACGCTTCCAGCCGCCGAACGTGTGATAGGCGAGAGGGACCGGAATCGCGAAATTCACGCCGACCATCCCGACCTGCACCTTGTTGACAAAATCGCGTGCCGTATCGCCGTCACGGGTAAAAATGGCGACGCCGTTGCCATATTCGTGCTCTGAGGGCAGGCGTACCGCCTCGTCGTAATCCTTGGCACGTACGACCGAGAGCACGGGTCCAAAGATTTCTTCTTTGTAGATCCGCATATTCGGTTTCACGTCGTCAAACAGGCACCCGCCCATGAAGTTGCCGTTTTCATAGCCTTGCAGCTTGAATCCGCGGCCATCGACCAGGAGTTTGGCGCCTTCCTTCACGCCGAGATCGACATAGTCCCTCACTTTGTTGAGGTGCGCCTTGGTCACAAGCGGCCCGTAGTCAGCTTGTGGATCGCTGGACGGGCCAATCTTGAGGCTTTCGACGCGCGGGATGAGCTTTTCGACCAGAATGTCGGCCGTCTTCTTGCCGACAGGGACGACGACCGAAACCGCCATGCAACGCTCGCCGGCCGAGCCGTAGCCCGCACCGATGAGAGCGTCGACGGCCTGATCCATGTCGGCGTCAGGCATCACAATCATATGGTTTTTCGCGCCACCGAAACACTGGACGCGTTTGCCGCGAGCACAACCGGTTGAATAGATGTACTCGGCGACTGCCGAAGATCCGACGAAACCAATGGCCATAACGCGCGGATCGGTGAGCAGCGTGTCGACGGCTTCCTTGCCGCCATTGATGACGTTGAGCACGCCAGCGGGAAGGCCGGCATCAATCATCAATTCTGCCAGACGCATTGGAACGGAGGGATCGCGTTCCGATGGCTTAAGAATGAAGGCATTGCCGCAGGCAATCGCCGGCGCAAATTTCCACATTGGGATCATTGCCGGAAAATTAAACGGCGTGATGCCGGCGACGACGCCAAGCGGCTGGCGGACTGAATAAAGGTCGATGCTTGGTCCGGCTCCTTCCGTGAACTCGCCTTTCAACAAATGTGGAATGCCGCAGGCAAATTCGACCACTTCGATGCCGCGCTGAATGTCGCCCCGCGCATCCGGAATGGTTTTTCCGTGCTCCGACGACAGAAGCTTGGCGAGCGGCTCGAATTCTTTCTGAACAAGTTCAAGAAACTTGAACATCACCCGCGCGCGTCGCTGCGGGTTGGTGGCCGCCCAGGCCGGCTGGGCGGCCTCCGCATTGGCAATTGCGTCTTCGACCTCCGAATGCTTCGCCAAGGCGGCCTTTGCCTGGACCTCACCGGTATTGGGATCGAAAACGTCGCCAAAGCGTCCGGAGCCCCCTTTGACCGTCTTGCCCCCGATGAAATGGCCGATTTCTCGCATGGGTCGCACTCCTTTGACTTTTTTAAGAGGTCCGGGGCCGGACCATTGGGCATTAGCGCCTGTTTGCAGCAAGTTTTGCAGCTTTTTGCCGCAGGGTCACGGGTTCAGGCCCTTTCCGGGCGTTTTTCTTTCACGATCGGTTAGCCTTTACCGCCTCTTAACAGCGCCAGTCTAGGGTCGACCTGGGGAACTGCTTTGGCTGTTCACCCCGAGATGTTGTGGGCGTTGGGTGGGTTCGTAATGGACATTTCGACAAGTCTTGGACTCCTGGCCGGCGCGGGCGTTCTTGCAACGCTGATTCTGCTGGGCGGCGATCTGCGTATGTTCGCCGACATGCATGCCGCGATCGTGATCTTCGGCGGATCATTTGCCGCAACGCTCATTCGCTTTCCACTCGCTTCCATCTTCCACGGGCTTCCTCTCGGCGCCAAATTCGCTTTCACACTGCGGCGCATGAGCCAGCGCGACCTGGTGGACGAAATCGCCGGCCTGGCTGAAGTTGCACGCAAGCAGGGTCCGATCGGGCTGGAAAAAGTCGAGATCGAAGACCCCTTCCTCGCCAAAGGCGTCCGTTTCGTTGCTGACGGCTACGACGGAAATTTCATCCGAGACAACCTCGAACGGGATCGCGACAATTTTCTAACGCATCTCGATGAAGGACAGAAAATCTACCGCGCGGTCGGGGACTGCGCTCCGGCCTTCGGGATGATCGGAACGCTGATCGGCATGGTGCAGATGTTCGCCAACATGACCGATCCTTCGAAGCTCGGCCCCTTCATGGCCGTCGCACTGCTTGCAACGTTCTATGGAGCGGCGGTGGCGAACCTCCTGTGCCTGCCGATCGCCGACAAACTGCACCTCAAGCTCGTCGATGAGGAAATCAACCGCACGCTGATCATTGACGGGATTCTGATGATCCGCGAGGCCAAGAGCCCGACGCTCGTGCGCGAGATGCTACTCGCTTATTTGCCCGAAAAGCATCGCCATACCGAAGAGGATGCAGGGGAAGAAGCGGAGACCGTACCCGCTTAGCGCGGCGCGTTTGCAGGCATAGGATGGCGAGACGTAAGGAAGCAGGTCACGGCGGCGGTCACGGGTGGTTCGTCACCTTCGCCGACCTTATGGGCCTTCTGGTCAGTTTCTTTGTGATGCTCGTTGCCTTTTCAACGCAGGATCAGGCGAAACTTCAGGTCGTCGCCGGATCCATGCGTGACGCCTTCGGCGTTCAGGACCGGGTGCGCTACTCGGGCATCATTGAAGTCCTTGGGCTTCCGACGCGGCCAAGGCTCAAGAACGCCGCGCACATCGACCCGTCCGAGGCTTCCGCGACGCCATCACCCGAGGAGCACGATCGTCAACGCTCATATGGGGCCCGCTTCAAGGAAGATCGCAAGTTCTCGCTTGCATCCGCGTCGCTGCGCCAGGCCTTACAGGAAATGCCGGAAATTACCGAGGCCTCAAAGCACATCATGCTCGAGGAAACGAAGCAGGGACTCAACATCGAGATTGTCGACCAGGACGGGCGTTCGATGTTCCCCGACGGGGCGAAAGAGCCGTTCGAGCGCACGCGCAAGATCATCCAGAAGATCGCGCCTCAGCTCAAAGCGATGCCGTACCGGCTGTCGATCGTAGGACACACGGCCTCAAGCAAAGTTCCGCCAAAACCCGGATATGGCCCATGGGAGCTGTCGGCTGACCGTGCAAACGCCGTGCGTCAAATCCTCGAAGCGGAAGGTGTGCCGCCGGGCAACATTTTCATGGTGGCGGGCAAAGCCGACACCGATCCCTTGTTTCCAGACGATCCTTCAATGTCCCCGAACCGCCGGGTGACAATTACGTTGATGAAGGAAGAGCCGCCTCTACCCGAGAACTTGACCCCCTAAAAGGCGGCAGCTGGAGAAAGCCCTGTGTTCTTACCGCTGGCGCGATGATATAAGCCGCGCCTTCTGACACCGGCTGGCCAATTTTTCAATGAATAATGGCGGGAGTGAAACGACAGCCGCTACGCGCGGACCTGACGCGCCTCCCAGCCTCATTGCGCTTGGGCTCGGCAGCGTTGGCGTCGTCTACGGCGACATCGGCACCAGTCCGCTTTATGCCTTTCGCGAAGCCGCGATGGCCGCGAGCAATGACGCGATCGTAACGCGCGAAATCGTTCTAGGCGTTCTTTCGCTCATTCTCTGGGCGCTCATCGTCACGGTCACGCTGAAATACGTCCTCATCCTGCTGCGCGCCGACAACAACGGCGAAGGCGGCACCCTGTCATTGACAGCGCTCGCCACCCGTGCCCTTGGCCGACGCACGCCCTTCGTCTTTATCGTCGGTGTCATTGGGGCCTCGATGTTTCTCGGCGATTCCGTGATCACGCCTGCGATTTCGGTTCTCTCGGCCGTCGAAGGGCTTAAGATCGTCAGCCCGGCGTTCGGCGACTTCGTCGTGCCACTGACTGTCGTCATCCTGATCGCCTTATTTGCGGCGCAGAGCCGCGGCACTGCCAGGGTGGCGGCGATGTTCGGGCCCATCATGGTCGTATGGTTCGTCGCGATCGCGATTGCCGGGGGGCTCCACATACGCGACGATCCGACGGTTCTCTTTGCGATCAATCCGTATTACGGCGTGAACTTCCTGCTCCATCACGGCACAATCGGACTGGTGACGCTTGGTGCCGTGTTCCTGGTGGTGACCGGTGGCGAAGCCCTCTACGCCGATCTGGGTCATTTCGGCCGCAAGCCAATCCAGATGGCCTGGCTCTGCCTCGTATTTCCCGCTCTTCTCATCAACTATTTCGGGCAGGGAGCGAAGGTTTTGGCGGATCCCGCCGCCATCGAAAATCCGTTTTATCGGCTGGTGCCGGATCAGCTTCTGTTGCCAATGGTCGTTTTGGCAACGGCAGCTACGGTGATTGCAAGTCAGGCTGTCATCACGGGTGCTTATTCACTGGTGCATCAGGCAATCCAGCTCGGCATGCTGCCGCGTCTTACGATCCTGCACACGTCGGCATCGCATGCCGGGCAGATTTACATTCCGCGCGTAACCATCTCGCTGATGGTTGGTGTGCTGTTGCTGGTCGGGCTCTTTCGCACGTCGAGCGCACTTGCGTCAGCTTACGGTATTGCCGTCGCAACCACTATGGTCGTCGACGGCCTACTTGCGTTCATCGTCATCTGGAAGCGTTGGGAGTGGCCGCTTTGGCAGACGCTGTTGCTGATCGCGCCATTCGTCGTCGTAGATGTCGTATTCTTTTCGGCCAATCTCCTCAAAATGTTTGAGGGCGCATGGGCACCGCTTTTGTTTGGCGCCACCATGGTCCTCCTGATCTTGACCTGGCGCCGCGGTACCGGAATCCTGATCAGCAAGACACGGCGTACCGAAGTCCCGCTCGACACGTTGTTCCGTAGCCTTGAGAAAAAACCTCCGCCTTTCGTGCCGGGAACGGCCGTGTTTCTCACGAGCGATCCCGAATTTGCGCCGACCGCGCTTCTGCATAACCTGAAGCACAATAAAATTCTGCATGAGCACAATGTCGTGCTGACCATTATCACTGCCGATACGCCGCGCGTTTCCGAAGAGGACCGCGTTCAGATCAAACCGCTGTCACAGCACTTCGCGCGGGTGTCACTAAAATTTGGCTACATGGAACAGCCCAACGTGCCGAAGGCGCTCGCGATCGCGCGCAAGCACGGCTGGCAATTCGACATCATGTCGACGTCGTTTTTTCTGTCGCGTCGCGCGCTCAAGCCTTCGGCGAAGTCGGGCATGCCGTCCTGGCAGGATCACTTGTTTATTGCTCTGGCCCGGTCAGCGAGCGATGCGACCGACTTCTTCCAGATTCCCACCGGTCGCGTGGTCGAAGTGGGTACCCAGGTAACTGTATAAGCCGCCACTTCAGTGACCGCCGCTATGTTATTGTTATTTCGTGTTTATCCGGCTTTACCATTGTTAAATTCTGCATGCTTCGCTGATCTGCGTTGCGCAAATGACGCTGCTGCAACGCAACGACCGGCGTTATAAGCCGCGCTCTTTTTATTGCGCTGCAACATTACAGGCATTCCCCATGTCCCACAGCATTGCCGCCTCAGCCAACGAGCCCGTTGTGTCCGCCGGTAACGGCGTCACGCCGGCAAAGGCCCGGTTTTGGCCGCTTACCATCGGCAGCATCGGTGTTGTCTACGGCGATATCGGCACCAGTACGCTTTACGCATTTCGCGAGGCGATATCGGCAGCGACCGGTTCCGGCAACACAGCGAGTGAGCCCATCGTCCTCGGTATTCTGTCGCTGATTATCTGGGCGCTGCTGCTGGTTGTTACAGCGAAATACATCTTGATCCTGCTTCGAGCGGATAACAAAGGCGAGGGTGGCACATTGGCATTGATGGCGCTTGCATCGCATTCCCTCGCGAGGAGAGGCGGCACGATCATCCTGCTCGGGATTATCAGCGGGGCATTGTTTTATGGCGACGCAATCATAACGCCGGCCCTGTCCGTGCTTTCGGCGATCGAAGGCTTGAAGGTCGTAACACCGACGTTCGATGCGTATGTTGTGCCGCTCACTGTCGTTGTCCTGCTCGCTCTCTTTGCCGTTCAGTCGCGAGGCACTGCCAGGGTCGCGATGTTCTTCGGCCCGGTGATGATTCTGTGGTTCGGAGCAATTGCCGCGGCAGGTATCTGGCATGCCGCCCGCAATCCAATCGTATTGCTTGCATTCAATCCCGTATACGGCGTTGCTTTTCTTCTGGAGCACGGCCTCGTTGCTTTCTTCACACTTGGTGCCGTCTTTCTCGTCGTCACCGGTGCAGAGGCGCTCTATGCCGATCTTGGCCACTTTGGCCGGGCGCCAATCCGTTTCGCCTGGCTTGTCGTCGTTCTGCCTGCGCTGACGCTCAACTATCTGGGGCAGGGCGCATTGGTCCTCGCCAATCCAAAAGCAATCGAAAATCCCTTCTTCCTCCTTTATCCTGAGTCGACGCTTCTGCCGATGGTACTGCTTGCGACAATGGCGACCGTCATCGCCAGCCAGGCTGTTATTTCCGGGGCCTATTCGCTCACCCGGCAAGCAATCCAGCTTGGATTGCTGCCGCGGCTGGAGATCCGGCATACGTCGGAGGCGCTGTTCGGCCAGATCTATATGCCTCGCGTCAACACATTGCTTCTGTTCGGCGTGTTGCTGCTGGTGATCCTGTTTCGGTCATCGAGTGCGTTGGCTTCGGCCTACGGGATCGCCGTTACGGGTACAATGGTCGTCACGGCAATGATGGCGATCGTGGTCGTGTGGCGTGTTTGGAACTGGTCGTTCGCCGCTGCTTTGGCGCTGATCGTCCCGTTTCTCTTTATCGATCTCACGTTTCTATCGGCGAACCTCCTTAAAATCGCAGAGGGCGGGTGGATGCCGCTGGCGCTTGGCGCGGTGGTGATGGCGATCATGTATACATGGCGGCGCGGAAGCCGGCTTCTTTTCGAAAAAACGCGCCGACTCGAAACGCCGCTTGAGGGGCTTGTAAAAAGTCTGGAAAAGAAACCGCCGGCGCGGGTGTCAGGAACAGCGGTTTTTCTGACCAGCGATCCCGTCAGCGCTCCAACTGCGCTTCTCCATAGCCTCAAGCACTACAAGGTGCTGCACGAAAAGAACGTCATTTTGACTATCGAAACCGCGGATGCGCCGCGGGTCGATGCCGGCGAGCGGGTCCGCATCCAGCCCGTCGGCAAGACGTTCTCGCGGGTGGTTCTGCGGTTTGGTTTCATGGAGACGCCTAACGTTCCCAAGGCGCTCGCCATTGCACGGAAGCTGGGCTGGCAGTTCGACATCATGTCGACCTCGTTTTTCCTTTCGCGGCGCGCTCTCAAGCCCGCGAAACAGTCCGGGATGCCCCGGTGGCAGGATCAACTGTTTATCGGCCTTACGCGCGTGGCGAACGATGCGACCGACTATTTCCAGATACCGACCGGCCGCGTGGTCGAGGTCGGCACACAGGTCACAATCTAGCCGGGACGGGGATCAAATAAGGCTGGTCGGCCCGCCGGGATTCCGGCTAAAACTCGAAAAATCCAGAGTGATGGAGTTTCGGCATGGCCGACGAAATGCCCCGCGCCGACGAGGTCACAAATCTCACACCAGAAGAGGTGGCGGCAGGGCTGCGCGAGGGCCGTATCTTGCTGGTCGACGTGCGCGAGCCGAATGAAACGTCGGTCGAAAGTTACCCCGACGCGGTGATCGTTCCGCTGTCATGCTTCGATGCGACCGCGATCCCCGATCCGCAGGGCAAGCAGGTCGTGTTTGCCTGCCGCTCCGGCCGCCGTTCCATCACCGCGTCTGTTGCTGCGCAGGACGCGGGTTATCCGTATTCTGCCCATCTTGCGGGCGGTATCATCGCTTGGAAAGCAGCGGGCCTGCCCACGAAGATCTGAACGATCTATCGATGCTTCCCATTTTCCGCGTATTCGCAACGGCGGCTTTGGCTCTTGTGGCAGGCGCCGCTGCAATCCATTCGGCCGCAGCGCAGACCGCGCGCGTGGTCAACGTCTACAACTGGTCGGACTATATTGACCCGAAGGTCATCGAGGACTTCACGAAGGAAACCGGCATAAAGGTGCAATACGACACCTTTGACGCAAACGAGACGCTCGAAACCAAGCTTCTCGCCGGAAAATCGGGCTACGACGTCGTCGTCCCGACCGGTTACTTCCTTGAGCGGCAAATCAAGGCCGGGGTCTTCCAGAAATTGGACAAAAGCAAACTGAAGAATCTCGGAAATGTCTGGCCGGAAGTCGCAAGCCGTCTCGCCGATTACGACCCGGGTAATCAGTATGCCGTCAACTACATGTGGGGCACGACTGGCATCGGCTTCAACGTGAAAGCGGTGCGTGAGCGTCTCGGTCCGGACGAAAAAATCGACAGCTGGAATATTGTCTTTAAGCCGGACAATCTCGAAAAATTTCGAGATTGCGGCATCCATATGCTTGATTCCGCCGATGACATCATTCCGGCGGCACTGCATTTTATCGGCTTGAACCCGGGTTCAAACGATGCCAAAGATTTGGAAAGAGCAGCGGAGCTGCTTGCAAAAATCCGTCCTTTGGTGCGGAAATTCCATTCATCAGAATATCTGAACGCGCTCGCGAGCGGAGAAATTTGTCTGGTAGTTGGCTGGTCGGGCGACATTAAGCAGGCTCAGAAACGCGCCGCCGCGGCAAAAAATGGCGTTGAGGTCGGTTATTCAATTCCGAAGGAAGGCGCGCAGATGTTTTTCGACAATCTTGCTATTCCGAAAGATGCTACACATGTCGCCGAAGCACATGCCTTCATTGATTATCTGCTCAGGCCGGAAGTTGCGGCGCTGAACAGCAATCTTGTCGCCTACGCAAACGGCAATCTTGCAAGCCAGAAATTCATTGATCGATCGATACTCGACGACAAGAGTGTCTATCCGGACACTTCGACCATGAGCCGCCTGTATACGGTAGGTGCGCGCGATCATAAATCGCAGCGATTGATCAATCGGTTGTGGACCAAAATCAAGACTGGCCGTTGACCAACTCCTGATCCTCCGGGCGCCAGCGCCGGTGCAGCCACAGCCACTGCTCCGGATATTCACGAATCCAGCCCTCGATCACCGAGGTAATGGCTTGCGTCGTTTCTGCGATGTCGACCTTGCCTTCACCGTCGCGGATGGGCTGCACCTGCTCGGTCAACTCGGCACGAAACCGATGGTCGGGCAGGCGCACGAACTCGCAGACCGTGTATTGGGCAATCGAAATGGCGCGCGAGGCGCGCGAGAAGGGGATTGGCCTTGGTGCGCCGGCCAAAGAAAGTTACGCCGACACCACGGCTGTAATATTGATCCACCAGCATGCCGACGTGAATACCGCGTTCGAGCGCGTCTGCGAGCTTCATTGGGGCGTCGAGGCCGGTTGGTATGAGCATACCCATCGCCGCGGCCCGCGTGTCATGCAGCCATTTGTCGATCGCAGGGTTGTTCGGCCGTCGATAAAGGACCGCTGTGTCGAGCTTGCATGCCGCCGCGCAGACTGCCGGCAGCTCCCAATTGGCGAAATGTGCGGCGAAGATGATCGCTGGCCGGCGCTGTTCGATAAGCTTGAAAAAACGGTCAAGGTCTGATGGTCGCGCTTCGATGCGTTTGGCTCGCTCCGGATGCCAGGGATCGAAGTCCGAAAGGCGGTCGAGGTGAGCGAATTCAGCGGCGATACGGCCGAGATTGTCCCAAACACCGCGTAGGATCGTATCGATTTCTGCCGGTGATTTTTCCGGGAATGCAGCGATCAAATTGGCGCGTCCGATCCGGTTTTCGGGCAATAACGGTCCGACGGTTCGCAAGAACCGGCCGGCGACGTCTCCCATTGTGTCAGGATTAGTCAAGCGCACCAGTTTCAGAAGGCCGATCGTGACGCCGCCGATTGCGGAGTTGGCGGCGCGTTTGGTAGCGCGCTTCAGGCGCCGAACTATCCGCCCCATCGCTGACGCCTCAAAACTTCACAATGACTTTGCCGAATACCTGGCGGCTTTCCAGGCGCGCCAGGCCGCGCTCGAAATCTGCCAACTCAACCTCGGTATCGATGATCGGAGCTATTCCGGCAGCGATTTTCGACAGGCTATCGCGAATATTGCGCATTGAGGCGCCAAAGGAACCCAGGATCTTGTACTGCTGCTGAAACAGCTGCATCAAGTTGATCGTCACTGTCGGCCCGGCAGTAGAACCGCAAGTCACAAGGCGCCCACCTCGCTTTAAACAGAGCAGCGAGGCGCTGAAGGCTTCACCGCCGACGTGCTCGAACACGACGTCGACGCCCTTTTTTCCGGTCAGCTTGCGAGTGACGCCTTCGAAGCGTTCGGTCTTGTAGTTGATCACGTGATCAGCACCGAGGGCCTTGGCTTTCTCAGCCTTCGAGTCGTCGCCAACAGTGGTGATCACGGTGCAGCCAAGCGCCTTCGCCATTTTAATGGCGACCGACCCGATGCCTGAGCCGCCGGCATGCACCAGAATTGTTTCACCAGGCTTGAGTTTGGCGTTGTCGAACAACATGTGCTCGACGGTGCCGAATGCAATCGGTGCGCAGGCTGCGTCGCGCAAAGACACGCCGTCAGGAACCGGAATGACAAGCCGAGCCGGTAAATTGATCAGATCTCGCGCAAATCCGTCGATGTGGAAACCCATGATGCCGGCGACATTCTCGCAGAGATTGTCGCGTCCCTCGCCGCAAGCGGCGCAGCGGCCGCAAGTCATGGCTCCATACATCACTACCTTGTCGCCGACCTTGAACTTGGCGCTGTCTGTGCCCAAGGCCGAAATTTCGCCAGAGGCTTCGGCGCCAACGACCAAGGGGAGCTGCCGCTTGGCGAACGCCATTCCCCGAAAGCCCCACAGATCGAGATGATTGATCGCCACCGCCTTGATGCGGATTTGCACCTCGCCCTCGCGCGGCGGCGGAGGCGACGGAACGTCGGCGAGTTCAAGTTTACGATCGGCAATCAGTTTGAGCGCACGCATGGCGGTCCGGCATGTCCGGCGTTAAGCCGGCTCAAGCCCCATCACCAGCGAAACGTTCTGCCCGCCAAATCCGAATGAGTTCGATATCGCATGGCGCAAGCTGGCGTCGCGTGCCGTGTTGGGCACGACGTCGAGCGGAATTGCCGGATCGGGTACGGCATAGTTGATGGTCGGCGGTATACGCTGGTACTGCAAAGTGAGAAGCGTGAATACCGCTTCCACCGCGCCAGCGGCCGAGAGCGTATGGCCGATCATCGATTTGTTGGAGGAGATCGGCAAGCTTTTCATGCGATCGCCAAACACGGTCGCGCAGCCGAGATATTCCATCTTGTCATTTTCCGGAGTGCTCGTCCCGTGAGCATTGACGTAATCGATATCGTTCGGCATGAGGCCGGCATCGGCGATGGCATTGGCAATGCAGCCAATAATGGGCTTTCCGTCCGGGCTAGAGCGGGTGCGATGGAACGCATCAGTCATTTCACCGCAGCCCTCCACGACACCGATAATTTTCGCCCCGCGAGCTATTGCGGTCTCGTAACTTTCGAGCACCAGCGCGCCGGCGCCCTCGGCCATGACGAAGCCGTCGCGGTTTTTTGAAAACGGTTTAGCCGCCGTATGCGGAACGTCGTTGCTCGTCGACAGCGCCGAAAGAAGTGAAAAACGGATAACCGCCTCGGGATTGATGGAGCCGTCTGTCCCGATGCAAAGCGCGGCATTAGTTTCGCCGCGACGGATTGCTTCGACACCGAGCTGAATTGCGGTCGCTCCAGATGCGCAAGCGGTGGAGAGCGAAATCGGCGAGCCTTGTGTGCCAAATTTTTCGGCCAGAGTATCTGCGACAGACCCGAGCAGAAAGCGGCGATGGTAATCGGGAAATTGCCCGCTCACGCGTAACATGTCTGCATAGGTAACCGTTTCATTGGCGCCGGACTTCGCGCCCATCTCGAGGCGCTGTGGCCAATCCATCTCGATAGGGGGGACCGCGAGAAAAAGCGGGCCGGGGAAGTTTCCGGCGGCGCCAAGTTTGGATTGCGAGACGGCTTCTTCGGCGGCGAGGTTTGCGAAGGATTCGGTCAGCGCGGCGGCGGTGTCCTGTGGCGGCAAGTAATCAATGGTCCCGGCGATTCGGGTTTTCAGGCCGTCGGTGGGAAAGCGAGTAATCGTTTTGATGCCGGATTCTCCGCTCGTGAGCTTGGCCCAATTGTCGGTTTTGCTCGCGCCAAGCGAGGTCACCACACCAAGTCCGGTGACGACCACAACAGGCCGTCCCATCTTGTCGTTGCCCGCTGTCATCGTTTCTCTCCTCAACCGGCCCGTTCGACGAGGGCGAGACCTTCACCGCGCCAATGGCCCACGCCGGTTACGACCACTTGCCTCAACTCGTTATCCATCGGCAGCTCCAGGCCGGTCGAGTCACAGGGCGGAAATAGACTACCACGGGCAAGCGCGATCGTGGCCAGTGCGATATTCATGGCGAATTGCGGCTCAAGCCCATGACCGAGATATGAGCCCGTGGCGCGAACGGCAAGATCGCGATGCGCTTCGAGGAAGTCGCGTTCTTCTGCCGTCGCAGGGTTGGCGCCCGTCGCGCCAGACAGAATGGCCGTGTGACTTGCGCCGACCCTGTTTTTTAGGCTGTCCCAAAGCCGCGCCAAGGTCTGTGTTATCGTACCGGGCTTCCGGCTCGCGCGGTCGGAAACGACGGAGGTCAGGCGCGCTAGCGCTTTGACACCTCTTTTTTCGGCGTGCTCGCGCGCTTCAACGACGAGGAATGCGCCGAGCGAGGCCAATGCAAAGCCGCCATGGTCGCGCGCGCGTTGCCAAACCGGAAGATATTTGTCCTTCAGTGCCAAACTAGCAGACTCATACAACATCAGTAGATCCGGACGTTCTCCATTGTACGATCCGCCGACCAACGCTATGTCGCTTTGTCCGGCGCCGATACGCGCATGCGCAATTCGTATCGCGTCGATACCGGCGGACTCTTCTCCCATGAACGTGCGTGAAGAACCGGTCACACCGTGAACGATCGAGATGTTGCCGGCGAGAAGGTTGGAAAGCTGCGCCAGGAATAAAGTTGGCCGTAGGTCGCTCATCAGGCGCTCATTGAGGAATGCGGCCGGGTTTGCCGCGTGCTTCATGCCGGTGAGGATATTCGAGTCGACGGTCAGGTCGCGCTCACCGCCGCCGGCAGCAACGATCATGTCCATGCGCGAGAGAATATCGGTATTGCCTTTCACGCCCGCGGAGTCGAGGGCAAGTCCGGCGGCGTAGGTGCCAATGCGCTGCCAGTTCTCCATTTGACGTTGATCACCTTTTTTGGGGATCTGCGCGTCAAAATTAATTGGAGCAAGCGGGTGGACGACGAAAGGTGCGAAGGTTGTGGCGTCGGCGGAAGGCTGCGCAGCCATGAGCTTCTGCCAGTGAGCCTCAGTTCCTTCGCCGAGACACGAGAGAATTCCGAACCCGGTGATCCAGACTTCTCGGGAACCACTAGCCATTGGCCGGCACCTCGGCCGGGAACCCGACCAGAGCGGCGGTTTCTCGCATCTTGTGCCGCATTTCGCCGTTCGGAAAATCCATAACCCGAAGCGTGAGCACAGCGTCGCAGATCGGTTTGCCAACAAGCACGATGCTGGCCTTGGTGATGGCGTATCCTGAGCCCTCGTGGACAAGCGTCGCTTTGACCGAGAACTTTTGACCGGGCGTGACGAACATCCTGAATTTAGCGTCCTTTACGGCAGCTAGAAACGCCATGCGCTCGAACCGATTTGCGGCAACGACCAGCCAACCTGAGGTCTGGGCCATGGCTTCAATCAGCAGCACGCCCGGCATCAGGGGAAAGCCAGGGAAATGGCCTTCGAAAATTGTATTGGTTGTAGGAACCGTCGCCTCGGTGCTGATCTTGCGGTCGGCGAGATTGATGTCGACGATCCGATCGATCAGCTGAAAGTACTCAAGACGCATGTGGCCAGCGCTTCAGGCTCCCTTTGCAGCGACGAGTTCGTCGATGCGGGCGCTCAGGTTCTTGAGTACGAAATATTGGTCGGTTGTTGCCTTGCCGTCGTTGACTTCCTGAGTCCATTGCTCCAGGGGAAGCTTGATTCCGAAGGCCTTGTCGATAGCGAAGGCGATGTCCAGAAAATCGAGGCTATCGATGCCAAGATCGTTGATCGCATGACTTTCCGGCTTGATGGAGTCGCGGGGAATATCGCAGGTTTCGGCGATGATATTGGCTATGGTGTCGAACGTAGAAGACATCGGTAACTCTCTGGTTGATCTGGAGTTCTGGCCAGCGGGCGGCCAACGCGCCCGAGCCCCGCGCCATAGCCCCCAAAGCGCACTTTAACGGCAAGCGATTGGCTGCCCGTATAGCGAAGCGGGGCGGAGAGTTCAATGGCAGCGGCCATTTAGCGCCATTTCAGGCTTGCACTGGCCCATGGAACTGGACACCAGGGCCGGTGGGCTACCAGCGGTCCTTTGTCACCTCGACCGGTGTGCAACCTCGACGTCCGGAAAGGACGCAATCTTGGTTCTTGCGCATCGCGGCCATTGTGTCCGCCAACCAAAGGCCGGCAGCGATCAGTCCGACCACAAAAACGAACGCAACGACATTCACGATCATTCGGTGGCGGTAGTCATCTGGACTCTCGCCCCGCTCATATTTTGTCAGGTCCTCGACGGCCGGCCGAGAGGGTACATGTAAGTTGGCGATCGGCTGCCTCCGACGAAAGCCGATGACCCGCGATCCGTCCTCGGAGTGAGGTGGTTCTCGATCTGGCATGCCTACAGCTTACCATAACGTCGCATGTCATTCGACCGGACATCGCACCATTGAAGCCTGCCAGGTTCCGGTATAGGTCACGCGGAGAATTTCGTGGCCCGGAGGTCAAGATGAATCGAATTGGTCTTGTTGTCGCTTTGGTTTTTGCAACGTGTGCGGTCGGGCCCGCGCGCGCCGACGACGTGAAGATTGGCAATTTGAAGCTGACGGCTGCGTGGGCGCGAGCTACGCCAAAAGGCGCCACGGTCGGCGGCGGCTACTTTACGATCACCAATACTGGGAATGCTGCGGATCGGCTGGTTGGCGGCACGTCGGATGTTTCGAACAGATTCGAGATTCATGAAATGAGCATGGACAAAGGCGTAATGAAGATGCGTGAGGTCACATCTGGCATTGAAATCAAACCGGGGCAGACAGTTCGATTCGAACCTTCCGGGTATCACATTATGTTCGTCGGGCTGAAACAGCCGCTCAAACAAGGCGATCACGTCATTGCGACACTGCAATTTGAAAAAGCCGGCAATACATCAGTGGATTTTGTGGTCGAGAGCATCGGTGCGCGGCACGTCGGATCGGCACCACCGAGTGGTAAGCCAATGCAGCATGGCCACTGATCACGACACCAATAGCTCTATAAAATCAGGCGATTGCGCTCATACCAATATTTAAGAGCGTTGCGGATATAACCTCGGTCTTTGCGGCCGAGGTGATTGAAATGGTTTCGCATGAGCGCAGCGAGGAGCGGCACCGCTTTTCCGGCCCGCACGTAGCGGTCGTCGCCGGTCTCTCGATTGACGAGGCATTGTCGAACAATTGGCTCGATGTCTGGTATCAACCGAAGATCGACCTCCGACGTAAATGTCTTGCAGGTGCCGAAGCACTGGTGCGGATTCATCATCCACAAGCAGGTCTACTGTGGCCGGAAGACTACCTGGGTGTGCTCGATGAAGAGGGTCTGTTGAAGCTCAGCGAATACTCGCTGGTGACGTCGTTGCGCCATTGGACGGTATTCGCAGAAGCAGGGTTCGGCCTGCGTCTTTCGATCAACGTGCCGGCGAGTCTTCTCCCGAAGATTCCGGTCAGCGCGATCGTTGCGGCGCATCGTCCACAGTCGGAGAAATGGCCTGGGCTTATATTGGAGCTAACCGAGGATCAGATCGTTCGCGATTTGCCGGCTATCCGTCAAATTGCCAAGGAATTCAAGACAAGCGCCATAGCCCTTGCCATTGACGAATTCGGCGCGGGCTATTCGTCATTCTCAAGCCTGCGTGACCTGCCGTTCACCGAGCTCAAATTGCATGCTTTGTTCGTCAAGAACTGTGCAGTCGACGTCACCAACGCCGCGATATGCCAAACGGCGATTGATCTTGCCCATCGTTTCGGCAGCGTCGTGGTCGCCGAAGGTATCGATGCGATTGCGGATCTCCAGGCCCTGATCGTGATGGGATGCGATCTTGGTCAAGGCATGCTGCTGGCTCCGCCTCTCCCGAAAGATCGTTTCCTGGACGCGCTTCGCCAACACACGAACAGGCCACGCGCCGCTGATCATGCGTCGCAGGACGGCAACGAACGCGTCGCCTAAGATTTAGCTCATGCGGAAACATTTTTCGGCGTCCCGCGTTCCCCGGGCCGGGGGAGACCGAGGAGGCTTGGATGAAAATCGTCATTGTAGGTGCCGTCATGGCGGCCACGCTCGCGGCGGCTGTCCCCGTCTCAGCGCGGGTTGTTGTCCGCGATCGTGACGACGTCATCATCCGCGACCATGAACACGGTTGGAATCGCCACCGAGGCTGGTATCGCGACCATGCCGAATGCCGCACCGTGCGCGTCAGAACGCAACTACCGAATGGCAAGATAGTGCTCAAGACACGGCGCAGCTGTTGACACGGGCGCTATTCAGGAAATGCCAGCTTCTCGCTATCAGGAGGCAGCATCTGAAATACATTCAGCGTCATGGAAATCAACGCGTAGTAGCCCAATATGCCGACAAGCTCGACGGTTGCCTTGTCGCCAAGCAGTGATTGCACGCGCTTATAGACTCGCTCACTGACGCGCCTCGTCTTGTAGAGTTCCAGGATGAAATCGTGGATCGCTCGCTCGTCCTTTGGCGCGGATTTCGGAAAGCGGCCGCGCCGGAGGTCTTCAATTGTCTCGGGCTTGACACCGCCTCTTGCCGCCATCGGTGCGTGGGCGAACCATTCATATTGCGCGCGCCATAAACGCGCAGTGCAAAGGATTGCGAATTCGGACAGACGGGGAGGGAGGGCAGTTCCATAGCGACAATAGGCGCCAAGTTTCTGGGCAAGTTCGCCCAGGTCAGGTGCGTGCATCCAGGCCCCAAACGGTCCGCGCGGGGTTATGGATGCGCCGCGCGGGCCCGCCCGCAGGCTTGCGAGCAAGGCGCGCTGCGCCTCGCTCATATGATGCTCGTTAACGAGTGCGAGGCGTGGAGCCGGGCGCTTGGCGGGCATGAGTCGGGTCCTTGGAGGGAAGCAGGCAGGAGGGAGGGATCGGTTCGATCGCTATTATAGCGAAAAATCAACCGCGCAATCGCGTGGTCGGCTGCTTGGATCCGGTTCAACCCTCCGAGCGCATGGTCAGGGCTTCGTGGTCGCCGTCGTGAACGTCGTATCCGGCTCAACCACTGCCGTTACTTTCAGCAGTCCGCGGCCGGTCATATTTAGCACTTTCGCGGCAGCAAGTGAGAGATCGAGCACGCGGCCTTTCGTAAATGGGCCCCTGTCATTCACCATCACAACCACACTACGTCGCGATCTTGGGTCGGAAACGCGAAGACGTGTGCCGAAAGGAAGGCTGCGGTGCGCCGCAGTGAATTTGTTCGGATCATACCTGTCACCACTGGCAGTGCGGCCCGAATAGTCGGTGCTGTAGTACGCGGCAACACCGGTATACTGACGGGGAGACTGGGCGACAGCGACGTCAGATGCGCCCCAAGTTAGAACTGCCGCGAAGGCTGCCAAACCGCTGCTAAGCTGCATGGTCATCGTCCATCTATCCAAATCAGCTTACCCCGGTGTGGCGGCGGTCTGTCAAAAAAATGAAGTTTCACTTGCTTTCCTGAACGGCTCGAGTTCGCCCAAGGCTCCACCAAAAAGATTCAGAATTCATGAAGGCTGGCGTCCACTCGCAGAAGTCCTCGAGCGCGGTTTGCTGCTGCCACTTTTGGTCGGACGAGCTTTTCGGCCCTCGATGTGTTGGAGAGTCATCTCCGCACGAGCACGACAATCATTGTGCAGGCGCTCGAGTTCTTCATCGGAGAGGTCCTCGATTGCAGCGAACTTGTTTTCGGCCCCCTTCATGGCCAACACGAGTTCCGACAATTTGAGCTGAATCGCAAGCGTGTCACGGTTCTGCGTGTTTTGGATCAAGAACACCATCAGAAATGTCACGATAGTCGTGCCGGTGTTGATCACGAGCTGCCAAGTATCGCTGTAATTGAATATCGGGCCGGTCAAGACCCAGACAATAACCAGTCCGACCGCAGCTAAGAACGCCAGTGGGTTGCCGGTCCATACCGATGTGGCGTGCGCAAACCGGGAAAACCGTTGTGTCAGTGCCGATGGCGCGGTCGCGCGGCTCGATCGGCTGTTATTGATGGTCTTTGCCATGATGCCGTTCCCTCGATCACTATTTCAATCTGGGCAATGATTGTTTGACGCGCCCAATGCCGGCCCATGGATCTTTGCGCTGGCGTGCGAGCCGGTGCACGAGATTCAGGACGGTGTATTGATTGGCACCTTTGAGGTTGCTCAGCTCTGACCATTCGATTGGCACCGACACAGGTGCGCCGGGGCGTGCACGCGTTGAATAGGGTGCTACTGCAGTGGCCTCGCGGCTATTGCGCAAGTAGTCGACGAAGATTCGCTTTGAACGGGCGCTCTTTGTGGCGGTTGCAATGTAGCGCTCAGGCAGTTGCGTCGCCATCGAGGTTGCAATTGCTTGGGCGAAAGCCTTTGCCTCTTTCCAGGGCGCCGGCTTGATGGGCAGAACGACGTGAAGACCCTTTCCCCCTGACGTCTTCACGAAACTCTTGAGCTTCAATTTCGACAGGCGGGTGCGAACACCGCGTGCGGCTTCCACTACGTCATCCCAGCTTGTCCCGGGACCGGGATCCAGGTCGAACACTAGGCGATCGGCGTGCTCGCGGTGATCAATGGTTGTGCCTCTTGTGTGAATTTCCAGAACACCTCCCTGCACGAGGGCCACAATGCCGTCGAGATCGTCTACGGAGATGATCTTGTCCCCTTTCTCCGGAATGAGATGCAGGTGCTCAACGGGAATTCCGGCCCGTGCATGTTTCTGAAAAAAACACTGTCCGCTGATTCCTTCCGGGCAACGCAACAGGGAGATCGGGCGTCCGGCCACATGCGGACGCATCCACTTCCAGACCTTCACGTAGTATTCGGCAAGATCCTGCTTCGTTATGCCGGCATCATCCCAATAGACCCGGTCGGGGTGAGTGAGACGAATACCGGCGACAGCGATGCTTTTGGCCGCGGGGCCACTGCGTTTCTTGTTTTGCGTGCCGCTGATTGAGGCAATTGCACGCTCGCGCGCGACGTCTTTGGCTGACTTGTCTTGGCGTACGCCCTGAAACGACGCCTGACGCACGCGGTCGCCGTGCGTCCAGCCATGGAAGTTGACTTCGACTATCATCGTTGGCTTCACCCAGATCGGTTTGCGAATCCCGCGCTCCTCGGCCGGCACGGCTTCGAAGGGTGTCTGATCGGTTTTCAAGCTCATCAGTTTGCGGAAAAGACTGCGCGCCGTGTCGCGCGTAAAACCCGTGCCCGTGCGGCCCGCATATTGCAGCGTTCCCTCGTCGTAGAAGCCGAGCACCAATGCACCTACCGCACGAGTATCTGCGGTCGAAGGTACAACGCCGGCGACAACCAATTCCTGTCGGCCGGAGCACTTGGTTTTGATCCAGTCGTGCCCGCGGCCGGAGCGATAAGGTGCGTCCGCGACCTTCGAGACAATGCCCTCCAGGCCCAGTTTGCAGGCGTGCCGGAGCAGCGTAGTGCCAGATCCGGTTAAGGATTCGCTGAAACGCAGCAGCTTCGGCTGGCCATCGATAAGTCCGGCTAATGCATCTTTCCGTCGAGTAAGCGGTAAGTCAGCCAGCCTGGTACCGTCGAGATGCAAAAGATCGAAGGCATAAAAAATCATGCGGTTGTGACGGTTATTTTTCAGATCTTGCTGCAGCAGAGAAAAACTAGAAATTCCATTATCTCCTTCGACAACAACTTCGGCATCAATAAGAGCAGTTTTGGCCGGTAGTTTCGCAATCGCTTTCGCAATTCCAGGAAATTTTTTTGTCCAGTCGAGACCCTTCCGCGTCAGTAAAGTTGCTTTGCCGTGATCGAGACGCGCCTGAATTCTATAGCCGTCGAATTTGAGTTCGTGCACCCAATTCCCTTGATCCGGAGCGTTGTCCGACAAACTTGCAAGGCATGGAGGAACGAAGGCGGGCAGGGCGCTACGGCCTGCGCCGAGATCCGGATCGCCTTTTTGGGCTCTTGCGCTCGCGGCATTTTTTTTCGTCGAAGTTGCGCGGTGTGTTTTAGGCGGCGGTTCCGCCTTCCCACGGTTGCTGTGCCAAACCTTCCGTGACCCCTTTGCGATCTGCTCCATCGATCGACCGCTCGCGGCCGACAGAGGTTTTTCCTCGAGAATGTCCTCCCTTTTGGGCGACCGCCCAGCCTCGTCATCCTGCTTGATGAGCAGCCAATTGTCGCGTTTTTCGCTTGCCCTGCGGCGCATGCGTACGAGATGCCAACCGCCGTGGAGCTTCTTGCCCTCCAGCGTGAATGCCAGATGGCCTTTCGCCAGACCCTTATGGGGATCGCTTTCAGGCAGCCAATGGCCACGATCCCAGACCATCACCGTGCCACCGCCATACTCGCCCTTCGGGATTGTTCCTTCGAACGTGTTGTATGCAATCGGGTGATCTTCGACCTCGACAGCCAGCCGTTTTTCTCCCGGCACAAGGCTTGGCCCGCGCGTCACTGCCCAGCTTTTCATGACGCCGTCGAGCTCGAGACGCAGATCGTAGTGCAGGCGAGTCGCAGCGTGTTTTTGAATAACAAAGGTGTGGCCTCGTTTGCGCGCGACCTTGCCCTTGGGCTCAGCGGTAATACCGAAATCGCGTTTGGCCCGATAAGTCTTCAGGCCTGATTTTGCGGCACGTCGCATGATTGTTGTTGCCAAAAAGTCTGCGTTAAACCGCGACCAAAAATACGAATCCGAATATTCGACATATAGATGAACTAGCTCATTGTCGAAGCAGTTCCCGGCCTCAATAGTGACGGAAAGTGGTCAGATATCGCGGTACTTCAAGCGCCGAGGCGCCAAAAAGGAACCATTGCACCTTATTTGACGTTTCCCAGGCAAGCGGCAGACGTGCCGTAACCGAGAACAGAGGTGACTACAATGTTAGGCTGGGCTGTTACATTTCTCATCGTAGCGCTTATCGCCGCATTGCTTGGCTTTGGCGGCATTGCCGGCGTTGCCATCGAAGCGGCGAAGATCGTGTTCTTCGTGGCGATCGTTCTGTTTGCGATCTCCCTCATTGCGGGACTGGTTCGTGGGCGCACCCCAACGGTACCGTAGTCTGGTAGTTTGACTTCTGAGTAGTGAAAGCTCCGTGCAACGACTATGTCGCACGGAGCTTTTCTATTGAGGACTGCGCCGGCCCTCGCCGGTATGTCTATTCGCCGCCGCTGGCCAAAATCGCCCGCGTCGTTTCATCCGGGCCAAAATCCTCGGCGCTGTTGACATGCAGCAATTCTGCCAGCCGCGTGCGTGCGCGATTGACGCGCGATTTGATTGTGCCTACTGCGCAACCGCAGATCCCCGCGGCTTCCTCGTAAGAAAATCCCGATGCGCCTACGAGGATCAAGGCCTCGCGCTGATCGGACGGCAATTGCGCCAAGGCCTCACGAAATTCCCGGAACTCGACGTGGCCGTACTGGTCGGGCTGCGACTTAAGCGATTCCGCGTGATGGCCGTCGGTATCCTCGACCTCGCGCCGACGCTTGCGATATTCGGAGCGAAAATGATTGCGCAGAATGGTGAAGAGCCACGCCGACATGTTCGTGCCTGGTTGAAATGAGTCGATGTTTGCGAGCGCGCGCAGCAGGGTTTCCTGCACCAGGTCATCCGCACGATCCACGTTTCCGCATAAGGAAATCGCGAATGCGCGGAGACTAGGCACCGCACTGAGAACGGCTTTGCGGACCGAGTCGTCCATGGCCATCAGTGCCCGTCCTTCTTCTCGTCGCCCTTGAGACGATCGATGATTTCGTTAAACCGATCGGGCACGCCCTGATTGACGACTTCGTCGTACATCGCGCGCAGCTGCTGTCCGAGCCGGGCCTGCACGTCCCGACCAAGCTTCGCCGGTTTCGAATTGGACTTTTTGTTGCGAGTGGCCGCGGCTTCCATTGGATTTTGCTGTCCCACGGGCTTGCGTTCGTTCATTGCTCCAACCCCATTGCCGACCCCAGGTGGGGGTCGGTTACCCCCTTGGTTTGTGTCAAAACCCCTGACTGCGCAGATGGTTCCCCCTGAACGGAACTTTTTTGAGACAATGGCGTTGATTGCTACAGGTCGACCGGCACAGTTGGGGGCGCTACCCTAGTCGACCACGCGCCGACAGCATTCGGAGGGATTTTTGTCGACATCTCAAGCAGTTGCTCAACATTTGCCGTACTTGCGGCGTTACGCGCGCGCGCTTTCCGGGAGTCAGACTTCCGGCGATGCCTACGTAGCGGCGACGCTGGAGGCTCTCGTGCAAGATCCTAAGGTGCTCGAGGCCGGGCTTTCCACAAGGATTGCCCTCTACCGCCTTTTCACGAAGATTTGGAATTCGGTTGGCGTCAACGGAAAGGCGAGTGCCGCCGATCCCAGTCAGCCCGTCGAGCGGCATTTGGCGCAAATTCCGCCGAAGCCGCGTCAAGCCTTCCTGTTGGTCGCGCTCGAGGGACTTTCAGAGGACGATGCCGCAAAGGTTCTCGATATCGACGCGCCGGCGTTGCGGGACCTTGTCGAAGAGTCTGGGCGCGAGCTTGCCGCCGAGATCGCAACCGACGTGCTTATTATCGAAGACGAAACTTTTATCGCCCTCGACCTCGAAGGGCTGGTGGAAGGTCTGGGACACCGCGTGCTTGGCGTTGCCCGGACGCATGCGGAGGCGGTGGCTCTCGCGAAGGCAAAGCGGCCCGGAATAATTCTTGCCGACATCCAACTCGCAGATGGTAGCTCGGGGCTTGATGCCGTCAACGAAATGCTGCGTACCTTTGAGGTACCGGTGATATTCATCACCGCCTATCCGGAGCGCTTCCTGACCGGCGAGCGGCCGGAGCCGGCGTTCCTCATCGCCAAGCCGTTCCAACCGTCCACGGTGTCGGCGGTTTTGAGCCAGGCGCTGTTCTTTGAGCGCAACGCCAGACGGCGTGAGCGACGCGCGAGTTAGGATGCACGTTGCGCCTCGCGCGCCAAGGTGTATCCATCACTGTTTCGACGAGCATGACGAGTTGCATTTCGCGCCGGCTTGCGAGCGCCGCCGGCGCCGCAAGGCGTGGCGGACGGCACCGGCCAGCGCTTGGCAGCCGAAAATGTTCCAACCAAGGGAACGGCCTACGGCGTGCAGGGTATGCGTTGCAATCTCGCGCGAAGTATCGTGCAACGGTTGAAGCGTCGCGGCGTTAAACTCTTTACGGTTTGTTCGAGAGCTTTCGTCACGATTTCATGGGATGGAAAAAGAGAGAGCGCCGCGATTTGTTGACACTTTGTCCCATGAACGTATTCATAGGCTGACTTGCTTCCAACGCCGTCGAGATCCACTACACGTGCCCGGCTGTGGTCTGCGCTGGGAGGTGACGGAACGAGTGCAACGGTGCGTAGGATGTCTGCGGCGCAAGAAACTGATCGAGAAAAGCTCGAGCAAGAGAACAGCCAGCTGCTTGAGCAGGTCACGGGGCAAGCCTGGGAGCTGGGTCTCTTGCGCGCACGCTTGGCTGGCTATGAAACGGCTCTGCGCGGATCGCAGGTGACCGTCTACACGCAGGATCGCGACCTCTGTTATACGTCCATCAGCAATTCGATGCTCGGCCGTTCCGCCGAGGAAATACTCGGCTGTACCGATTCGGAAATTCTGCCGCGCGCTGGCGCTGCAGCCATGATGGCCGTGAAGCGCGAAGTGCTGACTACGGGCGAGGCCAAGCGCGCCGAAATCCCGCTTGAGGATGCTCGCGGGATCCGATGGCACGATTTGCATATCGAGCCACTTCGCAACGAAGCTGACGAAATCATCGGTCTTACTTGTGCGTCAGTCGACGTAACAGAGCGGAAAGAGGGCGAGGCCCACCTGCGCCTACTGCTACGGGAGCTGACGCATCGGTCAAAAAATCTGCTCGCTGTCATCCAGGCCATGGCCCGCCAGACGGCGAATCATGCAGGTTCGACCGATGCTTTTCTCGCGCAATTTGGTTCGCGATTGCAGGCTCTGGCGGCGTCCCATGACTTGCTGGTCCGTGAAAGCTGGTATGGCGCATCGCTGGGTGAGCTGATCCGCTCGCAGCTGTCCAGTTACCTCGATGGAGCCGCAGTCCAGGTTACGATCGAAGGGCCGGCAATCGCGCTCAAGCCTGAAGCCGCTCAAAACCTGGGGCTTGCGTTGCATGAGCTTGCCATCAATGCCGCGAAGTTTGGCGCTCTATCGGTGCCGGCAGGCCGCGTATCGATCACGTGGATCCGTCGTGAGACTGCGGCGGATAACGCTGTGGAGTTGGATTGGCGCGAGCAGCTTGGGCCGAAAGTGAAGGCCCGGCGTAAGAAAGGCTTTGGAACCATGGTTATCGAGCGCAATCTGGCGCGCGCTTTGGACGCCAAAGTTAATATGGATTTCGATCCCGACGGGCTGCATTGCCAAATTGTCATCCCGGCAAGCCAAATTCTTGCCGCCCGCTGACCAATGCCCGGAACCTAATTCACGCATCGCCGTTCTTACTCACACTCGCAGGACACGCTTTGACGCTTGCAAACTGCGGTTCCTGCAGGGGAGAGCGGCAATGCGCAACATCGTTTCGTATAGTCTGGCGAGCGCTCTTGTCGTCCTTCTATGGGCCATCCTTGCTCCGCCGGCAGGTTTCGATTTAGGCGTCGCCGCGCGGACGGCCGTTGAGGGGCAGAGGGCGGCGCGCCACATCGTCGACCGCACAAACAAGTCGGACCGATTACAGGTCCCAAGCGCGAGTAGGCGGCAGATAACACCGCCGGCCGCGCCGGTACTGGTCGGCTGCGAGCCTGTGTTCAGTGCTTTGTCCAAAGAGAAGCGGGCCAATTTTCCGGGTCGTTGCCTGGCCTGAGGGCAGGCGTGGCCGTGCGACGGGCATGGAACTTGTTGTTTGGAATAACGTTTATAGCCCGGCATTCATCGACAAAGAGGAGTTACACATGCACAAGCCCTTGAACGCTGTTGCCGCCCTGGCGGTAGCCGCGGCAGTCGTGCTTCCGACTCCGGCGTCGGCGCAAGCTAACCGGACAAAAGTCGGAACGCTGACCTGCGACATTTCGGGCGGCATTGGTCTAATCATTGCTTCAAAAAAGGATGTGACCTGCATGTTCACGCCCGCGGACCGCGGACCGCGGGAGGTTTACGTGGGTGCGATTTCCAAATTCGGGCTTGATATTGGCGCGACGGCCGGCGGCGAAATGGTCTGGGCGGTTTATGCGCCGAGCACTCGTAAATTCGGTGCGCTGGCCGGCAATTACGGTGGTGCGACGGCTGAGGCGACAGTAGGCGCCGGCCTCGGCGCAAATGTTCTGGTCGGCGGTTCAGACCGCACCGTCGCCCTGCAGCCGGTGTCGATCCAAGGCCAGGCGGGTCTTAACGTCGCGGCTGGCGTAGCCGACCTTCGACTGCGCCCGGCGCGTTGACGCCCAACAATTTAATTAAAAAACGAGCGGCGCCGGATGGCGGCCGCTTCGTTTTCAACCGAAAGTGAAAGCGTCGTGGTAGGCGCCCTGCACCTGACCGCCGGGCACAGGTCCACCTCCGGGCACGTGAACCATGTTGCCAATGACTGCGCAGGTTGCGCCATGCAAACCGTGGCGCGGAATCGCCATCGGCGTAAGCTGTTCCCACGTGTCGGTCTTCGGATCATAACCCTCGTTGGTGCCGAATACCTTTCCGGTCGCCTCGCCGCCGAAAACGACGATTTTTCCGTTGATGTAAACGCAAGAGGGGCCGCTGCGCGGGGTCGGAAGCGGCGCGCGGAATGTCCAAGAGTCTGTTTTGGGATCGTAGACGGCGTTCAGGCCCGTATTGAAGTCGTAGGAATCCATGCGGCCCGCAATTGCGTGAATGTTTCCGTCGACGACAGCAACTCCCATGTGGTCACGCTGGCCGACGAAAGGCTGTGTGCCGGTCGAACCTCGCATGCCTGCGAGGATTATATACTTGTCGGTCGAAGGGTCATAAATTTCGTGCCATTCGACCGAGCGGACGTCACGGCCGCCAAGCAAATGGATCTTGCCGTCGAGCACGATGGCTGACATTGCGCCACGTGGACGCGAGAGCCCGGCGATCGGTGCCCACTGATCGTTCGTCGTGTCATACACGAAGCATTTTGAATGCGGGCAGCGGTTCTGCTCGATGAAGCCACCGAATGTGTAGATCTTGGACCCAATCGATACGCCGGCCACGTGGTTGCAGGGAAGTGGAAAAGGTGCCTTCAGCGACCATGTTCCCGACTTCGGATCGAAAACCTGATGAAAGTTCTGGTCGACCCGATGTTTGGCGTAGCCCGCGACCGAATGAATCTTGCCTTGGCACTCGATGACAGCATGCTCGCCTGTCGGGATCGGCATCCGTGGCTGCTCGACCCATTTGCCGGGATTAGCCGCCTTCGACGCAACGCTCGTCATGTATCGTTGCTTTTCGACGGTCTTGGGAATGTCGGTGATCGATTTGTCGTTCAAGCCGAGAAAAAGCGGAAGTTCCTGTTCTGCTGCCATGGTTGACCTCAACTGACATAACTCGGGACTGCATCCCGCAATAACTGATGCGTAAGTTCGACGCCTTCGCGCGCCACGTCATACGGCGAACGCGCCCATTGGTCCGGATTGGGGGCCTCATAGCTGAGGTAGCCGGTATAACCTTTCTCAGCCAATAGCCCGAGCATTTCGCGCCATTTCACCACGCCTTTGCCGGGCGGCAGACGATCCGTCGGCCGCCGCACGCCGGTGACAGGGTTGGGCGACAGATCGCTGTACTGAAAGCAATAAATCTTGTCCGCCGGCACGCTCTCGAAGCCACGGCCGCCGGCACCGCTTCGCGTGAAGTGATAGGCATCGATGAGATAGCCGCAGTTCGGCCTGGCGGCGCCTTCGATCAGTTCGGTCAGAACGGCAAGACTGTTAAGCACGTCGTGCTGAGAATTGAATTCGATCGCGAGTTTAAGCTTGTACTCCGCAGCGAGATCTCCGGCGTCCTTGAGATATTTGATGGCGTCTTTGATGGGCCCGTTGACCTGGCCCGGCGCGCTCATCAGCGTGTCGCAGCCAAGCGCCACTGCATTCTCGCACGAATTCACGAAACACCTTGTAAAGGCGCTTGCTCTCCTCGCCCGCGGCGAACAACCATCCATATTCGACTCCAAGCACGCCACAGGGAATAGCGCTCTTCTTGATGACGTTGAGCACCTCGCGATTGCTCATGCCGGTGTCGAAGCATCGTTTGAAATCGGTCCGGCGCAGTTCGACGGCGTCATAGCCTGCCTGCTTGGCCGCATCGAGCGCGGTGGCAAGGGGCGTCGTGTCGATCGTCCACATATGCAGGGCGAGGCGCCCGAATTTTTGCGACATGCTTTACATTCTCCGCGTGACTACCGGCCCTCATACTGCAGGATGTACAGACCGGCATTTGTATCGGTGAGGTACATAATTCCATCCGGATCTACAAATACGTCGCAGGACTGAATGACTTTGGCAGGATTTGGCCTCTGGTCGACAATTCTTTCCGGCGGCGGCGGCACAAAGTAACCGACCTGTTTTGGCTGAAACGGCTCGCGTATATCGAAGATCCGCAGTCCTGCATTGTGGTAGGTAGCGAAAATAAGCTCCTCGGTCTGCAACGAGCCGGGACGGTTCTCATGCAGATTGTGTGGCCCGAATTTTGCGCCTTTGGCGCAGAAGTCCTCCTCGGCAGGCGTCGGCAAGGTCGCGATCGAAATTGGATTTGACGGCTCGCGCACATCAATCAACCAAGTATAGGCCAATCCATTGGCGCAGTTCGCGGAGGTTGCTTCGTCCGCAAGCGCAAGAAGCTTGCGCCCCGGCAGGGGCAGGGGCGTATGCGCACCTCCTGCAAAAGGCGGCGCATAGTTGCGGTGGCTGATCAATTTCGGGTTTGTAGGGTCTGTTAGGTCGTGAATGGTGAACCCACCGTCGCGCCAGGCCGCGTAACCGAGCGTGCCGGCGCTGATGAGGTGATGGAGTGCCGCGCGCTTGCCGAATGATGCGGGCGGCGTTTCGCCGCCGGCGCGGTTCATGCCCGGTAGCCACCAGCGCCCCGCAAGCTGCGGTTTTTCCGGATTCGAAACGTCAATGACGGCCAAAGCGTGATCGATGAATCCCTCGAAATGGACCGATACGTACGCATGTCGTCCGCCTACCCACCAGATCCGATGAGCCCCGAAGCCCGGCAAATGCAGGAACGCGACCTCGCGTGGAATTGACGGTTTTGAAATATCGAAAACGCGGAGACCCGCCGCAAAGGGTTGCTCGGTCTGGACCGAGTCGATGAGCGATTTTGCGTAGTAGTCCTGTTGTGACGCATATTGCTGCATCGCCCAGATATTCGGGCCGTTGACGGCGAGGAGAACGTCACCGTGGATCTGAAAGTGGTGCGACCGCGTGTTTTTCGGCGCGGCGATGAACGCGACCGGTTTCGGCTTGAGCGGGTCATGCACGTCCACGACTGAAAATCCGTCGCTGAACATGTGGCCGATGAACGCGTGGCCCCTGTGCACGAGGACCTGCACGCCATCGGGCCGGCCGCCTTGGTCGCAACGCGAGAGGTAGCGGACGTTTCTTGCTGTTGCCGCGAAAGCCATCTGATTAATTGCAATCAAATTGACGCGAGGCCCGGCGGTAAATGCCGAGCCGAGCCCCGCGGTTTTGATCCGCCGTGTGTCAGCCCGTCGGCGGGGCGATTTCGTCGAGACCTTTCTGACGCGCCTCGGGACCCATCTTCGTGACCGAGAACGCAGCAATCAGGAGCACGGCCGCGATACAGGCGAACACCGCGTTGAGGCCCCAATTGCCCTGAATCCGTGGAATCGCCAGGTTAATGCCTGCCGTTGAGAGACGGCCGACGCCCGCCGCCCATCCGAAGCCCGATGCTCGCGCGTTGGTCGGGAACACTTCCGACGCAAATATCTGCATCGAATTGCCCGCCACCTGGATAAAGAAAATCATGATGAATCCAGCGACGAGCAGTTGTGTGTCGGTCTGCGCATTGGCAAATGCGATGGCCATGATGCCTGCACCGATGAAGGCGCACACCGACGTTATCTTCCGGCCAAACTTGTCGAGCGCGTACATCATGAACAAGCTCGCGCATGGTACCGCCAGCGTCATGCCGAAGGTGAAAGTGAGCGACTTGGTGATCGTAAACCCTCTCTCAGTCATGATGTTCGGCAGCCAGTTGCCCAGGCCGATCGCGACACCGAAGAACGCGGAAAAGCAGATCATGCCGGCAATCACGCGGCCGGGGAACATTCTGAAGACGAGAGCGAACGGATCACTGCGCGAATCGCTCGCCGCGCTCGTCGTCAGCGGTTCTTTCGGAGCCGGGATGCCCATGCGCGCAAGGACATCGAGTGCTTCTTTGCCGCGTCCGTGCGTCGCCAGAAAGCGAGGTGATTCCGGTAGCCAGAAACGGAAGAGCCACACGATGAGTGCGCCGATGCCGATCACGATCCAGATTCCTCGCCACCCGATCGAGTCGCGGAAAAACAGCGTGAAAAGAGCGGCAATCGGCCAAACGCATGCACCACCAATGAAGTGCACAATTGCGAGAATGCGACCGCGGATGGCTTTCGGCGAGTATTCGCCTGCGTAAGCGAACGCAAGTGGCTGTTCGCCGCCGAGACCGAGACCGGCGATGAACCGGCATACGATCAGCCAGAACACTGTCGGCGCAAGCGCGCCAAGAATTGTGAAGATGCCGAAGACCAGCAGGTTGAACTGATAGACCGTCTTGCGGCCCCACCGGTCGCTGAACTCACCTTGTCCCGCTGCACCGATGAACATTCCAAGCACGGTCGCGCTGCCGATCCATGCAGCTTCCGCTCTTGTGGCGAAGTTGCTCTGGAGCATGTCCGGGATCAGCGATCCCAGAACGATCAGATCGATGACGTCAAAGAAGTAGCCAGCTGCGATAAGCGAAATGACCTTGATATGTATTGGCGAGATCTTTGCCTCATCCAGCGCGTTACCGACAAATCCCTCTATTGTTTGAGCCACGGCATTGCCTCCCTGTCCCAGTTTTTTGATTGGGTTACCCAGCAAGCGACGACAGGATGAGCCACAATTTGATTGTTGGCCAGTACATTCAAGGGCGCAGCAGCCAAGTGGTGTGGAATAGCCACTGTGATTTCGGCGGATGAAAAAGGCAGTTGGCTGGGAACAAGGATTCGAACCTCAATTTCTCGGAGTCAGAAGTCCACCGCCCTCCATTGATTGCCAAGCATTTTTCGTCCGCATTTGCATCTGTGTCGCGTCGGCACGTTCGATGGCGAGATGATCGAGCAGCGCGCGGACGTCATCGGCCATCGTCGCGCTGTGATAGGCGGCTGGATCGTAGAGCTTGCTCGAAAAGCCGTGGCCGCGATTGTCGAGCGCGATGACCCGCCGGCCGGCGCGCGTCACGGCCGTCACCCATCCCGGATGCAGCCAGTTCACTTCTTTCGTGGAGGCAAAGCCGTGCACGAGGACGCTTGCATCGCCCACGCCTTCATCGAGATAAGCGATCTCGACCGTGCCATGCTTGAAGCGCGCCATTCAGGCGTCGCGATACCATGGCGTCAGCCAGTGGCGGAACCTGGTCATCCCCGAGCGCACTGAAACCGCAAAGATCGCCAGGCAAACCACATAAACCATCGATGCGTTTTCATTCAGCTCATTCGATTTCGTAAACACCGACATGCCCATGCCCGGCACGCTGGCCAGCACCTCGACCGCGATCGCATTGGTGATGCCGCGCGCGAAGCCGAGTTCGATGCCGGCAACGATATGCGGCATGGCGGACGGCAGCGCGATGCCGAACCAGACATGGTGCGTGCGGGCGCCGAACATCTTGCCGACGTCGAGATAATCCTTGGAAATGGCGCGCGTGCCGTCCGCGGTGGTGACCGCCACCGGCAAAAACACCGAAATGATCACAATGACAAGGCGCGCACTCGGCTGGTAGCCGACCCAGAGAATGACGATCGGAACCAACGCGATCAGCGGCAGCGCGTAGAGCGCGCGGATGTAGGTGGACAGGAACCAGTCGATCTCACGCACCCGGCCCATGGCGACGCCGACCACAATGCCCGCGGCTGATCCGATGGCAACGCCTTCGCTGATTGATCCGAGAGTCATCAGCGCGTCGAGCCAAAACTCCTGGCTCGCGACTGTCGACGGAATCGCCAGCACAATTCCAATCGGCCGCGCAACGAAGTCCGGCAACTGCGTGCTGACGACGATCTGCCATATCGCTAGGATAATCAGCCCTGAAATAACCGGCGCCAAGCGCTCGCGGCTCAGCCACGGGCCGAGCCAGGCCGGGAGGGTGGGCGATGCCCGTTCTATCCGACCGCTGTACGTCGCCATCGGACCAAATACCGTTCAACGAGTTCGCCGACGCCGACGAGCGCAACAGCGATGGCGGCGATGAAAATCGTCACCGCTAGCACCCAGCCGGAATCCACGATGGTCGTGCCTTGCAGGAGAACCGCGGCGATACCGTCGGGATTGAGAAAAAACTCCGCCACCAACGTGCCGGCCATCGAAAGAGCAATCGACTGCTTGATGCCCGACATCGCGAACGGCATGACGTACGGCACGATGACGTCGCGCCACAACTGGCGCTCGTTCGAGCCGAAAATAGCCGCCACGTCGAGATGCTGGCGCGGGATGCTGCGCGCGCCCTCGGTGACGCTGATCAGGATGGGAAAGATGGAGATCAGCACCGCGACAAGCACGCGCGGCCAGAATTCAAATCCGAACAGCACCGACACAAAAGGCACCAGCGAGATCGTCGGCGTGGCGTAAAGAATATAGATGTAAGGCTCAAACGCCGCCGAGATCAGTTTGACCCGGGCAAGCAGCAGCCCGACCGTCACCCCGATTGCAATGTTGAAGGCAAGCGTCACCAGATAAAGCTCGCCGGATACCCACAGCGCCGGCAACAGTGGACCATTGATCAGCATGTCCCACAGGCGGGACATCGCCTCGGTAAAGGGCACGAACAGCACGCCGAAACTGTGTCCGAGCGCTTGCCACGCAACGATCAACAACAGAATGCTCGATGCATAGCAGGCGATCTGGATGAGGCGGGCATTGGCGGCCCGGAAACGGTTGACGCGCGCGGCAAACGATGCTTCGCCGCGCGCGCGCGCGCTCAGTTCAGTTTTGCTCAGTGCTCGCACGCCGTCACTTATTTCTTCAACCGCTTGGCGGCCTCGGCGTAGAGCGACCGATCGACGATCTTGTCCGTCGACGGCTTCTGCTCGGCCTTGACCGAACCGATTTGCACCAGTTCGTTGAGCTGAGCCGCGATCTGCTTCTCGTCGAGTCCGTCATTGTTCTCCCAGTAGTTGATCTTCTGATATTCGTCGATCGCCGAGAGCGCGACTTTGGGATCAATCTGGCTTGCGTTGGCGGCGATCTTGGCAAACTGCTCCTTGTCGGGCGGTTTTTTGCTGCCCATCAGCGCCTGGGTCTTGATCCAGCCTTCCAAAAGCCTGACCAGGCCTTCGCGATTTTCCGCAATCGCCTTCTTGCTGGCGACCAACATGAGATAGTGCAGGTTCTTCTTGATGGCCGGCGGCACTTCGAGGTGACGCCACTTTTTCCCGGTCTTGAATTCCACCTGCGCCAGCTCATCGATGTGGAAAATGCCCGAGTGCACCTGGCCTGCGATTCCCGCTTTAACCAGCGGTGCGTTGGCAAGATCGATCAGCTTCATGTCGCTGATCTTCAGTCCGCAGGTTGCAACGGCAGCGCCGATATAAAGGTAGCGGGCATTGTTGATGCCGTCAGCCGCAACCGTCTTGCCTTTAAGGTCCTTGCAGCCCTTCACGTCCGGATCGTCGGAGGCAAGCACCCAGTCCTGCGAGTTCATGCCGGCGATAGCAATGATCGGCGCGCCCGACGCGATCAGGTTCATCGCCGCTTGTGACGAGGTGGTGCCGACGTCCACGTCACCGGTCACGACCGCCTTGGCGGTATCGGAGCCGCGCTGGAACCAGCGGACGTTCACGTCGGCGCCGGCGGCTTTCCAATAGCCCATCGTTTCAGCGACATCGACATAGGTATTGGAGAAGATGGGCGGGCGGCCGATGGCCGACAGCGAGACCTTGACTGGATCGGCGGCCGGAGCTCGGCTGGCCAACATTGCAACGGCCGAAAGCCCCAGCATCGCACCAAGCAGCACTTTTGCCGGCAAGGGACCGGCCCCCTTTTTCTTCAACATATTTTCCCTCCCTGAGTTTTTTAGATCAGTCTTACAAGCGTGCTCCACTACTTCCCGGTTGATCGAACAGGTCGTGCCAGACCTGTTCGCGCAGATTGATGAATTCGCGCGTAGCAACGACGCTGCGGTCGCGCGGGCGCGGCAATTCGACTTTGCGCACCGCGCGTACGTGTGCGGGGCGCCCGGCCAGCACAACCACGCGGTCGCCCATCAGCACCGCTTCGTCGATGGCGTGAGTGACGAACATCATCGCAGTCGGCCGCCGGTCCCAGATGCGCAGCAGCTCGAACTGCAACTGCTCGCGCGTCTGCGCGTCGATGGCAGAGAATGGCTCATCCATGAGCAACAGCTTCGGCTCCATCACCAGCGCCCGCGCGAGACCCGCGCGCTGCTGCATGCCGCCGGACAGTTGATGCGGATAGGACTTCTCAAAACCCTTCAAGCCGACCAATTCGATCGCTTCGGTCACGCGGCGTTCGATCTCGTCTTTCGGTGTGTGCTTGAGCTTCAGTCCGTAGGCAATGTTGTTCCAAAGGTTGCGCCAGGGAAATAGCCCGAAATGCTGAAACACCATCGACACGCTCGGCAAGGGCCTTTCAACCCGCTGACCTTCGATGCGAATCTCGCCGGCGTTGAGCTGGTTCAAGCCGCCCACGCAGCGCAGAAGAGTCGTCTTGCCGCAGCCGGACGGGCCAACAATGCTGACGATCTCGCTCCCGCCAACCGTGAGGCTCAAATCCGACAAGACGTCGAGCGCGCCGTAACGCAGGCACGCGTTTTCGACGACAAGACGCTCCCCAGACTTCAGCCTTGGCAGGCTGCGCGGGGCTGTTACGCGGATGGACCGCCGCCGCCACGACGCGGTCGCTGCGATTCACGTCTTCGTCCTCCCAAGGCTTACGGGCGCCCCCGCAAGGAACTTCTTATTTTAGAGCTTGAAGCTTCGATGGGGAGCCTACCGGCTAGCCGCGCAATGGGCAATCCACGCAAGGATCAAGGATCGTGAACGTGCCTGTTCTTTTGGTCGGCCGGCAAGTTCATCCTTTCCATAAGTCTGCGCGCCTCTTTAGTTAGCTCCGCCGTTTTCTTTTGCGTGTTGCGTTCGTGCAGGATCAATAACGCGATGGCCTTATACCGATTGTACGCTCCCGAGATTTGCGAGGTGATGCACGCTCCCGCTTCAGCATCTACGCCAGCTAGCTGCCAAATAATCGTGTCCAACGTGTGCTCCACATGCGACCAGTCTGATGCTATCTGGCCGAACAGATTGTCCGAATGGGTTGGAGTTGCGCCCTGGGGGTCCGCCGGACGCGGGCGGTAACAGCTCCATGTCGTGAGCATGTCGCGTAGAGTTTCCGGGAATTGTCGGGAATGCCTGAAAATCAACGAGAACAAACCGCAACACACGCGACATGGGATCGTGCAGCGTGGCGAGGGCGCCCAACTCGTTTCTGATTATGGGGCAACGAGTTAATCTGGCTGGGGAACTAGGATTCGAACCTAGATTTTCGGAGTCAGAGTTCGATGTTCTACCGTTGAACTATTCCCCAACAAGCCAGGGAGCGATTGTACTCGACCGTCGGTCTGACGGGAGGGCCTTCACATGGGGCAATTTCGTTGATTTGACAAGTCCGGGAGCGCCAGTCGATCAAGCGGCGCGCCTGGGCCTCGTTACGACCGTTACGATCGCCAGCAGGCTGAAAGCAGCGACCAGCAGGAAAACCATACGCGGGCTGCCGTGATCCATGACGGCTCCGAATATCGGCGGCGAAACAATACCGCCGATATTAAATCCCGTGCTGACGAAACCGAACACCTTGCCGAAGGACCCAGGCGGGGTGACGTCGCGCACGATCATATCCCGCGATGGCATGATCAGACCCGAGAAAAGACCGGCGAGCGACATGGCAGCGATAAGGGCAAGTGAGCCAAGATCGATGCCGGCGATCAGCGCAATTGGCAGCGCCGTCGCCGTTAAACCGATGATAGCCACCATGCTGTGTCGCTTCGTGCGGCCGACCAATAGTCCGCCGAGCAGAACGCCTGCAGCTGTGAAGAGGAGATTGCCGGTCAATGCTGCGGTGGCGGTGGTGACCGGCGTCCCATAAAGCGCGCCGAGCGCCACCACGGAATAATTGTAAAGGCCGCTGCTTATCATCGCGAGCAGTATGAAGAATGCGACATTGAGCAGAATCGGCGTCGAGAACAGCAACCCCCAACTGGTATCCGATGTTTTCGAGTTCGGACGGACGCCAGTATTTGTGGGCGCAGCCGGACCTTCGCGGACCATCAGCACCAAAACCGCCACAGCAAAACCCAGCACGCCGGTGCCGATGAAGGCGCCACGCCAGCCCCACAGACTTTGCATCGTCAGAAGGCATGCGGGTGCGACCGCATAGCCCATCATTCCGGCAAAGGTATGCACCGAAAAGGCCTGACCGATACGATCGGATGGGACCTGTTGTGACAGCCAAGCGTAGTCAGCCGGGTGATAGACCGTGTTGCCTATGCCGGCGATGGCGAACATAGCGAGCAGGACCCCGAACGAGTTAACAAGGCCCGCCGTGATGAAGGTGGTGGCGCCGATTACGAGACCCAAAATCAACAAGATCCGGGCACCCAAACGATCCACCAGAAATCCCGCTGGTGTCTGGAATACTGCCGTTACGATGTTGAACACCGCTAAAGCCAGTCCGATTTCCGTGTAAGTGACTTGATACTCATCGCGTACGAACGGCATGAGCGGTGCCAGCGCGATGATGTAATAATGCGACATAAAGTGCGCAACGCTGACCGCGCCGACAACGCGGACATAGGGTGCACGCACCGAACCGATAACGTCGGCAGCCTGGCTCATTGGCCGGTCTTTGCTTGTTGGATCGCCCGCCAGATGCGTGAGGGCGTCATCGGCATTTCAAGGTGTCGAACACCGTATTCCGACAAGGCGTCGATAACGGCGTTCGCCACGGAAGGCAGGCCGCCCGACGTCCCGGCCTCGCCGCAGCCCTTGACGCCAAGTGGATTGCTTTTGGTTGGCACGGGATGGCTGGCGACATTGATCATCGGCGCGTCATGCGCGCGCGGCATCGCGTAGTCCATGAACGAGCCGGTGACCAACTGGCCGTCGGAATCGTAGACTGCCTGCTCCAGCAATACCTGCCCGAGCCCCTGCACGACGCCGCCTTGAATCTGCCCCTCGACCAGCAAGGGATTGACCACCGTGCCGAGGTCGTTGACCGCTGAATAGCGAACGACGCGGGCGGCGCCGGTTTCGGGATCGACTTCGACCTCGGCAATATGACAGCCATTGGGAAAGGCGGACGGGACGGGGTTGCTGACGACATGGTCGACATCCAGCGAGGTCGGAGTGCCGTCCGGCAACTTGATTCCGGCGCGCAGACGCGCTGCAAGGTCGAGCAATTCGATCGAGCGGTCGGTGCCCGCGATTACAAAGCGCCCGGCCTTGAATTCGATGTCGTTCGGCGACGCCTCCAGCATATGAGAAGCAATCTGCTTGCCGCGCTCGATCACAATCGCGGCTGATTCAGTGAGCGCCGTTCCGACAAACATCACCGAACGCGAGCCGCCGCTGCCGCCGCCGAACGCCATCCGGTCGCTGTCACCTTCGACCATACGGATACGCTCGAATGGCACGCCGAGGAGATCGGTCAATATCTGCGCGTAGGTCGTTGCGTGGCCCATCCCGAAGTCGAGCGTTCCGGTGACGATCGTCACCGTGCCGTCGGCTTCGAAATGGATGGCACCGAGCTCCTTACCGGGCGCGGCCGTGACCTCGAGATAGCAGCCGATGCCGAACCCGCGAAGCAGACCGCGCTTCTTGCTTTCGCGCTTGCGCTTCCTGAAGCCGGCGTAGTCGGCGGCGTCGAGCGCCTGCTTGAGCACACCGAGGAAATCGCCGCAGTCGTAGGTCATATCGGAGGCAGCTTTGAAGGGCAGGTCGCTCTTGCGGATGATGTTGCGCCTGCGCAGATCCAGCCGATCGACACCGAGCTCGGCCGCAGCCAGATCGAGCGTGCGCTCGATATAGTAGTTGCCTTCAGGCCGGCCGGCGCCGCGATAGGCCGAGACAAAGGTCGTATTGGTGAACACGCATTTGGTCGCCACCTCGATCAGCGGTGTGCGGTAGACGCTGGCGATGTTCTTGACCTGGTTTCCGGTCGACAGCAGCGGGCCGAATTGGGAGAGATAGCCGCCCATATCGCCGAAGCCGGTGAGCCGGACGGCGAGAATATGTGCGTCGTCGTCGAACGCCATTTCGACGACCATGTCCTGGGCGCGGCCATGATGGTCCGACACGAAACTGCCGGAGCGCTCGTCCGTCCATTTGACCGGGCGCCCGAGTAGGCGCGCACCGTGCAGGAGGCAGACATATTCGGGGTAGACTGCGGCCTTCATGCCGAACGAGCCGCCGACCTGGCCGGTGATCACGCGGACCTTGTCGGCTGGCGCCCCGAGAATCTCCATCAGCGAGCTCTTCATGCCGTGCACGCCCTAACTCGTGGAGTAGAGCGTCCATTTTGCCGCGGCCGCGTCGTATTCGCCGATCGCGGAACGCGGCTCCATGGCGTTGACGACCATGCGCTGGTTGGAGGTTTCGAGTTCGTGTCACGTGCTTCGCCTTTGCAAAAGCTTCCGCGACTTTGGCGGCATCGCCATAGTGATAATCGAGCGCGATGTTGTTCGGCACCTCGTCGAACACTAGCGGTGCGCCAGGCTTTATTGCTTCGGATGGCTTGAGCACCGCGGGCAGTGGTTCAATGTCGAGCGTGACGGCTTCAGCCGCATCTTTCGCTTGCGTCACGGTCTCCGCGATCACGCAGGCAACCGGGTCACCCACGAAACGCACTTTATCGCCAGCAAGAGCGGGCCGTGGCGTGTATCGGATCGCAGATCCGTCACGGTTCTTTAAAGGAAGAGGGCATTTGAGCGGGCCATATCCGGTCAGATCGGCAGCCGTGTAGACGGCGAGAACTCCTGACATCGCCTTCGCAGCCGTTGTATCCACCGAGCGGATAACGCCGTGCGCGTCACGGCTTCGAACCATGACCGCATAGGCCTGATTTGGTCGGCTGACATCGTCGGTATACCGGCCCAGTCCGCGAACGAGCGTGGGGTCTTCGCTCCGCCGGACAGGCTGTCCGACACCGAATTTGGTCAGCGAAAGCGCAGTTTCGGTGGTGCGGTCATCCATTGAGGGAGTGATGCTTTCCGGCCCGGCGCTGTCAAATAAAGCACGCTGCACCCTTCGACAAGAATAGCTTTTGCGACGGAGGGTTGCGCGAGACACAGGCGCTGTTACACTTTTCGTGATCGAAGGAACGCGCCCGCAACCGTGACGCGCTAAGGGAAATCGCTGGTTCACGGTGCAGGCAGGAAAGGTTTTGGGAGATGAGCGGCGAGGCCGGGGATATCCCAGGCCTCGACCCTGCTATCGATCGGGCGCCGCCGGCGCGGGCCCGGTGGGGTCGGCGGTCGCCTGGACGGGCCAATGGTCGCTTCGGTAATGACCGGGGTGGGGCGACTTATGCCGCGCTCGATCTCGGAACCAATAATTGCCGGTTGTTGGTCGCGCGGCCCTCGGGTGAAGGCTTTCGCGTCGTCGACGCTTTTTCCAGGATCGTGCGGCTTGGCGAGGGCGTCTCATCGTCTCGCCGCCTGAGTGAGGCCGCGATCGGTCGCGCGATGGCGGCCTTGGCCATCTGCCGGAATAAGATGAAAAACAAAGGCGCTACCCGCGCGCGCCTGATTGCGACCGAGGCCTGCCGAACAGCCGAAAACGGCGCAGAGTTTTTGGACCGTGTGTCGGACGAACTCGGTCTTGAGCTCGAGGTGATCGATCGCGAGACCGAGGCGTGCCTGGCCGCGACCGGCTGCACGCCGCTGATTGATCCCCATGCTGCGGGCGCTGTGCTGTTCGATATTGGCGGTGGCTCGTCGGAACTGGTGCGGCTCGAGCGTTCGCAGCGTAGCCGCTGTGGCCCGCCGCTGCCCCAGATTCGCGGCTGGATTTCCGTGCCGCATGGTGTGGTCACGCTGGCGGAGCGCTATGGCGGCATCACGGTGACGCGTGAATGTTACGACGCGATGGTTGTGGAAGTTGCTGCGCTGATTGCTCCATTCGTGCGCGAACACGGCGGCGACGAAGCCGCAGGGATTCATATGCTCGGGACATCGGGAACGGTTACCACCATCGCCGGCGTGCACCTCAACCTCAAACGTTACGACCGCAATCGCGTGGACGGCTGCTGGATGAGCGCGGAGGAAATCAACGCAGTCGTCGAGCGATTACTAACGATGAGCTACGATGACCGCGTTGCGAGTCCCTGCATAGGCGCCGAGCGGGCCGATCTTGTGCTTGCCGGCTGCGCAATTCTCGAGGCGATCCGCCGTGCATTCCCTTGCCCGCGCCTGCGTGTCGCCGATCGCGGGCTGCGCGAAGGCATGCTGGTGCAGATGATGCGCGAGGACGGCGCCTGGGGTGGTAACAGCCAGGCCGCGCCCTCGTGACGGTGTGCGGCAAGGGCAGCGGGCCGCGCCAGCTCAAAGTTCGGGTCCGTGGCGGCAAAAATCGCTCGCAGTCGTCAAAACTGTGGCTGGAGCGTCAACTTAACGACCCTTACGTCGCGCGTGCGAAGCGCGAGGGCATGCGCTCGCGCGCCGCCTATAAGTTGATGGAGATCGATGATCGGGCGCATTTTCTGAGGAAGGGCGCACGTGTGATCGATCTCGGCGCAGCGCCGGGCGGCTGGAGCCAGGTCGCTGCCAAGCGGATAGGTGCGCCGGAGCAGGGCCGCGTGGTCGCAATCGACATTTTGCCGATGGATCCGGTACCAGGCGTCGACTTCGTCGGTTTGGATTTCCTCGACGAAACCGCGCCCGCAACACTCAAGCACATGATTGGCGGTCCGGCCGATGTGGTGCTGTCCGATATGGCGGCGAACGCAACTGGTCACGCCAAAACCGACCATCTGAAGATCATGGCGTTGGTGGAAGCGGCGGCGGATTTTGCCCGAGAGGTGTTGGCTCCCGGCGGAAGCTTTCTTGCGAAGGTGCTGCAAGGCGGCACGGAGGCTGTTCTGCTGACCTCCCTCAAACGTGATTACAAGACCGTCAAGCATATGAAACCGGCCGCAAGCCGGGCGGACTCGGCCGAACTTTATCTGCTCGCAACCGGATTTCGCGGCGTTAGCTAACGGGTCTAGCCGGCGCGCTGGTCAGAAGGCTCAGCAGGGGCTGGAAATCGGTCGGCCATTTCTGCGGCTTCTGGCGGCAGCCGCGCAAAGATGAAGACCGAGAGTGCTGAAATCGCGGCGACAGCCAGAAAAGCTGGTGCGATGACGGTCAAATCCATGTTCTCCATGAACAATGCGATCGCGATGATCAGCGGGACGATGCGGTCACGGGGCATGGACAACCGGGCGGGGCCTAGACGTCATTGAAAGTGGATTTTGAAGCGTAAAGCGGGGGCGGAAAGAAGGCTCGGTCGCGTTTACGACTTCATAACAGCCATCCGCGATTGCGCTAGGAATCGGCACGATCCCGTGCTATCGACCCACGCCAACCCAAAAGCGGGCCGTGACGCAGGCGAGGGACCCCCTCGCACCGGGCATTTTTAACCCCTGCCGGCCGGTCTGACTGCCTTTTTGAGCAAGACGGAGTTGGCGATGGCCGGAAAAAATAATTCAAGCCCGCGCGAAGGGCTCACTTTCGACGACGTGCTGATAAAACCCGGCCTGTCAGAAGTTCTGCCCGCCGATGTCGATATCCGCTCACGCATCACCCGCTCGATTCCTGTCAACATTCCGATCATCGCATCGGCGATGGATACGGTCACCGAGGCGCAGATGGCGATCGCCATGGCGCAGGCGGGCGGCATTGGCGTGCTTCACCGAAACATGGAACCGGATGTGCAGGCAGCGCAGGTCCGTCAGGTGAAAAAATTCGAATCCGGCATGGTCGTAAATCCGCTCACGATTGAACCGGATGCAACACTCCAGCAGGCGCTCGACCTGATGAAGGACAACCACATCTCCGGCGTTCCGGTGGTCGAGCGCTCCGCCGGGTCGCAGCCGGGTAAGCTGGTCGGCATTCTGACCAACCGCGACGTGCGCTTTGCCACCGATTCGCGACAGCCCGTGTCGGATCTGATGACCAAGAAACTCATTACGGTGCGGGAAGGCGTCGGCCAGGATGAGGCCAAGCGCATTCTCCATCAGAATCGCATCGAGAAGCTTCTGGTCGTCGATGCGCAGTATCGCTGTGTCGGCCTCATCACGGTGAAAGATATCGAAAAGGCGGTGGCCAATCCAAACGCCTGCAAGGACGAGCAGGGCCGGCTTCGCGTGGCCGCTGCGACGACCGTCGGTGACAAGGGCTTTGCGCGCACCGAAGCGCTCATCGCAGCCGGTGTCGACCTCGTTGTGGTCGACACCGCGCACGGCCATTCGAAATACGTGCTCGACGCGGTGACCCGCATCAAACGTCAGTCGAACAAGGTGCAAGTCGTCGCCGGGAACGTCGCGACCAGCGAGGGCGCCAAGGCGCTGATCGACTGCGGAGCCGACGCCATCAAAGTCGGCATCGGCCCAGGCTCGATCTGTACGACCCGGATCGTTGCCGGCGTCGGCGTGCCACAGCTGACGGCGATCATGGATTGCGTCGACGCGGCAAAAGCATCCAACACGCCTGTGATTGCCGACGGCGGCATCAAGTATTCCGGCGATCTCGCCAAAGCCATTTCGGCAGGCGCCGACTGTGCGATGGTCGGCTCGCTTCTCGCGGGCACGGACGAGACGCCGGGCGAGGTCTTTCTCTATCAGGGCCGTTCGTACAAGACCTATCGCGGCATGGGATCCGTCGGTGCGATGTCGCGCGGCTCGGCGGACCGTTATTTCCAGCAGGACATCAAGGACGCACTCAAGCTGGTTCCCGAGGGAGTCGAAGGTCAGGTACCATATAAAGGTGCGGCCGCAACCGTTCTCCATCAGCTTGCGGGCGGATTGCGCGCTGCCATGGGTTACGTGGGCGCCAAAAATCTTGCGGAGATGCACAAGAAGGCGGAATTCATCCGCATTACCGGGGCGGGCTTGCGCGAAAGCCACGTGCACGATGTAACGATTACCCGCGAGAGCCCGAACTATCCGAGCCGAGTATAGTTATCCCTTCCGCTGCGGGAAGATTGGGCCATGTCCGTTCAATTTGTTTTATTGCCCTTGTTCGTCGAGGTGTTGCTCACCTTCGCCGTGATGTTCGGCATGATGTATTGCCGCACCTCGACGCTGCATCGCGGCGAAACCCGGTTCGAGGAGATCGCGCTGCGCGAGCCGAACTGGCCCGTGCGCGCCAGTCAGTTTGCATATTCGTTTTCCAACCAATTCGAGCTGCCGGTCCTTTTCTATGTGCTGATGATCCTTGAGATCATCACGCGCCATGCCGATCTCCTCTTTGTCACTCTGGCCTGGATTTTTGTTGTGCTGCGCTGGGTGCACGCGTTCGTGCACGTGACCAACAACGATGTTCGCGTCCGAGGTGCTTTTTATGGGATAGGCGCGATCATTCTGGTCATCATGTGGCTGATCTATATCGTGCGCATTCTCCTTGCCTTGCCATGACACCGGCAGCGCGGCTTGCCGCAGCCATAGACGTTTTTGCATCCATTGAGAGTGAGCGTCGTCCAGCCGCTGACGCGCTCAAGTCGTGGGGGCTTACCCACCGTTACGCCGGCTCGGGCGATCGTGCAGCAATTGCTGGGCTCGTCTATGACGCCTTGCGACGGCGGGCGTCCAGCGCCTTCATCATGCAGGCTGACAGTCCGCGCGCCATTCTTCTGGGCATGCTCAAGCGTGAGCGCAGGCTCGACGCCGACGCGATCGGCCAGCTCACCGACGGATCGAAATATGCGCCTGAGAAGCTGAGCGACGATGAACGCAAGCGCCTTGAGACGGATGACATCGAAAGTGCTCCGCCTTACGTCGCTGGCGACTATCCGCAGTGGCTGGATCCGTATTTTGAACGCACGTTCGGCGACGCGCGGGCCGAAGAGGGGGCGGCGCTTGCCTCCCGCGCGCCGCTTGATCTGCGCGTCAATACTTTGAAGGCAGAGATCGACACCGTTGCGGCCGCACTGTCGGATCTCAATCCTGAGCCGGTGCGATGGTCACCCTGGGGCCTGCGGGTCCGGTTGTCAGCCGATGCGAAAAGCCCCGCCATTCACGCCGAGCCGGCCTTTCTCAAGGGCATGGTCGAAATCCAGGACGAGGCGTCGCAATTAGCCGCGATGTTTTCCGGTGCCAGGCCCGGCGAGCAGGTCGTCGATCTTTGCGCGGGTGCCGGGGGCAAGACGCTTGCGCTGGCGGCCATGATGCAGAACAAGGGCCAGATTTTCGCGACCGACGACGACAAGCGCCGGCTCGCCCCGATCCATGAGCGCCTCAAGCGCTCGGCTGCGCGGAACGTGCAGGTGCGCTCACCGAAATCCGTCGGCGGTGAAATCGACGATCTGTCGGAGCGCATGGATCTCGTTCTCATTGACGCCCCATGCACGGGTACAGGGGCCTGGCGGCGCAATCCCGATGCAAAATGGCGGATGCGGCCAGGTGCGATCGAGCAGCGCCAGAAGGAGCAGGCGGAGGTGCTCGATCGGGCTGTGGCCCTGCTCAAGCCGGACGGCCGGATTGCCTACATTACCTGCTCGGTGCTGGACGAGGAAAATGGCGCCCAGGTGCGGGCATTCCTGGGGCGGCACCCTTCGTTCGTAATCGAGGCGCCCGATACGGTGGCGCAGACGTTGGGCGAGCGCGCGCTCGTGTTTTCAAAGGCGGCCCGGTCGTCTGCTGAAGGCATATTGATGACGCCACGGCTGACCGGCACCGACGGGTTTTTCGTCTCCCTCCTGCGCCAGAGCTGAGGTTCCTGTAACGATCGGTAAGGAATCGGAAACGGAATTCCCCGATTGCGCCCCAATCCCGGCCAACTTTCTCCGCGATGATCGCGTGTCTATGGAACCGAGAGATTTTTTTGGGGATTTCCATGCTTATCGCCAGGCGCGATCCGCCATTTCATGGGGACGCAGGCGATGCCGCGCCCGTCAATTTTGAAATCAGTCCACGATCGCAGCCGCCGAGGGTGGTGCGCTTCGTGACCGCGATCCAGATGATCGGGTCGCTGCTCGCGGTGCCGGTCGCCGTCGGCAGCGCGTATACGTTCTATCGCGCTAATTTTTCCCCCGAGACGGCATGTCAGGGCCTGCGCAGCGGCATTATTGCCATGCTCGACAAAGGTGTGGATGCCTCCACCAGGCGCATTCTCGTGCGTCGGGACGTGGAGGCTTTCGAAAAAACCTGCGCCGCGGTCGACCCCGAAGCGACCGCCGCGTTCAAGGCCTTGCTCGCGGCAGAGAAGTCTCCGCCTCCTGTAGCCGCTGCAGTTGCACCCAAAGCCCAGGCAAACAACTCAGCGCCGAAGGAGGTCGTCCGTAAACCCGAGCCGAAGCCGCAAGCACCGCCCAAACAGGCCGCCACGAACACGCAGGCTCCTGCCGCGCAAAATGTTCGCCGGGACTCTTCCGAGTCCGACACGCAATGGCTCGATGCCGTTCGCCAGGCATTGGTGACGCATCAGCCGGAGTCCCGGCCTGTCGAGGGCCCCAAGGCCCGCCCGATGCCGCAACCTTCCGCACGGCCTGCGCAGCGTGAAGCGGAGCCGTCTGCACCTCCGGCAACTGCACCGACCGCAACGGCAACGCCGGCGCCCGCTGTTGCGCCGGTATTGCCGCCACCAGTCGCAATCGCTCCGACGCCGGCGCAAAAGAATGCGGTGCAGACTCAGGATCCCAACCACCCGATTCCACCGGAATCGATCCCGTCTTCAGAAGCGATGGTCGCCACGGAAACCAAGCCCGACGGGTCCGGTCGCTCGCGGATCGGCAAATGGATATCGGCTATTCCATTGCTCGGTACGGTGGTGGATAACGCTCGGCACTAGCCCGGTTGCCACTCCGCGACCGTCTTCAAGTCAATTTCAATTTGCCACCCTCCCGGCTTTTCCGCTCGGTGTTCGGCCTGTGTGAGATAACCAAGATATTGGTCGCGTGGGATTTCCCGGAAGCCCATGCCGTGGCAGGTCGGCGTCATGAGCTTCCCGTCGTTGAAGGCAAAATCCCAACGTGCGAGTTGCCAGTTGAGCGCGGTGAAACCCATTTTTGATGTGTTGGGCTCGCGCGAGAACTGTGACTCGGTGACGAAGGCGCGCCCGAGCGCAACGCCATAGCCGCCGCCGGCCAATTCACCGCGCTCGTTCCACACTTCAAACGAATGCGCGTAGCCGGCATCGAACAGTTCGGCATAGGCACGCATAATCCGTGGTGTGATCCACGTCAGGTGCCAGCGGCCGTCCCGGTGCCCGGCGCAGGCCGCGATGACCGCTTCGAAATCGCGGTCAAGCGTGACCGTGTAGTTGTCCTGGCGCATCTGCCGCCGCAATCGCTTTGCGATGTGCAGCTCATTGAAGAAAAGAACCGAGCGCAGGGGTGGCGACCACCACTTCAGCGGCCCAATGTGCGTGAAGGGGTAGAGCCCGCGGCGGTACGCGGTGAGAAGCATCGGCAGGCTCAGGTCGTGCACGATCCCTGCAAGACCGGGCGGGTTGGCAAATGCGCGCTCCGGATCGGGCAGGGCATAGTCGGGCGCGAGAAACTCGTCGAAGCAAAGCCGGAACACGTTCGGCAGTCCGCGGATTCGCGCTGGGCTTAGCGCCCAGGCGAGACCGAGGATGTGGCGTTGCGCCACGCCGCCGAGGCTTTCGCGAAAAAGCTCCGCGCGACGATCGGCGCGGCCGCGTAGTGCGGCCGGCAACCTCATGCGCTCGGTTTCGAAAGCCATGGCGTTTGCGGCTTCGCGGCTGTGAACAAATGGGACCGGGAGCATTTTCTAAGCACGTTCGGCGCTAACATTGGGTTACTCCGATTGCCGACACTTGACCTTCAAGCGCAAAGCCCGCAAAAAGCGGCCCCGAACGGCCCTTGCGCGCCCGAGTTGGCCACTTTCGGGGCACATCGACCGTCCATGCACGACAAAGTTCTGATCGTCGATTTCGGTTCCCAGGTGACCCAGCTCATTGCGCGCCGGGTGCGGGAGGAGAAGGTCTATTCCGAAATCGTTCCCTACCAGAAAGCCGAGGCTGCCTTCCGCGAGATGAAGCCGAAGGCGATCATCCTGTCCGGCGGTCCAGCTTCCGTTCTCGACAAAAACGCACCCCTCGCACCCAAGGCCATATATGACGCCGGAATACCGGTGCTCGGTATTTGTTATGGCGAGCAGGCGATGGCGCATCAGCTTGGCGGCCAGGTGGAGGGCGGGCATCACCGTGAGTTTGGCCGCGCCGAGGTGACCGTCACCGAGGACTCGCCTCTGTTCGAAGGCGTCTGGCGCAAAGGCGAGAAGTATCCGGTGTGGATGAGCCACGGCGACCGTGTGACCAGGCCGCCGCAGGGCTTCCACGTCTTCGGCACGTCGCCGAATGCGCCGATCGCGATCATCGGCGACGACAAGCGCAAATTCTACGCCACGCAATTCCATCTTGAAGTGATGCACACGCCGCAAGGAGCGGCGATCCTGCGCAATTTCGTGCGAAAGATCGCCGGCCTCAAGGGCGACTGGACCATGCGCGCCTTCAAGGAGGAGGCGATTGAAAAAATCCGCAAGCAGGTCGGAAAAGGGCGCGTAATCTGCGGACTGTCGGGTGGGGTCGATTCCGCCGTGGCAGCCGTACTGATCCATGAGGCGATCGGCGACCAATTGACCTGCGTGCTCGTGGACCATGGTCTGATGCGCCTCGGAGAAGCGCAGAAGGTGATGACCCTTTTTCGTGACAGCTACAACATTCCGCTGGTTCACGTAGATGCCTCCGAAACCTTCCTCAAGGCGCTCGCCGGCGTCGAGGATCCCGAGCAGAAGCGAAAGACCATCGGCAAGCTCTTCATCGACGTCTTCGAGCAGGAAGCCAGGAAAGTCGGAGGCGCGGAATTTCTTGCCCAAGGCACGCTCTATCCGGATGTGATCGAAAGCGTTTCGTTCACTGGCGGGCCGTCGGTCACCATCAAGTCGCATCACAATGTCGGTGGCTTGCCTGAGCGCATGAACATGAAGCTGGTCGAGCCGTTGCGCGAGCTTTTCAAGGACGAGGTGAGAGCGCTCGGCCGGGAACTCGGGCTGCCCGAAGCTTTTGTTGGACGCCATCCATTCCCGGGTCCCGGCCTTGCCATCCGCTGCCCGGGGCCGATTACGCGCGAGAAGCTCGATATCCTTCGGCTCGCGGACGAGATTTACATCGAGGAAATCCGCCGCAGCGGGCAATACGACGATATCTGGCAGGCCTTTGCGGTTCTCCTGCCGGTCAAGACGGTCGAAGTCATGGGCGATGGGCGGACATACGACTACGTCGTCGGCCTGCGCGCAGTGACGTCGACCGACGGCATGACAGCCGATTTTTATCAGTTCGACATGAAGTTTCTGGGCGCCGTTGCGACACGTATCATCAACGAGGTCAACGGCGTCAACCGCGTGGTCTACGATGTCACATCGAAGCCGCCGGGCACGATCGAGTGGGAGTGGGTTAGGATGTTGTTGAGTCTCGCGGAGCGAATAGCGCAGCAGAAATTGACGGCATCTGACGGTTTTGTTGATGATCGGCCTTCAAGGATATCGCTCTTGCGAAGGCTGGTTGTACGGAATATAACCTGTACTGTAGGTTATATCTTTGCACTTTGGTGACTTGTCATGAACTTCAACCTCTATCTCGACGACCAAACCGCCAAGGAATTGGACCGAACGGCCAAGAAGCTGGGCGAGACGCGCAGCGGATTGATCCGCAAGGCGCTGCGCGAATGGCTGGACAAGAAGACGCTCGGCAGTCCCGGCTGGCCATCGCTGATTCTGGAGTGGCAGGGCGATCCCGACACGCCGCCGTTTGAATTGTATCGAAGCGAATTGCTGCCACCGCGTGAAGATGCCTTTTCGTGAAGTATCTCCTCGACACCAATGTGCTGAGCGACTTCGCGCGCGGCGAGCAGGCCGTGATGGCGCGGCTTCGTCAGGAAGCGCCGCAGCAATTGGCCGTTTCGGTGATCACGGAGATGGAAGTCGAGTACGGGCTGGCGCGTAATCCCAACCTTGGCGCCGCGCGTGCGGGAAGCCATGCGGATGCTTCTGAACACGATTTCCGTCTTGCCGTTCGAGCGCGAAGACGCCCGTGTGGCGGCGCAGTTGCGTGCGAGCCTGAACAGCCAGGGTACGCCCATAGGAGCTTATGACCTGCTGCTTGCTGCGAGCGCTTTGCGGCGAGGCCTCAAGATCGTAACGCACAATGCGCGCGAGTTCGTTCGCGTCGGCGGACTCGGGCTCGAAGATTGGCGTAGCCCGTAAGCTCCGAAACCCTGCGATCCGCCTTGGCTTGCCCGATCAACGTCTCGCGAGGAACTCTGTTCTGAACGGAATTACTTCGATGAAATCCAAGCGCCGAAACCTGAATTCTGCGACCAAGCCGAACAAGGAATCCAAACTCTCGCGCACCCATGCGCCTGCCGATTTATCCCCTGTGGACTGGCAGCGCGGCTTGCGCCGCCAGTTCGGTCGCGAGCAGGCCTTCGGGCTTGAAAATCTGAGGCAGCGAACCGTTTTTCTCCGAGTTCAGAGTCAGCAATCCTGTTTCGAAATCCAGCTATCGCGTGGCGATCCGAGGCCGGGGGCCGGGCGGCAATTTCTGTTCATGTCCCGATTACGCCACCAGCGAACTGGGTACCTGCAAGCACCTCGAATTCACGCTCGCTCGGCTGGAGAAAAAGCGCGGCGCGAAGACGGCGTTCGCGCGCGGCCACCGGCCGGCATTTTCCGAGCTGTATCTGCGCAACGACGGCAAACGCAGTGTGCATTTTCGCGCCGGAACGGATTGCCCTCCGGCGCTGAGGGAGGCCGCTGCCGGCTCTGTTCGATGCCGAGCACAACGGGATTCTGCCCGACGAGCGCCTCGACGAACTCGAGCATTTCATGGCTACGGCGTCCAAGTCCGGCCATGAGCTGCGGGCCTACGACGACGCTCTCGATTTCATCGCAGGAAGGCGGGATGCGGACCGGCGGGCCGCAAAGCTCGAGCAACTTTTCCCGCGCGGTGCTGCCGATCCCAAGCTGCTGGCGCTGCTGAAGACGCCGATCTATCCCTATCAAGCGGAAGGCGCGCTGTTCGCGGCGCGGGCTGGCCGGGCGCTGATCGGCGACGATATGGGTCTGGGCAAAACCGTCCAGGCGATCGCCGCGACAGAAATACTGGCGCAGCATTTCGGCGTCTCGAAAGTGCTGGTGATCTGCCCGACCTCGCTCAAATACCAGTGGCAAAGCGAGATCGTGCGGTTTTCAGGCCGCCGGGGCGAAAATGCGGCGCGTGTCATCAGCGGCGGCCGGGCGCAGCGGCAGAAGGACTATGCCCTGGACGATTTCTGCAAGATCACGAACTACGAAAAACTCAAGTCCGATCTCGACCTGATCGCCGCCTGGGCGCCCGACCTGGTGATCGTCGACGAGGCGCAACGGGTGAAAAACTGGAACACCATTGCGGCACGCGCCTTGAAGCGCGTCGATAGCTCCATACGCCATCGTGTTGACCGGGACGCCCCTGGAAAACAAGCTTGAAGAGCTGATCTCCATCGTCCAGTTCGTCGATCAGCATCGGCTCGGGCCGACCTGGAAGCTGCTGCACGAGCATCAGGTCAAGGACGAAGCCGGGCGGGTCACCGGCTATACCGGGCTCGACAGGATCGGCCAGACGCTGGCGCCGGTCATGATCCGCCGGCGCAAATCCGAGGTGCTGCGGCAGCTGCCCAGCCGAACCGACCAGAACCTGCTGGTGCCGATGACCGAGATGCAACTGCTCCATCACCAGGAAAACGCCGACGTGGTGGCGAAAATCGTGCAGCGCTGGCGCAGGACGAAGTTCCTGTCGGACACGGACCAGCGGCGCCTCACCTGCGCCCTGCAGAACATGCGCATGTCGTGCAACAGCACCTATCTGCTGGACCAGGAAACCGATCATGGCGTCAAGGCCGACGAGTTGGCGGCGCTGTTCGAGGATTTGTTCGCCGAGCCCGGACGCCAAGGCGGTGGTGTTTTCGCAATGGACCCGGACTCACGACATCCTCATCCGTCGCCTCGATGCGCGGAAACTGGGCTATGTCAGCTTCCACGGCGGCGTGCCGTCGGACAAACGGCCGGCATTGGTCGAGCGGTTTCGTGACGACCCGACCTGCCGCGTGTTCCTGTCCACCGATGCCGGCAGCACGGGCCTCAATCTGCAGCACGCTTCGGCCCTGGTGAACATGGACCTGCCGTGGAACCCGGCGATCCTCGAGCAGCGCATCGCGCGCATTCATCGCATGGGTCAGAAACGTCCGGTGCGGGTCATCAATTTCGTGGCAAAGGGGACGATCGAGGAGGGCATGCTTTCGGTGCTCGCGTTCAAGCGTTCCTTGTCGGCGGGAATTCTCGACGGCGGCAGCGGCGAGATTTCGCTCGGCGGTTCGCGTCTGAACCGCTTCATGACGGACGTGGAGAGCGTCACCGGGCGCATGGGTGAGGGCGAGGCCGTGACGTCGGCTGAGGAAATGACGAACCACCGTTACTGCCGATGACGCCGGATCCGCGGAGGATGCACGTGCGGATGTAAACGGTGGCACTGGTGAGACGGCGGCCACGCAGGCTGATCGGGCTGGCGCATCGTCGGGCGACGCGGGTTCCGATCCTTGGCAAGCCTTGGTGCAGGTCGGTGCACAATTTGTTGCCGCTCTGGCGGCTGCCAACGATCCCAGCGCTCCGGCGCATCCATGGATCGAGCGGGATATCGAGTGGGAGTAGACATGTCCGTTACCATCTACGGCATCAAGAACTGCGACACGATGAAGAAGGCGCGGGCCTGGCTCGACAAGCACGGCGTCGACTATGCCTTTCATGATTACAAGACTGCGGGGATCGATCGGGCGCAGCTCGAGCTTTGGGCTAAAAAAGTCGGTTGGGAGACGCTGCTCAACCGGGCGGGGACTACATTCAAAAAACTGCCTGAGAAGGAAAAAGCCAGCGTTACGCCGACAACGGCGATCGCTCTGATGCTCAAGCAGCCGTCGATGATCAAACGGCCGGTACTGGAAGCGGGCGGGGGAAAATTGCTGGTCGGCTTCAAGCCGGAGCAGTACGCGGCAACGTTGGGCTAACTAACGAGGCAAAAGTCGCGCATTTACCGGCGTTCCGGCACGCTCGGCCCCTTGATCCTGCCCGCTTTCCCTGCCACATGCGCCCCATGAACAAGCCGATGGCCACGTCCAATTCGATCCCAGTGACTCCGCTTGCGGCCGAGGTTGATCGTCGGCGTACATTCGCGATCATTTCGCATCCGGACGCCGGCAAAACGACGCTGACAGAAAAGTTGCTGCTCTTCGGCGGTGCCATCAACCTCGCCGGTCAGGTGAAAGCCAAACGGGATCGCCGCTCGACGCGCTCCGATTGGATGGCGATTGAGCGAGAGCGTGGCATCTCGGTGGTCACATCGGTAATGACGTTCGACTACGATGGGCGGGTATTCAATCTGCTCGATACGCCGGGCCACGAGGATTTTTCGGAAGACACCTACCGCACGCTCACGGCTGTCGATTCCGCGGTGATGGTGATCGACGCTGCCAAGGGCATCGAGGCGCGCACACGCAAGCTGTTCGAGGTCTGCCGGCTTCGCGATATTCCCATCATCACATTCATTAACAAAATGGATCGCGAAAGCCGCGATCCATTCGAGCTGCTCGACGAGATCGAAAAGACGCTGGCGCTCGATACGGCGCCGATGACCTGGCCGATCGGCCGCGGTCGCGACTTCGCCGGCACCTACGACCTGTCGACTGGCGAAATGCGTCTTGTCAGCGAGGACGGAAAAACCGTTGAGCGGCAGGCGCTCGACCTGCCGGGCCTTGCGGCGAAAAATTCCATGCTCGACGCCAGGGCGACTGCGGAAGAACTTGCGCTGGTAAAGGAAGCCTGCCGGACATTCGACTTCAATTCATTTCGCGAAGGCCATCTGACGCCAGTATTCTTTGGCTCCGCGTTGAAGAATTTCGGCGTCAAGGATCTGCTGGATTCGCTCGCTTCGTTTGCACCGGCACCGCGCGCGCAAGTGTCCAACGTAAGAACGGTCGATGCGCACGAAAATGCGATGACGGCGTTCGTTTTCAAGATTCAGGCCAACATGGATCCGAACCACCGCGACCGCATCGCGTTTGCACGGCTTTGCTCGGGAAAACTCAGGCGCGGCATGAAGGCGAAGCTCACCCGCACGGCAAAGCCGTTGACGCTGTCAACGCCGCAATTTTTCTTTGCGCAGGATCGCGCGCTCGCGGAGGAGGCCTATGCCGGGGATGTGGTTGGCATTCCCAATCACGGCACGCTTCGCATCGGTGACACGCTCACGGAAGGCGAGGACATCGCATTCCTGGGCGTTCCGAATTTCGCGCCGGAAATCCTGCGTCGCGTAAAGCTGGGCGACCCGATGAAGGCCAAGAAGCTGAAAGAGGCGCTGCAGCAGATGGCGGAAGAGGGAGTGGTGCAGGTGTTCCGCCCGCTTGACGGCGCGCCTGCGTTGGTCGGCGTTGTCGGGCCCCTGCAGCTCGACGTGCTGAAGGTGCGGCTGTCGGAGGAATATGGCCTCGACGTCGGCTTCGAGCAGCCCGAATTTCAGCTGGCGCGCTGGATATCCTCGGCGGACGGCAAAAAGCTCGAGGAGTTTGTGCGGGCCAACTACTCGAGTTGTGCGGAAGATCTCGATGGCGACAAGGTATTCATGGCGCGCAACCAGTTCATTCTCGATTACACACAGGAACGCGCCCCGGAAATGTCCTTCACCGACATCAAGGATGTGAAAGACCGGGCAACAGCCTAGTTTATTTTTACGTTCGCTGCCTTGGTCACCGGCGCCCAGCGGGCAATCTCGCCGTCCATTCGCGCGCGCAGTTCGTCCGGCGAAGAGCCGACGGGCTCCATCAAGTGGGTGGCCAGCTTTTCGCGTACGGCCGGCTGTCTGATGATCTCGGAAGCATCTTTGCTGATCTTCTCTGCAATCGATTTCGGCGTTCCACCCGGCGCGATCAGGCCGTTCCAGGCATCTGCTTCCACTCAATCCCGGCCTCTTTGAGAGTTGGCACGTCCGGCAAATAAGGCGAGCGTCGGGCCGTGGAGACGGCAAGAACTCTGACAGCCCCCGCTTTGGCGTGCGGCGTCACAGCAATCGCCGGAAGACAGGCCATCTGGGTATCATTGCGGATCACCGCGGTGACGGCCTGCGGTGAGCTTGTATAGGGCACATGGACGAGTTGGGTGCCGGCTTAGATTGCAATCGCTTCCATCGCGAGATGAGACAGGGAGCCGTTTCCAATGGAAGCGAAATTGTATTTGCCGGGATTCTTCTTCAGCAGTGAAACGAGTTCCGCGACGGAATTAACGGCAAGATTTGGGTTGACCACGAGGATGCTTGGCTGTGTGACCAACTGGGTGATCGGCACGATATCTTTATGAGGATCGTAGGGGAGTCTGGCGAACAAAAGTGTGTTGATGGCGAGCGGGCCGCCGATGCTCACGCCGATGGTCGAGCCGTCGGGCGCAGCCTTTGCGACTGCATCGGTGCCAAGATTGCCGCTTGCGCCTGGCTTGTTCTCTACGACGAAAGAACTCAAGGAGTATTTTTGTTGCAAGCCGTCTGCAACCAGGCGGGCCACGATGTCGGGTGTTGATCCCGCGCCGAACGGGACCACGATTCGCACGGTTTTCCCCGGCCAATCCTGTGCCAGCGCTGACACCGCGGCGGCGAGTAGAAACTAAAGCGCGGTGACGACATATTTCCGAAATCGATACATTGAGAGCACTGAGCTGCGACCTATTTGGGATCAGCTTGCATTGATTGCTGCTATCCTCTACTGCGGCGCTAATCTTACGCGAGTGTAGCATGGGTTTAGGTGTTCTCATTCTCGGTCTGGCGATTTTTCTCGCGACGCATGTGTTCGTCTCGTTTCGCGATGCGCGCGCCGGCGTAATCGAGCGGGTAGGATTGCCGGTGTACCGCAGCCTGTTTGCGATCGTTTCACTTGCGAGCCTTGCGCTGATCGTTTGGGGCTACGCGCAGTATCGCGCGCATGACCTGGTCCAGCTTTGGACGCCTCCCGCTTTCATGCGGCATATCACCGTTGGCTTGGTGCTGTTCGCGATGATCTTCGTCGTCGCCGCGTTCTTTCCAAGTCATATCAAGACAAGGCTCAAGCATCCCATGTTGGCCGGCGTGAAGACTTGGGCGCTGGCGCATCTGCTGTCGAATGGCGACCTCGGTTCCGTTCTGTTGTTCGGGACGTTCCTGGCTTGGGGTGTTTATGCTCGTATCGCTGCGAAACGCCGCGGCGACATCGGCGCTGCAGTGAAACCCACTCCGGACAGCTGGATGAATGACATCATCGTTGTGGTTCTCGGAGCTGCTGTCTTCCTTGCGCTCGGCTTCTGGTTCCACCCTTACGTGATCGGCGTACCGGTGTTTGGGAGGTAGTGCGTGTCGGTTCAGGAAGAAATCAAGCGGTTCACCGCACCGGACATTCTCGCGCGCAAAGGCGGCGAGCCGATCGTGTGCCTCACCTCGTATCACGCGCATACAGCGCGTCTCGTCGACAAATATTGCGACATCATATTGGTGGGCAACTCGCTCGGCATGGTGATGCACGGAATGGAGACAACCGTTCCGGTCACGCTCGATATGATGATCCTGCAAGGTCATGCAGTGATGCGTGGTTCCCGGCGGGCTCTTGTCGTCGTCGATATGCCATTCGGGTCCTATGAGGAGTCGAAAGAGCAGGCTTTCATGAATGCCGCACGCGTGCTGAAGGAAACGGGTTGCGGCGCGATCAAAGTTGAAGGCGGAAAGCGCGTGGCCGAAACGATCCGTTTTCTCGCCGAGCGCGGCGTTCCCGTCATGGCTCATGTCGGATTGACGCCGCAGGCGATCAACACGATCGGCTCGTTCCGAGCGCAGGGGCGGGATGAAGCCGACTGGGCGCGCATCGAAGAGGACGCGATCGCGGTCGCGCAGGCGGGCGCGTTTTCGGTCGTGATAGAAGCAGTGGCTGAACCGCTCGCCCGCAGGCTCACGGCTGCGGTCGCGGTCCCGACCATCGGTATCGGCGCCAGTGTCGCCTGCGACGGTCAAATTCTGGTGCTTGAAGACATGCTCGGCCTGTCACCGCGGGTCCCCAAATTTGTGAAGCGCTATGGCACGCTCGGCCCTGGCATCGAAAAGGCGATTTCCGATTATGCCTCCGAAGTCCGCGCGCGGACTTTTCCGGGGCCGGAACACGTCTACCCGATGAAAAGCAAGAAAAGCTAACGCTCTGAAATGTTAACGATTGCGGCCTTTGGCTTTGCCTTAGGCGCGCCACATCGTTAGGTTACGGCGCAATTCGGCCCGGGGGTTGGGCCGAGACGGGTCGGGAGCCATCGTGGCCGATATTTTTCATGAAGTGGACGAAGAAGTCCGGCGCGAGCGGCTCAGAAAGCTGTGGGACCGCTACAGCATCTATGTGATCGCGCTCGCGGTGCTGATCGTGGCCGGCATGGGCGCCTGGCGGGGATACGAATATTGGGTCGTGAAGAAAGCTGCGGCCGCCGGCGCGGAATTCGAGGCGGCGATCGCCCTGAGCGAACAGGGCAAGCAAGCTGAAGCCGAGGCGGCCTTCGCGAAGGTGGCAGCCGAAGCGCCAGCCGGGTATCGCGTGCTTGCGCGTATGCGCGCGGCAGGCGCGCTCGCGCAATCCAAACCGGCGGACGCGGTGAAGGCATACGACGAACTGTCGGCTGACGCTTCGCTTGGAGCAATTTGGCAGGATCTTGCGGCAGTGCGCGCAGGATTGCTGCTCGTCGATACGGCGCCACTGGCTGACATGCGGCGGCGGCTCGACCCGGTTGTCGAGCCGACGCGGAGTTTTCGCCACACGGCACGCGAGTTGCTCGCCTTGTCAGCTTGGCGGAACCACGACTTTACCGCTGCCCGTAAGTATCTCGACATGATTGCTGGTGATGCCGAAAGTCCGATCGGTGTGCGCGCTCGCGCAGATGTGTTGTCGGCACTTATTACCGCAGACGGCAAGAGTTGAACGCATGCGTATGACCCCTCGCGTCGTCGTGCTGACAGTGCTGGTGGCAGCCGCACCGGTGCTTTCCGGCTGCACAAATTTCGATCCGGACAGTCTTGATGTTTTTCATCTCAACGAAAAAAAGAAATTGCCGGGCGATCGCAAGGAGCTGTTTCCCGAGGGCGTACCAGGCGTCACGCAGGGAATTCCGCCCGAATATGTGAAAGGCAAACAACCGCCGCCGGAAACGGCGCAAGCTTTGCAGGCGCCTGCGGCTGAACAGGGCAAGGCCACGGACGAGGCCGCACGGGAGAAAAATGCTGCCGCTGCGGAGCCCGAGTCGCAGCCGAAACCAAAACCGAAGCGCACTGCCAAGCCGCGCACGGCGTCGCAACAGTCCACGCAGGCTCCAGGTCAGCAAATGGCGCCCTGGCCCCAGCAGAACCCGCAGCCGGCACCGCAGCAGGCCCAATCGCCTTGGCCGGCACAAGGGCAGACCACGACGGCACCCTGGCCCTCGTCGCCTCAGCCCGGCACCTTCTCGCGCTGAATGGCGTGACAAGCTAAAAACCTGCGCCGCATGGTGCGGTGGGTCGTCAATTATGCCTTTTGCAGTTGCCATCATCGGCCGCCCCAACGTCGGCAAGTCGACCCTTTTCAACAGGCTGGTCGGCCGCCGGCTGGCGCTCGTTGACGGCCGCCCCGGCGTTACACGTGACCGCCGCGAAGGGGAGGGCAGGCTCGGCGATATTAATTTCACGGTGATCGACACCGCCGGGCTTGAGCAATCCGCGCCGGAAAGCCTGCTTGGCCGCATGCGGGCGCAAACCGAAGCGGCCATCGATCAGGCAGATGCTGTCTTCTTCTTGATCGATGCGCGCGCGGGGCCAATTCCAGCGGACCATGCATTCGCAAATGTCGCACGCAAGTCGGGCAAGCCGGTCGTTCTCGTGGCCAACAAGAGCGAAGGCACTGCGGGCGAAGCGGGGCGGCTCGAAGCCTATGCGCTCGGCCTCGGCGAGCCGATACCAATCTCGGCAGAGCATGATGAAGGCATGTCCGATCTCTACGATGCATTGCGCGCAGTGCTGCCCGAGCCCATGGACGCGGAATCTTCCGACATTGCACCGGACGCTGCCCATCCGATCCGCGTCGCTATCGTTGGCCGGCCCAATGCAGGAAAATCCACACTGATCAACCGGCTGATCGGGGAGGAGCGGCTACTTACCGGCCCGGAGGCAGGAATCACGCGCGACGCAATTGCGGTCGAGCATGTCTGGCAGAACCACAAATTTCGGATTTACGACACGGCTGGCCTGCGCCGTCGCTCCCGTGTCGAAGAGAAATTGGAAAAGCTTTCGGTTGCGGACGCACTCAATGCGGTCCGCTTTGCAGAAGTCGTCGTGGTGTTGCTCGACGTTGAAAATGCCTTCGAGGAGCAGGACCAACGCATCGCCGATATTGTGGAGCAGGAAGGCCGTGCAATCGTCATTGCCGTCAACAAATGGGACCGGAAGGACAAGACGGTTGGAGCGATCGGCAAACTGCGCGAGCAGGCCGAGGAAAAACTCACCCAGCTCAAAGGTGTGCCATTGGTGGCCGTCTCGGGCCTTACCGGCGAGGGGCTCGACCGGTTGATGCAGGCAATCGTCGACGCCTATGGCGTGTGGAACAGACGCATTCCGACCAGCGGACTTAACCGCTGGTTCGAACACGCCGTGAGCGCGCATCCACCGCCCGCAGTTTCGGGACGCTCGTTGCGGCTCAATTACATCACGCAGGCCAAGAGCCGTCCGCCCAGCTTTGTGATTTTTTGCACGCGCGCCGATGCCGTGCCCGATGCCTACAAGCGATATCTGTTGAACTCTTTGCGCGAGACCTTCGATCTCCCGGGTACGCCCATTCGCCTGACATTGCGCGAGAAAGACAATCCCTACAAAGGCCGCGCGAAGCGCAAGCACTGAGTGGCGCGAAAGGTGACCGGCTAGACCGGCGCTTGAAACGACTTCAGCTTGCGGTCGCGATAGTCGTAAAGCTTTCCGGTGTCCGTGAAGCTGGGCAGGCAAAGCGGCAGGATTGCTTTGGCAATTTCTTCGGGTGTCGGCAGCGTCAATGGATCGACGCCTGGGAACGCGCCGAGATACATACGCGTGCGCGTGGGACCCGGTCCTAACAAATTGGCGCGTACATTTGTGGTCGCCGTCTCGGCAGCGTAGGTGCGCACGAGGACCTCCAGCGCCGCTTTTGACGCTGCGTAAGGCCCCCAATAGGCCCGGCCCAAATGTGCGACCCCCGACGTCAGGAATACCGCTCGCCCGGCTTGCGAACGCTGCAGCAGGGCATCCATGCAACGGATCACCTGCCAGTTCGCGGTGACGTTGACTGCGATCATGTTGTCCCAGTCTTTCGGCTCGTAGTGCGAAAGGGGCGATAGAGCCCCCAAGATACCGGCGTTGCCGATCAGCACATCGAGACGCTGGTAGCGCTCGTTGAGAGCCAGCGCGAGCCGGGCGATGCCGTCACTGTCCTTCATGTCGAGCGGCACAAGGGTCGCAGAGCTCCCGACGGCCTTGATCTTGTCGTCAAGCTCTTCCAGCCCCCCGACGGTGCGTGCGACGGCGACGATATGGGCTCCGGCCTGCGCAAGCTCGAGCGCAACGGCCGCGCCAATGCCGCGCGAGGCTCCGGTGACCAAAGCAATGCGGTCAGAAAGGGGCTTGGTTTTGCCGGTCATTGATCCGGCCATGACGGCAATTAAATGGCTTCCGCCAGAAGCGACAACTGCCGCGGGCTTGTTTCCTGGGCGGCGAGATCGGTGAGCGGAGTTGGATAGTCACCGGTGAAGCAATGGTCGGTGAATTGCGGTCGTGCCGGATCGCGACCCTCGAACCCCATCGCGCGGTAAATTCCGTCGACCGACAGGAAGGCGAGTGAATCCGCTCCGATAAATTTTCGCATGCCCTCGAGATCGTGGGTCGCAGCCAGCAGCTTGTCTCGTTCCGGTGTGTCGATGCCGTAGTAGTCGGGATGGGTGATTGGGGGCGAGGCTATGCGGAAATGCACTTCGAGGGCGCCGGCGTCACGCATCATCTGGACGATCTTGCGCGAAGTCGTGCCACGGACGATGGAATCGTCCACGAGGACAATGCGCTTGCCCGCAACGACAGCACGATTGGCCGAGTGCTTGAGGCGAACCCCTTGATCTCTGATTGCCTGCGTCGGCTGGATGAACGTGCGGCCAACATAATGGTTACGGATGATGCCGAGCTCGTAAGGGATCTTCGCTTCCTGCGCAAAACCAATCGCCGCCGGCACACCAGAATCCGGGACGGGAATGATCACATCGGCCGCCGCCGGTGCCTCGCGGGCCAGCTGCGCACCCATCGTCTTGCGGACGTTGTAGACGTGACGCCCGCCGACGATTGAATCTGGCCGCGAGAAATAAACGTATTCGAAGATGCAAGGCCGTTCCGGCATCGGTGGAAACGGCTTGTGCGACTGGGCGCCGTCCTCGTCAAAAATAACGACCTCGCCGTTCTCGACGTCGCGCACATACTGGGCGCCGATGATGTCGAGTGCACAGGTCTCCGAAGCGAGGATCGGGCAGCCATCGAGCGTGCCGATGACCAGCGGACGGATCCCGAGCGGATCACGTGCGCCCACAAGTTTCTTGTTGGTAAGACCCACAAAGGCGTAGGCGCCCTCGAGCTGGCGCAAGCCTTCGATGAAGCGATCGACGAAACGGTTGCGCTTAGCCCGAGCGACAAGGTGCAGGATCACTTCCGTGTCTGTGGTCGACTGCATCATGGCGCCCTCGTGCACGAGGTCGCGGCGGAGCTTGATGCCATTGGTGAGGTTGCCGTTGTGGCCAATGGCGAAGCCGCCGGCATTGAGCTCGGCGAACAGCGGCTGCACGTTGCGGATAATCGTCTCGCCGGTCGTCGAGTAGCGCACATGCCCGATCGCGGACGTGCCGGGCAGGCGGTCGATGACCTCGCGGCGGGCAAAGGTGTCGCCGACGAGACCAAGCCGGCGCTCGGAATGAAATCGCTTGCCATCGAAAGAAACGATGCCAGCGGCTTCCTGGCCGCGATGCTGAAGCGCATGCAGGCCGAGCGCGGTGATGGCAGCGGCGTCAGGATGACCGAAAATGCCGAAGACGCCACATTCCTCGCGCAGACGGTCGGCGTCGGGATCGAACGCTTCATAGGACTTCGGCACGAGGTCTCGCGAAGAGTTGTCCATTGTCACCGCACGCTTGCTCTTGGTTGCGTCAATAATTCCGACCGCTGGTCGGGGCTGGTGTCGGGTGCATCCTGATCGTCAGGCTTAGGTCGTTTCAGCTTCTTTAAGATGGTGCTCTCGGGGTCGTCCGGCAACATCGACATCAGCCATTGTCCCGTGTTTTGCAGCACGACTTTAGACTTGGCACTGCGCACCCACTCAGGCTGGCTGCGGTCTGGGACGAGCCAGGCGAAGAAAAGGAATGCCACGACGACGATGATGAGACCGCGGCCGAGCCCGAACAGAAAGCCGAGCGTGCGATCGAGCGCGCCGACTCGGCTGTCGAGTACCATGTCAGAAATGCGCGCGGTAATGATCGAGACGACCAGAAGCGTGCCGAGGAAAACACCGCCGGCCGTAACGCCGGTCGCAACCATGTCACTGCTGAAGTACTGCTTCGCCGTCGGCAGCAGCCGCGAATACGAATACAGCGTCACCAGGGCCGCGATGCCCCATGCCCCGATCGAGAGAATCTCACGCATGAAGCCACGGATCATGGCGAGCAGCCCCGAGATCAACATGACCACCAGCAGAATGATGTCGAGCAGCGTGATCGGCATCGGTTGCTCAGGCGCTCCGCGCGCTCAGACGTTTGCCGTAGCGCCTGGTATGGGGCCAGCGCGACGAATCCTGGGCAGCCATAGCGGCTCCAGGCAGGGGCGACAATGTCGACCTTAAGTGCTTAATTTTTAATCCATTTCTACGCTGGCGGTAGGGTTCCCGGAGAGGCCGCCGCAGCCGGTTTTGACGCGCCGTATATAGCGGGGCGCCGGGGCGCCGTCACCGGTCTTGTTCACCAGTTTTGACGAGCCGGGGCGCTTTACCGCGAGCGGCAATATCCGCGACGAGGCCAGCAAGACTGCTGACGTCAGTAACCTTAAGGCCCGGCTCGGCCGTCTCGGTGCGTGCAGCCTCGGGGACCATGGCGCTATTGAATCCGAGCTTGGCTGCTTCCTTGAGCCTGGCGGCGCTCTGCGCCACCGGGCGCACCGCTCCGGACAGCGATACTTCCCCGAAAAAGACCGCATCTGCCGGAAGGGGGGCATTCGCAAGCGACGACACCAGCGCCGCCGCTGCCGCAAGGTCGCCGGCCGGCTCCTGAATACGCATGCCACCGGCCACGTTGAGGTAAACATCGTGCCCGCCGAGCCGCACTCCGCAATGGGCTTCGAGCACTGCCAGCACCATCGACAGACGGCTCGGATCCCAGCCGACGACAGCGCGCCGCGGTGTGCCAAGCGAACTCGGCGCGACAAGCGCCTGGATTTCGACCAGCAACGGCCGCGTGCCCTCGATGCCCGCGAAGACGGCTGTGCCAGGCTGACCAAGATCGCGCTCCGACAAAAACAGCTCGGACGGATTGGCGACCTCGCGCAGGCCCGAACCGGTCATTTCAAAAACGCCGATTTCATCGGTTGGTCCGAACCGGTTTTTGACCGCGCGCAGGATGCGGAATTGGTGCGAGCCTTCGCCCTCGAATGAGAGCACTGCATCGACCATGTGCTCGACGACGCGCGGGCCTGCGATTTGCCCGTCCTTTGTGACGTGACCGACCAGGATGATTGCCGCGCCGGTCTTTTTCGCAAAGCGGATCAATGCCTGCGAACTGCCGCGAACTTGGGTCACCGTTCCCGGAGCGGATTCGACCATGTCGGTCCACATGGTCTGAATTGAATCGATCACGATCAGGCGTGGAATTTTTCCTTCCGATAGCGTCGCGATGATGTCCTCGACCGATGTCTCCGCCGCCAGTTCGACAGCCGCGTCACGTAGGCCAAGGCGTTCGGCCCGCAGACGAACCTGCGCCACCGCTTCTTCGCCCGAGATATAGACCGCCCGGTGACCGCCACGTGCGAGTGCGGCGGCCGTCTGGATCAGCAAAGTCGACTTCCCAATGCCTGGATCGCCGCCGACCAGCAGCACCGAACCGCGCACGAAACCGCCACCGGTGACACGGTCGAATTCGGCAATCCCGGAAACCAGGCGAGGGGCATCGTGGGCTTCGCCGGTCAGGGCCTCGAGCGCAAACAGGCGGCCTTTACCGGGCTTGCGACCTGGTCCGGAGGGGCGTTCGGCGCCTTCCTCGCTGAGCGTATTCCATTCCCCGCAAGCCTCGCATTTGCCCTGCCAGCGGCTAAAGGCGGCGCCGCAGTTCTGGCAGACGAAGGTGAGGCTGCGCTTGGACATGGGAATCGCCGAAAAATGGCCGTGCACAAGGGTAGAGCGACCATGAGAACAATACAAGAACAATATTTAAGAAGATACTAATTTTGCGGCGTTTTGCGTGTAGTCACGTTTGTATATGCGGTGGTACCGGCGGCCCAAGCTGACCAGCACCTCGTAACCGATCGTCCCCGCAGCCGCCGCCACGTCATCCACCCCGATGGTGCCGCCGATAAGCGTGATGAGGTCGCCGCGCCGCACCGCATTTTCGGGCAGTGCGGTCACATCGACCGCCAGCAGGTCCATCGACACGCGCCCGGCCAGTGGACAATGCGTATCGGCAACAATGGCGTCAGAACCGGGGGTCGTGTCGGAGGCGCTCGCTGCGCGCGGATATCCGTCAGCATAGCCGACCGCAACGACCGCGATGCGCGCCGCGTGCCTGGTGGTCCAGGTCGCGTTGTAGCCAATTGTTTCGCCCTTCGGAACGTTTCGTACCTGCACGACGCGCGCCCGCAGCTCGATCACTGGGTGCATGGGGTTACGGCGTCCAGGGGTCGGATTGACGCCGAACAAGGCTGCCCCTGGGCGGACCATGTCGCAATGCGCGCTGCTGCCAAGGAAGATGCCGGACGAATTTGCGAGTGAGCCGGGGATGCCGCGATAGAGCAGGCGAACTTCGCGGAAGAGCTCGATCTGACGCTGGTTGAGAGCATGCTCCGGCTGCTCGGCGCAAGCGAAGTGACTGATCAGCAACGTGATGCCGTGATTTTCGGTACGAATACGAGGCGCCAGTGCCGCTGCTTCATCAACGGAAACTCCAAGGCGGTTCATGCCGGTATCGACATGCAACGCAGCGCCGCCGCGCCACTGATTGGCCGAGCAGAACGCATCCCACTCCGCGAGTTCGACGAGACTGCCAATCACCGGCTGAGCGCCGATGTCGGCGAAGGTTGTCGCGGTGCCAGGCAAAAGTCCGTTGAGCACATAAAGCGCGGCGTTCGGTGCGACTGCGCGCACCCGCCGCGCCTCAGAGATGTCCGCGACAAAGAATGTCCTGCAACCCGCATGTGTGAGAGCGCGTGCGACGGGCTCGATGCCACACCCGTACCCATCGGCTTTAATGACAGCGGCGCACTCTGACGGCATCGCCTGCCGACCCAACAGCTCCCAGTTTGCGGCGATGGCCGAAAGGTTGATGGTCAGGATACCGCCCGCGTCCGCCTTCGCGGAACTGGAATCAACGTGACCAGCCGAAGCGGACTCTGCTGGCAGGTCAGGCTGCAAGGCGGTGTCGGTCATTCCATTTGGGTTTAGCCGTCCACGCGCCAGCAGTCCATGCCGGCTCGGCGAGTGCTCTAGCTGCTGCGCTCGGGGAGATAAGCGTCACGCGCGAGCGAGGAAAATCGCGTCACTGCCGCGTCGAATTGCAACTCGATAGTTCCGGTCGGCCCGTGACGCTGCTTGCCGATGATGACCTCGGCCTTGCCGTGCACTTTATCCGCCTCGGCCAACCATTCCGCGAACTTGTCACGGTTTGATTCCAGCGGCTTGCGCATCTGGTGGTAGTATTCTTCGCGATAGACGAACAATACCACGTCGGCGTCCTGCTCGATCGACCCGGACTCACGCAAATCCGACAGTTGGGGCCGTTTGTCATCGCGGCTTTCGACCTGCCGCGACAATTGCGAAAGCGCCAGGATCGGCACATTCAATTCCTTCGCCAAGGCCTTTAGTTTGGTCGTGATTTCGGTGATTTCCTGCACGCGATTTTCGGCCGAGCGCCGGGTCGACCCCTGCAGCAACTGGAGGTAGTCAACCACCAGAAGGTCGAGACCGCGCTGTCTTTTGAGCCTGCGCGCGCGAGCTGCGAGTTGGGCCACAGAGAGACCGCCGGTTTCGTCGACGTAGAGTGGTATGTTCTGCAGCTCGATCGAATAATCCTTGATCTTCTCGAAATCGCTTTCGGTGATGCCGCCGCGCCTGATCTGGTTCGATGGAATTCCGGTCTGTTCGGCGATGATGCGGGTGGCGAGTTGTTCGGCGGACATTTCCAACGAGAAGAATCCGACGATACCGCCATTGACGGTCACCGTGTGACCATCGGGCTTCACCTCGCCGCGCCAGGCCCTGGCGATATTGTACCCGATGTTCGTTGCAAGTGCCGTTTTACCCATACCCGGCCGGCCGGCCAGGATGATCAGGTCGGATTGCTGCAGTCCGCCCATCATGCGATCGAGATCGTCCAACCCGGTGGCAACGCCCGACAACTTTCCGTCACGCTGGAAAGCGTGCGCAGCCATATCGATCGCGGTCGTGAGTGCCTGTGCGAAGCGCTGGAAACCGCCGTCGTAGCGTCCGGTCTCCGCCAGTTCGTATAAGCGCCGCTCGGCGTCTTCGATCTGGTTGCGCGGCGAAAAGTCGACCGGCGCGTCGAACGCGACATTCACCATATCCTCGCCGACCTGAATTAGTGCACGGCGTATCGAGAGATCATAGACGGTGTGCCCGTAGTCTTCGGCGTTGATGATTGTCGTTGCTTCAGCGGCAAGCCGAGCAAGATATTGACTGACTGTGAGACCCCCGATGTCGATGCTCGCATCGAGAAACGTTTTGAGCGTGACCGGCGTGGCGAGCTTTCCGGCCCGGATCAAGTCGCGCGCGAGCTGGTAGACCTTCTGGTGGATGGGCTCGAAGAAGTGCGCAGGCTCGAGAAAATCCGAAACGCGGTAAAACGCCTCGTTGTTGACCAGGATAGCGCCCAACAACGCCTGTTCCGCCTCGATGTTGTGCGGAGCGGAACGGTAGAGCGGGGCAGGTTCTTCGGCCTGCTTGCGGGCTGTCGAATCAGCGAGTGCCATGGATGTCGGTGCTTACCCGGAAATTGTGGCATAGCACGCGTTCTGTGGCCGCAATGCGCCGACGCTGCAGTTGTCCCGCAATTCACAAGCTGCATCGAGCGGTGGGAAAGACCGGTTTTTCCTTGACCAAAGTCGGCAACGGGGGGTGAGCGACGCGCTGTCTACTCACCGGCGAGCCGCAACGGCGGCCGGCGCTTGCTTTCCGCGGCGGCGAAGCGTCGTTCTTCCTGGGAAATATAGTCGCGAGTGATGGGGACGACGCCCTGGCGCTTGGCCAGCTGAATCTGCATGACCATCATATTCTGCTCACGGAAAGACATTTCAGAAGCAGAGAGATAAAATTCCCACATCCGCACAAATCGGGGGTCGTAGATGCGCTCCGCGTCTTCCCGATGGGCCAAAAACCGCTCGCGCCAGGCTTTCAGCGTTTCCGCATAGTGGAGGCGCAGGATTTCAATGTCCGTTACCAGCAGTCCGGCGCGCTCGACCTCGGGCAGAACCTCCGACAAGGCCGGAATGTAGCCGCCTGGGAAAATATATTTGGCAATCCAGGGATTGGTGACGCCCGGACCTTCCGAGCGCCCGATGGAATGCAGGACCATAACGCCGTCGTCGGAGAGCAGCGTTGCGCATGTCTTGAAGAAGGTATCGTAGTGGCTGACGCCGACATGTTCGAACATGCCAACCGAGACGATGCGATCAAACGGCCCTTGCAAGTCACGATAGTCCTGCAAGAGAAAACGGGCGCGATCGCTCAGGTTTTTCTCAGACGCGCGCTCGTTTGCGATTGCGTGCTGCTCTTGCGACAACGTGATGCCAGTGACATTGGCGCTGCCAAACTCTGCGAGGTAAAGGCCAAGCCCACCCCAGCCGCAGCCAATGTCCAGGACGCGTTGTCCTCCGCTCAGTCTTAGCTTGGCCGCAAGGTGACGTTTCTTCGCGAGCTGCGCATCGTCGAGCGAGGTATTCGGCGCTTCGAAAAAGGCGCAGCTGTATTGCCTGTCGGCATCCAAAAAGAGCGAGTAGAGACGGCCGTCAAGGTCATAGTGATGGGCGACGTTGCGGCGCGCCCGTCTGCGGGGATTGAATTGAGCGAGGCGTCGCCAGATGTATCGCAGCAGCCATTGTGGCCACGCCCAGTTGGGCAATTCCGTTTGCTGTCCGAGCGCGATCGCCATCACGTCGGCAAGCGTGCCTTGCTCCACGGCCAACGTGCCATCCATGTAGGCTTCGCCGAACTTGAGTTCGGGGTCGAGCAAAATTCCGAGTTCAGCGGCCCTGGTGGTAAATCGCACCGCGACTGGTTTTCCGGAGCCGTCGCCGCAAGTAAATGCCCGACCACGCGAGGTTGTGACCTTGAATGTCCCCCGCCGGATAAAACGACTGAGCAAAAACTGAAGCAACCGGTCCATCGGCCGCCTCCATCACCCAATTTCGCCTGCTGCTATGGCATCTGCCCCAAAAAGGGGGACGCAGCGCACCTACAAAACCGCGATAATTAATCAAAGTTCCGCGATAGCGGCAATGCTGCAGATGCAATGCGGCTCCCAAGGCCACCACAGGTCACAATCGCGAAAGAATGCGCTATCAAGGGTTTTGTTCGCACTGGTGGGCGACGCAGGAGGTTCGATGATCCGCAGATCATTGCGAGGGCCAATTGTCGGCCTGATGACATTGATTTTGGCAGGTCCGGCAGCCGGCCAGGAAAGCCTCGATAAAGGCAAGACCCCCGCCCAGCTGTTCGCGTCGGACTGCTCGCCGTGTCACAAATCGCCGCAGGGGCTCGCGAAATCGGGCGGGCTTTTTGGTCTCGATGGCTTTCTGCGCGAGCATTACACGGCGAGCCGGGAATCCGCGGCAGCGATCGCCAACTATCTCAAATCGATGGAGGGTGGTCCTTCCGGCCCAGGGCGGGCAACCAAGCGAGCGACCAAGGGCGACGACAAGGCCAAGTCCGAGGCAAAGAAAAAGCCGGCCGCCAAAGCCGAGGAGGGGAAGGACGCGGAGAAGAAGCCGGATGCTGCCAGCGAAGAGCCGAAGCCGCTGGGTATATTGGCGCCAGAACCGAAAGCGAGTGACACCAAGGCAAATGCACCCGCGGCCGGCGACGCCAAGCCGGCCGAAGGCGGGAAAAAACCCGAATAGGCATCAGGCGTCCTCGTCGGTCTTCTTCTTTGCCCTGGCTGGCTTGGCTGGTTTGGCTGTCTTGGACGGCTTGGCCGGCGTATCTTGGCTCTTCGCTTCCGGTGACGCAGGCTCGGCATCGGGTTCATCGCGCTCTGCCTTTGCTTCCGGATCGAACATTGCTTCCGCGGCGGCAGCAGCAGCAGCGGCATCCTCTTCAGCCTCCGTCCGCCGCACCGTCACATCTTCGCCACGCGCAATGCGCTGCGCTTCGTCAGCGCTGCGCGCGACCGTGACGGTGATGGAAACTTCGACTTCCGGGTGAAGCGCCAGCGGCACCTTGTATTGTCCGATCGTCTTGATCGGCGCATTGAGCACGATTTGCGAACGGCCGACCTCGGCACCATCGGCCGTGAGCAGGCCTGCGATGTCGCGCGTCGAAACCGAGCCGAATAATTGCCCGCCCTCGCTTGCCTGACGGAGGACGACAATAGTCTTGCCGTCGAGCTTACTGGCAAGCGTGCCGGCCTCGCCCTTGAGCTCGAGGTTCTTGGTTTGCAATTCGGCCTTCATTTCATCGAAGCGCTTTTTGTTGTCCGCGGTCGCACGAAGAGCCTTGCCGCGGGGCAACAGAAAATTGCGGGCGAAACCGTCTTTCACGCGAACGACATCGCCCATTTGACCGAGCTTGCCGATGCGCTCGAGCAGGATCACTTCCATAGCTGTTTACTCCTCAATTTGAACTTTGGTTGGATGTCGCATGTTCAAGAACGAGTAGGGGGACCGCGCCTGGCGGATACGCGACCTCGCAATCCGATCGCCGTATCGACCAGTCCGAGCAGGCAGAGGGCAAGCATCGGCCAGCCGAGCAGAATTACACCGGCATAAGTGATGCTGAGCACGAACGGGCGTGCACGCATTCCTTGTGTGATGGCGTGAAGCACCGCAAATCCGAGCACGCCATAGACCAAGAGCAAACTTGCCGCGACGATGCCGCCGACAATGCCAAGCATGCCGTTCAGAAAGCTCAAACCGATCGCAACGCCGAGTGCTGCGGTCATCAACGGTGGAAAGCTCATTGACGAAAATTGTGGCCAGGGACGGGCCAAACGGCCGGAGAATTTCACGACGCGTGCCGCAAGCCAGAGGTTGAGCAAATTGGTGATTGTCGCGAGCACGGCAGCCGCTGGCGGGATCGCGTTGACCAGAATTTCCAGCAGTCGCTCGGTGTTACTCCCGGCCCTGGCCGGCGTGCCGTTGTTGACACGCAAAATGGCGTTGAGCGCATCACGCAGGCCGGCGCGGAAGCTGTCTGCATCGATTCCGAAATTGGGAATGGCGACAATCACGACCAGAACGCCCAACACGGCTGCCCATACGACAAGCCTGCCGGGCGGATACCATTCAAGCGACGCAACACCCTGGCCGTTGCCGTTGCTGGCCGCGCCCGGGCGGGCAAGCATTGCGAGATAGCCGAGCCACCACGCGGGAAAACCAGCTCCGGCCGCAAAAGCGAGCAGGAAGACGGTCCCGAAAACCGCACCGAGGCCAAGCGCACCGGCAAGTGCGGCCGTCATCGCGGCCCAATGGCTCCAGCCAAGGCCTGCGATCATGATAGGCAGCGGCGCAAGATAAAATAGCGGGATCGACAGCCACGAGCCGGAGGTCACCGAGGCAAACAGCAGAGCTGCCGCAGCACCCGCGCCAATCCCTATGAGTACGATCTGTACCATCACGAGCTGTCCCGCTCCTCACCGAGCGGTTAGAGACGGAGTTGTTCCGCCCCAACCATCGGCGCCCGGGTATCCCCGGACGCTTCGTTTGCGATTATTGTATCACGTAAGGCAGCAAGCCGAGAAAGCGCGCGCGTTTGATCGCCTGCGCCAGCTCGCGCTGTTTTTTAGCCGAAACCGCTGTGATGCGGCTCGGAACGATCTTGCCGCGTTCCGAAACATACCGTTGCAGCAGCTTCACATCCTTGTAGTCGATCTTGGGTGAATTAGCGCCCGAAAATGGACAGGTCTTGCGGCGGCGGAAGAAGGGACGGCGCGCACCGCCCTGTGGCGCGAATGCCATGATCTATTCCTCCCCTACGTTGGAGTCAGTGCTCTCCACGTCGTCGCCTTCGTCGCGCCGCCGGCGTTCGCCGCGCCCACCGCGGTCGTCGCGTCCACCTCGGTCGTCGCGACCACCGCGCTCATCGCGGTCGCGGTCGGACTTACGCATCATTGCAGATGGGCCGTCCTCATGCGCGTCGACGCGGATCGTTAGATAGCGGAGCACATCTTCGTGGAGCCGTTCCTGGCGCTCGATTTCGTTGAGCGCGGCCGGTGGCCCATCAACATTGAGCAAAGTCATATGCGCTTTGCGGTTCTTGCGGATGCGGTAGGTGAGGGACTTAAGCCCCCAATATTCGTTCTTGGTGATTTTGCCGCCCGTTTGTCCGATGACTCCGGACAGTTGGGTCGTCAATTCCTCGACCTGCTGCGCGCTCAGATCCTGGCGCGCAAGGTAGACGTGTTCGTACAGCGGCATGAATGCCTTTCCCTTCGTTTCAAGTCCTCGGTCCTCGATCCCGGCGCTAAGCCCCTCGAGCCCTTCGGGGAAAGGCTCGAATGCTCTGAAGGCGGAAGCACGGGACGCCGGGCCAACTAGCCCTACCGGCTGACAATTGTGCCCAACCGGCCGTCCGTTCAGCTTCCAACCAGGATCGATGGAGCGCGCGGTTTATAGGCGATTTTCGCAAAAACGCAAGACACATGCCGCCGGTTCCAGGTGCCGGGCTAAGAGAAAATCCTGCACAGTCACGCAATTGAAACTGGCCATTTGCGGCAGCCGCTATATACAATGCAGTACGTCGGCGTCAGCCAATTGCAGTTTGGGGGCATTCAAAATGAAAAGGCTTGTTGCTAGCGCAGCCGTATTCGGCGCTTTAACCATGGCGTCTGCAAATGCCGCGGATATGCCGATGAAGGCCCCTCCGGCACCTATCGTCGCGCCGTGGAATTGGACCGGTTTCTATGCCGGTCTCAATATCGGATACAGCTGGGGCAATTCGGATACCGATGCCGCCTTTTTCAACAATACCACTGGCGCTTTGCTGTTTGCGGCCAACAGCGACTTCCATCTCAATGGCGTGATCGGCGGCGGACAGATTGGATATAACTGGCAGTGGAGCAACTTCGTTCTCGGCGTCGAAGCCGATATCCAGGCCTCAGGGCAGAAAGGCGATACCACTTTTCTGTGCCCGGGCACGGTTTGTAACCTTGGCCTCACCGCACTACCGGCCGGGAGCGCACCAGTTGGGGTGGGGTCTTTCAATCAAAAGCTGGACTGGTTTGGCACCTTGCGCGCCCGTGCAGGCGTGACCGTGACGCCCACAATTCTCGCCTATGTAACAGGCGGGCTCGCCTATGGGCACGTCGAAACCGATGGAACGCTAACCGGCTTTACCGGTGGTGGCGTCGCGACGTCTTCGGCCTTCAGCAGCGATAAGACCAAAACGGGATGGACAGTCGGCGGCGGTATCGAAGGACGGCTGACTGGAAATTGGACCGGCAAGGTCGAATATCTTTACATGGATCTCGGCACGGTCGACACGACGGGACTTCTCACAACGAACTTTATTCCGATACGTGCCCAGTTCAGCTCAAAGATCACCGACAACATTGTTCGGGTCGGCCTGAACTACAAATTCAATTAGGCATTGTCGTAACAAAAAGCCTCGTTCAACAGCGAGGCTTTTTGCTTTTGACGAATTGCAGCGCTTCAGCTTGACAGAACCGCCCGTGCGGTGTTTTTCGGCGCGATTTCTGCGACAGATTGAATATGGGCAATCATGGCGATCGCTTTCGTGTTTCCGGGGCAAGGCAGCCAGGCCGTCGGGATGGGCAAGACCCTTGCGGCAAATTTTGCTTCCGCGCGGCAGATTTTCGAAGAGGTTGACGGAGCGCTTGGCAGCAAGCTCAGTAGCATCATCTTCGAGGGCCCGGCCGATACGCTGACTCTCACGGAAAATGCCCAACCGGCCCTTATGGCCGTCTCGCTTGCCATCCAGCGTGTTCTCGAGGCTGAAGCGGGACTGGATCTTGCGCGTGACGTGCAGCTTGTCGCCGGTCATTCGCTCGGTGAATATTCCGCGCTGGCCGCGGCCGGTGCCTTCACCGTGGCGGATGCCGCCCGTCTCCTGCGGACACGGGGCCAGGCTATGCAGAAGGCGGTCCCGGTCGGTGTCGGAGCGATGGCGGCTCTTATCGGGCTGGAGTTTGATGCTGCCGCAGCTGTTGCTATCGAAGCTGCGCAGGGCGAAGTGTGTCAGGCGGCCAATGACAACGGCGCTGGTCAGGTCGTTGTTTCGGGTAACAAGTCTGCGGTCGAGCGCGCAGTGGAAATCGCCAAAACAAAAGGTGCAAAGCGTGCGATGCTGTTGCCTGTGTCCGCACCTTTCCATTGCGCCCTGATGCGGCCGGCCGCCGATGTTATGGCTCAAGCGCTCGCGAAAACGACAATCAAGGCACCCGCCGTTCCGGTGGTTGCCAATGTGCTGGCGAAGCCCATCCGCGAGCCCGGCGAAATCGTGCGCGCTCTCGTTGCGCAGGTGACCGGCACGGTTCGCTGGCGTGAATCCGTTGTGTTCATGGCGCACGACGGAGTTTCGAATTTTTATGAAATCGGCGCCGGAAAAGTATTAAGCGGACTGATCAAGCGTCTCGCCGATGACGCCACGACGGCCGCGATCGGAAGTCCTGAGGATGTCGCCGCCTTCAAGGCGGGGAGGAATCCATGATGTTCGATCTGAACGGCAAGACTGCGCTGGTGACCGGTGCAAGTGGGGCGATTGGCGGTGCCATTGCGCGCGCGCTCCATGCCCAAGGTGCGACCGTTGCAATTTCCGGAACGCGCAAGGAAGCGCTCGAAATTTTGGCGGGCGCGCTCGGCAATCGTGTGTTTGTCATTCCCTGCGACCTTGCTGACAAGGAGGCCGTTGAGGCGCTGGTGCCGAGCGCTGAAGAAAAAATGGAAAAGCTCGATATTTTGGTCGCGAATGCCGGCGTCAACCGCGACAACCTTTTCGTCCAGTTGCGGGACGAGGATTGGGACAACGTGATCGCCGTCAATCTAACCGCGACATTCCGGCTGGCCCGCGCTGCGGTGTCACGAATGATGCGTCGGCGCTGGGGCCGCGTGATCGGCATCTCTTCCGTGGTTGGCTTTACCGGGAATCCGGGGCAAAGCAACTACACGGCTTCCAAAGCCGGCATGGTGGGGATGATCAAATCGGTGGGTGCCGAATATGCAAAGCGAAACATCACGGCGAACTGCATAGCGCCCGGCCTCATCGCGTCGGCCATGACAGATAAGCTCAATGAGAAGCAGCGCGAGGCAATCCTGGCCCGCATCCCCGCCGCCAAGCTTGGCGCACCGGACGATGTCGCGGCTGCTGCCGTCTTTCTCGCCTCGAATGAGGCCGCCTACGTCAACGGGCAGACCATCCATGTCAATGGCGGGATGGCCATGATATAGCGCGCGGTCCTAAAAATCGGGGACCGATGTTCGAGCCCACGGAGGTGGATATGCGAGGTTTTCGGGGGTTGCTCGCTCCTCCGTCACGCGCTAGTCAATGGATTTGAAGTATGGTAACCGACTTTCGGCCCGGCTGGGGCGGCTTAAGAGCGGAGCAATTTTCCGCAATTGGGGATCGTCTCATCACCGTCAACCACGACAAGGCCGCGATGGTTGCGAACTGAGCTTGGCGCGCAGCCCAATTCATAAAGCACGAGGTTGGAACGATGAGTGACATTGGCGAGCGGGTGAAAAAGATCGTCGTGGAGCACCTGGGCGTAGAACCCGACAAGGTGAACGATCAAGCCAGCTTTATCGATGATCTTGGCGCCGACAGCCTCGACACGGTTGAGCTCGTGATGGCTTTCGAAGAAGAATTTGGCTGCGAGATCCCCGACGATGCCGCTGAAACCATTCTGACCGTTGGCGACGCGGTTAAGTTTCTTGAAAAGAACGCCAAAAGCTGAGCGCGTCCTGCGCAGCTGCTCGATTGCTCGCTCGTCAATGGTTTTGAGCCGTACGCAGTGCGGCGGTGGCAATAGATGCGCTCGGAACCGACCATGAGACGCGTCGTCGTCACCGGGATGGGGATGGTCACGCCGCTGGGTTGCGGCGTTGAAGCAACCTGGACGCGGCTGCTTAGGGGTGAAAGCGGCGCGAAGAAGATCGACACCTTCGACGTTTCCGACATTGCCTGCAAGATCGCCTGTGTCATCCCGCGGGGCGACGGGACCAACGCAACCTACAATGCTGACCAGTGGATGGAGCCGAAGGAGCAACGCAAAGTCGACGAGTTCATCACCTTTGCGATGTGTGCGGCTCGTCAGGCGCTCGATGATGCGGGCTGGCATCCGAAGACCTACGATGAGCAAACAACGACCGGCGTTCTGATTGGATCGGGTATCGGCGGCATAGAGGGAATCGCCGAAACGGCCTTGGCGCTCCAAGAAAAGGGCCCGCGCCGTGTGTCGCCGTTCTTTATCCCTGGCCGCATCATCAATCTTGCATCTGGCTTCGTGTCGATTGCGTTCGGGCTCAAAGGCCCGAACCATGCGGTGGTGACCGCCTGTTCGACCGGTGCGCACGCGATCGGTGATGCTGCCAGGTTCGTGGCGCTGGGCGATGCGGAGGTCATGGTGGCGGGCGGCGCGGAGTCGCCCGTCAACCGCATCTCGCTTGCTGGTTTTTCGGCCTTGCGGGCGCTTTCGACCAATTTCAACGATGACCCGACGCGCGCATCGCGTCCCTATGACAAAGATCGCGACGGCTTCGTGATGGGCGAAGGAGCCGGCGTCGTGGTAGTGGAATCACTCGAACATGCAAAGGCGCGCGGGGCCAAAATCTATGCGGAATTGATTGGGTACGGACTGTCTGGCGACGCCTTTCACATCACGGCGCCGGCGCCGGATGGCGACGGCGCGCTGCGCTGCATGAGCGCGGCGATCCGCCGCGCCGGTATCTCCGCGAGCGACATCGACTACATCAATGCCCATGGCACCTCGACACCGTTGGGCGATGAGATCGAACTCGGTGCGGTGCAAAAACTGGTCGGTAATTCAGCTGGCCACATGTCGATGTCCTCGACCAAGTCGTGTATCGGCCATTTGCTCGGTGCGGCGGGTGCAGTGGAAGCAATATTTTCAATTCTCGCAATTCGCGATGGGGTTGCTCCACCGACGATCAATCTCGATAATCCGTCGGTCGATACCCCGATCGATTTGGTACCTCACCAGATGCGCAAGCGGGAGGTCGATACGGCGCTATCTAATTCCTTTGGCTTCGGCGGAACAAATGCCTCCCTCATTTTCCGCCAGTACGCGAACTAAAAAAAGCATCGACAGGGTTCCCCAGTTTTCGCCATAATTTTTTCTAACGTGCGACATGCGCTGGTGTTTCGTCGGCAAGGCAGAATGGCGGTGGTGATTGGTGGAGCGGACGAGGTGAATTCCAATTTGCTGCCGGGAGGGAATGGCAATGGCTTGTCGGCTGCAAAGCCGGCAGTGCCGCGCAGTCCGCGCGCCGCGCTTGAGCCGGAGCGTGTGCCAATGCCGAGTCGACGCTCCAGTCGCGCGCGTCATCCGGTCATCGTGGTCGGGAATGCAATCTTTACAGTTTTGATCGTGATTTCGATCGCTGTCGGCGCCGCGCTGTTTTTCGGAAAGCAACGTTTCGATGCCGAGGGGCCACTCGCCGAGGACAAGGTGGTCAATGTCCCGCGCGGGCTGGGGATCCGCGACATCGCCGACGTGTTGCAGCGCGAGGGCGTGATCGACCAGCCTTACATTTTCATGGGCAGCGTCATCGCCCTTAAGGCGCGCGGCGAGCTCAAATACGGCGAATATCAGTTTAGCAAACATGCGAGCATCGCCGACGTAGTCGACACGATCATTGAAGGCAAAGTGGTGCAACACGCCTTCACTGTTCCTGAGGGACTGACATCCGAGCAGATCGTTGCGCGGCTTCTCGAGAACATTGCGCTCACAGGGCAAATTAAGGAGATTCCGCGTGAGGGAACGCTGTTGCCCGAAACGTACCGATTCACGAGAGGAATGACTCGCGAGCAGATTATCCAGCGTATGCAGCAAGCACATCGACGGGTGCTGCAGGATGTCTGGGAGCGCCGGATGCCGGATCTGCCAGTCAAGACTCCGGAGCAGTTGGTGACACTTGCGTCGATCGTGGAGAAGGAGACCGGTCGACCTGACGAGCGCACACGAGTGGCCGCAGTGTTTGCGAATCGTCTCAAGACCAAAATGCGATTGCAGTCAGACCCGACGATCATCTACGGCTTGACGGGTGGGAAGGGTTCGCTCGGCCGCGCAATTCAGAAAAACGAAATCGAGCAGCCGACGCCCTATAACACGTATGTCATCGAGGGTCTGCCGCCGGGACCGATCGCCAATCCGGGACGGGCCTCGTTGGAAGCTGCAGCGAACCCGGCTCGCACCAAGGAGATCTATTTCGTCGCGGACGGCAGCGGCGGCCACTTGTTCTCCGACAATTACACCGAACATCAGAAGAATGTTGCAAGGTTGCGAAGCTTAGAGCATGTCAACGGCAACCAGAACGGCAAGCAGTGAGCTGCTCGCCCTTGTGACGTGTAGTTGGCGCCGCTAAGGTCGCCACACTTCGAGAAAGTATCAACGCGAGACCCTGAAGCCATGGCTCTGTCGAGCATGACCGGTTTTGCTCGAAGCCACGGCGTAGCCGGCGCTTACGCGTGGGCATGGGAGATCAAATCTGTAAACGCCAAGGGCTTGGACCTGCGCTTTCGCCTTCCGGCTGGGTGGGATGCAGTGGAGGTGCCCTCGCGTGCCCGCGGCACGGAAAAACTTTCGCGTGGGACGGTCTACGCCAACCTGACTGTGGAGCGCAAAGGCACGCAACCGACTGTGAAAGTGAATGAGCCTGTCCTCGGCGCGGTCCTTTCGGCGCTCAAGGGTCTTTCAGGAAAGGTGCAGGCAGCTCCGCCAACCCTCGACGGCATCTTGTCGCTCAAAGGTGTGATTGAAGTCACCGAAGAGGACGAGAGCGAGGAGGAGCATCGGGCCGCCGAGACGGCAATTATCTCCGGTTTCGGAGAGGCATTGGCGGCATTGCTCCATATGCGGCAGGCAGAAGGTAAAACTCTCGGAGGCCTGCTATCGACGCGGCTTAATGAGATAGCGACGCTCACCGCACGAGCGGAGAATGCGCCGGGGCGCAAACCGGAAGCGATCAAGTCGCGTCTTGCCGAACAGGTGTCAGCGTTGCTGCAGGCGTCCGAGCGTTTCGATTCGGACCGCCTCTATCAGGAGGCGGTACTGCTTGCCGCGAAAGCCGATATTCGTGAGGAGCTTGACCGTCTTGTTTCGCATGTCGCGCAGGCGAAGAAGCTCTTGGCGGACGGTGGTGCGATCGGCCGCAAGCTCGACTTTCTGGCGCAGGAATTGCACCGCGAATCAAATACGTTGACTGCCAAGGCCAACGATCTTGAGCTCACGAACATTGGCCTTGAACTTAAAGGCTTAGTCGAACAATTCCGCGAGCAGGTGCAGAACCTGGAGTGACGATGGCGAGAAAGCGACAGGAAAAAACAGCGATCGCTCGACGCGGGTTGATGTTGGTTCTGTCATCGCCTTCTGGTGCTGGCAAGACGACCCTATCGCGCCGGCTTTTAGAACTCGACGACAACGTTATGCTTTCAATATCGGTGACGACACGCAAGAAACGGCCCAGTGAAATACATGGCCGTGATTATTACTTTATCGAACGTCGAGATTTCGATGAACTTGTGGCAAGCGGCGAATTGCTCGAGTGGGCCGAGGTGTTTGATAATTATTATGGTACGCCAAAAAAACCGGTGATGGACGCGCTCGCCTCAGGTCGCGACGTTTTGTTCGACATCGACTGGCAAGGTACTCAGCAGCTTCGTGACACGGCGCGCGTGGATATGGCGAGTATATTTGTTCTACCGCCATCGATCCCCGAACTTGAGCGCCGACTTCACACACGAGCTGAGGACGACGAGGAGACAATTCATCGTCGTATGGCGAAGCTAGCTGATGAGCTAAATCACTGGTCAGAGTATGACTACGTCGTGATCAATGATGATCTCGAAACAGCATTTTTTGAAGTCAAAACGGTTCTTACATCGGAACGCCTCAAGCGCGAACGTCAGCCCGGCATAGCTGACTTCGTCCGCAAACTTCAGACGAAACTCTAGGCCGTCAACACAACCCTTCCTACGATCTTTCCGGCGCGTAAGTTATCGAGCGCTGCCGACGCATCAGCAAGCGGCCGTTCGGAAATCGGAGGCGGCTCAATAGTTTTGGTGCGTACCAGATCGATCAATTCACGCGCTTCGGCCAGTGTGCCGGTTGTTGTCCCTTCGATCGTCATTGCTTTTAGCGGAAACATGGCCACGGCCGTCGAATAGGCGCCACCAATCAATCCGGTGACGACGACTTTTCGCCTGGCCAACACGCCGGCTGCAAAATTCAGGGATGTGTCCGACCCGGCAAAATCGCATGCGGCATAAATGCCCCCGCTCGCCTTGAGCAGGGCCTTGCGGGCATTTGCATCCGACGGATCGAAAGCTTGCACCGCGCCTGCGGCCAATGCGGCATCGCGCTTTTTGCCATCGATGTCGGCGACAAAAACCTTGCCAAACATTGCACGCGCAAGAGCAAGACACATCAGGCCGACTTCGCCCAGTCCAACCAGCAAAAGTGGCGCGCGCTGTGCACGATCGGCGAGCCGCTTGAGCGCGGCATAGGCCGTGAGTCCTGAGCACATCAAGGCGCCGGCGAAGCCAGCCGGCAATGGCGCGTAGCCAATCAGGTAGCAGAGTGTGGCACGAGCACGTGCGTGGCAAAGCCGCCAGACCTTACACGCGGCTTTTTGTCGGCCCAGCAAAAATATTTGCCATGTCGACGAAACCATCCACCGGGATCTCTTCGGCCCGTGCGGTCGGATCAATGCCGGCTTGCTCAAGCAGGAAATTCGCATCGACACCTAAAGTCTTCAAGCTTTGCCGCAGCATCTTCCGCCGCTGGCCGAAGGCTGCTTCGGTTACTCGCTGCAGTGCAACAGCGTTGCATTGCGCCAACACTGGTCTTGGCGTTAACCGCACCACCGATGAAGTGACCTTGGGCGGGGGCACGAAAGCCGACCGTGCGACGTCGAAAAGGATCATTGCCTCGGTGCGCCATCCCGCAAGCACGGATAGCCGGCTGTAGGCTTTGCTGCCTGGCTTGGCGACAATTCGTTCTGCAACTTCGCGCTGGAACATCAGGACAAGAGAATCGTACCACGGCGGCCATGGTTCTGCGGTAAGCCATCCGACAAGAAGAGGCGTTGCAATATTGTAAGGAAGATTTGCAACGACCCGAGCACGTTCGGGCCCGAGCTGCTCGCGCGGGTCGATCTCAAGTGCATCGCCCGCAACGATATCGAGGCGCCCGGGATATCGGGCGGCGATTTCTGCAAGCGCATCGATTGCACGCGGATCGCGCTCGATTGCAATAACGCGCCGTGCTCCAAGCGCCAGAAGTGCGCGTGTGAGGCCGCCTGGACCCGGACCGACCTCGAGAACTGTGATGTTTTCGAGCGGCTCGGCGGCGCGAGCGATACGGGCGGTCAGGTTGAGATCGAACAGGAAATTTTGACCGAGGGATTTTTTCGGCGTCAGGCCGTACCTGCGGATGACCTCCCGAAGCGGCGGCAGGTCATCGAGTTGCGCCATTATTTTGCCGGAACCAGGGCGGGCGCTGTTGCCGAAAGACGTGCGGCCAGCGATATTGCGGCAACCAAGCTGGAAGGGTCGGCGGTGCCTTTGCCCGCAATATCGAAGGCGGTGCCGTGGTCGGGAGACGTACGGACGAACGGCAGGCCGAGCGTAACGTTGACGGCATGATCGAATGCCAGCGTCTTGATGGGGATCAGCGCCTGGTCGTGATACATGCATAAAGCAACGTCGTAGCTCGCGCGCGCCCGCTCGTGAAAGAGTGTGTCGGCGGGAAGCGGGCCGACGACATCGATCCCTTCAGCGCGCAGACGTTCGACGGCTGGCGCGACAATTGCAGCATCTTCCTCGCCAAGTGAGCCATCTTCGCCCGCATGCGGGTTGAGTCCGGCGACAACGAGGCGGGGGCGCAGAATGCCGAAACGCTCGGTAAGATCATGCGCGGCGATGCGTCCAGTCTCGACCACCAGTTCGCAGGTCAGTTTTGAAACGACGTCTTTAAGCGGCAAATGGATCGTCACCGGCACGACGGCAAGTTCGGGCGACCAAAGCATCATCACCGGTCGATTGGCTTTTCCGGTCGCTTCCTGTGCCAGTTTGGCAAGAAACTCCGTATGCCCCGGCTCGGCGAAACCTGATCGATAAAGCACGTTCTTTGCGACCGGGTTGGTGACGATCCCGGCAGCGTGACCCGCGAGCACGTCGGAGACAGCGCGCCGGATAGATGCGATAGCGGCGGGCGCGCTCGATCCGTCCGGTTTTCCAGGGGCGGCTGTCACGGGCATTTGAAGCGGTACGATTGGCAAAGCGCGAGGGAATATGTCCGCCGCTTGTACCGGAGTCACGATGCTCAGTGCGATGTCGGATCCGAGCTGGCGCGCGCGCTGACGGACAAAGTCCGGATCCCCGACAAGATAAAAGGGGGGCAGCCGAAGCTCTTCACGGCGTCGCCAAATCCTGATTGTCAGGTCAGGGCCGATGCCTGCCGGCTCGCCCAGCGTCAGCACGAGTGGAAGGGCCCCCGGTTCGATCATTTCTTGTTCTTGTATTCGATCATCGCCGATTTGCGAATTTCTTCGAGATATCTTTTCGACTCTGACTCAAAACGCTTGGCGTAAAGCTGCTCTCTCGTCTCGCGCCGCAGCGGAGACTTCAGCCGTTGTTTCCTTCTTGTTACAGACAGCGAACATCTGCAGTCCCTGCGCCGTCACTTCCGGAGCGGTCAGATGCCCAACCTCGATGCTTCCCAGAATCTCTCGCAATTGCGAGCTCAGGTCCGCTGAACTGCGCGTAATCGGCTCTCGGACGGCCACATCCCGTAAGGCGCGAGCCATGGCCAGACCTTCGTTGCATGATGCGAATCGGCTACGGAGATTGTCGGCCATGCTGCGTTTGGCTGAAATTGTGGCTTCACTTGAGCCCCGCGGAACCACGATGGTTACCGGATAGAGTGTGTAGATGTAGCCGACGGCTGGAGTTCTCGTTTTCGTTGCGATCCTTCAGAGCATTGGCGATATCGCTGTCGCCGACCTGCAATGACGAGCCGAACTTACCACGGACCAATTGCTGCCAGGTCAATTCGGCGCGAATGCGCGCTTTGACTGTGTTCGGGGAAATACCGGCGCGTTCGAGAACCTGAGAGAATTGTTGAACAGTGACGTGCTGTCGCGAGGCCATGCCTTCGAAGGTGCGGTTCACTTCACCATCGTCGACTTCGAGGCCATAAACTTTCGCTTTTGAAATTTTGAGACGGTCGTCAATCAGATCGTCGATGACCTGTTGACGCGTTGTTGGTTTATGCGTGGCGCTCACGTCGAGCTTCGTCCGTTGTTGGATGTCGTATTCGGTTATGGGGGAGCCATTGGCTATGACGACGACCTGCGCGTTCGCAGGACAAGCAAAGACAATGGCGATCATTGCGACCGCGAACAATTGACATCGCTTCATCGACACCTTCAGCATCGAGATGTATTGCTCCGAGCTCTAGCGCGGCTATCCTAATTTGAGGCCGGCCGACCGACCGGCTGGCCAACCGAGGTGCCCCCGAGCGTGCGCAGACTGAGTTGCAGCGTGACCGTATGATTGGCCTGTACGTTTCCGCTATAGGTATAATTGGTAATGTAGTTCAGGCCCAGGATCAGGCAATCGTCTACATAGCCCACTCCAATGCGCGTTTGATCGAATTTCCCGGCATTAAGGTCGTAGCGCGCCGATCCCAATAAGATCCAGTTGGCATCAAGCTTGACCTGGCCCGCTCCCAGGATGCCTTGCCGGCGATCGAGAAATCCGAGCTCGGGTTGAGCGGCGTAATTTCCGTACAGCAATGTTCCTGACCATCGATCGAAATTGACGCGGCCCTCCAGCTCGGTTCGCTGGACCTCGAAAGTATCATTGTTGAAACGGAACCGTGAGGTGAACATGTAGGTGCTGTTCGGTTGATAAGACACCCGCGCCACGTAGTCCGATTTCGTCGTATCCAGGCCGCTGTCGAGACCTGTGTTGGTCGTACCGCCCAGCGCGAACGAATTCTGCCCGAACAGATTGTACGACTGCCCGAAGAGCACGTTGACAAATCCACCTTGATTGACTTGTGCCGTGTACTGCATGCCGTAGTTTGCGCGGCTACCGCCTTCGACGCGATCCCAGCCGGAAAACTTGTCGAACTCGGAACAGGTTGCTGTCGTCGAATACCAGGCTTTGCGCATCCTCGGTCGGCCATCGACCGATCTGCTGTTCGTTCGGACGAATGATCACTTGCGCGATCGGTTCGATCGTCTGTGTACCCCATGACTGTATATTGATGAACGGATACCGATACTCGAGTCCAACGGTCGGCATTCCGCGCACGAGATTGTCGTCGCCGGGCGCAATGTAGTTGGCGACGCCCGGTTGGTCCTTGATCTGCATGGATCCCGCATCAACCCTGACTGACGCGAATGGCGTAAACACCTGGCCAAACTGGTCGGTAATCCTGCGCCGCCATTGTGCCTCGGCCGAAAAGCGGGTGAAGGTGCCGGGAACGCCGCGTAGCAAACAGTTCGCCGACGTTTTTATCGCGGGGTCCGCAGTCTGCGTGCAAGTCCCGTTGTTCAGGGCGCTCTGAGTTATCGGATCGAAGTCGGCATCCTGGCGCGTGAGGCTGATGAAATTCAGACGGTAGCCCAGTTCGCCGCCAAGGATCGGACGATCAAATGTATAGCTATAGTCGATGACCGGGTGAATGATTGGAATCTGGGTTTGCACGTCGGCCTCAGAGAAGCCGTAGTAATAAATGGATCGCGCTTCAAAATAGCTGCGGTTGCCTTTGCCGGTGAGGAACGCCTGCGAGATCGCTTCGCTATACGGATTCTGGAACGGATCGGTTGTCCGGTATCTCGACAGGTGCGGGTTGTAATCCTGAAAAAACGTTTTGTCGGACAGCAGCACCCCGTCCCAGCCCCACACCCATTTATTGTTGAGCGCGAATAAGCCCGAGCTTTCCAGGCTTCCGCGAAAATCGCGATAGCCGGGCGTCGTGCTGCCATCGCTGCGAATAAAATAATCCTTGTCGAGTTGGTAAATTCCTGCGGCACGAATTGAATAGGCGCCGTTCATCAAACGCTGGCGAAACTCGCCCTGGAGCAATGGTCCCTGCTTCGTCGTGATCATTGGCGCGAATGTCGCGTCGTAATCTGGTGCCAATGCCCAGTAGTAGGGGACTTCAATGGCTCCGCCATAAACAGAACTTGACGAAATTGAGGGCGTGAGAAGGCCGGTCTTACGCTTGACGGTCGGATCCGGTGCCGAGAAGTAAGGCAGCCACGCGAGTGGCCGACCAAAAAATTCGATCCGCGCGTCTTCGAAGTACATCATTTTTTCGGTCTGATCATGGATGATACGCGCAGCCTTGACCTGCCATAGAGGCGGCTTCCTCGCATCGTCCTTGCAGGGCGCGCAGGCCGTATAGACGCCGTTGTGGAGCACGGTGAAATTGCCGCTCGAACGTTCGGCGCGCGCGGCGGCCATGCGCGTTTGGTCGGGGGCGTCTAGGCGGAGCGAGTCAACAAATCCGTCGCGGTAGTCGTCCGACAGATCCATGATCTCGCCATAGGTGACTTTGCCATCCTCTTCTGTGAGCCTGACATTGCCTTCGGCGTGAAGCCGTTTGGTCTTCTGATCGTAGACGACCCGGTTCGCTTCGAGCGTCGATCCGCCGTAGTAAATCTGCACGTTGCCCACGGCGGCAACGCGGTTGTTTGTGTAGTCGTAGTTGACCTCGTTCGCCTGAACGAGCATCTGTTTTTGCCCGGATTTTTCACGCTCCAGGGCGATCTTGGATTTTTTCAGCGGCGGCGCACGCTGCGGAAACTGCAGCTCTTGCGCTGGCGCAGACGCAACCACTCCGTCAAAGGCTAGCAGGCCGAGGACGGCGACAAGAATCGCCACGCCACGGCAATACAGCCGCGGCCCTGATGGACGAGCGCTAACAAGCCCCGCCATCACCCGTCCTCCTGATACAACAACGCTACAAATCCCGTGACGCCGCCGACAAGCACGGGCAGCCAAGCTGCTGCGACAGGGTGCATCAGCTCGGCCTTGCTCAAATCTTCAGTCACTTTCGACAAAACGTAAAGCAGAAACCCGGCGGCTATGCCACTTAAAACCATCTTCTGGACGCCGCCGAAGCGGAAGAAGCGTAGACTTACAGCAGCGGCAAGAAGAACCATTCCTGCAAGCAAAAATGGACGCGCCAGAAGCCTCTGAAACTGTAATCTATAGCCTGCGGCTACAAGCCCAGCGTGTTCGGCGATCTGGATATATACGGGAAGATCCCAGAACGGGACGGTTTCGGGAGTAGCAAAGCTTTCACGGACTTGCTCGGGGGTCAGACTGGTCTTGAGCCGGTATTCGGGCTGGGTGGTGGGGACGGTGCCGAGCCCATAGATGCGGGTATCTCGCAAGACCCATGTGCCAGGGACCAGAACGGCGGCGCGCGCTTCGATCCGCTGTTTGAAACGGCCATCGATGTCGAACACGAAAATCGACACGCCGTTGAGATTGATGCCTTGGTCGCGGCTACCAACTGCGTTGATGATCGCCTGCCCTTCGTCAGTGCGCTGATTCATCCAGAACGAGCCGCCGGTCAGGCCGGGCGCAGTCTGCCCGAAAAGTTCAGCCTCGAAGCGCTTCGAGCGTTCCTGCAAGGTGGCCGATATCGGATTGTAAACGGCAGTAGCGATTATGCCGAAAACAAATGCAATTACGACGGCCGGCATGACAAATTGCCATGCGGACATTCCAGCTGAACGGGCGACCACCAGTTCGAGCCGCCGTGACAAGTTAAGATAGCAAGACATGGCACCGATCAGCACGCAGAACGGCAGGATGCGTTCGACGACTTGGGGTACCCGATACAACGAGGTCTTGGCGACCAGCGCGGCCGACACGTTTGGAATGTCACCGGCACGCCGCATCATCTCGATGTAGTCGATCAATGCGACCAGCACGAATATGCCGATAAAGACCACCAGCACTGCGTTGATAAATCGCAGCCCGAAGTACCGTGCAAGTGTTCCGGCAATGATCGGCATAGCGGTCACATCACGACGTAACGAAACGTCGGCCCAAGCGCTCGGTGAGCGCAGCGAGCCAATCGGAAATGAAGGCAGGGGGCTCAATGATCAGGCCGCGACGTATGACGTATAGGCCAGCGCCGATTGCGGCGGCCAAGGTCAGATACTGCAGCGCGAGCATCCAGGGCATAGTGGCGCCAAAGACGGTCGAGGCAAATCCGATCAGGCGCAGCAGCGCGACGCCACCGATTGCGCCGAACATCGATAGTGTGCGGCTCTGGCGGGTCGTACGGGGGGCGCCGAGGTAAGCATAGGCGATGATGACGAATGCGAGCGGGTAAAGCGGCGCCATCAGCCGGTCGTGCAGTTCGGCCCGGAACTGCCCAGGCTGCTCGACATGAAATGGGTCCTTCGGGTCAGGAAACAGCAGCTGCCAGAGGTAGCGCTCACGGATCGAGTATTTGGCGGACTGCGCGCCGCCAGCGAATTGCGACAAGTCGAAGGCGTAGCGATCGAAGATGACCATTGCAGGATCGCGTTGGCCGGTTTCTTGGCGCTGGACGACACCTTTCTGAAGCACCAGGTAAGTGCCGCTTTCGTTGTCCAGCACTTCGCCAATTTCCGAAAGAACCGTAATACGCTCGTTCGGATTGCGTCGATCATCAAGAAATATTCCGGCAAGTTGGCCGTTCGGGCGCCGCTCACGGACGTGCATGGTCACGCCGCTTTCGATGGACGTAAAACGCCCCGGTTGAACGATGTTGCTCACGACGTTGGCGCGAACTTCGGTCAGCCAGTCGCGCAGCATGCGAAGGCCTTTTGGAGCGAAATAGGCGCTGATCGTGCCGACGAGCAGGGATACCACCAGAGCGGCGGCCATAAACGCGCGAAACAAGACCCAAGGCGACATGCCTGCCGCGTTCATGACGATGATTTCTGAATCGTTGGACAACTTGTTGAGCACATGCGCGACCGCGATCAGCAAAGCGATCGGCGCGATCACCAGGACCAGCAGGGGGATGATCAGGCCGGTGATTCCGACGAAGACAAGGATCGTCTGCCCCTGACTCGTCATGATGTCGATGTCGCGCAATGCCTGCGTTACCCAGATCACTGCGGTCAAGCTGACCAGCACGATCAGGAACGCACCCAACGTGGTGCGCAAAATGTATCCGTTGATGGACCCCATCCGCAGCATCGTCCCCTGATCCGGCACAGCCGGACCCCGCGCTTGGTTTCCCCCACCAGGCGCCAAGTGCTTTCAGCCTAAAACTCAACCCCCGTCAGACTTACCTTGATTGCCTGACAAAATGGCCGGGCAAAGGCAAAGCCGTTGAACATGCACAACAAAATGTAAAAGTTGCAGGACGCGGCAGACATCCTGGTCGTCTCGGCCACTGGGCAACTTGGTATGTAAATACCGTCCATTTTTTTGCTGATTTTGGCGTCAAATCGCAGAGCTTGGTGAGGAAAACGCTGGAATTCGGGCAATTGGGCTTTGCAGGGACCTTGCGGTGGCGCCATATGGACCAACGCATCCCGCCCGCTACGTGCTCCTGCCAGCAAAGGACCCTTTCTTGATGCCCAACGCTTTGAAGCTCGGTTTTGGCCCCTTTAAGGCCCCCTCCAAAGGCGTGTTCGTCGTGTTTTGCGACGATGGCCTGAAGTTCGGTCCGGCGACACGCAAGGCTCTCGGGGGGGTAGCCGATATCGTAGCGCGTGCCGCGAAGGCAGAGCGGTTCACGGGGAAAAAAAGCTCAACCATGGATATCGTCATGCCGGCCGGGCTCAAGGCGACGCGCTTGGTTGTTATTGGCGTCGGGAAGGTTGCCGAGCTTGCGGCAATGGACTTTATCCGGCTCGGGGGTCTTGCGGTCGGCAGGCTGCCGAGTTCGGCCGCCGACGCCAACATCTTCGCCGAGCTCCCCAAGGGTGCCATGCGAGCGGAGCAGGCGGCGGATCTGGCGCAAGGGGCGGGCCTGCGCGCCTACACATTCGATCGCTACAAGACCAAGCGTAAGGAGGATGAAAAGCCCCCCGCTGTTCGGAATGTCACCGTCGCGGTCGGTGATATTGCTGCCGTGCACAAAGCGTACGAGCTGCGGGGCGCGATTTCCGATGGTGTCGTGCTGGCCCGTGATCTCGTCAATGAGCCCGCCAACGTCCTTTACCCGGAAGAGTTCGCGCGCCGCGTGGGGGCATTGAAAAAGCTTCGCGTCGCCGTCGAAATTCTTGATGTCAGGGCGATGAAAAGGCTCGGCATGAACGCTCTTCTCGGCGTCGGTCAGGGCTCGATACGTGAGAGCCGCGTCGCGGTGATGCGCTGGAATGGCGGAAAAGCGGGGGAGGCTCCCGTTGCGTTCATCGGTAAGGGCGTGTGCTTTGATACAGGGGGTATCTCGATCAAGCCGGCCGCCGGCATGGAGGACATGAAAGGCGACATGGCGGGCGCCGCTTGTGTTGTTGGGCTGATGCATGCTCTTGCCGCACGTAAGGCACGGGTGAATGCCGTTGGACTCATTGGCCTGGTCGAGAACATGCCGGACGGCAACGCGCAACGTCCCGGTGACATCGTCAAATCAATGTCTGGACAGACGATCGAAATTATCAATACGGACGCCGAGGGCCGGCTCGTTCTTGCTGATGTGATCTGGTACGCGGCTCAGCGGTTCAAGCCGAAATTCATGGTAGATCTGGCGACCCTCACCGGCGCCATCATGGTCGCGTTGGGGCAGGAATATGCAGGCATGTTTTCGAACAACGATCAACTCGCCGAGCGTCTGACGAAAGCCGGAAATGATACGGGGGAGCTGGTGTGGCGCATGCCGCTTGGACCCGAGTACGACAAGATGATCGATTCCAAATTCGCCGACATGAAGAATACCGGCGGAAGCCGTTGGGGCAGCGCTATCACGGCCGCGCAGTTCATCAAACGCTTTGTTGACGACAAGATTCCCTGGGCGCACCTGGACATTGCTGGAACAGGGTTTGAACTCGCGTCAGACGGACATCAACAAAAGTTGGGGCTCCGGTTGGGGGGTTCGGCTTCTCGATCGGCTCGTTGCCGATCACTACGAAAAATAGTTGGCGGGGCGTCCACTCCCATGACCGAGATCTTATTTTACCATCTGCAAGGGCAGAAACTTGAAAACGTATTGCCCGCGCTGCTCGAGAAGTCGCTGGAGCGAGGCTGGAAAGTTGTAGTTCAGGGTTCGACTGAAGAGCGTATCGAGGCGCTTGATGCGCATTTGTGGACGTACCGCGACGATGGCTTCCTCCCGCACGGTACGTGGCGCGAATCCGAGGCGGCACAACAACCGGTGCTGCTCACGCCGAATGACGGCAATCCGAGTGGCGCAGCCGTACGCTTTCTTGTCGATCGCGCACCGCTTCCGACTGACGTAGAACGGTATCAGCGGATCGTCCTGGTGTTTGATGGCGAGGACGAGGAAGCTGTGGCCGCGGCGCGTGCGCACTGGTCCCACGTCAAGGCGAAAGGGTTCGAGGCCACCTATTGGCAAGCGGACGAGCAGGGGCGCTGGTCAAAAAAAAGCTGACGCGGCGAATTTGCCCTTCGGTTCCGGGCGCGGCTTGGTCGGCCAATGCACGACCGGCCAATGGCCGACGCCTGGTAACCCTTTGGACGACACAGGCTTGCCGCGCGCCATTGAGATGCCGCAAAATACGTTTTAAGGGACAAGAGATAGGTCCTTCGAGGTCGGCAATTTGTCGTATCATCGTGTTTCCCTCAGCCTTGCGCTCGTGTGCAGTGCCGCACTCCTCGTCGGCGGCTGCAAGAACACGGCGCAGATTTTCGAGGATCAGAACGAAGGCGGACTTTTTAAATCGGTGGATGTCTTCAGCACGCCGGCTTGGGCGCGTCCCACTACGGCAAAAATCAGCCTAGGTCCGCAAGGTCCGGTGGGCCCGGAAGGCCTGGTGGCTGCCGATGGCCGGTGCGCACCGCCGAACGCAGCGACTGCGCAAGCAGCAGCGCCGCCGCCAACCCAAGCTGCGGCGCCTCCTGATGCCGACCGCGAAGTCGGGTCGGTTGCCGGGGACCTCGCCGGAGCAACAACGCCGGCGCCTGCTTCGGCTGGTGCTGATCCAAATCTTCAGAAGCTTGAACCGGCGATGCCTCAGGTTGCAGGCGGTATCGGGCTCGGCATGACGGAATGCCAAACGGTGCAGCGGGCGGGCGTTCCGACCAACGTCGCGATCAGCGCCGGCGACAAAGGCGAGCGCAGGGCGGTGCTGACTTTTCTCAGCGGACCTTGGCCGGGAATTTACACGTTTGCCGACGGCAGGCTGAAGGTCATCGATCGCGCGCCCGAGCAACCAAAACCCAGCGCTCCGGCCAAGAAGACGCCAAAGAAAAAATCCGGCACGCCAAAGACCGCGAGCCAGGATTTCCAGCGCACACACGTCCAGTAACGCGTATCAGCCGATTATTCGTAGCGCCCCTTCACCAGTCTCGCGCTGGTAGATGATCAGATCAAAACTTGGCGTTCTGTCGTTACCCAGAATGCCGCTGACCAGCGCGTGGGCCTGACCGCGATGATGGGTCTGATGATTGAAGAAATGGTCGAGCGCCGGCGCGAGTATCTGTTCTATGTCCTGCGGATTGACAAAGGTCCGGTATTGGATCGGATTTGAGAGATCGCACTCATTCAGGCTTCCGACGTAGTCGTTGATCCGCGCATCCTCGGAGCGCCGCGCTGCGCGTAGCCGAGAGAAATCGTCGTAAAGGATGGCATCAAGACCGGGCGGGACCTCGCCCTGAGCGGTAAAACGCCGCATCCAGATGCGGTCACCCACAAGCAAATGATTGAGCGTGCCGTGGAGGGACCGGAAATAAGCGCCTCGATTGGCCCGGTATTCGGCGTCGGGAATTTGGGCCGCGGCCTCGTAGAGACGCTCATTGCACCAGGCATTGTATCCGGCGAACATCCGGTAGCGGGCCAGCATTTTTGTCTCCTGCGCGAGATTTCCTGTCAATAAAGGCCGAACTTGCCGCCTGAAATGCCCCCCGGTATAAGCCGCGCAATCCGGTCTCGCCAATGAAACCCCTTAAACTCATCGATCAGTTCCAGTGAAGGACAGTAGGATGGCTGTAGAGCGTACTTTTTCGATTTTGAAGCCCGATGCGACCGAACGCAATTTGACCGGCGCGATCAACGCCATCATCGAAAAGGCCGGCCTGCGAATTGTGGCCCAGAAGCGTGTGCGGATTTCGCGCGAGCAGGCGGAGAGATTCTACGCAGTGCATCGCGAACGGCCGTTCTTTCGCGAGCTGGTCGAATTCATGATCTCGGGTCCCGTCATCGTGCAGGTGCTCGAAGGCGAGCAGGCCATTAGCCGGTATCGTGAAGTCATGGGAGCCACGGATCCTGCAAAGGCGGCTGACGGGACAATCCGTAAGGTCCATGCCAGGTCAATCGGAGAAAACTCCGTTCACGGGTCGGATGCACCTGACACAGCGGCGCGGGAAATTGCACAATTCTTTTCGGACAACGAAATTGTCGGTTGACCAGACGCGCCTGCTCGCAGGCTAACAAGAAGGAATGACCGCTCCGTTTCCGGAACGGTGATAGAGGAAACACCGCCGCAAAGGCGGGTCTAAAAAGGGGAACGCTGTGGACTTTCTCTGGCAAGACATGTGGACCGCTGCTTTCTGGATCGCGGCCCTTCAGATCATCGGGGTTAACATCATCCTGTCGGGCGACAACGCCGTCGTGATCGCGATGGCCTGCATGACGCTGCCGCCGCGCCAGCGCGTGTGGGGCATGATCCTCGGCGCGGGCGTCGCTGTGCTGCTGCGCGTGCTCTTCACGCTCGTGGTCGCGCAGGCCATGGCCTATCCGTATCTGAAGCTGGTCGGCGGCGTGCTGCTCTTGTGGGTCGCCTACAAGCTGGTCACCGAGGACGCCGACGGCGCGGGCGGGGACCACAAGTCGGGCGACAACCTCTGGCGCGCGGTCCGCATCGTTGCCATCGCCGACATCGTGATGAGCCTCGACAATGTGATCGCGATTGCGGCTTCGGCCGAGATCGCCGCGGCGCGCGTGGATATCACGCATGCAGCCGCCATCAAGACGACGCTGATCATCTTCGGCCTGGCCACCAGTGTGCCGCTGATAGTGGCGGGCAGCGCTATCCTCATGGCGCTGCTGGAGCGGTTTCGCATTTTGGTTTGGGCCGGCGGCGCGCTGCTCGGCTGGGTCGCCGGCGACATCATGGCTAGCGATCCGGCGGTGGTGGGTTGGACGACTTCCGCTGTTCACCACGCGCTTCACGTCTGGGGCGGGCCGGTCGGCGCGCTGCTGGTGGTCGGCGCCGGTTATGTTGCCGTACGCGCTCATCGGGCCCTGCATCTCGACGAAATCATGGCGGGGGCTGGCCTGGTGCTCTGGATCGCCATGGACCGCATCGCCGACGCAGTCTTTGCCGGCGACATCGCGAAGATATGGATCACGCGCGGCGTGCTGATGGTGCTGATGATCATCGTCTATGCCGCCGCGCGCATGCGGCTGGGCAAGGCGACCAAGCGGGCCTGATCCCGGGTTTGATCGATAAGACACGGAATTGGCGTCCGTCTATACTGGCGACGCCATGAATCAGACCTTGCGACCCAAGGACGTGACGCGGATCGGCCATTCGGCCTGTCCGCATGACTGCCCGTCGACCTGTGCGCTGGAGGTCGAACTTCTCGACGAGCGCACGATCGGACGCGTGCACGGCGCCAAAGATAACGACTACACGGCCGGCGTGATCTGCGCCAAGGTCGCGCGCTATGCCGAACGGGAGCATCATGCCGAGCGGCTGCTGCGTCCGCTGCGCCGCATCGGCGCCAAAGGCTCGGGAAAATTCGAGCGCATATCGTGGGATGATGCGCTCGATCTCGTCGCCGAGAAATTCATCGAGGCTGAGCAGTGCCACGGCGCGGAAAGCGTCTGGCCCTACTACTACGCCGGCACGATGGGCCTCGTGATGCGCGACGGCATCAATCGCCTGCGCCACGTGAAGAAGTATTCCGGATTCCACTCGACGATCTGCGTCAATCCTGCCTACGCGGGCTATGCCGCCGGCATCGGGCGCATCGCCGGGGTCGATCCTCGGGAGATGGCGAAGTCGGATCTAGTGATCATCTGGGGCACCAACGCGGTGAACACGCAGGTCAACGTCATGACCCATGCCGTGCGTGCGCGGAAGGAGCGCGGCGCAAAAATCGCGGCCGTCGACATCTACATGAACGGAACGATGGAGCAGGCCGACCTGCCTGTGCTCATCAAGCCGGGCACCGACGGTGCGCTCGCCTGCGCGGTGATGCATTGCCTGTTCCGCGACGGCAAAGCCGACTGGGACTACCTTGAAAAATACACCGACGCTCCACGCGAGATCGAAGCGCATCTGCGCTCGCGCGATCCGCACTGGGCGGCTGCGATCACCGGCGCGCCGGTCGAGACCATCGAGGAATTCGCGCGCCTGATCGGCAAAACCAAGCGCGCGTTTTTCCGCCTTGGCTATGGCTTTTCGCGCTCGCGCAACGGCCCCGTGAACATGCACGCGGCGAGTTGCATTCCGGCGGTGACGGGCGCCTGGCAATACGAGGGCGGCGGGGCCTTCCACATCAGCGCTGACATTTTCCGGCTCGACAAGACCTTAATCGAGGGTCTCGACACCTGGGACCGCTCGGTGCGGATGCTCGATCAATCCCGCATCGGAGCAATTCTGACCGGCGAGCGTGAGGCGCTGCACGGCGGCGCGCCGGTCGCGGCGATGATCATCCAGAACACCAATCCGGTATCGGTGTGTCCCGATCAGACGCAGGTGAAACGCGGATTTGCGCGCGAGGATCTCTTTGTTTGCGTGCACGAGCAGTTCATGACCGAGACCGCGCAAGTCGCCGACATCGTGCTGCCGGCAACAACGTTTCTCGAACACGACGATATCTACCGCGGTGGCGGACACCAGTACCTCATTCTTGGACCCAAGCTGGTCGAGCCGCCGGGCGAGTGCCGAAACAATCATGAGGTGATCTGCGGGCTCGCGCAGCGGCTCGGTGCCGAACATCGCGGTTTTACGATGAACTCGCGGGAGCTCATCGATCAGATGTTGCAGGTGTCCAAACGCGGCACGCTTGCCGAGATCGAGGCCAACAAGTGGATCGATTGCCAACCGCCCTTCCGGGAGTCGCACTATCTTGATGGCTTTCCCTGGCCGGACGGCAAGTTCAGGTTCAAACCGGATTGGCCGAACGTTCCGTTCCGCAGCCCGTGCAAGAGCGGCCCGGTTGACGACATGCCGCGGTTGCCAGACCACTGGACATCGATCGAAGGTGCGGATGTCGAGCACCCGTTCCGGCTCGCGACGTCGCCGGCACGCGGCTTCCTCAATTCGACCTTTAACGAGACGCCGACCTCACGGACACAAGAAAGCCGACCGACCGTGATGATCCACCCCGACGACGCTGCGGCCCTAGGGATCTCCACCGGTGACTACGTCGTTCTCGGCAACAAGCGGGGCGAAGTACGCCTGCATGCGCGCGTATTCGAAGGCGTGCGGCAAGGGGTTCTGATTGCGGAATCGATCTGGCCCAACGCCGCCTATGCCGACGGTTGCGGCATCAATACGCTGGTCGGCGCAGATTCAATCGCGCCTTACGGCGGAGCCGCAGTGCACGACAACAGGGTCTGGATACGCAAAGCGCGCGCGGGCTAGCGCCGCGCGCGCTTCAATGCGTGCTGGTTCTTAGAGTTCCTTGCCGATCTTGGCGTCGACCGAATAGGGTCCGCCGCCGCGCATGGCGATCGTGAGCAAAACGACGCCGATCAAGAGGACATATTCGTAGCCGCCCGCTCCGACGGAATACCCCTTCGGCAAATGTGCAACGATCAGCGCGATACCTATTTCGACTGCGAGTGCCGCGGCCCAGAAGCGCGTGAACAGCCCGATGATAAGGCAGACACCGCCGATCAACTCCATACCCATTGCCGCATAGGCAAACAGGCCGGGCATCGGCAGGCCGTAATTATTGCCGAAGGCGGTGGCGATACGGGCGTGGCCAGCGTTGAATTTGCCCCAGACGTGCATCAAGAACATAATGCCGACGACCACACGGACCAGCGTGGCCGCGACCGGCAGCATCGATGCATAAAATCCGGCGAGCCCGGGAAAAATCAGTTTTGTTTCGTTACTTCGGTTCACGTCGTCCCCCTTCGTTTCTTGGGCCTTTCCGTCGTCTGGCTGAGCGGCACATAATTATAGTAAATTCTATAACCTTGCGGCCAGTACGGTATTCCGCGGCAGGGGCACAATTGCGTGAGCGGTGGAAAATCCGCCGGGCGTCTTACGCTTCGGGGGCCAAAAAAGCGCCGTCCGGCATGGTGACGCCGTCCGCTTGGCACCGGCCAGCCACAATTCGCACGTGGCCTTCGGCAACTAGTTTGAGCGCCAACGAATAGATCCGGTGTTCGACCTGGATCACCCGAGCAGCGAGCGTCTCTTCGGTGTCGTCATCCCGCACTGCAACAGCGGCCTGCGCCACGATCGGCCCGGAATCGATCTCCGGCACCACGAAATGCACGGTCGCGCCGTGCAGTTTCACGCCGGCCTCCAGGGCGCGCTTGTGGGTCTCGAGACCTTTGAACGACGGCAGGAGGGCGGGGTGGATGTTGAGCATGCGCCCTTCCCAGCCGCCGACGAAGCCGGCGGTGAGCAGCCGCATGAAGCCGGCAAGACAGACGATGTTGACGCGATGCTTTTCAAGCACTGCCCGCAAGGCGTTCTCGAAGGCCGGGCGGTCCTTGCCGTGGGCGGTGTGGTCGACGACCTCGGTGGCTATTCCATTGGCCCGTGCGAGCACGAGGCCGCCCGCATCCGGACGATTTGAAATCACCACCGCGATTTCCGCAGGATAGGTCTTGTCCTTGGCGGCTTCGATGAGGGCAGCCATGTTGGAGCCACGGCCAGAGATGAGGACTGCGACCCGCTTGCGGTTCATGCCTTACCCGAAATTAAGCTTGCCGTCGTAGACAACGCGTTCATGGCCTGACGCCTTGATGACAGTTCCAAGGGCCACGACATTTTCCCCGGCGCGCGTGAAAGTCTGCATGACGGCATCCGAATCTTTTGCGGATACGATAATGATCATTCCGACGCCGCAGTTGAAAGTGCGCAGCATTTCGTTCTGTGCAATGCCGCCTGCATCGGCAAGCCACTTGAAAACGGGAAGAACAGGCACAGTCCCGAGATTGATACGCGCGCCGAGACCTTTCGGCAGCGCGCGTGGAATGTTGTCGGGGAATCCGCCACCGGTGATATGCGCCAGTCCTTTTACCGCCTTTGTGCTGCGGATCGCTACCAGACATGATTTCACGTAAATCCGGGTCGGCGCCAGAATTGATTCACCCAGGCTCTTGCCGGTCATGAATGGCGCCGGCGCGCTCCAGCTGATTCCGCTTTGCTCGACAACCTTGCGGACCAGCGAGTAGCCGTTGGAGTGCACACCGGAAGACGCCAGGCCGATGATGACGTCACCTTCTGCAATGTCGGTGCGCGGCAGCACGGCATCGCGTTCGACGGCACCGACAGCGAAACCTGCAAGGTCGTAATCATCGCCTCGATAGACGCCCGGCATTTCCGCCGTCTCGCCGCCGATCAGGGCGCAACCAGCCTCGCGGCAGCCAATGCTGATACCGGCGACAACAGCGGCGCCGAGCTCGGGCTCGAGCTTTCCACAGGCGTAATAGTCAAGAAAAAACAGGGGCTCTGCGCCCTGCACGACCAGGTCGTTCACGCTCATCGCGACCAGATCGATGCCGATGGTGTCGTGCCGGCCGGTTTCGACTGCAACCTTGAGCTTTGTGCCGACGCCGTCCGTTGCCGCGACAAGAACAGGATCCCGATAGCCGGCCTGCTTGAGATCGAATATTCCGCCAAAGCCGCCGATCTCGGAATCGGCGCCTGGCCGCGCCGTTGCCCGTACGAGAGGCTTGATCAACTCCACCATCCGGTTGCCGGCGTCGATATCAACACCGGCCTGCGCGTAAGTGAGTCCGCGCCGTTTTTCTGCCATGATATGCCCTCGCAAACGCACGCTCCGGACGCCCGGAATTCCGGAAAAGATCGTGCGTAGGCAAAATGTTACGCCGGGGTCCTACGTTGGAATCGCAAGTCGCGCAATGGTCCAGGCGCCGTTATACTCTGCCCGAGGGATTGACGCTGTTCCGGCGCCTGACGCCGGCGTGCGCGCGCGAACCGGGATTGCCTTGAGTATTCCTAATCTCATTACGTTGGGACGCATTTTGCTGGTGCCGGTCGTGGTTTGGGCGATCGCGTCTGGCGAGCAGTACATCTGGATCGCGTTCGTGCTGTTTCTTGCGGCCGGGGTGAGCGACGCGGTCGATGGATATCTCGCAAAGCGATTCCAGATGACCACCGAACTCGGCGCCTATCTCGACCCGCTTGCTGACAAGGCGCTGATTGTTTCGATTTATCTAACGTTGGGCATCAAAGGCTTGATTCCCGGCTGGCTGGTCATTCTCGTCGTATCGCGAGACATCATGATCGTGGGCGCAGTCATGCTGTCCTGGCTGGTTGGAGTACCCATCAAGGTCAAACCGTTGCTGGTATCCAAGCTCAATACCGTTGCACAGATTGTATTTGCCTGCGTTGTGCTCGGCACGGTCGGTTTCGGCTATTCGTTCCCAACACTGACAACGATACTCATGGCCCTTGTCGCCACGCTGACATTGTTGTCGGTTGCCGCGTATGTGGCTGAATGGGTGCGCCACATCAATTCGACGGCGTCAAAATCTTGAGCCCGCGCGCGCCATCACGGTCACGCCGTAAACCCACACTTGACCGCAGCGCGGTGGAGCGTCACGTCATCTTCTGGTCGGCTGTGCTTGTGCTCGTCGTCCTGGCGCTGTGGCTGCTGAGCGAAATACTGCTGCCCTTTGTCGCCGGCCTGGCGATTGCATATCTGCTGACACCACTGACCGATCGGCTCGAGCGACTTGGCGTTAACCGGCAGGCGGCAGCGTTCCTCATCGCCATCGTTGTGCTGGCACTCGTCTACCTCATTTTGCTTGTCGCGCCGATTGTGGGCACGCAGCTTTCCTCCTTTATCGACAGCGTGCCGGGCAATGTCACAAAACTACAGGCGCTTCTGGGGGATCCAAGCAGGCCCTGGCTGCAAAAACTGCTTGGCGCCAGCTTCAGCACTGACAAATCGATCGGAGATTTGGTAACGCAAGGTGTCGGCTGGCTGACGGCGTTCTTGCGCTCATTGTGGTCCGGCGGCCGCGCGCTCGTCTCTTCATTCTCGCTTGTCGTTGTGACGCCTGTGGTTGCCTTCTACTTGATCTACGATTGGCATCGCATGATCCGCAGCGTCGACAGCTGGATTCCGATCCAGCATCGCGACACGGTGCGCGCGTTTGCCCGTGAGGTCGATGCTGCGATTGCCGGCTTCCTGCGTGGGCAGACCGCGGTGTGCCTTATTCTTGGCTCCTTTTATGCGGTTGCGCTTACTCTCACCGGACTCAATTTCGGTCTGCTCATCGGCCTCATCTCCGGTCTCATAACATTTATCCCGGATGTCGGATCCATGACGGGTCTCGTGCTGTCGCCTGGCGTGGCGGTCGCGCAATTCTGGCCGGCCTACGGACTGATTTTGATCGTGCTCGGCATTTTTCTCGTCGGGCAGTTTGTCGGAGGCAACGTGCTCGCACCCAAACTGGTCGGCGAAAGTGTTGGAATTCATCCGGTATGGCTGATTTTCGTGTTACTTGGCTTCGGCTATCTGTTCGGCTTCGTCGGGCTGCTGGTCGCTGTCCCGCTTGCGGCCACAATCGGTGTGCTCGCTCGCTTTGCGCTACGCCACTATCTGCAAAGCTCACTTTATATGGGGAAAAGGCGGATTGAGAGGAATGGACAGTTCGGTTGCCCCGCGCCAGCTTCTGTTGGCGCTTGATCACTCCATAAGCTTCGCGCGCGAAGACTTCCTGCGGGGGCCGCCGAATGTTGCGGCGTTCAATCTGGTTGAGCGCTGGCCAGACTGGCCTGACCGCATTGTCGCTTTGGTCGGTCCGCAAGGTTCGGGCAAGAGTCATCTTGCGGCGATATGGGCGGAGGCAACCGGCGCGCGCGTGCTGTCCGCAAAATTGTTGCCCCACACGGATCTACCCGCAGCTTTCGCAACCGGGGCGCTGGTGCTCGAGGACCTCGAATTCGAAGGCCTCGACGAGCGTGCGTTTTTTCATTTTCTCAATCTTGCCCGCGAGCAAACCGCTTACATGCTTGTCACGTCGCGTTCGCCGCTGACGACGTTTCCCGTGGTTATCCGCGATCTCGCCTCCCGCATGCGCGCGGTGCCAAGTGTGACGCTGGCCACGCCCGACGACGCGTTATTAAGAGCGCTCATTATCAAGCTTGCAGTTGATCGGCAGATCGCCGTCGACGAATCGCTCGTCAATTTTCTTGCCAACCGCATCGAGCGGTCGTTCGTCGCCGCCCATCAGGCCGTCCGACGGCTCGATGAAGAGGCAATGCGCCGGCATCGGCCCGTGACGCGAGCGCTGGCCGCCGAACTGTTCCGCGTTCCTTAACGCAGTTGTGCAAGGCTTGATGTACCCGCCATGCGGGCGCTGGCTGTCATGCAGCAGCCATGTTTTTCAGCTAGTGCTGAGGTTTGCGGGTTTTTCAAATGGCTGATCGTGGACAAGCCGTTGCATCAGTTGAGGAAACTTCCTCGGCCGCGAGCCGTCCAGACGTCGTGTCAGCCGTCAAGGATGAGCCATCTCCGTCGTTGAGGTCGCAGCCGGCGCGGTTCATCAACCGCGAGCTGTCCTGGTTGCACTTCAATCGCCGCGTGCTCGAAGAGGCAGCAAACGCACAGCATCCGTTGCTGGAGCGCGTCCGCTTTCTGTCGATCTCCGCCAGCAACCTCGATGAATTCTTCATGGTGCGCGTTGCCGGCCTCAAGGGTCAGGTGCGCGAGGGCATTCTTACCCAGAGTCCGGACGGACTCACACCCGGCGAACAGCTTTCGCGCATCGGCGAGGCCGTGTCGCAACTCGCTCATGACCAGCAGCAGCGCTGGATCGAGCTGCGACCGGAGCTTGCGGCTGCTGGCGTCGTGCTGGTGGATGGCAGCGACATCAAGAAATCCGACCGCGGCTGGCTCGAGGAACGCTTTCTCACGCATATTTTCCCGCTGCTGACCCCGCTTGCGATCGACCCCGCGCATCCATTCCCCTTTATTCCAAATTTGGCCTTTTCCATCGCGTTGCAGCTTGCGCGGACCAAAGACGGCAAAGCGATGAACGCGCTGATCCGCATGCCGCAAAAGATAGATCGATTCATCAGGCTGCCGGGCGGCAGCGATCAGGGAATCCGACTTATTACGCTGGAGGAAGCGACCGCGCTGTTCATCGGCCGGTTGTTCCCCGGATACACCGTCAAAGGACACGGGACATTCCGTGCGATCCGCGATTCCGAGGTTGAAATTGAAGAAGAAGCCGAAGATTTGGTGAGGCTTTTCGAGACTGCGCTCAAGCAGCGACGACGCGGTTCGGTGATCCGACTCGAACTCGAGGGGTCAATGCCGGGCGAACTGTGCAACTTCGTGCAGCGCGCACTGGCCGTCGCCGACGACGAAGTTTTCAGAGTCGATGGCGTGCTGGCGCTGAACGACCTCAGCCAGCTGACCAGGCTCGACCGGCCGGATCTCGAATTCGTTCCTTACAATCCGCGCTACCCTGAACGTATCCGGGATCACGGCGGCGATTGCTTCGCGGCCATTCGCCAGAAGGACCTGGTCGTCCATCACCCGTACGAATCCTTCGACGTTGTCGTGCAATTTCTGCAGCAGGCGGCGCGCGATCCCAATGTCGTGGCCATCAAGCAGACGCTCTATCGCACGTCGGCGGAATCCCCGATCGTAAAGCAGTTGGTGGAGGCGGCGGAAGCCGGAAAGTCGGTGACTGCGCTGGTCGAGTTGAAGGCGCGGTTTGACGAAGAGGCCAATATCCGCTGGGCGAGGGACCTCGAGCGCGCCGGCGTTCAAGTCGTCTACGGCTTCATCGAGTTGAAGACCCACGCCAAGCTGTCGCTGGTCGTTCGCCGGGAGGCTGGCGAGCTTGCGACCTATGTGCATGTCGGCACCGGCAACTATCATCCGGTGACCGCACGTGTTTACACCGACTTGTCGTTCTTCACTGCCGACGCAGTGATCGGCCGCGATGTGGCGCGCATCTTCAACTACATCACCGGTTATGCCGAGCCGGCTGAGCTCGAGCGGATGGCGATCTCGCCGATCAACTTGCGCAAACGGGTTCTTGACCATATCGCGCAGGAAATTGCGCACGCCAAGGCGGGGCGGCCGGCGGCGATTTGGATGAAGATGAACGCGCTGGTCGACCCGGACATCATCGACGCCCTTTACGATGCTTCGGCGGCGGGCGTTTCCATCGACCTCGTGGTGCGCGGCATTTGCTGCTTGCGGCCGGGAGTGCCCGGCCTATCGGAGAATATTCGCGTCAAGTCCATCGTTGGCCGATTCCTCGAGCATGGCCGTATTTATTGTTTTGGCGCAGGCCATGCGTTGCCGCATCCGAAATCAGCGATCTATATTTCGTCAGCCGACATGATGCCGCGCAATCTCGACCGGCGCGTCGAAGTGCTGTCCCCAATTCTCAATGCCACCGTGCACGAACAGGTTCTCAACCAGATCATGGCGGCGAACTACAAGGACAATGAGCAAAGCTGGAAGCTCTTGCCGGACGGCAGTTCCACGCGCATAAAGGCGGCCCCGGGCGAGGAACTCTTCAACGCCCATAAATATTTTATGACAAATCCGAGCCTTTCGGGCCGTGGGAAATCGCTCAAAGAGTCGTCGCCGCGCAGCCTCATACGCCGCCTCATCGAAGGCGCGTAAGCGTTCACCTGCAATCATTCCGAAGGGTCGGCTTGACCATGGGCCTCCGATCGCCGTCATCGACATCGGGTCAAACTCGATCCGTCTCGTCATTTACGAAGGCCTGACGCGCGCACCGACGCCGATCTTCAATGAGAAAGTGCTAGCGGGCCTCGGACGGCAGGTGCAATCGACCGGGTTGCTGCCGGCCGATGCCATTGAGACGGCGCTCAATGCACTGAGACGCTTCCGCGCTCTATGTGACATCCTGCACGTGCGGCGCGTCTGGGCTATCGCGACGGCAGCGTGCCGAGATGCCCGCAACGGGCGCGCGTTCATCGCCAAGGCGGAACGCATCTGCGGCACGCGCATCTCGATCCTGTCGGGCAAGCGCGAGGCCCATCTCACGGCGCTCGGCGTCGTCTCTGGCATCCACAAGCCCGACGGTATCGTCGGGGACCTTGGCGGCGGATCGCTCGAGCTAGTCGATGTTCACGGCACACGCGTACGCGGCGGCGTGACATTGCCGCTGGGCGGCCTGGCCTTGCAGGACATCACCGGCAAATCGCTGAAAAAAGCCGAAAAATTCGTCGAGGAGGCGTTCGAGGACCTCGACATGCTGCACGACGGGGAGGACCGCACGTTCTATGCGGTCGGCGGCACCTGGCGCGCATTGGCTCGCCTTCACATGTGGCAGACCGGCTATCCGTTCCACATCATGCACAACTACCGGATTTCGGCGCGCGAGGCGCAGGAGTTCTCTCGGCTGGTGCATCACGTCGATCCGGAGACGTTGTCGAAGATCGAGGTCGTCAACGCCGCGCGCCGGCATTTGCTCGCTTATGCGGCGCTGGTGATGGAAAATCTCGTCCAGACCATCAAGCCGAAACAGGTGATCATTTCGGTGCTTGGTGTGCGCGAGGGTCTGCTTTACTCATTGCTGAACGCGCGCGAACGTGCGCGTGATCCGCTCATTTCGGCAGCAACCAACCTCAACGTATTGCGTTCACGCTCGCCGCGACACGGTGAGGAGCTTATTGCGTGGACCGACCGCTTTATTGCGTCGTCAGGACTGGAAGAAACCACCGACGAACAGCGGTTGCGGCACGCAGCCTGCCTGCTCGGCGACATCGGCTGGCGCGCCCATCCGGACTATCGCGGCGAGCAGTCGATGAACATCATCGCGAATGGTGATTTCGTGGCGATCGATCATCCAGGCCGCGCCTATCTCGCGCTTTCGGTCTATTTCCGTCACGCGGGATTGAACGAGGAGGACCTGTCGCCACGGCTTCGCGAGCTCGCGACCACCCGCATGCTCGATCGTGCACGCGTGGTCGGCGCCGCCATGCGCGTCGCCTATATCCTGACTGCCGGGCAGGCCGGGGTGCTTCCAAAAACGCCAATGCAGGTCAAACGCGGCAAGCTCATTCTCAAACTTCCGGGTGCATACGGCGAGCTTGCAAGCGACCGCCTGGCCAGCCGATTGCGGCAATTGGGACGGCTGGTTGGCCGTGAGTCGACGATGGAGGCATAACCAGGACAACGGTGCCTAGTTCTTCTCCACCGTCACGACCTTGCCCTTGTCGACGGCAAGCGCCAGGTGCCCATGCTTGAGCGCGAGTGCCTTTTCGCCGAATAGTTCACGGCGCCAGCCTTTCATCGCGGGAACGTCGGCTTCGTCGTCGGCGGCGATCCGGTCGAGATCGTCGACGGTGGCAATGACCTTGGCGGCGACACCGTGCCGCTCGGCGGTCATCCGCAAAAGAACCTTGAGTAGCTCGACCGTCGCAGCGCCGTTCATCGCCGGGCGGAAGCGTTCCAGGCGTGGCAGCGTCTTCTGGTCGCGTTCGAGCCCGCGCTTGACCGCGTCGAGGATCTGCTCGCCCCAGCGCGAACGCTCGAAACCCTTCGGCAATGAACGGAGTTGGCCAAGCCGCTCCGGCGTGGTCGGCGCCTGGACCGCAATGTCTCCGATGACGTCGTCCTTGAGCACACGCCCGCGCGGCACATCGCGGGTCTGCGCCTCGCGCTCACGCCATTCGGCAACCTCGATCAATACGGCAAGCTCTTTCGGCTTGCGCACACGGGTTTTCAGCCGCTCCCAAGCACGTTCAGGGTCGGCCCGGTACGTGTCGGGCGAGGTGAGGACATCCATTTCAGCCTCGACCCAGCTGTGGCGGCCACGCTTTTCCAGGTCCTCGGTGAGCTTGAGATAGACCGCGCGCAAATGCGTCACGTCCGACAGCGCGTAGGTAATCTGCGCGTCGCTAAGCGGCCGCCGCGTCCAGTCGGTGAACCGGTGCGATTTGTCCAGCGTGTCGCCGGTGATGCGCTGCACCAGCTGGTCGTAGGAGATCGAGTCGCCATAGCCGAGGACCATCGCGGCGACTTGCGTGTCGACGATCGGGTGGGGGATCTTCTGCGCCAGGTTCCAGACGATTTCGATGTCCTGCCTAGCGGCATGGAAAACCTTGGTGACCTTCTCATTCGCCATCAGGTCGAAAAACGGCGCAAGGTCGATGCCGTCAGCCAGGGCGTCAATGACGACGGCCTCGTCGGCTGAGGCCATCTGCGCCACGCACAGCAATGGATAATATGTGGTCTCGCGGAGGAATTCGGTGTCGACCGTCACGTAGGGGTGTTTCGCCGCCCGCGCGCAAACCGCCGCAAGTTGATCGGTGGTGGTAATAAGGTCCATTTCGGGGCTGACACTAACCCTATCAGGGTCGGTTATGGCAACCCGCTTCATGGTCCGCGCACGCGAGCCATCATTATGAATTCCCACGGGCTCGGCATGGCCCCGACCGGCACCTCGATCAGCGTCGGCTCACGGCGCGCGAACGATTCCCGCAGGGCCATACGCAATTCATCCGGCCCACGCGCGCGGCGGCCCGCTGCACCGAAACTTTCCGCGTATTTGACGAAATCTGGATTGGCGAGGTCACAGGCGATCAGGCGATTGCCGAACTCTTCCTGCTGGATGCGGCGGACATTGCCAAAAGCGCCATCAACAAAAACGATAGCGACCAGCGGAATGCCGTGCCGGATCGCGGTGGCTAGTTCGTTGCCAGTATAGAGAAATCCGCCGTCGCCGTTGATAGAGAGCACCGGCACATCCGGCCTTGCATGCTGCGCGCCAAGCGCGGTCGCATAGCCCCAGCCAAGATTGTCCTGGTAGCCGGGTGAAAGAAACGTGCGTGGTCTATAGACGGGCAACGCAAGGCGTGCCGCGAATCCGATCTGCGTGACCTCATCGACAAGGATGCCGTCTTCGGGCAGTTCGGCGCGAATCGCCTCGAGGAAAGCCAGTTGTGGCGCGAGCTTGGCAAGGCGCTGCCGCAGCTTGCCCTGACGGTCTCGCATTTCGTCGTGGCGTGGCGCACGGCGAGGATTGACTTTGGCGAGCTCATCGATCAACGCGCGCAGGATCGGAGCCGCATCGCCGACAAGCGCGACCTTTGGCTTGCTGATCCGCGCGGGCTCGTCCGGGTCCGCGTCCACGCGCACGATCTGCAACGCCTTGTCGATGCCCCACTGGTTCACTGGATTGAGCAGACGCGTGCCGACGGCGAGAACGGCGTCAGCCTCCGCCCACAAGTCGCGGCCCAGCGGCAAGGTCACGCTGAACGGATTCCGCGAATCCAGCACGCCACGGCCGCGCCGATAGCCGAGCACGGGGGCCTGCAACATGCTCGAGAGCAATGTGACCTCCAGCGCGGCGTCCTGTGCGCCGCCACCAGTAACGATTAGCACGCGTTCAGCTTTGCCGAGTATTTTTGCCGCGGCGCGCACTTTATCGATGTCGATTTTTCCGGGAGGGTGTGGGACCGGTCGTGCAATCGCCGGCACAGGGCCCCGCTTGCCCCAGACGTCAATTGCGCATTCGATGGCCGCCGGACCGGGGCGATCGCGGCTCATCGAATAAATGGCCGTTGCAATCTTGGCGGAGACTTCGACCGGCCCCTTGATGAAGGAAGAATGATCGACGAGACGCGACACGATTCCGGCCTGATCGCGGATCTCATGCAAATGGCCGTGACCCTTGCCGATTGCCGCCGCCGGAATTTGCCCGATGACTGCCAGCACCGGCGCGTTCATTCCATAGGCGGTGAGCAGAGCTGCGCCGGAATTGAGCAGACCGGGTCCAGGAACGACGGCGTAAGTTTGCGGTTTGCCGGTCGCAAGCGCCGCCCCAAGCGCCATGTAGGCGGCGCCTTGCTCGTGGCGGGTGTGGACCACACGCAGGTTTTCGGAAGCGCGCTGGAAGGCGTCGAACAGATGATCGTTGTGGATGCCCGGCAACGCATAGACGGTGTCGAGCCCGTGCGCGATCAAAGTCGCCACAGCAGCCTCGGCGGTCGACATTTCGGTCACCGCAGGGCGCGTCTTCGTCTTTTTTCTGGCTTTGGTCATGAGTATTCGATCACCTTAAAACCAACTGTGCAGGCCGTGGGCAAGCGTGTCGAGGCACCTGCGCAAATCCAAGTTTTGTTGCCTTGACAAAGCTTACCCCTCATGCGTTTTTCGCCCGCTTCACACCAAGATTCTGACTCGTCTCCCGGCAAGCCCAAAGACCTCACATGCATCGATATCGCACCCATAAATGCGGCGATCTTCGCGAGAGCGATATCGGCAAAGTCGTGCGCCTGTCGGGCTGGTGCCATCGCATCCGCGATCACGGCGGCGTGCTCTTTATTGATCTGCGCGATCACTATGGGCTGACCCAGGTCGTTGCCGACCCGGACAGCAAGGCTTTCAAGCTGGCCGAGACCCTGCGCGCGGAATGGGTCGTGCGCATCGACGGCAAGGTTCGCAATCGTCCGGCAGGGACTGAAAATCCAGAACTGCCCACAGGACAGGTCGAGATCTATATCGATGAAATCGAGGTGCTCGGCCCTGCGGCGGAGCTTCCGATGCCGGTCTTCGGCGAGCAGGATTATCCGGAAGAGATCAGGCTTAAGTATCGCTTTCTCGACCTGCGGCGCGAGCAGCTGCACAACAACATCATGCTGCGCGGCCGGGTCATCGACTCGATCCGCCGTCGGATGAAGGAAGCGGGCTTCTTCGAATTCCAAACGCCGATCCTCACGGCCTCATCGCCGGAAGGCGCGCGCGACTACCTCGTGCCCTCGCGGCTGCATCCCGGGAAATTCTATGCGCTGCCGCAGGCGCCGCAGCAGTTCAAGCAGCTGATCATGGTCGCGGGTTTTGACCGTTATTTCCAGATCGCGCCGTGCTTCCGCGACGAGGATGCGCGCGCCGATCGCTCGCCGGGCGAATTCTATCAGCTCGATCTTGAGATGAGCTTCGTTACCCAGCAGGACGTTTTCGATGCGGTCGAGCCGGTGATCCGCGGCGTGTTCGAGGAATTTGCCAACGGCAAACCGGTGACGCCGAAATTTCCGCTCATTCCATACGCTGATGCGCTGCGCAAATACGGCAGCGACAAGCCCGACCTGCGCAACCCGATCGTGATGCAGGACGTAAGCGAGGCGTTCCGCGGCTCCGGCTTCAAGATTTTTTCAAAAATTCTGGAGACTTCCGGAAACGCCGTGTGGGCGATCCCGGCACCGAAGGGCGGCAACCGTGCCTTCTGCGACCGCATGAATTCCTGGGCACAGGGCGAAGGGCAGCCGGGCCTTGGTTATATCTTCTGGCGCGAGGGCGAGGAGGGTGGCGCTGGACCGCTGGCCAAGAACATCGGCCCGGAGCGCACCAAGCAGATCGCCGACCAGATGAAGCTCGGCGTCGGCGATGCCTGTTTCTTTGTCGCCGGCAAGCCGAAGGATTTCGTGAAATTTGCCGGGCCGGCGCGAGCCAAGGTCGGCGAAGAGCTCGGGCTCATCGACAAAAGCCGCTTCGAGTTCTGCTGGATTGTCGATTTCCCGATGTACGAATGGAACGAGGAGGAGAAGAAGATCGACTTCTCCCATAACCCATTTTCGATGCCGAACCTGCCGGTGGAGGAATTCCTGGCGCTCGATCCCAAGGACAACGACAGGCTGCTGTCGATCAGGGCGTTTCAATACGACATCGTTTGCAACGGCGTCGAATTGTCGTCGGGCGCGATCAGGAATCACCGTCCGGAGGTGATGAAGAAGGCCTTTGCGATTGCCGGCTACAGCGAGGACGTGCTCGAGAACAAGTTCGGTGGCATGCTGCACGCGCTGTCGCTCGGCGCGCCGCCCCACGGCGGCATCGCGCCCGGTATCGATCGCATCGTCATGCTGCTTGCGGGCGAAGAGAATCTGCGAGAAGTCGTACTGTTCCCGATGAACCAGCGCGCCGAAGATCTGATGATGGGTGCGCCGTCCGAAGCGACGCCCAAGCAGCTCAAGGAGCTGCATATAAGGCTCGAGTTGCCGAAGAAGTAACGTGCAGATGCGTGTTATTTGTCAGGCAGCGGAATGAATTCGATTTCGTCGCCCGGCACCTTGTCGAAGTGGCCCGCCTTCCAGTCCGCCTTGGCCTGTTCGATGCGCTCCTTGCGGGACGACACGAAATTCCACCAGATGTGGCGCGGGCCATCCATCGGCGCACCGCCGACGATGACGAAATGAGTATTGTTGACTGCAGTGATGGTCACCGTGTCGCCCGGCTTGAAAACCAGCAGCCGTCCCGACTCGAATTTGTCACCGGAAATATCGACGACGCCTTCGATGACGTAGATCGCGCGCTCCTCAAGGCCCACATCGAGCGGCAGTGACGTGCCGGCCTTCAGATGCACATCGCCGAATATCGTCTCATGCACCGTCGGCACGGGCGATGAGACGCCATACAACGAGCCGACCACCACGCGTACATTCTTCCCGTTCTCCTTGACGACGGGGAATTCGGCGGTCGCGTGATGCGCAAAGCCGGCCTCCATCTCTTCGTTGGCTGCCGGCAATGCCACCCACATCTGCAGGCCGTGGATCGGCTCTCCGTCAACGCGTCGCTCCGGCCGCGTGCGCTCGGAATGGACGATGCCGCGTCCGGCGGTCATCCAGTTGACTTCACCCGGCCTGATCTCCATGGCGGTACCGAGACTGTCGCGGTGCATGATCTCGCCGTCGAAAAGATAGGTCACGGTAGCGAGCCCGATATGCGGGTGGGGGCGAACGTCGAGCCCGTTGCCTGCGTGGAATTCAGCCGGCCCGAAATGGTCGAAAAAAATGAACGGGCCGACCATGCGCGTGCGGGCGGAGGGCAATGCGCGGCGCACGGCGAAGTCGCCAAGATCGACCGTGCGCGGCACGATGACCTGGGAAATAGCGTCGCATTGATACGCGTCGCCAGCGGCCGGATCCTTGCCGGGAAAGAAACTCATGATCGCTCCTGTTCTATTTCTTTACTCTCGTCGCAACCCGAACAGCCGCAATGCGTTACCGCTTGCAATCCGTTGGGCTTGATCGGCCGGAAGCTGGGCGAGCCATCCGCGATATTCCTTGAAGATTATGTCGTAACCAAACCAGCGCTCGTTGATCCAGGTATCCGAGCCGAGCAGGAACCGGTCCGAATAACGTGCAAATAGGTTGCGCCAGTCGCTTGTCAACTTGCCGTCGCCGCCCGTGATGCCGCCGCGGTACGACACCTCGCCCCAGAGCGCGTCCTTGTGCTCGTCGAGCAGCTCCGCCACACGCGCAGGCGCCACCGAAAATCCGGTATGCGCCCAGATGATTTTTGCTTTCGGATTGTGTCTGAACAAAATAAGCAGCGCTTCTTCGTCGCAGTGCGCGTGCAAATACAGGTTACGTTCGACGGCGAAATCGACCATCTTCTTCACCCAGTCCGATTGCGCGGATTTTCCGTAGATGTGGAATTCGCCGATGCCGCGGTAGTAGCCGCGCGCATATTCTTCCTTGATGAGCTCGAAAATCGTCGGATCGTTGAACCATGTCTGGATGTCGCTGCGCACACGATAGGGCCGGATGAATGGCACGACCTTAAGTTCGGGCCATTTTGCGTTCACCAGCTCGTGCGTACCTTTGTTGGGCCGGCTGGTTGCGACGATGCCGGTTATGCCATTGCGGCGAAACACGTCGCGCACCTCTTCGAGCGAATAAAAAGGTTTGGGCTCCTGATTGTAATGGAGATGCGCGTCGAAAATTTCGATCGGCTGCTGCGCGTGCGCGGTTAATACCCCGGTCGCTAAACCGGCCAACGCCGTGATCAAAAAACGCCATTTCATCGCAATCCCCCGCTGTTCGATCGGAGCTAGGCCTGTCTGACCGATCCCATGATTTTAACCCAATACTAACCATAGCGGCGCGGACGATGCTTTTTCGCGCAGTAGCTGGGGTTACGCGCCCTTAAGCTTAAGGTTGTGTTTACGGCGGCGTGGCTGACTGGAGAGGCACCAGGACGGGGCCCCCTGGCGGGAAGCGGGATGGGGTTTTTTGTGCGCGGAGTTACGCGCCGGAATTTATTTGCGATCGTCGTCGGCACGGTGCTCGCCGGCGTTCCGTTCATCGCCTTTAATCTCTGGCTAGACAATCTCATAGAACGGCAAGGTCAGTCGGAGGTGAGCACGGCTGCCAGGCGCGCGATTGCGCTTGCCGAGGCGCGCGTCCGGGATGCGATCGGAACGCTCGACAATCTGGCCTTGGCCGGAGTCAGCTCGTGCGACCACCACGATTTGGAGGCGATGCGGTATGCCGCCTTTAATACGATTCCTGTCAAGGAAATCGCCGTCATCGGTCCCGACGGCAAGACGCTTTGCAATCATCTCGGCTTGCCTCTAGGCGAGCGGAACGTGATCTCATCCGAGCCACTGGTCGGTGTCACCGGATATCGCTTCGACATCATAACTTTGGCGGGCGGCGAGCGAATGGTGCGCTTGCAGCGGGATGTTGGCTCCGCTCACAACAGCATCAGCGCGCTGGTGCCGACGGTCCTGTTTTTGCCCCAGGTGTCGACACGCGGCGGACCGTTCAACGGTTACGCGCGTATCGTGACCGCGCAGGGCGCGACGATCGGGGAGGCCGGTGCGCGGACAGCTGATAGCACGAGCGCAAATTTTGGTGCTGACATAAGATCAAACAAATTCGACTTCGATGTAGAGGTTCTCAGTCCGCGGGCACGCATTGAGGCCGAGCACGCCGATCTCAAATGGTTCGGTCTGTTTGCGGCCGGCATCATCATGATGACCGTCACTGGATTTGTGGTGCTGATCCCGCGACGTGCCCCCCGCAATCCCATGGCCGACATTGAGCGCGCTCTCGAAGCCGGCGAATTCATTCCGTACTACCAGCCCGTGGTCGATATCCGCTCAGGTCAACTGCGCGGCGCCGAAGTACTGGTTCGCTGGCGCAAGCCGGACGGCACGCTGGTCCTGCCGGGCGCATTCATTCCGCTGATGGAGCAAAGCGACCTGATCGACGATTTGACCCGCCGCCTGATGCGCAAGGTCTGCGCGGAAGTCGGCCCCGCACTTGGGCGACGTCCGGACCTGAGGATTTCGTTTAACTTTGCGGGAAAGCTCTTTAGCGATCCATCGATCGTCAAAGATGTAAGAAATATCTTCGTGGACTCACCGATAAAATTCTCCCAGGTCGTGCTTGAAGTGACCGAGCGCGATCCGATCGAAAATTTCACGGCGACCCGCCAGACCATCGCTGCCCTGCAAGGCCTCGGCGTTCGTATTGCAATCGATGATGTGGGTACCGGCCACAGCGGCCTTTCCTACATGCTCAAGCTCGGTGTCGATATCATCAAGATTGACAAGATGTTCGTCGATGCCATCGGTACTGACCGGAATTCGACCACCATCGTCGAAACACTCGTCGATCTGGCACGCAATATGCGTATGGATGTGGTTGCGGAAGGTGTCGAGAATTTCGAGCAGGTGATGCATTTGCGTACGCTGGGCGTGCGTGCGGCGCAGGGTTACGTCTTCGCACCGCCTTTGCCGGGACGTTCGTTCCTGCAGCTCGTGGAAGCGCTCGACCCGTTGCAACCGGCCGGTTTCGAGTTCGGCGGGACGACAGGCGCCGAACGTATGGCCGCATCCGCATAATCAGCTGCCGTCGGCTTGCTGGAATGAAAATGAAAAGGGGCGGCCTTGCGGCCGCCCAGTCGAAACGCCACGCGGGAGGAACCTCGTTACGGGTCAGCAATTTGATCTGCCGACCCACGTGACCGAATGTCGTGTTGACAATCCGTCATGGGCGCGCCGATTTGTCAATTGAATTTTTCAATATTGTGACAGCAGATTATTGTTCGTGCCGGAAAAGAAGTCGGGCGCGCGGTGATTCGCGACTATGCGCCCGCCAATTCCTGCTCGATGGCTGCGATCAGGAGAGGATTCGTCGGCTCGACCGCCGACGGGAAAGCCGCCTTCAATTGGCCATCGCGCCCGATGAGGTACTTGTGAAAATTCCATCGGGGCGCCTCGCGCGGATGGTCGGCCGCCGCCCATCTGTAGAACGGATGGGCGTCCTTGCCCTTCACGGCTACCTTTTCGGTTATTGCGAATGTAACGTGATACGTCCCCTGCGCAGTCGCGTTAATCTCGCTCTTGCCGCCCGGTTCCTGGCCGCCGAAGTCGTTCGATGGCACGCCCAGCACGATCAACCCGCGGTCGCGGTAGCGCGTCCAGACCTGCTGGAGACCTGCATATTGAGGGGTGTAGCCACATTGGGAGGCGGTGTTGACCACAAGCAACGGGTGGCCAGCATAGGATGAGAGCAGGATTTCGTCCCCATCCAGGCCCTTGAAGGTGAAGGCATAGGCTGTCACGCGGCTCATGCCGGCGGCATGGGCGGTCCGGACACCGAGCCCGGTGAGCGGGAGGGTGGCGAGCACAATGAAATGTCGGCGGTCTATCATGCCGGCACTATAGCGTGCCGGCACTCAGCATGCTGCGCAAAATTCTGTGAGAACTCCGGCCGATCGGCGCGCCTACGCCGCGGCTATGCGCACCGTCGTCTCGAAAGAAATGCCGCAGGCATCGCATTGCCATACATGGCGCACGCGACTCCCCTCGAGACATTCGGACCATTCCGGAATGTAGATGCGCTCGCCGCATTGCGCGCACTCAATGACCGGTCGCGAACGCGCAAAATTCGCAATATCGCGGGACACTTCCATGGGCCTTCCTCCCGACCAATCTCTGACGTGGCCCCGCACCCCTCGCGGTTTATGTACTTCGACCGTAGAGCAACGGTCGCGCGCAAATGAAGCAGGAGCGTTGACGTACCTTGCACGCGGCTCATGAAATTTTTGCGGCAGAACGATCAAACTCGAGTGAAAGTTTTCAGGCTGCCGTCAATTTAAAATCTACTGCACTGCATCAAAGCGGGTGACGCCGAATTTCCCCAAGCACGACGCTGAGCGCGCATGAGGCTGCAAGCGTTGGCCAAAAGCCGATTCCGTGTCGCAACATTGTCGGCATCACAAGAACGGAGCTGTTGGAAGGACGCGATTACGTTCGATGTCACCGGTATCATGCCACAGCCCAAGATACCGAGCATGGAAACCAGCGGCAGCGAAGCGATCAAAGAGCCACTTCCGACACGACGACAATGACGAGTCGTCGGATAACACGTCTTTGGCGATCAGATTGGGCATTCGATCCCTCCATCGGATGGAACTCGGTGCTTTGACCGCAGTTAGACTGCATGCTCCAGGGAGGAACGACCATGCGCGTTATATTTTTTGCACTTTGCTTGACTTGCGTCGGCGGCTTTACGTCCGTGCCAGCGCGGGCCGACGACAAGCCGGTCGACAAATCGGATTACAGCACCGGCCGCCAGCAGACGCCGGAGACGACAGGTCAGAAGCAGCCACAGGGCTGGACCGGCCCACTCGAAACCAAGTCCGGTGGCGCACCTCCGGAGAGCCCGCAGGGTCAAAGCCCGCCGGGCATGCAGCCCGCTCCGGAAGGCTCATCAAAAACGACGGTCGCGCCGGACAAGGATAAATAGCGCGGTGGCGCGGCGAGCCGAATAAATCAGCCGCTTCCGATGGATGTCAGCGGGGGTCGGAGTCCCCGACTGCAATTTCTAGCGACGGTCATTGCGATGCCGGCGGATGGAAACTGTTGGCGGAGGAGGAAGCAAAGTTGAATGGAATGCGGTCGAAGCCGAGGGCACAATATGTGACGGGATGTTCGCTCAGGGGGATTCCGGGTGAACCAGAAGACCGTCGAGAAGCCACGAACCAAGGTGAAGTCAACGGCGCAGCGTCCGCCGCTGTGGAAGGTCATTCTGCTTAACGATGACTACACGCCACGCGAGTTCGTTGTGCTCGTGCTCAAGGCGGTGTTCCGCATGAACGAAAGTCATGCCTACAAGGTGATGCTGACCGCGCACCAAAAGGGCGCCTGCGTGATCGCAGTCTATACGCGCGACGTGGCGGAAACCAAGGCGAAGCAAGCGACTGAGATGGGTCGTGCGAAAGGTTATCCTCTTTACTTCACGACCGAGAAAGAAGAGTAGGCGGTCGCGTCGTCGCTCCTGATGCGATTTTGGCCCGGCGGAAGGCAAATTCGGCGCTACGACCGGCGCAATAGGCCATTTTTTGCCTCGACTGCGGCCAACGGCTGGGCTGCGGGCCGGATTTTTTGCAAGCGCGCCTTGAACCCGGATGCAGATTATTGAATGATAATTCTAATGAAAAATGTCCCACTCGGAATGTTCGCCGCAGCGCTGCTCCTTGCGCAGCCGGGTCCTGCCATGGCGGGGCCGGGAGGCGGGAAGGGCGGATCCGGGTTTAAATTTGGCGGCCACAGTCACCACGCAATGAACCACAAAGGCCAGTGGTGGAAGAACAACAATAATAACTGGTGGTACGCGATGAATAACGGTCAGGTATGGTGGCAGAACAACAAGTGGCGGTACTACGGCTACGGCGGAATTTACGCGACACAGCCTGCCGTTACTGAAACGGTTGCTGTGCCGGTGGCAGTCGCGGTCGAAACGGTCCGGCCATGCCAGCGTATCCAGCAAGCGATGACGGTCCGCTCAGAGGATGGCGGCGAGCGTGTTGTTTCAGTCACGCGCTGTCAGAACTGAAGCTCCGGTAACCATTGCATTTAACGCTAACGTGCACTTTGCACGTTCGGCCGATTGTTGACTGCCTGCTCCTTGGTATCTTTGTCGTGAAATTGCTTTGGAGCTGGTCGATGGTTGAAAAAAGAAAGGCCGCCCGTTCGCGCACGCTGCTCGGCGGCGTGATCGCATTCAACAATCGGGCGTCGACGATGGATTGCCAGGTGAGAAATCTGTCGGCCGGCGGAGCCAAAGTAACGTTCAGCAGCACGGCCGTCGTGCCGGACCAGTTCGATCTGAAGATCGCACGCAAGGACCGTTCGTTCCGGGCGCGTATGATATGGCGTGCGCCCAATGAGGCCGGCATCGCATTCCTGGGCGAATACAATCAGGATGTGCCAGTTCCGTTCGAATGGGCGAAGCGGCTGCGCGACTGCGAGGCCGAGAAAGCGGCCCTGCGCAAGCGCATTGCGCAGCTGAGCGAAAGCAGCGGCATCTAGGCTGGCTTGGCCTCGTTATTTTGCTTCGATCAAGGCGACCGGCTGGCGTCCATCAGCTCCTGCCGCGGGCTCGGGCGCCCGTGGGGACTGCTGTGCTGCCGGCGTAACCGCAACGGCCTGCGGCGCCAGCGCCGCCTTGAACGGCGCCATGATGGTCGCGATCGCTGGCGAAAGGCTTTGCAACAGCGCCGCCTGCTTCTTGTTGTTCTGTGCGTACAGGTAGAGGCCGCCGAGCACGATCACAATCACAACCAGGATGACCAGCGTGTTGACGGTCTGATCGGCACTCGGGCGTCGCCGGCGCGCCGCGCGTTTGCGGTTTCCCCGATTGCTGGCTGCTGCCTTTCGCTTCTTCGCCATGGCATAGAGCTCCCTCGATGGTGTTGCCAACGCACGGCACTGCACCTCAATTCACTCGAACCAGGGCACCTCACTCCAATGCAAACCTGCTCCAGGGCCGAGCCGCCCGGGCGCGCAGTAGCGGATACCGAATCAACGCGTGAGAGTTTAGCCGATTCGGGCCTTCCAAGGGTGAACGCGGTATCGCTCAACCGCAGGCAGACGTTGTCCCATGGTGGTCGGTATGGTCTGATTGCCACGAATCATGTCGCAACGCGTCCTGATAACGGCCGGGGCCGCCGGCATCGGCCGAGAGTTTGCTCGCGCTTTCGCTGCGAACGGCGCCAAAGTCTTCGTCTGCGACATCGACGAGACGGCCCTTGCCGCAATCGCCAAGGAAATTCCTGGCCTGACCGCACGGCGTTGCGACATGGCGCGTCGTGCCGAGATCGAGCGCATGGTGCCGGAGGCCGTCGGGGTGCTTGGCGGGCTCGACGTGCTCATCAACAATGCCGGCATTGCCGGCCTGACACTGCCGATCGCCGACTATCCGCCTGACGATTGGGACAAGGTTGTCGCGGTCAACCTCACGGCCATGTTCGACGTCTCGCGGCTTGCCATTCCACATCTCAAGAAATCGAAGGCGGGCTGCATCATCAACATGTCGTCGATTGCGGGCCGCTATGGCTTTCCCAATCGCAGCCCCTATGCCGCGACCAAATGGGGTGTCATCGGCTTCACCAAGACGCTGGCGATGGAGCTCGGCGAATGGGGCATCCGTGCCAATGCGATCGCGCCCGGCGCGGTCGAGGGTGACCGTATCGTGCGCGTGTTTCCAGGGTCGCGCGCAGATAAGCGGGCGCTCGCTGGAGGAGGTGAAAGCCGATGCCATGGCTGCGGCCTCGATCAAGGCCATGGTCGATCCGAAGGATATCGCGCAGTTGGCCGTATTCCTTGCGTCCGATGCCGCGAAGGCGATCTCGGGTCAGGTGATCCCGATCGACAACGACCGCCAGAATGCCTAGGCAAATCTCGGATTGGCTGGCGGTCACACGTCGCAGGTCGCATTGTGCAATACGATCCGATAGCCATCGGGATCTTCGAAAGTTACGCCTTCCCATTCCCAGTACGGATTGAAGGACAGGACCGGTGCAAAGCCTGCGTCTCGCATTCTTTGCACTGCTGTCAACCAAACAGCCGGGTCGGGCAGGTAGAAAACGAGCAGGTTGTCGTCTGACGGCGGCAGGCGCGCGTGCTGGTTGTGCTTTTTTGTAAATTCGAGATGGTACGGGGCATCGTGCCGGCCGAGCACGACGCCGTCGAAGCCGTTATGGTCCTTGAACTCGAAGAGTAAGGTCAGACCGAGCCCGTCGCGGTAGAATTGCAGGACCGCCTTGAAGTCGTCGCTCATGCGAGCGATCCGGAGGATTGGGGCTTTCATGGAGATTTTGCCTGCGCCGCGCGTGCTGCGGCGATGACTTGCCTGAAGCCGGTCGTATCGAGGCCGCCGTTGACGCGGAACGTGCCGACGATAAAGCCTGGCGTGCCGAGAAAGCCGAATGCGACGGCTTGCTGCTGATTGCGCGCCAGAACGAATTCGATTGCCTTGCGATTGGCGCCGAGGTCGCCCGCTGCTTTCGCCACATTCACACCGGCCCTAGATAGAATGTCGTGAACCACACTCTGCCTGAGCGAGACCTTTGCTGCGAAAAGCGCCTCGTGAGCCTCTGCAAACTTGCTCTGGTATTTTGCAGCAAGCGCAATCTCTGCGGCGTAGATCGATGCCTCGCCGAAGATCGGCCAGCTCTTCGATACCAACCTTATCCTGCCGTCTTCGCGGATTACTCGTGACAGATCAGGGTGAACCGCTCGGCATATCGGGCACTGATAGTCGAAATATTCCACCAGTGTGATGTCTCCTTGGGGGTTGCCGAGAGCCGGGATGTCCGGGTCATTCCAAACGCTCTCGCGGCTGAGGACGTCATGATCGTCAGTCGCGGCGCGGGCGTGCTCAAGACTGGTAAAAGGATTTGCCATCGAGGCGAGCAAGGACAGGTTTATTGCGATGTAGGATCGTCGGTTGATCATGATGAAATTCGTTTCTGTTTGATGCGGCTCCTGCGTCCAAACTCGCGGCGGCAAGCGCCGCGCCCGAGTTGAGACGCGAGGTCCCATTTGGTTTTGGAGATAAGTGAGTGTTAGTCGCGGCTAAGCGCGCGGAGGGCGGTCAGGCGGGCCTCTGCGCCATTGATGCGCGCGCGGGGGCCTGGTTGCGATTGCTACTCTTTCAGCCACGATCGATGGCGAGACGCATGCGGCATCACAAAACGAAAGCGCTGCGGAAAATCCCGACACCGTGCAGGAAGCGCCGGGCGCTGGCGAAACGGCTCCATGGCAACGGTTTGCCAGTCCGGGCGACATTGTTTGCACGACGGCAACTACCTGCCCGACGTTTGACAGTTGCGTTGTCCCGATGGCGCCGTGGTTTGCATTTGCTAATGGGCCGAAAATGGAGATGCCTGCACAGATGCAAAGAGCGATGGCCCGTGCAGCGAAATGCTGCGAGAATTTTTGTCCAGGTTTTCGGTCAACGCGGCGCATGGCACGCGATAACTGATCGCACAACTCAACAACAAATAACGTGTCCGTGAAACCCATGCGCACGACGCATCCAATGCGTGCGCGAGGATCATGACCGAAGCAGGAGCGAGCCCGTGTTGCAATGTTCGCTCCTTTTTTCGTGAGCGTCAGTGCAGTAGCCGTGACCTAATCGTGGATTGAGCGTGAAGTGGAGCTCCGCCACATGGGGTGCATGCAAGAAATTCATCTTGCCCGAACGAATGGACGGAAAACCATGAAGATCGTCACCAAGGTACTCCTTGCCTCCGCTTTGGCGCTGGCTGCAGCCGCTCCGGCGCTTGCGGACGGCACCGCAATGGATCATCGGATGCACGCCACTGGAAAACGCGCGCCGCATGCGATGGGCGACAGCACTCGCGACCATGCGCGAATGGGCCACGCCACCAACTCGATGGCCTCCGAACCGGCGGAGTTGTTCGAAGGATACGGCAATCGGCATTTCCATGATTTCGGAATCGGCAGCCAGAGCTGAGCGTCCCCGGCTTGGATCAAACTGCCGGAGAGGCCGCCGTCATGGCGGCCTCTTTTGCGGTCGTACCTGCGACAAAATGCGTGTACTTGACCCTGTCGGCGCGGAAAAATTTTATGAAAGAAAATAACGCGCTGAGGAATTAAAATTGCGCCGAGGTCCTCGCGCCTAGCCAATTTACCAAACAATCCGTCGCGTCAGGCCGCTTGCTCTTCACATTTACCTTACCTGGTCAGCTTACCAGGCGGATTTAGTAGCCGTTGCAGGTGCGAGCGGCTACGAGTTCATCCTTCACATGAAAGGTAAAGCGGAAAACACCGTTCACACGGCCGTACCGCTTTTGATGGATGGAGTACCAGTGTTGAAAAAAGAAACGAAGTTGATTGCAGCGCTTCTTTCAATTGCGCTTTCGATGACGTTCGCGGTGAGTGCCGATGCAACGCCTCGGCACAAACAACAGCGCCAGACGATTGCCTGCGACATGCGCGGCTGCTCCGATCAGGTGCACCAAGCACGAGCCGCGAGGGCCGAGGCAAATGCTGCGGTCGATGCCAATGGCGGCGCGGTGGTGAACCGCAGGCCGCAAGGTTGCCCGCATCGGTTCTGCGGTTGCGAGGCCTCGCTCTATGTATTCGGAAAAATTCGGCCAGAGCTCAATCTGGCCTCGAACTGGATCCGGAAATTCCCCCGCACGTCACCGGCGCCCGGCATGGCGGCTGCACGCAGCGGTCACGTCATGGTCCTCATGAGCCATGTCGAGGGCAGCGACTGGCTCGTCCACGACGGCAATTCCGGTGGCGGGCTGACGCGCGAACACGTCAGGTCGATCAAAGGTTACGTGATCGTCAATCCGCGCGGAGCTTTTGCCGAAAACCCGCCCAGTGGCAGCTCAAATGTAAACTAAAAAGTTCTGAGAGCCGGGGTCGCGTGCCCCGTATCGGCGCAAAAAGGAACAGGGCCGCCACCGAGGCGGTCCTGTTTCTTAATGCCAAATGGCTCAGTCCCGACCTAAGCTCCGTGCCGTGGCGTGAAGCTGAAAGGGCAGCAATGCTGCTCTGCCGGTTGCTTCTGCCCGGCTACGCTTTGGGTATATGGCCTTAAAGGCGTCCCCTTTGGACCCTAGTCCTTGCGGACATGCAGCGGGTGCCGATGAGATCTTATTCATTGAAGGCGCTTTTGCTCAGCGCCATCGCGGCGTTGACCCAACCCTGCGCGGCCGCGCCGTATTCCATTTACGAAGGCTCGGTAGTTTGGCGCGGCCACAAATATTGCTGGTACGACGAGGGCTGGAACGGCACCGGCTGGTATCGCTGCGGCTTCGAAAACAAGGATGGAAAGGGATGGGGCGGCCCCAAGGGTTGGGAGGGCGCCGCACGATTGCCGCCCAGCAGCGCGTGGTTCGAACTGCCGCCACCGGCGCCGCCGGTGAGCGCGCCGAGTATCGCAAGCGAGCGTTATGTGGAGCCGTTGCGCGGCGGGGCAGCGGCAGGATCGCCGGCGGGCGGATCATTGAGGCGGTGAGGTGATGGCCATGAAACGTCAGCTTTCGATATACGCCGCTGCAATGCTGGCGCTTGTCTGTCTTCAGCCCCAAGCGTACGCGCAGGTTTTCGACTTCGGCCAGATCGAGGAATTTGAATCGCTCGGCTCCGGCACGCAAACGGGCGGCTCGCCGCCGAAGACGATCGTCGAGGACGGCGCGCGGCACACAGTGCTGTTCACGATCCTGGAGTCGAATACCGAAGCGAAGATCTACTGGAAATCCAAGGACGGCAGCCAGACGACGATCATGCGCGGGCAGGGCTTGCGGGCGTTTCAGACCGTCGGCGAATTCAGGATCGAGGCTACCGGCGATAACAGCCGCAGCTTCAGGTATGGATACGTGCTGTTTCGCCTGAAGAGTGACAAAGGCGCGCAGGAAGACAAGATTTGACGCCACGGCACGCGTGGCCCGCGTCAGTGTTCAGTTGCGAACCGCGTTCATTCGCGCCTTTGTGTTGGGGCTGTTCTGGATCGTCTGAAAGATCACGCAATAGCGTTCGGTCATTTCAAGCAGTAGGGCCAGATCACTTCGCGGCGCGTCCGTCTCGATATCAAAATGCAGTCGGATCTCCTTGAAGCCGACAGGCACACCATCCGTGACGCCGAGGGTGCCGCGAAGATCGACATCGCCTTCGGCCGAAATGGTCGCTGATTTGACCGGAACGCCCAGCACGCTGGCGGCGGCCTTAAGCGAAACGCCTGCGCAGGCGATGAGCGCTTCGAGCAGCAGGTCGCCCGAACACAGATCGAGGCCAGAGCCGCCGCATTTCGGATGAATGCCCGCGACCGCGAGCCCGCGCCCGGTTTCGACCTTGCAGGTTACGGCGGAGCCATCGGCCGTACCTTTCGCCTTCAAGGTCAGGAACGCCGCTTTGGCATCCGTCCTGTAGTGCTCCTTGAGCGGCTCCTGCGCCGCTTGGAATTTCGAGGCTTCATCGGTCTCTCCTTGCGCCGAATTCGAAGAGCGGCGTTGTGCCGTAGGAGAGGCCTGCGGACCAGATGGCGTTTTTGACAATGTTGGCGGGCGATAGCGACTCGACTATCGGCCTGCACCTCGCGATTTGGCTGCGCGTTGCCGGCACGCGAGATATTCACCTGAGCCGGGCGCCGCGTAAGCGCGGCAGCGCGCGTCATCGATCGAGGCGACTGTTTCGTCGCCCTCGCGCTCCTGCGTCATCTGCTGATGGCCCATCGTCCCCGGCGCGCAGTCCTTGGTGCCGGTGCCGGTGACGCAAGCGGGTGAATAACCCGCGCACCCACCAAGGAGCAGGGCTGCGAGCGTCATCAGCGCGATTGGGTGCATTCGCAAACCGTCGTGGTGCGTCTCTTATTTCTTCTCGATCGTAATTCCGCTGGGGCCGACGTTGATCTGCATTCCCTTCGGTTCCTTGCGGTCCTGGTAGATTTGATAACCAAGCACCGCAATGACAACGACAAGCGCGCCGACGAGCATGTAGAGCGCGTTCCGGCTGAGCCCTAGCTGCATCCAGTCGTGCTCCCGCAGGTGTCGCACTTCATGCAGGTGCCGTTGCGCACCAGCGTGAAGTTGCCGCACTCGCCGCAGGCTTCGCCCTCGTAGCCCTTGGCGCGGGCTTCGGCGCGTTTCTCGGAAGCCGCGGCCTTGGCGTGCGCGCGGGCGTCCTGCGTGTCGAGGCGCTGCTCGAGCTGTTCGGCTGGCGAAAGCTTTGCCTCCGGCTCGGCCTTGAGCGCGGTGGTGCCCGCCACGTCAGCGCGCGCACCGCCGACCGCGGCGAGCGCTGTGACGTTGCCGCCGGCCACCGGCGTGGGCAACGCAACGCCACGCACCACCGACAGGCGGTCGGTGCGCGAGCGGGTGAGGCCCTTCGACACGTAATTGGTCGCGGGCGCCGGTTTGCCTTCCTCTACGCCCTTGCCGAGCGCGTCGAAGCCACCGGCCTCGCTCGGGTCGACATGCGCGAGATCGAAGCGCTCCAGGTAGGAGACGGCGAGCTCGCGAAACACGTAGTCGAGGATCGACGTCGCGTATTTGATCGAGTTGTTGCCCTGCACCGGGCCCTGCGGTTCGAAGCGAGTGAAGGTGAAGGCGTCGACATATTCCTCGAGCGGCACGCCATATTGCAGGCCGAGCGATACCGCGATCGCGAAATTGTTGATGATGGAGCGCAGCGCCGCGCCTTCCTTGTGCATGTCGATGAAGATCTCACCGAGCCGGCCGTCGTCATATTCGCCGGTGCGGAGGTAGACCTTGTGGCCGCCCACGACTGCCTTCTGGGTGTAGCCCTTGCGGCGATCTGGCATGCGCTCGCGCTCGCGCATCACGACGATACGCTCGACAACCTTCTCAACCATTTTCTCGGCGAGCGCGGTGGCGCGCGCGGCGGCGGGACGCTCGAGGAAGGCCTCGATAACGTCCTCGTCGTCTTCTTCATCCGCGATGAGCTGCGCATTGAGCGGCTGCGACAGCTTGCTACCATCACGATAGAGCGCGTTGGCTTTCAGCGCCAGCTTCCAGGAGAGCAGATAGGCCGCCTTGCAGTCCTCAACTGTCGCCTCGTTCGGCATGTTGATGGTCTTGGAAATGGCGCCCGAGATGAAAGGCTGCGCCGCCGCCATCATCCGGATATGGCTCTCGACCGAGAGATAGCGCTTGCCGGTGCGGCCGCACGGATTGGCGCAATCGAACACCGGATAGTGCTCGGCCTTGAGATGCGGCGCGCCTTCCACCGTCATCGCGCCGCAGACATGGACATTGGCGGCCTCGATTTCGCGCTTGCCGAAGCCGAGCGCGGCGAGAAGGTCGAACGTGGGGGAGGCGAGGTCCTCGGCGGAGATGCCGAGCTTATCGCGGCAGTATTCCTCGCCCAGCGTCCACTTGTTGAAGGCGAACTTGATGTCGAAAGCCGTCGGCAGCGCCTTCTCGACGCTCGCAATGGCTTCGTCGGTGAAACCTTTTGCCTTCAGCGTTGTGTGGTTGATGGCTGGCGCTTGCGCCAGCGTGCCGTGACCGACCGCGTAAGCCTCGACCTCGGCTATATCGGCTTCACTGTAGCCAAGCGTGCGCAGTGCCTCCGGCACAGCGCGGTTGATGATCTTGAAGTAGCCGCCACCGGCGAGCTTCTTGAATTTCACCAGCGCGAAATCAGGCTCGATGCCGGTGGTGTCGCAATCCATCACCAGGCCGATGGTGCCGGTGGGCGCGATCACCGTTGCCTGGGCGTTGCGGTAGCCGTGCTTCTCTCCGAGGGCGATCGCGCGATCCCAGGCCGCCTTGGCATGCGCAATGAGGGCCCGATCGGGGCAGGCGGCGTGATCGAGTGGGACCGGGGGCGTTGCAATTTTCTCGTAGCCGGTGCGCTCATTGTAGGCCGCACGGCGGTGATTGCGCATCACGCGCAGCATATGCTCGCGGTTCTTCTTGTAGCCGGGGAAAGGCCCAAGCTTTTCGGCCATTTCGGCCGAGGTCGCGTAGGATACGCCGGTCATGATCGCGCTCAGCGCGCCGCAGATGGCGCGACCGGCATCGGAATCATACGGGATTCCAGCTGTCATCAGCAGGCCGCCGATGTTCGCATAGCCAAGACCAAGCGTGCGGAATTCGTAGGAAAGCTCCGCGATTTCGCGCGAGGGGAACTGCGCCATCATCACCGAGATTTCGAGGACGACGGTCCACAGACGGACGGCGTGTTCATAGCTCTCGACCTGGAATTGTCCGGTCTTCTCGTCGCGAAAGGTGAGCAGGTTCAGCGAGGCGAGATTGCACGCAGTGTCGTCGAGGAACATGTATTCCGAGCACGGATTACTGGCGCGGATTTCGCCGGAAGCCGGGCAGGTGTGCCAGTCATTGACCGTGGTGTGGTATTGCAGGCCCGGATCGGCCGAAGCCCACGCGGCATAGCCGATTTTCTCCCACAACGCGCGGGCATCGAGCGTTTCCGCGATCTTGCCGTTCTTGCGATAGGTGAGATCCCATTTGGCGTCGGCTTCGACGGCCTTGAGGAAGCCGTCGGTGACACGCACCGAATTGTTCGAGTTCTGGCCGGCGACGGTGAGATAGGCCTCGCTATCCCAATCGGTGTCATAGGTCGGGAAGTCGATGTCCTTGTAGCCCTGCTTGGCGAACTGGATCACGCGCTTGATGAAATTATCCGGCACCATCGCGCGGCGCGCGAGCTTGATTTCGCGCTTGAGCGCGGGGTTCTTCTCCGGCGAGAAGCAGTCATCGCCTGAGCCCTCGCAATTCACGCAGGCCTTGAGAACCGCTTTCAGGTGTTTCTGGTTGATTTTGGATCCGGTGACGAGCGCGGCCACCTTCTGCTCTTCGAGTACCTTCCAGTTGATATAGGTTTCGATATCCGGATGATCGACATCGACGATCACCATCTTTGCGGCACGCCGCGTCGTGCCGCCTGACTTGATCGCGCCCGCGGCGCGGTCGCCGATCTTCAGGAACGACATCAGGCCGGACGACTTGCCGCCGCCGGACAGCTTCTCGCCTTCGCCGCGCAGCTTGGAGAAGTTCGAGCCGGTGCCAGAACCGTATTTGAAAAGGCGAGCCTCGCGCACCCACAGATCCATTATGCCGCCTTCGTTCACCAGGTCGTCGGAGACGGATTGGATGAAGCAAGCGTGCGGCTGCGGATGCTCGTAAGCGGTTTTGGATTTGGTTAGCTTGGCGGTGAAGGGGTCGACGTAATAGTGGCCCTGGCTCGGGCCGTCGATGCCATAGGCCCAGTGCAGGCCGGTGTTGAACCATTGCGGCGAGTTCGGCGCGCACATCTGCGCGGTCAGCATGTAGCGCAGCTCGTCGAAGTAGGCCTGCGCGTCGCTCTCGGAATCAAAATAGCCACCCTTCCAGCCCCAATAGGTCCAGGTGCCGGCGAGACGATCGAACACTTGCTTAGACGAGTGTTCGCCAATGTAGCGCTCTTTCTCGGGCAGTGCGGCAAGCGCATCCTCGTCGGCGACCGAGCGCCACAGGAATGAAGGGACGGAATTCTCTTCGACCTTCTTCAGGCGGGCAGGGACACCGGCCTTGCGGAAATATTTCTGCGCAAGGACATCCGAAGCAACCTGTGACCAGAATTCGGGCACCTCAACATTGTCGGCCTTGAACACCACCGAGCCGTCCGGGTTGCGGATCTCGCTGGCGGTAATGCGAAACGCGATGTCCGCATAGGCCGACTGTCCATCCTTGGTGTAGCGTCGCTCAATTTGCATAAGTTTCTAGCCCCAAATTGCCGGACGGTTGGCCGCCGCCCTTTTGTCTCCAGCGGACTTGTCCGTCATCCGCCGCCATTGCTCGAACTCGCCCGACGCAACCCATCCCATTAGGCCCGGTGCTCTGAAACGGCACCGGTTCGATCCGGGGGTTTGCCCCCGGCACACAACAAATCCCTCTCCCAAAACGCCATGTTCTGGCGTGGGTTGAGCTCATCGACTGAAAAGCCGTTCTGAGGGTCCGGAGGGAACCTGAAACTCAACGCCACCGAACAGATCAAAGCTAAGTGAACTCGCCGTACGCGTCAACAAGAGATAGTCGGTAAACGTGAATCAAACACTAAATCTTGTGTCCAGCAGTGAACTTGAGGACAAACGGACCGCGAGAACGAGGCCAGTATTGGGCGATCCCGGGCGTGCGGAAAGCATTTTTCTCAAACGGTTCGGGTAGGTTTTTATGCCTCCGGCCATGACGGAAAAATGACGGAAAAATGGGACTTGCGTGCTGCGGGCCAAAAAACAGTTCGCTAGCAGGACGGGGGACAGGGCGGGGAAAAACAGTTCTTATCCAACGTTAGAGTCGCTGATTCTCGGAATTACCTCAGTACGTTAGGTGACAAACGGGGAGTGGGAAAAGTGTCGCCTGGTTTACCCAGCGCTGTGAATTGACGCGCGCTCGCTTTTCACCCACTAGTGAAATGCGGCAGCCGCCGAAACGACCTCACCATCGAGACCATTGAACCCGTGATAGCCGCGCGCCTGGCAGGGATCGCCGGAATTCACGCCGCCATCGAGCCACCTGACGCTGGCCTTGCCTCCGGCCCACCGAATGAACGGATCAACGCCGGCGGGAAGTGTGAAGCGGCATAAATCGCGACGGTGCGCGATCACCAGCGTGCGCGGCAGCAGCCGCGGCGAGCCAAGAATATTCGCGACATTCTGGCGGCCCCCTGAGCCATCGGTCAGAAAGCCCGAGGTCAGGACGAGCGCGTCCGGTTTCGCTCCGCCCGCGATGCCGTGCGCCGCGCGCAGTGTGCCCTTGCTCGTCGCAATAACGGTAACCGGCCGCTTGATCGCGGCCATGTAGTCCACGGCACGCGCGAGATTGACATCGGCGTCTACGACCAGAACCGCAAGCCCGTGCGCCAGATAAGCATTGCGCGTGCGAACGAGCTGATTGCCCTTGAGCTTGCCGATCATGCCGCCGGGACCGGCCGCGATGTAACCGTCGCCTCCAGGCATCAGGATAATGCTTGCTCGCGGGGTGGATGGGCGCAGCAGGACTGCATTCGAACCGCCGATACTAACGGTCTCATCTGCCCGTATGAGAAGCGTATCCGACAAGAACAGCGCGATGGTCGAAGCAATCAGCATGACGTAACGCATTGCGGTCTCCGCCTTAAAAAGTGGAGCAATCAATCATTGAAACGGGGTTGCGGCAAGTTACCGCGTGCCGACGGTTTTTCTGCCCAACCGCCCCGACTCGTCGGCGGCTTCGGCTTCGCTCTTGAAGGCGATCTGCCGCGAGTGAGGCAGCACTTCGGGATGCTCGCGCTGGAGAAAATCAATCAGCTGCTCGCGCACCTCGCAACGCAGGTCGAAGGCCTGACCGGACGAGCGGGCGCTCATCAGCAGGCGCAGCTCCATTGTGCCTTCCTTGAAATCGGTGACCTGCGCTGTGCACACCTGACCATCCCACCGTTTCGAGTCTTTCAGGATCGCGCTGAATTTCTCGCGAATGATGTCGACCGGCGCGCTATAGTCGAGGTAGAGCATGACATTGCCGATGAGAGAAGAATTTTCGCGTGTCCAGTTCTGGAACGGCTTCTCGATGAAGTAGGTGAGCGGCACGATCATGCGCCGCAGATCCCAGAGCTTCACGACGACGTAAGTGGATGTGATTTCCTCGATGGTGCCGTACTCGTTCTCGACAACGACCGCGTCATAGAGCCGGATCGGCTGCGTCATCGCCAGTTGCACGCCCGCCATCAGGTTGCTCAACACGGGCCGCGCGGCGAGGCCGGCAACGATGCCCGCGACTCCGGCGGAGGCGAACAGGCTGACGCCATATTGCCGCACGGCTGGAAATGTCATCAGTGCGGCGCTGAGCGTGAGCATGATCAGCAAAACGTCGATCGTGCGTGCGAGCACGCGCACCTGCGTGTTGTGCTTGCGCGCGAGCAGATTGTCGTCGATGTCGAGACGAAAGCGCCGCAGGTAGAGGTCGGCGGCGATATGCAGGGTTATGATCGCAGCCCACCCAATGAGGCCGATCACGGCGACCGCCATCAGGCGGGCGAGCAGAGCCGCGGTTTCTGGCGGGAACGGTGCGACAGGGACGGCCACCATCATCGCCAGGATCAGTAGTGCCGCCTTTGTGAGTCCGCGCGTCTGGGTGAAGACCGAAAAGACGAAAGGATAGCGGCCGGCTACGGCCCGGCGGACCAGCTTGCGCGCCCAACGGTGAACCGCCAGCGCAAAGAGCACCGCGATCGCAAGGATAAACATTGCGACCACCGGATCCGGCAGCCAATCGAGAAGATCCTTGACCCAGGTCAGCACGGCTCTGAGCGAATCCATGCGCCTTTCATATCATTCATGCCTGTGTGGCAAATATGGACCATTATCTGAGCGCTTCACTATGCTCTCGCTGGACAAGGCCGCGGTCAGATGGCAAAACGCCCGCATTGCAACGGGATTTAATGCGCGACGCCGATGAAAAGTTTCCTGCTCAAATTGTTCACCTGGTGGAATTCACAGACCTTCGGGACACAATTCTGGACCTGGATGTATGGCGAATTCGTCGGCGAGGATGAGTTCGGCAACCGTTACTATCGGACCCGCGGCGGCAAGGTCGACAAGACGCTCGGCTTCGAGCGGCGCTGGGTGATCTATAACGGGTATACGGAAGCGTCTGCGGTGCCGCCCTCTTGGCATGGCTGGCTTCATCACACCGTCGACACGCCGCCGACGCAGGAAAGCTACAAACCATATCCCTGGCAGAAGCCGCACCGCCCGAATTTGACGGGTACGCCGGGAGCATACCGCCCACCCGGGTCGACGCTCGCGGCCGGCCGCCGGCCCAAGGCGACCGGGGACTACAAGGCCTGGAATCCGGGAAATCAGTAGCCAAAATTGGCGCCCTTCCGCCGCCGTATTCCCCGTGTTAACCGGGCGCTGCTAACTCACGCCGGCCGAGGCCGTAATCGGATCTTGATGGCGCGTCGCATCCGCCCAGTCGTGTTGATTGCATTCGCCGCACTGCTTGCGGCGTCGCCGGCATTTGGGCAATTCGGCTCGATCTTCGGCAATCCTCCGCCGCGCCCGCCGGCGGATGTTCCGACCGCGCCGCCGTCGCAGCAGCAACCGCCGCCATATTATCCCAGCGGCCGTGACACGCCGCCGTCGCAGCCGTTGCCCGCTCCGATGAATTTGCCTCCTTCCAACCGGCCAGGAGCCGGCGCGGTCCAGTCGCAGCCGCTTCCGCCACCGCCAGGCGGGATTGTGGCGCCAGCTCCGCCGCCGGGTCAGCGTCCGCAACAGGATGTATCGGCGCCGTCCCAGCCGCCCGCGGCGCTGCCGCCCGGTCCGGGTTCGCCGCGCAATGCTCCACAGCAGGCCAATACAGCGCCGCAGCCCAGTGACGAAGTTGTGGTCGAGCCGCCGCCGCAGCGCATCGCCAATCCAACTTCGGTGTTCTCCGGTCTCGACAAGATCACCGGACGGATCATTTCATTCGATGTCGCGATCAATGAGACCGTGCAGTTCGGCGCGCTGCAGGTGACGCCGCGGGTATGTTACTCGCGGCCGCCGACCGAGACGCCCAATACCGACGCCTTTGTCGAAGTCGACGAAGTTACATTGCAGGGCGAAATCAAACGGATCTTCACCGGCTGGATGTTCGCTGCCAGTCCGGGCCTGCACGCGGTCGAGCATCCGATCTACGATGTGTGGCTTACCGAATGTAAAGGCGGGCAGAACCCGAATGTCGCCGAGGTGCCTGCGGACCAGGCACCGAAACAGCCGGCGCGGCAGCAGCAGCAACCACAACAGCGCCGCACATCGCCGCCGCCACAGCCGCAGCGCGCGCCGCCGCCGCCCGGGTTCTTCCCGCCGCCGGCGCGTTAATCACTGTTGCGAAGAATTGAGAGAGCCTCTTCGCCGCCGATCGGCCGCGTGACGGGCAGGGCTGCAAAATCTCCGTCGCCATGCAACGCCTCTTCGAGCAGCCGATGATAACGGCGCTTTGGGATCTCGACGGCGCCGAAGGTTTTAAGGTGCTCGGTCACGTATTGGGTGTCGAGCAATCTGTAGCCACCGGCCTTGAGGCGCGCGACAAGGTGCGCAAGCGCGACTTTCGAAGCGTCGCGCGCGTGGTAAAACATGCTCTCGCCGAAGAAGGCCCGTCCAAGCGATACGCCATACAGTCCGCCGACAAGTTGATCGCCATCGTAGACTTCAACGGTGTGACAATGGCCGCGATCGAACAATGACCGGTAGATGCGGCGGATGCGGATGTTGATCCAGGTGCGCGCGCGGTCCTGCTTGGGTTCCGCGCACCCTTCGATCACCGCGTCGAAGTCGCGGTCAACATGGACCGTATACTGCGTCAGGCGGACGGTACGCGCGAGGCGGGACGGGAGATGGAAACCCTGCAGCGGAATGATCCCCCGCATATCCGGCTCGATCCAGTAGAGCGCGGGGTCGTCGGCGCTTTCCGCCATCGGAAAAATCCCGCAGGCGTAAGCCTTCAGCAACACGTCCGGCGTGATCTCGATGAAAGTGTTTTCGCGGTTTGCCATGGCGAAGCGGCGAGCTTGTCCTACCGTAACGCAAACGAAAGTTGGAAACAGCGGCCCTAGACCCCGTTCTGTTAACGCTTTCCACACCAGAAATGCAGCATTTTCGGGATGGTGGGCGCCCATCTTAGGGATGCCAGGCAAATAGCCGGGGAGACGATGCATGAGCGGGGCGGCTGCTGCTGTTTCGGTCTTGCTGGTTGAAGACGAGGTAATGGTCAGCAACCTGGTCGCCGACTGTCTGGTCGAGTCCGGCTTCCGCGTGCACGAAGTCGCCACCGCGGACGAAGCGCTGCGCTACATGAGATCGGGCGCAAACATCGACGTGCTGTTCACAGATATCAAACTGCCCGGTGACATGAACGGCGCCGAGCTTGCGGAGCGGGCGCGCGAACTCCGGCCGGAGATGCCAATTGTCTACGCTTCGGGACGCTACAAGCTTTCCGAAATAGCGCCGCTGGTGCCACGCTCGTTGTTCGTCGCCAAGCCCTACGACCCCAACGATATCTGCGCGCTCTTGACGCGCCTCACGGGTGGAGGCGGTGCTTCGGCCTAGTCCTCGATGCCGCCGCGCGCGAGGAACTGCTCCAGCCAGTGAATGTGATAGTTGCCGTCGATCACGTCCTTTTCGCGCACCAGCGCGCGGAAGAGCGGCAACGTTGTCTCAATTCCGTCGACCACCACTTCATCGAGCGCACGCTTGAGCCGCATCAGACACTCGGTGCGCGTCTTTCCGTGCACGATCAGCTTGCCGACGAGTGAATCGTAGTAGGGCGGAATGGTGTAGCCCTGATAGACCGCGGAATCGATGCGAACACCGAGGCCTCCAGGTGGGTGGTAGTGCAGGATTTTCCCCGGCGACGGACGGAAAGTGATCGGGTTTTCGGCGTTGATGCGGCATTCGATTGCGTGGCCGTGAAACTTCACGTCGCTTTGCTTGATGGCGAGGTTGGTTCCTGCGGCAACGCGGATCTGCTCGAAAATCAGATCAATGTCGGTGATCATCTCTGTCACCGGATGCTCGACCTGGATGCGTGTGTTCATCTCGATGAAGTAGAATTTGCCATCCTCGTACAAGAATTCGACGGTACCGACGCCGAGATATTCGATCTCGCGCATCGCCTTGGCGACCGTCTCGCCGATCGTCGCGCGCGTGCTGGCATTGAGCGCGGGAGAGGGACCTTCCTCCCAGACCTTTTGATGGCGCCGCTGCAAGGAGCAGTCGCGCTCGCCAAGATGGATGGCGTTTCCATGGCCGTCACCGAGCACCTGAATCTCGATGTGGCGGGGGCGATCGAGATATTTTTCGATATAAACCGCGTCGTCGCCGAAAGCGGCCTTGGCCTCGGCGCGGGCGGTCGAAAGCGCGCTCGAGAGTTCGGCCGCGGAGCGGGCAACCTTCATTCCGCGCCCGCCGCCGCCGGCGGCCGCCTTGATCAGCACGGGGAAGCCGATTTCGCCTGCGACCTTGCTTGCTTCCTGGTCGGAGCTCACACCGCCTTCCGAGCCGGGGACGACAGGAATGCCAAGCTTTTTCGCGGTCCGCTTGGCCTCGATCTTGTCACCCATGGTGCGGATATGTTCGGGCTTCGGGCCGATGAATTGGACGCCGTGTTCGGCGAGGATTTCCGCAAAGCGCGCGTTCTCGGACAGAAACCCGTAGCCGGGATGAACGGCGTCTGCGCCGGTGATCTCACAGGCCGAAAGAATTGAGGGGATGTTGAGATAACTGTCTTTCGCGGCGGGTGGGCCGATGCAGACGCTCTCATCTGCGAAACGCACGTGCATGGCGTCTGCATCGGCAGTCGAATGCACCGCCACCGTCGGGATCCCAAGCTCCTTGCAGGCGCGCAGCACCCGCAGAGCGATTTCGCCGCGATTGGCGATCAGGATTTTATCGAACACTTCGAGATGGCCGCTTCGCGGCCCCCTCAGGATAGGAGTGTGGCGAGGTTACGCGTATCGGCATCACTCAATGATCACCAACGGCTCGCCGAATTCGACTGGCTGACCGTCCTCGAACAGAATCTGTATGACGGTGCCGGCACGTGGGGCCGGAATCTGGTTCATCGTCTTCATCGCCTCGACGATAAGGAGCGTGTCGCCGGCCTTGACCGTGCTGCCGACGTCGATGAAGGGCTTGGCGCCCGGCTCTGGGGCCGCGTAAGCGGTGCCGACCATCGGCGAGATGACGACGCCGGGATGCTTTGCGGGGTCGATCACCTTGACTGCAGTTTCCGCCGCAGCTTGCGGCGAAGCCACTTCGACGCGCACGGCGGCTGGCGCGGCTGGCGCACCGCGCGCCACCCGCACGCGCCGGCCATCCTGCTCGATCTCGATCTCGGTCAGTCCGGTCTCATCCAGGAGCTTGGTCAGCTCGTGGATGAGGTCATGGTCGACGATCGACTTGGGTGATTTTCCCATCCGGCACGCTCAATTTTTCTGCTTGGCGCCGACCAGGCCGGCGAGGCCGGCGATCGCCAGCACATAGCCGTCAATGCCGAAGCCGGCGACAACCGCCTTTGCTGCCTTGGAAACATACGAGTTGTGTCGGAAGGCTTCGCGCTGGTGGATGTTGGTGATGTGGATTTCGACCGCGGGCACCGTTGCCTGCACCGCCAGCAGAGCGTCCATGATGGCAATCGATGTCGTCGTGTAGCCGGCTGGGTTGATCACGATCCCCGCAGCTTTCTTGGAATGTGCCTCCTGGATCCAGTCGACCAGTTCGCCTTCCTTGTTAGATTGGCGACAGACGACATCCATGCCGAAGCGCTTCGCCGTCTGCGCACAAAGCTTCTCGACGTCGGCCAGAGTCGCGCGTCCGTACTTCTCGGGTTCGCGCGTACCGAGCAGGTTCATATTCGGTCCGTTGAGGACGTAGATCGTCTTGGCCATGAGGTCCCCGCCCAACTCGCGCGAGCGGCTCTATGCGCGAGAAATCGTCGAACTTTATAGGTGGCCGCGAGGATAAGGGGAAGCCCGGGCGGCATCAGGCCCGCGGTTTTGGCCCGCAAATCGCCTGGGTTTCGGAGGCCGACCAATCGACGACATCCTTGAGCGCCGTTAACCTTCGGCGGCCCGCGGACTTGGCCTTGCCGAATATCTCGATCTGCCGGTCAGCGCTCGTGCCGTGGGCGACAATGGCATGCAGGTGCCTGATTTCGCCGGCGCAGTCGAGCGCCTCGATATCTTCGGCGATAAAGTCGATGACCTGATCGAGCCATTGCGGGAACGTGAGCGGTGAGCGGGAGAAAGGCTCGATGAATGTCGCAGCGATGCCATAGCGCTGCGCGTGCCATTTGTTCTCCTGCGTGATCGCGCGGCCGACGCGGTCGAACCCGGCATTGAGCGCGCGATCGCGATCGAGCGCACGAACGAGACAGCGAAAAAGCGCCGCGATTCCGATGGCATCCTCGAGCCGCGTGCAGCTGTCGGCGACACGCAGCTCGATCGTCGGATTGTTGAGTGAAGGACGCAGAGCCCACCAGATATAGCTCGCGTCGGGGATGATTTTTGCCCAGGTCAGCGCGGCGATGAATTCGCGATAGTCTTCATTGGTACGAAACAGCTCGGGCAATCCCGTGCGTGGCAGCTCATCATAGGCCGCCAGCCGGTAGCCAACGAGGCCGGTCAGGTGACCTTGCCAGAACGGTGACGACGTCGAGAGCGCGAGCAGGAGCGGCAGATAGGGCGTGAGCCGCATGATCAGATTGATACGCGTGTCGATGTCCGGCACCGCGACGTGTACGTGCATGCCGCACAACATGTTGCGGTAACCGACCATTTGCAGGTCATCCATGATGGCTCCGTAGCGCGCCTTTCGCGTCACCATTTGTTCGGGCCAGAAGGCGAGGGGAAATGTCCCCATGGCGGCAAGACCGAGCTGATGGTCGGCGGCCGCTTTCGCGAGAGTCTGCCGGTAGTGCCTGAGGTGCACCCTCGCTTCGTCCATCGTGGCGCAAGGCGGGGTGGCGACCTCGATCTGCGACTGCAGCATCTCGGTCATCACATGATCGTTGAGCTCCTTTTGCGCACGCGACAGGAATTTCTTGTTCGCCCGCCGCACCGCGTGGCGCGTCTTTGCGTCGAACAGGAAATATTCTTCTTCCATCCCGAATGTGTACATGCGCGCAACAACCGTTCCGCTGGAACTTTGTTCCGTTATCACTTTTGGCGCAAAAATGGCCGCCGCGGGGTACCGCGACGGCCGGAGTTCGTATGGGCACTGAGGGACTTGCCGCCCGTCAGCAACTCGGCTTGCCACAGCGCGAAGTATTGACCTTTTCCCTGAGCGCCTCGAGGCCGACCGCGCCGACCACGACATTGTCGCCGATCACGTAGCTCGGCGTGCCGTTGAGCCCGAGCGCTTCGGCGAGCTTGAAGCTTTCCTGCAAGGTCGCCTTCACCTCGGGCCCGGCGAGGTCCTTGTCGAGCCGCGCCATGTCGAGGCCGATGTCCTTGGCGACAGCCAGCGCGCGCGCCTTGTTCGCCTCGCCGCGGCTGCCGAGCAGCTTCTGATGGAATTCGAGATATTTCTTGCCCGTCTTGTCCTGCATATTTACCGCAATCGCCACCTGCGCCGCTTCGACCGAGCCCGGTCCGAGCACGGGGAATTCCTTCAGCACGACTTTGAGCTTCGGGTCGTCCTTGAGCAGCGTGAGCATGTCATCCATGGCGCGTTTGCAGTATCCGCAGTTGTAGTCGAAGAACTCAACGAAGGTGACGTTGCCGTTCGGATTGCCAATGACGACCTGTCGCGGCGAGCTGAACAAAGCTTCCGAATATTGTTTGATCGCAGCCTTGTGCTTCTCGGCCTGAGCCGCGTTCTGCCGCTTGTCGAGCTCGTTCATTGCCTCTTGAAGCACTTCAGGGTGGGCGACCAGGTATTCGCGGACAATCCGCTCGATCTCGCTACGCTGATTGGCCGAGAACTCGTCGGCGTTTGAGCTCGGCGCTGCCGCCAGGGTCAACATGACCGCACAGGCGGCGGCGAAAGAGCGCGAAATCGATCTCATGGTTCTTGGTCCTTGTGACTAATGGAGGCCCGCATTGGCGTTGGGCGGCTTGACGTTGACAATGTCGTCGGCCCGCACCCATGCGGGAGAGCCGACGGGCAGACGAGTCTTGGCGCGGGCGGCGAGCTGACGTGCAGTCTTGATGTCGCCGCGGCTGAACGCGGCCTGTGCGGAAGCAAGGTCGGCATTGGCCAGATCGCCTTTGCGGCCGTAGGCCACGGCGAGTTGCGAATAGGCATTTGGCGCCTCCGGCTCGCGCACGATTGCGGAGCGGAGCATGGCGACAGCTTCCTCGGAAAGCTTCGCGTTGCCGGTGGAATTAAGCGCTTGCGCGAGCAGAATCTCGATCAGCGCATTGTTGTGCGAAAGCTGGACGGCGTGCCGTAGCGGAGCGACAGCCTCCGACGGATGGCCACCTTCCAGCAGCGCCTGGCCCTTGAGCTCGTAGAAATAGGGATTGTTCGGCTGCACTTGGATGAGTGAATCTATTTGTGCAATCGCCTGTCGCAGGTCGGAGTTCCGGTATGTCGAGATCGCGCGCGCGTAACGGGCCGGCAGGCTATGGTCGTTGGCCGGATAGCGCCGCGCGACGGTGTCCGGCCGTTCGAGAAAACCCGAAAGCTTGGCGCGCATCATGTCGTGTCGGAGCTGCAGCTCGGGAGAATCCTTGCGGTCCCAGTAAGGGCTGGCTTTGGCGACGGTTTCGAGTGCGGCGACGCGTTCAGCCGGCATCGGATGGGTTTGCATGTAAGGGTCAATGTAACGCGAATTGAATAATGATTCGCTGCTCAGCCGTTTGAACAGTTCGACCATGCCGCGCGGCGATTGGCCGGTCGCGTTAAGAAATTTCACTCCTGCGTGATCGGCCTGATCTTCCTGCGTGCGGACATAGGCGAGCACCGTGCGCATGATCGCCTGCTGCGGCGCCAGGATTGCGGCCATTCCAACATCGCCGCCACCTGCACCGGCACGGGAGCCGGCGACCGCCGCGCCAATGCCGGCCAGCAGCGCGATGATCGATGCCGTCTGCGCGGAAGCAAGCTGTTCGCGCAATCGCTGCAAGTGACCGCCAGCAAGGTGTCCGGTCTCGTGGGCAAAGACGCCAATGACCTCGTTCGGGGTCTTGGCGTCGAACAGCGCACCGGCATTGATGAAGATATGCCGACCATCCATCACGAAGGCGTTGAACGAGCGATCGCTCAGCACCACCACCTTCACATTCTGCTTTGCAAGCCCCGCCGCCCGCAGGACCGGCTGCGCATAGTCGCGCAGCAATTGCTCGATCTCGGCGTCACGAATGATCGGTAGCCCGCGCGTCGAGCTGTCCTGAGCGCGTGCCGGCATGATGCCGGCGGTGCCGACGGCGACTGCGGTGAGCAAGGCGATCGCCCTCGCTGCTGGCGCCCTGCGCCGCGTCCTGATAGGTGTGCCGTCCAAGGACATGCCGATGTGCACCGAATGCGCGTAAAACTATTGACGCCTTTACAGGCGGTCAACGCGGCCTGCGATCACGACCCGGTCATGACGGCGCCGGCCGCAAGCAATCCGGGGAATGCGGCGGCAGCGGGGCAAGGAAACAAGGCCCAATCGGTTAAAAACGATGCTTGATGCGGCAAAAAGGCTGTTAGCGCCATCGAAACGCAGCGATGTGCCACCGTTCATTGTCATGGACGTCATGGCGGCGGCGGCGCAGCGCGAGGCACAGGGTGCCAAGATCGTCCACATGGAGGTCGGGCAGCCGGCGGCCCCGGCACCGTCGACCGCAATCCGGGCAGCGCAAGCCGCGCTTACGCACGGGCGCATCGGCTACACGGAGACGTTAGGAATAGCATCGCTGCGCGCCCGCATCGCACGCCACTACAAGGATGCCTACGACCTCAATCTCGATCCTGCGCGCGTGGTGGTGACGACCGGTTCCTCCGGCGGGTTTATCCTGGCGTTCCTGTCGCTGTTCGAGCCGGGCGACCGCGTTGCCTTGGCCAATCCCGGCTATCCGCCGTATCGCCACATCCTTTCGGCGCTCGGTTGCGAGCCGGTGCTCATCGAGACATCCGCCGAAACACGGTGGGCGCTGTCGGCGAAGGCGCTGCTTGCGGCGCATCAGCGCAAGCCACTCAAGGGTGTCGTGATTGCAAGTCCGGCCAATCCGACCGGCACCATGATGGATGCTGATGCGCTCGCGCGGCTGATCGCGATTGCGGAAGCCGAAGGCATCCGCGTTGTGTCCGACGAAATCTATCACGGGCTCGACTATGCGTTTGCCGCCGAAACCGCGGCCAATGTTTCGGAGCGTGCAGTCGTGATCAATTCCTTTTCGAAATATTTCTGCATGACCGGCTGGCGAGTCGGCTGGATGATCGTGCCGGACGTCCTGGTCCGCTCGATCGAGTGTCTGCAGGGCAATCTTGCGATTTCGGTGCCGACGCTGGCGCAGGTCGCCGCCGAGGCAGCATTTGATGGCCGCGACGAGATGGAAGCCGTCAAGCACGGCTATGAAGAGAACCGGCGAATTCTCACGGACGGTCTGCCAAAAGCCGGGCTCGATAAGTTTTTGCCGGTCGACGGGGCGTTTTATCTCTACGCGGATGTTTCACGGTTCTCCGACGACAGTCTGAATTTCGCAAAACGTATGCTCAACGAGGCCGGCGTTGCCGCAACGCCGGGCATCGACTTTGATCCGGTGAATGGAAAGCACTTCCTGCGTTTCTGCTATGCGGGACCCGTCGCCGAGATGCGCGAGGCCGTGGATCGCATCAGGAACTGGCTGCAACGCTAGAAGCGGACTGCTGTCGGGCTATTTCCTGAACGCGCCGAGGATGGCGCGGATCCGCTCGCGGTTGATATTTTCCGACGGTGTGTTGTCGCGCTCCGGTTCAAGCCGCGCATCGCAGTTGACGTAATTGGCCGAAACCATTTTTCCGGTGCGGTTATCGAACCGACGTTCCTCACAGCGCCCCTTTTTGTCCGTCTCAATGACGATCGAAGCGACGCGGCTTGCGGCTTCGCCCCCCTCGGTTCGGGGCAGCGGGGCCACCTTTGACAGCGAACTCATGGCTTGCGGATCGGTAGAGAGATAAGAGCCCGCGGTTACGAAGGCCGCGAGGAAAAACAGTCCGGTGAGCGCGGCCATTACGATGATCGCACGCCGGCCTTCGCCCGCTGAAAGGGCGCCGGTGCGGACGGTCTTGGCTTTTGTCTTTGCCTTGCGCATTTGGCCTTTGAACGAAATTGACGGGTTCCTGTAACAGCCTACCTCCGCAGGCTTGATGAAAGTTAAACGGAACTGGTCAATTTAAATCTCCTTGCACCAACCGCCAAACGGCCGGAAAACGCCTCCACGGCCTCTTTTCTTTGCGGCGGTCGATGCCTACATCACTGTCCAATCCACTTAACCCCGACACGCCAATGCTCGATTTTGCCTCGTCGCCCGAAGTTCGGGACGCCGGCGAAGCCGCGTCTCCGTCCGTCAGCGACACTGAAATCCTCGATGCTTATTCCAATGCCGTCACCTCGGTTGCGGACGCTGTCGGTCCGGCCGTGGTACGCGTTGAAGTGCGCGCCAAAAACGGCCGCCCGGCCGGTGTTGGATCGGGCGTCATCATCGCTCCGGACGGCTTGGTGCTGACCAACAGCCACGTGGTCGAGGGCGCCCGGGAAGTCTGGCTGCAGGATGCCGAAGGCCACCTGATGGAAGCGCGCAGTGTGGGCGAGGATCCCGACACCGACCTCGCGCTATTGCGCGCTGGCTCCGTGCGCGATCTGCCGAGCGCGTCTCTGGGTGATTCCAAGACGCTCAAGCGCGGTCAGCTGGTTGTTGCGATTGGCAATCCGCTTGGCTTCGAGTTCAACAGTAACGGCCGGCGTGATTTCGGCGCTCGGACGGTCTTTGCGTTCGCGCACGGGCAGACTGATCGAGGACGTGATCCAGACCGATGCTGCGCTCAATCCGGGCAATTCCGGAGGCCCGCTGGTGTCGTCGCGGGGAGAGGTCATCGGAATAAACACGGCTGTGATCATGGGCGCGCAGGGGATCTGCTTTGCGGTCGCGAGCAACACCGCCAGGTTCGTTCTCGGCGAACTGATCCAGCATGGTCGCGTTCGGCGCGCCTATATCGGGATATCGGCACAGACGACGGCCGTTCCGCGCCGGCAGGCGCGTGTGGCGGGCATCGACAATGCGTCGGGCGCAATGCTCATCGCACTAGAGCCGAACGGACCAGCGGCGCTCGCCGGATTAATGACTTTAGATAATGTCGTGCAGCTTGATGGCCGGCCGATCACCGGTGTTGACGATCTGATCCGCGCCCTCAACGGCGAGCAGATCGATCGTGTCGTGACGATCGAAGTACTTCGCCGCGGCCAATTGCGTTCATTCGACGTCAGACCGCTGGAGCGGCCCGCACCCGCGCCGGCGGCGAGCGCGCGGTAGAGCCTCGGCTACTTTTTCTGCTCCGGCTTGGCTGCGTTTTTCCGCGCCGGCGGCTCGTAATTTCCCCGAGCCATGCACTTTTTAATAAAGGCAGAACGCTTCGCGCCCTGAAGCTGCTGGCTTTCGGCGCCGACTTTGCACGTCTCCATTTTTTCTTGCGACGTGACTGCTGCGGACGGCGTTGCCGCAAGCAGGACTGGAATGATGGCGATGGCAAGGGTTCGCAGCATCGGATCGGCTCCTTTTAGGTGTCGATGCGGGGGTGAGGATAGCACGCTTCTCGATATCCGGGACGCGAGCTTTACGTCATGACCGCTGCGCGCGTTCGCGCAGACAGGACTTTACCTTTTCGAGGTCGTGCGCGCGTCAAAAGCACCTAGCTCTTGTCGCCAAGCAGGCGCTTGCCCCACCAGCCGCGCTTGGGAGCCGTCTGCTCGTCCGTTCCCGAACTGGAGACGACCGTTTTGGGCGGCAGCAGATTTTCAGGCGGCGACGACCCGTTTTCGCTGGAAAAGGCTGCCGGCTCGCGAATAGTGGAACGGCGCCGCGGCACGTCCTGCTCGCTTGCAGCCGTCGGCTCTTCCAACGGCGGGGCAGGGTGGTGCTCGATCGGTGCGGCATAGCCGGGCTCGCTCTCGTAGTGTGGCTGCTCATCGGGCCGCTGCGCATCCAACTCAGAGATTGTCTCGCCCTGGAGTGGTGGCCTGTCACCATTACGTTGCCGGTTGCGCCGGCCGCCGCGCCGGCCACGCCGGCGGCGCCGACGCCCGCCATCGCGACCTTCGTCTTCGCCGGATTGAACGCCTTCCTGATGCGACTGTTGCTGCCCGGCGCCGTCTTCTTCGGGCAAGCCGCCGTCATCATCCTCGTGCGCCACGGCATGTTCGGGAACGGTGTCGTGCGTGAGTGCTTGCGTTTCGCGACGCGGCTCGCCGCCGCGCCCACGTCCGCCGCGTCCGCGCCGGCGCCGTCGCTTGCGGCCACCTTCATGCTCTCCGTTCTCGCGATGGGCTTCACCTTCCGGCTCGGCCGCCGCGAGTTCGGCGGCTTCTTCCTGCTCTTCCGCTGCAACGAACTCTTCTTCGGTTTCGTCTGCCGAAATCGGGATCTGCGGCTGCTGAGCGGCCAGATTGCGCGCTGCTTCGGGCGTGTGCACTTGTTCGCCGCGATCGACAACGTAAGACTGCTGCCCGGTTACCGTGGAGTCCGCCGACACCGTGATGGTGATGCGGAAACGCTCCTCCAGCGCGCGCAGATGCGCACGCTTGTGGTTGAGGACGTAAAGTGCGACTTCCGCGCGCGTGCGCACGATCAGATTGTGCGTCGCGCCCTTGATCAGCATTTCTTCGACGGCACGCAGCAATTGCAGTGCGACCGACGATACCGAGCGGACATGTCCGCTGCCGCCGCACAGCGCGCATTTTTCGGTCGAGCTTTCCAGCACAGACGTGCGGATACGCTGGCGTGACATCTCGAGCAGGCCGAAATGCGAAATACGGCCAACCTGGATTCGCGCGCGATCATGCTTGAGCGCGTCTTTCAGGCGCCGCTCAACCGTGCGGTTGTTGCGGCCCTCGTCCATGTCGATGAAGTCGATGACAATGAGGCCAGCGAGATCGCGCAGGCGCAGCTGCCGTGCGATCTCGTCCGCCGCTTCGCAATTGGTCTTGAGCGCGGTGTCCTCGATATGGTGCTCGCGCGTCGCGCGGCCCGAGTTCACGTCGATTGCAACCAGGGCTTCGGCCTGGTTGATCACGATGTAGCCGCCGGAACGCAACTGGACCACCGGCGAGAACATGGCATCGAGCTGGCTTTCGATGCCGTAGCGTGTGAACAGCGGTTGCGTATCCTTGTACTGTTTTACGTTCTTGGCGTGGCTCGGCATCAGCATGCGCATGAATTCGCGCGCTTCCTTGTAGCCTTCGTCGCCGGAGACGACGATTTCCTCGATGTCCTTGCCGTAAAGGTCGCGGATCGATCGCTTGGTAAGCGACCCTTCCTCGTAGACCAGCTTTGGTGCGGTCGATTTGAGCGTGAGGTCGCGCACCGTCTCCCACAGGCGCAGCAGATATTCGAAGTCGCGTTTGACTTCGGTCTTGGTGCGGCTTGCGCCCGCGGTTCGCAGAATCACACCCATGCCTTCCGGCACCTCGAGCTCCTGCGAGATTTCCTTCAGCCTCATTCGGTCTTCGGCCGAGGTGATCTTGCGGGAAATGCCGCCGCCGCGCGCTGTGTTCGGCATCAGCACTGAGTAGCGGCCTGCGAGCGAGAGATACGTTGTCAGGGCCGCACCTTTGGTGCCGCGCTCTTCCTTGACGACCTGCACCAGCATCACCTGCCGGCGCTTGATCACTTCCTGAATCTTGTACTGGCGCCGGAATCGGGGAAGCCGCTCCTGCACCTCTTCGAGGGCGTCGGCACCGCCCACCGACTCAACGGCCTCATCGTCTCCGTGCTCTTCGCCGTTACCGTTTTCCGATGTGTCGAGTGGGGCTTCGGCATGATACGGCCCCTCATCCGCTACGGTGTCGGCAGTGAGCGCACCTTCGGCAGCAGCGGAAGGTTGCTCGCCTTCGGCTGTTGTCTCGATTGACGTGTCGGGATGCGAAACAGTGTCCTCACTGAAAGAAATCTCGCGCCGCTCATGCTCTTGCGCCTCAGCCGCAAACCCGGACGGCATCGCATCCAATTCAGATACGCGATCCGTCGCCTGAGCGATTTGGTCCTGTCCCGATTCTCCAAGTCCGTTGTCGCTCGCTGGAGCGTCAGCCGCTTCCGTTGACATTCCTTCGGTGGGGAGCGGTTCGCTCTGCACGATGTCGCGGTTTCGATGTCGTTCGGCGCCACGGTGGCGGTGGCGACGGCCTCGGCGTCCGGCGCGATGATCGGCTTCTGCGTCGGCGTCTCGCTGGTCGCGTTCTTCCTGGGCAATCAGCGCCTGCCGGTCGGCGACCGGGATCTGGTAGTAGTCCGGATGAATTTCCGAGAAGGCGAGGAAGCCGTGGCGGTTGCCGCCATAGTCCACAAAGGCCGCCTGCAGCGACGGCTCAACGCGTGTGACCTTGGCGAGATAGATGTTACCGCGAAGCTGTTTGCGGTTGGCGCTCTCGAAGTCGAATTCCTCGACGCGATTGCCGCGTAGCACGACGACCCGGGTCTCCTCCGGGTGGGTCGCGTCGATCAACATTTTGTCGGCCATTGGAAAATCTCACTTGACCGCGAACTCCCGCGGGCTCGCGCGTAACAGACGGCGCAAGTCGTATATCCGGGGATCCGGCCTGATAGGTGTTGAAGGGATGGGCCGCACGGCCAAGGCTCACGCCGTCACGCGCTGCCGCAGTGGCGGCGCGTGGGCTATGACCCTCAAAATACCTTTGCTGCGTCAGTGGCAGCATGAAACTTGCGACCCGTAGCGCTGCGGCCGCACCTGAAGGCGCGAACCGAGGTTTCTCGTCTCTCACGGTCAGGTCGCGAACGGCTGCATGCCGCGCGCTGATCCGGGTGCCTTCACAAGGGTTTCGGCTCGTTTCACTTGGCCGTCCGCCGACCTCCTCGGGAGGCGGTACTGGACCTAAGCGGCCGGGGCCCGAACATGGCACAACCGGAACTCTAACCGTAAGTAGACCCTACATACGGCCCGGCGTCCCCACTGGCAAGGGAAGCTTTGCAGTTCGGCCACAGTAGTGCGGAGAATTGCGCCAATGCTCAAGTTCCGTTAACCGAACCAGCCCTTAATGGGTTAAAAAGCGCGCTATCAAGGGTTCGGATTCGTGACAGCCCGCGCTATTGCCATCATCAGCGCTCTGGTTTGCGCTCTGCTTTGCGACTCGGATGGGCTCGCCGCCGAGAGCGCCGTAACCGAACATGTGCTTGCGGCCACCGTCGAGCAGGAGGTTGTCGCGACCGAACTGCGCATCGGCGGCGACGACAAACAGACCCGGTTTGTGGTCGACCTGAACCGGAAAATCGACCTCGCCGCCTTCACGCTGGCCGATCCTTATCGCGTCGTCGTCGACCTGCCGCAGGTGAACTTCAAGCTGCCGGACAAGGCAGGCGTCCAAAGCCGCGGCCTGATCAAGGCGTTCCGCTATGGCCTGATCATGCAGGGCGGCTCGCGCATCGTGCTCGACACCAAGGGGCCTGTACGCATCGAAAAGGCTTTCGTGCTTGATGCTGCGGAAGGCCAACCAGCCCGGCTGGTGCTCGATCTTGCGGCAATCGATCGCGCCGCTTTCATGCGAAACATTTCGCTGCAAGCGCGACCCGCCTCCAATACCGGTGCGAAACCAAGCGAGCCGCCCGTGAAGGCCGACGGCGATGCGCGTCCGCTGATCGTCGTGGATCCAGGTCACGGCGGGATCGACAACGGAACGAAAGGGTCCGGAGGCGAGCTCGAAAAGGACATTGTTTTGGCTTTCGCGCAGGTGCTTCGTGAGAAGCTTGAAGGCGGCGGAAAATACCGTGTCGCAATGACACGCTCAGATGACAGCTTTATCCCATTGTCCGAGCGGGTGCGCTTCGCGCGCACGCGCGGTGCGGCGCTTTTCGTTTCGATTCACGCCGACGCTTTGCCGCGCAAAGAGGGTCTAGCCGAAGGTGCCACCGTATACACTCTCTCCGAGACTGCTTCCGACGCGGAGGCCGCAAGACTTGCTGAGGCGGAAAACAAGGCCGACGTCATTGCCGGCGTCGACCTGACTGCCGAACCCAACGACGTCGCTAATATTCTTGTCGACCTGGCGCAACGCGAGACCAAGACATTCTCCATGCAATTTGCCCGCACAGTCGTTGACGAACTCAAGAGTGCGGCTCGCATGCACAAGCACCCGTTGAAATCGGCGGGATTTAAAGTGCTAACGGCCCCGGATGTACCCTCGGTGCTCATCGAACTCGGTTACATGTCCACCAAAGACGACCTCAAGCAGCTCAATTCGCCGGCGTGGCGGGCGCGCACGGCCCAGGCCGTGGTTAAGGCCGTCGAGACCTTCTTTACGCCTCGGGTCGCGGGAGCCGGTGGAGGGCGCCGCTAGATGTGCACCCGGCCTCAGTTTCAACATAAAACCCAGCAAACACAGGGTGATGGCTCCATGCCGGATAAGGACGGGCGGGTCGTGATACGATCGGCGCGATACAGGATTATGCGATCATGAAGCTCTTGCTGCGCTTCTTCGGCTTCCTGTTTGCGGCCGGTACCATCTTGTTCGTGGTAGGCGTGGCAGCCGCCGCAGGCCTCCTGTGGCATTTTTCCAAAGACCTGCCGGACTATTCGCAGCTGCAGGATTACGAGCCGCCGGTGATGACGCGCATGCACGCCGGCGACGGCTCGCTGGTGGCCGAGTACGCGCGCGAGCGACGGCTCTATATTCCGATCCAGGCCGTTCCAAAGATGGTCATCAATGCCTTTCTTGCTGCCGAGGACAAAAATTTCTACGAGCACGGCGGTCTGGATTTCACCGGCATTGCGCGCGCTGGGGTCAACTACCTTCAGAACTACGGCTCAAGCCGGCGGCCGCAGGGGGCTTCGACGATTACCCAGCAGGTTGCCAAGAACTTCCTGCTGACCAACGAGCTATCTATTTCACGTAAGCTCAAGGAGGCGCTGCTGGCGCTCAAGATTGAGCGCACGTACAGCAAGGACAAGATCCTCGAGCTTTACCTGAACGAGATTTATCTCGGCCTTGGCGCTTACGGCATCGCGGCTGCTTCGCTCGTCTACTTCGACAAAGCCGTGAACGAGCTGACGGTTCCTGAGGCGGCATATCTCGCGTCGTTGCCCAAGGCACCATCCAATTATCATCCGTTCCGTCAACGGGAGCGGGCGATCGAGCGGCGCAATTGGGTTCTCGATCGAATGGCAGATGCGGGCTTCGTGAAAACCGTAGATGTAGAGAAGGCGAAGCGTTCGCCGCTCGGTGTCACGACGAAGTCGACGAGCGCGCAAACCTTCGCCGGCGAATATTTCGCCGAGGAAGTGCGGCGCGAGCTTTACGAGCGCTACGGCGAAAAGAAATTGTATGAAGGCGGACTGTCGGTCCGTACGTCGCTTGATCCGAAGCTGCAGGTTCTGGCGCGCAAAACCATGATCGACGGCTTGGTGCGCTTCGATCAAACTCAAGGCTGGCGCGGGCCGGTTGCCAAGATCGATCTTGCTGGCGATTGGGGTGTCAAACTTGCCGAAGTTAAAGCTTTGTCCGACGTCGCGCCGTGGCGGCTTGCGGCGGTGCTGGAGGTTAGCGATCAGTCGGCCCGCATCGGGCTACAGCCCGGACGTGAGCCTGGCGGCTTTATCAGCAAGGAGCGCACGGTCGGCATCCTGCCGCTCGACGGCCTGAAGTGGGCGAAAACCAGCGGCAAGGTCCCTGCGAAAGTCAGCCAGGTCGTGAACGCAGGTGATGTCGTCTACGTCGAGCCCGCAAAGACCGAGGGCCAATTCAGCCTGCGGCAGGTGCCGGAAATTTCCGGCGCAATGGTTGTCGAGGATCCGCTGACGGGTCGCGTGCTCGCGATGGTTGGCGGCTTCTCCTTCGATCAGAGTCAGTTCAATCGTGCGACGCAGGCGCTCCGGCAACCGGGTTCGTCGTTCAAGCCCTTTGTTTATGCAGCCGCTTTGGACAACGGCTATACGCCGTCGACCGTCGTGCTCGATGCACCGCTCGAAATCGATCAGGGTCCGGGCATCGGTGTCTGGCGGCCCGAAAACTACGAAGGGAAATTCTACGGGCCGTCCACGTTGCGTTTCGGTATTGAACATTCTCGCAACGTGATGACGGTGCGTTTGGCGCAGGACATCGGCATGCCGCTGATTGCCGATTATGCCAAACGTTTTGGCGTCTATGACGATTTGCCGCCATACCTTTCATTCTCTTTGGGCGCCGGCGAGACGACGTTGCTGCGCATGGTGACGGCGTACGGCATGTTCGATAATGGCGGGCGGCGCATCAAACCGACGCTCATCGACCGCATCCAGGATCGTTACGGACACACGGTGTATAAGCACGACGAGCGTGAGTGTATCGGCTGCGGTGTCAAGAAATGGGAAAATCAGCCTGAGCCCTCGCTGGTCGACAGGCGGCAGCAGGTGCTCGACCCGATGACGGCCTATCAGATCACGTCGATGATGGAGGGTGTCGTCCAGCGCGGCACAGCGACCGTGCTCCGCGATGTCGGACGACCGGTGGCGGGCAAGACCGGGACCACGAATGACGAAAAAGATGCATGGTTCATTGGTTTCACGCCGGACATGGTCGTCGGTGTCTACATGGGCTACGACAAGCCGCGTCACATCGGTCGCGGCGCGACGGGCGGTCACCTTGCCGCGCCGATCGTGAAGGACTTCCTGAAAGTCGCGCTGGCCGACAAGCCGGCAGTGCCGTTCCGCGTTCCACCTGGCATCAAGCTCATTCGCGTCGACGTCAAGAGCGGAGCGCGGGCAGGTCCAGAAACCGCGCGGGCGGTCCTCGAAGCCTTCAAGCCCGGCACCGCGCCGCCATCGGACGGCTACTCGTCGGTCGTCGGAAGCGGCGATGGCAGGGATGCTGAGCGACCTTGGGGCGTCGGCGTCAGTCCCGACGCCGATCGCGCTGTTCGTTCGGGCACCGGCGGCCTGTACTGAACGATATCCACCTTGATGGAAGCCTCGGCGCGTCCGGCCGGGGCTTTTTCATTGCCGCACTCGCATATGCGGCGCACGGTGCCTTGAGGGTTGCGGCACAAGTTCAAGAACGCTACATGCGGCACAATCGCGGTAAGGAACGAATCGATGCGCGCGGAAAGCCAGAGCCTGGTCGAGGAAATAAAGCAGTCCGTCCGGCTGCTGAGGAGGCATCTTTGACGTCGACACCGCGACGCGACGCCTTGCCGAACTGAACAAAGAATCGGAAGACCCAAATCTCTGGAACGATCAGGCGCGCGCGCAACGCGTGATGCGTGAGCGCGACGCACTGGACGATCAGCTTAAGGCGATCGGCCGCATCGAGCAGGATCTGGAAGATCAGCTCACGCTCATCGAGCTCGGTGAGTCGGAAAAGGACGACAAGACCGTCGGCGAGGCCGAGGCAGCGCTCAAGCGCCTGAAGGTCGATGTGGGACGACGTGAGCTCGAAGCCCTCTTGTCGGGTGAGGCCGATGCCAATGACTGCTACCTCGAAGTGCATGCCGGCGCCGGCGGTACTGAAAGCCAGGACTGGGCGAGCATGCTCATGCGCATGTACGTTCGCTGGGCTGAAGCGCATGGCCATAAGGTCGAGTGGATTGAAGAGACAGAAGGCGAGGGCGCGGGCATTAAATCGGCAACGGTGGTTGTTAAGGGACACAACGCCTACGGATGGCTCAAGAGTGAGAATGGCGTGCATCGCCTGGTGCGCATTTCGCCATTCGATTCGAACGCGCGCCGTCACACGTCGTTTGCCAGCGTCACCGTCTACCCGGTGGTCGATGACCGGATCAAGATCGACATCAAGGAAAGCGACGTGCGCACCGATGTCATGCGGTCAGGCGGTGCAGGCGGCCAGCACGTGAACAAGACCGAGTCAGCGGTGAGATTGACGCATATCCCCACCAACATAGCGGTGAAGTGCCAGAGCGATCGATCACAACATCGCAATCGCGCCATGGCCTGGGACATGCTGCGCGCGAAGCTGTTCGAGATCGAGATTAAGAAGCGGGAGGAAAAGGCGGCGGCCGAGCAGGCGGCCAAGACCGATATCGGTTGGGGCCACCAGATACGCTCTTACGTGCTTCAGCCCTATCAGATGGTGAAGGATCTTCGAACCGGCGTGTCGACTTCGAACACGGCCGGCGTGCTCGACGGCGATCTCGATGAGTTCATGCAGGCAGCGCTGGCCCAGAAGGCTTTCGGTGGCGGGCCAGATCAGGTCGAGGACGTCGAATAGTCGCGGCCGGTGTCAGATTTCGCCCAGCCTGAGGCCTGCACGCAGGAATTTTTGCGGATCCACGGCTTCGCCATTGACCCGCGTCTCATAGTGAAGATGGGGGCCCGTCGAGCGTCCCGTTGAGCCTATCCTGCCGATGGTTTCTCCGATGCGGACGAATTGACCGACCTTGACGCCGATCTGCGACAGGTGCCCGTAGCGGCTCGCGAGGCCGTTGCCGTGATTGATCTCGATCATGTTGCCGTAACCGCCCTCGCGTCCGGCGATCGTCACGCGGCCGGTGGCCGTTGCGCGGACCGGCTCTCCCGTATCTCCGCGCAGGTCGATGCCGGTGTGGACCGCGGGCCGGCCGTGGAAAGGGTCCATGCGCATGCCGAACGGTGAGCTCATGTCGACGTCACCGATGATCGGCTTGCGAACCGGCACCGCGACCAGTGTATGCGTGTAACGGTCGATCTGCGCGCGAGCGACGTTCACGCGATAAAACTGACGTTCGAAGGCGCTGGCGCCGGTCTGCGGCGGTTTGATCGGAACGAACGGCCCGCCCACCGGCCCTTCGCCTCGCGATCTGACCGGGTCGACCCCGAGATCGGCGAGCACACTCCGCATGCGGCGGGCCCTCGTATCGATCTGCTCTTCCAGATTCGTGAGGGACGCCAATTGTGTTTGCTCGACCTTGTCCAGCGACAGCGCGATGCGCGACAGTACACCGGTGAGCCCGCCGCTCGTCGTGCGTTCCGCAATCTGTGTTGCCGCCGCCAACAATTCACGCGAATAAAGCCGCGCCTCACGATCCGGCGGTACGACGAAGATCACCGTGTCGTTGATCGGCGACGCTCTCGGTGTCCTTTCAGCTGCGCCGGGCGGCGCGACGCGCGAGGGCTTGACCGTGCCGGTCGTCAATGCCTCGCCACCGAGAGCTTTGGTGCGTTGCTCCAGGGTCGCCTGCCGTTGCATAAGCGTGTTGAGCTTCTGCTCGAACTGTTCCTGGTCGAGCAGCTGACGGCTCATGACGCGGTCCACCTGCGCGCGCAGTTCGGCAATGCGGTCTTCGTAGGCGAACTGCAACTCGGCCTGGCGGCCGATCAGCCGCGTGAGCACGTTCTCCCGAAATGCGAAATAGGTGCCGGTTGCAATTGACCAGACGCCCATCACGACCAGCGCGCCGACGACGATCCAGAATGCGACCGGTCCGATCCGGATCTGGTGGCCGGCATGGGTGAGCGTGTAGCCCTTGTGGCTGCGCTGGACATGGCGCGACATCGCTGCGGCGGATGCGCGCGGATGCGCGTGGCGCGTGCCTTGCCCGGAAACCGGATGATACGTTGAAAACGAATGCGACATCGAAACTCCGCGCAGCCGTGGGAAGCCGCTGGCAGACGGAACCGATATCAATCGGATATGGTTAAGAAACCGGTAATCGGAATGCGCTATCGCTGGGATTCTTCAGCGATTGCTTGGGATTACGCATTGCGTGCAGCCAGCAAAACGTCACGGGCATGCCCAGGCACCCGAACTCTCGGCCAAATCTGGATGATGCGGCCATCCGCGCCAATCAGGAACGTTTTTCGCAGGACGCCCATAAATTTGCGCCCGTACATCGATTTCTCGCCCCAGGCGTCATACGCGGTCAGCATATCCCTGGCCTCGTCGGAGGCCAGCGCAATGGACAGACGATGCTTGGCTTTGAATTTGTCCTGCGCCGCTACCGGGTCTGCTGAAACGCCGAGAATGGCGGTGCCGGCCTTGGCAAAATCCGCGCGCAAGCGGGAAAACTCCATCGCCTCCTTTGTGCAGCCGGGTGTATCGGCCTTGGGATAGAAGTAGAGGACGAGCTTGCCGCCCTTGAAATCACTCAATGAAACCTTGCCGCCGCCGTCTCTGCTGAGGGTGAAGGCTGGAGCCTTCGCACCCGCAATAAGTTCGCGGCCCATGTGCCTTCCTTTCGTCGTTTTCGAGCAGTCAATGTCGCACATGCCATTTGCGTCGGAGGGGCGCAACAGGTTCCATACACATGTGCCGGAGGCCGCAGCGGTCGTTTGCCTGCCTGGCATTGCATTCGTGCGCTGCGTCAGACAGGGAGTGCGACCTAACGCATGCTAGGCGGCGGACACCAGCGCGAAGATCGAGTTCACCATGCCGTAACGGTGGGCCGCGAGCCGCACCGTGTGATGCATCGGTCGGCTCGACGGCCGTGGTTTGGTCTGCGCTACACCCTTTCCAATTTGTTTCGCAGGCCACTCGTGAGGCGTCTGCTTCTCAGTGCGGCGATTTGCGCTTCCTTGGCGATTATCGGGGTGCTCGGCCTGTGGTGGCGTCTGTCGAGCGGCCCGATAGAACTCGACCTGGCAACCCCATGGCTCAAGGCCGCGATTGAGGAGAATTTCGGCGGCAACCACACCGTTGCCGTCGGCGGCACCCAGCTCGAACGCGATGAAAAGGGCCGCACGTCGCTGAGACTCCGCGACATCGTGGTGCGCGATGGCGACGGGACGATTGTGGCAAGTGCTCCGAAAGCCGAAGTCGGGCTCTCCGGCAGAAGCCTGTTCGTCGGCCAGCTGCGTGCCCAAAGTCTCAATCTTGTCGGAGCGGAAATGGCTGTCCGTATCGAAACCGACGGGCGGCTGACCGTTTTTGCCGGAGCCGACAAGCGGCCGATTGCCACCGCCACGGCGAATAGCAATATTTCACCCGCCGATCAGCCGGCTTCCTCAGCCAATCCGCAAGGCGCCTTGCGTGCGGAGTTCGAGAAGCTCGCAGGGATCATGGCGTGGATCGATGCGCTCGGCCAGACCGGACTCGACGGCCACGATCTGCGTGAGTTGGGCCTGAAAAACGGCAACCTGGTTGTTGACGATCGGCGCAACGGCAAACGTTGGACATTCGACGGCATCAACGCAAGCTTGACACGGCCACGGGGGGGCGGAGTCGTCTTTCGGCTTGAATCGGATAATCCCGAACGGCCCTGGGTGCTGAGCGCCGCGATGCGTCCGCTGACCGACGGCGTACGTGCCGTCGGGATCGAAGCGCGCAAGGTCTCGATGCATGACATTCTGCTCGCGCTGCAACTCAATACCGAAGATTTCGATATCGATCTCCCGGTGTCGGCGAGCGTCCGTGCTGACGTTCTGGCGGACGGAACGCCGCAAGTGGTTCAGGGCCAATTGTTTACCGAGAAAGGAACAGTCGTCGACAGAAACAACGACAAAGTCAATCTCACCATCGATCGGGCGGACGTCAGGTTCAATTGGGATAATCAGCGCCGCAATCTGGTTATTCCTTTTCAGATTCAGTCGGGCGGCAATCAATTCACTATGCGCGCGACCCTGGACGCGGCACAGGAGCAACCTGGCACATGGCTGATCAATCTTACGCGCGGTGATGCCGTCATTGATCCGGTTATTCTTGCTCCGTCGGACGATGACGGTGTAGCGCTCAATCGCGTGGCTATGCGTCTGAAGGTCGATACCAACCGCAAGCGGATCGACCTCGAGCAGGGGGACGTCAGTCGAATCGATACGCGCGCGTCACACAATATCGGCCTCGCGCTCACAGGCCGCTTGGACTATGGCGGCAAGGAGCTGCATCTTGCTTTCGGCGTTGCAGGCACGCGCATGCCTGTCTATGCGCTGAAGCGCATTTGGCCCATCTTTGCGGCGGCGGACGTGCGTTCGTGGGTCGAGACGCATATTTCGGACGGCATGGTTGAGCGCGTTGTCATCGCAGGCAACGCGGCGGCGGCCAACTTCAGGCACGAGGGGCCGCCGATGCCCGATGATGGCCTCTCGGTCGACATTGAGACAAGTGGCACGACATTGCGTCCGATTGCGAGCCTGCCGGCCATTCGCGATGCCGACGTGACCGTGCGGATCAGAGGCCGCGCGGCAACTGTCAATGTTGGGCGCGGGACGGTTGAGGTTGCTCCGGGACGCAGACTCAATGTTGCAGGTGGCGTTTTCGAAGTGCCTGACACCCATCCCAAGCCAGCACCTGCGCGGGCGAATTTCCGGATCGACGGCTCTGTGCCGGCCGCCGTAGTGCTCCTCTCCAGCGAGGGTTTGCGTGACATTGTCGGACTATCGCTTGACCCCGCATCCACCCGCGGCACAATCACGGCGCAGGTTGCCGTAAAGCTGGCGCTCGCGCGAACGATGTCGGACGACGCGTCTTCGTACACGATCAACGCCGATCTTACGAACTTCGCCGCCGATAAGATGTTGCTCGGTCAGAGGCTCGAGGCGTCGACGCTCAAAGTTACGGCGTCGGGGGATGGGTATCAGATCAAAGGCGATGCCAAGGTCAACGGCACGCCATCATCCATTGATTTGCGCAAGCAAAGAGGGGATGCGGACGCCGAATTACGCATGCAGTCGGTTATTGATGATGCGGCGCGTCGCCGGCTTGGCATGGATATCGGCAACGCGATTACCGGCGCCATCCCGATCAAGGTCGTCGGCAAAATCAATGATGACGGGAAAGACGAAGGCTTGACCGTCGAAGCCGATCTCACGCCCGTGAAAATCGACAATCTATTTCCCGGCTGGACAAAGCCAGCGGGCCGGCCCGCGCGGGCAGGCTACAAGATGCTCAAGACCGCCAAGAGCGTCCGCATCGACGACTTGAGCATTGACGGTTCAGGAGCCACCATCCGCGGTTCGGTTGAACTCGATGGTTCGACGAACGAAATCGTTTCCGCGAACTTTCCGGTATTCGCCCTGTCCGATGGCGACAGGGTGGCGCTCAAGGCCGACCGCTCCTCCGACGGCGTGATGCATGTCTCCATGCGCGGCGACATCTATGACGGACGACATTTTGTGAAGTCGTCACTGGCCGGCTCGTCGACGGATAAAAGTCGGCAAAAGCTGGTGGATCTGGACCTGGACGTAAAAGTCGGCACGGTCGCCGGTCATAACGGCGAAACCTTGCGCGGTCTGGATTTGAAGATGTCGCGCCGCGGAGGCCACATCCGCAACTTCGCCATGGCCAGCAAGATCGGCCGTGACACGCCATTTAATGGCGACCTGCGCGTACGTTCGCGCGACAATCATCAGGTCATCTATTTTGAAACGGACGATGCAGGCGCACTGTTCCGGTTCACGGACATGTATCCGCGCATGTACGGCGGTCAGATGTGGATGGCGATGGACCCGCCGACCCAGGAACAATCGCCGCAGACCGGCACTCTTTATATCCGCAGATTTGCGGTGCGCGGCGAACCGGCGTTGGACAGGATTGTATCCGGCGCTCCGAATTCACCCGGGGCCACGGGAAACTCCGGCGTCGATTTCAGCGAGATGCGCTCCGAGTTCACACGCCTTCCCGGCAAGATGGCCATTCGCGACGGTATCGTGCGCGGCCCCCTGGTCGGCGCAACCGTCGAAGGAAACATTGACTACGTGAGGGACGACGTGCACCTCCGGGGCACGTTCGTTCCGTTCTACGGCCTCAACAATATGTTCGGCCAGATTCCGATCGTGGGGCTGTTCCTTGGTGGAGGCAACAAAGAAGGTTTGCTTGGCATCAACTACGAGGCGGTCGGCCCGCCGGGCGCGCCAAGGATCACGGTCAATCCGGTCAGTGCAATTGCGCCCGGTCTGCTTCGGAAGTTCATTCCGTCGCCGGGGACATTCGACCCGAAGTTTGCTCCAGGGCCGGGAGCATACGATCAAAACTTTAGCTTTCCTTCGCGCTGATCAGCGCGGCTTCAACAGCACGTGCTGTTTTTTGCCAAGCGACAGCTTGATGACGCCGTCGGGCGTCATGTCGTTACTCGAAATAACGTGCTTGTCGCTTGTGATTCGGGCGTCGTTGACGGCGACTGCGCCGTTGCCGATGGCGCGTCGGACTTCGCCATTCGATGCCGCAAGGCCGGCCAGCACAAAGGCATTGAGCACGCCGATGCCCGCTGACAGATCCTTTTGTGAAACCGGAATGGTCGGCAGGGCCAAAGATGTAGCGCCTTCCTCGAAGGTCTTTCGTGCCGTTTCAGCCGCCTGATCGGCGGCGGTGCGGCCATGCACCAGTGCCGTTGCTTCGGTGGCAAGAATTTTCTTTGCATCGTTGATCTCGTTGCCTTTAAGCGAAGCAAGGCGCGCAATCTCATTTATCGGCAAGACCGTGAAGAGCTTGAGGAAGCGTAGGACGTCCCCGTCCTCGGTGTTGCGCCAGTATTGCCAATAGTCGTACGGACTCACCAGTTCGGCATTGAGCCACACCGCGCCCGCTGCCGTCTTGCCCATCTTGGCGCCAGACGATGTCGTGATCAAAGGCGCCGTCAGGGCGAACAGATGTACGTTCTGCATGCGGCGGCCAAGATCAATACCATTGACGATATTTCCCCACTGGTCGGATCCGCCCATCTGCAGGATGCAGTCGTGGCGTTTGTTCAGCTCGACGAAATCATACGCCTGCAAGACCATGTAGTTGAATTCGAGAAACGACAGCTCCTGCTGACGGTCGAGACGTAACTTGACGGAGTTGAAGGAGAGCATCCGGTTGATCGAAAAATGCCGGCCCACATCGCGCAAGAAATCGATGTAGTTGAGCTTGTTCAGCCAGTCGGCATTGTTCGCCATGATGGCGTTGCCGCCCGATCCTTCGAATTTCAGGAATTTGGAAAAGATCGCCCGGATGCCGGTGAGATTGTCGTTGATCATCTCGTCGGTGAGGATCCGGCGGCTTTCGTCTTTTCCCGACGGATCGCCGACACGTGTCGTGCCACCGCCCATCAGGGCGATAGGCCTGTGTCCGGTCTGCTGAAGCCAGTAGAGCATCATGATCGGCAGCAACGAGCCGACATGCAGCGACGCCGCGGTACAATCAAATCCGATATAGGCCGAGATCGCGCCCGTCTTCGCGCGCGCATCCAGCGTCTCCGGCTCCGAGACCTGATGAATGAAGCCGCGCTCGGCCAGAACATTGAGAAAATCGGATTTATACGTGCTCATTGTCGCGTTTTCGGGCAGGGCCTGGTCGCATGCGTCGGCGGGTGGTGTAACAGGTCCGCCGTCGGATTCAACAATGGGTAACACCGGCAGCGTCGGTGGTGGCCTGCGGGGTTGGGGTAGATCGTGCAGGAACTGAGCAGGGATTTAGGGGTAGTCGGCGGACGCCTTCGAGGCACGGGTTGCCGTGCGTCCCTTAAACGACCTTCCGATCCCCCTTCCGAAGTCGACTGGCCCGCCGCAGCCGTTCGAAGGCGGCGTCGTCGCGCGACCCTGGATTGCTCGCGACGACCCGCAACTTCCTCTTCAGGAAGGCCGCACAAAAACCCGCGTCGAACTGCCGATAGTTATTGGTAATTTCTTCGCCCTTGCGAATGGTGCGCGTCGCAACGATGTGACCATTGTGCCAGTGGGTGTTGGCATTGTCGGAGTGGTTCATGTGGTGGTCGTGATCGCTGGTGAGCAAAATCTCGCCGTCTACGCGGTATCCGTAATTCCAGATGTAGTCGCGCGCGGGCTTCGGCAGTTTGGCAAACTGTGTGGGTGAATAGACCCGGTCGAATCCGTCGACGAATCGCCAGACCTTCGTGCCCTTGCGAATGACTTCGCCTGCAAAAACACCAAGGCCGTGGATGGCGCTTTTATCAAGGTAAGTTCTGACAAGAAGCATGTTTATTCCGCGAACGGTTGTCCGCGTATCGCCGGTTCCCCCGCCAGACACGAACACGCGTTGCGACGTAAGGCTTCGCCGAACTTTCAGGCCGCCGGCTTGCGCTCCGTCTTCAGCCGCTTGTCGAGATAGGCGCTGATCGAAGTAAGCAGCGCTTCGACCTTGCCGTCAAAGAAATGATTGGCGCCTTGCACAACCTTTTGCTCGATGACTATTCCCTTTTGGGTCTTGAGCTTGTCGACCAGCGTCGTCACATCCTTGTGAGGGACGACGGCGTCCTTGTCCCCATGAATGATGAGGCCGGAGGACGGGCAGGGCGCCAGGAACGAGAAGTCGTAAAGGTTGGCCGGCGGGCAGATCGAAATAAATCCCTCGATCTCCGGACGGCGCATCAATAGCTGCATTCCGATCCAGGCGCCGAACGAAAAGCCCGCGATCCAGCAGCTCTTGGCCTCTGGATTGATGGTTTGCGCCCAGTCGAGCGCAGCCGCAGCATCCGATAGTTCTCCCTGTCCGTGATCGAATGAGCCCTGGCTGCGGCCGACCCCGCGGAAATTGAACCGCAGCGCAGAGAAACCGCGGTGCACGTAGGCGTAGTACAGCTGATAAATGATCGGGTGATTTATCGTGCCGCCAAACTGCGGGTGTGGATGCAGGATGATCGCGATCGGTGCGTTCTTCTGTCGCGCGGGGTGGTAACGCCCCTCGATGCGTCCGGCGGGGCCGGTAAAGATAACCTCAGGCATTGTTCTCAACCTCGGACGTGGCCGCCTGGGCGGCGACAGGATTTGTTGCACTCCGGAGGGATCTTCACGAACCGGTGCAACTAGTTTAGAATTATTATAATTATATGATTTCCGCTGTTCCCAGCTGCGACACACGTTATAAGGGCCGGGTGATTTCGGGCCTTCTACCACGATCTGCAGGGCAAAATGCAAGCTTTTTGCTGGTCTGGGGCCAAAAAGGGTAAGCGAACACTGGCCTAAACTATGGCTGAACGTGCGTATTTCGATTGGAACGCGACTGCCCCTCTTCGGGAGGAGGCGCGAGAGGCTATGTGCACCGCACTCGCGCTGACCGGTAACGCGTCGTCGGTCCACGCAGAAGGCCGTTCGGCCCGCCGCCTCATAGAGCAGGCGCGCGAAGAGGTAGCCGGGCTGGTTGGCGCCGAGGGCAGGAATATCACTTTCACTAGCAGCGCAACCGAGGCGAATGCCCTGGCGCTGACACCGGCTATCGAGATCGGCGGGCGTCGCGAAGCGCGCGACCAACTGTTCGTTTCCGCGACCGAGCATCCGTCGGTGCTAAGCGGCGGCCGCTTCAACGCCGGAGAGGTAGAAGAACTCCCGGTCACGACCGACGGGGTCGTCAATCTGGATGCGCTTCGCCTCGCGTTGTCACGATCTGAGCGGCCGTTGGTTTCTGTGATGCTTGCCAACAACGAATCCGGCGTCGTGCAGCCGATCACCGAGATTGCCGCCATCGTGCATGCTGCCGGCGGCGTTCTTCACGTTGATGCAGTGCAGGGACCTGGCCGAATTGCGTGTGACATCGGCGCGCTTGGCGCAGACCTGATGTCGATATCCTCTCACAAGCTTGGCGGTCCGCAGGGAGCCGGCGCGCTCATCCGGCGCGGCGACGTCCATGTTGGAGATCCTCTGATCAAGGGCGGCGGCCAGGAGCGCGGACTGCGGGCGGGAACGGAAAACGTGGCGGCAATTGCCGGATTTGGCGCAGCTGCCGCGGCAACCCGGCAGTCGGATCTGCAGCGGCTTGCGGCGCTCCGCGATCGGCTCGAAGCGGACCTCAAGTCATCGACACCGCAGGTCGTGATTTTTGGCGAAAACGTCGCCCGGCTGCCCAACACAAGCCTGTTCACGGTTCCGGGACTGAAGGCGGAAACTGCCATAATTGCTTTCGACCTCAACGGCATAGCGGTTTCATCGGGTTCCGCATGCTCATCAGGCAAGGTGCAGACCTCCCATGTTCTGGCGGCTATGGGCATGGAACCCGCTCTTGCGCGGGGAGCCATACGCGTCAGCCTGGGCTGGAGCACCACCGAAGCCGAGATAGATGCGTTGCTAACTGCTTGGAATAAGGCGGTTTCATCATTACTTAACAAGCATGCAGATGCCGCCTGAGGCGGCGCCAACCGGGAGTGATCGCGACGCACAAAGCGAACCGACCATAACCGACCAATCCAACCCGCGGTCCTTGCAACCGTGAGCGGAGGGAAAAATGCCGGCTGTACAAGAGACCGTCGAACAGGTCCGCAGTATCGACGTTGATCAATACAAATATGGATTCGAGACGAACATCGAATCCGAGAAGGCCCCCAAGGGTCTGTCCGAGGACACCGTCCGTTTCATCTCGGCGAAGAAGTCCGAGCCGGAGTGGATGCTGAACTGGCGGCTCGAGGCCTATCGCCGCTGGCTGACCATGCGCGAGCCGACCTGGGCGCGCGTCGACTATCCCAAGATTGACTACCAAGACTACTATTATTATTCGGCGCCGAAGAAGAACGCGCTCGCTTCGCTCGACGAAGTCGATCCGGAAATTCTGCGGACCTATGAGAAGCTCGGTATTCCGTTGCGCGAGCAGGAATTGCTTGCCGGCGTGGTGCGCCCGGAAGGCGAGCGCCGCATCGCGGTCGACGCCGTTTTCGATTCCGTTTCGGTCGCCACCACCTTCAAGGAAGAACTGAAAAAGGCCGGCGTGATCTTCATGCCGATTTCGGAAGCGATCCGCGAGCATCCCGAGTTGGTGAAGAAATATCTCGGCTCCGTCGTTCCCGTCACCGACAATTTCTTCGCGACGCTCAATTCGGCGGTGTTCTCCGACGGCTCGTTCGTCTACGTGCCCGAGGGCGTGCGCTGCCCGATGGAGCTGTCGACCTATTTCCGGATCAACGAGAAGAACACCGGCCAGTTCGAGCGCACGCTCATCATCGCCGACAAGGGCTCCTATGTCAGCTATCTCGAGGGCTGCACCGCGCCGATGCGCGACGAAAATCAGTTGCACGCTGCAGTCGTTGAACTGGTGGCGCACGACGATGCCGAAATCAAATATTCAACCGTGCAGAACTGGTACCCGGGAGATTCCGAGGGCAAAGGCGGCATCTTCAACTTCGTCACCAAGCGCGGCGACTGCCGCGGCTCGCACTCGAAGATTTCATGGACGCAGGTCGAGACCGGCTCGGCGATCACCTGGAAGTACCCGAGCTGCATCCTGCGCGGCGACCATTCGCGCGGCGAGTTCTATTCGATCGCCATTTCGAACGGTCACCAGCAGGTCGACAGCGGCACCAAGATGCTGCATCTCGGCAAGAACACGACGAGCCGCATCATCTCGAAGGGCATTGCGGCGGGAAAATCCAACAACACTTATCGAGGCTTGGTCACCGCGCATCGCAAGGCGACCAATGCCAGCAACTTCACCAATTGCGACTCGCTGTTGATCGGCAGCAAGTGCGGCGCGCATACCGTGCCCTATATCGAGGCGAAAAATTCGTCGGTCAATTTTGCCCACGAAGCGACCACCTCGAAAATTTCCGAAGACATGCTGTTCTATTGCCGCCAACGCGGCATATCCGCGGAAGAGGCGACCGCGCTTGTGGTCAACGGTTTCGTCAAGGACGTGCTGCAGCAATTGCCGATGGAATTCGCCGTCGAGGCGCAGAAGCTGATCTCGATTTCGCTCGAAGGCAGCGTGGGCTGACGGCGGCAAAACAGGAAAGACGCGTTGAAATGGCTCTGCTTGAGATAAAGAACCTTCACGTCGAGGTGAAAGGCCGCAAGATCCTCAATGGCCTCGATTTGACCATCGAAAAAGGCCAGGTCGCGGCCATCATGGGGCCGAACGGTTCAGGCAAGTCGACCTTGGCCTATGTGTTGGCGGGACGTGCGGGCTACAACGTCACCGAAGGCACTATCCTGTTCGGCGGCGAGGATGTGCTCGCGCTCGATCCCGATGTGCGGGCGACCAAAGGGCTGTTCCTCGCGTTCCAATACCCGATGGAGATCCCGGGCGTCACCACCATGACGTTCCTGCGCACTGCACTCAACGCGCAGCGCAAGACGCGCGGCGAGCCGGAGCTTTCGACGCCCGATTTCCTCAAGAAGGTTCTGGAAGCCGCGAGCCAACTCGGCATCAGCCCCGAAATGTTACGGCGCGCGGTCAATGTCGGATTCTCCGGCGGCGAAAAGAAGCGCAGCGAAATTCTGCAGATGGCGATGCTGCAGCCGAAGCTCGCGGTTCTCGACGAGACGGATTCGGGTCTCGACATCGACGCGCTCAAGATCGTTGCTGACGGGGTCAATCGTCTGCGCTCGCCGGAGCGCGGCATGGTGGTCATCACGCACTACCAGCGGCTCCTGGGCCACATCGTGCCAGACGTCGTCCACGTGCTGTCGAAAGGCCGCGTTGTCAAATCGGGCGGCAAGGAATTGGCGCTGGAACTGGAAGCCAAGGGCTACGCCGAATTTCAGGACGAGGCGGCCTGATGAATACCGAACTGCGCGCGGTCAAGACGAAGGCTGAACAGGCCTTGGCCGATGCTTTTGCCGCGGCAAAGCCGGCGCTGCCGGGCAAGGGTGCGCTCGCAAAATTGCGTGAGGAGGCCTTCCGCCGCTTCGATGCGCAGGGGCTTCCGCACCGTCGCGTCGAGGAATGGAAATACACCGATTTGCGCGCGTTGATGCGCGACGCGAAGCCATTGGCGCAGCCGCCAAGTGCTCAAGCCAAGGCCGAGGCCGCGGACGCCGGAAAAGCTCTCAGCGAAGTCGTCGCGCAGCGTTTGGTTCTTATCGACGGGCAATTTGCCCCGGACCTGTCGAACCTGGTCTGCGAGACCGGCGTCACCGTTTCCAGCATGGCGGACGCGCTCGCCAAGGGAAACCCGTTGGTCGCCTCTCATGTCGGCAAGGTGTTCGAAAATGCCGATCCCGCGGTTGCGCTCAACACCGCGCTGATGGGCGATGGCATCGTTGTTCACGTCGCGGCCAACGCGAAATTGACCAAGCCCATTCATTGCGTCTTCACCGGGTCGCAGGATGCTTCGGTATTCATGCGGTCGCTCATCGTTGTCGAGCAGGGCGCTTCCGTCTTTATCATCGAAAGCCACGAAACCAAAGATGCCCAGGTCAATGCGGCGCTCGAAGTCGTCGTCGGCGACGATGCGAAGTTCAAGCACGTGAAGATCACGAGCGCCGGCGGCCTGCACGTTTCGAGCACAATGGCTGCGTTCGGCGCGCGCGCAAGTTTCCTCAGTCTGTCGTTTACCCCGTGGAGCGCGCTGGTGCGCAACCAGATGTTCGTGCGGTTTGCGGGCGATGGAGCGAGGGCCGCGATCGGCGGCGCTAATCTCCTGCAAGGCCGCCAACACGTGGATACGACTTTGGTGATCGACCATGTCGCACGCGATTGCACCAGCCGGCAGAGGTTCAAATCGGTGCTCGACGGCGAAAGCCGCGCGGTATTCCAGGGCAAGATCGTTGTCCAGCCGGGCGCGCAAAAGACCGATGCGAAGATGATGACGCAGGCGCTCCTGCTGTCGGATGAGGCGGAAGCCGACAACAAGCCGGAGCTCGAGATTTTCGCCGATGATGTGCAGTGCGGCCACGCCGCCAGCGTCGGTGCACTTGACCAGGACCAATTGTTCTATCTGCGGGCCCGCGGCATCCCCCACAAAGAAGCCGAAGCGCTGCTGATCCAGGCCATGATCGGCGACGTCATCGACATGGTAGAGCACCCCGGTGTGCGCGACGCACTGATGCGTATCACCACGGCATGGCTTGGCACGCGGGACCGATGATGCATCCCGCGGTCAGCAACGGCTCCTATGACGTCAACCGTATCCGCGCGGATTTTCCGGCGCTGGCGATGCAGGTCTATGGCAAACCGCTGGTCTATCTCGACAACGCCGCTTCGGCGCAAAAGCCAACCCAAGTGCTTGACCGGCTGCACAAGGCCTATACCGAGCAATATGCCAACGTGCATCGCGGCCTGCATTACCTCGCCAACGAGGCGACTGAAGCCTACGAAAGTGCGCGAGAGACCGTGCGCGGCTTTCTGAATGCTGAACGGAAGGAAGAGATCATTTTCACCCGCAACGTCACCGAGGCGATCAACCTAGTCGCCTATACGTTCGGGAAAGAACGCATCAAGCCGGGCGACGAGATCGTGCTTTCGATCATGGAGCATCATTCTAATATCGTGCCGTGGCATTTCCTGCGTGAACGCTACGGCGCGGTGATCAAATGGGCTCCGGTCGATGACGAGGGCGTTTTCCTGGTCGACGAATTCGAGAAATTACTGACGCCCCGTACCAAGATGGTGGCGATCACGCACATGTCGAACGCGCTTGGCACGGTCGTTCCGGTGAAGGAGGTCGTGCGTATCGCGCATGCGCGCGGCATCCCGGTTCTGGTCGATGGTGCCCAGGGGGCGGTGCACCTCGACGTCGATGTTCGCGACATTGATTGCGATTTCTATGCCGTCACCGCACACAAGCTTTACGGACCGACCGGTATTGGTGCTCTTTACGGGAAGTACGAGCATCTTGTGGGGATGCCGCCGTTTAATGGCGGTGGCGAAATGATCCATGAGGTGTTCGAGGATCGCATCACTTACGGCGAGCCTCCGCACAAATTCGAGGCGGGCACGCCGGCGATCGTGCAGGCGATCGGGTTCGGTGCGGCACTCGATTATGTCGACGCGGTGGGCAAGGCGCGCATCCGCGCCCATGAAGGCGCACTGGTCGAATATGCCCACGAGCAGCTCGGCAAGATCAATTCATTGCGCATTATCGGCAGGGCGCCTGACAAAGGCCCGATCGTGTCGTTTGAAATGAAGGGCGCCCATCCCCACGACGTTGCAACGATCATAGACCGGGCCGGTGTGGCGGTTCGCGCCGGCACGCATTGCGTGATGCCTCTGCTCGCACGGTATGGATTGACCGCGACGTGCCGGGCCTCATTTGCGATGTACAATACTAAAGACGAAGTCGATACTCTCACCGCCTCGCTCGTGAAGGCTCAGGAATTCTTCGCATGACCGACGATACGATCCAAAATACGCCAGAGCGCGGAAAAACGGTCGGAGAACGCGGCGGTTACCGGTTCTCCGGCGCTTCCGCAGGACGAAATTAACAAGCTGACCGACGACATCGTTGCGGCGTTGAAAACCGTCTACGATCCTGAAATTCCCGCCGACATCTATGAGTTGGGGTTGATTTACAAGATCGATATCGGCGACGACCGCGGCGTAAAAGTCGACATGTCGCTCACGTCGCCGAACTGTCCGGCGGCGCAGGAACTGCCGATCATGGTCGAGAACGCCGTGTCGAGCGTTTCGGGCGTGAAGGAAACAAAGGTCGAGGTCGTTTGGGATCCGCCGTGGGACCCCAGCCGGATGTCGGATGAGGCCCGCCTTGTGCTCAACATGTGGTAATCTGTAATCGCTCGCCTACATAAGAATTCGATGAGGACGAAATGGCTACGGCACGACCCAGACACCAGGTGATGCGGCTGACTGAGGCAGCAGCGTCGCGCATCAAGTCAGTGATGGCGCAGGCGGGCAAACCCATGGCTGGCGTCCGGGTCGGCGTGAAAAACGGCGGCTGCGCCGGAATGGAATATACGATGGAGTATGCGGACGCCGTGAATCCGACCGATGAAGTCGTCGAGGACAGGGGCGTCAAGATCCTGATCGATCCAAAAGCAGTGCTGTTCCTTCTCGGGACCGAGATGGACTACAAGACTGAAAAGCTTTCGGCCCAGTTCGTCTTCAACAATCCGAACCAGACCAGCGCCTGCGGTTGCGGGGAGTCTGTGCAGCTTACGCCGGCGAAGGCCGCGGACTAGGTCGGTCAGGCGACCTGCACGGTTGCGTTCGGCGCGGCAACTTCCGGGTCGGTTTCACAAACGACACGGTTTCGGCCGTTCCGTTTCGCCGCATAGAGGCAGCCGTCCGCGCGTTCAATCAGCGACTGTGGCGTATCGCCTCTGCGTAAAGTCGCAACGCCGATCGAGATGGTCACATGTCCGAGGTGCTCCCCGGTTGAGCGCTTCATGAGTTCCTTCGACATCACTTCCTTGCGTATGTGATCGGCGACTGTTGTCGCCGCGCGCAGAATGGTATTTGGCAGGACAACAGCGAACTCCTCGCCGCCGTAACGAGCCGCGGTATCCTTGCCTTTGACGTTATTTTTCACCGACATCGCAACGAGACGAAGGACCTGGTCACCTGTCAAATGGCCGAAGCTGTCGTTGAAAGCCTTGAAGTGATCAACGTCGGTCAGCATCAGGGACAACGGCTCGCTCTTCTCGGCCGCGTCAGCGACGGCTTTCTCCAACGTGGCGTCGAAATATTTTCGATTGGCGAGTTGGGTAAGCGGATCGGTCAGGCTCTCGGTGCGGACCGCCTCGAGATTTACCTGAAGATCATTGATTTCTTTCTTCGAAGCAATCAGCCGCTCCTCCAGCTGCTGGTTAGAGCGCTCCATCGCCTTGGTCGTCGCCACGAGATTTTCGACGATGATTCGCAGCCCTTCACGGTCTTTTGAAAGGGCGAGCTGCTGGGTCGCACCAGCGAGGCTTTCGGTATAGCTGCTTGCGGTGCCGGCGACCGAATCGATCAGCGCCATAACCTGATCGATCTCGGCCTTGACCTGGCTACCCACCTCATCAATGCGCTCGGTCAGACGCGAAGGCGCGAGGTAGCCGTCATAAATTTGGGCAAGATCTGCTTCCGTGATCGTACCCTTGGCCTTGATCATCGCGTTGATTTGCGCGTTCAGCGCAGGGTGATAGCCCGTCGCATAGGTGTACCAGATTTCGTAATTGCGCGGATTATTGGCGTGCCGCAACGCCTTCATCTGCCCAAGGGCGATTTCGGCGAATCCTGTTGTGCGTTCGTACTCTTCGGCACGCCCGGTCATTGCTAAGACCCCCGATGCAGGTCTGGCCTGCAGAGGACGGCACGCACGGCGTCTCTCTTTCGCGGACCGTATGCGACGGAAATGAACGACCGGTAAATCTGGAACCCGCGGACAGCCGGGAGGCACGGTTCTCGATGAGGCTGAGGCGGCCGCTTTTTAGGCTTTGACCGACACCGGGCGCAGCAGGAAGGCCGGTAAGTGGCCGCCGCTGTCATCCTCGACCGGCTGAGATGGCCGCACCCTTTGAGGCTGCCTTTTTTTCGCCGCCGGGCGGGGCGGCTGGTGCCCACGCCGAGAACGCGGCGACGAATTACGCGGAGGTTGCTCCGCATTCTGGGTGGCAAGTATTTCTGCCGAAGGTTCGGGGAGAGCAGGCTTGTCCATCCATCGAATTGTCTGACCAATCAGCCGCTCGATGGCGCCGACGGCCTTGCCGTCGATCGGCGCGACAATCGTGATCGCAGTGCCGCTTCTCCCGGCCCGGCCGGTGCGGCCGATGCGATGAACGTAATCATCGGGGTGGTGGGGCACGTCAAAATTGAAGATGTGGCTCACCTCCGGGATGTCGAGGCCGCGCGCCGCAACGTCCGAGGCAATGAGCAGCTCGGCTTCGCCGCGGCGAAACCGGTCGAGGGCCGCTGTGCGTGCGGCCTGATCCATGTCGCCGTGCAGGGCGACCGCGTTGAATTTGTGGCGCAAAAGCGAACGATGAAGATTGGCGACTTCGCGCTTGCGGTTGCAGAAGATGATTGCGTTCTTGAAGCTGTCCGCGGACCGGATCAGCCGGCGCAGCGTCTCGCGTTTCTCGTGCGGATCACGGCCGGTCGTGACCAGCAATTGGGTGATCGTCGCAGCGGTGGTGGCGGGTTTGCTCACTTCGACACGTACGGGATTGTGCAGGAATGTGTCCGCGATGCGCTGAATTTCCGGTGGCATCGTCGCGGTGAAAAACAAAGTTTGGCGGGTGAACGGCACCAGTTTTCCAATGCGCTCGATGTCGGGAATGAAACCCATGTCGAGCATACGGTCGGCTTCGTCGATGATCAGAAGCTCGCATCCCGACAGGAGCAGCCGGCCACGCTCGAAATGGTCGAGCAACCGGCCGGGTGTGGCAATCAGCACGTCAACCCCGCGTAACAACTTTGCGTCCTGATCGTCGAACGACACGCCGCCGATGATCAGTGCGACGTTGAGCTTGTGGTTCTTGCCATATTTTTCGAAGTGGTCGGCAACCTGAGCAGCAAGCTCACGCGTCGGTTCCAGGATGAGCGTACGCGGCATGCGCGCGCGTGCCCGGCCTTGTTCGAGCATCGTAAGCATAGGCAGCACGAAGGCGGCGGTTTTGCCCGTGCCGGTCTGTGCAATGCCGAGCACGTCGCGCCGCGCCAATACGTGCGGGATAGCTTGATCCTGAATTGGTGTCGGAGTTTTGTAGCCGGCCACTTCGATAGCCGAGAGAACTTTGGCAGATAAGCCGAGATGGGAGAAAGGCATATAACCTCAGAGATCGCCCAGATCGCGCCGGACTGGAAAAACCGATTGCAATGCGCGGGGGACGACCGAATCTTCACGTCTGATCGGTTGCCCGGAACATAGGGTGCGATGCGCTAAAGTCAATGCTGCAACGCTGCATAAGTCGTATTAATTCTTAATCTTTTCGCACCGTGGAGCGCGTGATGTCGGCAGATTTGCCCGTGATATTGGTCCCCGGACTCCTGTGCAGTGCGCGGCTCTACGCGCCTCAAATTGCAGCGCTTTGGCCTTATGGCCAGGTCACGGTTGCCGACCACCGGCGCGACGCCAGCATGTCTGCGATCGCCGAGCGCATCCTCGCCAACGCGCCACCCCGTTTTGCTCTCGCTGGTCTGTCTATGGGCGGTTACATCGCCTTCGCGATGCTGCGCCTTGCGCCCGAGCGCATTGCAAAGCTCGCGCTGCTCGACACGTCAGCAAGGCCGGACACCGTCGAGCAATCTGCCGCGCGTGAGAAGTTCATTTCGATGGCGCAAGCGGGCAGACTGGGTGAGGTCGTTGAAACGCTCGCCCCACGTTTCCTGCATCGTCACCGCGCGCAAGATCCCGCGCTCAGAGGATTGGTGCGCGATATGGCATCGGACACCGGCGCGGATGCATTCGTGCTTCAGCAAAAGGCGATCATGTCGCGGCCGGATTCCCGTCCGCTACTTGCAGACATTCGCTGTCCGACGGTCGCGATTGTTGGCGATGGAGACGACCTCACGCCACCCGATCTCGCGCGCGAGATCTGTGGAGGCATTCCGGACGCACGGCTTGTCGTGGTGCCGGACTGCGGGCATCTGTCAACGGTCGAACAGCCGAAGGTCGTCAATGCCGCGCTGGCGGAGTGGCTTGGATGTTGATGGGGAACGCACGGCAATTATGCAAGCCTTTCCGGTCTTCATCCCTTTGCCACAGCGGGGCCAGACGCCTATACGTCGAGCCTTAGTGCCAAGGACACGATGATGCGCACGCAGGTTGGAATTGTCGGAGCAGGCCCGGCTGGGCTCATGCTTGCACGGCTTCTCCACCTGCAAGGCATTGAATTGGTCATCATCGAGAACCGCAGCCGCAACTACATCGAAAACCGCATTCGCGCGGGCCTGATTGAGCACTGGGCGGCAGACCTTCTCTCCGACCTCGGTGTCGGCGAACGGATGCAGCAGGAAGGCATGTTGCATTGGGGCATCAATATCGGCATCAACGGTGATCTGCACCGCATCGACTTCAAGGCGCTGGTCGACAAGCGAGTCACCATTTATGGCCAGCAGGAGGTGGTGAAGGATCTGGTCGAACGCCGTTTTGCCGACGGCGGGGCGCTGCTGTTTGATGTGCGCGACGTAAGAATCCACGACCTGACCGGGAACCAACCCAAGATCAGGTTCAGTCACGAAGGCCGCCAACAGGAAATCAGTTGCGACTTCATCGCCGGGTGTGACGGCTTCCATGGCATCTGCCGGCCCAGCATCCCCGACGGTGTGCTCAGCGTATTTGAGCGCGACTACCCGTTCGGTTGGCTCGGAATCCTGTCGGAGAGTCCGCCACCGGATCATGAGCTGGTCTATTCCTACACCGATCGCGGTTTCGCGCTTTACACCATGCGTTCGCCGACATTGGCCCGTCTCTATCTGCAATGCGACCACGACGAGGAAATCGAGAACTGGCCCGACGGTCGCATCTGGGACGAATTGCACAAACGGCTCGGCGGCGCGCGCAAGTTGCAGGAAGGGAAGATGCTGCAGAAGGGCGTCACGCCGATGCGCAGCTTCGTCGTCGAGCCCATGCAACATGGCCGGCTGTTCCTTGCGGGCGACAGCGCGCATATCGTGCCGCCAACCGGCGCGAAAGGCATGAACCTTGCATTTGCCGATGTGATGATGCTGTCGCGTGCTGTCAGCGCGTTTTACAAGAAGCAACGAAGCGATTTATTGGAAGCATATTCGGCAACGTGCTTGCGGCGCGTTTGGAAAGCTCAGCGGTTTTCCTGGTGGATGACCCAGATCATGCATCGCTTCCCGCACGAGACGGCTTTTGACCGCCGGCGGCAACTCTCCGATCTCGACTATCTTACGACGTCGACGGCAGCCGCGACATCGCTGGCTGAACAATATGTCGGGCTCCCGCTCGACTAGTTCCGCAAAACCGAGCGCAGCGGAAAGCTCAACAGGACGATAGCAGCGCTGGCCGCAGCGGAAATTGCCGCCAGCATGAGAAAGAACTCTATTTTTCCCATGCTCGACCAGAAACTGCCGAGATACCCCGCGAGGAAATTTCCGACGAAACTGGTCGCGAGCCAGACGCCCATCATCATCGAAAGGAGGGGCGCCGGTGCAATCTTGGTTACCAACGACAGGCTGGTCGGCGAAAGGTACAGCTCGCCAATTGTGATGATGACGAAATAGGCCAGCAGCCAAACCCAGCTTGCTTTGCCGACGCCGGCGCTCCAGGCCGCCAGCACCATGACGAGATAGGCCAACGCCGTCAGGAAACATCCGATGGCAAGCTTCATCGTTGTCGATGGCTCGTTCGGCCCCTGATGTCGCCAGAAGACGACAACGAAAGGAGTGAAGGCAAATATCATGAAGGGATTGAACGCCTGAAACCACGTCACCGGAATCTCGGCGCCGAATAATCTGCGGTCGGTAAACTGGTCGGCCCAAAGCGCGATGGTGTTGCCCTGCTGCTCGTAGGTCGCCCAGAACAGGCTGACGGGAACAAACAACAGAAGCAAAGCCACGATCGCTCGCCAGCCGTCTTTATCGATGGGCGCGGCCCGTGATTTTTGGCGTTTGAATGCGGTCTTGGGCAAATGCGGTGTCGCCAGCAGATAAATGACGAGCGCCGCCGTCATACCAAGCCCGGCGGCTGTGAATCCGTAGTGCCAGCCAAGCTCTTCGCCGAGCGTGCCGCATACGAGTGGCGCGAGAAATGCACCAAGATTGATGCCGACGTAAAATATCGAAAACGCGCGATCCCGGCGGCGGTCGCCTGGCGCATAGAGCCCCCCGACCTGTGTCGAGATATTGGGTTTGAAAGCTCCATTGCCGAGAATGAGAAGCCCGAGTGCGAACAGAAATAACTGTTCGAATGCCATCGCAAAATGCCCGGCAGCCATCAGCGCGGCGCCAATGATGACAGTTCGGCGCTGGCCAAGTACGCGGTCGGCAAGCAGACCCCCCAGGATCGGCGTCAGATAAACCAGGCCCGTATAGGAGCCGTAGACGTGAGAGGCGAAAGGCTGCGCGGCCAGCGGTCCGAAAATGCTTTCGAGCGCCGTCTTGAAAGCCGAGAGCCCGATGACGTGCTGCGCTCGTTCAGGTTCGAGCAGGAATTTCACCATGTAAAGGACGAGTAGCGCGCGCATCCCGTAGTACGAGAAGCGCTCCCACATTTCGGTCGCGAACAAATAACTGAGGCCGCGTGGATGGCCGAAGAGGTCTGCCCTCGTATGGCGATTGGATTTTGGTAGTGCGCGGGCCGTGCTCATATCGATCCAGATCGGGTCCTCGATGGGCAAACGTCAGCATAGCCTACAAAGGCATTTTCCATTGGCGGGACCCAGTGTACGCTTTTCAGGTGCGCAACCGGGGACACGTTGCGCCAACGGGGGATGCAATGATCAAGGTAAAAAGTGCTGTCATCTGCACGCTTTCGGCGTTGCTTGTCGCATTTTCGGCCAGCGTTGCGGGCGCACAAACCGACTATCCGAACCGTGCAATTCACTTCATCGTCGGATTTGCCGCCGGCGGCGGTAACGACCTGTTCGCCCGGCTTGTCGTGCAGAAGTTCCAGGAAAACACGGGCGCTACCGCTGTTATCGAGAACAGGGTTGGTGCGGGCGGACGTATCGCGGCCGAATTTGTCTCGCACCAACCGGCGGACGGTTACATGGTTCTCGTCGGCGCAACCGGGCAAATGTCGATCGCCACCGCCGTCTATCCAAATCTCGCCTATCACGCGAGCAACAGCTTCATTCCGCTCAACATGATTGCGTCGTTTCCGCTCGTTCTGGTCGTCCCCGCAGACCATCCGGCCAAGACCGTGAAGGAGCTTGTGGCCTGGGCAAAGGCCAATCCCGACAAATCGAACTATGGCACGTCTTCACCGGCGTTCACGATCACAACGGAATTGTTCAAGCTCAAAAGCGGAATGCCGGCGGTGGCAATTCCGTACAAGAGCAGCAATGAATCGAACTTGAGCGTTGTGTCCGGTCAGAGCCTCTTCACGATCTCGGATGGCCCGCCGGCAATCCCGCTTGTCAAAGGCGGCAAAACGCGGGCACTGGCCGTTACCGGTTCGGAACGCTCTCCGGAATTGCCGGATGTGCCGAGCATGGCGGAAGCCGGATACCCGGAGGTGAATACGCAACTGTGGAGCGGCTTCTTTGTACCGGCAGGCACGCCGGCACCCATCGTTGCTAAACTGACTGCCGAACTGGGCAAAGCTTTGGCAGACCCTGCGGTTCAAGGAGGGTTGAAGAAGATGGCGGTAAAACCGGGTGGGCCGACGGGCGACGCCTTCAAGAAACGTATCGACGAGGACATCAAAATCTTTGCCGATGTGGCGAAGGCCGCCAACTTGACCTTTAAATAGTCATCAACGTTGCAGCAAAGTAGTGGCATCGTGCGGCGCATTTTGGCTTTGGCCAATTGCCGCCGCGCGGGCCGCTGTTATTGTGGCAGGCGTTGGAGTTTCGGCAGTATGCGGTTGGTCGCGGTCATTGGAGTTGCGGCGTTGGCGGCTTTGCCCGAGATAGCAAATGCCGCTTCGGTCCAAGAGGTGTTCCAGGAATTCGGTTTGTTCGGCACATGGGCGACGGATTGCAACAGCCCGGCGACGCCGGGCAATCCGCACGTCACTATTACCACGCCAAGTGTCGGGCTGGTCCTTGAGGACCACGATCTCGGTGCTGACTTTGCGGTCAACCGCTACAGTGTTTTGTCGGCGGAGCCGGTGTCACAGACGAACGTGTCGGTGCAGGTGATCTTTCAGCCGGGCACCACGGTCGAGGAACGGCAGAAACTTGTGTTCGCAATCGGCAATAACACGCGCCGGACTATTTTCAATCAGAGCGACGGCGGTGCAATAAGAGTAAAAGACGGTATCGCCGTCGCGCGCGCTAGCAGAACGCCGCTGTTGCGGAAATGCGAAGAGGGCAGGGTTAGCCGCTGACGGGCTACACGTCCAGCAGGTCGGCGCTCGCGAACTCGGCCTTCTCCTGGATAAATTCGAAGCGCGCCTCGGCTTTGGTGCCCATCAGTCGTTCGACGGCCCGGGCGGTCGGTTTCACCTCTTTGTCCGCAAGTACCACACGCAAAAGCGTGCGCTTGCCGGGCTGCATGGTCGTTTCCTTGAGCTGCGCCGCCATCATTTCGCCGAGGCCCTTGAAGCGGCTTACTTCGACCTTGGCGTTGGCGTGGAACTCTTTCTTTAGCAGCGTTTCTTTGTGTTTGTCATCGCGCGCGTAGACGATCTTGCCGCCATGCGAGAGGCGATAGAGCGGAGGCACCGCCAGGTAGAGATTCCCGCCTTCGATCAGTTTTGGCATCTGGCGATAGAAAAAGGTGATCAGCAGTGATGCGATGTGTGCGCCGTCGACGTCGGCGTCCGTCATCACGATAACTTTTTCGTAGCGCAGGTCTTTCTGATGATAGTGCGTGCCCGTTCCGCAACCGAGCGCCTGGATGAGATCGGCAAGCTGCGCATTCTGCGCAAGCTTGTCCTTTCCGGCCGAAGCTACGTTTAGAATTTTGCCGCGCAAAGGCAGCACGGCCTGAGTGCGGCGGTCGCGCGCCTGTTTTGCAGAGCCGCCCGCGCTGTCGCCTTCGACGATGAAAATCTCGGAGCCTTCCGACGCCGATGAGGTGCAGTCGGCAAGCTTTCCAGGCAGGCGGAGCTTGCGGACGGCGGTCTTGCGGGCAATGTCTTTTTCCTGCCGCCGCCGAATGCGCTCGTCCGCGCGTTCAATGACGAAATCCAGCAACTTGTTGGCCTGCATTGGATTAGCGGCGAGCCAATGATCAAACGGATCCTTGATCGCCTGCTCGACAATCCGTTGGGCTTCGGCGGTTGCGAGGCGGTCCTTGGTCTGGCCCTGGAACTCCGGCTCACGGACGAAGACTGAAAGCATACAGCCGGCGCCCGTCATCACGTCATCGCTTGTAACGGGCGTTACGCGCTTTTCCTGCCCGACACGCGACGCATGATCCTTGAGGCCGCGCAGCAACGCCGACCGCAATCCGGATTCGTGCGTGCCGCCATCCGGGGTGGGGATCGTGTTGCAGTATGAGTTGAGAAACCCGTCGGTATCGGCGGTCCAGGCAACCGCACACTCGACCGCGCCATGACGGCCGGTCTTTCCGGCCGAGCCGGTGAAGATATCGGGGTGCACCAGCGTCGCACCGGTCAGATTGGAAGCCAGATAATCCTTCAATCCTTCCGCGAAATGGAACGTCGCTTTGTCGGGAACATCCTCGACGCCTTTGAGAAGCGCCTTTTCGCAGTGCCAGCGAATCTCGACGCCGCCGAAGAGGTAGGCTTTCGATCGCGTCATCTTGAAGACACGGTCGGCCTTGAAAGCGGCTTTGGGCCCGAAGATGTCGGGATCTGGCTTGAAGCGCACTTTGGTGCCGCGCCGATTGGGCGCACGGCCGGCTTTTTCCAGTTTGCCTTTCGGCTTTCCGCGCTCGAAAGCCATCCGATAAAGCTGCTGCTCGCGGGCGACTTCGACCTCCATGCGCTCCGATAAAGCATTGGCAACGGACACGCCGACGCCGTGCAAGCCGCCCGATGTCTCGTAGACTTTCGAGTCGAATTTGCCGCCCGCGTGCAAAGTGCACATGATCACTTCAAGCGCGGACTTGCTTTTGAATTTCGGGTGTGGGTCGACGGGGATTCCGCGGCCGTTGTCCGTGACGCTGACGAAGCCGCTGGCCTCCATCTCGACTTCGATCCAGTCGGCATGGCCGGCAAGCGCCTCGTCCATGGCGTTGTCGATGACTTCGGCAAACAGGTGATGCAGCGCTTTCTCGTCAGTGCCGCCGATGTACATGCCTGGCCGGCGGCGTACGGGCTCGAGCCCTTCCAGCACCTCGATGTGTTTGGCGGTATAGCCGGCTTCCGCGCTCGAACCGCGTGCGGACGCCTTCGACCTCGCACCGGCCTTGCCTCGGGCGGACGCCTTCGGCGCCTTGCGCGCCGAAGATTTGCCGGTCCGGGGCGAATCAAACAAATCAGGCTGTTTCGAAGGTTTTTTCTTCGTCGCTGTCTTGGCCATCGAACCCTTCAGATAGTGTCGCGCGAATCGGTTGCCAGATACTATGCCACGATGGTTATTCAGGCGTGACCTGCCGGCAGCCGCGTATTCGGGCTATGCGAAGCCCGTATCGCCCTAGAGCCGGGGTAGGAAAGTCGCTAGCTGCGGGAAAATCGCCAAGGCTGCAACGATGCCCAGCAGCACAATCCAGTAGGGAATGGAACCTCGGAATATCTCAGCCAACTCCACATTGGGGTCGGGCACCGCCGATTTGACCGTGAACACCAGGATGCCGAAAGGCGGCGTCAGCAGGCCGGTTTCGATCGCCAGGATTCCCATGATTGCGAACGCCAAGGGATCAAATCCCAAATGCATGGCGATCGGTGCGAAAATCGGTACGGTAAGAAGAATAATGGAAATGGAGTTGATCAGGCAGCCAAGCACGAACCATATCGCCACCATTACCAGCAAGATGCCCCACGGGCCGAGCCCGGTGCCAAGCAGGAAGATTTTGGCGGCTTCCGTAAAGCCAGTCATCGACAGTACACGCGAATACAATTGCGCGCAGAACAGCAACAACAGCAGCGGACCCGACGTGCGCCCAACGTCGAGCACAACCTGCCAGACCTCTCGCGGCTTGATTCCTTTGACGACCGCCAGAATGAGAGCGCCGACAGCGCCGACACCTGCGCCTTCGGTCGGGGTGCACAGACCGAGCCAGATCGCTCCCAATGTGCCAAGTATGAGGAGAACGACCAGCAATGTGCTGGCCAGCATGGCCCGGAACGACTCCTCTTTGTCAGCTGGTGGGGCAATGCGAGCGCCGCTTACATCTGCGCCGAGCGGACGTGCGGCCAGTCGCGAGGCATGCGTATCGCCGACCAATTCCGGCTTCAGCTTCGCCGCGACCACCACGTACGCGATCATGCCGGCGGCTGCGAGCAGTCCGGGGATGACGCCGGCAAGGAATAGCTTGCCGATCGACAATTCAGTCAACACGCACCAGACGATCATTAGGACCGACGGCGGTATCAACATGCCAAGGCAGGCGCTGCCGGCTACGCAGCCGAGTGCAAAATCGCGGCGGTAGCCGAAGCGCCGCATTTCCGGATAGGCGATGCGCGAGAATGCGGCGGCGGCGGCGATGCTGACGCCGGTTACGAATCCAAACAGCGCGTTCGCCACAATGGTTGCGGCAGCCAGGCGCCCCGGAAGCCACCGGCTGGCACGGTTGCCGAGGGCATAGAGATCGCGCGCGGCGCCGCATTTTGCCAGAAAATCGCCCATCAACATGAACAGCGGGATCACGGCAAACACGTAATCGCGCAGTGCCTCATAGGCGGTATTGGCTACAAAGGTGCGCACAACCTCCATATCGCTGGTCATCAGATAAAGGCCGAGTGCCGCAGTAATTCCCAGCGCGATGGCGATATGCACGCCGGCAAACACGATGCCGAGCAGGACGACAATAATCGCGATCATGTCGAAATGGCCGAGCATGATGCGCTTCCTAGATGTGGGTGGACGCCATCGGCGTCACCACATTGTCCGGCTCACCCGTGACAATAGATCGAGCGGCGCGCAGTGCGCGTAATCCGTAGCTGACGACCACCAGCACGGATCCGACCACGACGACTACGCGGGCTGGCCATGCAGGCACCCGCAAAGCCCCTTCACCCTCGTATTCGCCGCTGAACCAGGCGTGAAGCATCGGCTCGTAGCTACCCCAAATGATGATGCCGAAGAACAGAATGCCGAGTACTGCGGACAAGAGTTCGGCAAGCGCGCGCCCGCGCACACCGAATATCGATGAGAACACGTCAGTGTAGATCATGCTGCCGCTCTGGACGGAATATCCGGCGAGCAGGAAACAAATGATGACGATCGACATCGACACCAGTTCCGGCGTGCCCTTTACCGGTGAATTGAAGAGCGCGCGTCCGAAAATGTCGGCGCAGACCAAAAATCCGAGCAGAAAAATAATGATGGCAGCGCCTGCAAGCAGGAGCCGCACGACCCGTGCGTTCAGGCTCTCAAACATATCAATCTGACTGGGCGTGTCGCTGAGATTGAAGGCAGGCGACCAATTCAATGATCGCCTGCTTGGGAAGCCTCACTTGAGGCCGTAGCGGACTGGCCACTTGTGGCCGTTGTCTTCGGCAGCCTTAAGCGCAATCTCCATCACCTGCGTTCCGGGTAAGCCGGCGGCGTCCAGTTCCTTAGCCTTCTGCGCCGGCCAGGAAGCGAGCGAGTTGGCCCAGTCCTGCCGTACCTTCTCGGGCAGCGTGCGGACGTTGACGCCGTGACCCTTCAGGTCGGCAAGCTGCTTGGGATAGTTCTCCTTGTTCACGGTGCCGGTCTTGGCCTCGTACTCTTTGGCGACCTCCAGGATGACGTCCTGTACTTCCTTCGGTAGTTTCGCCCAGCGCGCCGAATTGATGGTGAGGCCGTGCCAAGTGATCGCACCAAAGCCGATCTCGGTGTAGAACTTGCCGACTTCGTAGAGCTTGAAATTGACCCAGCCAGACGGGAACATAATCCAGCCGTTGTAAACTCCGGTCTGCATCGCAGTGTAGGCATCGGGCAACGACGATTGCACCGGCGTCGCGCCGGCAAATTCGAGCCATTTCAGGTTAAGGCCGGCGCCCGCGATCTTTTGGCCTTTGATGTCGGCTATGCCGTTCCATTCAAAATTTGTGCCGAGGTTGTAACCGTTGTCGGCGATCAGCGCGATCAACTTCTGCTTGAACTTGTCCTCGAACACTTTTGACATGTACGGCACCTTGTCGTACACGGCGCGAGCCACCTTCAGGCTCACCGTCGGGTCCATTGTGCCGAAGGGCAACATTACCTGAAATGCATGAAGGGGCAGGTTGGACGGCTCGAAACAGAAGCAGTAGCCGCCGATATCGATAATGCCGGCCTGCACACCCTCGAGCGTATCGGCGACCTTCACCATGGCGCCGCCATATCCTTCGACGAACTCAACCTTGTATTTTGTCTTCTCGGCGACGCGCTTGGTAACCTCGGGCACGAAGAAGTTCTGCATCAGGTTGACGTAGGTGTTCGCCGGCGGATGGCCTGAGGCAATCCGCAGACGAATGACCTCCTGCGCCATTGCCGTCGTGCCGACGGCAAAGAGCGCCAAAAAGGCGATCATTCGCAAGATTGTTCGGATTGGCATTATCTCCCCCAATCGCCGGTTGCCGGCGTTGTTTTTGTGAAGCTTCCGGACAATCCGTCGGCTCGCCATTCGCTGTCAATGCCTTCGGGGACGCATACAGGCAGCGGATGCCTGCATGCGCCGCCGTTTGTTCCGCAGCTTGGCAACCAAACGATGGGCAGGCCGTTGTCTAGGGGCTATGGCCACGGAATTTCGCAATCTGAAAGCGGGCGAGCGACATAAAGGGAAGTCCGGCGTCAATACCGCCGAACGGCGCGCGCATTCTCTTTTGGCCATCAGCGATCCCCAGCCGGTGGCTGAAGTATCGCGTCTTTGGCGTACCGCAGCGCAGTCGGCAACGATCGGCATGTTCGTTATTTTGCTTGTCGTAGCCCTGAGTTTGGCGCGTCCGGTTCTGCTGCCGGTTGCGTCGGCCTTTGTGGTCACAATGATGCTCGGACCGCTTTCGGCACGGGCAGAACGGTATCGGATCCCATCTCTGATCTCCGCGATAATCTTGTGGCTGTTAGTGATCGGCGTCTTCTACGGCGTGATCGTTCTGCTTGCGGCGCCCGTCGTCGATTGGGTCGGCAAGGCGCCCGATATTGGCCGTACCATCGAAGAAAAACTGCACGTGTTCGATAGGCCAATCGCCGTACTGCAGGACTTGCGCGATGCCCTTTTACCAGCCGACAAAAAAGGCAGCTTGGGCGTCGATATCATGACCTTCCTGCAACCGGTGGTTCTCGTCGTAACTCCGGCGCTTGGGCAACTTCTCATATTCTTCGGTACGTTGTTTTTTATGTTGCTCGGGCGCGCACGAATGCGGCGCGTGCTCGTCGCATTCTTTGCCGAGCGGGACGCGCGCTTGCGGACGATCAAGATCATGAACGATATCGAACATAATCTGACGGGTTATCTCAGCGTCGTGACGCTCATCAATGTGGGTGTCGGCCTCTGCGGGGGATTCGCCGCTTGGGTGACCGGACTGCCGGATCCTATTGCCTGGATAGTTCTCGGGTTCATTCTTAATTTCATTCCCTATATTGGGGCGTTGATGATGGAGGCTGCACTGTTGATGGTCGGTCTCGTGACCTTCCCGACGCTTGCGCATGCGCTCGTGGCGCCGTTGATATTCCTGGCCCTGGCGACGCTGGAAGGACACTTTATAACCCCGGGCATCATGGGCAGACGTTTGACGCTCAATCCGCTTACTGTATTTCTATCCTTGGTGTTCTGGACTTGGCTGTGGGGACCGGTCGGAGCGTTCTTGGCGGTGCCGTTATTGATCGTGGCGCAAGTTGTTTTTGGTCACCTCTTCCCCGAAGATGAGCCTGAACTGCCAACGTAGCGCACTGGCGCGGAGGGCGCTGGCGGGCTAGACACGAGCGACCGCCCGGCGACCCTCCCATGGATTTTCAGACTGTTGTCCAGCAGACCGTTGATTTTGTCCGCGTCAACCAAGCTTGGGCGGTCCCGGTCGTCTTTGCGCTGGCATTCGGAGAATCATTGGCCTTCATCTCGTTGCTTCTGCCGGCATGGGGGGCGCTGGTTGCTATCGGAGCGCTGATTGGCTCGAGCGGAATCAAGTTTTGGCCGATCTGGATCGCTGCGTCACTCGGCGCAGCTTTCGGCGATTGGCTGTCCTTCTGGATTGGGCTCAAGCTCGAACATACCGTAGCGCATGTATGGCCGTTGTCGCGTCATCCCGATCTCATCCCCCGTGGCGAAGTCTTTATGAAAAAATGGGGAGTCCTCGGGATATTTGTCGGGCGCTTCTTTGGTCCCTTGCGTGCCGTTGTGCCGTTGATTGCAGGCATTTTCGAAATGCCATTCTGGTGGTTCCAGGCCGCCAACTTCAGTTCTGCTTTCGTCTGGGCGGCCACGCTGCTCACGATCGGTGATGTGATTTCGAAAGCCGTCAAATGGCTGTGGTGACGCGGAACAAAAATCCGCCGGGATTTTCATCCCGGCGGGAGTATTTGAAAAACAGCTGCGGCCGGTATGAACTACTTCAATGCAGCGACACCCGCCTGTGAAATGGTGTCATCTTGCGAGCCAGTGCCACCGCTTACGCCGACTGCACCGACAATCTTGCCGCCGGCCACGATCGGGTTGCCGCCGCGTGAGCCGACAAATCCGGCGCCGAGCGTCGGGAGATAGGCGAAGTACTGCCCCTTGGCCATCAACCGTTCGAACACCACCGTCGGTCGACGGAAGCGCGCGGCCGCTCTCGCCTTGCCTTGCGCAATATCGACCGATGCGAATTGGCAGTCATCCATCTTTTCGAAATAGACGAGATCGCCACTGGGGCCGACAACGGCAATGCACATGGGCCAGCCACGCTTGGTCGCTTCGGCCAGCGCGGCATCGGCGACCTTCTTGGCATCGGCAAGCTTTATGGTTTCGCCATAGGGTGTGAAGTTGTATTTGTCCGGCACGTTTTCATTTGGATTGGCCGGATCGGCCGGCACCTGCGCGAAAGCGCCCGAGCTCATCAGCAGCGCGGCGCCGAGTGCGCCCGCCAACATAGTCAAACGACGCATAATGTACCTCCCACGTGAGAGCCGGTCGTTACCGGCTTTGCTTGCCTGGCCAGGGCGGCGCAGGGCTTAGACGTGACAAGTTTAGCCAACCGCACAGGCGCCGCATATACGGGTCCCTGCCGTCCCGACCGCAGGCGGAATAATGCTGCCAATAAGGTGTTAGCCGCGCGATGGGATAACTCCATCGAGCCAGAGGCTATTGTCGGCAGTTACTGCGCCGGGCAAAATCGGCCAATATTAAAGCCAGGGAGGCACAATATGACGCAAATGACGCGACGCCATCTATTTGCCGGCGCGGCTGCAGCCGGTGCCGTTTTCGCGGGGTCAAAGACAATTGTCGCTCCAGCGAGCGCCTCTGCGCCCGTTGCAGGCACGCAGAACGCCGGCTGGTACCGCTACAAAGTCGGCAACTTCGAGGTAACCGTCGTCACCGATGGGCAGGGCAGCAACCCGCTCGGAGATAGCTACGTCACCAACACGCCCAAGGACGCAGTTGCCAAAGATCTTGAGGCGCAATTCCTGCCAAAGGACAAGGTAATCCACACCTATACGCCCGTCGTCATCAATACCGGATCCAAGCTCGTCGCCATCGACACCGGCCTCGGTCTTGGCACCTACGCGCAGTCGAAGGGCGCGCTCGGTCAGTATCAGGCGAACCTGAAGGCCGCAGGGATCGACGCAAATACGATCGATGCTGTCGTCATCTCGCACTTCCACGGAGATCATATCAACGGTCTGATCGGCCCCGACAACAAGCCGATGTTCCCGAACGCAGAAATCATGGTGCCTGAGACTGAGTGGGCATTCTGGATGGACGAGAGCAATGTCAGCAAATTGCCGGAGCCCGCAAAGGGCCAGATAAAGAATCCGGCGCGGGTGTTCGGAGCGCTTGGCAACAAGGTGACGAAGTACCAGGACAAGCAAGCGCTCGTGCCTGGCATCACAGCGGTGTCCAGCCCCGGTCACACGCACGGGCATCACTCGCACATTGTCTCGTCCGGCAACAGCACGTTGCTCGTTCAGGCGGATATTACGGCCGGAGCCGCCACACTCTTTGTGCGCAATCCCGATTGGCAGTTCGTGTTCGATTCCGACAAGCCACTCGCCGTTGCAACACGCAAGAAGCTCTACGACATGGCAGCGACCGACAGGATAATGGTGCAGGGTTATCACCTGGCGTTCCCGGCGGTCGGCTATATCGAAAAGAGTGGCAACGGCTATCGACACGTGCCGGCGACCTGGCTGCCCTCGATCTGATCCAGTCGATGCGTGAACAATGGAAGGCCGCCGGAACCGGCGGCCTTCTTGTTTGCGCCAGGCCGCGGTAAGCTTGCGCCTCGCGGCAGATGGATTCCTTCATGGTCGGGACTGCATTTGAACAGGCTTTGGCTGCGCGCACAGCGGCGATGCTGGAGGCCTGCACGCGGTGTGGCAAATGCGTCGAGATTTGCCCGATGGCTCAGCCCGCCGGTGTGGGGGACGCCGCACCGGAAAGCGTGATCTCCGGGGTGCTCGACATTGTCCGGACAGGCGAGGGGCCGGAGGCATCAAAAGCATGGGCTAAAGGTTGCGCGCTGACAGGGGACTGCATCACGGCATGCGACGAAGCCGTCAATCCGCGCTTCCTGCTGGCAATGGCACGCGTCGCGCTCGCGAAGCAGGCGTCCGAACTACGCAACCGGCGCAAGCAAGGTGTTGAGAATTTCCGGCTGGTTGCCGACGGGGTGAACGTCCTCGCGCGCATGCAACTGAACGAGAACGACCTTGCACGTCTCGGCCAATACGTGAACGAGCGCCTCGAGAATGGCTCGACGGTGAAACCGGGGGAACGCCCGGATTTCGTGTTCTATACCGGCTGCAATGTGCTCAAGACGCCGCACATGGCACTGACGGCGCTCGACATCATGGATTCTCTCGGCGTGACCTACCGCGTCATGGGCGGCCCAACGCACTGTTGCGGGGTCATTCAGTTGCGCGCGGGCGACACCGACGTCTCCGGGCGCGTTGCCACGAACTCGCTCGATAAGCTTGCCGAAGGGAAGGCTGGCGTCATTTCCTGGTGCGCGAGCTGCCATGTTCAATTCACTGAAACGACGATCCCGACCGTCGAGAAGGTGAGAGGGTCGCGGCCGTTCGAAATGACGCCCTTCATGCTGTTTTTGAAGACCCGCTTCCAAGACGTTCGGCCGATGCTGAAAAATCCGGTTCCGATGCGGATCGCGTTGCACAAACATCCTGGCGTCAAAGGCGTGGTCGAGGCCGGCACGGAGCTGCTGCGGATGGTGCCCGGAATCGAGATTGTCGATCTGCATCAGCCGGCAGTTGGCTTGATGAGCAATGCGCTGAATGCGTTACCGGAATACAAGCGCGGCCTTCAGCTCGCCGAGCTTGAGGCTGCTGCCGCTGCCGGGGTCGACGCGCTGGTAGCAATCTATCATGTCGATCATCGCGAGCTCTGCGCGCACGAGCGCGACTGGCCGTTCCGGATCATCAATATCCTCGATATCGTCGGCGCCAGCATGGGCCTGCACCACGACGACCAATTCAAGCGACTGAAGATCATGCAGGATGCCGACGCGATCGTCGCCGATTGCAGGGACATGATCGTGGCCTACGGCATTGAGCCTGCTTTCGCGCGTGACGTCGTCATCAAGGCCATGCTCAAAGAACAGCCTTTGCCGCTGCGCGGGCGCACAGTTGACGGATCAAGGCCCGCGGCTTATATCGCCCGCCCATGACGACCCTTCTGGCAAAGAAAGAGCCGCGCCGCCGTGCCTCCAGGGCACGGGCGTAGAGCGATCGTCACCCGTGCCGCCGGATCTGAAGCCGCGGCACCGTTCCCCAAGACAATCCGTGCTGTTGGCCTTCTTCCGGTAGTTCTTTAAGACTTCTGGATAAGGATCGATTCATGGCTGCAAAAGCGAAGATTGGCGTGTTGGGGGCCTCGGGCTACACGGGGGGCGAGCTGGTGCGCGTGTTGTTGCGTCACCCCCGCGCCGAAATCGTGCTGCTGACCGCCGAGCGCAGCGCCGGCAAGGCCATGCGGGAGGTGTTTCCCCAGTTCTCTCCCTTTACGCTGCCGCAACTTGTCGCGATCGATGGCATCGACTGGAAGAGCGCAGCGCTGGATGTTGCTTTTTGCGCTCTGCCGCACGCAACGACGCAAAAGGTCATCAAGGATCTGATGGCGAAGTCGCCGTCGACAAAGGTTGTCGATCTGTCGGCCGACTTTCGCCTGTCGGATACCGCCGCCTACGCGAAATGGTACGGCCACGAACATCACGCGCCGGATCTGCAGAAGGAGGCCGTCTACGGATTGACCGAAATTCACCGGCGCGAGATCAGGCAAGCGCGGCTGGTTGCCAACCCGGGCTGCTACACGACATGTGCGCAGCTGCCGCTTATCCCACTCATCAAGAATAAGGCGATTGAGCTCGACGAAATTGTCGTCGATGCAAAGTCAGGAATGACTGGAGCAGGGCGCGCCGCCAAGGAGGCCATGCTCTTTTCTGAAATTTCGGAGGGCTTTCACGCGTACGGAGTTGGTCATCACCGACACATGGCCGAGCTCGACCAAGAGTTCTCGCTCGCCGCCGAGCGAGAGGTGATCGTCACGTTCACGCCGCACCTGGTACCAATGAACCGGGGCATCTTGTCGACGATCTACGTCCGCGGACGGCGAGGCCGGTCCGCTGAGGATCTTCATGCGCTACTTTTAAAGTCCTACATGAAGGAGCCGTTCGTGCATGTCTTGCCCTTCGGAGAAACGCCACAGACGCGGCATGTGCGGGGCTCGAATATGACCTTCATCGGCGTGGCAAAAGACCGCGTTCCTGGGCGCGCAATCGTCGTGTCTGCGCTCGACAACCTGGTCAAGGGCGCCTCCGGGCAGGCGATCCAGAACATGAACCTGGTCATGGGCTGGCCCGAGACGATGGGATTGGAGCAAGTCGCGCTGTTTCCCTGATTTCACTGGTACAATCGCCGTATCTTCGCGGGAGACCTACGGCCGATGTTCGAGGTTCAGAACCAGCCGCCGCCGCTTGAGCCTTACAATGTGTTCACGAGCGACATCGTATTGCGAGACGCGGTGCGTCGCGAAGGCGCAAGCTGGGCCGAAGGGGAGCTGACCGAACTGGGCGCGAAGCTTGGCAAGCCCGAAACCGTCCAGCTTGGCTTCGACGCCAACAAGTTTCCGCCGCAGCTTCGTACGTTTGACCGCTACGGCCATCGGCTCGATGAAGTCGACTTTCACCCGGCCTGGCATCAATTGCTCGAGATTGCTCTCGATGCCGGTCTTCACTCGAGTCCCTGGGCAAATCCGAAACCGGGTGCCCACGTGGCACGCGCGGCCGGGACCTACGTGCTGGGCCAGATCGAAAGCGGCGTATATTGCCCGCTTGCGATGACCTACGGTTCAGTCCCGACATTGCGGCACGCGCCGCAAATCGCGGACGAATGGCTGCCACGAATTTACTCGCGCGAATACGACCGCCGGTTTCGCCCCGCGCGCCTGAAAACCTCGGCCCTTATCGGCATGGGCATGACCGAGAACCAGGGCGGCTCGGACCTGCGCACCAATACGACACGCGCACAGCCATCTGCAGACGGCAGTTTCCGTCTCTACGGCCACAAATGGTTCATCTCGGCGCCGATGTGCGACGCGTTCCTTGTACTGGCGCAGGCACCTGGCGGCTTGAGCTGCTTTTTGATGCCGCGGTGGACGCCGGACGGCGAACGAAACGCGATCCTCATTCTTCGGCTAAAAGACAAGCTCGGCAATCGTTCGAACGCCTCGAGCGAGGCCGAGTTTCATGGCGCCTACGCTCAGCTCGTCGGCGAGGAGGGGCGCGGAATTCCGACGATCATTGAGATGGGCAACCACACGCGGCTCGATTGCTGCATAGGCTCTTCTGCCTTGATGCGACAGGCGGTTGCCCAGGCGATCCACCATGCGCGACACCGCATCGCATTTCAGAAGAAGCTTATCGACCAGCCGCTGATGACGAACGTGCTTGCCGATCTTGCGATTGAATCGGAAGCCGCTGCTGTGCTGACCATGTGGCTTGCCCGTGCCTACGACGAAAACAACGACGCCGCGCTAGCGATCCGCCGTATCGTCACACCGGCGGCCAAATTCTGGATCTGCAAGCGAACGCCGTTCCTTACCTACGAAGCCATGGAGGTGCTCGGCGGCTCCGGCTACATCGAGGAAAGCATTATGCCGCGTCTCTATCGCGAGGCGCCGGTCAATTCGATCTGGGAAGGCTCCGGCAACATCATGTGTCTCGATGTGCTGCGTGCACTGGAGCGAACGCCAAATGCGGCTGAAGTTTTGCGCCGCGAATTCGGTGAGGCCAAGGATGCGCGCATCAATGGATTTGCTGACCGCATTGAGAAGCGACTCGCCGACCGCGATCGCGCCGACGAGTCACAGGCGCGGGCGCTGATCCGCGATCTGATGCTTGCACTTCAGGCTTCGTTGCTGGTCAAGCACGCGCCATCCAACATATCGGATGCATTTTGCGCGTCGCGGCTCGACGGGGACGGGGCACCGGTCTTCGGGCTCTTGCCGCGCGGCCTAGATATGCGCGGCATCGCCGAGCGTGCCGGTCCTGCGAATTAAAGTTTTCCGAATACCGCGAATACGAGTGCGACCTGCGCAAGAAAACCGACGGAGAAGGCAAGCGTACGGAGAACCGGGACGCCCATCGTGTAGAGGATGACGTGCGCCAATCTTGCCCAGAAATAAACCGCGCAGATTATGACGGTGTACTCGGTCGAGTAGCCTTGCGCGTCAAGAATGAGCACCAATGGTGCGAAAATGATGAGGTTCTCAACCGCGTTGGTGTGTGCGAAATAGAGCCGCTGTGCCCAGGCTGATTGTGGTTTGTCGTGCCGCGACGGATTGGCCATGCACCCCTTGAGGCCGCGAACCATCGCGCGATCGACGATATATGGCACCCACATCAGACCGGTCATGATCACGGTCAGCGTCAGCCACATCAATTCCTTGGTCATTTGCAACACCCCGCGGTTGACGCTTCGCTCCGCACAAGCATAGTAGAAACGGCCGCGGCTGTCGCGTCCATTGGCATCAATGAGTCGTAACCGCGGTCCATGTTAAGCTGGTCCAGCTTGAGTGAGTTCATGGGAGCGCGTCATGGCCGCATCCGACAAACCCGAGATCAAGGCATTTTTCGACGAGCCCACCAATATGGTGAGCTATCTAGTCTGGGATCTCGCGACCAAAGAGGGTGTAGTGATCGATCCGGTACTCGATTTCGATCATCGTAGTGGCGACGCAAATGTGGAATCCGCGCACCAGATACTTTCCGAGGCAAAAAGGCTCGGGGTTACCATCAAGCAAATTCTTGAGACGCATGCGCACGCTGACCACCTGTCCGGTGCGCCCTATATCAAGCTGAAAACCGGCGCTCCAGTTGCCATCGGTGAGCATATCAAGGATGTGCAGAAAATCTTCCGGCCCATCTTCAACGCCGCCGACGTATCCGGCGATGGCTCGGAATTCGATCATCTCTTCAAGGACGGCGAGCGCTTCAAGGTCGGTAGAATCGACGCCGAAGTGATCTACACGCCCGGCCACACACCGGCTTGCGTCTCCTACAAGATCGGCGACGCGGTATTTGTCGGCGACACCATGTTCATGCCCGACTACGGCACGGCACGCGCCGATTTTCCCGGCGGAGACGCGGGCGACCTTTATCGGTCAATCCAGCGGATTCTGTCATTGCCCAAAGAAACGCGTCTCTTCATGTGTCACGACTACAAAGCGCCAGGCCGCGATCAATATGCCTGGGAGACGACGGTGGGCGAGGAAAAGGCCTGCAACGTTCATGTGCACGAAGGTGTATCAGAAGATGAATTTGTCAAAATGCGCGAGACGCGTGACGCCACGCTGGCGACGCCATTGCTGCTGCTGCCCTCGATCCAGGTCAATATTCGCGCCGGCAAGTTTCCGCCGGCCGAGGCCAACGGGGTGCACTACCTGAAGGTACCCGTAAAATTGGCGCCCTAATGCTCGGTCAGGTCCAGCTTTTCACTTTGACGTAGGATCCGGGCGCATCCTCGATCGGCTTGAATTTGCCGCCGCCCATCTTGCGGGCGGTCACGGTTTCCGCACCTTGCGCTTTAAGCCAATCGAGCCAGTCAGGCCACCACGAGCCAGGATGCTCCGTGGCTGTTTTCATCCAGGTTTCTACGCTTTGGCCATTGGGCTTGCCGCCCGTCCAGTACTGGTATTTTGGTTTACCGGGCGGATTGACCACGCCGGCGATGTGGCCGGAGCCGGCGAGCACATATTTGACCGGGCCACCGAAATATTGCGAGCCATAAAGCACCGATCTGGCCGGTGCGATGTGATCTTCGCGTGTAGCCAGATTGTAGACCGGGACCTTCACTTTTTGCAGATCGAGCCGGATTTCCGCAATTTCCATTTCGCCCTTGGTAAGCTTGTTGTCGAGGTAGCAGTTGCGCAAATAAAAGGAGTGATTGGCTGCGGGCATGCGGGTGGCATCAGAATTCCAGTAGAGAATGTCGAAAGGCAACGGTTTCTTGCCGCGCATGTAATTGTTGACGATGTAGGGCCAGATCAGATCGTTTGAGCGCAGCATGTTGAAGGTGTTGGCCATACGCGAGGCTTCCAGGTAGCCTTGCTCCTTCATGTGCAGCTCAAGCTGGCTGATGCGTTCCTCGTCGACGAAGACCATGAGGTCACCCGCGTAGGTGAAATCAACTTGCGCGGTAAACAGTGTCGCCGATTTAACGCGGTTCTGCTTTTTTGCTGCGAGATAGGCGAGGGCGATCGAGAGCAGGGTCCCGCCGACGCAATAGCCGATAGTATGGGCCTGCCTCTCACCGGTGATCGCTTCAACCGTATCGAGGGCGGCGATAACGCCCTCGCGCATGTATTCTTCGAAATTTTTTGCTGCGAGCCTGGCGTCCGGGTTGACCCATGAAATCACGAACACCGTGATGCCCTGATCAATGCACCATTTTATGAAGGATTTTTCGGGTGCAAGATCGAGAATATAAAACTTATTGATCCAAGGTGGTACGATCAGGAGCGGCAGCTTCAGCGTATTCTTGGTTGCCGCTTCATATTGGATGAGCTGCATCAACTCATTCTGGAACACCACCTTGCCGGGCGTCGTCGCGAGATTTTTGCCGACGTCAAACATGGAAGGATCGGACTGGCGGATTTTGAGGACACCCTGGCCGGCCTTGATGTCTTCCGAAAGCATGTGCATCCCACGCACGAGATTTTCGGCGTTTGAGGAGAGCGTCTCGCGCAGTAGCTCCGGGTTAGTCAGCACGAAGTTCGACGGTGAAATTGCATTGGCAATCTGCTTGACGTAAAACTCCGCCTTCTTTCGCGTGTGATCGTCGACGCCGGCCGCGTCTTTCACCAGTCTGTCGGCCCACCGCGCGGTGAGCAGGTAGGCCTGTTTCAGAAAATCGAAAAACTGGTTCTGCGACCATTCCGGGTCGGAAAAGCGCTTGTCTCTCGGATCAGGTGCGACGACGGGAGCTGCTTGCTCGCCTGCCATTCGCTTCACCGCGCCGGCCCAGAGATCGAGATAGGCGCGGCCAAGGCTTGTCTGAAGTTCGAGTGCGCGCTGAGGATCGGACATCCAGTATTCGGCAACACGGCCAACCGTCTTGACCGCGTCAGTCAGGTCCTCAGCGATGTCGCTTCGTATTTTTCCCTCTTCGCGGGGCTTCAGGTAGGCCGCAAGCGCCTTGCCGCCTTCCTCGATCAGGCGCGCAACATTGCGCGACAGCGCCTCGATATCGACGTCGCCGACCTTGGCAGGATCTGTGGTGGACCTATCCATCCTTTCCGCTCCCCTCTGCCAAGACAGTTGGCCCGCGCCGCGTTCCATCGCAAGGCGCGTTTGCGCGCATGGTTTCGCGGGTCTTCAGCCAAGCAGTTAGCAACGGGTGACCTTGCTGCGGCCATATTAGCCCGTTAACGGCACGGTGATATAATTCCTTGAGGCTACATCGATTTCGCCCGTTCGTGCGGTGCGTTGGCGGAGCAAGGTGGGTGTCGGTCAAACACTTCTTAGGGGCGGCATTGGGCCTCGCCACGGTGCTGACGGGGTGCACACCCGGGCCGGTCATTGACCGGTTGCCGGGTGGACTGAGTTTGCCTGCCGGCGCTCCGGCACGTCCGGAAACCCCCTATGAGTACCCGGCAGTGCACGATATGCCGCCCGATCGCGCATCGTCTCCCATGACGGAGGACGAGCAGGTCAGGCTTGAAAAGGAATTGATCAACGTCCGCGATCGCCAGGAGGGCCGTCCGCCGCCAACCAAAAAGGCCACTCCGACAGCTAAAAAACCGCCAAAAGGCGCGCAAAAAGGCCAAACCGATGGCGCCAAGGCGAACCCGTGATAAAAGCCAGCCGGGGTTATACGCGGCGGCTGGCGAGGGCAGCCGTGCTTTGAGGTTTTGAGCCGATGGAAGACTTTTACCGCATTCGCCGTTTGCCGCCTTATGTGTTCGAAGAGGTGAACAAAGCCAAGGCGAAGGCCCGCAACGCGGGAGCGGACATCATCGATCTCGGCATGGGCAATCCGGATTTGCCGGCGCCTGCGCACGTCATCGAAAAGCTCAAGGATGCACTCGGCAAGCCGCGTACCGACCGCTACTCATCTTCGCGCGGCATTCCCGGATTGCGTCGCGCGCAGGCTGCCTATTACGACCGCCGCTTTGGCGTGAAGCTCAATCCAGATACGCAGATCATCACCACGCTCGGCTCCAAGGAAGGTTTCGCCAACGTAGCGCAGGCAATCACTGCGCCGGGCGACGTCGTGCTGGTGCCGAACCCGAGCTACCCCATCCATGCGTTCGGCTTCCTGATGGCTGGTGGCGCAATTCGCGCCGTTCCGTCAGAACCGACTCCGAACTTCTTTCCTACGCTCGAGCGCGCGATCGTGCATTCGATCCCCAAGCCCACCGCGGTTGTCGTCTGCTATCCGGCAAATCCGACCGCTTACGTGGCGACGCTCGATTTCTACAAGGATCTCATCGCGTTCGCGAAGAAACACGGCATTCTGGTGCTGTCGGATCTGGCTTACGCGGAGGTCTATTTCGACAACAATCCGCCGCCGTCGCTGTTGCAGGTGCCGGGGGCCAATGACGTTGCGGTCGAGTTCACCTCCATGTCGAAGACGTTCTCGATGCCGGGCTGGCGCATCGGCTTTGCCGTCGGCAACGAGCGCGTCATTGCGGCGCTGGGCCGGGTGAAATCGTATCTCGACTACGGCGCCTTTACTCCGGTGCAAGTGGCGGCAACCGCCGCGCTCAACGGTCCGGACGACTGCGTTAAGGAGATGCGCGAGACTTACAGGCGTCGTCGTGACGTCCTGGTGGAAAGCTTCGGCCGCGCGGGCTGGCATGTTCCGTCACCGCGCGCGTCAATGTTCGCGTGGGCTCCAATACCGGAGCCTTTCAGCTCGCTCGGAAGCATCGAGTTTTCCAAGCTGCTGGTCGAGAAAGCCGACATTGCAGTGTCGCCCGGCATCGGCTTCGGAGAATACGGCGAAGGTTATGTTCGCATTGCGCTCGTCGAAAACGAGCAGCGTATCCGGCAGGCCGCGCGTAACATCCGCCGCTTTCTCGACCACGCGCCCGAGCAACTGCACAACGTCGTCCCGCTCGCGACGCGGCGCTAACAACGGGCGCGCACGTTCATGGCACCACCGCTGAAAGTGGGCGTCGCCGGGTTGGGCACGGTCGGCGCCGCGCTGCTTGCCCAAATCGCAGGCCAGCGCGACGCGCTGATAACACGCTGCGGGCGCGCTATCGACGTTGTTGCCGTCTGTGCACGATCGCGCACCAAGAGCCGTGGCGTCGATCTCAAGAAAATGAAATGGGTTGCCGAGCCTTCGTCACTCGCGCGCGATCCGGACATCGACGTTTTTGTCGAACTGATCGGCGGCGTCGGCGAACCGGCCAAGAGCGCGGTTGAAGCAGCTTTGGCGTCAGGAAAATCGGTCGTAACGGCCAATAAGGCACTGCTGGCGCGGCACGGCGTCAAACTTGCGGGGCTTGCCGAACGCAGTCACATCGCGCTCAACTTTGAAGCAGCGGTCGGCGGCGCCATTCCCATTGTCAAAACGCTGCGGGAAGGAATGGCAGGCAACTCTTTTGAGCGCATCTATGGCATTCTGAACGGCACGTGCAATTACATTCTTACGCGAATGGAACAGGACAAAATGTCCTTCGCGGAATGCCTCAAGGATGCGCAGCGCCTCGGTTATGCCGAAGCGGACCCCGGTTTCGATATCGAGGGCCATGACACCGCGCAGAAGCTCGCCATCCTTGCAAGCCTTGCGTTTGGCACCAAAGTCGACCAGAGCGCGATTTACGTGGAAGGCATTTCCTCGATAACCCCGGCCGATCTTTCGGCAGCAGATGAACTTGGCTACCGCGTGAAGTTATTGGGTGTGGCTGTAAGAACTCCAAAGGGTATCGAGCAGCGTGTGCATCCCACAATGGTGCGCAAGGATTCCGCAATTGCACAGGTGATGGGCGTGACCAATGCCGTCACGATCGATGCCGCCGGCATCAATCCCCTGACCCTGGTTGGACCGGGGGCAGGCGGAGCAGCGACTGCGTCGGCGGCTCTTTCTGACATCGGCGACATCGCCCGGGGAGTCCGCACCGCGCCTTTTGGGCGGCCGACGGGGCGCCTTACCGCCGTGCGGAAAGCGCCGATGCAGCGACATGAAGGCGGCTACTATATTCGGCTTGTTGCGCGCGATAAGCCCGGAACCGCGGCAACCATCGCCACGCGCCTTGCCGAACAGGAAATTTCGCTGGAATCGATTGTGCAGCGCCACGATCCGGCGCACTTGGGGCGCGACACCAAGGCCGGTTCCGTCCCCGTTATCCTCATCACATATGCAACGAGCGAGGATGCAGTGCGCAAAGCACTTGCGGCGGTAGGCCGCGATAGGGTGATCTCAGGCCGTCCGCAGGTCATTAGGATTGAAAAGAACTGAGCCGGCCCAAGCGTTTGTGAGGGGAACGTCAAATGCCGAGTATTACCGTCCAGCCGGAATTGCTGCTGGAGCGCATCCTTAGCCTCGAAATCGTGCGCGTGACGGAGCGTGCGGCCGTCTCGTCGGCCCGCTTGCGCGGGCACGGCAAGGACAAGGCCTCCGACCAGGCGGCCGTCGATGCGATGCGGCGCGAGCTCAACAAGCTGCCCATCGATGGAACCGTCGTTATCGGCGAGGGCGAGATGGACGAGGCTCCGATGCTGTTCATCGGAGAAAAAGTCGGCACCAAAGCCGGGCCGAAGGTCGACATCGCGGTCGATCCACTTGAGGGAACGACGCTCTGCGCCAAAAACATGCCCGGCGCCATCGCAACCCTGGCTATGGCGGACGCCGGGACCCTGCTGCATGCGCCCGACTGCTACATGGACAAGGTCGCGATCGGTCCCGGCTATCCCAAGGGCACGATCGACCTCGACGCGCCGCCGACGGAAAACATTCTTTCGCTTGCAAAAGCTAAGGGCGTGAAGCCTTCCGAGATCACGGCGATCCTGCTCGACCGCCCGCGCCACGCCGATATCATTGCCGCCGTGCGCAAGACGGGGGCCGCAGTCAGCCTGATCAGCGACGGCGACGTCGCTGGCGTGATCCACTGCGCGGACCCGAAGACCGGTATCGATATCTATCTGGGCATTGGCGGCGCGCCGGAAGGCGTGCTCGCGGCTTCAGCTTTGCGTTGCATCGGCGGGCAGATGCAGACGCGATTGATTATCGACACCGAGGAGCTGCGCGCGCGAACCCTGAAGATGGGCATCAAGGATCCAAAGAAAAAATACCAGATCGAAGACATGGTGAGAGGCGACTGCCTCTTCGCGGCGACAGGTGTCACATCCGGAGCGATGCTCAGCGGTGTCAAATTCGGCAAGGACGTGATCGAAACCGAAACCGTGGTGATGCGCTCGGTGACAGGCACTGTACGACGGGTTCTGGCCGAACATCGCCAGTTCGACAAATTTTATCTCGACTGACCTTTCATGCGTCATGTCCACCTCGTAGGCAGCGTGCCGCTTCGCAACGCGCGCGAGGTCTTCGCGACAGTGAGCGGCGTGCTCGGCTCGCGTCTCAAGCGCATTCCCGACGGTGAAACAGGGGAGCGGCGCGACTGGATTACCTGGCTGGAGCCCGCGTTCTCCGGAAACCCGGTGCTGGAGAAATCCGACGAACTCTTTCGCGTGCACGCGACGGGCACCGCACGTATCCGCTACAGATTGCGTCCGGGGAAGAGCGTAGATGATGTGCGCTTCGACAATCTATTTTATGCGGATATTGCGAAGACTTCGTATGAGGAATTTTCCGCACTCAAGCGCGAAGGCATTGTGCCGAAGGACTCTCGTTTCCAGATCGACCTTGTCCCGGCGCATTCTGTGATTTGGCTGTTCCTGCAAGACGACCTGCATGCGCCACTTGACCCGGTCTACAACGATGCCGTTAAGCGCGAAATCGACAAGATCGCCGCGGCCCTGCCGCATAGCGAGATCGCTATCCAGTTCGATGTGGCCTCGGCCGTGTTCGCCCGCCTGCAGCGAGGCGAGCTCAATGCTTATGGGAAGACGCGTTCGGAGATGCTGAGGTCGTTTTCGGTAATTCTCACAGACCTCGCGGATCGCGTGCCGCCCGGTATCGAGCTCCTGTTCCACTTCTGTTACGGTGACTCCAACCACAGGCACGTTGTTGAGCCGACCGATATGGGCGATATGGTCGACCTCGCAAACGGCCTGTGCGCGGACATCAAACGCGGCGTTCAATTGATCCATATGCCGGTGCCGCGAGATCGCAGTGACGATGCCTATTTTGAGCCGCTCGCGCGCTTGAGGCTCAATCCGGAGACAGAGTTGAGCCTTGGCCTGGTTCATTTCACCGATGGTGTGGCCGGCACACGCAAACGGCTAACGACGGCGGAAAGGCATGTGAAAACGTTTTCAATCGCGACTGAGTGCGGTTTTGGCCGGCGCGACCCCAAGACCGTACCGGAATTGCTGCGCATTCACGCTGAAATAGCCTGTTGACCCGGACTGGTGCCGCCGGGCGGCCTTCGTCACTATATGCGACTTCCGACAACCAATTCTTCGCGGGCCGGCTCCGGGCCCCGTAATACGACCGACGCGCAATGGCCTTGCCTGCTGCACAACTGAAGGAAAGCGACCGGCACTTCCTGGGCGTCGAGCGCTCGCTGACCGGGCGGGCCTGGCGCGATCGACTCGACGCGCGCGGTTCGGCCCGCGCTTTGGCCATCGCGCAGCGCCATGGGCTCGACGAATTGCTTGCCCGTGTTTTGGCGGGACGGAATGTGGAGGTCGACAACGTCGAGGACTTTCTCGACCCCACAATCAAACGACTTTTGCCCGATCCACATATCCTCACGGGCATGGTGGTCGCGTCTGCGCGCATTGCTGAGGCGGCTATCGTCGCTGAAAACGTAGCTATTTTCGGCGATTATGACGTTGATGGTGCGACGGCGGCGGCCTTGCTCTGCCGCTATCTGCGCCACTGCGGCCTGGATCCAATCGTCCATATTCCCGATCGTATCTTTGAAGGTTATGGGCCGAATGTGGACGCGATCCGTTCGTTCGCGGAGCGCGGTGTAAAGCTGCTGGTGACGGTCGATTGCGGTGTGACAAGCCTCGAGCCTCTCGCGGAAGCACAAAAGCTCGGCATCGACACTGTCGTTATCGATCATCACCAGGCTGACGAGAAGCTCCCCGATGCGATTGCCATTGTCGACCCGAACCGGGCCGACGACCTGTCTGGTCTTGGTCATCTCGCCGCGGTGGGATTGGTGTTCGTTACGCTCGTTGCGGTCGCGCGCGAATTGCGCCGGCGCAATTTCTGGAGCGCTAACCGTCCGGAGCCCGACCTGCTCTCCCTACTTCATCTCGTGGCGCTGGGGACCGTTGCGGATGTTGTCCCACTGCACGGGCTCAATCGGGCCTTTGTCGCAAAGGGGCTTATAGCCCTCAGGCGACGCGAGCACCTTGGGACGACCGCGCTCATGGATGTGGCGCGCATGACCGGGCCGCCCGAGCCCTGGCATTTGGGATTTCTGCTCGGCCCACGCATCAATGCGGGCGGACGCATCGGCCGGGCTGATCTCGGCGTGCGGCTGCTGTTGGAAGATGACCCTGCCGAGGCCGCGCGTATCGCCGCCGAGCTCGATCGGCTGAATCAGGAGCGTCAGCAAATCGAGCAGGCCACGCTGGCGCAGGCAGAGGCGGAGGCCCTTGCCGCACTGGGTCTCGAAGAAAAAGGTGCAGTTGTTGTAACGGCGGCTGAAGGGTGGCACCCAGGTGTTGTCGGATTGATCGCTGCGCGCCTGAAGGAGCGCTACGGACGTCCGGCATTTGCGATCGCTATCGAACCGGGCGGGATCGCTACCGGATCGGGCCGATCAATTCCGGGCGTCGACCTCGGCCGTACGGTGCGTCGCGCCGTTCAGGAAGGGTTGCTTCTCAAAGGTGGCGGTCACGCCATGGCCGCCGGCGTTACGCTGAAAAAGGATGCACTCGGAGCTTTTCGCGCCTTTCTCGAGGATGCGCTCGCCGCATCGGTGGAGGCTGCGCGCCGCGATATTGCATTGCCAATCGACGGCGCGGTTTCAGCCGGCGGCTTCAATTTCTCGCTTGCCGACATGCTGTCGCGGGCAGGTCCATACGGCGCCGGTAATCCGGAACCAGTGCTTGCAATTCCTGCCCACACACTCGGCTATGTGGAGCCCGTCGGCGAAAGTCATGTACGGGCACGATTCCGGTCCAGCGATGGAAAGTTCGTGAACGCCATTGCATTTCGGGCCGTGGGCCAACCTCTTGGCCAGGCTTTGCTTGACAGTCGCGGCCGCGTTATGCACGCGGCGGGTCATATCGCCGTCGATCGTTGGCAGGGTGAAGAGCGCGTGCAATTGCGACTTGCCGACGTTGCATTTGGCTGACTGGGAAGCACCAAGGTCAGATTGCGTCCGATTAAAGTCTAATGCTGCGGAAAAATTGGACACAAATTTCCGCGGCTGCAAACTTGAGAATAACCATTTTCCGAATTCGACATTTTTTCAAAGCTGCGATGATTTATGTTCGTCGCCGCTAGCCCACTCATTCACTTGCTATCTCGCGGCGTCGTCATCGCTGCATTCACGCATCACCGATCGCGCAACGAGCGAAGACGCCGACAAAAATATCTGCGGGGACGCCTTCGGTGGACGGGGATTGTTGCAACCCGGATCAGAACGGGAGGCCCGCATGCAATCTCGCTACGCCATTATCGCAGCAATTCTAGCCGTCTTCCTGACGGCGCAAATATTCGGTTTGTTCGGGCCGAGGGTTGGCCCGAACGCGTCATCCACGAGTAACGGTCTAGACATCGGACAAATGACGATCACTCCTGCCGTGAAAGACCTTCCGCTTCAGGTCGTCGAGAATCCGACATGACTGGGTCTTCAAGAAAGCCAGACCATGGGCAGACGCCCGCTGACACCGGCGCAGGAATAGCGGTCGCGTCGATATGGCTCGTTCTGTACATAGCGATTCTTGTGGCGGTATGGGCTGATCACTATCCCGGCGCCGTAGTCGACGTCGCCTCGGCTGCGCGCTGACGAACCTGGTCGGATCAAGCGTTGGAGTTACGCAAGGTTTGCGTGACCCTATCGGGTCGCAGCAGTTTTTGCGCAACCAACCTTCTTTGTCAGATTGCGGAGCGGCCGCTCGTCATTCATTGAGAGCAAATTGCGGCCGGGGTAACCTCATTGGCGAGGGCGATTCGTGCGCCCGAGTTCGCGTTGGCGTGCTCGCGCACCATCGAAACGATGCCTTTGCAAGAAGGGGGCGCCCTTGGCACTTAATTTCAGGTCAATCTTGCCGGCTGATCCGGTCGCTCAAACGGAAATCAAAGATACGGGCGCGTTGTCCGAGCAGCTTGTCATGATCGCCGCTGCCTCATTGGCCGTGCTGGTCGTCGCAGCGATCGCCGTGCTGATGGGAATGGCTTAAATCCCTTTCGCGCTGATTTCGCCCGACAAGGTTCCCAGCCTTGCATTCTCCTACGCGATACCCTTGCGGGGAGGCGAGGGTAGGGGTCGTCGCCTATTTGGCGCTATGCTAATGGACTAGCCATCCCGAGGAGAGCCATGCCGCAGACCATTACGACAGGTTACAAAGCCCTGTGCGAAGCTGCTGAACGAGAGATCGAAACGTTGCCGGTTGAGGAAGCGATCAAGCTCGCCGGGCGTAACGACACTGTGCTCGTCGATATTCGTGACATCCGAGAACTTCAGCGAGAAGGCAGGGTGCCGGGTGCTTTCCACTGCCCGCGTGGGATGTTGGAATTCTGGATCGATCCGCAGAGCCCCTATCACAAACCTATATTTGCGGACGACAAGAAGTTCGTGTTTTTCTGCGCCGGAGGATTGCGGTCCGCGCTTGCGGCGCAGACGGCACAGCGCATGGGGCTAAAACCCGTCGCGCATATTGGGGGCGGATTTGGAGCTTGGAAAAAGGCCGGGGGTCCGGTCGAAGCGACCGAGTCATCTTCAGCGCCAGCAAAAAAGTAGCAACCATTCACAGGCCTGTTCTGGCTGATCAGAAAATTTTGCTTGTTGTGTATTCAGGCTTCCCGCAGTTTCTGTGAGGGTGGAGGTCGGGTTATGGCGCTTACATTGATTATCGGCAACAAGAACTATTCGTCATGGTCGTTTCGGCCCTGGATTGCCATGAAAGTGGCGGGGATAGCCTTCGAGGAAAAGGTAGTCCCCCTTTATGAGCCGGGCAGCCGTGAACAGATCTTGCAGCATTCGCCAGCTGGCAAGGTACCGGTGCTTGTGGACGGCGACGAGCGGGTTTGGGAATCCCTCGCTATTCTCGAATATCTCGCCGAGAAATTCCCCAAACAGAAACTTTGGCCCGACGACCCCCGCGCGCGGGCCCATGCCCGCATTGTCGCAACTGAGATGCATGCTGGATTTCAGCCCCTGCGCAAGAGCTGTCCAATAAATCTTTGGCTACCGGTTAAGTCGCGGCCACAGTCCGAAGAGGTGATGGCCAATGTGCGGCGTATAGAATTCCTGTGGGCGGATTGCCGCACGCGGTTTGGGAAGGGCGGATCGTTTCTATTTGGCTCCTTCGGAGCGGCGGACGCCATGTATGCGCCTATGGTCGCGCGATTGCACTCGTACGGCCTCAAGGTCGGCGAGGGGACGTGCAACTATATGGATGCGGTGATGGCTTTGCCTGCCTGGGCTGAATGGCGGACAGCCGCGCTCAAGGAAAGTTGGATCCTAAAGGACGATGAACCGGAATGGCCCCTGGTGCGCGGGGTTCCTGTTGCCTGATGGCGCATGCGGCGCGCGATGATTGCCTGGCCGCAGATCGTCGGCCTGATCGCGGCGACGATCACTCTGTTCGTCGCCGGTTCAAATCGATCAGAGTCCGCCATCTTCTTTCAGATGTACGATCAGCTCATCGATGAAAGCGCGCTGACCAGGCAGTATCTTTCGACGGGCCCTCGTCACGCCGAAATAGGCGATCCGGTCGATTTCGGGAAAGTTCTGCATTTTACCCGAACGGGGCGGCCATTCCATCTCGAACTGGTTGCTGGAAAACCTGCCGAGATCGAAATCAGCCTCCATCGCGAAAGCGTGAACCGTTTTCCCGCTCTTTTGACGGAGTGGTGCGAGCGTTATGAAAGGACCTGGGGGCGTGAGGCCGGTTTCCTCGTTGAATTCGCGTTTTGCGCAAGCCAGCAGATCGCCGGATTCGACGTTGCCTTTCGGGATTGACCAGGCGCCTTCATCCTTGTTGCGCCAATAGGGCCCGCCGGGATGTGCAAGCAGCAATTCCAGGGTCGGCTTTCGTCGGAAAGCCAGAATGCCGGCGCTGACCTCCGACCGACGCGACACGATCGCTACCAGGGCCGCTCGACAGAATTGGTTACGTGGTCGCGATCCGGCGAAGTAAAGCAGAGGCCGACACAGAGGTAGGGTAGCTCCGGATGCGGATTATGCCCGCGATGAAATTTGGCGATTGGCTCGGAATAGCATTCACCAGCTTTCGCCTTCACCAGCACGCCCTCTTGGAAATGCGCTTCGAACAAGCCTTGCAGTGCGACGAAGAAAGCCGCGCCGTTGTGGCAATGCCAGTTGGTGTATCCGCCGGGCACGATTTCCGCGTTGTAAATCTGAACTTTCACCTGCGGATCGCGCGGCAGAGATGCATAAAGGGAGTCGAAAAGAAGATTGCGGTGAAAACCATGCCCGGGCGGCACAATGCCATCGAGCTTGAGCTTCAGGTCCTTGAAGTCATCCGTCATGGCATGCATCTCATTTCCCCACGAATAAGGCGGGGCGAGCCTAGTACGTCACCGGACTTGAAGTGAAGCGGTTGAAAGCGAAAGCGCGGTGATGCGCCGGGCACTTTCTTTATCGGTGTCCCCCGACGCCCGCTGTGTCTGAATGGACCTGACCGTCTTCGTGCGCGCGCATGCATCCCCATGCCGGTCATCCCGGCACGGGGATGTCACGTACTCGTAACGCTACGCTACAGACGCTATTGCTTTGAGCCGGTCGTGCTCTTTTTGGGATTCGGAGAGCAGTTCAGGTTCTGCGGCCTGGCATCCTTTTCGCAGGCCGCCATGCTCGCGTATTTGCAATTAAGGGCGCCGCCCGGGGACGTAGCAATGCAGAACGCAGCATTTCCCGTTGTCTGCGGCGCTGTGCGCGTTCGAAGACCCGGTCTTTCCCATCGTGCCTTGCGCCTGGACGACTGAAATGCCCGCGACGAGCGCTGCAACGGCTGTAAGTGTAGTCAGAGTTTTCATCATCTGCCTCCTGGGGAATTAGTGCCGATACCAGATCGCGGCACTTCGGAACAACGGAGGCGCAAGGATGACGTTCCCGGAACCCGGGCTTCGAATGCAAAAAAATTGAGTTTGCAACGGCAAACGGCCGGGAACTTCCCGGCCGTCGCGACGAGTTTTCTGAAGTCGCTGCGAGTTGAAATTACGCCTCGATGATCGCCACGATTTCGTGTGTCCGCGGATTGATGACGACGATCTGGTCGCCGACCAAGATGTACTCGAAGCCTCGCCACGCCGGATAGACCTCGATCACCTGCACGGGGAGCGGATAAAGGTGCACGCTCGCCGGGACGCGGGTGCCGATGCTGACCGATACGCTCAACTTGGTCGGCTGGACTTTACGTTCCCTGATGATCGTAGTGACCTTCGTACGCTGCTCCGTTGAGAGCTTGGCCGAGCCCGCAGCCGCGCCTTGGCCGGTGGTCGTCGAGCGGTTCTGCTCTGTCGTGCTCTGAGTAGACTTTGATGGGGCGCCGTTCTGCTCGGACTTGGAGCGGACGTCCGATTTGCCACTTGAGTCCGATTTGCCGCTAGGCGCACTGGACTTGTTCTTGTCCATCGCACGTGTCTTGTCGTCGGTGTCCGACTTGGGGGACTGCCCGGTTGTCTCAGGCGCCTTTCCAGCTCCCTTGCTGTCAGGTGTGGCCTGGCCCGTGGTTTGCGGCGATTTATGGTCGTCAGCCTTTATTGCCGGCGCCACCTTCTCGGCCGGCGCCTTTTGTTGCGCGGCAGGGGCCCGGTCCGTCGGCTCCTTACTCATGCCTTGTGCCGAAGCGGCGCCGACTCCCAGCAACAACGCCATCGCCACGGTCGACAGTAATTTCGTTTTCCTCACGAGATTCCTCCTCTGGATGCCCCTGAATTCCCGACGGGGTCGGGACCTCTTTGTGAAAACGTTTTGCCGGACCGGCCGGTTCCGCAGCTTACGGATTCGCAATGAAAGTGCTCTCCATTGCGTTCCGGGTTCCGTCAAGGCACCTTTCTTCCCGTTCATGGAGGCAATCTTGGCGATTCTTTCGTCGTCCGTTGACAAAGACACCCCGGAATTTCGCGCCAATGCCGAGCGCATGCACTCGCTCGTCAGGGAACTTCAGGCACGCCGGGCCGAGGCTGCCCTTGGCGGGTCAGAGCGGTCGCGGGAACGCCATGTGGCTCGCGGAAAGTTGCTGCCGCGGGACCGGCTCATGAACTTGATTGACCACGGATCACCTTTTCTGGAGCTGTCGCCGCTTGCCGCTAATGGGATGTATGACGACGCAATCCACAGTGCCGGGCTGATCGCAGGCATTGGGCGTGTGGAAGGCCGCGAATGTGTCATCGTTTGCAACGATTCCACCATCAAGGGCGGCACGTACTTTCCGATGACGGTGAAGAAGCACTTGCGCGCGCAGGAAATTGCGCGCGAAAACCACTTGCCGTGCCTCTATCTTGTCGACAGTGGCGGCGCCAACCTGCCTCACCAAACCGAGGTCTTTCCCGATCGCGAGCATTTCGGCCGGATATTTTACAATCAGGCGACGCTGTCATCGCTCGGCATTCCGCAAATCGCCATCGTGATGGGGTCATGCACGGCGGGTGGCGCTTACGTGCCGGCGATGTCAGATGAGACAATCATTGTCAGGAATCAGGGGACGATCTTTCTGGGCGGTCCGCCGCTTGTGAAGGCCGCGACCGGGGAGGTCGTCAGCGCGGAGGAGTTGGGCGGTGCCGACGTCCATGCCCGCAAGTCCGGGGTCGCAGACCACTACGCGCAGGACGATCATCATGCGCTGAGCATAGCGCGCCGCATCGTCGCAAATTTGAATTCCAAGAAAAGCGTCGACATACCTCTCGTAAAGCCGCGCGAGCCTGCTCTCGACATCGCGGAAATTGACGGCATCGTGCCGACCGACCTCAAGAAACAGTATGACGTGCGAGAAGTCATCGGACGCATTGTTGATGCGTCCGAGTTTGACGAGTTCAAGGCCCTGTATGGCACCACGCTCATAACTGGATTCGGGCATGTCCACGGAATGCCTGTCGGCATCCTGGGCAACAATGGAATCCTGTTTTCGGAAAGTGCGTTAAAGGCGGCGCACTTCATCGAGCTCTGCTGCCAGCGACGCATTCCGTTGCTGTTCTTGCAAAATATCGTGGGGTTCATGGTAGGGCGCGACTACGAAGCGGGTGGGATTGCTAAAGACGGCGCGAAAATGGTTACCGCGGTCGCCTGCGCACAGGTACCGAAGATCACTCTCATCATTGGTGGCTCATATGGTGCGGGCAACTACGGGATGTGCGGGCGCGCCTATGGGCCGCGCTTTCTGTTCACCTGGCCGAATGCGCGCATTTCGGTCATGGGCGGGGAGCAGGCCGCCAGTGTGCTGGCGACGGTCAGGCGCGAAAACATCGAGACCAGCGGGAGCAAATGGTCCGAGGTCGAAGAGGAAGAGTTCAAGCAGCCGCTGCGTGACCAGTTCGAACACGAAGGAAATCCGTATTACGCAACGGCGCGACTTTGGGATGATGGAATTATTGCACCGTCGGAGACGCGTCGGGTGTTGGCCCTTGCGCTTTCCGCGGCGCTCAATGCGCCTGTACCGAAAACAAAATTCGGCGTATTCAGAATGTAAGCAGGCAGCAATTCAATTTAGACAAATTCCAATCTTGTCACCGCGACTTGCATTCACCAACATGAGGTGACAGTGGTATCGTTCCGCCACGTGACGATTATGAACATTGAAAGATTTACGCCGTGCGACGTTCAATCCTCATTTCACTCGTAATTGCCGGAATTTCGATGCCGCTTGGCGCGAGCGCGCAACAATCAGCACCTGGTGCGGCGAAAGAAACGGCGAGCGATGCCGCGAAGAATGCACCGAAGGCTTATGTGCCGGGTCTTGAGCAATTCATGAACGTTATTCTGATGGAGCACAATAAACTATGGTTCGCCGCCAAGGCCCACAATTGGCCGCTCGCTGAGTATCAGCTCGGTGAAATCAAGGAGGTGATGGGCGACATACAGGATCTCGTGCCGACGTTCAAAAATTTGCCGTTAGCCGACATGCTTGACGCTGTTATCACCAAAGAAATTGTTGCGTTGGAAAAATCGATAGAAGCCAAAGACTACAAGGCTTTCGTCAGCGGTTACGACAAGCTGACCCAAGCTTGCAATGCCTGCCATCAGGGCACCGAGAATGGCTTTATTGTCATTCAACGCCCAACGCGGCCGGCGTTCACCAATCAGATTTATGAAAAGCGTCGATGACTTACGTCGACTGCGTGACGCCATAGCGATGCACCCGCCGGTCGTGCTAGACGCTTGGTATGACTAGTCCTGCCGACCTCAAACAGCTCGCTCCAACCGGGACGTTGCGTGGCGGTGTCGTTACGGCGCCCGCGGCATCCGCCTTTTTTGCAATTAGGGACGGCGGTGGAGAGATCAGGGGCGTCACCGTCGATCTGATCCGCGGGTTTGCTGCAGCATTGAAGCTGCCGCTTGCTCTTCAGATCTACGACAATTCCGGTCAGGTGACCGATGCCGTCGCCAAAGGCGAATGCGATCTTGCCTTTATGCCTCAGGATGCGGAGCGTGCGAAGCGCGTCGATTTTGGCCCCGCATATTATTTCATCGAGAGCACTTATCTGGTCCCGGCTGGCTCGACAATAAAAAGTATAGAAGAGGTCAATCAGCCCGGTCGCCGGATTGTCGCAATTTCGAATACGACGACGGCCCGCAGTGCTCGCCGTACAGCCCCCAATGCCAGCGTCGAGGAAGTGCCGAGTGTCGACAAGATGACTGAAATGGCACGGCAAGGCCAGGGTGATGCATTTGCGCTGTCGCACGATTCATTTGCCGGACTGCTGCCGAAACTGCCTGGCGCGCGCGTTCTTCCGGGTAACTTCCAGCAGACCGGGATTGCTGTGGCCGTGCCGAAGGAACGGCCAGTGGCGCTGCGGATCGCGAGCGAATTGGTGGAGGTGGCGAAGACATCGGGTTTCGTGCGCCGCGCGCTCGACGCAGCCGGATTTCCGGACGCCGTAGTGGCGCCGTCGGAGTGACGGCGAAGGCCCTGGCCTTACGGTGCCATTAGTACGTTGCCGAGGCTTCCGCGTTCGACGGCTTCATGAGCGGCGGCGATATCTTCGAGTTTGTACGTCGGCTGCGCCACCTGGTTGAGCAACGCGCCTTGCTTAAGCGCGCTATCGATGGTCGCAATGGCCCGTTCACGCTCGGTCGCGTCGAGCTCGTAAACCAGAAAAAACTGCAATCGGATCGAGTTAACCAGGCAGAAGGCGGTCGGAAGCACCGCCTCCGGCCCGGTGCCATAAACGATGACGCTGCCCTTTGGCCGCATAACCGCCGGAACTAGTTTGGCATTGGCGGTTAAGTCCATTTCGATCAAGACATCGACGCCGCGCTTTCCGGTGAGTTCCATGACAAGTTCACCGACGTTTTCGCGCTTATAGTCGATGCTGTGGTCGGCACCGGCCTCTCGTGCGGCTTTGGCTTTCTCAGGAGAGGAGATCGTTGTGAGGCAGACTGCGCCTTTTGCCTTCGCGAACTGGAGGACATACTGACTGACGGCGCCGGCTCCGCCCGACACCAGGATCGTTGTTCCTTTGCCGATGCCTGCGAGGGCAACCGCATGCGCCGCCGTCATTGCCGGGATGCCGAGGCATGCGCCCGCGTCGAAGCTTATTTTTTCGGGCAGAACGACGGCCTGAGTCGCCGGGAGGACAATAAATTCGGCAGCCGTGCCAAAAGGGCGTTTCCACTGGCCATTCCATACCCAGACCCGCTCGCCAATCCGCGTTTTCGAGACACCGTCACCGACCTCATCGATTACGCCAGCGCCGTCGCTATGCGGTATGACCCGTGAGTAAGCGATTTTTCGTGTCGAACCCTGTCGTGACTTGACGTCGGACGGATTGACACCTGATACGGCGAGTTTAACGCGAACTTCGCCGGGGCCTGGGTGCGGCGTCTCGACATCGCCGAGCTTGAGGACGTCGCGCGCGCTGCCGTTGCGTTCGTAATAAGCCGCTTTCATGAGCCGCCCCTTTGTGGTCACGATATCACGCTGTTCCCGATAAGACATCGCCGCCGGAAACCTCGCCGCGCCTCGCACGTTGTCTTTTGTTGGGCAAATTGGGGGAGTGGGCCGCACCAAGCGGTTCAAACCACGAGGTTCGTCATGACTTATCGCGTCTACAGCGGCCCAAAAGGGTCCGCGGATGTATCACCGCTAGAGAAATCGCAATTGTTGTTCAAGGAGCTGCATACGCTCGACGAGGCGCTCTCTTGGGCGCGGCATGTGGTGCATACCGGCAGAACGCCACTCTTGATCGAAGGCGATGACGGAACACAGATGAACCGCCGCGCAATCATGGATGCCTTGCGGGTCGGAATGCGTGAGGACGTTGATGGGTCGGCGAGCGACTAGCTCTGTCGTACTAGCTTGCGATCCTAGTCCATTCGGCACGCGCCCGTTCGGTCAGGTGATTCCACTTCGTACTGACCACGTCCCAGTTCACCATGGGCCGTTGCGCGCTGGCGGACGAAGTAGCCGCCCCTGCAGTCGTGTGTGAATCGTACAAATATGCACCGCCAATGGTCAGGACGGCGCCAAGAATGATCCCAATGAGGACGCGCATGAAATATCTCCTCGTTCCCCACCCAAAAACGCAGCGGCAAACCGCCGGTTCCATACCCAGCAAGACCGATTTTGACTGCAAACCGGACTATTTTGGGTCATCTGTCGTTAACCTTGGATAGTCACCAAGCGTGTTCTAACTTATTGAAAATGCTAACGTTGTTGCGTAAAAAACTTTGCCCGCAATCAAAATTTGCTGCTATATTGAAATTATGAGCAGACATTCAGCAAAAGCCGCCGGACGGTCGACCAAGACCGCCCGTGTGCCCAAGAAGAGTACGAAAAGCGCACGCTCTGCTGCAAAAAAGGCGGCGAAATCCGCCCGTTCGCCGGTTGGCAAAATCAGTCGGATGGCCCGGGCCTCGGGCGGTGCGACAAAAATGATCCGGACGCAGAGTCCACCGGTACAGCCGGGGGCAGCGCACGAAATTCCTATCCGCACGCACAAGTACCATGTTGGCCAGATCGTCTATTACACTTCGCCGACGTTTGGCCGAGCGGCGGCGACCGGCAGCTATACGGTTGTAAAGCTGCTGCCGTCGGAGGGCGACGACTATCAGTACCGGATCAAGAGTTCCGGTGAGGCTTTCGAACGCGTCGCCAAAGAAAGCCAACTCGACCGCGCCTGACCGCGGCGTCGCGATTTTGCCTCAGCGCCAGCATACAATTCTCATGGTTGCTCGATTTTCGCGCTTAAGGAGAGCGTCACGGCCAATCCGCATACGGGGGTCTTACGCCGCGTGACGCTTCAGAGGGCGTGATCGTCAAATAGAAGGCTGGGCCGATCCCGCCATGGCCGCCGACATCATCTTGGATCAATCGGTCAGTGGCATGTAGTGCTTGCGCCGGAGGATTAAACATAAGATTTAGGACGTCGTAACGAGCCTGAACAAGCCAATGAAGGGGAGGAATTCATGCGTGCGCTTTTGCGTCTGGCCGCATTGTTGTTACCAGTTTTTCTGGCGTGGCCGGTATCTGCACAAGACTACCCAAGTCGTACGGTCAAACTGATCGTGCCGTTCGGAGCAGGCGGGCCGGCGGACGTTTTTGCGAGGGTGCTGGCGCATCATCTTTCCGAGGAGACCAAGCAGTCCTTTGTGGTTGAGAATCGCCCGGGAGCCGGCTCGATTATTGGTACCGACGCTGTCGCCAAGTCGACACCGGACGGTTACACGCTGTTGGTGATGTCGAACACGCATACGACCAATGAATCCCTGCTTCCAAACAAGCCGTTCCAACTTATGCGAGACTTCGTTCCGGTCGCGACGGTCAACTATTCGGACCTGCTGATGGTTGTGCATCCCTCAGTGCCGGCAAAGAGCGTGAAGGAATTCATCGATCTTGCAAAAAAAGAGCCCGGTAAGCTGAACTACGCATCGTCCGGTCCCGGCACTCCTTATCACATGGCAGGCGAATTGTTTAAGGCTATGAGCCAGACCGACATTGTTCACGTTCCGCACAAAGCGTCCGGCGACGCGCGAAATAGCGTGATATCCGGGACGGTGCAGATGATGTTCGATGCGGTAACGACGATGACGGCGCTTGCCAAGGGTGGGCAAGTTCGCGCGCTCGCCACCACTGGTCTAAAGCGCTCCGAGCTTACGCCAGATTTGCCGACCGTTGCCGAAACAGTTCCCGGCTATGAAGCAACGATCTGGCTCGGCATCATGGCCCCGAAGGGCACGCCGAAGGAGGTCGTTACTTTCCTCAATAGCCACATCAACAAAGTGATCAATAAGCCGGAGGTAAAAGAAGTTTGGCTCAAGCAGGGGGCAATTCCCCTTGTTAAGACCCCCGAGGAATTCGATGCCTACCTTCGGAAGGACATCGAGAAATGGGCCAATGTGGTAAAAGTCTCGGGAGCGAAGGTCCAATAATGCTTCCGCAAACAGGCAGCTGACCGGACACCGATGTCAACGATCAACAGCGCGTTTTTGGACGGGCTGCTTTCGACGCCGCTGGTGCTGCCGGCCCCCGTGGCAGGCGCACTGGCGGCGTTGTTTTTCGTGATGGTCGTTCTGGCGATCCGGCGCGTGGCTCAGGGACATGCATCCCGCATTTTGGCCCCGATACTTGCGATCGCGGTTGCAGGGGTGGCTGTCTTTGGCACCCTAGACCGGTTGACGCGAAGCGAGCGCGCTGCCGAGGGACGTGCGCTGCTTGAACGAAACAGTCAGCTCGGCCTGAGCACCACTGCGCCTGGGTCGGTGCTTTCATGCCTCGACGGCCTGGCTGGCGAGGAAATCGAAAATGCATGTGAAAAGTCAGTGTTCGCCGATCCGCAAAGCGCGGCGCGAGCGGTAGGCTATATCAGCGCACGACTATCGCTGCTGGCGGATGTCGCCGCAGCCGCCCAACACGGCGGTCCAGACTTGTTGGCAGCCTTTGCCCCAACACGACGTGCAATTGAACTCGACCGGTTCGGAATAGCCGCGCATGTGCTGGCAGTCCGCGATGGGTGCACCGCAGAAAATTGCGCCGCATTTGCCATGCTGCATGATGTTGCTACCCTTAAAGCCAACCTTAAAGTCCATGCGTTCGACGCCTATGTAGGCCGCTACGCGGCGGTCTGGGCGAAGGGCGAGACGCCTGAAAGTGCGCCACAAGCGTCAGCTCCCGGCACGGCACCCGTCGCTTCGGCTCCGGAACCGCTCTCGCCAACTCATCCACTCGACAGCCGCTACGATTTTCCATCGTCGGCATCGATCCCGCCCGTCAGCATCATGAATGCCGAGCCACCGCCTCCGAAGGAATCGGCGAGCCAGCAGGCAGGTCACGCGGGTCCAGAGAAAACAGGCGCCACCCCGCCTGTCCCACCGAAGCGGCCCCAAGCCCAGGCGGCCTCGCCGCCCACGCGCTAGTATCAAGGCCAACCGGCGCGGCTACATGTTTAGATCCGTCCTGATTGCCAATCGCGGCGAGATTGCATGCCGCATCGCGCGTACCGCACGACGGATGGGGATCCGCACGATCGCGGTCTATTCCGATGTGGATGCAACTGCGCTCCATGTTCGGGAATGCGATGAGGCGTATGCGATCGGGCCGGCACCGGCGGCCGAGAGTTATCTTGTGATTGACAAGCTGATTGCGGCAGCCAGACAGGCGCGGGCCGAGTGCATTCATCCCGGCTATGGTTTTCTGTCTGAAAACGTCGACTTTGCCGAGGCCTGTGTGGATGCGGGCTTAGTGTTTATCGGTCCGCCTGCGTCAGCCATACGTGCCATGGGCCTCAAACATCATGCCAAAACGTTGATGGAAAAAGCGGGCGTATCTGTCGTGCCTGGCTATCACGGTGAGATGCAGGAGCCGAAGTTCCTCAGACAGAAAGCTTACGAAATCGGATATCCCGTCATCATCAAGCCCCTCGCGGGCGGCGGCGGCAAAGGTATGCGTCGTGTAGAGCGCCATGCCGATTTCGATGCCGCGCTGGAGGGGGCGCAGCGGGAAGCCAAGAGTTCGTTCGGCGACGCGCGTATCCTCGTCGAAAAATACGTTGCAAGCCCGCGACACATCGAGATGCAGATATTTGCTGACCGTCATGGCAATGCCATTCATCTCGGCGAGCGCGATTGCTCCCTTCAGCGCCGCCATCAGAAGGTTATGGAGGAGTCGCCTGCGCCCGGGATGACCGCCGAGCTGCGCACGCGAATGGGCGCAGCAGCGGTCGCCGCAGCGAAGGCAGCAGGCTATGTCGGCGCTGGAACCGTGGAATTCATTGCCGACGCCACCAACGGCCTCAAAGCCGGCAGTTTTTGGTTTATGGAAATGAACACGCGGCTTCAGGTTGAGCACCCGGTCACAGAGGCGGTAACCGGGCTGGATTTGGTGGAATGGCAGTTTCGGGTTGCGGCCGGAGAAGAATTGCCTCTGATGCAGGATCAGATTGCTACCAAGGGGCATGCGGTTGAGGCGCGGCTCTATGCCGAGGACCCCGAACGTGGCTTTCTGCCCTCGACCGGCCGGTTATTCGGCCTCCAGTTTCCGGAAATTGACGGCCTGCGTATCGACACGGGGGTGGAGTGCGGCAGCGAAGTGACACCTTTCTACGACCCGATGGTCGCGAAGCTGATCGCTTATGGGCAAACCCGCGATGAAGCTTTTGATCGGTTGGCTGCCGCGCTCGAACGGACGATTGTGGCCGGCCCGCGCAGCAATATCGGATTCTCTGACAGCACTTTGCCGCGCCGCCCCGGTTCGCGCGGGCGAATTCGACACGGGCTTCATAGACGGGAATCTTGCGGACTTAGGCGCAGTACCGCAGGGCCTTGATCGCAGTGCGGCTGCGTTTGGAACCCAGTGGCTGCTGGCACAGGATCGCCTTCGAGCCTCTTGCTGGCTCGAGGATACAGCCGAGGAATCACAGTCGCCGTGGGACGTCGCCGATGCATTTCAAACATCCGGCGTGCGGCGGCTGACATTGCCCATCTTGGCGAATGGTGAGTTCGCCGTCGCCGAGGTTGTCTACACCGGCAAAGGGCCCGAATTGTCCGTAGAGGGAGTTGCACCTGATCCGGCGGCCATTGCGATCGCTGGCTCAAATGCGGTTTTCGTATTGCGTCATGGGCGGCAGACCAAAGTCAGCATGCGCGACCCTAGTCTGGCCGAACCTGGCAGCCACGACAAAAGTGGGCTTATACGAGCGCCAATGCATGGCAAGGTGTTGACCGTGCTTGTGGAGAAAGGTGTTCAGGTTACCCGCGGCCAGCGCGTTGCCATCATTGAGGCAATGAAGATGGAGCACACGATCGTGGCACCGATAGACGGCGTCGTGACCGAAATTGTCGTCGCCAAGGATGCGCAGATCGCAGAAGGTGCGCAGTTGATGACGGTCGCCCCGCCAATCACTTCCTGACAAAGATACGAAACGAGCCGATTGGACCGATCTCACGGTAGTGCGCGAGGACGCTTGCGAAATCCGTATGGGCGCTGAGCCATGCCACGTAATCGAATGTTTGGTGATTAAATCCCAACATGTCATTGCCTGTCGCAATGACGAGGGCTCCCGGCTCCTTGGTGCGTACGGCAGAAACCGCCATTTCCGCCTGATTCAGTCCAACCACCTGTATTTTCGGCCGGTACGCTGCCGGCGCTTCTTCCACGCGCGCGGCCGCCGCGATAAGATATTCGCAGCAAAACGGTGCGGCCCATTCCATCTCGGCGGCGACCACGGCTGGAAAGACGTCGCGTGGCGAGGTTATGAATCCGAAAACCGTTCTGTTCGGTCCGGGATTGCTGCGGAAGGTGGCCGCTAACTGGTTTACCCGGCTCGAGGCGCCTTCAAAGGCCCGCGCCGCTTCGAAGGCGGTTGGCACAACGGCCATGATCACGAGGATCGCGAAAGCGATGCGCCGCAGCGTAAGTCTGTCAACGCGTGGATTTTCCGCAGTGAGGAGGATCACTGCCGAGAGATCAAGGAACACGATGCCGGGGAGGAAGTGGTAGGCCCAGGGCTTCGCCTGGATCAGCGCAGCGACACAGCTGGCTGCACCTGCGACTGCCAAAGCTTGCGCAAGGGCCGGAATTTGTGCGCCTCGCTGGCGAGTCAGATAGCCGACCCCCAACAGCATGGCGGCGGGAGCCAGGAGGATGAGCGCCGAGCGCAAAACCTCCTGCATCGGGCTGTTGTATGACCAGTAGCCAAGCAGTGCCGTTGGTACCTCTATTTCCAGATAGGAGCGCGCGTAGGTCAGCGTAAGTGCTGTGTAGACAATGCCGGCGGTCGCCATGGCGATTGTTTCAGGGCGGATTGACAGACTTGGCAGCCGTGTTCGCAGCAATATCCAGACTTCAAGCGTGACCGGCAGCAGCAGGAAGTAGGGCTTGATGCAGAAGCCAAGGCAGGCAGCCACTCCAATGGCAGCACCGGTGGCCGGTGAAATCGCTGAATTGTTCAGACGGCAGCCGCGCGCGACGATGTAAGGCAGAGTGAGCAGCACCATCCAGTGCTCGCGCTGGCCGAAATCGTAACCGGGAATGAACAGAACCAGGAGGGCGGCACAGACAAGAAACAGATTGCGGGGAACACGTCCAAGGCCGGCTGTCGCGGTCAGGCGCGCTATTGCAGCGACCGACAGGACGGCCATTGCGACCGTAAATACGGATGCGGCGACATCGAGCCGCAAACCGATCTGGCGGGCGAACCATACCGGCATGGCGCTGATCCACCAGACGTGCGGCGGATTCATATCCATAATGTCTTTGCCGAATTGCCCGCCATCAAGCAGGCGCCCGGCGAGCGCCATGAGATAAGCTTCGTCGTGATTGATTGGCGCAAAAAAATGAAGCAACGCAGCGCCGACGGCCAGGCAGACGATAGTTCCCGTGACCAGCAGCCGATCGTCGACTGCCTCGCGCCGCATGATCGCGCTCATGGCCATAGGCGGGTTCCCGTCTGGATGCGCCAAGTCTCTAAATCACCGGTCGTTAAGAAATTCTTGGATTTCGGGGCGTGCGCGGGGGAGAATGCCCGGAAACGGCTTCCCCACGGACTATTTGCCCGTTATGCATGGGCTATTCGCTAGCTCTTGCGCTCGTTAGGCCGTCGGAATGTCGCTTCATCTGATCAAGCTTTGCGTTGGCTGCAACTCCGTCGCCGACCTCGAAGACTGGATCAGGGAAAAACTGCGAGAAAAAAAGCGGCGAAGGCAGAAGCTGGAGCATATCCATACGACGCGAATGGTTCCGAAGCGCGGCGAGGAGCTCATCTGCGGAGGCTCGCTATACTGGGTCATTCGGGGGCAGATCGCTTGCCGGGAACGCATCCTCGATATTCGCCCGTTCACAGATAAGGATGGTGTCGGGCGTTGCCGCATCGTTCTGGATGGCAAGATCGTGCTTGTCGCACCGCGTCCGCGCGCCGCATTTCAGGGCTGGCGCTATTTGGAGGTCAAGGAGGCCCCGCGCGATCTTTCACGCGCGGCGCCTGGCGCTGCGAGAATGCCAGAAACGATGCGGCGCCAGTTACGCGAGTTGGGCCTCCTTTAGACAGCGACGTTGTCAATCAGGCGTGTTTTTCCAAGCCTTGCAGCAATGAGCAGGCGAACCGGTCCTTCCTTGAGCGACACGACAGGTGCCAGCGTCAGCGCGTGGCGCGCCTCAAGATAATCCAGGCCGAATCCGGCCAAATCCACTTCAATGCGTCCGACATTCAAAACGCGGTCGATTTTCTCGCCGCTTTTGATGCGGGACGCGCAACCTTTGAGGACTTTGTAGAGCATCGGGGCGACCGCACGTTCCGTCGAAGAAAGGTACACGTTGCGAGAGGAAAGGGCCAAACCGTCCGGCTCACGCACCGTCGGAACGCCTATAACCTTCACAGGCAGGTCCAGGTCCTTGGCTATCTGGGTGACAACGCGCAGTTGCTGGTAGTCTTTTTGCCCAAAGAACGCAAAATCGGGAGAAATTTGCGTGAACAGTTTGGCAACTACGGTCGCAACACCGCCGAAAAAATGTGGACGATATTCGTCCTCGAGACCGGCCTTGGCTGCCCCTCCTGGCGCGAGGCGAGTGGCGAAACCGTTCGGATACATCACCTCGACGGCAGGCGCCCAGACGGCATCAACATTCGCCGCACGCAGCGCTTTAAGGTCGGTCGCGAAACTGCGCGGGTAACTTGCGAAGTCTTCATGCGGTGCAAATTGCGTCGGATTGACAAAGATCGAGACGACAACCCGTTTAGCTCGCCGCCGTGCTTCTCGGACGAGCGCCATGTGACCGCGATGCAACGCACCCATCGTGGGCACCAGCGCGATACTGGCACCCGTCTTTCGGTACGGTTCCAATGCACGGCGGAGCGAAGGGACCGTCCGCAAAATCTTCGGAGCTCTTGCCATGATTTTCGGCTTTGTCGGCGGAGTGTCGCAAAATCGCGATACGTCGAGCAAGGCGGCTAGGTGCAGACTAGCTAATTGAGGATCAAATCGGGATTAACTTGACTAACGTATACAAATATTTTGACAATTAGCAGCCGGAAAGGGGCGGCATGCTGATTCAGCCAATTCAGGAAACCGTTCAATCGGCGCACGTTGTCGTTCTCGGAAACGAGAAGGGCGGTTCGGGAAAGTCGACGACCGCTTTGCATATCGCGGTCGCGTTGCTGAAGGCTGGGCAGCGCGTCGCAACGATTGATCTCGATTCGCGCCAGCAAAGCTTCACTCATTACATCGACAATCGACGCGCCTGGGCTGAGCGTGCGCGAGTGCCGCTTGAACTGCCTACGCACTACTGCATCGCGCGCGCTGAAGGCAATTCGCTCGAGGCCAATGAGGCTCGAGAGTTCGAAAACTTCTCGGCGGCGATTGGGGCGATTGAGCACAATCATGATGTCGTCGTCATCGATACGCCGGGAGCTGATACCTACCTGATGAGGCTCGCTCATTCGATGGCGGACACACTGGTGACGCCGCTAAACGACAGCTTTCTTGACTTCGACGTGCTGGCCACACTCGATCCGACCAATTTTGCAGTGACTGGAGAAAGTCACTACGCCGAAATGGTGCGGGAAGCGCGGCGTCAGCGCCGGCTGGTTGACGGCCGCCTCACGGACTGGATTGTGGTTCGAAACCGATTGTCCAATCTGGTTTCGCGCAACAAGCGGTTAGTCGGCGATGGGATCAACGAGCTGTCAAAACGAATGGGTTTTCGATGTGTCGAGGGCTTTGCCGAACGCGTTGTCTATCGTGAGTTTTTTCCTCGAGGATTGACCGCGCTTGATGATCTAGATGAGGAAACACTCGGTACACGGCCAAATCTCTCGCATGTGACGGCGCGAGAAGAGGTCATTTCGGTTCTCAATGCTCTGCAGTTGCCGTTGTCGGAGAACGGCAAACGGCGTGCTGCTAACCGCGCGGAATGGTTCTCCGTCATGGACCAGCCCCTCCAGGTTCACGACATTATCGGATAGGTCCGTAAGCTTGCATTCACGCTGTCGGGCCGCCATTTAACGCGGTGCGCGGAGAGTCGCGCGAGCGTCCCTAATTCGGTGTAGAATCACGCCATGGCCAAGGACTCCCCACAGACGCCTGCGCCGGTTTCGTCCAGGCCCGAAATCGAGACGTTTCTTGAACGCGTACGCGCACTCGGGCCGTCGAGTGCGCAAGGTCACCGAGGCCGTCTGGTCTTTGCGCTCGATGCGACGATGAGTCGGCAGCCAACATGGGACACGGCATGCACGCTGCAGGCTGACATGTTTCGGGAGGCGGCTGGCATTGGCGGGCTCGACATTCAGCTTGTCTATTTCCGTGGATTGAACGAATGCCGAGCGTCAGGCTGGGTTTCGGATGGCAAGCAACTCGCGGGCCTGATGTGCCGGATCGACTGTCGCGGAGGCCAGACACAGATCGGCAAAATTCTCAATCATGCCCGTCAGGAGCACGCGCGCGCCAAGATTTCAGGCTCTCGTTTTCGTCGGCGACGCCATGGAGGAGGCGATAGATGATTTATGCCAGGCGGCCGGTGAGTTGAGCATTCTTGGTGTCCCGGTATTCATGTTTCAGGAAGGTGGCGACCCAATCGCGGAAAACGCATATCGCGAGATCGCACGTTTATCGCGTGGCGCATACTGCCGGTTTGATACTGGCTCTGCACAGCAGTTGGGCGAACTGCTGCGTGCGGTTGCCGCGTACGCCGCAGGCGGCGTTCGGGCGCTCAAGGAGTTATCGTCCAGGCATTCGGCGGGCGCGCAAAAATTGTTGGCGCAATTGAAATAGCTATGCCCACGCTCATTTTCGGTGTTTTGGTATTAGTGCTCGCGCTGTGGGCACTTAACGTGATTTCGAAGGTCGATCCGAGAATTGCCGCGCGCGTGGCAAAAGTCGGCGGCGGCCTGTTGTCGCTCGGACTTGCAGTCTTCTTGGGTTTGCGGGGAGAGGTTGGTGTTGCCATTCCGTTAGGCGCCTTTGGGCTTGGATTGCTCGGCTGGGTGCCGTTTGGGCCTGCAGGTTTTGGAGCGCGTACGCAGAAGACGGGCGGACAGACGTCGCGCGTGCGCTCTACATATTTTGAGATGGAGCTCGACCATGACAGCGGCTCGATGCGCGGTCACGTCATTGCCGGGAGTCACCAGGGCGCCGTCCTTGAACGGCTTGACGTCGAGACTTTGATATCGATGTTCAGCGAGATTGACGACGAGAGTCGCGCCTTACTTGTGGCTTATCTTGACCGCCGGGATCCCGGTTGGAGTGAGCACGCGCAAGCGGATGCGGCAGCGGCGCGGCGCACGACGGCCAGCGGAAAAATGTCTGAACAGGAAGCCTATCAGATCCTTGGCCTGGAGCCCAGCGCGAGCGCCGACGCTATCGGCCGTGCGCACCGCACGCTTATGAAGAAACTGCATCCCGACCAGGGGGGCTCGACGTATCTCGCGGCCCGTATCAATGAAGCCAAGGAAATCCTTCTTCGCCGTCATCGCTGAGGTACTCCACAAACGCGACCATCAGCGGCTCCTGGTTCGGCACATCCCTGTTAGTCATTTTTTAGAGCTCAATATTTCAGCAACATGCATGGAATGTCGCTGCGCTTGAGATGTTTGCAGGCGGCCTCCGCCTGATTCCTTTCCAACCCGGCAAACCGTGCGCGGAACAATACCTTCTCGCCCTTTTCAACACGTTCGGTAAACGGGTCGGCCTTGCCGAGAATGTCTTTGGCCTTGGCTTGGGCCAACTCCAGTCGCTGCCAGGCATCTTTCTCATCTGGCAGTGCGCCGATCTGAATAATCCAGCCGGAACGCAGCTTGGCTGCTGGCTCCGGCGGTGGTGCCGGGACAGGCACACTTGGCGCAGCGGAAGCTATCTTGGCTGCGGGCGCAGGAGCAGGCGTCGCGACCGCAGGTGCCGGAGTGGGCGGCGCAGGAAGCACCGGCGCGCTCGTTTGAGAATCTCCGTTCTTCACCGTGAGGACGGTCGTGATCGTCGCCTGTGCAGCCTCTGCCGACACCGGCGTTAGCTGCCGGCTATCGGACGGCAAGGGCGTCAGGGCCGCGGTCCGCATGCTTCCTGGATGGACCGTGACCGTCTTGACCGCATTCGGCTTGATCGGATCCGTAGAGCCCGGAAGCGGTGCGTCGGAGGACGCGCGCGTCACCGATGCAACACGCACAGGCGCAGAGCCGGTGCGGTCATCATCTTTATCCTTATCTTTTTTATCCTTGTCGTTGTGATCCTTGCGAGCCAATGCAGTCTCCCATCCCTCGACAACGGGAGGTGCGGTCCGCTTGATCGCAGCGATGTTGACGTTGTTATCGATAAGGCTCCTCACCCGTGCATCGCGTGCTGGCGCGCTGCGTCCGCCAAAGACGACCGCGACAATGTGGTGGTTCGCGCGCCGCACCGACGTCACGATATTGAATCCGGAATCGCGGATGTAGCCGGTCTTGATGCCATCAACGCCATCAACCGTGCCGAGCAGATGGTTGTGATTGCGAATGGCATGCCCGCGATATTCGAAAGTGCGGGTCGCGAAATAGTGGTAATAGTTCGGGAACCGGTCCTGGATTGCGCGGCCCAGGACAGCCTGGTCGCGCGCCGTCGTAATCTGCTGGTCATCCGGGAGGCCGGACGCATTGCGATAGGTGGTCTGGTTCATCCCGAGCGCGCGTGCCTTGGCTGTCATCATCCGGGCGAAGGCAGCCTCGTCACCCCCAATCGCTTCCGCAACGATGACGGCCACGTCATTGGCCGACTTGGTGACGATGGCGCGGATAGCGGTTTCGACGCGGATCGAGTTACCGGGCTTGAGGCCGAGCTTGGACGGCGCCTGGACGGCGGCATGAGCGGACACCGGCATTTCGGTCGTAAGCTTGATCTTGCCTTGTTCCAGACGTTCAAACAGCAAATAGAGTGTCATGATCTTGGTGAGCGACGCGGGGTGGCGCGGAGCATCGGCGTTGGTCGCCTGCATGACGGCGCCCGAATTGGCATCCACGACGATCGACGAGTAAGCGGGCTGATAACTGTCGGCCGACCGGCTGCGGTGAGCGCGCCGGGCGTCGGCGTCAGTGCTGAGACCTGTAATCGTGAGAATGGCCGCCAGGCCGATAGCGCCGCAGCAGAGACCGCGCTGAAATAGGCCTCCCCCAAGCAACATCAATTCTCCCCACAGACCCCGTTTTATGGCCGTTCCCTAGGCAGCCATCGTGGCCGATTTATAACCTCACCGCGACGCGGCAATTTATGACGGTAGGAGAACGTAGTTTACAAACTGCTAAGGCAATTCACTGAATTTTAAGCGATTTTTGCAGCGCAATAATAAGACTTGATTTTATTGTGCAGTGCAGTATATCCAGGTCTCAGTCCTGGCACGGCCAGGTTCGAAATTTGGCACATTGGCGCCGCATAGCGGGCCGGAAGGGATGACATGGTGAAGAATCTCGATGACCTCCAGCAGGTCGGCAAAGAAAACGTGGACGTGACCCTGAAAGCCATGGGCGCGCTTTCTAAAGGCACCCAGGCGATTGCAGTCGAGGTCGCGGACTATTCGAAGAAGGCCTTCGAGGACGGCACGGCCGCACTCGAGAAGCTCTTCGGCGTGAAGTCTTTCGACAAAGCGATCGAGGTTCAGACCGAATACGCCAAGACCGCCTATGAGGGGTTTGTGGCCAAGGCTTCGAAGATCGGTGAGCTGTATGCCGACCTCGCCAAGGAAACCTACAAGCCTTTCGAGTCTCTGTTCGCAAAGGCGAAATAAGTTGCGTTGAGTTCCGCGTCGGTAGCGTCGCGTAGAGTTCAGTTGAAATGCAAAGCCCGGCTCAACGAGCCGGGCTTTTGTCTTGTCGCGAGGCAAACCCGCCTGCGCTCACGCTGGCTTTATTGCGCCACCCGCAGTTTGGTGAGGTTGGTGCCGATGGCGTTGAACGTCGCGGTAATCTGGTCGGCCGTGGTCAGCAGATAGAACTTGGCCGGATCGCTGGCGCAGTTTTGAAGCAGAGTCGACGTTGGGTCGCCGCCGGTGTTCACCTGAATGGTATAGACATCGACTTTTGCTGTCCTGAGGTTGTCGCAGTTGATCTGCTGGCGCGCGTCAATGTCGGTGGCGCTGTTATACCATCTATCTTCGGTGTTCAGGCCGTCAGTCAGGAGAATGATGACCTGCTGATATTTGAAGTCAGGATCCACGGCAGGCACGGTGAACGGGCCACCGCCGACGAGTGACATCCAGCCGACCTGCAGGCCAATCGCCTGATTGGTATTGCCATTCGGGGTCATGCTGTCGACAAGCGTCTTCATGTTGTCCCACTCATCGGTCAGACCCTTCACAGCCTTCGGACAGGCACTCGACGAATAGTCTGCTGCGTACAGAGAGGACCACCTCGGCGTCACCGGGTCCGGCGGGCTGGCATTCGTGTCGAAATTGTACGTCGTATCCGGCTCGTCCGGGTTGCCGCGATCCATCACGCAACCGTTCCAGTTGGTGGCGTTATGGGTCTTCGGCGTCCAGGTTCCCGTGGGTGTCCAAACGCCGTTGTAGGACGTCCAGGTGTTCACGGTCCATGTGCCGCCATGACTCTGGCAGCTGCTTTTCTTCGTATATGACGGATTTGAGCAGACGCCGCGGCTTGTGCAGCTGCTCGCTGAGGTATAGGTCCCGTTGCTGCACAGTCCCGAACTCGTGCAGGAATCCTGGTCGGTATATCCTGAAACGCTGCAGGTGCCTACGTTAGCGCGACAGTCCTTGCGGTTGTTCCAGCTCCCGCTGCTGCAGTTGCCCTTATTGGCGTCCCAGGAGGCGTCGTCAGCCATGGTTGGATCCTGGGCTGGCGTGCCAGTCACGGTGCCCCAGTAGATCCAATCCGCGGCGAAGTTCGACTTGCCCAGGTTGACGTCCTTTGCGAACGGAATGATCGAGACATAGACGTCACCGGTTGTGGTGACGGCGCCCTTCAGCTGGTCGATCAAGTTTTTGGTCGCGGTCTTGAGCGCGGTCATCTTGCCGGCGCTGTCCATCGACCCAGTATTGTCGAGCACGAGCGCGACGCGCAGCCGGGTAATACCCCACTTGGCGGTGGACGAAGCTCCCACGTGAAATGTGTCGAATCCGAGCACCCTCACGAATTGCGCATCAAGAGAAGCCGTGGCCTCGACCTTGATGTTGGAACCGCCAGTCGTGCTGTAGAACACCTTGACATCGACGTCCTTGGCTTCCAGGCGTGTGAAGAGCGCGTTGAAATATTTCGTCGCATTTTCCTTGAGCTGCTCTTCGGTGTCGGACGCGGCTTCCTTCGAGAGCATCAAGGCGGTGGAATCGAGCGCGGTCTGCATGGCCGCCTTGACCGAATTGGCGCGGCTGTAATCGACCGCAGCGCCGACAAAGCCGATGATCGGCAGAGATGCAAAGGCGAAAGTGATTGCGACGTTGCCGGCCTGCGCGACGCGGAAGGCGGACAACTTTCGACGAAACTTCTTCCAGGCGTTCATCATGACAACGCACCAAAAACTGTTTGAGCCCGGCTGCCGTGTTAGAGGACGGTGCTAAAGGGCCGGTATATCGGGGAGGACCGAATCCGCGGACGGCAGTAAGGATTTGTGGTCACTTGCGGACAATGTCAGCGCCCTTTCAAAGGCTTCGATGGTAAATGGCCTTTGCCTGCATTCAGACAAATGCACGCAATTCTTGTGAGGCGTCGTTAACGCGCCGTTGGCCGGACAAAAGAATCGCGCTGACAATCGATGGAAGAGCGGCGTAGCGGTGCCAGTTGGGGCGACCGCTACGCCGGATGCATTACATCGCCAGGCGGAGCTGGGAGAGCGCCGTGCCGATTTGACCGAACGTCGCCACGATTTGTCCGGCGTTGGTCAGCAGGAAGAATTTTCCCGGGTCGCTCGCACAGTTCTTCAGCATCGTCGATGTGGCGTCGCCGCCCGTGTTGACCTGCACGGTGTACATCGTGATGCCGGCGGCCTTCACATTATCGCAGGTTTTCTTCTGACGGTTGTCGATCGAGGTCTGCGATGTATACCAGCGGTCCTCGGTATTGAGACCGTCCGTCAGCAGGATGATGACGGTCTGGTATTTGTAGTCCGGGTCAATCGGCGGGACCGTGAATGGTGCTGCCGTCAAGGTTTGCCAGCCCACCTGCAGGCCGATGGCCTGGTTCGTGTTGCCGACCGGCTGCATCGCATCGATCTTCTCGTTCAGCTTTATCCAATCATTGGTCAACTGCATCAACGACGCAGAGCAGGAGTCGTATTGTTCAGCCGGATAAAGCGTAGCGCCGGCAACAGGGGCATCATTGGTGGTATCGAAGTTCTGGTCACGGTCGGTAACACAGCCATTCCAGGTGCTGTGCGGGGCCGGCGTCCAGACGTTTCCGCGAGATACGCAGCTGCTTTGCTTGTGATAGCTTGAGTTGCTGCAGCTACCATTGACGGCTTCCCACAGATCCCAGCGCAGATAGCTCTGAGTGTAGTTGTCAGGGCCGAAATTTACATCCTTGCTGAAGGGAACGATGGAAACATAGACATCTTCGGGCTTGAATGCCGCGTCCTTGAGCTGCGTCAGCAGATTGTGAGACGCCGTCTTGAGGGCGCCCATCTTGCCGGCGCTCGACATCGAGCCTGTGTTGTCGAGCACGAGTGCAACCCGCAAGCGCGTGTTGCCCCAGGTCGAAACCGAAGTCGCGCCGATGTTAATCTGATTGACGCCGATGACGCCGAGAAAATTGGCGTTGATGACACCGGTGCCCTGAAGCGTGAGCTTCGATCCTGCCTCCGCCGTGTACGTCGGCGTGACAGTGATGTTGGTCACTTCGGGGTGCTTGTAGAGCGCAGTGAACGTGTCGGTAGCATGCGTTTGCAGCGCATCGTCGTTTGCTGCAGTTTTTGAGAGCATCAATGCGGTTGCGTCCAGTGAAACCTGGAACGCGGCGCGGGCGGAATTCGCCCGCGTGTAGTCGACGGCCATACCGACCGCCGCGAGGACGGGGATGGCAACGACGGCCATGAGGGGGGCGACACCGCCCCGGGTGTTCGAAAGAAAACGGGCCAACATGCGGCTTCACCCAATGTTTGAGACACGACCTACCAAGAGTTCCTCCTTATGGGGCTACCCCCTTGAGAAAACGTGAGAACAACGCGCCGAATTTGGGGGAAAGTCGCCTCAATTTGCCCGCAAACGGGTTGCGATCGCTTAAGCAATAGTTATCTGGTTTTGGCCGCGCCAAATCGGCAGAAGTCCTGCCACTGTCCCGGAACGGGGCAGAACGAATTGTCGACTTGGAATGGCTGTACCGACGTCTCTATTATGGTCGCGGCCGCGTTACGGCGCGCCCACGGTGCAACCCCGGAATGCAATGCCCTGATCATGATGCCCCCGTTTGCGACCATTGATCCTACCGTGCAGGGCCCGCCAGCTCGCGCCGCGAAGATGGCCGACGAGGACCGCAAGCGTCGGAACGAACAGGGCGGACCGAGTACGGCGGTCATTACCAAGACCAAGCCGCAGACCAAGCGGCCGAATATGTACCGGGTCCTTATTCTCAATGACGATTACACGCCGATGGAGTTCGTCGTGCATGTACTGGAACGCTTCTTCGGAAAAGACCACGAAGCCGCCACAAGAATTATGTTGCATGTTCACCACCACGGGATCGGCGAATGCGGCGTCTATACGTACGAAGTTGCGGAAACCAAGGTCACGCAAGTCATGGACTTTGCGCGCAAACATCAGCATCCTTTGCAATGCGTGATGGAGAAGAAGTGAGTCGCTGGGAGAGACGGTCAATACAAACAGGAACGGGACGGTAATGCCGACTTTCTCGCGCAGCCTTGAACAATCTCTTCATCGGGCCTTGGCGCTCGCCAACGAACGCCACCATGAATACGCAACGCTAGAACATCTGCTTTTGGCGCTGATCGATGATCAGGATGCGTCTGCGGTGATGCGCGCATGCAACGTCGACCTCGACAAGTTGCGTCGCAGCCTGACGACCTATCTCGAATCGGAACTGGAAAACCTGATCACCGATGGTGCAGAAGATTCCAAACCGACGGCGGGGTTCCAGCGGGTCATTCAACGCGCGGTCATCCACGTGCAATCCTCGGGTCGTGAGGAGGTGACGGGCGCAAATGTGCTGGTCGCTATTTTTGCAGAACGCGAAAGTCATGCTGCTTATTTCCTGCAAGAGCAGGACATGACCCGTTACGATGCCGTCAATTACATCAGCCACGGCATAGCCAAACGGCCCGGGCTCTCAGAGTCGCGTCCGGTGCGCGGCGTCGAAGAGGAGGCCGATGCAAAAGGTGGCGACGAGCCCAAGAAAAAGGGCGATGCGCTCGAGGCGTACTGCATCAATCTCAACAAGAAAGCCAAGGACGGAAAGATCGATCCGCTGATCGGCCGGGATGCCGAAATTAACCGCACGATTCAAGTGCTCTGCCGCCGGCAGAAGAATAATCCGCTGTTTGTTGGCGAGGCCGGTGTCGGCAAGACAGCAATCGCCGAAGGGCTTGCGCGGCGGATCGTGCACGGCGAGGTGCCGGATGTGCTCAAAGGCGCGACGGTCTTCGCGCTCGATATGGGCACGCTGCTGGCCGGCACTCGCTATCGCGGCGATTTCGAGGAACGCCTCAAACAGGTCATCAAGGAGATCGAAGCCTATCCTGGCGCGATCATGTTCATCGACGAAATTCACACCGTGATCGGCGCGGGCGCGACGTCGGGCGGCGCGATGGACGCTTCTAACCTCCTCAAGCCTGCGTTGGCGTCAGGAACGATCCGGTGCATCGGCTCAACGACATACAAAGAATATCGGCAGTACTTTGAGAAAGATCGCGCGCTGGTGCGGCGGTTTCAGAAAATCGACGTCAATGAACCGTCGGTTCCTGATGCGATCGAGATTCTCAAAGGACTCAAGCCTTACTTCGAGAACTATCACAAGCTCAAATACACCAGCGAGGCAATCAAAGCGGCCGTCGAACTTTCGTCGCGCTACATTCACGACCGAAAATTGCCGGACAAGGCAATTGATGTGATCGATGAATCCGGCGCGGCGCAAATGCTGCTGCCTGAGAGTCGGCGTAAGAAGACGATCGGGATCAAAGAAATCGAGACGACGATCTCGACGATGGCGCGCATCCCGCCCAAGACAGTCTCCAAGAATGACGCAGAGGTGTTGCTGCATCTCGAGCGGACCCTGAAGACCGTGGTGTACGGTCAGGACAAGGCAATCGAAGTCGCTTTCAGCGTCGATTAAGCTCGCCCGTGCGGGCCTGCGCGAGCCCGAAAAGCCCATCGGTTGCTATCTGTTTTCCGGCCCTACCGGTGTCGGCAAGACCGAGGTGGCGAAGCAACTTGCTGCGTCGCTTGGCGTCGAGTTGATCCGGTTCGACATGTCGGAATACATGGAGCGGCATACGGTGTCGCGCCTGATCGGCGCTCCTCCCGGCTATGTTGGGTTCGACCAGGGCGGATTGCTTACCGATGGCGTCGACCAGCATCCGCATTGTGTGCTGTTGCTCGACGAGATCGAGAAAGCACACCCCGATTTGTTCAATGTGCTGCTGCAAGTCATGGACCACGGCAAGCTCACCGATCACAACGGCAAGCAGGTCGATTTTCGGAATGTGATTTTGATTATGACCACGAATGCCGGCGCTTCGGATCTTGCAAAGCAGGCCTACGGGTTTACTCGCAGCAAACGGGAAGGCGACGACCAGGAAGCGATCAGCAAAATGTTCGCGCCCGAATTCCGGAATCGGCTCGACGCGACCATTACTTTTGCGCATTTGTCGCAGGAGGTGATCGCCAAAGTAGTCGAGAAGTTTGTGCTGCAGCTTGAGGCTCAACTCGGCGACCGCAACGTCACTATCGAGCTGTCGGAGGAGGCCTCGCGCTGGCTGATTGCCAATGGCTACGACGAGTTGATGGGTGCCCGTCCGATGGCGCGTGTTATCCAGGAACACATCAAGAAGCCGTTGGCTGATGAGGTCCTATTCGGCCAACTGAAGGCCGGCGGGCATGTGCGCGTCATCGTCGACAAGGATGAGCAGGGCCGCGACAAGCTCGGCTTCCAGTACCTTGATGGCCCGGTGACGCCCAAGCCCGAGAAGCTGCCCGCGCCAAAGCCGAAAGCAAAACGCCGCTCGGCACCACGACCGAAGGCGAAGCGCGGGTCGGTGCCGAAAGTGCCATTGGCCAAAGTCTGAAACGGCGGCAGGCCGCACTGTTGGGGAAGGCCGGGCTTGGCGCCCGGCCTTCGCTTTTCACACGTGCCGCATGCGAACGGGGGCCGTTGCGGACGCGCGAACGCTGTGGGAGACGTGGATGCCAGCCATGTCTGCGCCCATTGCCTTTTCGTCGTCTTCAGCCGCTTTCTTTGCAGGCGCAAAGACCGCCGTGACATCGGTGTTCATGCTGGTGCTGGCCGGCACCTATATTGGCATAGGCGCACTGACACATGATTTCGGCCTGAGCTCCTGGTGGTTGTCGATATCGACCGTCCTGGTATGGGCCGCGCCGGCGCAGGTCATTCTGATCACGACGGTGACGACAGGAGCCGCACTGTTCGAGATCGCGCTTGCGGTCACGCTCAGCGGGGTGCGGCTGTTTCCAATGGTTGTGGCGCTCATGCCGGTGTTGCGCGGACCGGCCACGCGCCTGCGCGACCTGCTGCTACCGACGCATTTCACCGCCGTAAGCATGTGGGTTGAATCGCTGCGTCTGCTGCCGGGCATTGCGCAGCCATGGCGCATTCCGTTCTGCAACGGCATGTCGGCTGGCTATATGGCGACGGCGACTGTCTTCGGATTTGTCGGCTTCTACCTGGCGGCCGGATTGCCGCCACTGCTGGCCGGCGGGCTTTTGTTTCTGACGCCCATGTCGTTCCTGATGTCGACTGCGCGAAACGCGCGCATGATGGTCGACAGGCTTGGGCTGGTATTCGGGTTGGTTATCGGGCCGGTATTGACAGTTCTCGATGTGGGCCTCGATCTCATGTGGACGGGTGTGGTCGGCGGCACGCTGGCTTATCTCGTGCATCGCCTGCGCGAGGCTACTACGACATGAACGCGGTGCTGACAGACCTCTGGCCTTACTTTTTGATGGTCTTGGTCGGCTATTTGCCAAACGAGGTATGGCGCGTGTTCGGGCTCGTCCTGGCGCGCGGACTCAATGAGGATTCCGAGATCGTGGTCTGGTCGCGGGCGGTTGCGACCGCAATCTTGGCTGGTGTTATCGCTAAACTGATCCTGTTCCCGACTGGAACCCTTGTTGCAATCCCCTGGTCGGTACGTGTGGCCGCTGCTGTGTTCGGCTTTCTTGTATTTCTTGGCGCCAGGCACTCGGTCTTCGCCGGAGTTTTCGCAGGTGAGGCGGCGCTACTGATCGGCGGATTTCTGTTCGCCGGTTAGATCTGTTCAGCCGGCAGCAATCGCGGCTGCGAGGGTCCTGGCGTGCTCGGCAAGAACCTCCGGCTTTTCTTTTTCGCTTGCGGGCGGTTTCATGACGACACCGACCTTACGCGGAATGACATGGACATGCAGGTGGAAAACCACCTGACCACCGGCTCCTTCGTTAAACTGCTGGATTGTGACGCCGTCGGCCGAAAAGGCCTTCATGGCGGCCTTGGCGACTTTCTGGGCGGCCATCATTACATGTGCCAGATCGTCGGGGCCGATATCCAGAATATTCCGGGCGGGCGCTTTTGGCAGAACGAGAGTGTGCCCAGGTGAACGAGGCATAATGTCAAGAAAGGCAATCGCCTTGTCGTCCTCATGCACCTTGTAGCTGGGCAGCTCGCCGCGCAGGATCTTGGCGAAAATGTTATTCGGGTCGTAACTGGGCATTGAATCCCCCGGTTAGTCCTGTTCGACCAAATCTTTGCGGAACGGCGCCGCCGCCGCAAGCTCCTCGGCCGCGGCCTGTACATAAGCACGCTCGCGCGCGAGATAGTCGGCAATAGCCTGTTGTAGGGCCGGATTAGCGACAAAATGCGCGGAATAAGTGGTGTGAGGGAGATAGCCGCGCGCCAACTTGTGCTCTCCTTGCGCTCCAGCCTCGACCCGCATCAACCGATGCGCAATCGCATAGTCGATCGCCTGATAGTAACACAGCTCGAAATGCAGAAAGGGGTGATGCTCGATTGCGCCCCAATTTCGCCCGTAGAGGGTGTCGGCGCCGATGAAATTGATCGCGCCTGCAATCCATCGCCCGGCGCGGCGCGCCATCACCAACAGAATGCGGTCGCGCATTTTCTCGCCTACGATGGAAAAAAACTCACGGGTCAGGTAGGGGCGGCCCCATTTCCGTGATCCGGTTTCCATGTAGAAAGCGAAGAAGGCGTCCCAGATTCGATTCCGTCAGATCGGGGCCGGTGAGCCGGCAAACCTCGATGCCGGCGCTCAGAGCCTCCTTGCGCTCCCGCCGAATGGTCTTTCGTTTACGTGATGCGAGCGCAGCCAGGAAATCGTCGAACAATTCATAGCCGGCATTTTCCCAATGAAACTGTTGGTCGGTGCGGCGCAAGAAATTCCGCTCGCCGAGCGTCTGCCATTCCTCCTTGGTCAGGAATGTGACATGGGCAGAGGACAGCTCGCTTGCCGTGGTGATTTCGACCAGCGCATCGGCGAGAGCGCAGCGCACTGCCTCGCTTTGCAATCCTGCTCGAACGAGCAGACGCGGCCCGGTCACCGGTGTGAATGGCACCGTGACCTGAAGTTTCGGATAGTAGTCTCCGCCTGCGCGTTCGAAAGCTTCTGCCCAGCTCTGGTCGAAGACGTATTCCCCGCGCGAGTGCATCTTGACGTAGCAGGGAGCGACCCCGAGCAGCTCACCCATGACGTCCTCGGCGAGAAGGTGCCTGGGTTGCCAACCGGTTCGCCCACCCACCGATCGCGATGCCTCAAGTGATGATAAGAATTCGTGTGAAATAAATGGGTTAGACGTATTTCCTCGTTCTGATAATTGCGGGGACAGATTATCCCCAGATGTGGATTTTATTTCAGGCTTTGGTTGAGCGGCCGTCTTCACTGTCTCGCCGGCACACATATTCCATGCGTGCGCCGGCACGTCGACGATTGCCTGCGCTATACGAATTCGAAGTTCAAATTCAGTCATCGGGGTGACGTTATTATATCCCGATTTTACGCACGAATTCGATTTCTAGCTGCGGCGGCCGCGGGGAGAGCGACAGACAACAATATCGAAACCGGTGGGGATTCCATCCCAGTTGTATCCGGTTTCCGGATGACAGCCTGGCGGGATCCTCTGGCAACCACTGACGGTACAGGCGATCTGTCCGGATTCCTGCCGTCGGGTAGACGTCGACTTCTTGCTCGCTGCCGAAACGGTGATGCCGAAAGGCGCCTCTGCGCCGATTGCCGCGGTGTAAGGAGCGCCTAGGAATGCCGCAATGACGACGGTTGGGAGCAGGCGGGTCATCGTGGACCTCCAAATTCACGCACACCGACAGGACAAGCCATCATTGACGGAGATGGTTGGCAAATTATGGCCTCCAACTCTCAAATATGACCTGGTCTGCCCAACGAGCGGCCTGCTTTCGATCCGCTTCGCTGCGCACCGTCCATGTCAGCAATGGCAGTCGCCCCAGCGCGTGCATCAGAAGCGGCGGCCCGGCCGGCAAATCCCGGACGGAATAGGCGATGAATTGGGGGCGGCTCCATGGGATGTGCAACAGAAAGCCCATGTTCCATCTCGCCGAAGCCGACAATTCTTCCCACTCGCGCTGGGAATAGTGCCGTTGCGCCACGATGCCTCGGGTCAGGGAAGGGTATTTGCGACGAGCAAATTCGATCAGTTTTGGGTCAAAGGACATGACTGCGGCGGGGCCGCGGTACGCGGACAGGAGGTCGGCTGTCCGCGTCAGGAGCCGCCAATCACCGTTGAAGTGACTTTTTAGTTCAAGGAGCAAAGTGGCCCGGCCGGCTACGAGATCGAGCAACTCACCGAGTGCAAGAATGCGATCAGCGGTCGCCTTGAATCGTATTGCCCTGAGTTCAGCCGCGCTCAATTCGGCGAGACGCCCCGTTCCTTCTGTGAGGCGACCGAGAGTATCATCGTGATGGACCATTGCCTCGCCATCGGCGCTGATCTGAAGATCTGTTTCGATACCGTAGCTGCCCGCAATCGCTGCTGCGAAAGCGGTAGCGGTATTCTCGATGATGCCACGCTGCGCGTCGTGCAGACCGCGGTGGGCAATGGGTTGCGCAGTCAGCCAATCGAGTGACATCGGACCATCAGGAGACCTCGAACTGGCCTTCCACCTCGACTGCAGCGTTGGCCGGCAAAGCTGCGACGCCTACGGTACTCCGCGCATGCCGGCCTTTTTCGCCAAAGACCTCAACCATGAGGTCGGAGGCGCCATTCATGACCTTGGGGCCGTCGGCAAAGCCGCTTGCCGAATTGATAAAGCCGCCCAAGCGAACAACTCGTGTCACCTTGTCCAAATCGCCGAGCGCGGCTTTCAGCTGTGCAAGCAGGTTGACGGCGCAGGCGCGCGCCGCCTTTTGCCCGTCGTCCATCGAGACGCCACCGCCGAGTTGGCCTTTCGCCACGAGATTGCCATCAGGGCCAAAGCAAAGCTGGCCTGATACGATGAGCATATCCCCGCTGCGAACAAACGGCACATAGTTGGCAATCGGGCTTGCCGGCGTCGGAAGGGTGATCCCCAAACTTGCGAGTTTCTTCTCAACTGAACCAGACATGCTGTCCTCCGCCTGCGATTTCATGCGATCCTTCGCCAATTGGGCACTGCCACGCAAGCCCGGGCGCAGCTGATTTGGTGGAATCGGCTGCGGCCTCTATCTTGCCCAGATCATGCATCTTGCTTGTCTTCGGGCCACGTTGGCCGAAGGAAAAGGTTCGCAATAATGAGCACTCCAGTCGGCACGACACGTTCGCTCATTTTAGGGTCTTGTATGGCTGTCGTGGCAGCTGGCCAACCCGCGGCGGCAGCGCCGCCCGCTGATCGGGTTTTGCTCAGTCCACACAGGGCTGTCTACGACCTCAAACTGGCCAAGGCGCGCGGAAGTCGCGGGATTGAAGGCGTGCGCGGTCGAATTCTGTATGATTTTTCCGGCAGCGCCTGCGAGGGTTATCAGCTGCAATTCCGGCAGGTGTCCGAACTCGATTTCAGGAGCGGGTAAGGCGGCACTGAGCGATCTCCGGTCGACCACCTGGGAAGACGGCGACGGCAAGAAATTCCGCTTCAATTCCGAAAATCTGTTCAACCAGCGACGCACCGATATCGTCGATGGGCACGCGGATCGGAATGAGACGGCGGTAGACGTCAGCCTGAGCAAACCTCAAGAAAGAAATTTTACGGTGCCGAATACAGCGGTCTTTCCGACCGAGCATATGCGACGGATTATTGCCGCGGCGCGTGAAGGCAAGTCGGTCCTCGAGTTTCCCGTCTACGACGGATCGGAAAGCGGCGAGAAGCTCTACAACACGCTTACTATTATTGGTCACCCGATCGAGCCGGGCGACAAGGCACCAAACGACGCCAGTGCAAAGGTTCCGGCGCTGGCAAAACTCGCACGCTGGCCGGTGACCATCAGCTACTTCGACAAGACGGAAAAGAAGAAATCGGAACAAAGCGGGGAGGAGACCCCTGTATATTCGATTACGTTCGAGCTCTTTGAGAACGGAATTTCACGCTCGCTCATCCTCGACTACACCGACTTCACCATCAGCGGCGAGATGACATCGCTCGAAATGAAGAATTCCAAACCTTGCCCGTGACATGACGACTATTTGTCGTCGAGCGCCAAGCCCTTCACGACGGCATTGCGACCGAATTTTGAGCGCAGCCTGTCGATCGCGTGCTCGGCTTCGGCGGCGCGCCAGTCAATCAGATCGGCAAGTTCGTCACCCTTGGCATCTTCCAGATTGTTCACGCCAATGCCGATAAGGCGAAAACGCGTAGTGCCCACTTCGTGCGTCAGCAGATCACGGCCGGCAGCAAATATGCGTGAAGCAAGTTGCGTGGGGGCGCTGAGCGCGCGCGCTCGCGTGCGAATTTTGAAATCAGCGCTTTTCAGCTTGAGCGTTACGGTGGAGCCGGCAAGTGCATTTGCCTTGAGGCGGGCCGACACGCGCTCGGTGAGGTCCCACAAATATTGCTCAAGCGGACGAAATTCGCCGATGTCGTTGTTGAAGGTCGTTTCGGCGGAAATACTTTTGGTGTCCCGCTCCGGGTTCACGGACCGAGCATCGATACCGCGCGCGAGCCGCCATAGTCGGAGACCTTCCTCACCGTAACGTCGCATGAGATCGTGCTCGTCGGCGCGTTGCAGGTCTGCGATGGTGCGGAAACCGTCGGCTGCAAGCTTTGCCGCGCTCACCGCGCCAACACCGTAGATGAAACCGACAGGCTTGCTGGCAAGAAACAAAACCGCTTCCGCTGCGCCAAGCACGGCAAACCCGCGCGGCTTGTCGAGATCCGAAGCAATCTTGGCGAGAAATTTGTTGGCGGACAGCCCAATCGACACCGTGATTCCGAAATCACGTTCGACTTGCGCTGCGAACCCCGCCAGGGCTTTAGCGACACTTTTTCCATGAAGCCGTTCGGTGCCGCTGAGATCGAGAAAGGCCTCGTCAATCGATAGCGGCTCAACAAGCGGCGTCAGGGCGAACATCGCCGTTCTGACGTCGCGTCCGACCTGAACGTATTTCGCCATGTTCGGCTTTATGACGATGGCATCGGGACATCGACGTCTCGCCTCGAACATCGGCATCGCCGACCGGATGCCGTAAGTTCGCGCGATGTAGCACGCAGCGGCGACGACTCCGCGAGTACCGCCGCCGACAACGACGGGTTTGTCGGCAATGTCGGGATTGTCACGCTTCTCGATGGTCGCATAGAACGCGTCGCAGTCGATATGCGCGATCGTCAGGCTGTGAAGCTCGGGATGGCGGGCAAGCCGCGGGGAACGGCACGCCGCACATCGGGTCGCGCTATCTGGCGCGTCGCTGAGACAATCGCGGCAGAAGCTCATGGCACGTCCCGTTCCCAAGGATTGCCCGCGAGCATTGCGCGGCCGCGCTCAACGTCGTCGGGATCGAGTTCCCGCTTCGGCGGCGAAATCGGCGATCAGCCGTTCATCGGATGCGACATAGTCAAGGACACCACCCAGAAATCCCGGCTCGCGCGCGGCCGCGCGAATCTCGGATGGCCCAATGCCGGTGACCGCGAGGAATTGGCCAAGCCGCTCGCCGTCGCCGGCGATAAATGTAAGGGCCTGAATTGCAAGCGCTTCAGCCTCTTTGCGTGCGAATTGGGAGCCTTGTTTCACCAGCCAATTTGCCTTTCCGTAAGAAATCGGCCCTAGTTTGTGAATGATGCCTCAGGATGACGGGGCGCAAAAGGACGGACAGGAATGCCGAAGACCGTCCTGATCGTGGAAGACAATGAGCTTAACATGAAGCTCTTCCACGACCTCCTGGAGGCCCACGGTTACCAGACGGTGGGTACGCGCAACGGCATCGAGGCGCTTGATCTCGCCCGCAAGCACCGGCCCGACCTGATCCTGATGGACATCCAGTTGCCGGAGGTATCCGGGCTGGAAGTCACCAAGTGGCTCAAGGACGATCCTGAACTCAAACCAATTCCCGTTGTGGCTGTGACGGCGTTTGCGATGAAGGGCGACGAAGAGCGCATTCGCGAGGGTGGGTGCGAGGCTTATCTGTCAAAGCCGATCTCGGTCGGGAAGTTCATCGAGACCATTCGTCATTTTCTCGGCGCCGCTTGAGAGTTGCGCCCTGCGGACCGCTACAACGACATACAGATTCCCGCTTTGAAGTTCCACGCCGTTTTGGGAGCAGCCAAGTACCGTTGTTTGTTTTCGAGATATTTCAGCGCGTTACCGATGCGGACGGTGACCCCTGCCTGGACCAGCATTCAATGGGGGAAGTCTTGCGCGCTATAAACAAAGAAGGTTGGGGGGAACGGTGTGAGTGGCGTCTTATGCCGCCGCTCCCGGCCATCCACCACTTCTCATGAATTTCGTGACGTTCAGGGACGGACGATTGTCCAGCCTTTTTCGCCGAGCTCGATCAGGGTGACGACGCCCGCCTTGACGCGCTCGGCGTTTTCGACGAGCGGCGGTTCCTTGCCTTCGTTGCGCGCCATCGCCTCGAGCGTGTTCTCGCAGGCCATGAATGACACGTTCGGCATGCCCTGCTTGAAGGACTTCAACCGCGGCTTCACCGGCGAGGTGTCGTCACGCAACATGTGAAGACCGGCATTGAAGGCGACGATCTGAATATCAACCTCTTCGCCTTTGTCCGAATAGTACTTCGACACGTTTGCGGCAACGTTGAGGACCGCATTCATTTTTGCCGGATCATTATCGCTGATCTGCAGCGCGAGCCTGTGCTTTTCAGCGGCGCCGGCGGGCAGGCAGGCGAGCGGGATCAGCAGCAGCGCGGCAAAAACCGTGCGAAGCATGCGAATGCTCCTGCAACTACTTGATCTTGGATTCAGAGTACTCGACGTGCTTCTTGGCGATCGGGTCGTACTTTTTCTTTTTCATCTTGTCGGTCTGCGTGCGCGAATTCTTGCGCGTGACGTAGTAGTGGCCCGTGCCGGCGCTTGAAACGAGTTTGATCTTGAGACTGATGGCCTTGGCCATGGAATTTACCTTTTAACTTGAGCTGTGATGGCGGCGTTGGCGCGGAAACTAGCGCCGAAGTGCAAAAAGTCAAGAAAAGCGCCGCTTTGCGGCGTTTACAGCAGTTCCCGAAAGAACTGCTGATCGATCATATAGTAGTAGGGGACCGGCAAGCCATGTCCCATGCCGGCCTCCACGCGGGCGAGCAGTTCTTCGAGAATGATGCCGGTGATCGTCGGCATGTCGAGATGGGTGGCTTCTTCGATCGGCACCCAGACAAGTTCAACCAGCTCGGAATCCGGGCCAACAACACCTCCGATCGTGTGCGCAACGGCGGAGGCGTCTGCCGTCAAAAAGCGCGTGTCGAAACGACGAGGCCGCCGCGGCGGCGTGACCGCGCGCGCAATGAAATGAATTTGGCCGAGGTCAGGGTGGACATTTGCCTTTGCGAATTCCGTCCAGATCTCACCCGGGACCTCCGGCGCTCGGCTGCGTTTTACGCCCAGCAGGAGGCCGGTCTCCTCGGCCGTCTCGCGCACAGCAGCCAGCGCGAAGGCGCGCGCAAAGTCGAAACCCGGCGTCGCCACTCTCTCCAGAAGCTTTTTCTGAGCGTCAGGATGCAACTCGCTGATCGCCGTCATCTTTTGATCCAGAGGCTCGATCCGGCCGCCCGGAAAAACAAACTTTCCAGGCATGAATTTATGACTGGCATGCCGGCGACCCAGGAGGACCTTCGGTTTCGAACCGGATCGGTCGATCAGCATCAGCGTTGCCGCGTCGCGCGGCTCGCTATCGGGGAATGACTGGTCGCGCTCCGACTTTGTCATCCGCTCGGCCCAGAGATTCCCGAGGTCCTTCGTCATCGTGCCTTCCGTTGCTTGCCGTGCGAGCGCCGATAATGTCGCTCATGTTTTGGCCGGGTGAGCGGCCGGCCGGTCCGGCCTTCCGACAGAAGTTCGAAGCGCAGCGCGCCGGCAACCGGCGCCGCTTCGATCAGTTTTACTGTTACGGGGTCGCCCAGCCTGTATGTTTCGCCGGAGCGCGAACCAACCATGGCGCGACCTGTTTCATCGTATCGGAAATATTCATCACCGATGGTGCGCGCAGGGACAAACCCATCGGCACCGGTTTCGCGCAACTTCACGAAAAGACCCGCGCGCGTGACGCCGGAGATACGGCCTTCGAAGCTCGCACCGATGCGATCGGCGAGAAAATGGGCGATCAGCCGATCGTTGGTTTCGCGTTCGGCCAGCATCGCGCGCCGTTCGGTGGCGGAAATCTGCGCCGCGATCTCCGCCAGGGCTTTCTGTTCCACGCCGTCGGGCAAGCCGTCATGGCCGAGCTTGAGTGCACGTATGAGGGCGCGATGGACGACCAGATCCGCGTAGCGGCGGATCGGGGACGTGAAATGCGCGTAACGGCGCAAGTTCAACCCAAAGTGGCCGTAATTTTCAGCGGCATATTCCGCCTGAGCCTGCGTGCGCAGGACAACTTCGTTGACAAGTTGCTCTGCGTCGCGACCTTTTACGCGGGCCAAAATTCGATTGAACGCTTCGGGCCTCAGCACGCCGCCCTTGGCGAACGGGATGTCGAGCGTGGCAAGGAATTCGCGCAACGCCTGGACCTTCTCCATCGCCGGCTCGTCGTGCACGCGGTAGATGAGCGGCACGCGTGCGCGCTCCAGGGTTTCGGCGGCAGCGACGTTCGCCAGGATCATGAACTCTTCGATCAGGCGATGGGCTTCGAGCCGCTCCGGGGTTGTCACGCGGTCAACTGTCCCATCGGCCTTCAGGAGGATCTTGCGTTCCGGAAGATCGAGGTCGAGTGGCTGCCGTTCAGCGCGTGCACGCGTCATCGTCTCGTAAGCGGCATAGAGGGGGCGAAGTACCGGCTCAACGAGCGGCTGCGTGACCCCATCGGTGCGCCCGCCCATCGCCGCCTGGGCCTGCTGGTAGGAGAGACGCGCGGCCGAACGCATCATGATCCGATGGAACGTGTGTGATCGCTTGCGGCCGTCGGCGCCGATCACCATCCGAACTGCCAGTGCCGCGCGGTCTTCATGCGGGCGTAACGAGCAGAGGTCATTCGATATCCGCTCGGGCAGCATCGGCACGACACGGTCGGGAAAATAGACCGAGTTACCGCGCGTGAGTGCTTCGCGGTCGAGTGCCGACCCCGGCTGGACGTAGTAGGCGACATCGGCAATAGCCACGTTCACGACAAAACCGCCACGATTGTTCGACGCCGTGTCGGGCTCCGCCTGCACCGCATCGTCGTGATCCTTGGCGTCAGGCGGATCGATCGTGATGAGCGGAACGTGCCGCCAGTCCTCGCGACCAGTGAGTGTCGCTGGCGTGGCGGTATCGGCCTCTTGCTGTGTCTCACGCCGGAAGACCGACGGAATACCATGCGCGTGAATGGCAATGATGCTGACGGCGCGCTCGCTCTTGAGCGAGCCCAGCCGCTCGACGACGCGTCCCGTCGGCGGGCCAAGGCGCCGGGCGCGCGACGTTTCGACGGCGACCAAGTCGCCATCCTCGGCATCGGCCGTGGCACCAGCCGGGATCGCCAGTTCCTTGCCGAGCATTTTCTTGTCGACCGGCTCCAGCCGCCCGCCGCCATGGGCGATCTTCCGGAAAATACCCAGGAACTTGGTGCTTGGGGTGATCGATGATCTTGATGACGCGGCCTTGATGACGAATGCCGCCGTCCTCGTCGGTTTCCTCAACCCGGAGCAGCACGCGGTCGCCGACACCGGCCGCTTCGCCAGGGTGCGATCTGCGTGGAACGGAGATACGGATCTTCGGCGCGGGTCCATGCGCGTCCTCGTCCCATTCGTCGGGCGTAGCGATGAGATCACCGTCGCTGTCACGCGCCGTAACGTCAGCGAGCACGGTCGAGGGCAGTGTCCCCGGATGATGCAGCTTTTTCCGCCGTTTCTCGACGGAGCCTTCGTCGGCCAGTTCGCGAAGCAGGCGCTTGAGCTCCGCACGCAGCGCGTTTTTCAGCCCGAATGCGCGCGCGATTTCGCGGGTGCCGACTTTTCCGGGCTGGTTGCCGATGAAGGCGAGGATGTCGGCTTTGGAAGGGAGGGAGGGTGTTCGTTTGGATTTCTTATTCAAAATAGACAGTCCTGCGCCAAAACGGCGCTTATAGATCAAATGTAGTCAAGCGAGTTGGTGTTCGCCAGCTATTCGGCGGCGGTGAATTTTGCGGCCTTCTTTGCCGGTTTCTTGCGCGGCTTGGCTGCTTTTTCGGCCGTCTCCGCCGGTTCCGCCGTCTTTTTCTTGCGGCCTTTTCGGGCTTCGGATGGCTCGCCGGCCTTTTTGCGGCCAGCCGCACGCCGCGGCTGAGAACTGAGCTGGTCGGCGCGCGCGTCGAGCAGGACAACGGCCTCTGTGAGTGTGATTGTCTCCGGCGTCCTGTCACCGGTTATCGTGGCGTTGATGCCGTTGTGACTCACATAGGGTCCATAGCGGCCATTCTTGACGACAACCGGGCCGCCCTGGTCTGGATGTTCGCCCAAGACCTTGCCTGGATCAGGGCCGAAACGACGCCCCTTCTTCGGGTTGGCCTTTTTCTCGGCGATCAGAGTGACGGCGCGATTGAGTCCTATCGTCAGGACATCATCGCCGTCTTCGAGGTTGGCGTAGGTCTTGCCGTGCTTCACGTACGAACCGAAGCGTCCGATGCCGGCAATGATCGGCTCGCCGTCTTCCGGCGACAGTCCGATTTCGCGCGGCAGCGAGAGGAGGCCGAGTGCTTTCTCCAGATCGACATCTTCCGGCGACACGCCTTTCGGAATGCCGGCGCGCTTGGGCTTCTCGACCTCTGGTTTTTTCTCGCCCCTCTTCGGCTTGGGCGGCTTGATCTGCTCGCCAAGCTGCAGGTAGGGCCCGTAACGGCCTCCGCGCAGGGTCACTTCCAACCCCGTGGCAGGATCTTCACCCAGGACCTTCTTGCCCTGAATCCCGTCGGCGCTCGGCGTGATTTGGCGCGTGAAATTGCAGTCTGGATAGTTCGAGCAGCCGACGAACGCGCCAAAGCGACCGGTCTTCAGCGAGAGCTGGCCGGTCTCGCATTGCGGGCATTGGCGGCGTAGTTTGCCGTCGGTGCGCTCGGGAAAAATATGCGGCTCAAGAAGGTCGTTGAGCGCGTCGAGGACGACGCGATTGCGCACTTCCTTGATGTCGTTGACGGCACCGACGAAATCCGACCAGAACTCGGCGAGCACGGCGCGCCAGTCGATATTGCCCGCCGAAATCTCGTCGAGCTTTTCCTCGAGGCTGGCTGTGAAATCGTATTCGACATAGCGTGCGAAGAAGCTTTCGAGGAAGGCAACGACGACGCGACCCTTGTCTTCCGGAATAAGGCGTTTCTTGTCGATCCGCACATAGCCGCGGTCCTGCAGCACCTGGAGGACGGAAGCATAGGTGGAGGGTCGGCCGATGCCGAGCTCTTCCATCCGCTTGACCAAGGCCGCTTCCGAGAACCGCGGCGGTGGCTCCGTGAAGTGCTGCGAAGACTCGATCGCCTGCTTGCTGAGCGTTTCGCCTTCGGACATTGCCGGCAGACGTCGCAACTCGTCGTCATCCGGTGTCTCGTCCTGGCCTTCCTGATAGAGCGTCAGGAAGCCGTCGAATTTCACCACCTGACCTGAGGCGCGAAGTTCGATGTTGCGTGAGCCCGCCTTCGCAACAATATCGACGGTGGTGCGCTCGAGCTCGGCGGATTCCATTTGGCTTGCGACCGCACGGTTCCAGATCAACTCGTAGAGCCGCGCCTGATCGCGATCGACATATTTTGCGACTTCTGCAGGCGTGCGGCTCGCGCTGGTCGGGCGCACCGCTTCGTGGGCCTCCTGCGCGTTCTTGGATTTGTTGTGGTACTCGCGTGGCGAAGCAGGGACGTATTCCTTGCCATAATTGCGACCAAGCATCGTGCGGATGTCCGCAATCGCTTCCGGTGCCATGTCGATGCCGTCAGTACGCATATACGTAATCAAGCCGGTCGCTTCGCCGTCGATTTCCACGCCTTCGTAGAGTCGCTGGGCGAGACGCATGGCGACTGCCGGTGCAAAGCCGAGCTTTCGGCTCGCCTCCTGCTGCATGGTCGAGGTTGTAAAGGGGGGCGGCGGATTACGCCGTGCGGGCTTAGCCTCGACCGACGTCACCTTGAAGGTCGCATTCTCAAGGTCTCGGGTGAACGTTTCCGCTTCGGCGCCTGAACCGATGTCGAGACGCTGGATCTTCTGTCCGTCGGCGCCCACCAGACGCGCTTCGAACAGTTCGTTGCGCGGAGTCACAAGCTTGGCGAGGATCGACCAATATTCCTTTGCAACAAACTTCTCGATTTCGAGTTCGCGATCGCACACAAGCCGAAGCGCGACCGATTGCACGCGTCCGGCAGAGCGCGCACCCGGCAGCTTTCGCCACAGCACCGGTGAGAGGGTGAAGCCGACGAGATAGTCGAGCGCACGGCGCGCGAGGTAGGCATCGACCAATGCGGCGTCGATCATGCGTGGATGCTTCATCGCATCGATCACTGCCTGCTTGGTGATTGCATTGAACACGACGCGCTCGATCTTGTGGTCCTTGAGCGCCTTCTTTTCCTTCAGGACCTCGAGTACGTGCCACGAAATCGCTTCGCCTTCGCGATCCGGGTCGGTGGCAAGGATTAGCTTGTCAGCGCCCTTGAGCGCGCGCGCGATGTCGTTGATCCGCTGGTTCGACCTGGCGTCGACCTCCCAGAGCATGCGGAAATCGTTGTCCGGGTCGACGGAGCCGTCCTTGGGAGGCAGGTCCCGGATATGGCCAAATGACGCCAGAACCTCGTAGCCGGGGCCGAGGTACTTATTGATCGTCTTCGCCTTGGATGGCAACTCGACTACGACAACATTCATGAAAAACCAATGGGTTAGCCGCCAGGCCCGTTGAGAATCAAGGCGGAATCGGCCGCATGTTCGGCCCGGAACATGGGGAAGGTGACCCCTACTGTCAAATACACGGGTTAAGAACGCGTGTCAGAACAGCGAAATAGGGCGCGAAAGAGACGACAACTATAAGTTGTACATAGATCTAACGCCAGCTTTAAGGGCGCTGTATGGGCCCTAGAACCGAGGGGTGACGCCAAGCTTTTCGAGCAGCGCAGGCGTCGGATTGCCGTCGGGAACCATCCCGAGCTTCTTTTGCTCGGCGCGAATGTTGTCGCGCAAATCGAAATCGATGTGGCCCTCGAACTCGTTCACCTTGTAGCCGAGCGCCGAAAGCCTTTTCTGCAACGCGACGCGCGCGTCGCGTGAGAGCTGGCGATCGTCCTTGGGCCAGGGCGTCTTGATCAGATCGCCGCCGTGGATTCGGTCGGCGAGGTGACCGACGGCGACTGCGTAGGCATCCGAGTTGTTGTACTCCTTGAGCACATTGAAATTTTCCGTGACGATAAAGCCTGGACCGGCGGCGCCACTGGGAAAGAAAATAATGCCCTGTCCGGAATTCGGAAACGCCCCGCCGTCGGCACGGCGCACGCCGAGCGCGCGCCATTCCGCAAAGCTCGCGCGGCTGCGCATGTAGTCGAAATCCGTCCGGCACGAGAACCTCGAAGCCCCAAGGAAGGGTTGGATTCCATTTCCACTTGCGCAGGTAGTTGGCGGTTGACGCGAGCACATCCGGAACGTTGCCCCAGATATCCGCCCGCCCGTCGCCGGAAAAATCGATCGCATAGTCGACGAAGTTCGACGGCATGAACTGGGTTTGGCCCATCGCACCGGCCCATGAGCTGACCATCTTGTCGCGGGCGATGCGATTGGCCTGCATGATGCGCATCGCCACCATCAGCTCGTTTCGAAAGTAAGGATCGCGATATTTCACATAGGCAAGGGTGGCGAGCGACCGGAATACGTCCCAACGATCTTTTTCTGACCCGAAGTCCGATTCCATGCCCCACAAGGCAAGCAAAACCCAGCGTTCGACCTGAAACGTTTTTTCGACAACATCGAATGTTTTTGCCCATTCGCGGCCTTTGAGCTGCGCGTCGGCGATGCGTCGTTTCGAAACGATGGCGTTCACGTAGTCGCCGACAGGTTTGCCGTATTCCGGTTGACGTCGGGTCGCAGCGATCACCCGTTGATCGGGGGTAAATCCTTTCATGGCGGTGTCGAACGTCGTGCGGCTGATACCCTTTGACTGCGCATCCGGCCACAGCTGTGCGAGAAAAGCCGAAACGGACTGTTCCTGGGCTCGAGTTCGGCACTGCCAGGAATAACAGTACGGCCGCGATGGCCAGGCAAAATCGGGTGTTCATATGGGTGGGGTATCGCACGTTACACCAGCGACACCAACCCCGCGCCGTGACGTTCTAGCCGTCCGGCAATTTCGAGTTCCAGCAAGGCAGCGCGCGTGATCGCAGGTGAAGTTTGCGCAAGGCGCACCAGGTCATCGATCGAAACAGGCGTCGGCCCGAGAAGTGAAACGATCCGGCTGCGGTCGTCGGCGCCGGGCTCTGCATTTTTCTGCAACGCGTCCTGCGCCGGCTCCCGTACGTCGGCGAATTCGATGTCGTGCCCGAGAATCGGCTTGACGACCGCGATTACGTCCGCTGCCTCGGTCACCGGAATTGCTCCCTGCTTAAGCAGTCCGTTGGTGCCTTCGCAACGTGGGTCAAGCGGCGAGCCAGGCACCGCAAAGACTTCGCGGCCCTGTTCCCCCGCCAGTCGAGCCGTGATCAGAGAGCCCGATCGCCGTGCCGCCTCTACAATGATGACACCGATTGAAAGGCCGGAGATCAATCGGTTGCGGCGCGGGAAGTCGTGGGCGCGCGGCTCCCAGCCAAGCGGCATCTCAGATATTGCAGCGCCGTCGATCACGACGTTCTCGACCAGTTCGACGTGCTGGGCGGGATAGATACAGTTATGTCCGCCGGCGAGAACGGCAATGGTGCCGGTCTGCAGGCTGGCACGGTGTGCAGCCGCGTCGATGCCTCGTGCGAGGCCGGAAACGACGGCAAACCCCGCAGCACCGAGATCTCGCGCCATTCGATCGGCGAATTTCACGCCTGCGGCGGACGCGTTGCGCGACCCGACGATTGCGATCTGGGGCCGTGCGAGGACATCAGGCTTTCCACGCACCCCGATCAACGGAGGCGCGTCGTCGATCATTTGCAGGCGCAGCGGGTAGGCGGGCTCCCCCAAAGCAACGTATTCGACGCCGCGTGCGCGTGCGGCCTTTAATTCTGCGGCGGCCTGTTCGGGCGCGAAAATGCGCGGCGAGGACCCTGATCCTCCGCGGCGTGCCAGGTCGGGAAGTGCGGCGAGTGCTGCCCCAGCGCTCCCGAAGTGGCGGATCAGATCCTGAAATGTCCGCGGACCCACCCTGTCCGTTCGAATGAGGCGGAGCCAGTCGAGCCGCTCGGTGTCACTTAACCGCTGTTGCCTGATCAACGTGCCATTCGTCCGCCGCTGTGCGCGGCAGCACTACAACCGATACCGTACAAACACAACCTTTAGTTGCCATCAGGCGCGTGCGCGCCAATCCTTCCTTCGCTGCCAGTCAGCAGCCGCGCAATGTTCGCGCGGTGCGTGAACCACACCAAAATTGTGAGCAGCAAAAATAACGCCGCAACACTCGGCAGGCCGAAATACCACATGGCAAGCGGGGTCAATGCACTCGCGATGAGCGCGGCGAGCGAGGAATAGCGGGTGGCCGCAGCAACGGCGAGCCAGACGAGGCAGAAGAACAATGCCGCTGGCCAATGGAGTCCAATAAGCAGGCCGATGTAGGTGGCCACCCCTTTGCCGCCTTTAAATCTCAGCCAGACCGGAAATAGATGGCCGAGGAAGGCACCGAGTGCGGCCGCGAGCGCGGAAATCGGCACCGTAGCGCGCCGCGGCGAGAACGGCGACGGTGCCTTTGAGCATGTCGCAGAGCAGCGTTGCAGCGGCGAGGGCCTTGTTGCCCGTGCGCAAAACGTTGGTCGCGCCGATATTGCCGGAGCCGATCGCTCTGATATCGGGTCCGCCGGACGCGCGCGTGAGCAAGAGGCCGAAGGGGATGGAGCCGAGCAGGTACCCGAAAGCGAAGGCAAGGGCGGCAATCATACGTATTCGTAAACGGTTTGCCCCGCGACAATCGTGCGCACAACACGGCCGGTGAGCCGTGCCTCGTCGAACGGCGTGTTCTTGCACTTGGATTTGAGATCATTCGGGTCGAGTATCCAAGGTAGTTCGGTATCGACAACGATGACGTCGGCTGGCGCGCCGCTTTTGAGCGTGCCGCCAGGGAGGCCAAGCAACTCCGCCGGCCGCGTTGACATCGCGCGCAGCAAGGCCATCAGTTCGATCTCGCCGCTATGGACGAGGCGCAGCGCGGCGCTCAGCATGGTTTCGAGACCGATCGCGCCTGGCGCAGCTTCCGCAAAAGGCAGGCGTTTTGTCTCTACGTCCTGCGGATTGTGATCCGACATCACTACATCCACGAGGCCCTCAGCAACCGCCTGCACCAGCGTCTTGCGGTCGTTCTCGGCACGGAGCGGTGGCGACAGTTTCAGGAACGTACGGTAAGGGCCGATATCAATCTCGTTGAGCGTAAGGTGGTTGATCGAGGCGGAAGCGGTGATGTTCAGGCCCGCGTCCTTTGTCCGGCGCAGAACCTCCAGCGTCTCCGCGCAGGTGACAGCCGCGGCGTGATAGCGGCCGCCGGACAACGCGACGAGACGCGCGTCGCGTTCGAGCATGATCGTTTCGGCAGCCTTCGGAATTCCGAGGAGGCCGAGTCGGGCGGCGAATTCGCCTTCGTTCATGACACCGTCGCCAACCAAATTTGGATCCTCGATGTGATGCACGATCAGAGCATCGAAGTCGCCGGCGTAAGTAAGGGCGCGCCGCATGACCTGTGCGTTGGTGATGCTCTTGGCGCCGTCGGTAAAGGCGACGGCTCCGGCAGCCTTGAGCAGGCCGATCTCCGTCATTTCCTTGCCTTCGAGGCCTTTGGTGATCGCAGCCATCGGATGAACGTGCACGATTCCGGTATCGCGCGCGCGGCGCAGCACGTAATCGACGGTCGCGGGGTCATCGATTGTGGGTGACGTGTCGGGCTGGCAGATGATGGTGGTGACACCGCCGGCTGCGGCGGCATGGCTGGCCGAGGCGAGCGTTTCGCGGGCGGCCTCACCTGGCTCGCCGATAAAGGCGCGCATGTCGATCAGGCCCGGGGCGATCAGCTTCCCGCGGCAGTCGATGACATGGGTGCCTTCCGGCACGCCGGCCGCGCCGATGCCTTTCTTCGCCTCGCGCACTACGCCTTCGGCAATCAGCAGATCGCCGACAATGTCGAGATTGCGCGATGGATCGACGATCCGGGCGTTGGCGAGCAGGATCGGGCGGCGGTCGGACAACATCATCGTCATGCGTTCGGCAAATTCCGTGAGAGCGCTTCGAGCACCGCCATGCGCACCGCGACGCCCATTTCGACCTGTTCGCGGATCAGCGATTGCGCACCATCGGCGACGATGGAGTCGATCTCGACGCCGCGATTTATCGGACCTGGATGCATAACGAGCGCGCCTGGCTTGGCGTAGGCGAGCTTTTTCTCGTCAAGACCGTAATACTGAAAATATTCGGACGTCGATGGCACGTACGAGCCGTCCATTCGTTCTTTTTGAAGCCGCAGCATCATCACGATGTCGGCGTCGGCGAGACCTTCACGCATGTCGCGCGCTACCTCGACGCCAAACCGCTCGATGCCGGGCGGCAGGAGCGTGGAAGGCGCAACCACGCGCACGCGCGCACCCATGGCGTTGAGCAGCATGATGTTCGAACGCGCGACGCGCGAATGAAGAATGTCGCCGCAAATTGCGACCAGCAATCCTTCGATACGCCCTTTGTTGCGACGGATCGTCAGCGCATCCAGCAAGGCCTGAGTAGGATGCTCGTGCGATCCGTCCCCTGCATTGATGACCGAACAGTCGACTTTCCGTGCCAGCAACTCGACGGCCCCGGAGGCGTGATGGCGGACCACGATGATGTCCGGATGCATGGCGTTGAGGGTGATCGCCGTGTCGATCAGGGTTTCGCCTTTCCGCATCGAGGACGAGCTGGTCGACATATTCATCACGTCGGCGCCAAGACGTTTACCAGCGAGTTCGAAGGAGGCCTGGGTCCGGGTCGAAACCTCAAAAAACAGGTTGATTTGGGTGCGGCCGCGCAGCGAGGCACGCTTCTTTTCGACCTGACGATTGAGCTCGACGAATTCCTCAGCGAGGTCAAGGAGGCCGGAAATGTCGTTTTGGGAAAGCCCCTCGATCCCCAACAAATGCCGCATGCTGAGGACGAATGAGGGTTTCGGCGCAATGGTCATTAAAGCAAGACCTATAGGCGCAACCCGCTGACACGGCAAGGGCGCCGCCCGTAGATTCACAAGTCCTCGCGGCGACCGTTAATAGGCCGCTCGCGGCCACGAACGGCTCCGATTTGCGGCATCTTCTATTCAAATTTAGCGACATCGCCGCGGGGCAGAGCGGCCTTTCCTTAACACCCTGAAAGCACGATTGCGGCCGCGCTCCTGAAAGACGCGGGGCGCGCGTTTTGCGGACCTCCCTCAGATCTTTGCTGCCACCAACCGGGCTGGGAAAATGGAGAACACGATGCAGAAGAAATCCTTGTTCGCGTATGAAATCGCAATTGCCGGGATCGTCATTTTGAGCAGCGTTGCGGTCACACCGGCGCTGTCGCGGGAACCTCAAAAGGCGATGAACGCGACGACCTACCAACTTCAGTCGGCCAACTCGAGCTATGCCTTTGCGCCCCAGCAGGTGTATGCCGGCCCGCGTTACGGGCAATGCTGGATCGCGACTGATTCCAGCCGCCCTTACGGCTACAGGGGTTCCTGCGCCAATCCGCTGGCGAGCGATCCATCGCTCGATCCGACATACAATCCGGAATGGTGAGGCAGCTATTGAGTGAGGGCGGGCCCGCCGCAGGCTGTGTGAAAACTGAAGATAGGGAGTCAGAACAGCAAGATCGATTCAATTCAGGCCCAGACAGCGGAATTTTCGTTCGCCTGTCTAGGCCGTTTGATTCGAATGTTGCCGCACTGACCCGCCGCTCCGACTTTTCACACAGCCTGCGCCGGGCCCGCCTTTTTTTGTTTTCAGTCATTTGCCCGGTTCCTCCACATTATCGTGAACGGCCGCGCGTATTTCGTTACTGCAAGAATGCATACCTTAGGAACCAATCTCCGTGCTCATGGGTTTCTTCCGATACGTCAAACCGACACAGAAGGAGCCCAAAATGAAAACGTTGATGAAATATGCCGCTGCGGTGGCGCTGACAGGCGCGCTCGCGCTTGCGGTGGCGACGCCCGGCGAAGCGAGGAACGGGCGCAACGCAGCCGCGATCGGTTTCGGCGTTGGCGCAGTTGCAGGCGCAGCCATCGCCAGTTCCGCCTATAACGGCGGCTACGGCTATTATGAGCCGGGTTACGCCTACGCGCCTGACTACGGCTACGGCTCGTACGCCTATGATTCATACGCGTACGAGCCCGCGCCGCGCTATCGCTACTATCGCAACTGGTCGAGTCAGCACAACACGAACGACTTCTCGATCGACTCGCAGCGCTAATTCTTGTTGCTGGAAATCAAGAAGCCGCTCTTCGGGGCGGCTTCTTTTTTACATGCGTGCCAGGCGGTCGAGTGCGCCCTGCAGGATAAACGCTGCCGCGTGCTGGTCGATCACCGCGGCGCGCTTTTTTCGGCTTACGTCCGCCTCGATCAATTGCCGTTCGACAGCGGCGGTCGACAGACGTTCATCCCACAATGCAATCGGAAGGTCTGTGATCTTGCCGAGATTGCGCGCGAAAGCTCGCGTCGATTGCGCGCGGGGCCCTTCACTTCCATTCATGTTGATCGGCAATCCCAGCACGAACCCGACTGCAGAGCGTTCGGCGGCGAGCGCGAGAAGCCGTCGCCCATCGGACGAGAAGTTTTTCCGCGCGATGGTTTCAATGCCGGTCGCAAGCTTGCGGTCGGGATCGCTCCCGGCAACGCCGATTGTCTTCGTTCCCAAGTCTATGCCGAGCAGAACGCCGCGCGATGGAAAATGTGCAGCGGCCTCCGTAAGCGGCAAGATGACGGGCATGCCTTAGCGGTACCACGGAGGCTTCAGGCCGCCAAACGGCGGCACCTAGGGCACCTTGCCAGACGGAAGTCCCTCTGCGTGTGCAGCGATCCTGCCTGCCGTGGTGAGCCAGACGCTCGCCTCGTCACGGCTCACGATATGCTTGAGGGCGCGCGCAAGATGCCTGAAGCGGTGCGGCCACCCGACGATGTAGGCATGTAACGCAATGCCCATGACCAGGGGACGCTTTTTGCTTTCGTTGTGCATCACCTCGAAGGCGTCCACAATCATGTCGGCGAAATCAGATCCTTCGCGCTTGCGTGCGACGATCTGCGGGATGTCGTTGAGTTCCTGCGGGTAGGGTAGAGACAGGATGCGGCCACGCCGGGTCTTCATCCAGACGGGTTGGTCGTCATGGCACCAGTCGAGCAGGTAGCGATAGCCAGCCTCCTGCAGAAGATCCGGAGTGAGAGGAGATTGGGAGATCCACGGGCCGAGCCAGCCTTGCGGACGCTTGCCAGAATGCTTTTCGATGGCCTCTGTCGTTTCGGATATTAGCGCACGTTCTTCCGCTTCGCTCAGGGTACCCTGGCGTTCTGAATTCGTGCGGCCATGTCCGATGATCTCGGCATTGTGGAATGCCGCAACCGCTTGCGGTGCATGGCGATACATCTCTGCATTGACCAGAAGCGATACCGGCAAATTCAGCTCAGCAAAGAGCTCCGCCAGGCGGAACACGCCGACGCGGTTGCCATAGTCGCGCCAGGCGTAGTTGAGAACATCCGGTTGTGGCCCTCCTGGAGCCAGTTCGGCGCCGAGCCCTTCGCCGAATGAAAACCATTCGAGATTGAGGCCGATATAGATGGCCAGGCGCTTTCCGTCCGGCCAGTCATAGACCGGACGGGCCGAAATCGGGGAGTACGGGTAACGGTCGTGAGTTCGGATTGGCATTCGCTGATCGTAGCCCGTTCCATAGCGATTTGCCTCTACCTAACATGACATCCTTCGCGGTCGTAGCAGCCGTCGTTAATCTGTTGCGAATGCATATCTCGGGTCGAACACGATAACATCGCCGATGCCAGCGCAATTGCGGGAGCAAGCCATGTGGCCGGACCGGAGGCTTCTGGATCTTTTTGCGATCGACGTCCCGATCCTTCAGGCACCGATGGCGGGAGCGTCCGACGTCGATCTTGCAATCGCGGTTGCGAAAGCGGGTGGGCTCGGAGCTCTGCCTGCAGGAATGTTGAGCGCTGAGCAGGTTCGTTTGCAAGTCACGCAATTCCGCGCTGCGGCCGGCGACAGGCCGCTCCATCTCAACTTTCTCGCGCACAGAATGCCGGTACCGAATAACGCGCGCGAGCATGCGTGGCGGGAAAGGCTCAAGCCCTACTATCTCGAATTCGGAATCGATCCGGCGGCGCCCGTTGCTGGCGCCGCGCGCCGGCCGTTCGATGCCGCGACGTGCGCACTTGTCGAAGAGCTCAAGCCCGCGGTCGTAAGCTTCCACTATGGGTTGCCCGACAAAGAATTGGTCGCACGGGTCAAAGCGGCCGGATGCAAGATCATCTGTTCTGCGACGACGGTCAGCGAAGCAAAGTTCCTGGAAACGAACGGCTGTGATGCCATCATCGCGCAGGGAACTCGAGGCGGGGGGACATCGCGGCACGTTCTTGAGCAGCGATCCGGCCACACAGGTCGGCTTGTTTGCGCTGCTGCCGCAAGTGGTGGATGCAGTCAAAGTGCCTGTGATCGCGGCCGGTGGCATTGGCGACGCACGCGCCGTCGCGGCGGCGCTGATGCTTGGCGCGGCGGCGGTTCAGATCGGAACGGCGTTTCTGTTTTGCCCGGAAGCAAAAATATTGCCACCGCATCGGGCGGCGCTGCGAACCGCTCGCGACGACAGCACCGTCGTCACCAATGTGCTCAGCGGACGGCCGGCGCGCGGTCTGGTCAACCGGACAATCCGTGAACTCGGTCCCGTCAGCGACATTGTGCCCGAGTTTCCGCTCGCCAGCGGCGCACTGGCGCCGTTGCACGCGAAAGCTCAGGCGCAGGGTTCGGGTGATTTTTCCCCGATGTTTGCGGGTCAGGCTGTTGCCCTCGGCCGCGAGATGCCCGCCGGTGAACTGACCCGCATATTGGCTGCTGAAACGCTTGACCTGTTGCAGGCGGCGACCCGGTTGTCGCGGTGAAAGACGCTCTGCTATAGGCTGGTGAGGTCATCTGATCTCTGGAATTTTCAATGGCTGTCGACGCCGATACCGTACGCCGCATCGCGCACCTCGCCCGAATCGCCGTGGCAGAGGAGGAGGTTGATCACCTCAAGGGCGAGTTGAATGCCATGCTCTCCTTCGTCGAGCAGCTCGGCGAAGTGAACGTCGAAGGGGTCGAACCGATGACATCGGTAACGCCCATGGCGATGAAAAAACGCGCCGACGGGGTGACTGATGGTGGTATCGCTGAACAAATCGTCAAGAATGCGCCGATGAGCGAGGATGACTTCTTCCTGGTGCCAAAGGTGGTTGAGTGATGTGCATCGCCTGCGAGCTCGGATACTGGGCGATGGTCGACGCCCTCGAAGCGGAACGGAGCGCCGCGCGGCAGAACGTGGCCGGTGATGATCCAGTTTTTGCGTGCGAGCCAGACCCGGAAAAGGCCGAGCCGGAAACGGCGCCGCGCGCGCAACGAACGGTGGACGAGCCGACACCGTGACCGAATTGACTTCGCTGACTATGGCGGAAGCACGGGACGGGCTGAAGAAGAAATCTTTTTCCGCCGGTGAGCTTACGGCCGCGCACGTTTCGGCGGTCGAGAAGGCGCGCGCCCTCAATGCGTTCGTGCTGGAGACCCCGGAACGCGCCGCCGACATGGCGAAAGCCTCGGATGCCCGCATCGCATCCGGCAGCGCCGGACCGCTCGAGGGCGTCCCTCTCGCCATCAAGGACATGTTTTGCACGGCCGGCGTACGCTCGACCGCGTGCTCGCACATACTCGGCAACTTCGTGCCGACTTACGACTCGACGGTGACGTCGCAGCTCTGGCGAGACGGCGCGGTACTGTTGGGCAAGACCAACTGCGACGAATTCGCGATGGGCTCGTCCAACGAGACGTCGCATTTTGGGCCGGTCCGTTCACCGTGGCGGCGTAAAGGCTCAAACACCCCGTTGACGCCGGGCGGTTCGTCGGGTGGTTCGGCGGCCGCAGTCGCTGCGAAGCTATGTTTGGGTGCGACCGGGACGGACACCGGCGGCTCGATCCGTCAGCCGGCAGCATTCACCGGAACGGTCGGCATGAAGCCGACCTATGGCCGCTGCTCGCGATGGGGCATCGTCGCGTTTGCGTCGTCGCTCGACCAGGCAGGGCCGTTTACGCGCAGTGTGCGCGACGCAGCGATCCTGCTGCGGTCAATGGCGGGACCGGACGTGAAAGACACGACATGCGCGGACCTGCCGGTGCCTGATTATGAGGCGGCAGTTGGAAAGTCGGTAAAAGGTCTGCGCATTGGTATTCCCAAAGAATATCGCCTCGACGGGATGCCGGCGGAAATCGAGAAAATCTGGGAGAGCGGCCGCGCATGGCTGAAAGCGGCCGGTGCCGAGCTCGTCGAAGTTTCGCTGCCCCACACAAAATATGCGTTGCCTGCATATTACATTGTTGCGCCTGCAGAGGCGTCGTCGAACCTCGCGCGCTACGACGGTGTTCGTTACGGGCTGCGCGTATCAGGCCATGACATAGTCAATATGTATGAAAACACACGCAGCACCGGATTTGGGGATGAAGTGCGAAGACGGGTGATGATCGGCACATATGTCCTCTCGGCCGGTTACTACGACGCTTATTACCTGCGCGCGCAAAAAGTAAGAACTCTGATCAAGAAGGATTTCGAGGATTGCTTTAAGGCTGGCGTGCACGCGATGCTCACGCCGGCGACGCCCTCTGCCGCATTCGGTCTGGGCGAGAAAGGGGGCGCCGATCCGATCGAGATGTACCTGAACGACATATTCACCGTGACGGTGAACATGGCCGGCCTGCCGGGCATCTCGGTACCCGCCGGTCTCGACAGCCAGGGGCTGCCTTTGGGGCTGCAATTGATCGGCCGCCCATTCGACGAGGAGACGCTGTTCTCCCTTGCCGCCGTGGTCGAGCAGGCGGCGGGACGACTTGAGCCTCAGCAGTGGTGGTGATGCCCGTTACTTGTCAGTCGTCGTGACCGGCGGAAGGTCCTGATCGCCTTCGACGGTTTTCTTCCCGCCGAGCTCTCCGCCGGTGAGAATAAAGATGACGGCAATCGCGGCGACCACGCCGCCGATGATAATGCCGAAAGTGGGGCTTCCATCGTTTTTCATGACATTCACTCAACGTCCGCCGCTTGCGCGTGGTTCCGGTGTCGTCATGCGCGCGAAAATCGGCAGAAATCGTCGCGGAATTTGGGCGATTTGGAGGTACTGGTCTGCATGGATAACAATTCAGCATTGCTAAAACGTGCAGCGAACGCTTTCGCGAAGGAATTACCTAAACTTGCCGCACATCGGATGAAGCGCTACCAGATGTAGAATTGACGTTCTCCGGATTTTCAGAGGGCACGCGCGCGACCACATGACTGTTCAGTCCAATGCTCAAAAATTAGTCAAAGGCGCGACCGGCGATTGGGAGGTCGTCATCGGCATGGAAATCCATGCGCAGGTGACGTCGGAGTCGAAACTTTTTTCGGGCGCGTCAACCGAGTTCGGCGGCCCACCGAATTCACATGTATCCCTGGTCGATGCCGCAATGCCGGGAATGCTGCCGGTGATCAATGAGGAATGCGTGCGGCAGGCGATCCGCACGGGACTTGGACTGAAAGCGAAGGTAAATCTGCAATCCGTCTTTGACAGGAAGAACTATTTTTATCCGGATCTGCCGCAGGGCTACCAGATCAGCCAGTACAAGTCGCCGATCGTTGGCGAAGGCGCCGTTGCCATCAGTCTTGAAGACGGCAGCAGCGTCGTTGTAGGTATCGAACGCGTTCACCTCGAGCAGGACGCTGGCAAAAGCCTTCACGACCGGCACCCAGACTATTCTTATGTGGATCTCAACCGCTCCGGTGTGGCGCTGATGGAAATTGTCTCGAAGCCGGACCTGCGCTCAGCCGATGAAGCGAAGGCCTTTATCGCGAAATTGCGTTCGATCCTGCGCTATCTCGGCACCTGCGACGGTGACATGGAGAAAGGAAGCCTGCGCGCCGACGTGAACGTATCGGTGCGGCGGCCCGGGGAGGCGCTCGGCACGCGATGCGAGATCAAAAACATGAATTCAATAAGCTTCATCGGCGATGCGATTCATTATGAAGCGCGGCGTCAGATCGAGGTTTTGGAGGACGGGGGGTCGATCGACCAGGAAACGCGTCTTTACGACCCAAACAGAAAAGAAACTCGACCGATGCGCACTAAGGAAGAAGCGCACGACTACCGCTATTTCCCGGACCCCGACCTGTTGCCGCTTGTGTTCGACCGGGCTTATGTCGATGCGCTGGCGGCGAAGCTTCCGGAACTGCCCGACGAAAAAAAGTCGCGCTTCACGGGTGACTTCGCGTTGTCAGACTACGACGCCGGCGTGCTTGTCGCCGAACGCGAGACTGCCGAATTTTTCGAAGCGGTCGCCAAAGGTCGCGACGGAAAGGTGGCGGCAAATTGGGTAATCAATGAGTTGTTCGGCCGGCTCAATAAGGAAGGCAAGACCATTGCCTCGTCTCCGGTGTCAGCCAGCCAGCTCGGTGCAGTGCTAGATCTGATCCGGGACGGCACCATATCCGGCAAGATTGCCAAGGATATTTTCGAGATCGTCTGGACGGAGGGTGGCGACCCGCGCGCGATTGTTGAGCAACGGGGCATGAAGCAGGTGACGGACACTGCTGCGATCGAGAAGGTCGTTGACGAAATAATCGCCAAAAATCCGGACAAGGTTACCGATGCCAGGTCGAATCCGAAAGCGATCGGCTGGTTTGTCGGTCAAGTGATGAAATCCTCCGGCGGCAAGGCGAGTCCGCAAGTGGTCAATGACATTTTGAAACGAAAACTCGGAGTGTGATTGCCCGCCCGGCTGGCCTGTCTCGACCGAGCGAACGCCAGCGGAAATTTTTGCGCGCAACGTATCGTTGTCTCGTTGCGCTGGTGACGAATTGGACCTGGGAACACCGAATCGCTGCGAATCACTTCGCGCTGATTCGCTCAATTTTGATCGATTCCGGTGGTTCGTGAGGCTTGTGAGCGGTCATCTGTGCAAAATTATTTCCTCGTGCACCTGCACTCACTTCGATCAGCGTTAGTGCAAAATCACATGCACAAGGCGCGAAAAATTCTTTGTCAATGCGGTCGCATAGCCGCTTACCGTCGTTCCAAAAATCCTTATTCCATCGTATTTTTTTGCAATCTCGATGATGTGCGAACGAAACTTACGTTGTCTCGTGCGTGCGTGTTGTCATTCACGAGTTTCCTCATGTGATCGTGTCGCTGCACGTCGCAAGTCGCTCGCGTACACGTTTGGTTAAGCGGCAACGCTGTTTTTTTCGCCGTGCTGTAGTAAACCGAATGCAGCGCGTGTCAATTCGCGATGCGTGCTGATGCGACACCCGCCATGATCCATGGCTAGGAGGGCAGCAATGGCCAAACGTAGGAAGAAGGCAGCGGCGAAAGCAGCGAAGAAGACGAAGCGCCGGAAGCGGAAGCTTTAGTCTGACGCGGCTTCCCGATCTTCGGCCTTACGTGTCGGAGATTGCGTCATACGGGCCGGTGTGCGTCATGGAGTAACGAGCGCAATGCGGTTGCCCCGCGACGCCCCGGTTCCGGATGACAAATGAGGGCGTCGGCGAGACTCGAGGTCTCGCCGACGCCCTCGAACTTTTATTGTGATCTTGTCGTGACGGTGTGCTGAGAATTTAGCCGCGCTATTTTGCAGCGGCCTTGAGCCGCTTGTTGCAGTCACTCCAGAATTTTGGCCAGCTTGCTCCTTTTTCATTCTTGCTGGCGGCTTTCGCTTCCTTCCATTCCGTCGCGCATTTTTTCTGGCGTTCGCGCGCGGCGATCTGGCCGGTGCTCGGCTCCTTTTTCATTTTGGCAGTCTTCTCGGATGCACTCGACTGCTGCGCGAACGCGGCAGAAGAGTAGTGCGGCAACGGAGCAGCGAGTAATCCGGCGGCAAGCGCGGTGGCAAACATAACTTTGTACATGACGTCACTTCCCCTTGATGATTTTCAGGCGCGGGCAGGGGCCCTCAATCGGCCCCCCTTCCACAACCTGGGGCGCACCATAACTCGTACAGGTTGTAGATCACTATCGTGCAATCGAAGGAGATTTGCGGGCTGCGGCAGTTGCAGAGTTCAATCACCAGAACTAGGTCTGGAAGGTTATTTGCGTAACGTAACAATGTGGGACGTGGAGCACGACATGGCGCGCGGCAAGAAGCGGGTAGTTGCAAAGCGGGGTAAGGCGAAAAAAGCGAGGGCAGGCGCGAAGATGGTCGCGAAACGGGCGAAGCCGATCGAGCTCTATTACTGGCCGACGCCGAATGGTTTCAAAATCTCGATCATGCTCGAAGAGTGCGGTCTGCCCTATGTCTTGAAGCCGGTGAACATCTCAAAGGGCGAACAATTCAATCCGGATTTCCTGAAGATCGCTCCGAACAATCGCATGCCTGCGATCGTCGATCCGCAGGGACCGGGCGGGCGCCCCATTTCAATCTTCGAGTCTGGTGCGATCCTGCAGTATCTCGGCCGCAAGACCGGAAAGTTCTATCCATCGGACGAGCGTTCGCGCGTCGAAGTCGATCAGTGGCTGTTTTGGCAAATGGGCGGACTTGGCCCGATGGCCGGTCAACTCAATCACTTCAAACATTATGCACGCGAGACCCTTGAGTATGCAATCAAACGCTACGACGACGAGGTCAACCGGCTTTATGGGGTGATGAACAAGCGCCTCGGCGACCGACCGTTCCTCGCCGGGAAATATTCAATTGCCGACATGGCGTGCGTGGGTTGGGCCAATCTTTGGCAGAGGCAAGGGCAGGACATCGAGCATTTTCCGAACCTGAAGCGTTGGCTCGAAACCATAAAAGCGCGCCCGGCGGTCCAGCGCGGGATGGCGCTTGGCGTCGAGTTGCGTCAGGGCATCGACATGAAGGATCCAAACGTTCAATCGGTGCTTTTCAACCAGCGAGCACGCGTGGCCTGACGCATCCAACGATGTTGAACGGCGGACGGTGCGGCGATGCGCGTCGGCGCGCCTTTGCCCCTCGCACGAGCAGGCGGTCGTGACCGATCTATAACGCCGATGCAAACCGCGCCTAAGATCCTCGTACATCGGCCTTCCGGCTGACGACGATCGCGTAAGTGTACTGTCGGGTGGGCAAAGGCGCGGCAGAGCGCCGTGCCGACCGCGTCGCAATGGATGTACCCGAGCGCCGAACTAAATCGTCGGTTATGCGCAAGACATTCCAAAGGCGGAACCAGATGCCCTTTTCACATTTCGACTCTTGCTGAACCGCTCAAGTGATTTAGCTGTGCGCGAGATCGCCCGGCTAGCGCCGTGCTTATGCCGATGCGCAACAAGACGGCCGTTCGAAACTCGGCAATCTGCGTTCGGCCTGGTAACGACCCCTTGCATGCAATATGGTCAGTTGCCACCCGCGATTGCGAGCTTTGCGCATGGCCGCGATTGGAGCACATTGGCATCAAGAGCGGCTTTCGCGGGGACTGCGCTCCAGCGCCACTTACGCTGTCAGCAAGAAACGGAAGCGAGAAAAGGGCATCGGCAGCGGCGTTATTGCGAGCACGTTATTCGCGATATTTGCGATCTGGAGCGGCATATCAGCTACATCCATTTCAATCCGGTCAAACACGACCTCGTGCCGCCGCGTTTGCGATTGGCCGCACAGCAGTTTTCATCAATACGTGAGAGATGGCGATTGCCGAAGGATTAGGGCGGCGATATTCGCGGCGCCTGATGATATTTTCGGCGAATAATTGGTGGGCACGGCGCGTCTCCGACGCGCCTTTGCCCACCCTACGATTATCTTCGGCGCATATTTGCGTTCGGACGGTCGGGGTATCGGCTTGTTTGGTGGTTAGTTGCGCCTGAATGAGTTGGGTTAGCGAACGGTCAACCCCTGAGACAAACAGGCCATTTGCCGCAGTAAAAGCGCAGCCGGCGAATGACGGCCTACCGGCGTTCATTTTCGATTCATTGCATCACTTAAACTGTCATTCAAATTTTCTCCCGAAGATGCGCCGTTCGGACGATGAGATCCGGACACAGGGATACGGGCGATGGACTGGCTGCACGGGGCGCAGCGGTCGAAAATGGGGAGCCAAAATGACAAGCGTGGAGATTGCCGCGGGGGGCATCGAACCGGTCAACGCTGAAGACTGTTTCAGCATGGGCATGGTTTTTTCTTCGGGGGCGGGCGTGCCGATCGATCTGGTACAGGCCCACAAATGGTTCAATATCGCTGCAATGCGCGGCCACAAAGATGCCGCGCAGCTGCGGCGCGAAATTGCCGAGCAGATGAGCGATTCAGAGATCGGCTCTGCCCAGCGCGCCGCGCGTGATTGGCTCAAAGCCCATCCGCAGGCACCGGCGTCGGCTGCCGCGATCCGCGTCGCGGCCTGATCGCAAGCTCAATCGGTTGCGGTCACGTTTGTAACGCGTCGCGCACTGTGGCGATCACGTTCGGCCAGTCGCCGGGCGCGCGCTGACGGAAAAGTCGCACCGTCGGATACCAGGGGCTGCGCTCATTCGTAAGCGTCCATCGCCAATCGGGCGTGAAGGGAAGCATGACCCATGCCTCTTTCCCCATGGCGCCGGCAAGATGAACCACGGACGTGTCGACCGAAATCGAGAGATCCGTGAGCGCCAAGACCGCTGCGGTGTCGGCCATGTCCTCAAGGCGTGATCCGAAATCGGTAATGCCGAGACGCCACAGCCGCGCTGCGTCGTCGCCGCGCTGGTCGCGCTGGATGCTGACGAATGAAACGCCTTCGCACGCGAACAGCGGTTCGAGCAACGCGAGATCGATCGATCGGTTGCGGTCATTGGCATGACGTGCGTGGCCGGCCCACGCCAAAGCCACGCGTTTTCCGGGCAGTGCCTCGACAGCCGGTCGCCATTTTGCGAGGCGTGCGTTGTCGGCGCGCAGATAGGGAATAGCGGTCGGGATCGAGGAAGGCTCGGTCTTGAGTGCAAGCGGCAGGCTACCGACCGGGCAATAGACATCGAAGGGCGGCAACGTTTCGCCGCGCGCATGACACGATGCAACACCGCTGACGGTTGACAGCAGCGCCTTAAGTTCGGCGTGTACCTCCAGAACGACATTCGCGCCCGACTGGGCCAGGAGTGGCGCGTAGCGCACGAACTGAATGGTGTCGCCGAGGCCTTGCTCGGCCGGGAGCAGGATTGTGCGCCGATCGAGCGGAAATTCACCGAGCCAGAGACGGCCGCGGTATCCCCGCCGTGCATCGCGCCATCCCGGTACGCTTCCAGCGCCACTCATATTCCGCAAATCCACGGCGCAAGTTTCCGAGGGCTAGAAGCGACAGCGCAGCGTTGAAGTGTGCGTCGGCGTAATTCTTGTCAATGGCAAGCGCTTTGTCGAAGCTGGTAATCGCATCGTCATGACGGTTAAGCGCCTGCAAGGCGCGGCCACGATTTGCCCAGCTTCGGAGGTGTTGGGGCGAAGCCGCGAGCGCATGATCGAACGCGAGGAGTGCTTCGGCGTATCGTCCCAATTCGATCAGGGCCGTCCCTCGATTGTATAAAGCTTCAGCGTCCGTCGGCATTCGCGCCAGAATGGCATCGAAGTCGGCAAGAGCCCGTTCGGAATCACCAAGTATCGCTCGTGCGACGCCGCGATTGAGAAGCGCATCCCGATGCCCCGGACTGCGCGCCAGCACTGCATCGAAGCAGGGCAAAGCCTCGCTCGGACGATTGAGCGCGTTCAGGGCGTTGCCGCGATTGAGCAGGGCGTCTGGATCGCCGGGCCGAAGCGCGAGGGCCCTGTCGATGGAGGCGAGCGCCTCATCGTCTCGTTTAAGTCCATGCAGGACATTGGCGAAGTTAATCAGGACATCGGGAACATCCGGATTGATCTTCAGGGCGGCGGACATCAATCGATAGGCTTCGCCCATCTGGCCATTCTGGGCATTGATCAAGCCCAGCAGATGCAGCGCATCGAAGTTGTCGGGCGCGGCCTTGAGCGCGCGGGTGTAAAGCTTCTCAGCCTCGCGCAGACGCCCCTGTTGATGCAGGCTCAGCGCTTCTTGCAAAATTTGCGCGATATTGAACGGCCTTGACTGCACGACCGCGCAATTGCCACGGCCGCGCAGACCAGTCAATGCACCCTAGCGCGGTTGTTTCTTGCGGGACTTGGATCCACCACGCGGATTGTAGAATTGGTTGCGTTCACAAAACCCGCCAATGCCACTCACCGTCGCCATGCATTGCTGCCACGTACTAAAGCCGCAGTTCGAAGCGCCGCCGGCACGGCCGCCGTAAACCGCGCACCATGGATAAGGATCATAGGGAAACGGCTGGGCCTGCGCCCACGCCGGTACCAGGCTCGCTGGAAGCATAAACACTGCCAAAAGAATCGAAGGAAGACGCATAGGATTTCTCCTGCGATGAATTCAGAGCGAGCCGTGCGCGATATACTAGCGCCGCTGCAAGTACGCGTGTGCGCTCCCGGCCTCAAATGCGCGTGACCCGCTACCTAGTGCTTGCGTGGACGCGCGGCCGGTCGGTGGGGATTGTAGAACTGATTTGGCCCGCAGAAGCCACCGATGCCGCTTACGGTTGCCCGGCATTGTTCGAGGGTAAGAAATCCGCAATTGGTGCCCCCGCCGCCATCGCCTGAATAAAAAGCGCACCACGGGTACGGATCGTAGGGCATGTCGTACGAATGCGCCGGCTCGGAAGAAAGTGCCGCGATGAGGGCAAGCGCCGCGACGCTGAAACATTCCAATCGCATGACCAGACTCCTTGCTCGTCCGTGCGGGGATAACCCCGATCTGCAGGCTTTAGTTCGTTCGGTTCCTGTCCCAAGTCATTAGGGCTTCTGAATCCAGAACTGATACATGCCCGAGAACGTATCCGGTTTTTCAGCTTCAAACGCGTGCCAACGATCGAGGTCCGTCCACGCCCATCCCGACGAAGTGAAATGACTTCGATATTGCTGAAGTGCGGAGGACCAGAATTCAAAACCGATAAATTTAAGTCCGTGGCTCGTGATGAAGGCCTTGAGCATCGGAATGCTCAGGCGCGCCTCCTGCACATGAAACAGCAAATCACGGCACTCACTGGTGGTGAAGAAGTCCGTAAATCGCGTGACGCTGGCCATTGGCGTTTCCAGCAACTCCTGCCGGCAGCGTCGTATGTCGTCCGGCGTTGTCCCAAACCCGCGGTCGGCGATGAACTTGCGCGCCGCCCAGACATCGCGGCGTGCGGCGTCACTGTACAGTCCAACGTGCATCAAACCACCCGGCCGCAGCAACGTCAGAAGAATCCGCCAGGCTTCAAACGGATCTGCCATATGGTGGAGCACGCCCGACGAATCGATCACATCGAAACGTCGTTCGAGCGACGCAAGCTTGAGTATATCGGCCTGTGCGTATTCGATACGCGGCGCCACATCGCCTGGCGTGCGGCGTTTGGCGTAGGACAAGCTCGCAAGACTGAGGTCTACGGCGAGCACACGCGCGCCCAGAAATTTCTGCGCGGATGCAATTGCGATCTGGCCGGTCCCGCAACCGGCGACGAGGAGTTCGAGATTCTCCTTGTTGAGCGGCGTGAAAGCGGCCGTCGGAAATTGCTCTCGCAGATAACGCTCAATCGGAGCTGGCACGACTTGCCCAGCCGCGCGCACCCAGCGCGGGTAGGGGTTCTCCTCGTATTGCTGGCGCACGCGTTGCGAGACTTCATCTTCAATTGTGGTCAATCGCAAAATGGAATCGCGCAGCTCGCGCTCACGCAAGTGATCGCGCACCTGCTGGCTCAGCAGATCGTCGATTGCAGGCTCCCACGCGCGTTCGAGCAGCGCCGTGGCGGATGGAATGGCATGCAGCGGCAAATACATTGCCAACGCGGCAAGCTGCATCGGTTCGATTGCGGCGCCCGACGCCAGTGCTTTGGCGATCGCGTTTCTGAGGAGGGAGAGCTGGCCGTTTTCTTGCGGCGTGACTGCGAAAACGTACTCATTGATGAAACACTGTTTCGCCAGCGCGCATGTGAACGAGATCTGATGACTGGCAGCGGGCAATCCGGCTGCTGCCGCCTTCATGAGGGAATGCCGTATCGCTGTCAGCAGCCGCTCGAGACCGATATCGCGGACGGTGGTGGACTGAAGCAGGTGGAGAAACAGGGGGTCGGCCGCGACTGCGTCGAGGTTGTTACCGAATAGATCGTCCAAAGACAGCCGCTGCGGCCATGCGGCGGCCTGGCGGCGGAGCCCTTCCGCGAGCTCGGGGAGCAGTGAAAAGAGCGTTGCACAGATTTGTGCGTATTGTTCCCAAAGTTGCGGCATGAGGGCGAGCGACCGGGCGTAGTAGACGGAGGCATCTTTTCTCTTACCTTGAGACTGAAGAACGCGGCCGAGATTGTTGCAGGCCTCTGCATGGTCGGTGTCGATCGCCAACACGCGCCTGTAGGCGCGCACGGCATCGTCGAATTTCCGCGCGCGCTCGTGCGAAGCACCTTCGAAGAGGTGCTGCCTGATCTGTTCGCCGGAACCGGAAGAGTGCTCGGTGGCCGACGAGCCGGGCTTCGTTGTCGCGCGGCGTTGCTTTCGGTTCATCGGCCGTTGGTCCTTCGCGGTTCGGTTTTTGAAAGTTCAGCAGTGCGTTGAAATTCAAATCTGCTGTTTGACCGCGCTGGGTGGATTCTATACGCCTTCTCGCATACGGAGACGTGGCCGAGTGGCTGAAGGCGGCGGTTTGCTAAACCGTTATACGCTCCAAAGGCGTATCGAGGGTTCGAATCCCTCCGTCTCCGCCAGAGGCTGCGTTCGAATCGGTTCCAGAATCAGCTTTTGCAGCCGCGCTTCGAACGTTAACCATCGCGAGTGCCCTGAACGCCTTCTCTGAAGGTGGCACCTTCCGATCGTCTGCAGTGGACGCTACCCAAGGTCGGATTTCTCACAACGTATAGCCGTTGGTTGCATCCGCCGAATGCTCACAAGCAATTGAAAAATAAAGGCTATGCTTGCTTTCAATGCATTCCGCCGAGGCGGACTTTTGAGCGGTTAAAGTCTGCGTGTTTTTTGCGCAACACTCGCTCGAAAAGCGCCTTTGGAGCCTGTGGGAAGGGCGCTTCTTCATTGCCTGGAGGGGGTGTTCGGTTAATGTGACTGAGCGACGGAGGGGGGCATCCCCCTGTTGCGCTGCCCGGGTTACGGATTGCACAGGTGGTGCGAAAAGTTCTCGGCTAGCGGGGAGCAAGGGGAAGTTCCATCAGGTGCTGTCGCACTGGGCGGATACGGAACCCTCTCAAGAAACAATGTTTGGAGGTTCAAGATGAAGATGGTGAAAAGCCTTCTCCTTGGCTCTGCAGCGGGTCTCGTTGCCGTGGCTGGGGCGCAGGCAGCCGATCTTCCCGTCAAGGCCAAGCCGGTCCAGTACGTGAAGATTTGCAGCCTGTATGGCGTCGGGTTCTATTACATCCCCGGCACCGATATGTGCATCAAGATCGGCGGCTGGGTCCGCGCCGAATACACCTGGGGCGGCAACGGCAGCATCGGCGTCGGTGCGTTGCCAGACGACCAACGTCAACAACCGGTCGACGAACAACAGCGTGTGGCGTGCTCGCGGCTACATCACGGCCGATGCGCGCAACCAGACCGAATACGGCACGGTGCGCGGCTACATCGCCGTCGGCGTCAGCGGCAACGACACCAACGGTGCCGGCGAACGCGTTCAATGCCAACCGCGCCTTCATCCAGTGGGCCGGCTTCACGTTCGGCCAGGCGCAGTCGTTCTACGACTTCTACAGCGTGCCGGCGACGTCGTACTGGGGCACGTTCCCGGCGTCTGACACCGGCGATCGGCGGCTGGAAAGTGCTCGGCTATACGGCACAGTTCGGCAACGGCTTCTCGGCAACGATTGCTGCCGAAATGCGCCGCACGGTCTCGATGCCGGGCATCTCCAACGATGGCGGTCAACCTCTACGAGCAGCTATCGGTGGCTTCCAGGCGCCCGACATCGTCGCCAACCTGCGCGTCGACCAGGCCTGGGGTTCGGCCCAGATCATGGCCGCAGCGCACCAGGTCAACGCGCTGTATTACGGCTGCACCGCCTGAGACCAGCGGTCACCCCGACGACAAGTGGGGCTTTGCGGTCGGCGCCGGCATCAAGCTGAATGCGCCGATGATCGGCCAGGGCGACTACTTCCAGGCCCAGGTCAACTATACGCAAGGTGCGTTGCGCTACATCTTCTCCGCAACGCAGGGCTCCTGGCTCTATCGTGAAGGCGACAGCGCCGGGGTCGGCACGGTCAGTCGACGGCGTCTATGGCGGCACGATCGCCTCTCTGACCACAACTGACGTCGAGCTGACCACCGCATGGAACGTCAACGCGGCTTACGAGCACTTCTGGAATCCGCGTTGGAAGACGTCGATCTACGGTGGCTATGCTGAGGTCAGCTATAACGGCGCTGCCAATGCCATGATGTGCTCAGGTTTACCAACGGCATCGGCAGCGGCACGGGTTCGGATCGGGGGCAGTGGCCACCGCCGGTTGCGACAACAACTGGAACACCTGGTGGGTCGGCACCCGCACCCAGTGGAACGTCACCAAGGACTTCTACATGGGTCTCGACGTCCTCTACAACAAGCTGAGCAGCGCGAGCACTTCGAACGGGTTCCTTAACCCCGGCAGTGCCTCCACGTCTCCCTTCGGGGGCGGGGCGGTTGGTCCGCTCCGTGTGGATGACCAGGACAACTTCCAGTTCCGCTTCCGCGTGCATCGCGATTTCTATCCTTGATCGCGTAGCGGTCTGACAAACAAAAAGCCCCGGCGGGAAACCGCCGGGGTTTTTCGTTACTTGACCGTCAGTATCCGAGACGGTTTTATGCCACTTGTGGACGGCCGCGCATGAACGCGCTCGCAGCGGGCCGCCTAGCACGCGGCCCCTCGTTTTTGCCGAGCCGGATGGAAGCGGGGCAACGGAACGATGCTTTCGACATCATCCCCCAAAAGCGCAGCAGAGCTGTCGGAGAAGCGGACGTTCCTTCTTTTTCCGACTCCACTGTTCACAGGAAAATTACCAGACCTCAGCCTGTGCGACAGGGTGGAAGAAAAAGTACGCGCGTTGCGGGCAACGGGTAACGGGATTTCATCACCCAAAGGAGCATCCCCCGCTTACATGACTTCGGATGATCTGCATCATCTCCCCGAGATGAAAGAGTTAGTCGATATCATTATGTCAGAAACCGGAAAGGTTCTGGATGCAATCGCAGTCAAGCGGGATTCGCACTACATCACCAGCATGTGGGCGAACATCACGCATCCGAACCATCGTCAGGACATCCATGTTCATCCAAACTGTCTGTTGAGTGGTCTGGTCTATATCAAGACGCCGCTCAATTGCGGTGGGACCTTGTTTGCTTCATCACGAAAGTTCACGAAGAATTTGGAGCCGCAATATTTCGTGAAGAACGACCTGAACTCAGACTTTATTGTCGTCCCTGCGGAGAAGGGCCGCATGTTGATGTGGCCAAGCCACGTTCCACATTCGGTCGAGCAGGGAACAGCCGATGAAAGCGAGGATCGGATCACTGTGCCATTTAACGTCATGATCCGGGGAGCAATCGACCTGTTTACCGCACGCCTGAAGCTCAGCTGAACCCGGGCTGTGATGGTGGGGGTCCCCGCCCGTCAGACACAGTCGATCCATGAAACGACGATTTTGAAATGAGGGACGGGAACGCGGGCCGCGTTTCAATAGTCGTTATGCCGACCGTCACAGGCGGCGACAAATCCTGCGATGAGCGAAATTACGTCCGCTTCGGCAAGCAAGGGCGCGTGGCCCTGGTCAGGCACCTCGAGCGTTTCGAGAGCCGGGCGTCGCGCCTTCATCTGCGCAACGGTCGACGCCGATAGAATATCCGAATTGGCCCCCCGTACGACCATCACCGGCACACTCGTGAGCGCGTCGAATTCCTTCCACAGGGCCGGTATTGGCCGCTCAAGATCGATGCTTGCCAGGGTGGTCGCGAGCTTTGGATCGTAGGTCGTCACCAGGCGCCCGTTTTCCTCCTTGAACGTGCGGCGCGCGCCGGCCAGCCAAGCATCCTGCCCGAGCCGCGGAAACTGCGGATGAAACAGGCGGCGCAGGATCTCGGCGCCTTCCTCGAAGGTCCGTGGCTGCGGCAGCTTGCCGACGTAGCTTTTGATGCGCATCAGCCCTTGAGGCTCGATGACCGGACCGATGTCGTTGAGCACGACACCGGCGATTGCCGATGGCCGGACGGCTGCCAGCAGCATCGTCAGGATGCCGCCGCGCGAGGTGCCGATAAAGACGGCCGGAAGCAATTCCAGCGCAGTGACGACGGCCAGAACATCGGCGAGCTCGACCGGAAGCGAGTACTTCGCCGGATCGCGATCGTACTGCGACAGGCCGCGACCGCGGTAGTCGAGCGCGATCACGCGGCGAGAGTGAGGGCCATCACGCGAAAGCGCGATTGCCAGGACGTCAAAATCAGCCGACGTGCGGGCGAGGCCGGGCAGGCAGACGACTGGAGTGCCCGCCGTGCTGGCACGGCCGTAACAGCGCGCGTGAAGGCGCAGACCATCGGGCGCAGTGACAAATGTGCTGTATGACGTATCGGTTATCGATGACACCGGCGCAGTCATCGGGCGATCAGTGGGCGCCGCCGCGCCTGATGTCGGCTTCGATCAACAGCCTGGTGCCGCCGCCAAAGCGCACGCGGTAAACCTGCAGATTTTCCATGATCCGCTCGACGTAATTGCGCGTTTCGGAAATCGGAATGCGCTCAACCCAGTCGACCGGGTCGACGTTGGGATCCCGCGGGTCGCCATAGGCCGCAATCCATTGTTTCACCCTGCCGCGGCCGGCGTTGTAGCCGGCGAAGGTGAGGATGTAGGAACCGTTATAGCCGCCGAGCAGAATGGCGAGTTCGGCTGCTCCCATCTGCATGTTGTAGACGGGGTCTTTCAGAAGGCGCTCGCGGCTGTAGGTGACCTTGAATTTCGCGGCGGTGTCGATGCCGGCTGCGGGCGTCACCTGCATCAGGCCCATCGCGTGGGCGCTTGAGACGACCTTCTGATTGAAGTGACTTTCCTGGCGCGCGATCGAATAGGTGACCGCAGGCTCAACTGGAGGGGCGATCGGCCGATAGTCCGGCAGGCCAATTGTCGGATATGCGTAATGCTCGAGTGGAAGCCCGCGGCGGTAGGCAGCTTCACCGAGCAGGAGCATTGCGCGGCCGTCTCCATGTTTGGCCGCGAGTTCGCCCAGCATCGCCATCCCTGCAACGTCCGTCGCGCTCTCGCCAAGCTCGGCATAGATCGATGCCAGCATGTCCCGTTCGCCGAGCTCGTACAGAATTGCCGCGGCGCGCACGACCTCAAGATTTTGCAGCATATTCATTTCTTGTGGCGTGAAAGAGGGCAACTGGCGGAGCCCGACGTCCTTGAGCCCAAGGCGGGCGCGCGCGAGCTGCCCGTAATAGGTCGCAACGTGCTGCCCGGCCATTTCGTAAAATGCCTTAGCCTGCGCGTTTTGACCCATCGCCTCGGCTGCGCGGCCCTGCCAATAGCCGCCGCGTGAAAGTGCATGCGGATTGTGGGTGCCTTCGACGATGCGCGCGAAGTGCTGTGCAGCAGCCCTCGGATTGTGCAGATAGCGGAGCGCCACCCAGCCGGCGGTGAAGTGGGCATCGACACGGTACACTCCGCGCATCGGAGGAGCTGCTTCGCGCGCGACATCATAGGCGGCCTGCGGGTTGTGCTCGTCGAGTAGCTTGCGCACCAGCAGACGTCGCTCGAGCCACCATTGATCGAGATCGATGAGCGCCTCCGGACTCTTCGGCGCGGTCAGAATAAGCTTTCCGGCTTCTTCGGGTTTGTTGTTCTGCCGAAGCCATTGCACGTGGGCAAAGATATAGCCTGGCTCACGGTGCGCGGCCGCGGGCACGGCGTCGAGCAGCGCCTTTGCATTGCGTGCCTTTTGCAAGACCGCGGCGCGAGCGCGGGCGATCACAAGATCGTTGCCGCCGAGGCGTTCGGCTGCGCGCAGGCCAGCGGCGGCATCGCCGGCGTAAAAGCGGGTTTCCATCCGAACTTTATGATCGGCAGTGGTGAGCATCCCGCCGAACATCTCAAGCACTTTTTTCTCGACCTCAGCGCTGCAGTCGTCGTGGCGCCAGGCATGCTTCACCAGCGACGCAGCACCGTCGCGATCGCCTTGCGCGAGCAACACGCGCGCGAGCGCGTAGCGTCCCTTGGCGGTTGAGGGCGCCTTTTTGGCAAAGAACGCCTGCACCGCCGCTGCGTCGACGCCGTCATTCCAGAGCGCGTTGTCGGCGCGGCGGCGGAACAGCGGCACGTGCGGCCAGGCGGGATTGTTCTGTACGAAAGCGGCGTATCGCTCGAATGAAGGATTGGTGTTGTCCGAACGCAGGATGACCCACTCGGCCAACTTTCGGGCGACCGGATCGGTGATGCTCGCCTGGGCCGCATTGGCGTCGGCGTCCCTGCCTTTGCGCGCGGCTTCGATCACACGCTTTACCGTGGCGACGTCGTTCGCCGAGGTGGATGCGTTGGGCGCAACAGCAAAAGGTCCCGAAGCCGGGCGGACAAGCGGTTTGAATTCGGCGCGGCTCTCGAACAGTGCCCCATGCAAACCGACATTGGCTTGGGCAAAGGCAGTCAACCCGTTGCTGTTGGCCTGCGGGCGCGTTTGCGGCAAGGGCGTCGCTTGCCGCATGGGTACGGCCGCTTGTTTGGCCACCGGCAATGCGGGTCGCGGGCGGGGCAAGGGTACTTTTTGCGCAGCCGGCAGCGCCGCTTCGGCGCATAGCCCGCAGGCTGTAATCACTGCCAAAAATAAGCCCCAGCGGCTGCGGCCAGTCGCGTCCATCAAACCCCGCACTTGTTCTTCGATCCGTCCGAACTCAGCGCCGAAACAGCAACTCGGCCAGCCCATTAGGCCAAATCTATTGATGAATGATACCGAAAAATTTCATCAGAAAGCACTTTGGGCGGGAAGACGGGCAAAACACGGTGTCGCATGCCGAGTTCCAGTTCGCCGGTGCCGCCGGAGGGCTTTCTTCACGCTCTCCGACCCGATATCAATGGGGCTTAAACCCGCCTTTTGTGGAGAAGTCGTGTCATGACCGCCAAGACGAGCTTTCGGGGCTCTTTTACAGCGCTGGTCACGCCGTTCAAAAACGGCTCGCTCGACGAAAAGGCGTTTCGCGACATCGTTGAGTGGCAGATCGCGGAAGGCACGAATGGCCTGGTTCCCGTGGGAACCACGGGGGAAAGCCCGACTTTGTCGCACGACGAGCACAAGCAGGTGGTCGAATGGTGCGTCGATCAGGCCGACGGCCGCGTGCCGGTCATTGCCGGTTCCGGTTCCAATTCGACGGCAGAGGCGATCGAACTGTCCCGTCATGCGGAGAAGGCCGGCGCCGACGCCGTTCTGATCGTGACGCCTTACTACAACAAGCCGACGCAGGAAGGCCTGTATCAGCACTACAAGGCGATCAACGACGCGGTCGGGATTCCGATCATCATCTACAACATTCCCGGGCGGTCGATCGTCGATATGTCGGTCGAGACGATGGCGCGCTTGTTCGAGCTGAAGAACGTTGCAGGCGTGAAGGATGCGACGGCCAACATGGCGCGCGTTTCCCAGCAGCGCGCTGCCATGGGCTCCGACTTCAATCAGCTGTCAGGCGAAGACATCACAGCGCTTGGCTTCATGGCGCATGGTGGGCACGGATGCATTTCGGTCACGTCGAACGTGGCGCCGCGTCTTTGCGCCGAATTCCAGGCGGCCTGCCTGAAGGGCGATTTCACGACGGCCCTCAAGTTGCAGGACAAGCTGTCGCCGCTGCACATTAATCTGTTCGTGGAAACCAGTCCGGCGCCCATCAAGTATGCAATGTCGCTTCTCGGCAAGTGTGCCAACACGGTGCGGTTGCCGATGGTCCCGGCCAGCGATAAGGCACAGACCGCCGTGCGGAGGCGATGGTGCATGCTGGGCTGATCAACTAGCGGATCCGGACGTGACGGCCGTGCTCGGCGAGGTGGACCGACATGCTTGAGGAATTCAAAAAATTTGCATTGCGCGGCAATGTTGTCGATCTCGCCGTCGGCGTGATTATCGGCGCCGCCTTCTCCGGGATCGTAAATTCGCTGGTCGGCGACGTGATCATGCCGGTGATCGGTGCGATCACCGGCGGCATCGACTTTTCGAACTATTACGTCCCGTTGTCGTCGACAGTGACGGCCGGTACCCTTGTGGAGGCAAAAAAACAAGGTGCCGTATTGGCTTGGGGAAACTTTCTCACTGTCACGCTTAACTTTGTCATCATTGCTTTCGTGCTCTTCCTTGCAATCCGCGCACTGAACCGGCTTGCCCGCAAGGAGGAGGAAATGGCGCCTGAACCGTCGAAGACCGAGCAGCTTCTCACGGAAATCCGCGATCAACTCAAATCGCGCTGAACTGTAACCCCGCACATGGCCACAAAGCCCGAGCGCCGCTTCAAAGTGGTCGCCGATAACCGCAAGGCGCGCTTCAATTACGCGATCGGCGAGACGTTCGAGGCCGGCATCGTTCTCACCGGCAGCGAGGTCAAATCATTGCGCGCCGGAAAGGCGACGATCGCCGAATCCTATGCCGACACGCGCGGAGGGGAGCTCTGGCTGATCAACTCCAACATCCCGGAATATCTGCAGGCGAGCCGTTTCAACCACGCGCCGAAACGGGCGCGCAAGCTGCTGCTCCAGAAGCGAGAGATTAATCGACTGACCGGGGCAGTCGAGCGCGAAGGCATGACCATTGTGCCGTTAAAGCTTTACTTTAACGAGAAAGGCCGCGCCAAGGTTGAGATCGCGCTGGCGCGCGGCAAGAAGCTGCACGACAAGCGCGAAACGCTGAAAAAACGGTCATGGGAACGCGAACGCGGCCGCCTGATGCGGATGAAAGGGTAGACCGCACTCTAAGCCCTAAACTACCGCGAGCTCGCGCCGACCGGCTAGGGGATCACGCCACAAGCGATCCGCCCGCCGGCTTCACCCGTGGGGTCGGTCTTGTAGTCATCGCTCCCGGCGTGAATGATGATCGCTGAGCCATCTGCGTCATACACAGAGTTCGGCTTTCCCTTTTCGAGGGTGATCGCCGCATTCAAGACTTCGACCGTCAGATCGCCGCTTTGCGGTATGTGCAGATTAGGCATATCGCCGGCGTGCTGGCCTTCAGGCGACATTATCCCGTGCTTCTTCCCCGCGGGGTTGAAGTGTCCGCCCGCGGACGTGAACGGTGGCTCGCACTTGCCGACAGCGTGGACGTGAAATGCGTGTTCGCCAGGCGGCAGCCCTTTGAGCGCTGCGTTGATCAATACGCCGTGCGTGGTTTGCGTGAGATTGACTGAGCCGACGTCCTTGCCTTCGGCATTTTTCATGACGACGGATGCGGTCTGCGCAGTGGCGGAAAGTGTCGTACCAAAAAGCGCAATGGCAGCCACAAATCCAAAGCCGATATATTTTTGAACTATCATGGTTTTGCTCCCAGAATTGATTGCCAGCATACTGTCACTAAGTGTTGACGCCGGAGACTTGATGAGCGGTCGCAATCACGTTGCTGTGAGTTAAGAAAGATCAGGAAAATCAGCATGGTGCCAACAAAGCTTGATCACTGCGTTATCCACGTTTCCGATTGGGACCGATCCAATAAATTCTACGAAAAAGTAATAGGGGTTACGCTCGTGCAGAGGCCAAATGGCTGGGCCTACCGGCTCGGTGACAAGCAACTCAATGTGCACGGGCCGGGTGTGAGGCCTGCCGAGGTTGCGCGTTTGCCAGTTCAGCCTGGCAACAGCGACCTGTGTTTCGAATGGCAGGGGCCCATCGAAGACGCGATTGCACATCTGAAACAACACGACATTGCCATAGAGTGCGGTCCGATGCAGCGGTTTGGCGCAAAAGGGCCGGGCACGTCGGTCTATTTTCGCGATCCGGACGGTTCGCTCATGGAATTTATGAGCTATGGAGTAGAGAAATGACCGAAGCGCCAGGCACCCACAATCCGCAATTTCTGCCGCCAGGAATTCCGGTCCCGCAAGATGACGGTGCAGCGCGGCATCTCGCGGGTGCAAAACTGCCCGATTTGGCGCTTCCGGCCACCAATGGCGAGCCGGTCACCCTGTCCAGGCTCACTGGCCGCACGGTCGTCTACATTTATCCGCGAACCGGCGTTCCAGGCATTGATCCGCCGACCGGATGGGATGAGATTCCCGGCGCGCGCGGCTGCACGCCACAGTCCTGCGCATTTCGCGACCACTTCGACGAACTCCTGCGCCTCGGAGTGGCCCATCTCTACGGTCTTTCGACGCAGGACACGGCCTATCAGCGCGAAGTGGCGACACGTCTGCACCTGCCGTTCGCACTCTTGTCGGACGAGAAACTGGCCCTGGCAAAGGCGCTGAAACTTCCAACATTCTCGGCCGCGGGCATGACGCTGCTCAAGCGCTTGGCGCTTGTGGTCGATGAAGGCCGGATTACGAAGGTGTTCTATCCAGTCTTCCCGCCGGACAGGAATGCGGCTGAGATTGTTGCCTGGCTTCAGGAGTCAAGGTAGCGGCGCACGGCCGCGAAGATCTCCCGGAACATTTCCGGAGTGAGCACGCCGGTATTCGTATTGTAGCGCGAGCAATGATAGCTGCTGAATAGCGCGACCGGGCCGAGCTCGTGCCTCCTGCCGTGCGTAAAAGGAAAGTTGGCCAGCCGGCCGCCAAGCGTACGCACCGTGCTTTCATGCGCGATGCGGCCGAGAGCGACAATGGCGCGCAACTTTTTCATCTCGCTGATCGTGGCTGCCAGAAAGTCGCGACAAGTCTTTATTTCTTCCGGCGTCGGCTTGTTCTCGGGCGGCACGCAGCGCACCGCATTTGTGATCCGGCAATCGACGAGCTCGAGCCCATCATCGGGATGCGCATGATACTCACCGCGGGCAAATGCGTATCTATCGAGTGTTTCGTAGAGCAAAATCCCGGCATAGTCGCCGGTGAAAGGGCGACCGGTACGGTTGGCTCCTTGCAGCCCCGGCGCCAGTCCAACAATCAGCAACCGCGCGTGGATCGAGCCGAAAGATGGTACCGGAGAATTGAACCAGGTGGGCTCTTTCGAACGCCATGTTTTGCGGAAAGCGACAAGCCGCGGGCAACGCGGACAATCCCGTCCCGGCTTGCTTTCAGTCTCTGCCATTGCGGGTTAATCCGCGAATTTGCCCGGCGCACGACGCCGTCACACGGATAAAATCATGCGTGCAATGAAAACGCTATTGGTAGGAGTCGTCGTCTTCGTCAGCCCCGGCTGGAGCGCCCGCCCGTTGTGGCGACGCCGGCCTCTGCAGAAATTGCGGCGTATGGGATGCCGCGCGATCCTCGCGAGGAGAGCGGCCCTCGCGTGGCGTTCGCTCTGAGGGGTCGCGGCCGATCTTGGTCTGCAGCTCGACGATGTCGACGAAGATGTCAGCCTGGCGGCGCAATTCGTCCGCAACCATCGGCGGCTGCGTGGTTACTGTCGAAACGACGGTCACGCGAACCCCTTTGCGTTGTACGGCTTCGACAAGCGAGCGAAAATCGCCGTCGCCCGAAAAGAGCACCATGTGGTCGATTGTGCCGGCAATTTCCATGGCATCGACCGCGAGCTCGATGTCCATGTTTCCTTTGACCTTGCGCCGGCCAGTCTGATCGACAAATTCCTTGGTCGCCTTGGTGACGACCGAATAACCGTTGTAGTCGAGCCAGTCGATCAATGGGCGGATGGAGGAGTATTCCTGGTCTTCGATCACCGCCGTGTAATAAAAGGCACGCAACAAGTAGCCGCGCGATTGAAACTCACGCAGCAGCCGCTTGTAGTCGATATCAAACCCGAGGGACTTTGCAGTCGCGTAAAGATTGGCGCCGTCAATGAACAAAGCGATTTTTTCGCCGGGTACTGTCATTTGTCTCTCTCACAATTCACACAGGTTACTTTCGGACCCGCCGCGCGCAATGCGGAATGCCCGCGTGCGCGGTTTCGGGTCCCCGTTAACTGAGCATTGTGGCGCCTTCGATCAATTCGGCTGCCACCTGCGCAATCGCGCCGTGCCGACAAAATCCAATACCGTCGGCCTTCCGGCGCTCTTACAGGGCGTCGAGTAACAGACGGATGAGGCTAAACCAAGACAAAAATGCTTGAAATTCCAGGCGCCAGGGGATACCTAGCAGGCGAATTCAGAGACAAGTTCCACCATATGGAGTGACGAGCCGATGGCCCGTGTCACGGTAGAAGATTGCATCGATAAAGTTGAAAACCGTTTCGATCTGGTTCTGCTGGCCAGCCATCGGGCGCGCATGATTTCATCTGGGTCGCAGATTACGGTCGAGCGCGACAACGACAAGAACCCGGTCGTAGCGTTGCGTGAGATTGCTGAAACCACCGTTTCGCCCGGCGATCTCAAGGAAGATCTTATTCACAGCCTGCAGAAATATGTTGAGGTGGACGAGCCTGAGCCCGACGTGCCGCTGATCGGAGCGGGCGCAGGGGCCAGCGTCGATTCCGATGATACTGAGGTAACCGCGGACCGGATGACGGAAGAGGAGCTGCTCAAGGGTCTTGAGGGCCTGGCGCCGCCAGAGGAGCCGCCGGAAGAAGACGCCGAATAGGCTGGTATTCGTACTAATTCGATGTGACGGCCCGGTCTAACAGCCGGGCCGTCGTCATTTATCAACCAGTCGGCTAAGCCCTTGCAGCGCCGTCGAAACGACGTGATATCTTGAGGTAGTTCCCTAACCGCCGCTACAGGGCACCAGAATGGCGCGTATGCGCTCCGATGTACCACGAATGCAGAAGCCGTCCCCCGCCCGGGCGCCGCGGCCGACGCCTGCTGCTGCGGCTCTGCCGGTGGGCGAAAAATCTGCTCCGGCGCGAAAACCGCCGATGATGCGCCAGTACGATCTGATCGAGCGCGTGCGCCGATACAACCCGGACACGAATGAGGCGCTTCTCAATCGCGCATACGTCTATGCGATGAAGGCCCATGGCGAGCAGCGGCGGGCGTCCGGCGACCCGTATTTCTCACATCCGATCGAGGTCGCGGCCATCCTCACGGATCTCAAGCTTGACGACGCTACCATCGCGGCCGCTCTCCTTCACGACACGATCGAGGACACCGAGGCCACGCGTGCAGAAATCGACAGCCTGTTTGGTCACGACATCGGCCGGCTGGTCGAAGGGCTCACCAAGCTCAAAAAACTCGACCTCGTCACCAAAGAGGCGAAGCAGGCGGAAAATCTCCGCAAATTGCTGTTGGCGATCGCCGACGATGTGCGCGTGCTTCTGATCAAGCTCGCCGACCGGCTGCACAATATGCGCACGCTCCAGTACATGCCGCCGGAGACGCGCCGCCGAGCCGCCGAAGAGACGTTGGAAATCTACGCGCCGCTCGCCGGACGTATGGGCATGCACGAGATGCGTGAAGAGCTCGACGATCTGGCCTTCCGCGAGCTTTATGCGGAAGCCTTTGAGGTCGTAACCGCGCGGCTCAATGCTCTTACCGAACGTAGCAGGCTGCTGATTTCCGACATTGAAAAACAGTTGACGAAAAAGCTTGCCGATCGCGGCATCGATGCGCGGGTCGTCAGCCGTCGCAAGCGTGCCTATTCGATCTGGCGGAAGATGGAACGCAAGTCGGTCGGGTTCGAGCAGCTCTCCGATATTTTCGGATTCCGGGTGATCGTAAAAAGCCTGGCCGATTGTTATCAGGCCCTCGGCATTGTGCACAGCACATGGCCGATGGTGCCGGGGCGTTTCAAGGACTACATCTCGACGCCCAAGGGAAACGACTATCGCTCGATCCACACAACGGTGATTGGTCCGAGCAAGCAGCGCGTCGAATTGCAGATCCGCACCGTCGGCATGCACGATATCGCGGAATACGGCATCGCCGCCCACGCGCTCTACAAGGACGACGCAGGCTCTCCGACCGAATTGCTGTCGCGTGAATCGACCGCCTATGCATGGCTGCGCCGCACGATCGAACTGCTGGCGGAAGGCTCCAATCCGGAAGAGTTCCTTGAGCACACCAAGCTCGAACTGTTTCACGATCAGGTGTTCTGCTTTACGCCGAAAGGCAAGCTCATTGCGCTGCCGCGCAAGGCGACCCCGATCGATTTTGCCTATGCCGTCCATACCGACGTCGGCAACACTGCGGTCGGCTGCAAGATTAATGGCCAGATCGCACCGCTGACGTCCGAGCTCGTCAACGGCGACGAAGTAGAGATCGCAACATCGAAGGCGCAACACGCACCGCCAGCGGCGTGGGAGTCGATTGTAATGACCGGAAAGGCGCGCGCGGCCATTCGCCGTGCCACGCGCCAGGCTGTGCGCCTGCAATATGCCGGTCTGGGTCGACGCATAGTGGAACGGCTGTTCCAGCGTGCAAAGATTGCGTTCTCGGATGAAAAGCTGACAGGGGCGCTGCCGCGCCTGGCGCGAGTGTCGGTTGAGGACGTCATGGCTGCGGTGGGACGAAGCGAGCTCAAAGCGTCCGACGTCGCCCGGGCGATGTATCCGGATTACAAGGAAGAACGCGCGGCTGCCATGGCTGCAAAGCCGAAGACCGAGAGCGGATGGTTCGGCTTGAGAAAGATCACGTCAGTCAAGTTCAAGGTGCCCGACAGCTCCGCAGGTCAGGCAATTCCCATTCGCGGCATCAATGGCGACCTGCCGGTGCGGTTTGCTCCGATTGGAGGTGCGGTGCCGGGCGATCGCATTGTCGGCATTCTGTCTCCTGGCGAGGGCATAACCATCTATCCAATTCAGTCACCCGCCTTGAGTGAATTCGAGGACAAGCCCGAGCATTGGCTCGATGTGCGTTGGGACGAGGAGGAACGTACACCGCGGCGGTTTCCTGCCCGCATCACCGTGCAGTCCGTGAACGAGCCGGGCTCGCTCGCGCAGATTGCGCAGGTCATTGCGGAACACGATGGCAACATCGACAATATTCGTATGACGCGGCGCGCACCGGATTTCACTGATGTTACGATCGATCTTGAGGTCTACGACCTTAAGCATCTCACCGCGATATTGGCGCAGTTGCGCGCGAAGTCCGTGGTGGCCAAGGCCGAGCGGGTGAACGGCTAGCGCATGGATCGTCTTCTCCTTGGCGTCAATATCGATCACGTTGCCACGATCCGCAACGCACGCGGTGGCCTCCACCCCGATCCCGTGCGCGCGGCGAAGCTGGCAATTGCCGCCGGTTGCGACGGCATCACCGCCCATCTGCGTGAGGACCGACGTCACATTCGCGACGACGACATTGCGCGTCTGAAGGTCGAGATCGACAGGCCGCTTAATTTTGAAATGGCGGCCACTGAGGAAATGATCAGGATCGCTCTCAAGACCAAGCCGCATGCCGCTTGCCTGGTGCCGGAAAAGCGCACGGAGCGTACCACTGAAGGCGGTCTCGATGCCGTCGGTCAGCGCTCCCAGCTGGCCCCGGCAATCGGCACACTCAGGGCCGCCGGGATCCGCGTTTCCCTTTTTATCGGAGCGGCGCCGGCGCAGATCGAAATGGCAGCCGAACTCGGCGCGCCCGCGATTGAAATTCACACTGGAAGCTGGTGTGACGCATTAGCCGAACGGCGCGTGCGCGAAGCGGAAGCGGAGTGGCAGATTATTCGTGCGGGTGCAACGCGTGCGTCGGGGCTTGGTTTGGAAGTGCATGCAGGCCATGGTCTCGACTACGGGACGGCCGAAATCATCGCGGCGCTGCCGCAGGTTGTCGAACTCAACATCGGTCATTTCATCGTCGGTGAGTCGGTATTCGAAGGTCTGGCTGAGACGATAAAATTCATGCGGGCAGCTATGGACCGCGGCCGCAAAAAGGCGCCCGCATGATTATCGGGCTGGGTTCCGACATCGTCGACGTGCGACGAATTGCGAAAGTCATAGAGCGGCATGGCGACCGTTTCCTCGATCGCATTTTTACATCGGCTGAACGGACTAAAGCCGAGAGTAGAACGAATGCGGCCGAAACCTACGCTAAACGTTTTGCAGCCAAAGAGGCCTGCGCCAAGGCGCTCGGCACAGGGCTCAGGCGCGGCGTTTTCTGGCGCGACATGGGCGTCATCAATCTTCCAGGTGGCTGTCCGACCATGAGGCTCACCGGCGGTGCGCTCGTGCGGCTGCGCTCGATCACGCCTGTCGGCTGCCAAGCCCGAATTGACGTTTCTTTGACCGACGAGGGCCCGACCGCGCAGGCCATTGTCATAATATCCGCTGATCCCGTATCGGGTCGGGTCGTCGAAAATTGACGGTAGAAGCACCAAACCGGGCAATTGTTTGCATAATGCATTGGTCCTTGTTCATTGCGTGTCTGGAGGCCACCCGCTACAAAGTCGCCGGGGCGCGCAAGCCGTCTGGCGGGACGAAAGGCCAATGAGCGTGACATCTGGGACTAAGCGAAAAGAGGGCGGCATCGCCGAAACGGTGCGCGTGATCATTCATGCTTTGATTATTGCGCTGGTGATCCGCACGTTTTTCTTCCAGCCATTTAATATTCCCTCCGGCTCGATGAAAGACACGCTGCTGGTTGGTGATTACCTGTTCGTTTCGAAATACACCTACGGTTACAGCAAGTATTCCTTTCCGCTGTCGCCCTCAATTTTTTCCGGGCGTATTCCTGGCGATTGGCTCCCGCAGCGCGGGGATGTTGTGGTGTTCCGGCTGCCTAAGGACCCCTCGACCGATTACATCAAACGCGTAGTCGGTCTGCCGGGTGACAAGATTCAGGTCATTGACGGTGTCGTGAGCATTAACGGCGTGCCGGTCAAACACGAGCGTGCGCCCGATTTCATCGAGACCGAAGAGGGGGTTCGTGAGGCACCGGTCAAGCGATGGAAGGATACGCTGCCGAATGGCGTCAGCTTCTATACGCTCGACCTGGTGGACAATGGATTCGCCGACAATACGCAGATGTACACCGTTCCACCCGGGCACTATTTCATGATGGGCGACAACCGTGACAATTCCACCGATAGTCGGTTCAGCCAGGTTGGCACGGTGCCGCTCGAGAACATCGTGGGCAAAGCGCAGATCATCTTCTTTTCCGTCTATGAGGGCGAGCGCGCCTGGCAGTTCTGGCGCTGGCCGGTTTCGGTGCGTTGGGGCAGGCTGTTCACAATCGTCAAATGAGCCGCAAGGCCAAGGACAGGACCGCGCTCGAAGACAGGATCGGCTACAAATTTGCCGACAAGGATCTGCTTGAACATGCGCTGACGCACATCTCGGCGCTATCGGGCGGCAACCGCGCTGCCAGCTATCAGCGTCTCGAATTTCTCGGCGATCACGTTCTTGGTCTCGTCATATCCGACATGCTGTACCGCGCCTTTCCGAAGGCGAATGAAGGCGAATTGTCTCGGCGTCTTGCCGATCTGGTGCGCAAGGAAACCTGCGCGGAGGTGGCTCGCGCGATGGACCTCGGCCCGGTGCTCAAGCTCGGAAATTCCGAGTCCCATGCGGGCGGAAGGCTCCGTACCACGATATTGGCTGACGTGTGCGAGGCGCTTGTCGGCGCGGCATTTATTGATGGCGGCTACAATGCGGCCGATGCGTTGATCGCGCGTTTCTGGAAGGAGCGGATGCTCAAACCGCTGCGGCCGTTGCGCGATCCAAAAACGATCCTGCAGGAATGGGCGCAGGCGCGCGGGCTTCCGACCCCGGATTACCGCGAACTGGCGCGCACGGGACCGCACCACGATCCTGAATTCCGCGTTGCCGTCGTGCTGCCGGACCGGCCGCCGGCGGAAGGTCTTGGCAGCTCAAAGCGCGCTGCCGAGCAGGCCGCCGCCGCCGCCATGCTTGCGCGCGTCGGCGTGCCGGCGGACAAGCTTGATGGCTGACGATTCCACCCGCTGCGGCTTCGTCGCGCTCATCGGGGCGCCCAATGCCGGCAAATCGACGCTGCTAAATGCGCTTGTCGGATCGAAAGTCAGCATCGTTTCACGCAAGGTTCAGACCACGCGCGCGTTAATCCGCGGCATCGCGATCGAAGGACAGGCCCAGCTTATTTTCGTCGACACGCCGGGAATATTCTCGCCCCGGCGCAGGCTGGATCGCGCGATGGTTACAACAGCTTGGACCGGAGCGCACGAAGCGGACCTGGCCGGCGTTCTGATTGATGCACGCAATGGCATCGAGGAGGAAGCGGAGGGCATCCTCCGCAGGCTGGACGACGTTAAAACTCCATGCGTTCTTATTCTCAACAAAATCGATGTGGTCTCGAAAGAGAAATTGCTTGCGCTTGCGAAGGACGCCAACGCGGCAGCAAAGTTTGAAGCAACCTTCATGATCTCGGCGTTAACAGGCGATGGTGTCGCCGATCTGAAGGCGTGGTTGGCGCAGCGCGTGACGCAAGGCCCCTGGCTCTATCCGGCCGATCAGATCTCCGAAGCTCCCATGCGTCAGCTTGCGGCGGAAGTGACGCGCGAAAAGCTGTTCGAGCGTCTCCACCAGGAGCTGCCATACCATTCAACGGTTGAAACAGATGCCTGGAAGGAGCTTCGCGGGGGCGATATCAGAATTGAGCAGACAATTTATGTGGAGCGTGAAAGCCAGCGGAAAATCGTGCTTGGAAAGGGCGGTCAAACCATCAAGGCGATCGGCGAGGCTGCACGCAAGGACATAGCGGAAATTGCGAAGGCCAAGGTTCATTTGTTTTTATTTGTCAAAGTGCGCGGGAACTGGGGAGACGATCCCGAGCGGTATCGGGCCATGGGGCTGGAATTTCCAAAAGAGTGAAGTAGAACGAGGCGTCGGCGAGAGTTTGCACCATGCAATGGACTGACGAGGGGATCGTACTTGGCGTCAAGCGTTACGGGGAGGGCAACGCCATTCTCGAGTTGATGACGCGTGAGCATGGCCGTCATCTTGGCCTTGTGCGCGGCGGATCCGGTTCGCGTCTCAAGCCGATCCTCCAGCCGGGCAATAGCGTAAGCGCCAACTGGCGGGCCCGCCTTGATGAGCATCTCGGCAACTACGCCATCGAGGGCCTGCATCTTCGTGCGGCCGGTTTTTTCGCATCTCCGCATGCGATCTACGGCATTGGCCACCTTGCAGCGCTGATGCGCTTGCTCCCTGAACGTGATCCGCATTCAGTTCTCTATGGATCACTGGATGCAATTTTCAGCCGGCTGGATGCTGCCGCAATTGCTGCGCCGATGGTCGTGCGGTTTGAATTGCAACTGCTGTCCGAGATTGGTTTCGGCCTCGATCTCGATCGATGCGTGGCGACCGGTGTGTCGGGTGATCTTGTCTATGTGTCGCCAAAATCGGGACGCGCTGTGTCCCGTCTGGCCGGCGAGCCCTGGGCGGATAGAATGCTACGGCTGCCGGCGTTCCTGCGCGATCCGGAAACAGCACCAATCGGGCCGGATCTTGCCGATGGATTTGCGCTGACGGGATATTTCCTGACCCGCTATGTACTCGAGCCCCGCGGTCTCGCGCTGGGCGACGAGCGTGCGCATTTCATAGCCGCGCTCAACCGTGCCTTGCCAAGCGTTGCATAACGCTGGTCGCCCGCGAGGGCGACCAGAAATGTCAGCACTCTTATCGGTGCTGCTACCAGTAGCGATAGCGTGGACCGGTCCGCCAGCAATGACGGCGCCAGCCGCAGCCACCCGGCGGCAAGAATTGCAAGCGTGCCCCCTCCGTAGTCTTGCGTAAACTAACGCAGTCAAGACCGACGGTTCGCAAACAATGGGCAAAAAATCTCGAAGATTAGGTGGCCGGATCGTTCATCGCTTGTTCATCGCTGCGCAACCGATTAGCTATCAGGCATGGGAAAGAGACTGATTCCCCCGGACAAAGGCGACGTCGAAGAAGTTGCGCTGCGGGAGGCGCTGGAAGAGCGCTACCTCGCGTATGCCCTCTCCACAATTATGAACCGGGCTTTGCCCGATGCGCGCGACGGCCTCAAGCCGGTACACCGCCGCATTCTTTATGGGATGCGTTTGCTGCGGCTCGATCCAGGCGCGGCGTTTAAAAAGTCTGCCAAGGTCGTTGGCGATGTGATGGGCAACTTCCACCCGCACGGCGACCAGGCGATCTATGACGCGCTGGTTAGGCTCGCTCAGGATTTTGCCCAGCGCTATCCGCTCGTGGATGGGCAGGGAAACTTCGGAAACATCGATGGCGATAACGCGGCGGCCATGCGCTATACCGAGGCGCGGCTCACCGAAGTGGCCCGGTTGCTGATTGAGGGTATCGACGAGGATGCCGTCAATTTCCGTGCGACCTATGACGGCACCAGCGAAGAACCTGTTGTTCTGCCTGCAGCATTTCCGAATCTGCTTGCCAACGGCTCGCAGGGCATCGCAGTCGGCATGGCAACCGCCATCCCGCCGCACAATGCGGCTGAACTGTGCGATGCCGCGCTCTTCCTGATCGATAATCCGAAGGCGCGCAGCAAGACGCTTCTGAAGTACGTCAAGGGACCCGATTTTCCGACTGGCGGCGTCATCGTCGATGCGCCGGAAACGATCGCTGAGGCTTACAACACCGGCCGTGGCTCGTTTCGCGTTCGTGCGCGATGGAAACAAGAAGACACCGGTCGCGGAACTTACGTCATTGTCATTACGGAGATTCCGTGGCTGGTACAGAAGTCGCGCCTCGTTGAAAAACTCGCCGAGCTCATCAACGAAAAGAAGCTGCCGCTCGTTGCCGATGTTCGCGATGAGTTCGGCTGAAGATATTCGCCTGGTGATCGAACCGCGCTCGCGTTCGGTCGATGCCGAGCTCATGATGGAATCGCTTTTCAAGCTTACCGAGCTTGAGGGCCGCATTCCGCTCAACATGAACGTGCTGGTGAAGGGCCGCATCCCGCAAGTGCTCGGGCTTGCGGAAGCGTTGCGCGAATGGCTCGATCATCGGCGGGAAGTGCTGCTCCGTCGATCCAAGCATCGGCTGGCCGAGATTGAGCACCGTCTTGAGGTGCTGGGTGGATACCTTGTTGCCTATCTGAACCTCGACAAGGTGATCAAGATCATTCGCAAAGAGGACGAGCCAAAGCCCGTCCTGATGAAGACCTTCAAATTAAGCGAGGTCCAAGCCGAGGCCATCCTCAACATGCGGCTGCGCAATTTGCGCAAGCTCGAGGAAATGGAAATCCGCGCCGAGGACAAGGCTCTACGCGAAGAACGAACGAAGTTGAAGGCGCTGATCGGATCGCCAGCCCAACAATGGAAGACAATTGCCGGCCAGATCAAAGAATTGAAGAACACCTTTGGCCCGAAGACCGACCTTGGCCGCCGGCGCACGACCTTTGGCATTGCGCCGGCGCATGATGAAGCGGCGATCGAAGAAGCGATGGTGGTACGCGAGCCGATCACTGTCGTGGTTTCGGAAAAGGGATGGATCCGCGCCCTGCGCGGCCACGTCACGGACCTTTCGGTCGTCACGTTCAAGACCGATGACAATTTAAAGTTTGCGTTCCCGACCGAAACGACAGCAAAGATCCTGATTTTTGGCAGCAATGGCCGATTCTACACGATTGAAGCGTCAAAACTCCCGGGTGGGCGAGGACATGGCGAGCCGGTCCGGCTGTTTATTGATCTCGAAGACGCCGATGTGGTGGCCGCACTTACGTATCAGGGCGGGCGCAAATTCCTCGTGGCGAGTTATGGCGGCAACGGTTTCGTGGTGCCCGAAGACGATGTGCTTGGAACAACCCGTAAAGGCAAACAAGTACTCAATTTGAAGGCACCTGACAAAGCGGCGGCTATGACCACGGTCGACGGTGAACTGGCCGCCGCAATCGGCGCAAACCGGAAGATGGTGATCTTTGCGCTGAACCAGGTCCCGGAAATGGGCCGCGGCCGTGGCGTGCGGCTGCAGCGCTACAAGGAAAAAGGGCTTTCCGACGTCACGACGTTCAAGGCGCACGAGGGGATGTCCTGGATCGACGGAGCCGGCCGGAGTTTCACGTTGGCAATCAAGGAGCTCAAGGATTGGCGAGGCAACCGCGCCGATGCCGGGCGCATTGCGCCAAAGGGCTTCCCGAAAAATAACAAATTCCGCAGCCCGCCGAGCGGCGGCAAGAGCACCGACGCCGACCAGTAGTCAGGTCGCCACAAAAAGCAAAGACCGCTCTGATTTCTCAAGCAGGCCTGCGGCGGTTTCGCCGAAGAAGAGCCTTTCGCCCGGACGCCGGCCCACACCCATCACCACAAGATTGTGGCTGCGGCGTTCAAGCTCCCGCAGTATCGCTTCGTCCGCGGCGGCCTCAGCGACGACCGCGGTCCGAATGCTCACATTGTAGCCGTCAGCGATGGCAACAATATCCTTCAAGATCGCCTCTTCGTTGCGGCGGTTTCGAAGTCCTTTACGCGCGCTGCGCCGGCCGGCGGTCCGCGCCGCAACGTAGAGTACGGTAACAGGCGCCTTGGTGGCGCGCGCCAAGGTGATCGCAACCTCGGCCGCGCGCCGGGAGGGTTCAGTGCCATTCACCGGAACAAGGACGCTGAGCTTGTTGTTTGGTTGTTTCTGCAAATCATCGCGCGTAGCCGCTATAATGAGGGGGCCATCAAATCCCTTGGCCAAATTGGCAACGCCGCTGTCAAAATCCGCGGCTCGCTTGGACGTCTTCTCCAACCCGATGATGAAAGCGTCATAGCCCTTTTTTGCCTCTTCGGCGATGGTGGCGGGGCTCGGTTGCTCGTGCACGATTGTCGTCACCTCGACGCGCGCGTCGACTGTCGCCTCGCTTTTTTGTTTGTCTTTGATCTCAGCCGCCGCCTGCTGAACGGTATCTCCCGCTTTCTCTGCCTTTTCTTCGGCCTTTTCGATGTTCTTTTCAGTCTTTTCGGATTTCTTGCCGTTGCCTTTCAATTCTTCTTTCTTCTCCGGGGCGTCTGGCATCGTGCTCTCTATTTTGCTGGCGTCCGGAATATGAAGGACAGTTGTCGGCATTCCATGAGTGCCCGCCAGCATTCCTGCGACGCGTGACGCGAATTGTCCATTAGGACTGTCATCGACCGCGATGAGCAGGCGCTCTAGATTCGGAACGAAGCCTCTTGCCTCGAGCTCCTCGCGCTCAAGCCGTTGCTTTTCTTCTTTTCGCATCGGGATGCGACTGAGCGCCCAACGCAATGTCGGTGGCATAGCCATCGTCGTAAGGACTGCCATGGCCACGATCATCGTGAACAGGTCCTGATTTAGAGCGCCCATCGACAGTCCGACGGTGGCAATGATGACCTCGGTCGAGCCACGGGCATTCATTCCACACGCGAGCGCAAAGCCCTCGCGTTTGGTCAGGCCGCCGAGTTCTGCACCGATAAATGCGCCGGTAAATTTTCCGACGCTCGCGATAAGGATAAGTCCGACAGTAAAAAATGCGATTTTTGGATCGGCCAGAATTGTGAGATCGGCGGTCAATCCGGCGATCCCGAAAAAAACCGGTGCAAAAAATGCAGTGATAATGCCGCGCAACTGTTCGTCGATGTGCCGCGTGAGAATTGGGGATTTGCCGACCAGCAATCCCGCAACGAAGGCACCGAGCACAGTGTGCACGCCGATCAAATTAGTGATGAGGGCCATGATGCCCATAATCACGAGAATGGCCGTGATCACTGCAAATTCGCTGACGAAAGTGTCGTTGACCCAGCGGATCGCAAAAAATACGGCGCGACGACCGATGGTGAGGCTCGCAATCATGAAGACGATCGTGCCGATGATGCTTTGAGTCAGCGATATTGTCTCGACCGAACCGTGCAGTGCGAGGCTGAAGATGATCGAAACGATGATCCAGCCGATGCTGTCATCGATGATCGCGGAAGCGAGAATGACCTGCCCGACGACGCGACGCATGAAATTCATTTCGCGCACAACCATTGCCACGATTTTCACCGAGGCGATCGACAAGGCAGTACCCAGGAATAGCGAGGTAATCAGACGCTTTTCGGGGTCCGGCAACATGCTGTCCGGCAGCATCTCGCCAAGGCCGACTCCGCAAAGAAACGGAATGAGAATGCCCATCAGCGAGGCGAACAGGGAAGCGCGGCCCGTCTGCCGCACAAGCTTGAGGTCTGTCTCCATCCCGGTGAGCAACAGCAGCAGCAAAATGCCAAACTGCGAGATCGCATCGATCATCGCCTTCTGTTCGGCGGTTTTCGGAAAGAGCGCGTGCTGCCAGTCCGGAAGAAGGAAGCCAAAAAAGGATGGGCCGAGCAGGAGCCCGGCGATCAGCTGACCCATGACGGCAGGCTGGCGCAGCCGCAACATAGCTTCGCCCAGCAATCGGCCGACCACCATGAGCACAATGATTTGCGCAAAGAAGATCGCGTCGGACGAACCCTTGCCGCCTTCGGCGGCCCAGGCCGGCGCGACCGCGAGAACGGGCAGGGGGCACAGCCAAAAGCAGGTGCGAAGCATCTTCATTTCGCCGGCAAGCTCCAAACGCCCAGCCGAAGATATCGAGCCGGATAGGGACAGTATTTCGGTTGAAAATGCCCCTGCTTGCGTCCCGCCTCGGGCCTCAAAGCCCCCGACAACTCAACGGGATTCCAAAAGTTCCAAGGCATTGCAATTGCAAATTATTCGCAATAAGGTAGAGCAGTCTTAGGATTTAGGCCTTTTTTCGAATCATCTGATGGATGCGACGACTCGACAATCGATGACCGATGCGCCGGGTTGGCGCCGCGAACGCGGTCGGCCCCCGTTGGCGGAGGTCTTCGGTTCGATCGCCACCCATCCGTCGGGCTCATTTGGCAAAAAGCTCCTAGCCTTTCTCGGCCCCGGTTACCTGGTCGCCGTTGGTTACATGGACCCCGGCAACTGGGCGACGTCGCTGGCCGGTGGGTCGAAGTTTGGTTATGCGCTTCTCACCGTCGCGCTTCTTTCGAACTTGATGGCGATCCTGCTGCAGGCGCTGTGCGCGCGTCTTGGGATCGCGTCGGGCCGCGATCTCGCACAAGCATGCCGTGACGCGTTTCCGCGCGCGGTGTCGTGGCCGTTGTGGGTGCTCGCCGAAATTGCGATCTGCTCTACCGACCTCGCGGAAGTGATTGGCACTGCCATCGGCCTCAACCTGCTGTTTGGCATTCCGCTCGAGATCGGCGTTCTGATCACCGCGCTCGACGTGTTTCTGATCCTATGGATGCAGAACCTCGGCTTTCGTTGGATCGAGGCGTTTATCGTCACGCTGTTGGGGGTCATCGCGATCTGCTTCGCCATCCAGATTGCGCTCGCCGATCCGCAATGGGGCGCGGTAATCCGCGGCTTTGCGCCGACCACCAACATTCTCACTAATCCCGATATGTTGTACCTCGCGATCGGCATCATCGGCGCGACCGTGATGCCGCACAATCTCTATCTGCATTCGGGTGTCGTGCAGACTCGCCGTTTCGGCGAGGGCATCGAGGACCGGCGCGAGGCGATCAAGCTTGCCACCATCGATTCCACCATCGCGTTGATGTTCGCGCTGCTGATCAATGCCTCGATCCTGATTTTGGCGGCTGCGACCTTCAACAAGACTGGACAGACCGATGTTTCCGAACTCGGCGAAGTCCACAAGTTGATTGCGCCACTGCTCGGCTCCGGAATGGCGCCGATGCTGTTTGCGATCGCGCTCTTATGCTGTGGGATGAACTCGACCGTGACGGCGACGCTGGCAGGTCAGATCGTGATGGAGGGTTTTATCGACATCCGGCTGCCGCCGTGGGCGCGGCGACTGGTGACCCGCGCCATCGCCATTGTGCCCGCCGCCATCGTCACGATTTGGTATGGCGAGTCCGGGACGGCGAAGCTTTTGATCCTTAGCCAAGTCGTGCTCGGCGTTGCGCTTCCGTTCTCGATCGTGCCGCTGGTGATGTTCACCGCCGACCGTCGCAAACTGGGTGAACTTGTCGCGCCGCGCTGGGTAACTGCGCTCGCGGCCCTCACCGGCGCAATTCTCATCGCGCTCAATTTTAAGCTGCTTTACGATATTGTTCTTGGCTAAAGCAGCTAGCGCTCGACCCGGCTCCACCCAGACGGCATCAGGCGCTCCTGGGGCAGAAAACGGCCCTTGTAGTCCATCTTGCGTGAGCCGGGCACCCAGTAGCCCAGGTAGACGTAAGGCAGGCCCATCCGCTTTGCGCGATCAATGTGATCAAGAATCATGAAGGTGCCGAGGGAGCGGTCGCCCTCGTCTGGTTCGAAAAAGGAATAGACCATGGATAGGCCGTCGCTGAGCACGTCGGTGAGCGCGACGGCAAGCATCTCGCCGGTGCTGCGCCCATTCACGCCCAGATGCGGTTCGCGGCGGCGATATTCGATAACGCGGGTATCGACATGGCTGTCCTCGATCATCATGGCGTAGTCGAGCACCGTCATGTCGGCCATGCCGCCGTCGCGGTGCCGCGCATCGAGGTAGGCGCGAAATACTGAATACTGTTCGGATGTCGGCGCCGCCGAACGCATATGGCCGATCATATCGGCGTTGCGTTCGGCGATTCTACGCATGTTGCGCGACGGCGAAAAATCCGCCGCCACCACACGAACCGACACGCAGGCCCGGCAGCCCTCGCAGGCTGGCCGGTAGGCAATGGATTGGCTGCGGCGAAATCCGCCATGCGTGAGAAGATCGTTGAGCTCGCCGGCGCGCTCCCCGACCAGGTGCGTAAACACCTTGCGTTCTTCCTGGCCGTCCAGGTAAGGGCAGGGCGAGGGTGCCGTCAGGTAGAATTGCGGTGTATCGCGCGAGTGCTGGGTCACTAATCAGGCCGTGCTGTCGTGGTCCCGGATTCGCTCTAGCATTACGCGCCGGACGCCCTGCGTCAAAGCCCCTCAGCCGGCTCGGGCGCCCTGTATGGATCCCCGCAGCGTCGAGGCCCGCGACGCATTGTTAATGATAACGGTACCCAGCAGGATGTCGTGCAGGAGCCGCCGCCGCTGATTGAAGAAGGCTACCAGCAGGACGAATGGCGTAAAGAACGACACCGTGAACCAGAACGCGATGGCGTGCACCGCGCCCAATACGAAATAGGCAGGCGCGCCGTACCAGGTACGCATTTCGAGATCCATCACCCGCATTCCGATGGTTGCGGAATTTGGTCCTCCGAGCGTGCCGCCGAAGTAGAGCAGTGCCCAGATGACCGTTGCAGGTGAGAGCAGCCAGTAGAGCGCGAAGCCAAGCCCCAGCGTGACGATCCCGAAGGCGAATATGAACATCGCCGTAAGCAGAACCGGAAGAGCAATAATGATGAAGTCGATCACAAAGGCTAGCACCCGGCGCGCCAGAACGCCCTCGAACAGCTCGGGCTGGGTGGCAGGATCGTAGGCGTGCGGTTTGATGTCGATCGACATGACGTAAGCTCTCGCTGTGGAAGCAGTATAGCGTAACCGGTGGTGGTCCAGATGGAGAAAGTGTGGGCCATCCGCAAGGGCCTGCTGTCTTGGCCGCGGACCTGGCTGGAACCTTTGTGAGCCTTGCGGCATGGTGCAACGGATGCCGCCCGGACCAGAAACGCCGCGAACCACTCTCGCCGACATTGAAGCGGCTCGCCGCATCATAGCGGGGGTGGTGCTGCGCACTCCAATGTTGCCGGCACCAAAGCTCTCGGCGCTCACCGGCGCCGAGGTTTACGTCAAATACGAGAATCTTACAGGTCACAAACTCGTTCAAGGATCGCGGCGCCCTGGTGAAACTGGCATCGCTGAGCGAGGCCGAGCGCAAACGCGGCGTGATTGCCATGTCAGCGGGTAACCACGCCCAGGCGGTCGCCTATCACGCCGAGCGACTCGGTATTCCGGCCACCATCGTGATGCCGGTGACAACTCCATTCGTGAAGTTAGCGGCAACCCGCTCCTACGGCGCCGAAGTCGTCCTGTATGGAGAGACAGTTGCCGAAGCGCAGTCGCGTTGCGAGCAGATTCAATCGCAGCGTGGGCTTCTTGCTCGTCCACCCTTATGACGATCCGCGCATCATCGCTGGACAGGGGACGATTGCGCTCGAAATGCTTGAGGACGTTCCCGGCCTGGACATTCTGGTTTTTCCCGTCGGGGGCGGCGGGCTTATTGCAGGCAATGCCATCGCAGCTCGCGCCAAAAGCCGCAGCATTGATCTCGTTGGCGCAGAATCCGCGCTCTATCCTTCCATCTGGAACGCGTTGCACAACGAGAGCCGGCCGATCGGCGGGTCGACGCTCGCTGAGGGCATTGCCGTCAAGAACGTGGGGAAACTTACGTTGCCGGTCATTCGCGACCTTGTTGCAGAGATCATATTGGTCGACGAAGTACAGCTTGAGCGAGCCGTCAATGCCTATCTCACCCTTCAAAAGACCATGGCAGAGGGCGCCGGTGCTGCTGGCCTCGCCGCCATGCTTGCAAGGCCTGAGCTGTTCAAACGAAAAAGGGTTGGACTCGTGCTGTGCGGAGGCAATATCGACGCGCGTGTGGTCGCCTCCATCATGGTGCGCGAGCTCGAGCGCGAGGATCGCATCGTCTCGTTCCGTTTGACCATTCCGGACCGGCCCGGCGTTCTGGGGACCATCGCGACACGCCTCGGGACGTTGGGTACCAATATTCTCGAGGTCAATCATCGGCGGCTGTTTCTGGATGTCCCCGCGAAAGGCGCCAAGCTCGACGTGACGGTCGAGACACGCGATGCCGCGCACGCCGAGGAGATCATGCAGGCGCTCGCCGCTGACGGCTATCTGCCGGTGCGGATAGAGCCTGGCGCAGCAATGGAGTGAGTTGCTCAGGCCGCTGACGATTGTGCCGGCATGTCGGGGATTTGCAGTTCGTTGACGACCGGATCGCTTTTATGAATCGCGAGCAGGTTGATGCCGGCCTCGACGACCTTATATCCGCACTCGTCAAGGAAGCTGCGCAGACGCTCGCGGCCCGCTTTGATCGATTCAACCAGAAAAATCGGATGGCTGCGCTCGATTGTCTGGCGCGCTGCCTTCGAGCGCTTCGAATTCCATTCCCTCGATATCGAGTTTGACGAAATCCACGCGAGGCAGACAAAGTACGTCGATCGACATCTTCTGGATCGCGACCGTATTGCCGGCCGAATAGTCAACAGGTTGGCCGATGAATTCCGTTTCTGCGCGCGGCTTCAATTCCAGGCTTCCGAAGCTGGATGGGACAAGATAGTCCGGCGTCGGAACCAGCATGATGCCTTGCTCCGACGATATGGCGGCGTGCATGGCGATGGCGTTGAAGCAATTGTTGATCGCGATATTCCCGGCAAGCGCGTAATAAATTCGCTCCTGGGCCTCGATTGCGATCACCGATCCCCAGCCGGTCATTGCCGTCGCCCATTCGACGGTATGAACGCCGATATTGGCGCCGCCGTCGATGGCAACCACGCCATCGCCGTGTACACGCTTGCGTGCCTCGATCAATTGCAGCGCAAGCTCGACCTCCACCGGATCGAATGCCGCCGCCTCCAGCAGCTGGTAGCCGACACCGATGCCCTTATCGGGCCCGCTCATGCGGTAGTCGAGGCGGTTGATGATCATCGTGCCATGATTGGATGAGGCGAGCACGAAAGCCAGTTTGCGTCCGACATTGCGCATGAATTTCTCCTGGGCGGGGGACGCAATACGGGCGCGGGTTAGCTCGAATCAGCCGCCAGTATAAGGCCTATTGCGCTAGCTGCGCATCGCCCGCCAGATCCGCTCGGGGGTTGCCGGCATCTCAATATGTCGGACCCCAAATTCGGAGAGGGCATCGACCAGCGCGTTTGTTACCGCCGGTAGGGCGCCGACGCACCCGGCTTCGCCAGCCCCTTTGACGCCAAGCGGATTGGTCTTGGTCGGCACCGGGTTGCTCTCGACCTCCATGTCGCAGAGGTCGTGCGCGTGCGGCATGGCGTAGTCCATGAACGATGCCGTAACGAGCTGACCCGAGGCGTCGAAATGGATGTCTTCCATCAGGGCCTGTCCGGCGCCCTGGGCGATGCCGCCATGGACCTGGCCGTGCAGCAGCAGGGGATTGAGCACGGTGCCGACGTCGTCGACCACGCTGTAGCGCGTGATGTCGACCTTGCCTGTCTCGCGATCGATTTCGAGTTCGCAGATGTGGCAGCCGTTCGGATAGTTGTTGACCGGCGCGTTGTAGACGGCGGTCGCGAACAAGCCCGGCTCCATGCCGTTCGGCAGATTGGCCGATCTCAAGCGAGGCAGCGGCAATTTCTTTCACCGACAGCGTGCGGTTGGTCTTGTTGGTCGAGAATACGCCTTCGTCGAATTTCAGATCGCTTCCTCGACCTTGAGCATATGCGCGGCGATCGCGCGCGCTTTGGTCACGATCTTGTCGGTTGCCAGGTGGAACGCCGAACCTGCGAGCGTGGCTGAGCGCGAGCCGCCGGTGCCTTCGCCATAGAAAACCTGATCGGTATCGCCCTGAACATATTGCGCCTCTTTTGGATCGAGGCCGAGACGGTCACAGACGAGTTGCTTGAAGACTGTCTCGTGGCCCTGGCCTTGTGAGTTCGAGCCTGAGAAAAGGATAACCGAGCCGGAGCGGTCGAAGCGGACTTCGGCGCCTTCCGTGCTCGGCGCGCCGGCGCGCTCGATGGTGTTGGACAGTCCGAAACCGAGCAGCTTGCCGCGCTTGCGTGCATCTACCTTGCGGGCCTTCACGCCCTTGTGGTCGGCAAGGTCAAGCGCGAGATCCATGTTCTTTTCGAATTCGCCGCTGTCATAGGTGAAGGTGAGCGCCGTCTTGAACGGCATCGCGGAAGGCGGGACGTAGTTGCGCCGCCGCAGCTCGGCCGGGTCCATGCCCAGTTCGCGCGGCGGCCAGATCGACCATGCGTTCGATCACGAAGGCGGCCTCGGGCCGCCCGTTGCCGCGATACGGCCGCATCGGATTGGTGTTGCTGAAGACGGCGGTGATGTCGACATGCATCGCCGGCGTGCGGTAGACGCCGGCGAGCGTGCCGGCATTGAGCACGAATGCGGGCATCGAGTGCTGCAGATAGGCGCCGATTGCGGCGATGGTCTTCACGCGAAAAGCGAGGAAATGTCCGTCTTTGTCGAGTGCGAGCTCGGCCTCGGTGACGTTGTCGCGCGCTTGCGCGTCGCTCAGAAAGGCTTCGGTGCGCGTGCTGATCCATTTCACCGGCCGTCCGGTGAGCTTTGACGCCAGCAACACCAGCGGCGTTTCGTTGAAGATCGGCGACTTCATGCCGAAGCTGCCACCGGTGTCGCCGGTGACGATGCGTATCTTGCTTTCCGGCACCTTGAGCACCTTCGCGAGCTCGGTGCGCGTCGGGTGCGGCCGCTGTATCGGCGTGTAAATCGTGTAGCGGCCATCAGTGGCGTTGTAGTCGCCGACCGCACCACGCGGCTCCATGGTCGCCGCGGTGACGCGGTTGATGACGAAGCGATGCTGATCACGTGCGCGGCACGCGCGAAGGCCGCATCGACCGCTGCCTTGTCGCCGATCAGTTCGACGAAGCAGATGTTGTCCGGGCAGTCGTCCCACACGCGCGGCGCGCCGGGCTTCGGCGCCTCTGCAGTCGACGTAACGGCGGGCAGTTCTTCGTAGTCGACCGAGATCATTTCAGCGGCGTCGATCGCCTGCGCAAGCGTTTCGGCGACGACAAAAGCGACGCAATCGCCGACCCAGCGCACGCGGTCCTCCGCCAGGATCGGGTACCGCGGCTTATACATAGGTGAGCCGTCACGGCGCTTGAGGCCGCCGGGCACCGGCAAGTCGCCGTAGCCGGCCGCCTTGACGTCGGCGCTGGTCAGCACCGCCAGCACGCCGGGCGCCTTCTTTGCCGCGGCGACGTCGATCGATCTGATTTTTGCGTGCGCATGCGGTGACCGCAGCACGACGCCGTGGGCCAATGCCCGGCAACTTGATGTCGTCAGTATAGCGTCCGCCGCCTCGCATCAGTCGCGGATCCTCGAAGCGCGAGACGCCTTGACCGATGGCGAATTCACCCATGGAACGTTAACCTGTCGAATTCAGGTCACCGGGCCGGTGACCGGGAGGGAAGTGCCCTGATCGCGTCAACCTGCTTTGAGCTTTTCCGCCACGCGCGGGGCGAAATAGGTCAGAACCCCGTCGCAGCCGGCGCGTTTGAAGGCGATCAGGCTTTCGATCATGGCGCGCTCGCCGTCGAGCCAGCCGTTCTGCGCGGCCGCCATGATCATCGCGTATTCGCCGGACACCTGATAGGCGAAGGTCGGCATCCCGAAGACGTTCCTTCACGCGCTGCACGATATCGAGATAGGGCAGGCCCGGCTTGACCATGATCATGTCGGCGCCTTCCTCGATGTCGAGCGCAACCTCGCGCAGGGCCTCGTCGGAGTTGCAGAAGTCCATCTGATAGGTGCGCTTGTCGCCGGCGAGCGTCTTCGCCGAGCCGACCGCATCGCGGAACGGTCCGTAAAACGCCGATGCGTATTTCGCCGCGTAGGACATGATCGACACGTCGGTGAATTTCGCCGCGTCGAGCGCCTTGCGGATGGCGCCGACACGTCCGTCCATCATGTCCGAGGGCGCGATGATGTCGCAACCGGCTTCCGCCTGCACCAGAGCTTGTTTCACAAGCACCGCGACCGTTTCGTCGTTGAGAATGACGCCGTTGCTCAGCAGTCCGTCGTGACCGTGGCTGGTGAAGGGATCGAGCGCGACGTCGCACAGAACGCCGATCTCCGGCACCTCTTTTTTAATGGCGCGAATGGCCCGGCAGACGAGATTGTCAGGATTGAGCGCTTCGCTTCCCGACTCGTCACGAAGTGTCGGGTCGGTGTAGGGGAATAGCGCGATGCAGGGGATGGTCAGTTTGGCAGCACGCTGCCGCCTCGCGCGCGATCTCGTCGACCGACAGCCGTTCGACACCGGGCATCGAAGGAACCGGAGTGCGCGCGTTGGTGCCATCCATCACGAACAGCGGCCAGATCAGGTCGTCGGTCGTCAGAACGTTTTCGCGCACCATGCGGCGCGCCCATTCGCTGCGCCGGTTGCGGCGCATGCGTACGGAAAGTTCGAGCTGCTCGTCCTTCGCCGCGGGGTTCGGTCGACCGGGGTGAACCGCGCGCGGCTTTCGATTGGACGGCCAAATTTGATCGCCATAAGGGGCACTCCCGGCGCTCTTTTTAGCCGGTCTCAGCAGGCCCCGCTACCCGCCGCCACGCATGAGCGTTAAGCGGCCACGTCCTACGTCTTTGTGGCCTCCCGCTCCATCGCCACGCCGGCTTCAAGGCTCTCTTTGTCGCGATAGATCGAGGCAACTGCCAGAACGCGGCCACCGCGCCTGTAGCGGACGACACAGTCGCGCTTCATTACATCGCCCTCGATCTCGATGGCGTCCCACTTTTCGGCGTGGCCGACATAGTTGATCGGCACGTCGTAGTGCTGGCTCCAGAAGAACGGCGCCGAACGGAAGGGCGTGCGCACGCCCAGCATGTTGAGCGCTGCGACCTGCCCCTGTCGCTCGGCGACGACCCAGTGCTCGACGCGGATGCGTTCGCCTGAAATTGGGTCGGGCCAGCGCGCGATGTCGCCGGCCGCGTAGATGTCGCGGCACACTTGTTTCCAGATACTCGTTGACGCTCACGCCTTTCTCCATCGCAAGCCCGGCTTTTTCGGCCAGTGCGATACGTGGTCGTACGCCGACGCCGATCACGACGAGATCGGCATCGAGCGTGCCGCCGTTTTTGAGGACAGCACGTGTGCCTTCGATTGCAGTGATACTGTTCTCGAGATGAAATTTGACGCCGTGCTCCTCGTGCAGGGCACGGATGAAGTCGCCAAGCTGCGGTCCGAACACCCGTTCAAGCGGGCGTTTCTCCGGCGCCACGACATGCACGTCGATATCGCGCGCTCGCAATGCGGCGGCGGTCTCCAGACCGATGAAGCTCGCGCCGATGACGACCGCGCGTTTGGCGGTCTTTGCCTGCGCGATGATCGCGCGGCAGTCGGCGAGGGATCGCAATGTGTGCACGTGCGGTTGATCTGCGCCGGGAATGTCGAGCGCTCACCGGCTCGGCGCCGGTTGCGAGCAGTAGTTTGTCGAATTTGATCTTACTGCCGTCCCCGAGTGACAATTCCTTGTTCTTTGCATCAAGTGCAGTCACTTCGGTTTTGAGTTTGAGATCGATCCTGTTTTCCGCGTACCAGTGTCGCCACGCAGCGGCACCCATTCTTCCGGCGCGCTGCCGGCGAGATAGTCTTTCGACAAATTCGGGCGGTCGACCGGGGCTGCTTCGTCGTTGCTGGGCATGGTGATGCGCCCGGCGAACCCACGGCGGCGCAGCATCTCTGCGGCGGCAAAACCGGCTGCGCCACCGCCGACAATGACAATGCGTTCGTTTGCCGGTCCGGGTGCCTTCGGCGCCGGCTGCGCTTTTTTGCGTCGACGAATACGCTGCCGTTACGCTCCTCGACCTGCCAGCAGGTGAGCGGGCTCAGCGCGGGTGCTGCAATCGCTTCGCCCGTCTCGAGATCGAAATGGGCGTGATGCCATGGACAGCGGATGGTGGCGCCGACCACCAGGCCGTCGGCGAGCGGTCCATGATAATGGGTGCAGTGGGCGGACAGCGCAAACAGCTTGCCGCTCTGGCGGACGAGCAGCACCTCGTCGTCGCCGACATGACCAGCCATCATGGCGCCGTCCGGGAGGTTGCTTGCCGGGATACCTTTGGAGAGGTCGGGTCCGGTAGGTTCTTTATCTCCGCTTGCCATTGTTTCCTCCGTGCACTGCCTGTCAGCTTTAGATGCTCCAGCTGCCTGGAAATTGCAGCATAGGGCATTAATGCCGACCGGACCTTCCCGGTTGCCGCGGTCCGGGCTCCCTTGCTAAGCCGCAGGGGCCGAAGCGGGGCGGTCCATGGATTTTGAGCTTTCCGAAGAACAACGGGCATTTCAGGCGACTGCACGCACCTTTGCGCGCGACGAGATGATGCCGAATGCTCGCGCGTGGGACGAAGACGAAATCTTCCCCGTCGATGCGTTACGCAAGGCTGCGGCGCTCGGTTTCGGGGGGATTTATGTCAAAGAGGATGTCGGGGGATCGGCGCTGTCGCGGCTCGATGCCGCGCTGATCTTCGAGGAGCTGGCGCAGGGGTGCACGTCGACGGCGGCCTATATCTCGATTCATAACATGGCGGCCTGGATGATCG